>NZ_JABUMU010000002.1:0-1105614 GCF_013336625.1 Myxococcus sp. CA033 | reverse complement strand
CGAACCGCAATCGCAACACCTCTCTCAACTTGCGCACCGCCAGCCTCTCTTGGGCCATCTCCACCTCCTCGAAGGAGATGGAGGCGAGACCCTGCTGCCCAGTGCCGTCAACGCTCCGTGTTCCGCCCCTGCCTGTGCTCACCATGCCCGGAACGGGTGCTCACCATGCCCGGAACGGGTGCTCACCTCGGTCCGGAATCGGTGCTCACCATGGTCCGGAATCGGTGCTCACCATGACCCGGTACACGCAGCCGCTCCTCGTGACCGCGAGGAGCGTGGGTTGAAACAGTCGCCCACCGTGACCATCCCCATCCACCTTGGTCGCTCCTCGTGACCGCGAGGAGCGTGGGTTGAAACGAGAGGGTGGACAGCGACGGCACCGTTGCGCCTCGTCGTTCCTCGTGACCGTGAGGAGCGCTGGTTGAAACCACGTGAGGTTGCGACTCCCGAAGATGAGGACGTCGCTCCTCGTGACCGCGAGGAGCGTGGGTTGAAACTGCAGCGCGATGGTGTCGGAGTCCGGGCTGATGTCGCTCCTCGTGACCGCGAGGAGCGTGGGTTGAAACAGGTTTCCGGCAGCGCCATCCCCGGCGTACTCGGTCGCTCCTCGTGACCGCGAGGAGCGTGGGTTGAAACAACACCACCAGCCTCGACTACTCGCTGGAGCCCAGTCGCTCCTCGTGACCGCGAGGAGCGTGGGTTGAAACTTGGTAGCACGTGCGCGACTTTAGCGGAGTCGTCGCTCCATGTGACCGCGAGGAGCGTGGGTTGAAACGCGTTACGGGGTCGGCGCGCACGCTCCGCTCCATGGTCGCTCCTCGTGACCGCGAGGAGCGTGGGTTGAAACCAGACGCGGCCAGCAACCGTGGCTTGAGTCTCGTCGCTCCTCGTGACCGCGAGGAGCGTGGGTTGAAACATGGAGCTGCCGGACGCGCTGCGCGAGCGCCGCGGTCGCTCCTCGTGACCGCGAGGAGCATGGGTTGAAGCACCAGGGCCATGATGATGTGTCGTGGCTGGAGGGGTCGCTCCTCGTGACTGCGAGGAGCGTGGGTTGAAACGGAGCGGGCTCCTCGACGAGCAGGAGGTCAGTGGTCGCTCCTCCTGATCGCGAGGAGCGTGGGTTGAAACGTGCTGGTGGTGGACGTCAACCGCAGCGTCACCAGTCGCTCCTCGTGACCGCGAGGAGCGTGGGTTGAAACGAGGGCACGGTGATTCCGCCCCTGCCGCCAGAGTCGCTCCTCGTGACCGCGAGGAGCGTGGGTTGAAACCCAACTGGCGCACTGCATTCCTCACAGCGCCCTGTCGTCGCTCCTCGTGACCGCGAGGAGCGTGGGTTGAAACAGGTCGTGCTGAAGTACACCGCGCAGATTGGCGGTCGCTCCTCGTGACTGCGAGGAGCGTGGGTTGAAACAGCGTCGCGTGGTTTCCGCTGCAAGAGCCCGATGTCGCTCCTCGTGACCGCGAGGAACGGGGGTTGAAACCCGATGACGGGGATTGCCTCGCGCTTGAGCCACTGTCGCTCCTCGTGACCGCGAAGAGCGTGGGTTGAAACCGCTTTGCATTCCCTGCGGAGTCCCTGTCGTTAGTCGCTCCTCGTGACTGCGAGGAGCGTCGTTTGAAACGAGGATGCTCGCGACTGGTTCCGTTCGCTCTTCGTGATCTCCTGGAGCGCGGATTGAGACGCCTGCTCCGCTGGACGGAGCGGGCTTTGGATTTCGTCGATGTCCGCATCCGGAGGTAGATGACCCCGGACCTTCCTGTGCCGCAGCCCTGGAGCCAGAGAGCCACTTCTGAATGGTAGACTCTCGCAGTCGGTTCGGATGAAGGAGCCCAGGTGCAGCGACATGCGAGAAGGATGTTGATGTCCCTGCTGATGGGCTTCAGCGTCCTCGGCGTCGTGCGAATACCGACCGCACATGCGGAGCCTCCCATGACAAAGGCCCCTGCATGCATCAAGCGTGGATGGCCCGCGTCCGTCATGTGCGGAGGCACGGCGTGCTTCGTTTCGAGCTGCGGCGAAGGAAGATGCCCCTACTGCTTCATCGAGGGCATGGAGAATCTCGCGATCAAGGGATGGGCCGTCTACACATGCTTGAGTGGTGAGTCCGTTACAGGCAAGGCGCTCCTGTTCCAGACGCTACCCTTCGACGCCCGACTGGGGCCCTTCTGTGGGTGAGCCTTCTTGGGAGCAGGAAGCCGTCTTGGTGGCCGAGGCGCTCAATCTTCTGAGCGTGATGGCCGCACCCCGTCTCTACGCACGCTGGTGCATGCAGGCCCCACCCTCGGAGCTGCGACTGGCGCTTAACACCCGCGTCGCGTCCCTCGCGGCGTTCTGTGAAAAAGCATGGGGGAGCCCTGATGCGGAACGCTTTCGCGCCGCCGCTCCCCAAGTACAAGCACTCTCCGATTCGGTGACAGGTGCCCCCGCGGACCTTCTCATGGAGCCAGGCTGGGTCCTCCAGGCTCGCGAGTGTCTGGACGCGCTCGGGTTCCCTCCGCCTCCAGGGGGATGGGAGACCTTCGAGGGATAGTCCTCTCCGTCACGCCCCCCAGGGTCGCAGGAACTCTTCCGACTCCGCGAGGATGCGGGGCAGGGACGCGGTCAGCTCGTGGCCGTCCTCCACCTCCACCATCCGCACATGCCTCCGTCCCTCCGCCCACTGGCGCGAGTAACGGATGTCACAGGTGTCGTCCGCCTTCCCGTGAATCAACAGCGTCGGCACCCGCACGTCCGGCCAACCTCCCGTGCGCGCGTCCACCGCCTCCGCATCCTCGATGAACCCCGAGTGGATGCGCACCTTGCGCTTCTCCGCGAAGTCGTCCGTCTCAATCCAACCCGACGTCTTCCAGTGCCCCCACGCCGCCTCACCCATCCGTTTCCGCAACTGCGGAACCACATGGAACGCCGGCGCCAGCAACACCAGCCCACACACCCTCGCGTCCTCCGCCGCGATTCTCGCCGCCGTCAGGCCTCCCAGGCTGGAGCCGAACAGCACCGCCCGGTCCTCCTTCTCCCCCAGCGCCGCACGCACCGTCTCCAACATCGCGCTCAACCGGAGCTGCTCCATCGAGGGCACTCGCAGGTTCAGCCTCGCGACATGGTGGCCTCGCGCCTCGAAGTGCCTCGCCACGGCCACGCCCTTGGCCGAGTCAGGCCCCGACGCGAACCCATGCAGATACAGCCAGCGCGGCGCCACCAGCCCCGGGACAGACGGAAGGTCACTCATGACCACCCACTGTACCGTCAGGCCCGCCTCCTCTCGGGGCCTCACCCTCGGACCGCGTTAGCCGCGCTCAACCGAGGCATGAGGCCCGTCGAGGCCGCTCGCTACTTCACTTCGCGCGTGAGCCTGGAGTCCCACGGGCACCAGTGGCTGCCCGGCAGGAAGGCACCTCCCGCTTCGTCCAGGTGGTCCTCCACGTACACCATGTTCGCGTCGCAGACCTCGATGGCCATCGCGAAGAACCGGATGGTCGTCGGGTCCAGATGGAACGAGAACTTCGGATTGTACGGCTGCGTCCTCTTGATGATTCGCCCATGCACGTGGACTTCGTTCTGCTCCTCGCCGGAGAGAATCTTCCGTGCATGGTTGATCGTCTGGTCGTCCGTCAGCTCGATGATGAACTCGGTCCCAGGTGAGCTCGGCTGCGTGAATGCGAAGCGGGTGGCAGTCGCCATGGCGCAACTCCTGTGAGGGTGGGGCGCCCGATGTAAAGGGTCACCTCCTCAACCCACAAACCGCCCGCGCGCCCCGCAGTGGAAAACCCCTCAGTTCCAGGTGCGGGGTTGCGAAACCACACACCTCAATCCGTCCAGCGACTCACCCACCCCGCGGCTTGCGTCGCCTCGCGAGGCGAGCCGCCTGCTCGGGATTCAACATCCCCACATACGCCAACATCCCATCGATGCGCGCACGGCGCTTCGCGTCCCCACCGTCCCGGTCCTCCTGGTGAATCATCGCGCGCAGCTTGCGCCGCTCCTCCCGCGACAGACCGAGCCCCTCGTTCACCGTGACGCCCGTGACTCGCTGACGCCCGCCCCGACGCATCACGCGCGTCTTCTCGCGGTTCACCTCGAAGCCCTCTTCCGTCACGTACCTCGCGGCCAGCGCCCGCACCTTCTCCAGCGCCCCCAGGTCATCCCCCGAGAACGTCAGGTCATCCGCATAACGCGTGTATGTGTACCCATACCTGCGCGACAGGCCCGCCAGCCTCCGGTCCAACCGCGTCAGCACCGCGTTGCACAGCCCCGGACTTGTCGGCGCACCCTGCACGCAGACTCGCGGCCCCACCGGCACGTGGAACACCGTCCCTTCCACCTCCACCGGTTGACGCTCCGCCTCCGTCATCAACACCGCCAGCGTCGCCGCCACCGGATAGCCATACCCGAAGGCCAACAACAACCCTCGCACCCGGTTCACCGTCACCGACGGAAAGAAGTCCTTCAGGTCCAGCTTCAACACCACCCGCTTGCCCACGTGTGGCGCCGCTCCCGTCTTGATGGAGCGCCCCGTCACGAAGCCGTGCGCCTGAGCACTCACCGGCAGCTTCGACACCAGCACCGCCAGCAACCTTCGCTGCAGCGCCTTGAGCCTCCGCTTCGGCGCATGCAACAGCCGCACGCCCCCCGAACGCTTCGGCACCGAGAACGTCACGTAGTGCGACACGCGCTCCCGCGCCCGGTGTGTCGAGTAGTGCCGCAACTGCCCCACGGAGATACGCAGCGCCGTGGCCACGTCCTCCTCCGTGCGCCACACCGGCAACCCGTACCGCGCGAGCTGCGCCTCGTCCGGCAGCAAATCGCGCACGTTCCGGTTCCGCGTCCGGAACGCCGTGGAGAAGAAGCGCCGCGCCTCTGTCGCCGCGAAGAGCCGCTTGCGCTTCCGCGTGTAGACGCGCTTGCCCTTGGGCAACAGCCGCGCGTCCCGCAGAATCTGTCGCAGGTGCCCGGGCTTCAGCGGCCCCGACGTGGCCACCGTCTCGCGTACCACGTCCGCCGGACGGCCTCGCGCATCTCGCTCGGACGCATCCAGCCGCGCGACGTCGCGTGTCACCGGCTTGGGGGAGAACAGCCCCTTGAACCAATCGAGCCAGCTCATGGTGCTCCGGGAGGGGCCAGGGGACGACCTGCGAGGCGCTGGACCCGGGGTTCCCTGCGTTCCGTACGCTGGGACCCTGGAGAAGAGAAGGAGACAGAACACCGCCGCAGCGAAACACCACGGCACCGACGGCTCATCCGCGAGCCCGGGCCCTTCCCGAGAGCATCACCGGTTATCGTCATCGCCGCCGTCCTCGTCAAGCGCCTCGGTGTCGTCCGCCTCGTCCGTGTCGGCGTCCTCGTTCCTGGGTCGCCGCGCCGCCGCTCCCGCCGCGCTCACCGCGAGCGCCTCGGCCGAGGACGGCACCGAGCTCGCCAGCTCCTTGCGCCGCGCCTTCGCCAGCCGCAGCAACGCCAGCAGGTGCGCGCACGGCCCCTGATTCATCAGGTGCTCGCGGAAGTACTCACAGCCGCACTTGCCGAAGAGGAGCCGGTCCTCGTCGTTCAACACCAGCTCCACGTCCTGCTGCGGGCCCGCGTGCCCGTGCACCACCCAGTCGCGGTGGACCACCTCGCGCACCACCGCGCCCTCGGGCGTCGGCAGCTTGCGCACCTTGCGTGTCTCGCGCGTCGTCTCCGACGTCACCTTCACCGCGTCCGCCGCCTCCAGGCGCTCGGCTTCCTCGCGCCGCACATCCGGTGGATACAGCCGGCCCAGGTTCACGGGCGTGGCGAACAGCTCGCGGTGCCGCCAGTGCCGCGCCTCCACGTCGAACACCGCCCGCCCCGCCGCGCACTGTGTCGCCAACGCCTCCGCCGCTTGCGCCTTGCTCACGCCCAGCGCCCGCGCGACCTCGTCCGTGGAGGCGTGCACGCGCTCACGCAACAACCCGAGCACCCGCTCCGTCAGCTCGCTGTCCTGCCCCGGCTCCAGCAGCAGGTCCATCCCCGCCGTGCCCGTCCACCGGTTCTCCGTCCACCCCGACAGCCCGAGCACGAAGCGAACCCCCGGCCCCAGGTGCACCCCGTAGAAGTGCGGCAGTGCCCGGCCCTTCAGGTAGATGTCCACCTTGTCCGCGTACGGCAGCAATGGCTCCAGCAGCCGCAGCCTCCGCCGACCCCACGTGCGCACCGTGCGCGGCTCCGTGGAGCCATGCGTCGCGCCACGCAACGGCACTTCGTGCTCCCACGGCTCCAGCACCAGCTTCGCGTCCTGACCCGGAGTGAGCACGTAGCGCAGCGCCCGGGGAGACATCTTCGCCTTGGTGAAGGTGAGGTAGCGCACCGCCGATAGCAGGTCCACCGGCCTCACCGTCAGCTTCGTGCCCGGCATCGCCATGCCGCCCTGGAGCTGGAGGAAGCCTCGCACCCACGCGTCTGGCACCTCCACCTTCTGTTCGAAGCGTCCTCCCGCGCCCTGCGTGCGGACCTCGAAGCCCTCCGCACCCACGCGCAGGTGTGTCTCCCGGCTGGAGCGCATCTCCGCCAGCGCCGCCCACAGCCACGCGGTGAAGTCCACGTTGGTGGTGCCGCAGCGCACCTCGCCCTCGGGCGCGAAGCAGCTCCGGTCCACGATGACCATTCCGTACGAACTCTGGTCCTGGCTGAACGCCTCGAAGAAGACGCGGTCCGGGTGCACGGTGATGATGGGGTCCATCAATCCCCCCATCCACTCCGAGCTCCACTCGTCCGATTGCCAGATGAGCTGCCCGAGCGCCTGGAGCGCCAGCCGTATCGGCAGCACGTCCTTCGCCACCTTCGCGTGGAAGCGCACCGGCCGATGCTGGTCTACCGACAAGCCCAGCAGCGCGCGCTCCCGCGTGGACTCGAAGACCGACGGCGTCGCGTAGAGGAGGTCGACCACCGTCATGACAGGGCCTCCTTCGTGGACGCGGAGAAGACTCGCGGAGTCTCCGACGGGCCTCGCAGCTCCGGCCAGCGCGTGAGCACCTTCGCCAGCAGCTCCACCAGGGCCTCCTTCGGATAGCGCTTGTCCGGCAGCGCGAAGGTGTCTCGCATCCGGGGCAGCAACATCCTCGCGGCCTCCACGTCATGCAACGCCGCGTTGGCCAGCGCGTCGAAGGCCGCGTGCCGCGTGCGCCGGTGCAGGGGCCTCAGCAGCGTGGCCTGGAGCAGGTCCAGGTTGAGCATCGCCAGCGCCCTCGCGCGCGGCGAGTCCCGCCCCAGGAGCCGGAACGCGAGCGCCTGCACGTGAATCTGCGGCGCCTCCAGCAGGTCCCTCACCGCCAGCGGGTCCGCCAGATAGAAGTCATCCGAGCGCTGGAAGAACAGCCTCGTGAGCCGGTTCCGCATCAGCAGCCGGTCGAAGTCCCAGATGGAGAACGCGGGCACGGCGCCCAGGGCGTTGGCGGCTCGACGCGCGAACACGCCGCCTTCCTTCGGCAACTTCTCGTAGTGCTCGGCCAGCGCGTCCAGCACCCGCGTCCACTCCTTCTGGCGCTTGTCCGCGCCATGTTCGGGCACGAACTGCGTGGCGGCGCGGCTCGCGATGAAGTCCAGCAGCTCCTCATCGCGCTGCTCCAACGCGCGCGCCACCAGCTCCGGGTATGCCGCATGCCAGCCGGAGGCGACGTGCATCCGGAAGGGGCCGCGCATCAGCTCCGGGAAGCGCTCGTACATCGCCACCGCCGTCGCGTCCTTCAGCGGCAACACCCTCGCGAAGCCCAGGCCGGGCAGGTTCCATTCGGCGCCTGCCCCCGCCACCTGGAGGAGCCGCCGCCGCGCCACGGGCTCGTCCCGGTCCGCGTCCTTCACCAGCTTGCGCACCTCGGTGTCGAACGTCTCCTCCGTCGAGGAGGTGCGCAGCGCCGCCGCCCACACGTCCTCCCAGCCGCGCACCCGGCACAGCTCGAGCAACTCCGGCAGGGCCTTCGCGTTCTTCACCCCATGGATGCTCGTCCTGCCGGCCCACCTCGGGAACACCGAGCGCAGGTTCTCCAGGACATAGGGCACCACGTCGCGCCCGCGCTTCTCCACCAGCTCCACGAAGACGTGGGCCGCCATGGTGGGCGCGAACTCCGGATGGTGCTCGCCCAGCTCTCGCACCAGCGCGTCCGGCGCCTTCACCGACTCCGTGAGTGCCATGACGTCCCGACGCCACATCTCCTCGGACACCAGCCGGCGATACACCGTCCAGGCCTGCTCCGTGTCGCCCCTGGCGAAGAGGCGCTCCCGATAGGTACCCCACATCGGAAGCGGCTTCTTCGACGGGGACCAGGTGTTCTGCGTGAAGGGCAGGTGTTGACGGATGAAGGGCCGCGCCGCCTCCGGGTCCACCGCGTCCAATTCGAGCGCCGTCGCCTCATCCAGCCGGAGGAGAGGTTGCTCCACCTTGCTCAACTCGAGGTGCCGTGCGCCGCGCGTCTTCGCGCCCCGGAAGCGTCGCGTGACGTCCTCGCGCCACACCGCCTCCTGCAGCTTGCCCAGGCCCTGCAGCTTCCAGCCGTACAGCTTGCGGAACACGGCCACGTCGTCGGCGCGGTCCGCGTCCGACAGCCACGTCTCCAGCGCGGCGGCGTACTCACTCTTCCACGGGTCGAACAACTTCCCGCTCGCCGTGACGTTGACCGGCACCAGCCAGGAGAGGATGAGCGGACGGAAGAGGACGCGGTCCCTCACATGCAGCGCCGGTCCCCACAGCCAGGGGCAGCTCTGGAAGCGGGGCCGCCGGGCCAGCGACTCCAGCTCCGCGCGAAGCTCCAGGTCCGACTGTCTTCGCGCGAGGGCGCTCCGGATGGCGGCTTCCATCTCCCGCGCCTCGCGTCTTGCCCGCTGCTCCCAGCTCTCGCTCACGCCTGGTTTTCTACACCGGCCGAGTCAGGCCGCGCACCAGGACAGTTCGCCCGGCGGTGCCTCAGAAGCGCAGCACCGGGCCCACAATCACCGACTGAATCAGCTTGGCGCACTCGTCCACCGAGTCCCGCGAGAGCTTCACGTCACAGAACTGGAAGGCCGTGGCGGCGGAGATGCCCCAGTGCTCGCTGAACCAGCCATCCACGCCCAGGCGGAAGGCCATGCTCGTGGTGTCCACGTTCTCTCGCAGGAAGTTGCCCATCGCGTCCGGGGTGAAGGTGCTGCCCCAGCTCTTCGACAGCCTCGCGCCCACCCAGGGGGTGATGGGCTTGTCCCGGAAGAAGCGCAGCCGCGCCTCGATTCCCACCGCCTTGTAATCCAGTTGCGTGCGCTCCAGCCGGTTGTCCCTCGCCGCGTCGCGCAGTTCCGTGCCCCACGTCTCGGAGACTTCGGCCAGCAGCCCCAGGGACAGCCCCGGCGGAGACTCCACGCCCAGGTAGGCATGCAGCGCGGGTCCCTTCGCGCTGAAGTCACTCAAATGGTCCAGGGAGATTCCCGCGCCCAGCGAGGCATGACCATTCCAACCGTCCGCCACCGCCTGGGTGCCCACGCCCAGCACGCCCACCAGCGCCACCCACTTCGACACCTTTTTCATGGAGGCCAGTCTATGTCCGACTCGCGCCCGGAGCATGAAGTGGGACTCCGTGTCATGAAGCCAACCGCCCTCCGTCACGGGAGGACGCCCCGCTCCCGCGCCCACCCCCGGCCTTCACCGTCGACGAGCAGGCGTCCCGGTACCGCGAGGCCGGTGGACGTCCGCTGGTATTCCTTCAAGGGGGTGGGTGCTCTTCGCGCTGGCGGAGTCCGGCGGTTAGGCTTTCGTTCATGTCCGTCACCTTTGAAGCCGCGGCCACCGCCGTCCGCGACGCCCTCTCCGACGCGGGACAGGGGCTCGTCGAGCGCGAGGCCATGGTGGAGCTCATCGCGCTGTCCGCCGTCGCCGGTGAGCACCTGCTGGTCATCGGTCCCCCCGGTACCGCGAAGAGCGAGGCCGTGCGCCGCACCGCCCGCGCGCTGGGGGGCTCCTACTTCGAGTACCTGCTGGGCCGCTTCACCGAGCCCTCCGAACTGTTCGGCCCCGTGGACCTGCGCAAGCTGCGCGAGGGTCTGGTGGAGACGGAGACCACGGGCATGTTGCCGGAGGCGGATGTCGCCTTCCTCGACGAGGTCTTCCTCGGCTCCACCGCCATCCTGAACACGCTGCTGGGCCTGCTCAACGAGCGCACGTTCCGCCGGGGCCACACGCGCATGCGCTGCCCCCTGCGCGTCTGCGTGGGCGCCGCCAACGCGCTGCCCGAGGATGAGTCGCTCGCCGCGTTCGCGGACCGCTTCCTGGCGCGCATCTTCGTCGAGCCCGTGCCGGACCCGCGCCTGGAGGACCTGCTCGCGGGCGGGGCCTCGCTGTGGGGCGACGGTACTGGACGCCGCGCCTCCCTGGCCGCGCTGGATGTGCTCGCTCAGGCGGCGCGCGAGGCGGACCTGGCTCCCGTGCGTCCGCATCTGGCCCACGCGCTGCGCTCCCTGCGCGCGGCGGGGCTGTCGCTGTCGGACCGGCGCGCGGTGAAGGTGCAGCGACTGGTGGCCGCCGCAGCCGTGCTCGCGGGGCGCTCCGTGCCGAGCACCGCGGACTTGTGGCCGCTCGTGTACGCGGTGCCGACGAAGGAAGGACAGGCGCTCGCTCGGGAGGTGTTGAGGGAGTTTCTCGCGGCGACGGAGAACCCTGCCCTCTCGGCGGCGGCGCTGGAGGCCAGCGCGGGGCCGTGGGCTCGGGCTCAGCGAATCGTCCAGGCGGGGCAGGTGCTGCTCGCCGAGCGCCCCAGCGACACCGACGCCGAGGCCTTCGCCGCGTGGCACCTCAAGCTGGAGGGCGTGGCGAGGGAGATGGACGCGAGCTTCGCTCCCGAGTTCCTCACCGAGGACCTGAAGGTCCTGCGCGCCGGGCTCACGGAGGCGCTCGCGCTCGTGTCTCCGGTGTCGCTGGAGGCTCGTGGCGCCGGGCTCTCCTGACCGGAGATGTGACGACTGGCGGCGCGGTCCGCGTCGACGACGCGGGGGACGGGTCTTCAAGACGTGCGAGAGGGCGGTGGAGTGGAGTCATGAGCAGTGAAAGTCAGGGGGCCCTGCCGGTGCGCTGGGGACCGCGCGCGGAGGCGCTGGAGCCGCTCGCCGTCATCGGCGTGGGAGAGGTGGCGCGCGTGCTCGCGCGACGGGCCCTTCGGGAGGACGACGCGAAGCTGGGGGCGTGGCGCGGTGTCGCGGGGCAGGGCGTCCTCGTGCTGCTGGGCGCGGCGGAGTCCCTGCCGTGGGTGGATGGCGCCCTGTACCTGGGCCGCGACAGCGCCGCGCCGTCACTGCTGCTGCCCTGTGCGCTCGCGCCGGACGTGGTGGCCTCGCTGCTGGAGCGTGCGTTGCTGGCGCTGGCGGGGGACACCGCCACGCAGCTCGCCGTGCTTCCTGGCTCGTTTCAGCTCGTCTCGGTGGCCTCGGCTCGGCCGGTGCATCGCCCCACGCTCGTCGCTTGGCTCGCGAGCGAGGAAGCCGGCGCGGGAAGGGAAGGGGCGTCATGAGCTCACTGCCTCCCGTGCTGCGCCCGTGGGCGGAGTCGCTCGCGCTGTTCCCCGAGGAAATGGCCACGCACCTGGGGCCGTTCGTGGCCCGGCTGTCCGCGGCCATGGGGGCGTTGCGCCCGCGCGGAGAGACCGCCGGTGGCGAGCCCCAGGGCTATGACGGAATCACCCGCCGGGGCTCGTTCGACCGGCTGCTCGTCAGTGAGTGGCTGTGGGCCCTGGAGGCTCCGGACGAGCTGGTGCGCCGCGCCGCCTTCGGGGAGCTGTCCTTTCTCAAGCCCGCCTTCCGTCAGCCGCAGGGCGCTCGCCGCACCGTCGTGTTGCTGGACGCGGGGCCCGACCAGCTTGGCAACCCTCGCATCGCACACCTCGCGCTGCTCATCGTCATGGCCCGCCGTGCCCAGGCCGCCGGGGCCTCCTTCGCGTGGGGCGTGCTCCAGGCTCCGCCCGAGCGGGGCACCTATTCCGAGGTGACTCCCAGCGTGCTGCTCTCCTGGCTCTCCGCACGCGACGTGGATCCACCCGCCGCCGAGCGACTCGCCGCATGGCATGAGGCCCTGTCCCTGGGCGATGCGCCGGAAGAGACGTGGCTGGTGGGGAGTGCTCGCCTCGCACGGCTGCCCGGTGCGGAGTCGATGTCCCGCATCGAGGTGACGGAGGTGCTGGCCCCCGAGGTGCGCAAGCTCACCGTGGACGTGCGTCCCGCTTCCCGTCCGGTGCGTTCAGTCGTGCTGGACCTGCCGCCTCCCGACGACAGCATTCGTCTGCTGAGAGACCCGTTCCAGAGTCGCGTCGCGAAGCCCGTGTCGATGGCCGGAGGCCAGAAGGCCCGCTCGTTCCACTTCTCGGCGGACGGCTTCCGGCTGGTGATGTTCCACTCCGACGGCGGCGTGTCCGCGATGGCGATTCCCGACTCGTCCAGCTCCACCGCGCCCCGACCTCGGCGCATGAGGCTTCAGCCCGGTCATCTGATGCTCGCCGCAGGGTGGCGCTCGAATGGCGGACTGCTCGCGTTGATGGAACGGCCGGACCGCTATGTCCTCCATGGCACGCTCAAGCCCCAGCCTCCCCGGGCCGACGCGGGTGAGCGGCGCCCGGTGTCCGAGCGGTGGACGCCGGGCCACGCGTCGGAGCTTCCCGTCGCGCACGGAGGCCCCGGCCGGCTGTTCTCGTGGAGGGACCGCGATGGGGAGTCGGTCCTGCTGCTGACGCGGAGCGGAGAGCTCTTCCTCGTCTACCTGGTCAAGGCCGAGCATCGCGTCGAGTTGATGGCGCTGGACAATTCGGTGACGGCGATGGCCCGGGTCCACGGCAAGCTCGTCTACGTCCGCAGTGGCCCCAGCGTTCGCGTGGGCACGGGGTTGCACAGCCTCTATCCCGTGTCTCCGTATCCGCCCAATGTCTGCAAGCCTGTCTACATCGCGCCCTCGGAGGGGCAGCCCTTGCCTTCGCGGACGACGCTCCATGTCGTGGGGCCGGACGCGTCGACGAGCACGGTGCTGGAGGCCCGGGGGGGTGAGTCCTTCTTCGGTCACGCCGTCGGAGTCAAGGTGCCTGGGGACTCGGGGTTGCTCGCGATGAGTCACGGGCCGAGAGTGTGGCGACTGTTTCTCGAGGGTTCTGTCCAGGACCTCCCGGTGCCTCAAGGCTTCCACGTGGTCGGCGTGGGATGCTGCCATGGCTCTCCAGGGCAGGCCGGGCTGGTGGTGCTGGGGCCGGATGAGCGCACCTTGTCGTGGTTCGGCGCGACCGGCCACCACGTGCTTGCTCAGGCCTCGGCTCCGGTGGTGCACGCGGAGCTCAGCCACACCACGTCGCTGCTCGGCTGGCTCACGCAGACCGGGGAGCTGGTGTTGCTGGACCTTCGTGACGGACACGTGCGCTATCGCGCGACGGCGGAGGGCATATGAGGCGCTTCGCCCACGCGAGGGCGGCGCCGCGTCAGCATGTGCACCGGGGCACGGTGAGTGCCTCGGCGTTCTGGTTCGACCCGGAGCTGCTCGGCGAGCAGGAGGCTCGGCGGCGGGTGATGGCGCTGTGGGCGCCGGGCGCGTCCGTGCTGTTCGTGGCGGAGGGTTATCTGCTGCGGCTTCACTGTGCTCAGCGGGTCTCGACGGGGTCGAGCCCGGGTCTGCCCCTCACGCTCGAAGGCGGTGTGCTCACCTCCGCGCCGCTGGCTGCCTCGGAGTGGGCGCGGTTGGGTGCGCCGCGTGACTCGCTCGTGCTCGTGCGAGCGGGCGTCGCCCGGGTCCATCCGCTGTCGAGCGCGCGGGTCGTGGACCTGTCCTCGTGGTTCGACGTGTCCGCGTGGACGGTGCTGCCCACGCGGAGCCTGGGCGCGCCACCTCCACCCGTGGCAGCCGCGGTGGAGCCCGTGGCGCCTGTCACACGCGCCTCCTTCGGTGGCTCCATTCCCGAGCCGTCCGATGAAGCACGGGTGGTGCTCGCGCGCATGGAGGGACGTGCGCCCCCTTCCGATGCCGTCGTGGCCGAGCGTCCTGGACTGCTGGCTCGGCTGCGCTCCGCATGGACGGGGCGGAGTGCCGCGTCATCGGGATCGAGCGGTGACGGCGCCGTCGCAAGCGCTGGAGTGCTGTCGCGACTGCGCTCCCTGTGGGGGGCCGCATCGAAGGCGGAGACAGCGGAGGGCGAGGGTGGAGGAGGAAGCAGGTGGCTCGGCCGCCTCGCGGCGTGGCTGAGGAACACTCCCTCCACGGCGGGCGCGCTGCCCTCGGGTGAAGGCAAGGGCTCCTCCTCGTCAGGCTCGCGGCGCGAGGCCCTGGCTCCGAGGACGCCCTCCCTGTTGGGCCGACTGTGGGCGGCGCTCCGGCCTCGCTCGACGGAGAAGGCGGCGGGCGGTGGACGTGGCGCTCGTGGTGGCCAGACGTCACCTCGGAACGCGGAGCCTCCTCCTGGCCCGGGTTCCCTGGCGCGCCTGTCCCAGTGGCTGCTGCGACACACGCCGCTGGGCGAGCTGCTCGGCCGGCGCAAGGCGGAATATCTGCGTCGCCTGTTCGAGATGTTCGAGGGCGGCGACCTGCACGAAGCGCTGCGCCATGCCATTCCGCTGAATCAGAAGCTGAACGAAAACACCCGCGAGGCGCTCGGTCTGCCGGGACCGCGAGAGGACCTCAAGCTCCGGCTCGGCCCGCGCGGCCCCGCCGCCACTTTCGCGGGAGGCGAAGAACTCTACGAGGCGCTCCGGCAGCGCTACCGCGCGGCCTTGCAGCGCTTCGAGCGCGAAGGTCGCATCGAGGAAGCCGCGTTCATCCTCTCTGAATTGCTGGGCGCGCACGAGGAAGCCGTCGCCTTCCTGGAGCGGCACCGTCGCTTCAAGCTCGCGGCGGAGCTGGCCGAGGGGCGTGCCCTGGCACCCGGTCTGGTGGTGCGTCAGTGGTTTCTCGCGAAGGACCCACAGCGCGCGAAGGCCATCGCCCGGCGCAGCGGCTGCTTCGAGGACGCGGTGCTGCGCCTGGAGAGCACGCATTTCGCGGAGGCACATGAGCTGCGTCTGCTGTGGGGCCAGTCTCGCGCCGAGGCGGGAAGCTGGGTCCAGGCCGTCGAGGCCATCTGGCCGGTGCAGGCGGCTCGGGAGCAAGCGCGCGAGTGGATAGAGCGTGGCGTGGACGTGGGCGGCGTGGGCGGCGCGCGACTCCTGGCGCTGTGGGCGGGCTCGCTTCCGGGAGGACTCGACGCGGCGCGTGCCCGCGTGCTCGCGCTGCTGGACGACGACTCCCTGAATGGCGCGGCGGAGCGGCTGGCCTTCGCCCAGACGCTGGCGAGCGAGCCTCCCTCCGGAGTCCGCTCGGCCTTGCTCGTGCCCACCGTGCGCGCCCTCATGAGGGACAGGGCCCTGGTTCCGGCCCACTTGCCCACCGACTTCATCACCTATTTGCTCAGGGACCTGCCAGACGGCGCGCTGCGCGCGGACCTGCCCGCGCTGGCCCCCAAGGTCCCGTCCCCGTGGACCCGCTTCGTGGTGCAGGCGACCGCCTCGCTCGGGGACGCGGGGCCGTTCGCCATCCATGACGCGGTGGTGCTCCCCTCGGATCGGCTGCTGCTCGCGCTGGGCGAGGCGGGCGCGGTGTTGCTGAGCGCGGAGGGCCGCAGGCTGGCGCACTTCGATGTGCCAGCCTTCTCCCTGGTCGCCTCCATCCATGGGGACCGCGTGCTGGCCATCGCGCGTCGGGGCGAGCTGCACCATGTGTCCCGCGTGGACGTGGTGCGGCGGCGGGCCGCCGCGTGGTGCGACGTGGCCATGCACGCGTGGGCGCCGACGTATGACGGTGAGACATGGTTCGTCGCCTCGGAGCTCACGGTGATGATGCTGGACGCGCAGGCCGCCGAGCCGCGTGCCCTGTGGCGGGTGTCGAAGGTGCCTGGCCCCGTCGCCATGCTGGCCGCGGACGAGACACACCTGTGCTTCGTGACCACCGACGCGGAGTGCTGGGTCTATGCGCTGCAAGACGGCCCCACCCTGCGCTCGCGTGAGCCGTTCGTGGCCCTCGGCAAGGGTGTCTCCGCCGTGCTGCGCTCCTGCGCCATCACCGCCGATGGCGAGGTGCGCGCCTCCGTCCACTTCAGCGACCGCGAGTACCCTCGCCCTGGAGAGGCGGACTGGCTGTGGGTGAAGCCTCAAGGACCGCGCTTCGCCGCGCCGATGTCCGTGGTCGGTGAGTCCCTGGAGCGCGTGAAGTGCTTCCTCTCCGAGTCGTGGCGCGCGGAGCTGACGCTCTTCGACGGGGCCTGGCAGGTCCGCCTGCTCGACGTCCGTGAAGTCATGCGCGCGCGGCTCAACTTCACCTTCGAGGAGTCACCGACTCCCCAGGTCCGCCTCACCAACACCGCGCTGCTCATGTTCGACACACGGGGCCGGATGCTGTGGCTGGACCTGGAGCACGGCACGGTGCGCAACGTCGGCGCCGCGTGAGCCGCATCGGCCCCTGACGTCGGGGTTGAGACAGGATGTCGGAGGAGCGACTTGTTTCAGATACCTCGGGCCCTCCTGTCCTGTCCGCCAGACCCCAGGCTTCGCGTTCGGTGGAGGACAACCCGGGCGTGACGCTCGACGCAGCGCCGGAAATCCAGATTCGCTGAAGTTGGAAGCGAACCAGTGTCATGGACCCATGGCACATCTTGATACGCGCGCCCGGGGTGGTCACCCTGAGTAGGACCATGGCTCTGCGTCTCCAGCTCTCTCCTCCTGCGTTGCGAACGCTCGACCGGTGTCCTGCCCCGGTGAGGCAGAAGCTTCAAGGGGAGCTGGCCGAACTGGCCGCGGGACTCCCGCTCGAGGGGCCGTTGTTGCCCGAGGAGGTGGGGTTGGTGGTGTTGGGCTCCGGCTTCCGCGTCCACTATCTGCTGGAGCAGGAGCACCGCCTGCTGCGGCTCACGGACGTGATGGCGCCGACGTCGCACTGAAGGACGCCGCGAACCCGGGCGGAAGTGTGGCCTGGAGGGCGCATTGCTTCCGAGCGGTTGTCGAAGGGCGGGGGAGTGGCCTAGACCCACGGCACGTCGTGCCCGGCCCGGAACACCCTCTTCGACACGCCCTTGCCCATTCCCCTGGCTGACTTCCTGATTCAAAACCGCGACACCATCCTGGAGGCCTGGGAGGTGGAGGTGCGCTCCATCCCCGCGGCCCAGGCCCTGACGCGCCCCGCGCTCCGCGACGGCCTGCCCGGATTGCTGGAGGGCATCGCGAGGATGATGCGAAAGCCCCAGGCGGAGCTGGCCTCGGGGCTGAGCGCCATCAGCGACCACCACGCCCTGGAGCGCCTGGGCGAGGGCTTCGACCTGCGACAGGTCGTCACCGAGTACCGGCTCCTGCGCGGCTGCGTGCTGCGCCTGTGGTCCGCGCGAGGCCACGCCACGCTCCGCCCCGACGAGGAGCGCATCTTCCACGAGGCGATGGACGAGGCCGTCGCCGCCGCCGTCAGTCGCTACACGCGCGCCCGCGAGCGCACCATCCAGGCCCTGGACCGCATCAGCGCGGCGGCGCTGGGCAGCCCCGACGTGGCGGGCTTCCTGCCCCGGCTGCTCCAGGTGCTGTGCGAGACGGTGGCCGCCGTGGACGTGGCCGTCGTCCTGCTGCGCGACGGCGAGGACTTCCTGCGCGTGGAGAGCGGCGTGGGCGAAGGCGTGGACATCGGGGGGCTCGTGCCCATGGGGCAGGGCTTCGTCGGCACCATCGCCGCGACGCGCGAGCCCTTGCTGGTACACGACGCCAGCGGCGACGAGCGGGCCCACTCCGCCGTGGTGCGCACCTCCGACGTGCGCGCGCTGTACGGCGTCCCGCTCGTCTTGAACGACGTGCTCATCGGCGTGGCCCTCATGGGCAGCCGCGTCAGCACCGAGTTGTCCGAGGAGGACCTGCTGCTGTTTCGCGCCATGGCGTCG
The DNA here is from genome assembly GCF_013336625.1 of Myxococcus sp. CA033. NCBI lineage: Bacteria > Pseudomonadati > Myxococcota > Myxococcia > Myxococcales > Myxococcaceae > Myxococcus > Myxococcus sp. CA033. Next base: position 1,087,737 of record NZ_JABUMU010000002.1, on the reverse strand, counting down.
CGCGCCACCGGACTGCTCGCCCAGGGCCAGGCCCGGGACCGCGAGCGCGAGGCCCGCGCGGAGGCGGAGGCTTCCCTGAAGCGCCTGCGCGAGAGCGAGGCCGGCCTGCGGCGTTGGGAGGAGGTCTTCTTCCGCCTGGGGGTCGGCGTCGTCGTGGTGTCCGCCGAGGACGACACCCTGCTCGATGTGAATCCCGCCTTCGCGCGCATGCACGGAGCCTCTCCGGAGGAACTCATCGGCCAGCCGCTGGAGGCGACAATCGCGCCCGAGGCCCGGGGCATGCTCCCGCGCCACGCCGCCGCCGCGAACTCCAAGCCCTCGCACGAGTACGAGTCGCTCCACGTGCGCAAGGATGGCAGCCGCTTCCCCGCCTTCTCCCACGTCACGGCCTTTCGCGACGAGACGGGGAAGGTGTCGCGGCGCGTGGCCACCGTGCTGGACATCACCCAACGCCGCGCGGTGGAGACGGACCGGCAGCGGTTGCTGTCCACCATCGAATCGGAGCGCGCGCGGCTGGCCGCCGTGCTGGAGCAATTGCCCGCGGGCGTCTTCATCGCGGACGCCGCCAGCGGCCGGCTGGTGCTCGCCAACCGGCAGGTCGCCATGCTCACCGGGCGCCCCTTCCAGCCCATGTCCAACGTGGACACGTTCGCCACCCTCTACGGCGCCTGTCATCCGGACGGGACACCCTATGCCCCGGACGCGTGGCCGCTGGCGCGCACGCTGAGCACCGGCGAGGTGGTGCAGGGCGAGGAGGCGATGCTGAAGCACGAGGATGGCCACACGCTCACCGTGCTCGTCTCCAGCGCGCCCATCCGCGACAGGGACGGAGAGCTCATCGCCGGGGTCGCCACGCTGGCGGACGTCACCGAGCGCCGCCGCGCGCAGGAGGCCGCGCTCCAGGCGGCCCGCTTCGGCGAGCGCCTCATCGCCATCGTCAGCCATGACCTGCGCAATCCCCTCAATGCCATCCACCTGTCCACCACGCAGTTGCTCCACAGCGAGGTGCTCGCGGAGCGGGAGCGCCGCTTCGTCACGCGCATCGCCCGCTCCAGCGCGCGGATGACGCGGATGATTTCAGAGCTGCTCGACTTCACGCGCGGGCGGCTGGGCGGCGGCATCCCCATCCAGCGCACGCCGGGAGACTTGCGAGCGGTGGTGCGGCAGGGCGTGGAGGAGCTGGAGGCCGCGTGGCCGGAGCGCACCCTGAGGGTGGCGGGGGGCTCCGGCCGGTATGACGGTCAGTGGGACGCGGATCGGCTGCTCCAGGTGGTGAGCAACCTGGGCGGCAACGCGCTCCAGTACAGCGCGCCGGACGCGCCCATCACCCTCACGCTGTCGGACCTGGGCGACACGGTGGTGCTGGAGGTCCACAACCCCGGCGAGCCCATCTCCGCCGAAGCGCTGCCCCACCTGTTCGACCCGTTCCGTCGCGCCACGAGCAGCCACCCGGGCAGCAGCATCAGCGGGGGCCTGGGCCTGGGCCTCTACATCGTCGAGCAGGTGGTGAAGGGCCACGGCGGCCACATCCAGGTGACTTCCACCGAGGCGGACGGCACCGTCTTCAAGGTGACGCTCCCGCGCGTGCCACCCCCGGCCTGACGCGCCGACGCCCTCAGCCTGCCGCGTTCACCACGCGGGCGAGCGTCGCGCGCAGCTCCCAGAGGTCCACCGGCTTGGGCACCGCGGCCTGGACGCCCTCGGGGAGCGGCTGGCTGTTGCCCGCGCCGGACACGACGACGACGGGCAGGGCGCTCAGCCTGGCGTCCTCACGGACATGGCGCATCAGCTCCCACCCGCTCATCACCGGCATCATCAAGTCCAGCAGCACCGCGTCCGGGCGGGGGAGTCGCCTCAGGCGCTCCCATGCCGTCTGGCCGTTGCCCGCCGTCTCCACGGCGAAGCCTTCCATCGTCAGGAACTCCTCCAGCAGCTCCCGGCTATCGGCGTGGTCTTCGACCAGGAGGACGAGGCTTGGCGTGCACATGGAGACTCAGACTCGTACCGAAGGGCCAGGGTCGCCAGCCGCACCGCGTCGATACGTCCACGTCACGACTGCGGGGATGTTCGCTAGCACACGCTTCCGGAATGGGACGTGGGCGGCGTTCAGCTTGCGGGGTCCTCCTCCGGCAGCAGCCTGTCCTCCAGCACCTCTTCGGGGGACTCACCGGCCTGCACGCGCAGCGCGGCGTAGCGCAGGCCCGTCACCTCCGCGAGCGCGTCCGCGCGACCGAACACCTGGCCGGCGCGGCGGGCGTACAGCCGCAGGGTGCGCGCCAGCTCCGCGCCGGTGCCGAAGCGCTCCTCGCGCTCGGGCGCCAGCGTGCCTCGCAAGAGCGGCTGGAAGGCCACGGGCACCGCGCGCAGCGCGTCCTCCAGGTCCTCGCGCGTGTAGGCGCGGATGCGGCGGCGCAGCTCCCGCGCGGCGGCCACGCTGACGGCTTCCTGCATGGCCGAGTCGAGCGCGTGCTCCTGCGTCGGCGTGTCCGACGACAGCGCCTGCTCGCGACGACGGCGGCGCTCCGCCTCGAACCGGTCCGCGCCCTCGAAGAGGTGTCGTCCGGTGAGCAGTTGGAGCAGCACCAGCCCCAGGCTGAACAGGTCCGCGCGTCCATCCAACGCCTGGCGCGCGACGTGCTCGGGGGCGGCGTAGGCGAGGCTGGTGGGATGCTCCTGTCCCTCGGGAGTGCCGGAGAGCACGGACGACGCGGCGCCGAAGTCGAGCAGCTTCACCGCGCCGTGCTCGGTGATGAGGATGTTGTGGGGACCGACGTCGCGGTGGACGACGCGCAGCGCCCGGCCGTGCTCGTCGGTGAGGGTGTGGGCGTGGTGCAGCGCCTCCGCGACCTCGGCGGCGACATAGAGGGAGAAGCCCTCCGTGAAGGGCAGGTGGGCGCGGCCGGAGGCCTCCATGAGCGAGTCCAGCCGGTGGCCGGGGGTGTGCTCGAAGACGAGCACGGGCGCCTCGTCCGGGCCCTTGAGGTCGTGCACGCTGACGACGTTGGGATGGTGCAGCAGCGCGGTGAGCCGGCCTTCCTCCCAGAGCCGGTGCGCGGCCTCGGCGCGCAGCGGGCGCTTGATGACCGCGTAGCCACCGAAGTCCGACTCGTAGCGGCGGCGCGCGAGGAGCAACTCCCCGTGGTGCGCGGCGCCCAGCGACTTGACGAGCTCATAGGAGGCGCGACCGGAGCGCAGCAGCACGTGCGGCTGGGCGGAGGCGTCGGACGACGGGGGCGACATGGCGACTCTCCTCGGACGAACGGACCCGATGGGCCCGCGGGCTCACTCGGAGAGTATGGTCGTCCTCCGGCGGGAAGTCACCTCCTGGGTAGTGTGTCTTCCATCCGCCGCTTCATGGCTCCGAGGCCGGCTTCATGAGCCCGTCCTGGCGCGCGTACTCGCGCACCAGCTCCACCTCGTCCAGCAGCCGCGGCGAGTCAGGGAAGACCTTCTCCGCGCGCTCCGCCAGCCGCAGCCCCTTCTCCAGGGACTCCTTCGTGCGCGTGTCGCCCAGGCCGCGCAGCATGCCGGCCCACGCCTGCTCCAGCGTCTTCAGTGCGTGGGACGAGCCCTCTTCCCACAGCGTCATCGCGTCGTCCTCGCGGCCCCGGATGACGTCCAGGAAGTAGCCCAGCTCCACCAGCGCGGCCGGGTTGCGGCGCGACACGGAGACGGACTGCTCCAGGAGCCGCTGCACCTCGGTGAAGGTGACCTCGGGGTCCACGCCCGGCTCCTCCGCCAGCTGGAGCAGTCGCGCCAGCTCCAGCAGCGCGGGCGCGAAGGTGGGCGCATCCCGCGTCAGCTCGCGCAGCAGGCGCAACTGCTCCGGGCTCGCGGGGGTGGCGTCGCCAGCCTCGCGGGTGGCCAACAGACGCTTCATCAGCTCATCGGCGGTGGGGTGCCCGGCCATGGTGGGTCCTCGGTCTTCGAGCAAGCACTGCTGTTCTGGAGGAACTTGCGGGCCACGTCGAGCCTCGCCTGCACCGCCTCGCGCGAGGCTTCCGCTCCTGAACAGTTTTGAGGCTATGTCTTGATTTTCAGCTTTACGAATGGGAGGTGTCAAGCCGCGAAGTCGGGGCGCGGACGACCTGGGAGGAGGGGCCCACCGCGCGTGGAAGGTCCCATGTCATGCCCTGGACCTCCTGGGTTTCACGCGGGAGCCCTGTCATAGGGGGCCCGGCGGGATTCGGGGGGCGGCGGTGGATGGGGAAGGGGGTGTGTCGGAGGGTAGGACGCGATATCGGGGAGGACCGGGAGACTACCCGGCATATCGGTATTTCGCCTGATGACTTGCTGGGTTATAAGCCCTGTCGGACACGCGTCCGAGGGCGGCCTGTGCCTGTGCAGGCCGGGGCCTCGGCCCGTACTCATAAGGTTGATGCGGTGAAGACCCACCCTGAAGGTTCCGCCTCCACCCGCAAGTCACCCCGGGCACGCCAGGGGCGGCCGAGCGACCGCGCCCGACAATCGCGTCAACAGCTGGAGCGGCGCCTGGCGGTGAGCGTTGGCGAGGAGGCGCGGTCGGCGCGGATGCGCGCGGGGCTGACGCAGGCGGATGTGGCCGAGCGCATCGGCATCGCCGCGGAGGTCTATGGGCGGATGGAGCGCGGGAAGATGATGCCCAGCGTGCCGACGCTGTTCCGCCTGTGTCTGGCGCTGCGCCTGTCGGCGGACGTGGGCCTGGGGCTCGTCACGGCGGCCTCGGTGGGCGCGGCGCTGTGGGAGGAGGACTCGCGGGACAAGGACCACCTGCCGGAGATGCGCCGCCTCCTGCGCACGCTGCGCCGCATGTCGCGCGGTCAGCTCAAGCTGGTGAACCAGGTCGCCGCCGCCATCCTGCCCCAGCGCTGAGCGCGGGGGCGGTGGGGAGATCGCACCATCGGCGCGGACAGCGCGTGGCGGTCCGTCACGCGTGCTTCAGCGGCTTGGAAGACAGAGGGTGTCGGGTGGGCACCGCTCGGGGCCCATCGTCCCGAGCCGGGCGGGCTCCCGGAGCACGGCCGCGTCCTCGTGGGGCCCCGCCGTCTGCTCGGCGGTGAGCGTGGCCGGGGTCGAGGGAATCAAGCTCAGCGCCACCAACACCAGCAGCAGCCCGAAGAGCAGTTGGAGCAGGCGCGCGCGCACGACATGGATGGACGGTGGGGCGATCATTCCGCACGCCCCCCGACGACAGCCCACGTCCACGCAGCCGCCGCGTCCCCCACCGAGCGGGCCGGCGGGGCCAGGGAGAGCAGGCGGGCGTCGCGAGGCGGAAACGCGGACAGCGGCAGGGCGGTGGACGCCAGCCGGCACCAGGACAGGGACAGACAAAGACTCATGACGCGGGGCTCCGGAGTGCGGGGAACTTGGTGAGCCCCCGTGCCCATGTCCTCCCTCCCTCGGAGACAAGGCGCGTGTCGGGTGCGTGACGTGTCGGGTGCGCTTCGTCCAACCCGGGACGGAGTCGAAGGTTTCGCGGTTGCTTCTGCTCTGCGGGTGACGGCTTCGCGGGAGGGGTGCTTGTCACCCTGCCCCGTCCCTGGCCTCATGCATCCAGGGGCCCTCGGGAACAGACGTGACGGAAACGATTCGGGGAAGGCGACGCGGAGGACTCGGCTCGCGCGCGCTCATCGCGGTGTGGCTGCTGGCGCTGCTCGTGCCGGTGCTCCCCGCGCATGCCCAGGCTCCGTCACCACCGGATGGAGGCAGCGCGGATGCGGGCGTGTCCGCGGCGGAAGTCGGCCTCGCGCGCACGGACGCGGGCTGGGCGGTGGAGGTCGTCACGCCGGATGGAGGCGTGGCCGAGCCCGTCTTCATTCCCCCCGCGCTGACGCTAGACGCCCCCGCGCCCTATCCGCCCGAGCTCGCGTCGGAGCGTGTCTCGGGCGTGGTCCAACTGGAGCTGCTGGTCGACGACGCGGGGGAGGTCGAATCCGCCACGCTGGTGCGGGGCGTCCACCCGCTGTTGGACAAAGCCGCGCTGCACGCCGCGCCGTCCCTGCGCTTCTCGCCCGCCACCGTGGATGGACAGCCGGTACCGGTGCGCCTGTCCTTCGAGTACCGCTTCGAGGCGCCCGTCGTCGCCGAGGATGCTCGCCCCGAAGGCCCCGTCACCTTGCGTGGACTGGTGCGCACCAAGGGCAACCGGCGCCCCGTCGTCGGCGCCACGCTGGTGTCGGACAGCGTGCCGGACGCGCCGGTGCAGACGGACACGCAGGGCCGCTTCGAGGCGCGCTGGCCCTCGGGAGGACATCGCGTCCGCGTGTCCGCGCCCGGCCACAAGCCCGGCCTCTTCCGCGAGGAGCTCGGGACGCAGGAGGCGCTGGAGGTGGTGTACGGGCTTGCGCCGCTCGTCATCAATCCCTACGAGACGGTGGTGCGAGGAGACCGCGAGCGCACCGAGGTCAGCCGCGTCACGTTGCACGACGCGGAGCTGCGCGAAGTGCCCGGCACCATGGGCGACCCGTTCCGCGTCATCATGTTGCTGCCGGGCGTGAGCAGCATGTTGTCCGGCGTGGCCTACCCCGTGGTGCGCGGCAGCCAGCCCGCGGCCACCGGCTACTTCCTGGATGGCATCCGCGTCCCCATCCTCTTCCATCTCTTCCTCGGCCCCGCGGTCATCCACCCGGACTTCATCGACGCCATCGACTTCTTCCCGGGCTCACCACCGCCCCGCTACGGGCGGCTGCTGGGCGGGGCGATTGAAGGCCGGCTCAGCAGGCCGCGCGATGACCGCGTCCACGGCAGCGCCTACGCGGACCTCATCAACGCGGGCTTCTTCCTGGAGACGCCGTTCGTCTCCACCGGCACCAACGTCAGCCTCGCGGGCCGCTACTCCTATACGCCGTGGCTCATCGCGCTCGCGGCCAACAAGCTCCAGGACCCGCCCCAGTCGGGCCGCCTCAACCCGAAGGTCATCCTCGACTTCTGGGACTACCAGCTGCGCGTGGAGCAGGACGTGGGGCAGGGCAAGCTGAGGCTGTTCGCGTTCGGCTCGTCGGACACGTTCGGCTCCGAGTCGCAGGACGAGTTCGGAGACACCGCGCTGCAGTCCATCATCTTCCACCGCGTGGACCTGCGGCACCGCCACCCGCTGGCCGGCGGCGAGTTCGAAATCGGCGCGACGTGGGGCCTGGACCGCTTCGCCGTCACCAGCAGCACCCCGCCGAGCGACGCGACGTCCGTCTTCATCGACCAGGGCACCTGGTCCGCGCGCCTGGGCTACACCGCGCCGCTGGACCCCAAAGTCACCCTGCGGCTGGGTGGCGACGTGGACCACAAGCGCGCCATCGTCGACTTCTACGAGCTGAACCCGGACGAGGAGACGGCCGAGTTCGCCCCGGTGGCGCTGGCCACCTTCCTGGGCGCGTGGGCGGAGCTGGTGTGGCAGCCCACTCCCAAGTGGTCCGTGGTGCCGGGGCTTCGCGTGGACAACTACCACCTGTCCCCGGGCATCGACCGCACCGCGCTGGAGCCGCGCCTCACCTTGCGCCACCAGCTCACCGACTCGCTCGTCCTCAAGGGCTCCGCGGGCCTGTTCCACCAGCCGCCCACTTCACTCATCAGCCTGCCCGTGGTGGACGTGGGCAGCCTGCTGTTGGGGCTCCAGGAGGGCGCGCAGTTCTCGTTCGGCGCGGAGTGGAAGGCGCTCCAGGGGCTGGAGCTGGGCATGGACGTCTACGTCAACCCGCTGGTGCGGACCATCGAGCTGACGCCCTTCTCCGACGAGGGCCTGGTGGATGACCCAGACCCGCTGCCCGCGCCGGACCAGGACCCGGGCATCCCGAACCGCGACGACATCAACTTCCCCGACTTCAAGAGCCACGGCCTCGCGTATGGACTGGAGCTGCTCGTCCGCCATCCGCTGGGCGACAACTGGTTCGGCTGGCTCTCGTACACGCTGCAGCGCAGTGTCCGGCGCACGCGTTTCTACCGGTACGACGTGGAGGGCAACGTGCTGGGCGAGGCGTCCGCGGACCTGCCCTTCGCCTTCGACCAGTCCCACGTGCTCAACCTGGTGCTCAGCTACAAGTTCTCCAACAGCGTCACCCTGGGCGGCGTGCTGCACTTCAACACCGGCCGTCCGGAGTACGGAACGCTGGGCACGCAGACCCACCGCGCGGGACAGGACAGCTCCGGCAGGCCGTCGTGGGTGAAGGTGGACCGGGACTCCGTGGACCGGCTGCCGCCCTTCTTCCGCTTCGACGTGCGCCTGTCCAAGTCGTGGGTGTACGAGACCTTCAGCCTGGAGGCCTACCTGGACATGCTCAATGTCACCATCAGTCAGGAGACGGTGAGCTTTGAGTACGACGGAGGAGGCGGCCGACCGCTCTCCAAGGAGGCCGTGGGGCTGCCCATCGTCCTGCCCATCCTGGGCGCGAAGGGGCGATACTGAACCTGGCGAGTGATGGATAACGCACGCTTGCCGTCTCTCCCCGTGAGCGACCCCGACAAGCAGACTGCTGGCACGGTTTGATTCCGGGCCGAGGAGTGTTGATGGGAGCCGGCCTGCCCTCGGGTCGGATGGACACTCCCAGGCTTCGACGGTGGACCGCCCCGACATCCAGGTGAAGACTCCATGTTCCACGAAGGGATAGCGACGATGGCGGAATGGTTGCGGTGGCGGGGAACGCCCCCACATGGCGCGGCGGGCGCTCAGGGGGGCTCGAGCGCCTCGCAGTCGCCGGACGCGTCCCCCGACAGCACTGGCCTCGTGGGTGTTGAAGCTCCGGGCGTGCTGCTGGTCGACGACAACCCCGCCAACCTGGTGTCGCTGGAGGCCATCCTGGAGCCGCTGGGCGTGCGGCTCGCGAAGGCGTCCTCCGGAGAGCAGGCGCTGCGCTTCCTCCTGCGCGAGGACTACGCCGTCATCCTGCTGGACGTGCGGATGGCGGGGATGAACGGCTTCGAGACGGCCTCCCTCATCAAGCAGCGGGAGCGCACGCGCAACGTCCCCATCATCTTCCTCACCGCGTACGGGCGCGATGACTCGGAGCTGGTCGCCGGCTACTCCACCGGCGCGGTGGACTTCCTGCAGAAGCCCTTCCCGCCGGAAGTGCTTCGCTCGAAGGTCACCGTCTTCGTGGAGCTGTTCCGCGCGCAGCACCAGGTGCGCGCGCAGGCGGAGCTGTTGCGACAGAAGGAAGCGGAGGCGCGCGAGCTGGCGCACCGCGCTGCGGGCCACATCGACCGGCTGCGCGACTTCACCGCGCGGCTGTCGGAGGCCAGCACGGTGGCGGAGGTGTGCCGCGCGCTCTTCGAGCAGGGGTTGGTGGCCGCGGGCGCGAAGGCGGGCGCGGTGAACCTCCTGAATGACGAAGGGGACGCGCTCGAAATCGTGGACGCGGTGGGCTACCCCGAGCAGGTGCTGGCCAAGTGGCGCCGCATCCCCCTGTCCAACCCGGTGCCGCTCACGGAGGCGGTGCGCGAGCAGCGGCCCATCTGGCTGGGCTCATTGGAGGACTGGCAGGGGCGCTATCCGCACCTGAATGCGTACGGCATCCACGAGTCCGCCATCGCCCTGCCGCTGCTCGTGAAGGGGCGGGCGCTGGGGGCCATTGGCCTGTCCTTCGCGCGGGCGCGGCTGTTCACGGAGATGGACCGGGCCTTCTTCTCCGCGCTGGCGCACGCGTGCGCGCAGGCGCTGGAGCAGGTGCGCCTCATCACCGAGGAGCGCCGCGTGCACGAGGAGCTGCGGCGGCGCTCGGAGTTCGAGCAGCAGCTGGTGGGAATCGTGTCGCACGACTTGCGCAACCCCCTGGCGGCCATCTCCATGTCGGTGGGTCTCCTGGAGAAGAAGGGCGAGCTGTCCGACATGCAGCGGCGCACGGTGCAGCGCATCGGTCAGGCCAGCGAGCGCGCGGCGCGGATGATTCGCGACCTGTTGGACTTCACCAAGGCGCGGCTGGGCGGCGGCATCGCCCTGCACCGAACACCCACGGACCTCCGGGAGGTGGTGACGCAGGTGCTGGACGAGGTGCAGGGCGCCCACCCCGGCCGGCCCGTGCAGGTGGACGTGGCGCCGGACGTGCGGGGGGAATGGGACCCGGACCGCATCGCCCAGGTGCTGACCAACCTGCTCTCCAACGCGCTGGCCTACAGCCCGCCGGAGGCTCCGGTGCGGGTGCGCACGTTCGCGGAGGCAGGCCAGGCGATGGTGAGTGTCTACAACGGTGGGGACCCCATCCCGCCCGAACTCATGTCGCGCCTGTTCGAGCCGATGACGCGAGGCATGCTCAAGGAAGGCCAGTCCAGCCGCAGCATCGGCCTGGGCCTCTACATCGTCCGGGACATCATCCGCGGCCACGGTGGCAGCGTGGACGTGGTGTCCTCGCAGGAGGACGGCACCACCTTCACGGTACGCCTGCCCCGGCTCCAGGACTGAGGAGGTGGGTGTGATGCCTTCCTGCCCCGTGGGGCAGTGGCGGGTGTCGCCCACGGTGCACTTTGCTCCCGGAAGCGGGAGGGGCGGGGGGCGAGCCGGTCCGGGCGTCGGGGGTGGGGGAGGACGTGGCTTGAGCCACACAGTGCTTACGGGTGAGCACTGCGGCAATCGCTGTACCCGAGGACAAGTTCGCGACACCTCGGACATGGCACTCTCTACCAACGCGTGTTCCGCGCCCCAGTCTCCGCACGTGGACTGGAGGGGTGCTGGGCGCCGGGGGGAAGTCGATGGTGAGCCTGTCGTCGTTGCCAGGGAATGCCCTGGCACGGTCGCTCCATGCCGGAAGTCCCGCACCGTGCATGCGCTTGGAAGCGCTGCGGGGACCGGCGGGCGAGGTGCTCGACTTCCAGTGGTCGTCGCTCAACGCGGCGGCCGAGCACTTCGTGCATGACTGGGGCGTGCCCTCCTGTGTCTCGCGCTGGGTGCAGCAGGGCCTGCGCGGCGTGGAGCTGGAGGCGTGCGTGCGGGTCTGGGCCACGGGCGTGCCCCTGTCCTCGACGTTGCGCCTGTCCCGCGACGGGCTGGACGCATGCTTCCAGGTGGTGGGCGTCAAGGAGGCGGACGGCCTGGCGCTGTGGTTGTTGGAGCCGTCACCGGAGGACGCGGCGGGGCTGCGCGACGCGCTGGAGCGGGAGCGGGAGGCCCGGCGGCGCGCGGAGGGGGCGCTGGAGAACACCCGGGACGTGCAGGCCCGCGAGGAGCTCTTGCGGCTGGCCCTGTCCAAGGCGCGCATGGTGGCGTGGGAGTGGACGGAGGCGCGGCGCGTGGTGACGTGGTCCCAGGACGCGGACGCGTTTTTTGGCCAGGCGCCAGCAACGCTGGGCACCTCGCTGCCGAGCTTCCTGTCCTGTGTGGTGGTGGAGGACCGGCACCGCGTCGCGCGGGGAATCGAACAGGCGCTGGCGGTGGACGGGGCCTACACGCTGAAGTTCCGCTGTCGGCACGCGGACGGCACCACGCACTGGTACGAGGCGGTGGGACAGAGCTTCCACGAGGCGGAGCGGCCGCACCGCATGGTGGGCGTGGTGGCGGACTGCACCGAGCGCGAGCAGGCGGAGTCCGCGCTGCGGGAGGCGGAGGAGCGCTACCGGCTGGCCGCTCGCGCCACGCATGACGTGCTGTGGGACTGCGACCTGGCGACGGGGCGCGTGCGCTGGGATGCCGGACAGGAGGAGCTGTTCGGCTACGGACGCGACGCGGCGGACCATGAGCTGGGCTGGTGGACGCAGCGGCTGCACCCGGACGAGCGCGACGCGGTGGCGGACGGGCTGCGCGACTTCGTGGCGTCCACCCGGGCCGCGTGGCAGGCGGAGTACCGCTTCCTGCGCCATGACGGAAGCTGGGCCCATGTGTTGGACCGGGGCGTGCTGTCGCGTGACGCGGCGGGCCGGCCGGTGCGGATGATTGGCTCGATGATGGACATCACCGAGCGCAAGCACGCGTTGGAGCGGCTGGCGGAGGAGGCGGAGTTCCGCGAGCGCTTCATCGGGATTCTGGGCCACGATTTGCGCAACCCCCTCAACGCCATAACCCTGTCCGCCCGGGCCCTGCGGCGCCGCGCCCCCATCAGCTCCACCCAGCAGCAGATGGCCCAGCGCATCGAGGCGTCCGCGGAGCGGATGGGCACCATGATTTCGGACATCCTCGACCTCACGCGGGCGAGGCTGTCCGGCGGCATCCCCCTGCAAGTGGCGCCGGCGAATCTCTCCACCGTGTGTCAGCAGGTGGTGGAGGAGCTGTCCGCGGTCCATCCGGACCGCTACATCGCCTTCGACGTGGACGGCCGCTGTGACGGGCTGTGGGACGCGGACCGGCTGGCGCAGGTGCTCAGCAACCTGGTGGGTAATGCGCTGGAGCACGGCGCCCAGGACGCACCCGTGCTGCTGCGGTGTCTGGATTATGAGACGCGCCAGGTGGTGGAGGTCCACAACCCCGGCGCGCCCATTCCCGCGCCGCAGCTGGCCACGCTGTTCGACCCGTTCCGTCAGGCCGGCGCCGCGCGCGAGAAGGGCCGACGACGGGGTGGGCTGGGACTCGGCCTGTTCATCGTCCGGGAGATTGTCCACGCGCATGGTGGCAGCGTGGACGTGCGTTCCTCGGAGCTGGACGGCACGACGTTCACCGTGACGCTGCCGCGCGACGCCCGCCGCGCGGCGCGGTGATGTTTCAAGAACGTCTCGCGGTGTGTCACGGCCAGTGAATCATCGTCAACCGTGAGTCGATACACGGCTGAAGCGTCAGCCGTTTCACGATGTCCCTGTCTGACGCACGACCCCAGCGGAAGAATTGCACGTGGGTACACCTGTCGCTCCTGGCGAGAAGCACTACCCGTTGTCTTGGCCGCGAGAAACCGCGCGGTCACCCCCAACGCGGAGACAGTCCCATGCGCCAGTGCTTCAGCCGTTTCGAGTCCCGTCCTTCCTTCCTTCGAGAACTGACGGCGTGGGGGTTGCCCGCGCTCTTGAGCGTCACTATCGGATGTGGCCCCGCGGGGATGGGTGATGGCGAGCCGAACGAGTCGACAGGCACCCACGAAGAGGGGCTGGTCTCGACGAATGGCTTGTCGACGAACGGGCTGAGCACCAATGGCTTGTCGACGAACGGGTTGAGCACCAATGGCTTGTCGACGAACGGGTTGAGCACGAACGGGCTGAGCACCAATGGCGTGTTCAATACATGGTTCAGCGCCAATCCAGCCCAGGCGGAAATGCTGATGAAGTATGTCGCCCGCTGTGCATTGTCGCCCACGCAAACACTGTCGTACACCCATGGCGGAACGACGTACTCGTGGCCGGGCTCGTTGGGGCTGGCGCCGTCGTGGACGGGGAGCGTGGCGGGCTCGCAGCCGCAGCCCGCGTCGGTGACGGAGCAGCAGGTGGTGTCCGCGTGCCTGGCGGCGCATGCGAACAAGTTCGGCGTGCACGTGAACATCTCCGTGCTGGGCAAGGGCGCATCGAACGTGGCGATTCCCTCCACCCCGGAGGAGCTGCAGTTGTTCAGCAAGCCGGAGGCGTGCTTCTTCGGCAACCTCTTCGCCAATGAGGGCCTCTTCGCGGCGAACGACACCAGCTACCTGTCCTACGACGAGAGCACGGTGCGCACCTGCGGCCTGTCGTCCTGGAGTGGTGACGCCGCGTGTGCGCCCGCGATTGCGCACGTGGGCAACTGCCTGGACCACTGCCAGGCGGACCCGTTGCGCGGCGGGTTCTACAAGAGCTGCACGTACAACGGGAAGCCGTACCGCCCCATCAGTACGCGCATCCGTCCCCAGGACATCTACCGGTGCGGCGACGGCGTGTGCCAGATTTCCGAGCAGTGCGGCACGGGGACCGCCGCGAACAACTGCGCGTCGGATTGCGGCGCCTGCCCGTAGTGCGAGCAGGCTGACCTGGACCCGCGGCTCCCCGCGCCGCGAGGTGTCACCAGGGCCGACCGGTTGACGGGCGGCGATATGTTCGGGAGTCGTTGGCGTTCCCGCCCCGAAGGACCCTGGGGCGCGTGTGCATTCCCGCCGCGACAACATGCCACACGGCGTTTGCTCCCCGGGGCTGGTACCCCTGCAGTCCGTCGCGGTGCGCTCCTCGCATCCGCCCCGTGGAGGTCGATTCGATGAACGCCGTCCGGAAGCTCGCGTCCTGGGCCCTCGTGCCCGCCCTCCTGCTCCTGCAGGGCTGCGGTGATGACGAGAAGAGCGACAAGACCTACACCGTGCGTTTCAGCCCCCAGGTGCGACAGGAGGCGCTGACGTGCGGCGGCAGCTACCCGGATATCGGCACGTCGCGGGGCGTCATCGAGCTGCTCGACTTCAAGATGTACCTGCGGGACGTCACGTTGGTGCGCGCCAATGGCGAGCGCCACGCGCTGAAGCTCGCGCAGGACGGGACGTGGCAGCGCGATGCGATTGCCCTCCTGGACTTCGAGGATGGCACCGGGACGTGCGCCACGGGCAGCCCCGAGGTGCGCCGCGAAGTGGTGGGCACCGCGCCGGAGCATGACGACTACACGGGCCTGGAGTTCAAGGTGGGCCTGCCGCCGGAGAAGAACCACCTGGATGCGGAGGCCGAGCGCGCGCCGCTCAACGTGGCGCCCATGTGGTGGAGCTGGCAGGGGGGCTACAAGTTCGTGGCCCTGGACGTCCGCTCCCGCGCGAACGAGAGCTTCTACTTCCACATGGGGGCCTCGGGGTGTCGGGGCTCGGTGCCGGACGGCTTCACCTGTGCGGCGGACAACCAGGCGACCATCACCCTGGCGGGCTTCGACCCGGAGGCCAATCAGGTCGTCCTGGACCTGGCGGGGCTGTACTCGGAGCTGGACGTGAATCGTGTCCCGGATGGAACGACGGACATGATGCCGGGGTGCATGTCGGGGGCGACGGACCCGGAGTGCCCGGGGTTCCTCGCGCAGTTCGGCCTGACCGCGGATGGCCGCCCCAAGGCGCTGCCGACGACGTTCTTCCGGGTCCGCTGAAGCCCTGTCCCGCGGCGAGTGAACGAGGAGTGCCAGATGTTCCGCGCATGGAAGGTGAGCGCCGCGCTGGGCGCGTTGTTGCTGGTCGGCTGCGGGGGCGATGAAGGCGCGCCGCCTCCCACGCCCTATGCGTGGAAGCTGCCCGCGGGCTTCCCGGAGCCCTTCGTTCCGGCGGACAACCCCATGTCGGACGCGAAGGTGGAGCTGGGGCGCCACCTGTTCCACGACAAGCGACTGTCGGGCAACGGCACCATGGCGTGCGTGAGCTGCCACGAGCAGGCGCGGGCGTTCTCGGATGGGAAGCCGACGCCCCGGGGCTCCACGGGAGACCACGTCGCGCGCAACTCGCCGGGGCTGGCGAACGTGGCCTATCTGGCCACGTACACCTGGGCGAACCCGTTGCTGGAGACGCTGGAGACCCAGGCGCTGGTGCCGCTGTTCAACGAGTTCCCCACGGAGCTGGGCGTGACGCCCCGGCTGGAGGAGGTCTTCCAGCGGCTGCGGGACGACGTGAAGTATCCGGAGCTGTTCCGCGCGGCGTTCCCCGACGCGGTGGAGCCGGTGGACCGGGAGACCATCGTCAAGGCGCTGGCGTCGTTCCAGCGCACGCTCTTGTCGGGCGGCTCGCCGTATGACCGCTATCTGCAAGGGGAGCGGGAGGCGCTGACGCCGGAGGCCCGGCGGGGCATGGAGCTGTTCTTTGGCGAGCGCGCGGAGTGCTACCACTGTCACAGCGGGAGGCACCTCTCGAACTCGTTCCGCTCGAAGGACTCGGTGCTGCCGAACATGCAGTTCTTCAACAACGGGTTGTACGACGTGGACGGGAAGGGCGCGTACCCGTTGGACAACCCGGGCCTGTTCGAGTTCACCCAGCGGGCGGAGGACCAGGGCCGCTTCCGCGTGCCGCAGCTGCGCAACGTGGAGCTGACGGCGCCGTACATGCACGACGGCAGCATCGCCACGCTGGAGGCGGTCATCGACCACTATGTGGCCGGTGGGCGCAACGTGACGGAGGGGCCGTTCGTGGGAGATGGACGGGCGAACCCGAACAAGGACCCGCTGGTGCGGCCGTTCGAGCTGACGGAGTCGGAGCGCGCGGACCTGGTGGCGTTCCTCAAGAGCCTCACGGATGTGGAGTTCACGCGCGACGCGCGATTCGCGAACCCGTGGGAGGAGCCATAGGAAGCTCCGGCCAAGCGGCCCAGCGGTCAGGCTTCGTCGTCGGGGAGAAGCCTCCGGAGAAGCTCGTCGTCAGGTCCGAGTGGACGCCATCCAGCGGGAGGTGGATTGGCGAGCAGTGCATCACCTGCCAATCGCACGCGGTCTTCATGCGTCTCTGGGACGATGCCGGACCAGAGCCCGAGTGCCTTGGCGACCCTGAAGCGGTTGTCGTCATCCAGCATTGCCGGCCAACCATCAGGGAGGCTCCCCCATAGCTCGCGCACGAGATGCCCACGAACCAGGCGGGTCACTTGCTTGCTTCGCACCGCTTCGGCCACCAATCCGTCGTACACCTGAACTCCGGCAACGTCGTCCGGACCCAGCTCCTCGGCCAATGCCACCCACGATGCGGTGGGACGGGCCTCGGCAAAGGCCGTGAGTGAATCGTAGCCGCGCTCACGAACGCGCTCATACAAGCGGGCCTTCCAATTCCCCCGCCATGAAAGTTCGTCCGTCATCGGCTCCTCCCCTTCGTGAACACGATCGGGACTTTGTAGAACTGCATACGCTCCGCGACGATGTCCAGGACCTGATTCCGCGTCAACATCCGGCCTGCTCTAGCCTCGGCGTCGCGCAGCGTCTTCATGATCATCCGGTTCCACTCACCGGGCCACACGCGACCCAGCGTCCAGTTGCCTCCGCCGTGAATGGCCTCGTGGTGGGCCTGCTCCAGCCGGACGCAGAACTGGTCGATGTCCATGTCGCCCTTGAAGCCGCGCTGCTCGAACCACTCCCGGTGCTCTTTCGGTAGGACGTGGTGCTTCGGGGCGTCGGACATGCCCGCTCCTGCCTTGCCCGTCACCCGCATGCCCCTCACCTCGGGACTGGCTCCCAGCGCGTCACGAACGCCCTCGGGCAGGTCTTGATGGGCCTGAGCCATCATCACCTGACCCCCGTGGATGCGGACGGCCGCGCTGACGGCGGGGAGGGAGATGACGCCTGCCTGCACGAGCCTTCGCATCAGCTCCACCCACTCGGCGGAGACAACGATGCGTGAGCCCGCCATGACGCCCCCTGAACTCATCGCGAGGCCCACGCCGAGCGTCGCGGGCGCGGCCGGGGGCAGTCGAGGCAGCGACATCTTCAGCGAGGAAATCAGGGTGACCATCTCCAACACCTGCACGGCCACCAGAATCTTGCCTCCTTCCTCCATGGCCGCCCGTCCGTCCGAATGAATCGCGTTGAACTCCCGGGTCAATGCCCCCATCAGCTCGGGCATCGCGAGTGCCGCGGCTTCGACACGGTTCGGGTCCTGGGAAGCGAGGTCCGACAACGGGGTCTCCACCAGGCCCCGGACGCGGTTGAGGTCCACGAACTGCTTCTCGAAGCTGCAGATGAAGCACTCCCGGAGCAATGCGTCGGTGAGCTGGAGGAAATCAACCCAGGTGGCGAGCAGCAGTGTTCCGAACATCGCGGCCTGGAGCCGTGGCCCCGTCATGCGCAGGACGCCCAGCTCCATCTCCGGGTTCTCCAGTTCCGACGCGGCCCCAGCCATCACCGTCGCGCTTCCGAGCGTGCCGTGAATCCACGTCACCTGCTTGGAGCCAAGGCGGAGAAAGCGCATGAACACCTCGCCGTTGATGCCCCGGCCATCGAAGCCGGGCCGACGTGTCGAAATCCTGGACAACGCGGACTCGACCCTCCCCAGCGAGCCCTTCATCTCGTCGATGGACTCGAGGATTGCTTGTCGAGTCAGTGTGGCGCTCCGCGCTCCGCCTCCAGTCGCTCCAGCCACGGTGCCAGGCCCAGCCCGGGTTGCGTCGCTGCGTGGTCCCCGATGCCGCCACAGCCGTTGTCCTGCTTCGGGTCCCGCGATGGCGTGCGTGCGGTCGTCGCTCGGCTCCCCTTCCCACGCGGGGGACGAGGCTGCATGTGGCGCGTGGTTCAGCGTTCTGTCGCGCCCGGGAGCATGAGTCACCGAGGCGCACCCCGTGGCCAACAGCGCCATGGCCAGCAAGGCGTTAACGCGCATTGTCCACCCCTGGCTTGAGCGTGCTGAACCCGCTCTCCAGGGCGGCGTTGTCGTAGCAGTTGCCGCATCGGCTGATGCCGCGGACGATGCCGTGTCTCGCCAGAACGTGCTGGTAGTCCTCACTGGCGTATGTGCTCCCCTGGTCCGTGCGGTGCCAAAGCCTACCAGCCCGACGCCGCACTGTACGGCGAGGCCGGAGGAGCACATGAAGCGAAGGCGCGGCGGTGCGCCCCTGGCGCCCGTGCCTTGACGCAATACCTCCTGAGGGGGATGGCCGGCCCCGGTGCCTTCGGGTGTCATTCGCGCGGGTGTGCGACGAGAGTGTCCACCTCGTGCCATGCTCTCGACCCTGGGAGGGGCGTCATGAAGGTCATGGTTGGCGATACCGTGGTCATCACGCAGCAAACGGGGAATCCCATTGGCATCGTGACGCGGCGCAGCGGCACCATGCTCACGGTGCGGCTGCCCCTCAAGGGTAATACCCTGGAACGGGTCTCCCGCGCGGACGTGGAGCCGCTGGCCCTGTGGCTGGCGGATGCTCGACGGCGGCAGACGAAGTTCAGCAACACCCTGAGCCTGGTGGGCCAGTCCTCTTTGTCCGAGCTGGTCGGGGTGTTTGGCTATTCAACAGACGTCAAGATGCAGCGCACCTCGTTGGGGAGCGTCGTGCGGCAGCTTGAGCGGGCAGGGCTGGATGTCAATCCCACCACGGGAAGCTGGGACCGCCACGCGCCCTTCGTTCTGTCATTGAAGAAGGCCCTCGTCGACCCCTCGCCGGAAGAGGACGACACCCCGGATTCGGAGCCCTCCCAAGGCTTCGCGCTGCCGCAGCCCTTCTGGCCCAGTGCATTGGGTTTGTCGCAGGACCGCGAGGTGGCGTTCCTGCGAGCGCTCACCGGTGCCGAGCCGCTCCTCGCGCTGCTCTATCTTCCAGAGCGTCGGGAGACAGCGGACTGGCTTCAGGCCACCTGGGAAGGGGTGATGGGCTGGGCCTACCGCTCCGCGCAGCGCTTCGTCTGGACGGGGCGTGGGGAGAACGGGGCCCCCGCGGTTGTCCGAGGTTCGTCCCACTTACTGCATGAGTATCTCAAGCCCTCGCTGCTGGACTCGGAGGGGCCCCGGCTGCGCGACGCGCCCCATGCCCTCAACCTCATCGCGCTCCAGCGAGACAGGGAGGCCCCCGTCGATTTGTCGCGCCTGCTGGCCGCGTGGCCGGGACCCATCTTCGAGTTCGATGCCACGGCGATTGCTGGGGGTGGGGTGCCCGTGTCCCAGTTGTTGTTGATGGTGGGAGGCAAACCCGCGCTGGCGACAGAGGCGGTCGTGTCGGAGCTGTCTCCATTGAAGCTGGTGTTGTGGAGTCGCGAGGCCAGCGCTCAGGGGGCGGCCCAGGCGATGAACTCGTGGGGAGACCTCCTCACGCGGACACCGCTCTCCCGGTTCAAGGGCAGCAACGAAAGCAGCACGTCACTCTCCCTCAAGGCCCGGCTGGCGCAGTGGCTCCTGGTGAGGAATCCCGAGGCCTCGCTCCAGTTCGAGCAGCACCGGACCGAGGTCCTGGACGATGAAGGTGACGAACAGGAGGTGATTCGCACGGACCTGCATGTGGAGGGGCAGGGGACGTTCGAGGTAGAGACGCTCGTAGGCAGCGGCCCGATGGAGTCCTTCTACCACCGGAAGATCTTCTCCCGTCGCAAGCCGGACGAGCCTTTCTCCCTGGTGGTCCCAGGCGAGGCGCTGCTGTGGGCCGGCCCCTTCCTGGCGGATATCGCCCACCATCTGGGCGAGGGAGGCGCGGTGCTGGTGCCCGTCGCGGGAGCCGCCTTCGCCTCGCTCGAGGCGCGCGCGCTGGTGGAGAACGCCTCGGAGGTGAAGGACCCGGAGGAGGCGGCCCGGCGCGAATCCCCGGTCGAGAAGTCGGAGCGCCGCGACGACGCGTTGCCGGTGCTGGACGACGTGGCTGGCTATGCCTCCGTCAAGGAGCGGATCCTCCGCGATATCGTATGGCCGGAGAAGCGCGGGGCGCTGCTGCGAAATGTCTCCCGGGCCTCGGGGATTCTCTTCTTCGGGCCCCCTGGCTGCGGCAAGTCGCTGCTCGCTCGTGCGATAGCGGGTGAGCTGGAGCAGGAGGTGCGGCTGCTCTCGCCTTCGGATCTGCGTGGTCCCTATCTCGGTTGGGGGCAGCGCATGATTCGCGAGCAGTTCGACTGGGTGGTGGAGCAGGAGAATCGGATGCTCGTGCTCGATGAGCTGGACGCGGTCGCGCGCTCCCGTCGCTCGGGCGACATGCACAGTGACGAGAAGGCGGACGTCAACGAGCTGCTGGTGCAGTTGGACCGGGCGGGCAGGTTGCGACGCATCATCGTGGGCACGACGAACTTCCTGGGTGCCCTGGATGAAGCAGTCATCCGGAGCGGCCGTTTCGGACGCTTCGTCCCCGTGCCTCCTCCGGACCTGGACGAGGCGGTGGAGATTGTCACTCACTACCTGAGTCGGCTGGCGCGAGCGGAGACCGCGGCTGCGGACCGTGTCCCCAGCGCCGTGGAGCTGAAGGCCATCTTGTCTCCACTGTTCGCGCGGAACCTGGTGGACCAGCGCTTCTTCTCGGGCTCGGACCTGGAGGCCGCGGTCACCGAGTCCTATCTGGGCTGCGCGCTGGGCAAGGCGCCGAGTCTGGAGCAGAGCCTGGGGCCGGTGCACCTGACCGTGGAGGCGCTCGCCGCCGCGTTGGAGCGTGGGCCCCGGTCCGTCTCCAAGCGCTCCATCCAGCGGTTCCTCACGGAGACGCGACGTCACTGCGGAGCGAGCCTGGCGGATTTGCTGGCGGGACGGTTCGAAGCCCAGACGCGAGCACCCTGAAGGGCCTACCTCGAATCCAGGCGAAGGGAGCGGTTCTCGGGGGCTTCAAGGGGGCTCATTGTCGAACGAACAAGACATGTCCGCGTCATCCGTCGTGCGGCAACTGCTCTCGACACTGGAGCAGTCGTCTCTCCGCGAGGAAGCACGCTCCTTACGGCAACAGTTCGACCAACGAGGTTGGGCGGGGCTTGGTGCTCCGGACATCGCGCTGGTGGCGGCCCTGGTGGGGCGGCTGCAAACGTTTCCTCCCGCCGCGGTGGTCACTCCCGTGGCGCCGTTGCCCGCCGCTGTTGCGCTTGCTCGGGATGCGCCGGCACAACCCGAGGAGGTGGGGTGGAGCCCCTGGGAGAACGGCTCGGCATGGATTGACACCATTCCACGAGGGAGGGAGTGCCTGTCCCTGCTGGATGAACTCGCCCGGTGTGACGAGGCAGATGCGGCGCTCACCCTGTTGAGCCGCTTGTTCGTGGGGCATCTCCGATACGAAGCCCACGTGGTGGATGAGACGCAGCGGCTGGACTCCACGGCGGTCATCCGTCGACTCCGCACCATCGCTCGCCATGGCGACTTCATGGTGTCCCTGGCGGAGCTCGTCTTTCCCTACCCCCATGGCTCCAACTTCCAGCCCATCTTTCGCAGACATCCCTATGGACTCGTGGTGGCCATCGCGCCCGGATGGAATGCCTGCCAGTTCGCCTATCGGGAGGAGAAGGATGGAGGGACCCTCGTTCCCAGAACGCGTCAGATGGTGGGCTATGCGAGGGGCGGCGAGCTGCGTGACACCCTGTTGATATGGCTGCGCCGCATGAGCTTGCTCCGGCTGACAGGCGGGGAAGAGGTGGTGGAACTGGTGCGGCGCGTGGAGTCCGCGTTGGGGCCGGACCCCGTGGAGGTGTCACGCCAATGGAACCCGGTGGCCCTCGCGCCCTCGCTGTCGACGCCTCCGGGTGTTACCTGGGACCGGCTCCTGGACCATGAGCGGCGCGCGTTCCTGCAAGAAGACCGTGGTGCGCCCGGTCAGCAACCCCGGCTCTGGTGGGGATTGGAGCGGGTGCTGCGCATGGCCCTTCCCTTCACCCTGGCCCACAAGCAGGCGAGGCTGTGCTACCGAGGCTATGACCTCGAGGCCCCCACTTCGCCGGAGGTCGCGAGCCGGAGTGGGAAGAGCTGGTTTCGGCGGCTCACCCTGAAGCTGGAGCTTGTCTTTGACGACGGGAGGGCCCTGCCCCTTTCCCTTCCCGTCGGAGTGCCGGAGGTGGATGACCGGGGACGGATGCTCCTGGATGGCCTCTGGTATCGGTGGGTCCCCAGGGTGTTTGGCAAGGGACTGCTGAGCGCTGGAGATGCGAGAGTCCAGGAGCCGTTCTTCGACGAGGGGTTCGAGGAAGAGGTCGAGGAGGAGTCGCCAATCCCGGAGCAGGGCGCGGCCCCGGAAGGGGCGGGGCCCGAACCTGAACTGGAGTCACCCCTGGAGTTGCTGAAGGAAGAGGGGCTTGCGCCTTCCGTACTCAGGGCCTCCCGGGACCCCGTGGCCATCGGGTCGCTGGCGGGCGGAAGTCTCTGTGCGTTCCTCGAAAGCGCGACGTACCGGAAGCTGATGGGCATCAGCATGCGGCTGGCATCCTATGAAGATGACGCCCATGAGCTTCCTCGGAGCCTGCCGGCCCTCCTGCGCGGTGTCGTCGGGCGTGACGACCGACTGCTCCTGGTCAGCAAGGTCTTCCTCAAGGCGGTCCTGGAGCCCGCGCCGGGGATGACGACACCGGAGGAACTGCTCCCCATCCTGCGGCACGCCGTCGCGACGGACGCCGGCACCGCACCCGCGTGGGCCTGTCCCGACGTGTCAGCGGACCTGCGTCCGGGGGCGTGGGTCCCGGTCGAAGTGGCTCGTCTCACTCCGGGGGGAGACCTCTCGGTGCCTCTCCGGAACGCGACGGGGGTGGTTCGGCTGGGAGTCTCGATGGAGTCGCTGCCTCAGGTGAATCCGCGAGCTGGGGGCACTGGAGGCCTGGGGACGCGGGGCTGGATTGCGCGGGGACTTTCCCACTTCGCCTCTCTGCCAGCGGGCCGGCTGCGGTCGGCCGCGCAGGTCGCGCTTCAAGCACGCCCACTCTCCGAGGGACTTCGCGTGGTCTCCGTCCACGGGCCTCGGTTGTGCGCCCGGTGGACGATGGAGGCGCCGCCGCCACCCGAGCGCAATGCAGGCCGCGCTCGCGAATTCAGCGTCAGGATTCCCGGGTTGATGCAAAGCGAAGGTGTCGTCGCGCACCGCGTGCTGCTGTCGCGGGGGGCCTGCGTGAAGGCCGGAGATGCATGGCTGGAGGCGGAGCGGTCGCTCTGGGCTCAGCTCGCGGGTACCCGACCGAGGACGACGAGCCTCCACGAAATGAACATGTGGAGCCTCGCCGCCAATGTCTTCACGTTCACACCGAAGAAGCCCACGAAGGATGAGGCGGAGGAGGAAACCATCCTCCCGCTCCCCTCGCTGAAGCTTCCCAAGGCCGTGGAGCGCTGGTTCGTTCCGCCCGGTGTCCACGGACAAGTCCTCGACATCCATGAGGAGTTGGAGCGGGACAAGTCGGGCGAAGGGCTCGCGTGGCGAATCACGCTCGTCGTGGGCACCGAGGCTCCTTCCTTTCCCTGGAGCCATCTGGTCCTGCCAGATGGGCGGGTGCTTCCCTTCCAGGAAGGCTTGATGCGGGAGGATGCTCCGTATCAGGAAGATGGTGCGCCCGCGCAGCTGGTCATCGAGGACCCGACCCTCGCGGCCATTTCTCCCTCGGACGTGTGGTTCGATGGGGTGACGGGCGAACTGCTGGAGCGGGCCACCGCCCACGTGGGCACCTGTTTCGTGCTCCCCGCGACGCGCGACGTGCTCGTCGGACCCGACCTCCAGCTCCGGTTTCGCGCCCGCGATGGAGAGGGCATTCCCGCGAGCGCTGAAGCGCCAGCGTTGTCCGCCATGGAGCGTCTGTGGTGGACGGCGGCTCGTCCCGAGGACTCGGCGAAGCTGGCGGAGGTCGAACGGGCCTGGGCGGGTGATGTCCCTCCTTTTCTTCCCCGCCTCGCGGAAGTCCTGGAGGCCGCCGACATCGCGCCGCCTGACTGGATGAAGACGAAGTCGACGCGCCAACCGGGAAAGGGGCGGGCCGCGAAGCTGGAGTCCTTGACCATGTCCCGCGTGCTGCAATGGACCACGGGCTATGCCAAGGAAGATGACGCGCCCGTCAGGTGGTCCTGCTGGTGTGGCCGGACGCACGGGCGCAGGCGCGCCTTCGAGCCGTGCGAACCCGGCTCCTGGGGCTGTGGCACGCCCGTCGTGTTGCGCCCTCCGACGCAGGAGCGGCGGGCCCTGCCGGCCTTGGGACTCTGTGAGCCGGTACTCCATCCTTGGAGGATGGAGAGCGCGGCCTGTCTGCTGGGACTGACTCTTCCCGAGTTGAAGGCGCAGCAGGTCCGGGTGGGCGCCGTGGTGCTGGGAATCCTCATGCGTCAGGCCTTGCGAAACGGGGCTCCAGGTGCCGCCGGACGAAAGCGTCTGGAAGGGCGGCTGTCCGCCGCCGAGCGCGAAGCCCTGCTGCGAGGTCTGGAGACCCTGGAGCACGACGTGACCACGGGGAGCGCGGACCTCGTGGGTCGGTTCTTTCTCTCCAGCCTGGCGGTCCTGCCCAATACCTTTCATCCCACGGGGCTGCCGCCTGGGGCACCGGGGCTCGTGAAGTCTCCGTTGACGGAGGCGTACCACCGGGTGCGTTTCGCATCGAACAGGCTCGTGGCCCTGCGCGCTTCAGGCGCCCGGCTCGTGATTGAAACGGCGCGGGCTTCCTTCCACGAGGCCGTCGCGGCCCTGTTTGGCCCGATGGACCAGGGAATGCATCGGGACGAACCCACGAGCCTCGCGGGCCTCATCACGCGCCTCTGGCCCCTGACGAGAGCGCCGGGGCTGCGCTCCGTGGTCCCAGGGCTCTTTCGCATGGAGGGCAGCCCGGTAGCGGCCGGCTTCGACGGCGCCTTCATCGAACGGGGGGTCGAGCGGCTTCCCCACGTCCATGAGCTCCTGTCACGAGCTTCACCCGCCGAGGTTCGTACCGAGACGCGGGTTGAGGAAGACCCCGACAGCGACGACGAGGAGTGGGACGAGTCACCTCGTGATGGCATCGAGGTGGTGGGGCTACGGATGGCTCCGACCTCGCCAGGGGTGAGCACCATCGGCATCTTCTCGTCGGAGCAGGCCCTCTTCCTTCCACCGTTGCCATCGCCCGCGTGCGAGCCTCTCTCGGCGGAGTTCTGGGAGGAGCGCGCCGCGCGAGAGCGCCTGCTCCGGCTTCATCTGCCTCGCTTGATGGGCCTCGTGGGGGCGTTCTCCACGTCGGACGCCGAACAGGTGGACGCGGGGCGGGAATCGCCTGATGCGCAGAGGATGCCTCCTGGAAGCGTGGGGACCGTGGCGCTGAGGGAGCTCATGGGGGCGTTGGTCCTGCGGGAGTCACGGCCCCTGGACCTCTGCCGCCTCCTCGAAGCCAGGCGGCCCACCCCGCTCGTCGAGGATGGGGCACGGGCCAGCGTGTGGGTCGAGGAGCGGGTGCGGCGTGCCTTCCCGGGAGAGGGTGCATGGCTGCGGACCGCGCATCGCTTGTTGGCGCGTGCGTTGGCGGGCTGGTGGAAGTCTCGTCCTCGCGAGGGCGCCCCCTCGGGATGGTCCTGGGCGCCGCCGGACCAGAAGGGGGCCGCTGGAGGCCGCCGCTTCGTGCCCCCGCTCGCGTCCGTCGCCTGGGCTCGATGGCCAGGCATGGAGGCGGCCACGACACCCGTCCGCTTCCTCGTGGCGCATGCAGGACTTCCCGTGGAGGGTGTCTGGAGTCCGGTCCTTCTGAGGACCCTGGGGCTGGAGGCCGGGGCGGTCCCCATGGGGACGGAGCTTCCCCAGACGCAGCCGACCCTGGTGGTCCCAGTGCCTCCGCCAGGGGCTGCTCCAGTGGTGTCGCCGCATCCCGAGGAGATCCTGGTGGAGACCCCGTTGTTCGTGCCGCCTCTCATCCCGCCAGTGGGTGACGTGGACGAGGTTTCCCTTCTGGAGGTCACCATGGCGGCCTGGCTGGGCGACAACACGGGGCTTCTCCCCGAGGTGTCGCTCCTCTCCACATCAATGGATGTCTGGCTGAAGCGAGGGCGGGTCTCATGAGCACGGGGTCGATGGACGGAGCGACGTTGGTCTCGGCGGGGGAGTTGCGCACGGACGTCCTGGAGATCTTCCAGGCCGAGGCGCGCATGGAGCTCCTGTTGTCGGCGCCGGGTCTGCTGGCACAGCCTCCGCATGGACACGCGGCCCTCGCGAAGGAGCCGCATGCGGCCCTCCCCGCCAAGGCGACGCATGCGCATCGTCAGGCGCTCCTGGAGGCGTTCGGTGGACAGTTGGATGGACTTCCCCAGACGACGGAATGGGAGTCGAGAATCGGGGAGTGGGTTCGCAAGCTCTCCGCCGCCGAGGCTCGCGTTCTCCACCATCAACCAGGTCCCCTCTTCAGCCGGCTCATCAGCCGTCCGACGAGCAGCCTCGTCCCCATGGGACCCATCACGCGGGGCACCTTGCTTCGGCCTCCGGGCGCGGAGCTGGAGCTGACGCTCACGGGCGCGGTGCATGAGCGGGCCCGGGAATGGTTCCGGTTGCGCGCGGCGGAGTCGGAAGACATCTCGAAGGAGGTCCAGGCGCTGCTGGAGAACTCCTGGGCTGGAGGGATGATTGGGGCGGAGGACCTGTATCTCAAGGTCCTCTCGGAGTTCTTCCTGGAGATGCTCCAGGGCGCCGACCTGACCGACAGCAATCCCCTGCTGGACGTGATGACGACGTTCCAGCGGGCGGCCTATCAGCAGGCCAAGGGCATCCTGAGGCGCTTCGGAGGCGTCTTCCTGGCGGACGTCGTGGGTCTGGGAAAGACATACATCGCCATGGCCCTGTTGCGGTATCTCCAGGACACGATGGACCGCCACGCGCTGGTGATTGCGCCGCCCACCGTGTGTCCGACCTGGCAGGCCCTCGCCGACGATTTCGGAGTGAACCTCCGCACGCTGTCCCATGGAAAGCTGGAGGATCTTCCCAAGTACAGCCAGCGCCAGGTGCTCGTGGTGGACGAGTCCCACAACTTCCGCAACCCCGCGACGCGCCGCTATGAGCGAATCTGGGAGTGGCTGCATCCCAACAACGTGCCTTCGCGACGGCAGGTGTTGCTGCTCTCCGCGACGCCCCAGAACAACAGCCCCCGGGACGTGATGCAGCAGTTGAAGCTCTTTCCGGAGAACTTCACTCGGCTGCCCTTCCCAGGAGAATCCCTGGAGGACTACTTCAAGGCGGTGGAGGCCGGAAAGGAGTCCCTCACCAACGTCCTCCAGCACGTCGTGGTGCGCCGCACCCGCCGCTTCATCCAGAACCACTACCGCGACGCGAAGCTCCCGGTGAAACGGCCTGCTGGGGGATATGACTGGGTTCCCATCCGTTTCCCGAAGCGAGTCTCGGGACCAGAGCAGTGTCTGCGCTACCGCATCGAGGACACGTACGGCACCGGTCTGTACGAGCGAATCATCCAGGTGCTGGGCAGCATGGAATACCCGCTCTACGGGCTGGCCGCCTACGTGCTGGAGATGCACCGCGACGATTCCCGCATGGTCGGCTTCCGGCAGGCGGGACAGAGCCTTCGAGGCTTGTTCAAGGTGCTGTTGCTCAAGCGGTTGGAGTCCAGTGAAGCCGCGTTCCGTGCCTCGCTGGAGCGACTCCGGACCCGGCTCCGGCGTTCCCTCTCGAATCTCCAGGAGGGCTTCGTGCTGGTCGTCGCGGAAGTGGAGGACGAAGGCGAGTCGACCCCGGGAGGCGACCAGATGCCCTCGGGGATGTTCCATGTGGACCGGCTGCGCAACGCCCTGACGGCGGACCTGGACCGGGTGGACGAACTCCTGGGGGCCATGCATCAGCAGACCTCGGCGGCGGATGCGAAGCTCGCGCGCCTTCGGGCCTATCTGGCGGCACGTCCTCCCGGCGAGCACCGCACGCTCATCTTCACTCAGTTCACCGACACGGCGGAGTTCCTCCACGCGCACCTCGAGCAGGGGCATGGTGTCGTCGAGATGGTGACGGGGAGCAGCGGAAACGTCCGGCGGATTGCTCAGCGTTTCGCGCCCCGGGCCAATCCCGTGCGGGATGGCTCCGCGGTGCCGAAGGGGGAGCAGATCGACCTGCTCATCTCCACGGACGTGCTCAGTGAGGGCATCAACCTCCAGGATGCCGACACTCTCATCAACTACGACCTTCATTGGAATCCCGTGCGGCTCATCCAGCGCGCGGGACGTATCGACCGCCTGGGAAGCCTGAACGAGGAGATTCACATCTCCAGCTTCCTGCCGGAGCGGGCCCTCGAATCCAACCTGGGGCTCGAGCAGGTACTCCGGCGGCGCATCCAGGAGTTCTTGAAGGTCTTTGGTGAAGACAGCCACATCCTTCCACTGGAGGAGCGGCCCGATGTGGACGGTGTCCTGGACATCTATGCCGGAATGGCCCTGGAGAAGGCTGAAGCACAGGACGAGATGGATGCGCTCGGCCGCCATGCCGAACGAATCCTGACCATCCAGCAGACGGAGCCCGCCCGCTATGCGCGAATCCGCGCCCTGCGTCCTGGACGCCGGGCGGCGACGCAATCCCGCCTCCCGGGAGTCGTTGCCACACGGTTGGGTTGGTACTGGGCCTTCTGGCGCGAACAGGATGAAGGGGGCATGGAGCGCATCGCCGATGTCGCTGGACTGGACCTGCTCTTCAATCATTCCCAGAAAACGGATGTGCAGGAAGGAGAGCGGGTTGTCAGGTGTCGGCAGCGCGCGAGCCTGTTGGCGGAAGAAGGGCGGCGGCTCTTCTCCAGTCTGGCGGAGAATGTTCGAGCACAGAGGCAGAAGCCGGCGCTGAATATCAATGAGGAGTGGGCCCTCTCCTCGGTCGACGCCCTGCGCAAGGGGAGCGATGAAGCACGGCTTGCGACCCTGGAGGCCATGCGTCAGTGGATCCTTGCCGGTCAGTACAAGCCAAGCCTGCGTCTGGCCGCCGCCCGCTGGCGCAAGGAACAACTGATGGGCGAAGCGCTCTTCCAGCAGATGGAGGCCATGCTCCGCTTCCCGCTCAAGAACGAAGTTCTCGGTGAAGAAGAGATGGTGGGGGTTGTCGTGGGGGAGGACCCCGGCGAGGCGTGAAGGCGCGGCGGCGCGTCATGCCGCCCGTGCCTCGACGCAATACCTCCTGAGGGGGATGTCCATCCCCGGTGCCTTCGGGTGTCATCCGCGGAGATGAGGCGCATCGCTCGTCGATGCGCTGGCGGCTGTCTTCAGGAGCCATCCATGAGAGCATTGGGAGTTCTTGCGCTGCTGCTGGCGAGCGGCTGCGCGTCGACCCGTGTCGTCCGTCTGGATACGGGAGGAGGCAAATCAATCGCATACACGCCCATCGAGACAGAGCCTGTCGAGATGGACGAGGAGGAGTTCAAGGGTGCCGTCGCGCGGCTCGTGCCCGACCTGCGCCTGGACGCCGTGTTCAAGGAGGTCGACCAGGAGGATCGTCGCTCCTCGAGCGTGTCCCACGGGAGCGGCGGCGACGGAGCGCTGGGGCGGGCCGTCTCGTCGGCCCATGAGCGCATCTGTCATCGGCAGGAGGACCCGATGGGCTGCCTGGGCATGATGACCGGTGGGCTCACGCTGGGGCCGATGGAGCGCAGGATGCTCGCGCTCTACTTCGCGTTCGATGGCGCCTGGGATGACATCGAGGAGGACCTCCGCGACACGGTGAATGTCGCGGCCCTGCGGGGCCTGGTGACGACGATGTCCGGGACGGCACTGAAGACGTTGGTGGCTCCCGAGCCCATGACGAAGCCCATCTCGCTCGCCTGGGCAGCCTCGTTGATTGCGTATCTCGGGACGGAACCCGTCTGGAAGCTCGGGCAGGGCTTCTCGCGGCTGGTGGAAGAGTCCCGGGACGCGGCGAGCTTCGAGGAGCTGGAGCGCGTCGGACATCGCTTCGGCAATGTGCTGGGCGACAACGGAGCCCGAGTCCTGGTGGTGGTCTCTCTGTCAGTGCTCGGCGGGAGGAATGCCATGACGACGCGGGGACCGAAGATGCCGGGTTTTGCTCAAGCCGCGATACGAGCCCAGACGGAAGCGGGCTTTCAGCTCGCGGGAGCCCTGTCCGGAGACGTCCGGTCGATTGCACTCACGTCCGGAGGAGAGCTGAAAGTGACGCTCGCGCCAACAGCGGTCGCCGCGGTCGCGATGGGACCTGGGGCGGCTCCCATGGGGACGGTGGGTGGCATCCAGGGGGACGCGGAAGGGGCGGTGCACCCCATCTGCGCGGGCAAGGGCACGGCCGCTGAATCGGATGGCGGCCCGTGGGCACAGCGCTGCCAGGAACTCTTCGGCAAGGGGGGGATGCGCCCGGAGGACCCAGCGAACCTGATTCGAATCAAGGGACATCGAGGGTCCCACCCGGAGGCCTACCATGCGCGGGTCTTCGAACTGCTGGACGACGCGACGCGAGGTTGCCGAGATATCGCCGGGTGTCGGGGCGCGTTGACGCGCGAACTCGCCCGGATTGCTCGGGAACTCGTCACGAAGGGGACGGAGCTGCGGACGCTCGTTACGTCGGATGCCGAGGAGTAGCGGGTGGAGCGACGCTTCCTCAAGAGCCTCACGGATGTGGAGTTCACGCGCGACGCGCGGTTCGCGAACCCGTGGGAGTGATTGCGGGGTTGGCTGCGGGGTGAGGAGCATCGCGTGGCCAACGCTCGGCCTGTCGCGTAGCGGAAGGTCGCATGTTCCCGAGGGGCAGGGGCCCGGCTCGCGTGGGCCTGCTGGCTACGCTGGACGCCTCATTCACGGAGGCGTTCATGCGACGAACGACGTGTCTGTTGAAGGCGTGTGTCCTGCTGATGCTCGGGTGTGGTGGCGTGGAAGAGCGCGTGCTCGCGGCACCAGATGAGGGCTCCTCGGCGGAGACTTCGGAGGCGGCGCTGGATTTGGGCCTCGTCCTCGTCACCTGTCCGGTGGGAACGAGTCAGGCCTCCTACTCGCCGGGGCTGAAGAACACGCCCCAGAATGTCACGGTGTCGGGTCAGGCGACCTTCAGCAACTGCGTGACGGTGCTGGGTGACCCGGTGATATCGGGCACCAGCAGGCTGACGTCGGGCGTGGTGCAGGGTTTTTCGTGCGGGGACCTGCTGCTGCCCAGGACGGTCACCCAGACGGTGACATGGAACACGGGGGAGTCCTCGACGATGGTCTTCACCCAGCTTCGCGTGGGCGTGCAGGGCACGCTGTCCGTCTTCACGCTGACGGGCACCGTGCTCTCCGGGAAGTTCATCGACGCGACCGCGGTCCGGACCATCAGCTATGTCACCTTGGACTTGGAGGATGGCTGCGCGTCCCCCGAAGGGCTCACCTCGCTCTCCGGCCTCACGACGCTCACCCTGACGAAGCTGCTCTGAAGCCGCTGGGCACGTGAGTCGGTGTCGTGGTGGCGCGCTCATGGCCTCACGACGCCTCACTCTCGCGCGGCTGTGTTCGTTCCGACAGGCCGGGCGTGGACGTTGGTGTCCGACATTTCCCGTGCGAGGTGCGGCACACCGCCCCGTGCTCGCGGGGAGGTGTGAGCGTCTCCCAGCGTCCCTTGTCGTATTTTGCGGATGGGCGTGTGCGCGGCGGCTCCCTATCTCGGCAACGGAAGCGTTATCGGGAGCGGCAATGCGCAGAAGTCTGTCGGCGGCGGTGGTGGTCCTTCTTTCCGCACTCGCCCTCACCTCGACCTTTGATGTGTCGGCGGAGAATGGCGAGGAGGGGCACGAGCCCCGGGAGCCGGGGGCGGCTGTGGCCCCGCCGCGCTCCGACAGCCCGGGGCCCGTCGTCGTCACCTGTCCTGTCGGCATCACCCAGGCGTCGTACCTGCCGGGGCTCAGCGAGGTGACGAAGGACGTGACGGTGGCGGGGGCCACGACGTTGAGCAACTGTGTGACCATCCCCGCGTCCTCGGTGGTGTCCGCGCGCCTGCCGCTCGACTCGAGCCTGCTCGCGGGCTACTCGTGCGCGGACCTGCTGACGCCGCGCACGGTGCGCCAGGTGGTGACGTGGAACACGGGTGAGACGTCCACGCTGGTGTTCAGTCAGTCGCGGGAGCTGGCGCAGGGGCCGCTGACGGTCTTCACGCTGACGGGCACCGTGGAGTCGGGCGCCTTCGCGGAGGCCACGGCCATCTGGACGGTGACGTATCTCAACTCGGACATCGAGAAGGGCTGTGCGTCGCCGGGCGGGCTCATCTGGCTGAGCGGGCCGTCCACGCTCGAGCTCATCCGCACGATGACGTGAGTCGTTGGACGAATCAGGAGGGTGCTCATGCGTGCGACGTCATGGGGTGTGAGGGGGCTCGTGCTCGTCGGGCTCTGTGGGCCGCTGGCCTGTGGGGACGGAGGAGGACGCCAGGGCCGTGGGACGCTGGAGGGACAGGAGTCCGGAGGCATGACGATTGAGCGGCCTCCGGAGAAGGTGCTCATCACCTGTCCCATCGGACACGGCGAGGCGAAGTACGGCACGGGGGTGAAGGTGTCGCCTCGGGACAGCGCGGTGTCGTTCCAGGCGACGGTGAGCAACTGCGTGACGGTGCTCGGCTCGGCGGTGACGTCGGCGACGCTGGGCTCGGAGGCACCGAGCCTGGTGCGAGGCATCTCCTGCGCGGACCTGGCGAGAGCCGGAGCAGGACGGCAGGTGGTGACGTGGAACACGACGGAGACGTCCACGGTGCTGATGAGCCAGTCGCACGTCTCCGTGCAGGACGCGACGACGCTCGTCACGCAGACGGGGAAGGTGCTGTCCGGGAAGTTCCAGGGCGCCACGGCGGTGCGGACCACCACGTTCCTGAGCACGGACATCGACAATGGCTGTCGCTCCGATGAAGGCCTGACGTTCCTGAAGGGGCCGGCGACCTTCAGCGTGACGTACCCCTGAGGCCTCCTGCTGCGCGCGGTGGGTGATGCATTGCATGATGGCTCCAGCCCGCTGCCCGAGCGAGGAGCCGCATGTCCGACCCCCGTGAGTTCCAGAGCAGGCCCCTCGACAGGTTCCTGGAGAAGCGCCCGCCGCTGGACTGTCTGGGGCAGTGGGATGAGACCGTGCATGACGCGTTCCTGCTGAGCGGCCGGCTCGACACCCCCGCCGAGAAGGCATGGCTGAAGGAGACGTTCCTCGCCCTGCGCCAGCGGGCCTGCGCGGACCTGGTGGCGTTCCACGACGAGCTGATGGTGACGCCGTATGGAGGGACGGACGTCGTGTGCCCGGAGGGGTACTCGCCGTGGCGGGTGGAGTTTGGCCTGTCGCTGTTCCCGAAGCGGGAGCAGGGCTTCGCGCGCTTCGAGTGCGTCGTGGAGTTCAGCCTGTACGAGACGTGTCCCGATGCCTTTCGCGTGCTCAAGGTGTTGCCGGAGGCCGGCGCACAGGTGAAGGCGTGCGCGGAGCAGCGGGGCTCGCTCCAGCTCGAATCGTTGCGCCAGGCGCGGCTCGTGCTGCCGATGCCCAAGGCGCGGCGGGCGGCGGAGGTCGCGGTGGAGTTCTATGGGAAGCCGGGCCCGCGGCCCTCTCTCCACGACGCGGTCCGCACGTGTGTGAAGGCGGAGGCGCTCGGAGACACGGCGGCATGCTGGCGGCTGGACGCGTCCGCACCGAGCCGCGTGCCTGGCGCGGAGAGCCACTCGCTCGCTGTCATCCTCGCCGTCAGGCCGGACGCCCCGGCCATCCAGGCCGCCGGGAGCCTGCTGGCCTACAGCCAGGAGAACTGGCTGGACGCCGTCGTGGGGGACCACTGGCGGAAGTTCTTGAGCTCCGTGCGCGAGTTCCAGGGGAGCGGCGCGCCCGCGGAGGCCTATGGCGAGTGGATGGACATCCTCGTGCCGCCCTCGACCGGAGCTCGAGTCGCGGCGGAGTGATGGGCTGAGCTCGTCCCTGATGACGCGGACCATCGGCTGATGACAGCCGTCATCAGGAGGCGCTGCGCTGGCGTCATCCTCGGGCCCGCGCCTCTTTGGAAAATCCATGGGTTGTCTGTCGCTCGCCTCGTCGCGAGGGCTGGCACACGCGCTGCTATGGGGTCCTGGGTCGCATCAATCCGCCTCCCATCCCCCGAGGGTCTCGTCATGAGCATCGCTCCCCTGCACAACGCTGCCACGCCTGTCTCCCGTCCCAGCGCCTCTCCTCTTCGCAGCGGCGGCGTGGAGTCCTCCTCCTTCAGTCCGTCGGTGGGCTCGGGCGTGAAGCTGGCTCCCGGCCTGGCCGCGCTCCAGCAGGACGGCTTCGACCTGGGCAATGGGGGAAAGGCGCATCTGGGCAAGCTGCTGGAGAGCACCCTGTCGGTGATGAACACGCTCGTGCAGGTGATGTCGCAGATCGCCGAGAAGGGCGGCGTGCAGGCGCCCCAAGGTTCCAAGGGCACGTCCCAGGGTTCGTGCTTCGGTGACAGTGGCTTCTCTCCGCAGGCATCCTCGGGGCGGCCTCCCCTGGACCTGAATCCCAGCCCGGTGGCTCCCAGCGCGGCGGCGAGCCCCGGTGCCGCGCCGAGCATCGAGGGCGGAAAGAAGCTGGGTGGCAACCTGCCTCCGGGCCTGGAGAAGCTGCGGAGCACCATCGAGTCCGCGGCGGCCAAGACGGGCGTGCCCGCCGAGATGCTGGCGGCGCAAATCTGGCAGGAGTCGCGTGGCAACCTGGATGCCATCTCCACCAACGGCGGCAATGGTCTGACGGACACCGGCTTGATGCAGGTGAACCCCAACACCTTCAAGGAGCTGCAGGCGAAGCACCCCGAGCTGCAGGGGAAGAACCTCTCCGACCCGGAGACCAACATCCTCGCGGGCGCCTGCTACATGAAGGATATGAAGGAGCAGTTCGGGGGCTGGGACCTGGCCCTGCGCGCCTACAACTCCGGGCCGAACGGCGTGGACCGCAACAACGCGAACGCGATTCCCGCGGGCACCGGCGACGCGACCTACGTGACGAAGGTGAAGGACTTCATGAACACCCTCTCCACGGGCGAAGGCACGCTTCCGGCGTGAGCGGCTCCTGCCCACCATTCCACGCACCCCTGACACGCGAAAATGACAGGGGTGCGCTCGCGACTTTCCCCCGGGATTTTCGTTCATCGAGTGTGCGGCTTGAGTGACATCGGATTCCACCTGTCAATCGGCTGCATCTACTCAGCGTGAACCAGGGACACGCCTGGTCGACCGCCCTGGCGCGGTCGTCTGCAACGGGAGAACGACGGAATGAAGTCCATCAATGGATGGTGGGGTGCGGTGCTTGTCTCGGGGCTCATCGGCTGTGGGCAGGAGGCGCACGAGCCCGCGCCGGAGCAGGCGGAGATTCGTGCCGCCGAGCAGGAGGCGCGCTTCCTGACGCCGCCGGCGGGCTGTACGGAAGTCACCGTGGGTGAGCTGTTCAACGGCATCGAGCTGACGCCGGTGCAGTACGAGCGGCAGCCGACGTTCCGTGGAGACCTGTCGAGCATCGGAGGCGCGCAGCGGGACGAGGTGCGCATCCGCCTGGACATGAACACGCAGCCGGGGCTGTACGACTTGTCGCAGGGCGGGGCGAACACCTTCACGTGTGAGCAGTGTGTCTTCGGTTACCAGGACATGGGTTCGACGGCGCAGAAGCTGTTCGTCGCCGATTCGGGGGCGCTGCTGCTCGCGCTGCAGGTGTCGCCGCAGCAGACGGTGGGGGCGCTGTCGAACGTGGTGCTGCGCGAGTCGGTGCTCGCGACGCCCACCTCGGGCCCGTACACGGGTTCGTCCGTGGTGTCGGGTGGCGAGTGCCGGTGGATTCGCTTCGCGACGTGGAACACGGTGCGCCCGGGCGGGTGTGATCCGCGCGAGGGTTCGCTGACGTCGAACCTGCAGGACACGGCGTGTGTCGCGGACGACTACGCCGCGACGGACGGCACGCTGCAGCGCGCGCTGGGGACGAAGACGCAGGGCGAGGCTTGCACGGCGACGTCCGCGGAGAGCGAGTACGCGTTGACGACGACGGACTGCGAGCAGGGCTTCGCGTGTACGGACCTGCTCAGCGACAACGCGCAGTGCCTGAAGACGTGTGACTTCATGGCGCCGACCCCGGGGTGCCCCATGGGCACGGTGTGTGGCGTGTATGGCCTGTGCATCGAGCAGTCGGTGCTGGAGCCGATTGGCTTCGCGTTCGATACGGCGCTGATTGGCGAGGCGTGCACGTCCTCTTCCTTCACGGAGTTCTGTGGTGTGGAGGGTGCGCGTGGCACCTGCTTCGACGCGGATAGCGCGGCGGGCCCTGCGGTGGCCACGTGCCACCGCTATGCGCGCGCTCGCTCCGAGTGCGGCGCCGGCGAGGAGCTGGGCTACATCTACTACCCGCTGTCGGGTGGCGGTGGAGACCGGGGCTACGGCTTCTGCTACTTCGACGGTCGCTGAGGTCGGGTGACAGCTCCCCGTCCGGCATGTCGTCCGGGCGGGGAGGGCGCATCGTGCGTCACGGGTGCGTTGGCTACACCTCCGTGAACTTCACTCCCGTGGCCTTCATGCGCTCCAGGGCGGTCTTGATATCCTCCGAGACGATGAGAGCGCCCGTCCAACCCTCGGGCCTGAGCACTCGGGCGTTCCCTACTCGTGTCTTGTCGATGCGCAAATCTCGCACAGAGGCGTAGTGCCCCACCTTCTCGGGCACTCCATCCTCATGCGTCCACAGCTGGATGCGGGAGGACTTCTCGTCGATGCAACGGATGAGATGGGTTGCTACCAGCAAGAGGTACTGGTCCAGGTGGCCATCGATGTCCACGGGGATGAGTTGAACGTCTCCGGGAGCCAGCTCCGTGAAGAGGGCCGCCACCTTGACGTGGACGACCGGGATGCGCAGCCCTGCCTCCGTGAAGTCCAACGGTCGGCCTGGCTCTTCGATGGGGATTTTCAGGCGCCCCTTCACCTGGACGGGAGTGCCCTGCCTGAATCGGTCTGGGTCGCGCACCTCGCGGCCCTTGTTGTCGGCGGGCGTATCCAGATGCCAGCGTCCAGGGACCTGGACATCGTCGTGCAATTCGAAGAAGCGCCGGGACATGGGCGGGAATCTAGGGTGTGGCTCTTCGGGTGACGAGCAGGTTCAGCTCCGTGCCGCGCGTGGCGATTTCCCTGGCCAATCGTCTGAGTGCTGATTGCAGGGACGCACGACATGCTGTGACTGCCCGACAGTGGGCCGTCGCGGCTTCCAGTTCCGCGAAGACCAGCTCGTGATACCTCTGGGGATGAGGCCCCCGATGTCCCGCGACGGGCACGATGTTCTCAGGGTCCTTCAGCTCCATCCCCGCCTTCTTGAAGATCTTCCTGAACCTCGGCGTCCAGGGTCCACCTCGCGCGGAGGAGACACTGTTCTTGTCCGTGGCCATGTGGTGCTCGCGGACGCTGGGACTCTTCCCTCCCCGGGCCGCCATGACGACCGCGGTGGGAGCCAGTGCGACGGTAAAGCCCTCGGCGGCCATGGCCACCGACGACACGCCTCCGATGGCGACGTACTGGTAGCCCGCCTGTGTCTCCACCGCGACCGCCGCCTGCGCCGAGCCCGGCAGTCTCGAGGCCTTCGCTGCCAGGCCCGCCGTGCTCCCAACCGCTGCCGTGGCCAGCATAACGAAGATGCGCGCTGCATTCTCTCCGAGGACTTCGCCGTACGCCTCGGCCGCATCGTGGAGTTGCTCGAAGGTGGTGGCCCGGTCCACCTTTCGCACCAGTACCATCCACCCATCCAGCAGGCGCCACACCGTGTCCACGCCCAGATAGGCGATGGCCGTGGCTGTCAGTAGGGCCGCAAGGCCTTTGCTCACCGGCTCGGGTAGAGACCAGAGGATTAGGTACATGCCGAGGGAGGCACTCACCGTCGCCAGCAGTGCCTGCGGGTCCGTCATGCCGTTCAGCGCCTCGGCGGTCTCGTCCCAGACCGAGTCCATGGCGATAGCGATGGCCCATGAGTATTTGCCGTCGGTGGCCAGCAGAGGACCTTCGACCAGCAGGCGCAGGCAGTCGCCGGGCTGAGACTTGCGCTCGCACCAGTGGCCATAGGCGCGCGTCAGTTCGTCATCCGCGTATGCCTCCAGCAAGCGCGGGCCATCCGGGTCCTTCACTTCCGTCTGGGAGATGAGCCGGGAGCCACGGCCTTCGTACCAGTACAGGCCGCTTCTTTCTGGAACTCCAAAGAGCTGGCGGGCCTCGCGCAAGGGGTTTGCAAAGGGACGCACGTCGCGGGCAAGCACTGCCACGGCCTCCTCGAATTCATCCCCGCCCAGTTCCACGGGCTCAGCGTCGTCTTCCGCGAACGGCGTGTGGACAATGGGAGGCCCGTCCCCAGTTTCCAGACGCACGAGTCGGGTGGTCGAACAGCCCGTGACAGCAAGCGTCAGCACCAGCCAGATGACCCCATGCGCTCTCATCCAAGCCCTCCGGTTCCTGATGCGTACTCAGGACATCAGGCCAGAATGCCAAGATGGGGTCGAGCCATATGCCGTGCGCTGATGCTGGCGGGGTGTCGCGGTGCCGCGGGGATGTGCCACACCAGCTGCACCCTGGAAGGGCAAGGTGACGTGGTCGGAAGAAGGCTCGTCCAGAACCATTGTCGAGCCCATGGCGGCGGTACGCGTCACGGGCTCACTGTGCGGGCATCAGGCCCGCTTGCCGCGTGTCTCCAGGTACTGCCAGATTCCGGCGGCCAGGGCGCCTGCTGCGATGCAGATGGCAATGCCGATTCCCGAGTTGCCGAACGCAACCCCCAACACCACTCCGCCGAGCATTCCCCAGACAAGCCTGGTCGACATACCAAATCCTTTCCAAGGCCTTGGGCGAAGGGCCTGAGCTGCTTCTCCCCGAGGGAAGGCCATGAGATGGGCAGCCAACCCAAGCTAGGGGCCGAGGTGGAGTGAGGCATCCCCGGGCCACTCGGGCCTCCCCTCATCATGGTGTCCGTTGAAAGGCGAGGAAGGCGACGAGGGGCCAGGTGAGATGCAGGAGGCCGAGCGAACGGCCTTCTGCCGACGAGCGGGGATGAAAGAGGAATTGCCCGCGCCGGTGTGCAAAGGCGTCGCTACCGCGCCGGCGGGTACTTCTGGAGCTTTCGCTGGAGCGAGCGGCGGTGGATGCCGAGCTTGCGCGAGGCCTCGGAGATATTTCCCGCGCAGTCCGCGAGCACGCGATGGATGTGCTCCCACTCCGCGCGCGCCAGCGAGGGTGCTTCAAACGTCTCCGGCGCCGCCAGCGATGGCTCACCCGAAGCTCGCGCGAAGGCCGCGAGGATGTCGTCCACGTCCGCCGGCTTGGGCAGGTAGTTCACCGCCCCCAATCGAATCGCATCCACCGTCGTGGAGATGCTCCCATAACCCGTGAGGACGATGGCCTTCGTGGACGCGTCCACCGCCAGCAGGTCCTTCACCACTTCCAAGCCACTGCGTCCCGGCATGCGCAGGTCCACCACCGCGTACTCCGGTGACTCCCGCCGCGCTGCCGCCAGCGCCTGGTCGTAGTCGCCCGCCGTGGTGACTTCCCACCCGCGCTCACGAAACGCCCGCGCCAGCCGCTCCCGCAGCGTCGCGTCGTCATCCACGAGCAACAGGCTCGGATGATGCCCATCACCGCCCACCGTGCTCACGACGAGACCTCCGTTGCGGGCGGTGCGCCGACAGGCAGCGCCAGGCTCGCCACCGTCCCCTGTCCCGGCGTGGACCGCAGCTCCAGCGAACCACCGAGCTGCTCCGCCAGCGTGCGCGCGAGAAACAGTCCCAACCCCATGCCCTCACCCGGCGCCTTCGTCGTGAAGAAAGGCTCGCCCGCCCGAGCCAGGATTTCCGCTGGCATCCCCGCCCCGCCATCGCGCACCTCCAGTCGCGCGCCTCCTCGCCCCGCCAGCACCCGCAGCTCCACCGACCTCGAAGGCGGCGACGCCTGGAGCGCGTTCTTCACCAACCCCCGCACCACCCGCGCCAGCGCTCGCGGAGGCCCCTGCACCCGCCACGCGCTCAATTCCTCGGGCAGCTCCACCTGCACCCGCTCCACGCCCGACAGCTCCGACAGCGAGTCCTCCACCAGCCGCCCCAGCGGCATCGGATGGAAGGCCTCTCCCGTCGTCTGCCCCGCGTCCGCCGACATCTGCACCAGCACGTCGCGGCAGCGGTCCACCTGCTGCCGGATGAGTCGCAAATCCTCGCGCACCGCCTCGG
This sequence comes from Myxococcus sp. CA033, assembly GCF_013336625.1. NCBI lineage: Bacteria > Pseudomonadati > Myxococcota > Myxococcia > Myxococcales > Myxococcaceae > Myxococcus > Myxococcus sp. CA033. The sequence goes on along the minus strand of NZ_JABUMU010000002.1, from coordinate 1,047,525 downwards.
ACGTGCCCGCCACCGTCAGCGCCCGCTCCACTTCCTTCGACACCACCGCGATGGTCGACAGCGGCGTGGACAACTCATGCGCCGCGCCCGCCGCCAGCGTCGCCAGCGAGGCCACCTTCTCCCGCCTCGCATGCTGCGCGCGCGCCTGCGCCAGCTCCTGCTCGCGCTCCTCCAGCGCCCGCGTCACCCGCTGCACGAAGTACACGATGAAACCCGCGGCCACCGCGAACGCCACCCACATTCCATTGATGTGCAGCCGCATCAGCGCCGCGTGGTCCGGCCGCGACAACCCAGGCACCAACACCACGTCCTGCAGCAGGAACAGCGAACCGAACGCCATCAGCGTGAAGCCCAACAGGCTCCACATCCACCGCGCGGGCAACAGCACCGTCCCCAGCGCCACGTTCACCAGATACAGCGTGGTGAAGGGATTGTGCGTGCCACCACTCAGCGCCAGGAGCCCCGTGAGCACCAGCGTGTCCCACAGCATCAACTTGCCGATGGTGCCCTCCGTCACCCGGGCCCGGCCCAGCCACGCTCGCACCGCGAGGTTCGTGGCGGCCTCCAGCCCCAGGAGCCCCGCCAGCACCGGCACCGGCAACGCCAGCTCCAGCCCATACGCCGCCAGCGCGATGACCAGCGCCTGCCCCAGCAAGAGCCCCCAGCGCAGCCGCAGCAGCCACTCCAGGTTGATGCGGGCGCGAGAATCGAGCTCGGTGGAGACAGGAGGCGTCATGGCACGACAGCGGACTGGAGCGAGGCGGAGCGGGCCACATTGCCCAGCAGATCCACGTTGCGAGGCGACTCGCCCGGACCCACGCCATCCAGCCACGAATCCCACGCCAGTGTGAAGACCCGCGCCGCCTTCGGCGCGTCTTCCGTCAACTCCAGCCCGTCCAGCACCACGTCCACCGACGAGCGGCCCCGCGTCTCCACCTCGAAGTCACGCTCCCCATCCGCCAGCGTGCCCCGGACGTGCAGGCTCAACCCCAGCATGTCCACCGGCACCGCGCCCTGTGACGCGGACGACAACCCCTCCGCGTCCGAGTCCGCCGGCTCGAAGGTGAGCCTCGCCCGGCAGTAGCGCCCCGGCGGCGGACGCATCACTCCGAGCGACACCACCTCTCCATCCGTGGCCCCCAGCGCCACCACGTGCGGCGTGCCCAGCCGCAGCGCGTTCGACACCGAGTGCGCCCAGGCCGTCCCCAGCGGGGACAGCTCGTTCAACAGCCGCCGCCAGCCCGTCGTCTCGCAAGGAATCAACTCCACGCTGCCCAGCGTGACCAGCGCCCCGAAGAGCGTGGCCCGCGCGCCCTCATCCGTGACGAGCGTGCGAGCCCCCGCCGCCTCCGGGACGCCTCGCGCCCGAGCGGTGGTGAGCCCCAGGGTCAGCTCCATCCCCTCGATTCGCTCACCGCCACCACAGCCGGCGAGACACAGCAACAGGGAGGGCAGGGCGAAGCGCTTCACGGCGACAGGCATGGCTCAGAGGTCATACGCGACGGACATCATCGCGATGGGAGTGGGCGCCACGCGTCCGTGGAGCCGGTTGAAGAAGGGAACCCGCACGCCCGCGGCCACGACGATATCCGTGCTGGGACTGAAGAGGACATCGGGCGACGCGTAGCTGATGACGCCACCGCCGTTCTCCTCCTTCTCGCCGTCGATTTCCGCCGCCGCTTCCACCCGGCTGTCGAGCCCCAGCCGCACCGCCCACCGGGGCGCGGGCTGGTACTGCGCGGCCAGCGTCGTGCGCAGGGAAGGCCCCGCGCGGAAGCCCAACATGCCTCGCGTGGGCAGGAAGCCCGTGGCGCTGACGAGGAAGGACCAGTCGCCCCGGAAGTGCTGGTAGGCCACGCCCGCCAGCGGGTCCACCGAGCCGCTTCCCAACTGCGTGTCCAAATCCAGCAGCGTTCCGTCCGCCGCGCGCAGCCGGGGCGCGGTGGGCAGCTTCACCCCGGCGAGCACGCTGAAGAGATGGTCCGCGGAGAACTCGCGGTCCTGGTACAGGAACGCCTTCGCGCTCACCTCCACGTCGCCCACGCCCCAGCCGCGCTCGCGCGCCAGGCTCACCGAGCGCACCTCGCGCGCCTGCAGGGGCAGGGTGGCCGACAGGAACAGCCAGGGCAGCGGCGCGTAGGCCACCGCCACGTCCATGCGCGCCTCGCGCAGGCGCAGCGCGTCCACGCGCTCCTGTCCCACCGTATGGCCCCAGGCCCGCAGGGTGGTGGACAGTCGGAGCCGTCCGGAGAACGGCTGCTCGGTGCCCATCGACGTGAGCGTCGGGTCGCCACACGCACACGTGGCGCAGGCCCAGGCGGAGGACACGGGCACCAGCACGGCGCCGCAGAAAAGGAGGAGGGCGAGGGAGGCTTTCACGACGGAGAGGACGATACGCCCGGGGCCGCCACCGCCGCGTGTGGCGTGTTGTCGCAGTCCATCGGGGCGACCGGTGGCACGCGGCGCCACCCGTGGAGCGAACGGGGGAGCGGGCGATGGCTGCCTCGCGGGAAGTCATGGGCAGGTTGAGAATGACTTCCACGCCCCGGCGTTGGTGGGAAACAGGAGGCCTTACATGGGAGTGCTCGCGCCGCTTGGTCGGCTGCTCTTTTCCGCCATCTTCATCACCAGCGGCTTGAATCACTTCATCCAGCTCGATGCGCTCACGGCGCACGCGCAGAGCTCCGGCATCCCCGAGCCGCGCCAGGCCGTGTTGCTGTCGGGCGTCGCGCTGGTGCTCGGAGGGCTGTCGGTGCTGCTGGGCGTGTTCGCTCGCCTGGGGGCCGCGGCCATCGCCATCTTCCTGGTGTGTGCGGCCTTCATGGTCCACCGCTTCTGGCTCATCGCGGACCCGGTGCAGGCGCAGGACCAGCTCATCCACTTCATGAAGAACCTCTCCATGGCCGGAGGCGCGCTCTTCATCGTGTACTTCGGCTCCGGCCCCTTCAGCCTTCGTCGCGGGGGCCGCAAGGAAGGGCTCCTCGGCGGCGGGCGGATTGGCACGCCGCTGAGGCCCTGAGGCACGAACGTGCTCAGCCCGCCGCGGCGATGGCCGTCGCGGCGGCGCGCAGGGTGAAGAAGGCCACTTCCGGCTCGCTGCCCCGGCGCAGGTACGGGCCGCCGAAGCCGAAGCCCAACCCCCGGTTCACATAGAGCTGGTTGCCGTTCACCTGGTAGTGCCCGCGGATGTAGGGCTGGCCCGCGCGGCGGAACAGGCGTTCGGTGAGGCCCTGGACGATGAACTGGCCGCCGTGCGTGTGCCCGGAGAACTGCACCAGGTTGCCCTGGGCGGGCAGCTTGTCCACCGTGGGCGGAGTGTGCGCCAGCACCAGCCGCGTGCCGGACTCCGGCGCGCCGCGGAACGTTGCCTCCACGTCGTCGCGTCCGGTGCGCCCGTCATCCACGCCCAGCACCGTCACCGGAGCGCCGCGCAGGTGGACGACGCGGTGCTCGTTCTGGAGCACCGTGTAGCCCAGGTGCTCGAAGCACTGGCGCAGGTAGGGCGCGTCCACCCAGTGGTCATGGTTGCCCAGCACCACGAAGACGCGGCCCTTCAGCCCGGAGAGCACGTCGCGCACGCGCGGCAGCGGCTTGGGGCTGTGGGTGACGTAGTCGCCCGTGAGAAAAACAAGGTCGGGTGACTCCGCGTTGACGGCCTCCACCGCGCGGCGGATGCGCACCTCGGAGGTGGCCTGTCCCACGTGGACGTCGGAGAGCTGCGCCACGCGCAGGCCGTCATGACACGCCGGCAGGTGCGGCAGGTGGAGCAGGTTCTCCGTGAGGGTGAAGTGGTCCCTCCACCGAAGGCGTCGCTCCGGGCGCAGCGGATCCGCTCCGCTCCAGGCCACCACCTCGTTGCGGCCCCCCTGCAGGGGCTCCAGGTGAGATCCACTGGACGAGGACGACGAGGGGCGGCGACGGGCCAGACGTCTCAAGCGCATGCGGTGCGGTTCCTTTTCCGGGCCGTGGGCGGCGAGCGCCCGATTCTATGAAGCCGGGGGAGGTGGGTTGAAGCAGGTGTCCCGCGCACGCCTGCCCTCCTTGCGACCAGCAGCGGGGTGAGGGGAAAACCCTCATGATTCTGGGAAGATTCCGGGAGGGCCTCGGGCCTTTCTTCCACCATTGGACACACTGTCGGGGGGCATGCGGTGACGGCGTCCTACGAGGTTGGTACACACGCTGAGACGATGAGCCCCCGGCTTGGGACGGCCCCCGACATGGGCCCGGAAGTGATGATGCCAGCCGGTGAATCCGCCCCTGAACGGCGGGAGGCTTCTTCCGAAGGCTTACGCCCCGTCGCCCTCTCCGAGCTGATGAGCACCATGCCCCTGGGCATGGCGGTGGTGGACCGGGAGCTGCGCTTCGTGGAGGTGAGCGAGGCGCTCGCCTCCCTCAACGGCCTGCCGCGCGAGGCCCACCTCGGTCGCCTCATGGACGAGGTGATGAACCCCCACTCGTCCCTGGGGGACACCGCCCGCCGGGTGCGCCGTGTGCTGGAGACGGGCGAGCCCCTGGACGGGGTGGAAATCATCCACCGCGAGCCCGGCATGGGCGTGGAGCGCACGCGCGTCTTCCGCGCCAGCTACCACCCGGTGCGCCGCGACGGCGAGGTCATCGCCGCGTGCATCTACGTGGAGGACCTGACGGAGCGCCGCCGTGTGGAGGCCCAGCGTGACGCGGGCGCGGCCCGGGAGCGCGCGGTGCGCGAGCAGGCCCTGCGCGAGACGCAGGAGGCCGTGCGCGCCCGCGACGAGTTCCTCAGCGTGGCCGCGCACGAGCTGCGCACGCCGCTCACCAGCATGCGGCTGCACCTGCAGTTGCTCTTGCGACAGGTGACGGGCGCGCAGCCCGCGCTGGGGCAGGAGCTGGCGCCGCGCGGTCAGGTGCTGGAGCGACAACTGTCGCGGCTGGGCAGCCTGGTGAACACGCTCTTGGACGTGTCGCGGCTGGCGGCGGGCAAGCTGAGCCTGGAGCCGCGCGAGCTGGACCTGGTCCAGGTCGTCCGGCAGATGGTGGACGCGTTCTCCGAGGAGTTCGCGCGCGCGGGCTGCGAGCTGGCGGTGCACGTGTCCGGGACGCTGCCGGGCCAGTGGGACCCGCTGCGCGTGGAGCAGGTGCTGGTGAACCTCCTGTCCAACGCGGCCAAGTACGGCGCGGGGCGGCCGGTGGAAATCTCGCTGGTGGGCGAGGGCACCGTGGCGGTGCTGGCCGTGAAGGACCACGGCATCGGCATCTCCGAGGACGGCATGGCCCGCCTGTTCGGCAAGTTCGAGCGCGCCGTCTCCGAGCGCCACTACGGCGGCCTGGGCCTGGGCCTCTACATCACCCGGCAGATTGTGGAGGCCATGGGAGGCAGCATCACCGTGCGCTCCGCCCAGGGCCAGGGCTCCACCTTCATCCTCCGCCTGCCCACGCAGCCGCGCGCGCCGTCCGTCGGCATCCAGGCCGTGGTGGTGGGCGGCAGGGCGAAGTAACGAGGACGGGCGCCCCCTCCGATGGTCAGGAAGGAGGCGCCCGCCGTGTGTCGGCTCGAGCCCGCGAGGCTCTTGCGTGTCAGTACCCGCGCAGCACGTACAGCCGCCCGTCCACGAGGGCGTACAGCGCGGCTGGCGTCACGCGAGGGTCATAGATGAGCTGCCGCACCTCACCTCCACTGACGCCCGCCACCTTCTCCATCTGCTTGCCGGGCGTCAGGCGCCACAGGCCGTTGTGCGCCGTGCCGACGAAGAGCGAGCCGTCGGCGGTGGCCGCCAGCGCCGTGTAGTCGTTGGTGTTCGCGCCCTCGATGCGGACGTAGTCCGTGTCGGCGTACTTCTTCGGGTCGTGTCGCTGGGGATTCGCCTGGAACTGCCACAGGCCGCTGCCCAGGCCCGCCACGTAGTACAGGCCGTCCTTCGTCTTCTGGATGGCGCGCCACTTGTTCTGGGGCGCCGCCTGGTCGCGGTACTGGTCGTTGCCCGGATTGACGGGGTCCACGAAGGTGTTGAGCAGGTACTCGGAAATCTCCGCGTCGGCGGGCACGCCGTCACGGTTCTCCCGGTCCCACCACTTGAGGTCCGCGTTGGGCGGGAGGATGCCAATCTTCCAGTCGTTGGCGATGAGCAGGTGGCCCTCCGACGAGAGTCCAAGCCCGTAGGTGTAGCCGGCGCGCTGGGACTGCTTGGGAGGTTTGCTGGGGTCCTCATTCGGGATGGTCTGCCACCACGCGGGGTGCCGGTGGCTGCTGTAGTCGTAGCCGCGGACGCGCGTCACGCCGTGGTTGGTGCCGAGGTAGACCTCGCCTTCGTACGTGCCGCTCATCACCCGGACGCACGAGTAGACGGAGCGGTCCTCGTCGTAGTGGAAGTCGTTGCTGTTGCGGATGCCGAGGGGCTCGTTGCGGCTGGGGCGGCTGGTGCCCGCGGAGCGATAGAGGTGCTCGCGCAGCACGATGTCCGAGCCCTCGCCGTTGAGCTGCACGACGTCCACATCGCCCTTCTGGAACTCGACGTAGCGCTCCTCCGAGAAGCCCTCCTCACCCCGTCCGATGATTCTCTGGCCGCCCACGATTTCGTCGTGCGTCCGGTAGCCGACGTAGGCCTCGCCGGCCTTGCCGCCGCAGATGACGGTGGAGTCGATGGCGAGCTTGTCCGCCTCCCACCCCAGGCCGAGGCTCGCCTGTCCAATGGGCTGGCTGGTCCACAGCGGCCGGTCCGTGCCCGCGCGCAGCACGCCAATCTGGTTGCCGTTGAGCAGCCAGACGTTGTGCGCGCCATCCACGCCCACCGAGCGGACCTTGGGGATGTCGTACTTCGCGGAGAAGTTCGTCAGCGCGTCCGTGGGCCAGGGGCCCTCGGGCGTCGTGGGCTGCGTGCCGCCGTCTGGAACCGGGTCCGTGCCTCCGTCGCCAGGGCCAGGGCCGGCGTCACCGGGGCCCGCGTCGTCGCCACCGGCGTCCGTGCCCGCGTCGCCGTCGCCCGCGTCCTCCGTCCCGACGTCACCCCCGTCATCCGAGGGCGACTGGATGTCATCACCGCCGTCCTTCGACCCCGTCCCCTTCGAGCTGTCGCAGGCTCCCGCCGCCAACACCATCGCCACACCGACACACGCGCCCAACAGTCGTCGAATCACCGATTCCTCCCGTCCCCGGTGTGGAGCAAGCGGCGTACCGGGGTGTTGCGCGCGTGCCCACATGGGAAAGAGGGAAGCGCGCTGCCCACCGTGGGCAAGGCGCGGGCGTGACGTGTCGCCAGAAATGACCAGGCCCGCCCCCCGTGAGGGAAGCGGGCTTGGGAGGCCTGTCGGCCGGGTGACTCAAGCAGGGCTTCAGTGGACGGCGTCGTCCACGTCCTGCTTCAGGTCATCGCCCGTCTGCTCCACCTGGTCGCCGGCCTTCTTCGCGTCCTTCTTCGCGGCGTCGGTGGTGCCGGAGCCGCCCGTGCCCTTGGCGCCCTTGGGGCTGGTGGCGCGCAGCTCCACGGCGACGGCGTTGTCACCGGAGAGCTGGAAGCGGGCGTGGACGTCCGCGCCCTCGGGGAGCTGGTCGGCCCGCACCGTCTTGCCGTCCAGCTTCACCACCGTCTGGGGCTTCACATCCAGCTCGGCGTCCGGCAGGTCCTTGCGCGACAGCTTCACGCTGTCGTCGTCCGACTCCTTCACCGTGCCCTTGATGTTCAGCGAGTGCGCCTTCTTGAAGGTGTTGTCCACGCCGGGCACCTTCGAGGCCTCCTTCGTGGCGCCGTTGATGCCGCGCCCCACGTCGGAGGCGTCCACGCCCGTCTGGACGCGCGCGCCGGAGCTCGGAATCTGGTTCTGCGACGGTTGCTCGGCGGGCTCGCTCTGCGCGAACGCGGCGGAGCCCAGGCACAGCGCGAATGTGGTGATGAGCTTCTTCATGGGGTTCCCTCTCCCTTGGTCGGTTGAATGACTTCTGGGAGCAAGGGTGGGGAGGCTGCCTCCCTTCGCCAACCTGTCCGGGAAACCCCCACGTCGCTTCGCCCGTGGAGCGAGCAGGCGAAGCAAGGCGTCGCTCAGACGGCCTGGCTCAGGCGCTTCACCGTGGACAGCAGCTCGTGCAGGTCCAGCGGCTTGCGCAGGCAGCCCGCCACGTCGAGCTGTTTCGCGGCGGCCTCCAGGTGGAGGTCCGCGCTCGCCACGACGACGGGGATGTCCGACAGCGCCGTGTCATGGCGCAGCGCCTCGCGGAAGGCGAAGCCGTCCATCCGGGGCATCATCAAGTCCAACAAGATGAGGTGCGGACGCGAGCCCTCCTGGCGCAGTTGCGCCAGCGCCTCCAGGCCGTCCGCCGCGAGCAACACGGAGTAGCCCTCCAGCTCGAACGCGTCCTGGAGCGCGTCGCGGATATCCAAATCGTCGTCCACGACGAGCAGTGTCTGAAGCGGTTGCACCGGTCCTCCGACCCTGGTCCGGAGCGGACTCGCTCCCACACCACGGTAACGATGGGGTTGACTTCGTCCAGGTGGAAGCGCTTCGCCGGCGAACCGGGTCAGGGAGTGCTCACCACCCGACGCCCGCTCGCCCTGGGACCACGCTCCGGGTCCAACATTGCAATGGAGTTGCGTTAATTCGGATTACACGGAAGTTGATGCTGTGTTGGTTTGCTCGTCTTGCGGGTTGGACTGAAGATGCGCCCGGCTGCCCGTCCCCTCGGCGGGCGCCCATTCCAGGGAGCAGACCGCATGCGAACCATGTGTCGAAGTGGAGCAGGCAGGAAGTTGATGGCCTCGCTGCTGTGCACGCTGTCCGTCGCGGCGTGTGGGCCCGCGCCCGAGCCGACCAAGCCGGAGGAGGCTCCTCCCGCGACGGGGACCACCGGGCAGCCGGTGGTCTACGGCACCGACAACCGCACGGATGTCTACGCGCACACGAACGCGACGCTGCGCGCGCGCGCCGAGCAGTCCACCGTGGCGCTGATGAGCCCGTCCGACTTCACCGTGAACAGCGCGGGCAACGTGACGTTCAACGCGCCCACGCTGGGGTCGGCGTATGGCCTGTGCTCCAACCAGCGCTTCCTGAACGACCTGACGCCGGCGTTCTGCTCGGGCACGCTCATCGACGATGACCTGGTGCTGACGGCGGGCCACTGCATCACCAGCGCGTCCGCGTGCAGCAGCACGCGCGTCGTCTTCAACTTCTACCGGACGTCGGCCACGGGGATGAAGGCCGTGACGTCGGCGGACATCTTCTCCTGCCAGTCCATCGTGGTGCGCAAGCAGGAGTCGAGCCCGCTCAACCTGGACTACGCCATCATCAAGCTGGACCGCGCCGCCACGCCGCGCTTCGTCCCCGCGCCCATCCGCGCCGGCAACGCCCCGCTGGCGGTGGGCTCGAAGGTGACGGTCATCGGCTCTGGCAGCGGCATCCCCTTCAAGATTGACGACGGCGGCTCCGTGCGCAACGCGCGCGCCAGCACGCTGGACTTCTTCGTCGCCTCCACGGACACGTTCGGCGGCAACTCCGGCTCCGGCGTGTACGAGAACACCGACTACACGGTGGCGGGCATCCTCGTGCGCGGCGAGACGGACTACGTCGCCAACGGCAGTTGCGACATCGTCAACACCTGCACGGAGACGGGCTGCCGTGGCGAGGACATCACCTACGTGCGCCCCGCGGTGAGCGCGTACTGTCTGGTGGCTGGCAGCCTGCGGCTGTGTGGCACCACCAACCCCCCGCCCACCACGACGTTCGCGTTCACCGCCACCAACACCAACAACGCGACGCAGAACACCACGGACAAGACGGTGACGCTGGCCGCGGGCCAGACGCTCCAGTTCGGCACCTGCACGCTGACGGGCGCCTCCGGCACGGGTGACACCTACCTGCGCCTGGTCAACTCGGCGGGCACGTCCGTGGCGAACAACGACGACTCGTGCAGCCTGCTGTCCTTCGTCTCGTATACGGCCCCGACGGCGGGCACGTACACGATGCGCGCCGGCTGCTACTCCAGCAACAGCTGCAGCGGCACCGTGGCCTACGTCATCCAGTAGTCGCACCCCGCGTGCGCCGGGCGCATGAACGCCCGCGTCCGGCCACGCACAAGCCGCCTGGGCCCCGTCGAAAGGGGCCCGGGCGGTCGTCACCTGGGGTCAGCGGGCGCTTGGGAAGCGCCGGACTTCAGGCGCAGCGGTCGCAGACGCCGCGCAGCTGCACGTCCACGCTCTTCTGGGCCACCGCGCGAGGCACGCCCTTGGAGGACGCGATGCGGATGGACTCCTCCGGCAGACACGCCACCGTGCCGCAGTCGGTGCAGGTGAAGTGCGGGTGGTTGCCGCTGTGCTCGTCGCCCGAGCGTCGCAGCTCGAAGCGCCACACGTGGTCTCCCAGGTCCGCGCGCACCACCAGGCCGGCCTCGGTGAGGTCCGTCAGGTTGCGGTAGATGGTCACCCGGTCATAGCCCTCGTCACCCAGTGCATCCACCAGGTCGGCGTGGCTCATTGGCGCGGTGGCGGTCTCCAGTTCGCGAAGCACCGCCACGCGGGGCGCGGTGCTGCGAAGACCCGACGCGCGGATCCTCTCCTGGAAATCAGCGAGCTTCGGCTGCACGGCGATTCGTTTGGCTCCCATGATATCTTTTCGCATAACCGATCTGCGGGACACTTTCACCTCGCCCGTACCGCAACGTCCGATGTCGAGGACTGGAGTGGCTCGCCCGCCGGGTCCCCCCAGACTCTCTGATATGAGAACAAACACCAGGAGTCCAGGATACTGGTGCAATCCTTGTGCGGAACGAGAGTTCGCGCCTTCCGGCTTCCTGAGTTCCTGATTCGGACGCTCGTGGACCCCGTGAGGTTCAAACTGGCCACCGCGCTCGGAGGGAGCGGGCTCCGGATGTCGTGGACATGACAGTCGCCCCGTCGCGTCATGGAGGGCTCCAGGGGGTGGTATCAGAAACAGGAAGTCGAGTGAGTCCTGGGTGCAGGTGCAACTCATGAGTCACCGGTGACGCGGTGCCGGAAAGAAGCCGGTTCGCGCCGCGTGTGGCCCTGCCCGGGCTCACGGTGGGGGGCTCGCCCGGCGTGTGGGGCGGGCATACGGGTGGACGGGCTCCAGGCTGGTTTTCGTATCTGAGTTGTAAAAGCACCTGCGATGTTTTTGTCGCGGAGTTCCCGCGCGGTGCCGGGGAAGGGAGGGCGCCTCGGGTTGCCTGGAGGGCAGAGGCGGGTGTTGTCCTGTCCAACACTCCGGCACGGGTACCTTGACTCACTGCGATGAGTGCCCACACTTGCGCCTTTCGCTCCGCAGGGTGCTCTGGACGGCCCTGTAGCTCGTGTCTCCGGGTCCCCCTCGCCGTGACGAAGCCCAGCCTGCTGCTCATCGAAGAAGCCAGCGTCGCCCGGGAGCTCCAGGTGCTCGCGCTGGAGAGCCAGGGGTGGCAGGTCGTTGCCCTGGCGGACGTGGGGGCCGCCGCCTCGCTGCTCCAGGCCCAGCCGGTGTTGCTGGTGGTGGCCGCCGCGGGGCTGTTGGCGGCCGGACAGGAGGGACTGGCGGCGTTGCGCCGGGCGCTGGAGACGACGGCGGTGGGGCTGTACGTGCTGGCCTTCCCCGCGGAAGAGGAGGTGGTGCGCCGTCACTCGCTGCCGCTGACGGGCTTCTTGTGGCGCCCGCTGAGCCTGTCGGGGCTGGTGGAGGGCGTGCGGCAGGCCTTGCCGGGGCTGGAGGCACAGGCGCCCCGGCCGCTGGTGCTGGTGGCGGATGACGACCCGGTGTCGCGCAAGCTGCTCCAGCTGTTCCTGGTGCCCCTGCGCTTCCAGGTGGTGTCCGCGTCGGACGGCCCGCAGGCGCTGGACGTGGCGCGGCGGCGGCGGCCGGACGTGGTGCTCGCGGACGCGCTGATGCCGCGCATGGATGGCTACAAGCTGTGCCTGGCCCTGCGGCAGGACCCGAGGCTTGGGCGCGTGCCGGTCATCCTCACGCACGCGCTGGCGCCGGACGAGCTGGATTTGCGCATGGCGCAAAACGTGGGGGCCAACGGCTTCGTGCGGCGCGCGCAGGATGGGGACGAGCTGGTGGGGACGCTGCTGCGCGCGCTGGAGGCGGGAGGCCCCGCGCCGCTGGTGCCCACCGGGGAGCTGTCCACCGAGGACCACCTGTACCGGGTGGTGCGGCAATTGGAGCGGCGGGTGGGGCTGCTGGAGCATGCGGAGCGGGGCGCGCGCGAGAGCGAGGAGCGCTTCCGGCGGGTGGTGAATGGCTCCTATGACGGCATCTGGGACTGGGACCTGCGTCGTGGCTCGCTCTACTGGAGCCCGCGCCTGTTGGAGATGCTGGGGCTGACGCCGGAGTCGTTCGCCGGCACGTATGAAGCCTTCGTGGAGCTCCTGCACCCGGAGGACCGGGCGGCCGTGCTGGCCGCGCTGACCGAGCACCTGGAGCGGGGCGTGCCCTACGACGTGGCCTTCCGGCTGCGGCATGCGACAGGGGGCTATCGCTCCTGCGTGAGTCGGGGGCGCGCGTCGCTCGACGGCCAGGGGCAGCCGGTGCGGATGTCGGGCATCATCGGCGACGTGACGGAGCAGCTGCGGCTGTACCGCGAGGCGCGCGAGGCGGTGCGCGCGCGCGACGACTTCCTCAGCGTGGCGGCGCATGAGCTGCGCACCCCGCTGGCCGCGCTGCGCCTGCGGGTGCAGGGCGCGCAAGGGGCGCTGCGGGTGCTGGGCGTGGCCCAGGCCGTGCCCCGGCTGGAGCGGGCGCTGGAGGCCGCGGACCGGCAGGTGCAGCGGATGTCGGACCTGGTGGAGTCGCTCCTGGACGTGTCCCAGTTCCAGGGCGGCCCGCCCCACCTCCACCTGGACGTCGTGGACCTGTCCTCGCTGGTGCGTGACGTGGTGGCGCGCTCGGAGTCGGCCGCGGCGCGCGCGGGCTGTGAGCTGGTGCTCGGGCCCATGTCACCCACGCGGGGCCGCTGGGACGGCACGCGGCTGAGGCAGGTGGTGGCGCACCTGTTGTCCAACGCGATGAAGTTCGGCCCTGGCAAGCCGGTGGAGGTGGAGCTGGCGCACGAGGACTCCACCGCGACGCTGTGGGTGAAGGACCACGGCATCGGCATCGCCCCGGAGCGGGTGGAGGGCCTGTTCCGCCGCTTCGAGCGCGCGGTGCCGGTGCGCCACTACGGCGGCCTGGGGCTGGGGCTGTACCGGCTGCGCCGCATCGTCGAGGCGCATGGCGGCGAGGTGTCCGTGGACAGCACGCCCGGCGAGGGCTCCACGTTCCGCGTCCGCCTGCCCCTGGACGGCCCCCCCACCGCCCGCGCCTGACTCAGAGCGAGTCGAGGAAGGCCACGAGCGCGTCGCGCTCCCCCTTCGACAGCGCGCGCACGGCCTCGCGCGCGGACGCGGCCTCGCCGCCGTGCCAGAGGATGGCCTCCAGGGGCGTGCGCGCGCGTCCGTCATGCAGCAGCCGCGAGTGTCCGCTCACCTCCCGCGCGCGGCCCAGGCCCCACAGGGGCGCGGTGCGCCACTCGCGGCCCGAGGCGAGGAAGTCCTCGCGCCCGTCGGCCAGCGCGTCCCCCAGGTCATGCAGCAGCAGGTCCGAGTAGGGCCAGATGAGCTGGCCGGACAGCTCCGGGTAGCCCGCGAGCGTGCCGGTGGTGACGGACGGCCGGTGGCACTTCGCGCAGCCCACGCGGTGGAAGACGGCCTTGCCGCGCAGCACGTCGGCTAAGTCCACGCCCGTGCGCGTCGGCACCGCCACGGTGTGCGAATAGAAGTCGAGCGCTTCCAACTGCCGCTCGCTCACCTCGGGCACGCCGCCATGGGGCGCCGCCCGACACACGGCCTGCGCCGCCGTGCAGCTCTCCTCGGTGAAGAGGGTGGTGGTGAGGCCCAGGTCGCCCAGCAGCGCCGCCGCGTTCTGGTGCTCGATGTCCGGCTGGTTCGCCTTCCATCCGAAGCGGCCCACCACCTCGCGGCCCTGGCGCTCGCTCCACACGCGGTTGGGCCGCCCGGAGATGCCGTCGCCATTCGCGTCGTCCGGGTCCGCCCACGCAAGCAGCGTCTCGTCGCTCACCGCCGCGAGCAGGCCCAGGCCCACCATGGGCTGCGCCACCCGCGCGGACGTGCGCGTGTCGGGCGCCAGCGGCCCGTACGCCAGCTCCGTCAAATCCAGCTCCGGTGCCTGGAGCGTGTAGGGCTCCGCGTCCGCGAAGGTGCCGGGGACGTCCGTCCACTTCACGCGCACCTGCCCCTCGGCGGGCACCGCGCCGACGCTCCGGGGTTGGAGCTGGTCGCCATAGGTGGGCTCGGGCAGCGGGCCTCCGTGCGCGCCGACGCCGGGCACCGACAGGCGCACCAGCAGCGTGTCGGCGACTTCGTTCCCCTCGGGAGGACGGCCGCGCCCGTTGCCCAGGTGGCAGGCGATGCAGGAGACGGAGTGGAAGAGCGGGCCCAGGCCGTCGCGCTCGGGCTGCGAGCCGGGCGCGCCCACCCAGTTCGCCTCGAAGACGGACTCGCCCACGAAGAACTCGGAGCGGCGCGCCAGCACCAGGTTCGCCGCGGGCTTCGTGAAGGCGGCGGCGCCCGCCACCGCCACGCTCGTCTCGCCGCCGGGCCGGTCCTCGCCCACCTCCACCACGTCGAAGCGCGGAAGGGGCTCCTCGGGATTCGGTTCCCCGGGATTCGGCTCCTCGGGATTCGGCTCCTCGGGAGTCGGAGTGACGGGGCGCGCCTCCCCGGACCCGTCGCAGGCGACGAGGCCGAGGAGCGTCAACAGGAGGACCAGGCCCGCGGCGTGTTTCACGGCAGCGTCACCGGAACGGGGTCGGTGTAGGACCAGCGGTCGATGACGGCGTCGGGGCCGAGCGAGCCGTTGAAGTTCCAGCCCCACGCGTAGACGGAGCCGTCGCCGCGCACGGCGATGACGTGGGTGGCGCCCATGCCCATGGCGGACAGGGGCTTCACCTCGGGAGACGACTCGGTGGGCACGGCGCGGTCCTCATCGTCGCCCACCCCGAGCTGGCCGTTGCCATTCTGGCCCCACGCGAGCAGCGAGCCGTCCGCGCGCCGCGCGAAGCTGTAGTTGCCGTTGGCGAAGACGGCGCTCACGTCCGTCGCGCCCGGCACCTTGCCCGGCGTGGCGCTCTGCGTGTTCGCTCCGGACGTCCCGTTGCCCAGCTGCCCGCTGACGCCCAGGCCCCACGAGGACACGGTGCCATCCGCGTGCACCGCGAGGATGTGGTCGCGCCCGTTGGCCAGGTCCACCACGTCCGCCAGGCCCGGCACGACTTCCGCCGTGGGACGTCCCTGCGTGCCGGCCGTGCCCGTGCCCAGGTTGCCGTAGGTGTTGCGACCCCAGGTCCACACGGTGCCGTCGCGCTTGAGCGCCACCGAGTGCATGGAGCCGGCCACCAGCTTCACCACGTCCGTCAGGCCCAGCACCGTCACCGGGTAGTCCCGCGCCGTCGTCGTGCCGTCGCCCAACTGGCCGTCCGCGTTGTTGCCGAAGGCGCGCACCGTGCCGTCCTCCATCAGCACCAGCGCGTGACGGAATCCAGGGGCCACCGCCACCGCGCCCGTCAGGCCGGGCACCTTCGTCGCCGTGTAGCGAGGCGCGACGTCGGGCGTGCCCGGCTGGCCCAGGCCGAGCTGGCCGTCCGCGTTCTCACCCCAGGTCCACACCGCGCCGGCCGAGTCGAGCGCCATGGAGAAGTTCTGGTTGAAGGCCACGGAGGCCGCGTTCTCGATGCCCGGCACCGCCTGGGGCTGCGTCTGGTTCGCCGTCACGTCCACGCCCAGGCCCAGCTGGCCGCGGTTGTTGCGGCCCCAGACGTAGACGCGCCCGTTGCGCAGCGTGCCGCTGTGCAGGCCGCCCGCGGTGGACAACCCGCCGAAGCGGAAGGTCACCGTCTTCTCACCCGTGTTGCCCTTCGCGTCGCGCGCGCGCACCACCACCTGGTTGGCACCGGGACGGGGCGTCACCTCGAAGGAGACCGCGCCCTCGGCCGTGGTGGGCAGCGCCAGCGTCTGCTCCTCGCCGTCGTTGAGCGTGTACGAGAGCGCCGTCACGGCCACGTTGTCCGTGGCGACCGCGTCCACGCGCACGCGGCGCACGGTGATGGCCAGCCCCTCCTCGGGGGACAACACCTGCACCTGGGGCGCCTGGGCGTAGCGCAGGCTCAATACCCGCACGCTGGTGCCGCCGCTCTGGTCCACCGCCTCCAGCCGCACCTCGTTGTCGCCCTCGGGCAGCGTGAGCTCCACCGCGAAGATGCCCGACGTGGACGTCTTCTCCGTGTATTCCACGGCGCGCGCCTCGCCGTCGTTCACCCGCGCCGTCAGTCCGGCCAGCTTGCCCGGCACGCTCACCGTACCGGTCAGTCGCACCACGGGCTCACTCAGAGTGTCGCCCGACGCGTGAGACATCACCTGCATGAACGGAGAGACGGGGACGCCGGGCGTGGACTCCACGTCGGACCCGCACGCGGCGAGCCAGAGGGTCACGAGCGCCAGGACACAGGCACGGGACTTCATGGGGACTCCTGAGTTGTTGAGATTGATTTGCAGAGTCAGAAAAGTGCCCGGCCTCATATCGCTCGCGGCTCAAGGCGCGCAAGCGACAGAGGGCTCAATTTGGCGGTTGCCGCCCGGGATTCCCCGAGGGAGAAGCGTGCGCGGGAAAGCCCGGGAAGCGCTTCAGGGAGCCTGGCGGACACGGTTGGCGGGATGACCGGGCCTTGGGATTCGGAGGCCGGGCGGGCGGGCAGGTGTGGGACACTCGCACGGTCAGCACGGGGGAGCGTCCGGGCCCTCCCACTGCTGGTCCCTGTCCCAACGTACGATTGTCCTCCAGTGGAAGGTGGCGGGGAGGGGGGCTCGACGTTCTCTTCGCAGGCCGGGGAATCGCTCTAGGTTCGGCGCTCGTCGCCAGGGGAATTCATGTCAGAGGTGCTCGTCGTCGATGACAGCAAGGTGATGCGGGACATGGTGGTGGCCTGTCTCAGGCCCTACCCGGGCCTGAACTTCACCCACGCGTCCAGCGGGCTGGAGGCCATCGAGCGCCTGTCGCTGAGCCCGTATGACCTGCTGGTGTTGGATTTGAACATGCCGGACATCGGCGGCATCGAGGTGGTGGAGTTCGTGCGGGGGCAGGATCGGCTGCGCACGCTGCCCATCATCATCGTGACGACGCGTGGGGACGAGGCGTCGCGCGCCCGGGCCCTGTCCGCGGGCGCCAACCGCTTCATGACCAAGCCCTTCACTCCCGATGCCATCCTCGCGGAGGCGCGGGGGCTGTTGGAAGAGAAGCCGGCTTGACGGCCTCCGTGGACCTCGCGGACTTCCTGCCGGCCTATCTGGCGGAGGTGGAGGAGCTGCTCGACTCGGCCCACCGTCAGTTGATGGCGGTGGAGGCCAGTGCGCGGCGTGGCGCCGCCCATCCGAAGTCCGTGCGGGAGCTGTTCCGCGCGTTGCACACCATCAAGGGCCTGTCCGCCATGGTGGACGTGGAGCCCATCGTCTCCATCTCCCACTGGATGGAGACGTCCCTGCGTCAGGCGGACCAGGCGGGCGGGCGGCTTCCCGAGTCCAGCGTGGAGCCCCTCATGGAGGGCCTGCGCGCGGTGGAGCAGCGCATGCGCCAGCTCGCCGCGGGCAAGGACGCCTCGCCCGTTCCTCCGGGACTGCTGGAGCGACTGGAGGCGCTGGGGGTCTCCTCCCCCGTGGTGGCCAGTACCGCCCGGCCCTCGGCGTTGCTGCTCGATGAGACCCTGGCGCTCGCTCCCCGGCTGACGCCCACCGAGCGCGAGCAGCTCACCTCGGGCGCGGGCCATCGCCGCCCGGTCCGCGTGGACTTCATCCCCGGTGCCGAGCGCGCCGCGCGGGGCATCACCATCAACAGCGTGCGCGAGCGACTGGCGGCGCTGGGGGAACTCGTCAAGGTCGTCCCCGTGGCGGGGCCGGCGCCGGGCGGCGGCTCGCTCACGTTCGTGTTGCTGCTCAGCACCGATGCCTCGGACGCCGTGCTGAAGGAGGCGGCGGGAGGAGAGCCCGCCCAGGTGCGCGCGCTGTCCACCGCGCCCGCGCCCTCGGCCGTGGACGGGCCGTCCGTGCCGGAGCGGGAGCCGGAGCTGGAGGAGGAGCCCGAGGAGGGGCGCCGGTCCAGCGGTACCTTGAGGGTGGAGGTGTCGCGGCTGGACGAGGCGCTGGAGCGACTGGCGGCGCTCGTCGTCAACCGCTCGCGGCTGCAGCGCGCGGTGGTGGACCTGACGGCCGTCGGGGCTCCGACGCGGGAGCTGCGCGCCATCCTCCAGGAGAACGGACGGCAGCTGCGAGACATGCGCGCGGCCATCCTCCGCCTGCGCATGGTGCGCGTGGGGGACGTGCTGGAGCGGCTGCCGCTCCTGGTGCGCGGCCTGCGTCGCACCACGGGCAAGGCGGTGCGGCTGGAGCTGGAGGTGGGCGACGCGGAGCTGGACAAGGCGGTGGCGGACCGCATGTTGCCCGCGCTCGTGCACCTGGTGCGCAACGCGGTGGACCACGCGCTGGAGTCTCCCGAGGAGCGCCGCGCCGCGGGGAAGCCCCCGGAGGGTCGCGTGCGCCTGGGCTGCCATGCGAACTCCAGCGGCTGGGTGGACATCACCGTGGCCGATGACGGGCGGGGCGTGGACGCGGAAGGCGTGGCCCGGCGCGCGGGCGTCCCGGTTCCCCGCGGTCCGGATGACCTGCTGGAACTCTTGTGTCGGCCCGGCTTCTCCACCCGCGAGGAGGTCACCTCCACCAGCGGACGCGGCATGGGCATGGACATCGTCCGCCGCATCGTCGTGGACCAGCTCGGTGGCGAGCTGCGTCTGGAGACGCGCGTGGGGGAGGGCACCACCTTCCACCTGCGCGTGCCCCTGACGATTACGCTGCTGGACGCCATCATCTTCGAGTGCGCGGGGCTGCGCTACGCGGTGGCGGTGGGCTCCGTGGAGGAGCTCATCGAGGTGGAGGCCGCGCGGGTGGTGCGGCCCGCGGGCGCCCACGGCGTGGCATTGGTGGAGCGGCGGGGCCAGGCGGTGACGCTGGTGTCCCTGGCACGGCTGTTGGGCTCCGTGTCCACCCAGGCCGTGGATGTCACGCCCCCTCGGGGGCTGGTGGTGCGACAGCGCGGAGAGCTGGTGGCGTTCGGTGTGGACCGGCTGCTCGGTCAGCAGGAAATCGTGCTGCGCCCGCTGGAGGACCCGCTGGTGCGGGTGCCCGGGGTGGCGGGAGCCACGGACCTGGGAGATGGCCAGCCCACGTTGGTGCTGGACCTGAATGCGCTGGGAGCGGCGCGCCGCCCGGGGTCCGGGGGACGAGAGGAGCGCGCGACATGAGCGTGCTGCATGTGGTGTTCAAGGTGGATGGCGCCGAGTACGTGCTGCCGGCGTCGGACGTCCTCCAGATGGAGTCCTTCACCGGGGCCACGCCCGTGCCCGGAGCGCCGGCGCATGTCGCGGGGCTGGTGCAGGTGCGCGGGCGCGTCATCCCCGTGGTGGACGCGCGCAGGCGCTTCGGGCTTCCCGCCCTGGAGCGCTCGCTCGACACGCGGGTGGTGGTGGGGCAGTTGGGGACGCGGACGGTGGGGCTGCTGGTGGACAGCGCGCGCGAGGTGCTGAAGCTGGACCCCGCGAAGTTCCAGCCGCCGCCTCCGCTGGTGGTGGAAGGCTCGCGAGGGTTCGTGAAGGCCGTGGCCCAGGTGGGGCCGAGGCTGGTGATGCTCATCGATTTCCCCCGGGTCATCGGGGAGGAGGCGCCAGATGGCGACGGAAAACGGTAACGGCCCCCAGGGGCAGGATGACGCGCGCGGGCTCACCGAGCGCTTGTCGCGCGGAGTCCGGGAGGGCGTGGCCCTCCTGCAGGACGTGGAGGCGCTCGCATCGAGGCTGGCCGCCAGCGGCAACGAGCAGGCCGCGGCCTCCGAGCAGGTGCGCGCCTCCATCGAGTCGGTGGCCGCCCATGTCGAGGCGACGAGCGTCGCGACGCAGACGCTGGCGCGCTCCCAGCGCACGGTGAGCGACTCCGCCCGCGCGCTGCAGCAGGAAGCGGAGGCCACCGCCGGCTCCGTGCAGGAGGTCAGCGCGTCGGTGGCGGGGGTGCGCAAGGACGCAGCCCACCTGGCCGCGGAGGCGGACACCACCGCCGCCACGCTGGAGCAGGTGACGCGCTCGGTGAAGACGGTCAACTCCAACGCGGAGGACCTGGCCGCCTCCAGCGAGGAGTTGCTGGCGTCCATGACGGAGATGAACTCCACCGTCGCGGACCTGGTGACGCGCAACCAGTCGGGCGCGGCCTCCACGGAGGAGGTGGGCGCGACGATTGAGGAGATGGCCAAGGGCATCGCCCGGCTGGCCACCGACGCCCAGGGCGTGGGCGAGCGGGTGACGCTGGTGACGGGCGCGGTGGTGGGGCTGGGCAAGTCCCTGAGTGACTTGTCCCGGGACGCCACCACCATGTCCTCCGGCGTGGAGGAGACGGCGTCCACCGCGGAGGAGCTGGCGCGCAGCGTGCGCGGCGTGGCGGAGAGCGCGCGCGTGCTGGAGACGCACGCGGCCTCCACCGCCTCCACCGTGGAGGAGGTGGCCGCCAGCGTGGAGGAGGTGGCCGCCACCGCGGAGAAGAACTCCGCCGTGGTGGATGCCAACGCGGCGACGATTGAACAGCTGGCGCGCTCCGCCCAGTCGGTGGCCAAGGCCTCCGAGTCCATCAACGGCCTGGCGTCCTCGAGCGCCAGCGCGTCCGCGCAGCTGGAGGTGTCCACGCGGCGGGTGGCGCAGATGAGCGAGGAGGCGCGCGCCACCTCGGACCGGGTGGGCACCATCGCCCGCGAGGGCGGCGCCACCGTGGTGCGCTCCATCGCCGGCTTCAGCCGCATCCGTCAGTCCATCGTCGAGTCCTCGGGCGTCATGAAGGAGATGGGCAAGCGCGCCGAGGAGATTGGCGACATCGTCCAGACCATCAACCTCATCGCCGACCGGACGAATCTCCTGTCCCTCAACGCCAGCATCGAGGCGGCGCGCGCCGGTGAGCACGGGCGTGGTTTCGCGGTGGTGGCGGAGGAGATTCGCGCCCTGGCGGACCGCGCGGCGGCGGCCAGCTCGGACGTGGCGAAGATTGTCCGCGGCCTCCAGACGACGGCGCGCGAGGCGACGAGCGCGAGCGCGGAGGGCATGCGCGCGGCGGACGAGGGCGCGGCGCTGGCGTCGGACGCGGAGCGGGCCCTGTCCACCATCCTGAAGGGCGTGGATGACGTGGGGCAGAACGTGCGCGAGGTGAGCCGCGCCACGACCGAGCAGGTGCAGGCGGTGCAGTCGCTGGCGCAGGGCACCACGAAGATGAGCGAGCAGGGCCGCGTCATCGCCGCGTCCGCGTCGGAGCAGGCCCAGGCGGCCCAGGCGCTGGCGCAGGGCGGCACGGAGATGCGGCGCATGGCCCGGCAGACGACGCAGGCCACCGCGGACCAGGCCCGCGCGCTGCGCGACGTGGTGCGCTCCAACGGGCAGCTGGCGGAGGTCGCCCAGAAGGTGTCCCGCGCGGTGCAGGAGCAGGCGGCCGCGGCGGCGGACCTGTCCAAGGGCGCCGCGCAGATGCGCCAGCTGGTGCAGGGCGTCAGCGCCGTCGTGGGCACGCAGAGCAAGGAGGTGACGGGGATGGCGCAGGTGGCCCAGGACCTGGCGAGCACCACCCAGCGCACCCTGGCGGGGCTGGCCGAGCAGGCCAAGGCGGCGGCGGAGGTGACGCGCGCCATGGAGGATACGCGCAAGGAAGTGGCCCAGTCCGCGCGCGGCATGGCGGAGCAGGCGCGCGCGCTCAAGCAGGGCGAGACGGCCAGCCGCCAGGTGGCGAAGCTGGCGTCGTCCGTGACGCGCGCCACCGACGAGCAGGCCCAGGCGCTCGTCGCGCTGGTGAAGGGCGCGGACGAGGTGCGGCGGGTGGCGAAGGGCACGGCGCGCGCGCTGGACGAGCAGTCGGAGGTGCTGACGGGGCTCGCTGCTTCCGCGCAGCGGCAGGCCACGGGCACCGCCGCGGTGGCGCGCGCCAGCGGCGATGCCACGCAGGTGATGGAGGGCCTGGTGAAGGGCGTGGAGGAGATGCGGGTGAGGGCGCGGGAAATCACCACCACCACCGCGCAGCAGGTCCGCGCGT
Source organism: Myxococcus sp. CA033 (assembly GCF_013336625.1). Taxonomy (NCBI): domain Bacteria; kingdom Pseudomonadati; phylum Myxococcota; class Myxococcia; order Myxococcales; family Myxococcaceae; genus Myxococcus; species Myxococcus sp. CA033. The sequence goes on along the minus strand of NZ_JABUMU010000002.1, from coordinate 1,025,428 downwards.
CGTCGGCCACCGCGGGAGAAGTGCGTGAGGTGGCGGGACGACTGACGCACCTGTCGCGACTCCAAGCCGAGCAGGTGGAGAGCCTGGAGCGCCTGGGCAGCGTGCTGGGGAGTGGTAGCACCCCGCAGGCTCCCGAGGCGGGGGGCTCGCGCTCCAGGGAGCGACAGACATGACGGAATCGACTTCCGTGACGGGCTCCCCCCTCTTCCTGTCCGCGGAGGACAGGGCGCGGGTGGAGGAGGTGGAGCAGCTGGCCCGAGGGGGCGCCGGCAGCCTGGAGAGGCTGGTGGCCGGACTGGACACGTCGAGCTGGGCGGTGCGCCGCGCCGTCGTGGCGGCGCTCGCGCGGCTGGGCACCCCGGCGGTGCCTCCGCTGTGCGACGTGCTGCGCCACCGCCGCGACAACGAGGCGCGCCTGGCGGCCGCGGTGGAGGCGCTGGTGGCGTCCACGGGCGCGGTGGAGGAGTCCCTGGAGGGTCTGGCGGACAGCCCGTCCGCGCCCATCGTCTGTGACGCCGCGCAGGTGCTGGGGCGGCGGCGCAGTCGGCGTTCGGTGCCGCTCCTGGCGCGGCTCACCGTGCATCCGGACGACAACGTCGCGGTGGCGGCCATCGAGGCGCTGGGCCGCATTGGCGGCGGCGCGGCAGTGGACGCGCTGCTGGCGGCGCTGGGCAGTGGCAACTTCTTCCGCATCTTCCCCGCCATCGACGTGCTGGGCCGGTGTGGGGACCCGTCGGTGGTGCCCGCGCTCCTGGGGCTCCTGGCGGACCCCTTCTACGCGCTGGAGTCGGCGCGCGCGCTGGGCCGCACCGGCCAGGACGCGGCGGTGCCCGCGCTGGTGAGCCTGCTGCGCCGGGGCAACGACGCGCTGGTGCGCGTGGCGGCGGTGGCGCTGGTGGACATCCACGAGGCGCAGGTGCAGCGCTTTGGCGGCGCGCGCGCGGTGCAGGCCGCGCTGCGCTCCGGTCCCGGTCCGGACCTGTCCATGCTGGGCCGCAGGCTGGCGCAGGCCATCACCAGCGCGGACTCCGCGGAGCGGGCCGCGCTGGCGCGACTGCTGGGTTGGGTGGGAGGGCAGGACGCCGCGGCGGGACTGCTGCGGCTGTTGGACGGACCGGACCCGTCGGTGGCGCGCTCGGCGGCGAGCGCCCTGGCGGAGCTGGGGGCGGACGCGGACGAGCAGATTCTGCAGGCGCTCCAGGACGGAGACAGCGCCCGGCGCAGGGTGCTGCTGCCCCTGGTGGGGCGCCGCGCGTCGGCGGTGCCGGAGGTGATGGCGTGTCTGGAGGACCGGGAGGCGTCCGTGCGCGCGCTGGCGGCGGACACCCTGTCGCGCATCGGTGACACGTCCGCGGTGCCCGTGCTCTTCCAGCGCCTGATGGATGACGACGCGCGCGTGGTGCAGGCCGCCACGGGCGCCATCCAGTCGCTGGGCAGCGAGCAGACGGAGACGCTGGCGCTCCACGCGGCGCGCTCCGCGGACCCCCGCCTGCGCCGCGCGGCGCTGCGAATCATCTCCTACTTCGGTTATCCCCGAGGGCTGGAGGTGCTGCTGTCCGCGATGCGCGACTCGGACGAGCGGCTGCGCGACGCGGCCATCTTCGGCCTGCCCTTCATCGAGGACCCGCGCGCGGTGGACGCGCTGCTGGCGGCGGCCACCCACGAATCGGAGCGCACGCGCGCCGCGGCCATGCGCGCGCTGGGGCAGACGGAGAAGGAGGCCCGCATCACCTCCACGCTGCTCGGCGGCCTCAACGACAGGGACGCGTGGGTGCGCTACTACGCGTGCCAGTCCCTGGGGAAGCTGAACGAGGAAGCCGCCGCGGATGCGATTGTCGCGCTGGCGGACGACGACGCGGGGCAGGTGCGTGTGGCGGTGGTGGACGCGCTGGCGCACATGCACACGGAGAGCGCGATGACGGCGCTGCGCCGCGCCGCGGCCAGCACCGACGCGGACGTGCGGCGCGCGGCGCTGCTGGGGCTGGGCGTGGCCCGGCGCCAGGACGCGCTGCCGGTGTTGCTGGAGGCCTCCTCGTCGGAGGATGCCGCCACGCGCCTGGTCGCGCTGTCCGCCGTGGCCGAGTACGAGGCGCCGGAGACGCTGCCCGCGCTGTTGCATGCGGCCAGTGACAGGGATGACAGCGTGCGCAGCGCGGCGGTGGGGTTCCTCGCCACGCGCCCAGGTGTTCCCGCCACCCAGGCCCTGGTGTCGCTCCTGGGGGACCTGACGGTGCGCGAGCGGGTGGTGAGCGCGCTGGCGCTGCCCATGGAGGGGCGGCTGCCCGGCCTGCTCGCGGCGCTGGACGTGGCGGACGAGGTGACCGCGCCCCTGCTGGTCGCGGCCCTGGCGCGCATGCGCCGGGCGGACGCACGCGCCGCGCTGGTGCAGGCGTTGGAGACCTCCAGCGCCGCGGCCCGCCGCGCCGTCGTGCCCGCCGTGGGCGCGCTGGGAACCCTGGAGGCACGCGACGCGCTGGAGCGCGCCTCCCTGCGCGACGAGGACCCTGAAGTCCGGCGGGCCTGCCTCGTGGCCCTGGGGAAGTGACAAGGACGTCATGCCTTCCCTGCCGATGTCCCCCCAGGTCTTCGCCATCCTCACCGCGCTCATCGAGCAGCGCGCGGGGTTGCACTATGCGGCGGAGGACCGCGAGCTGTTGTCCGACAAGGTGTCGGACCGGGCGCAGGAAGCGGGCTTCGACTCGCTGCTCGACTACTACTACTTCCTCCGGTACGACCCGGCGGGCTCGGCCGCGTTGGATTCCCTCGTGGACTCGCTGCTCGTGCACGAGACGTATTTCTTCCGGGAGGCGCAGCCGTTGTCGGTGCTGGTGGAGGACGTGCTCCTGCCCAGGGTGCGCGCCGGCCAGAAGCCCCGCGTGTGGTGCGCGGCCTGCTCCACCGGCGAGGAGCCCTTGACGCTGGCGATGATGCTGGCGGACCGGGGTGTGCTCTCCGGTGTGGAGCTGCTGGCCAGTGACTTGAGCACCCGGGCGCTGGAGCGCGCTCGCACCGGCGAGCACAACCTGCGCTCCATGCGCGCGCTGCCGCCCGGAGTGGAGGGGCGCTGGCTGGAGCAGGTGGACGGACGGGCCCGGCCGAAGCAGGAGCTGGTGGACGCGGTGGAGTGGCGCCGCATCAACCTGGTGGACGAGGGGGCGGTGGCGAAGCTGGGCCAGTTCGACGCCATCCTCTGCCGCAATGTCCTCATCTACTTCCAGGATGAGACGGCGCGCCGGGTGGTGGCGTCGCTCACCCAGGCGCTGAAGCCCGGAGGCCAGTTGGTGGTGGGCACCTCCGAGTCGCTGCTGCGCTTCGGCACCGCGCTCTCCTGTGAGGAGCGGCGCGGCGTATTCTTCTATGGCAAGGCGGGCGCATGACGGCCGTGACTCCTGTTCGCGTCCTGGTGGTGGACGACTCGGCCTTCGCGCGCAAGGTGCTGCGCCAGGTGCTCTCCAACGCGCAGGGCATCGAAGTGGTGGACACCGCGCGCGACGGTCTGGACGCGCTGGAGAAGGTGGCGGAGCTCAAGCCCGACGTCCTCACGCTGGACCTGGTCATGCCAGGGCTGGACGGGCTCGGTGTGCTGCGCGCCCTGGACTCCATGCCGGCCGCTCCCCGCGTCGTCGTGGTCAGCAGCGCGGGCGAGGAGAGCGAGCTGGCGGTGTCCGCCCTCCAGGCCGGCGCGGTGGAGCTGGTGCACAAGCCCTCCGCGCTCGCCACGGACCGGCTCTACGAGCTGGGAGCGGAGCTGGTGGAGAAGGTGCGCATCGCCGCTCGCGCCGTGCCGCACCCGCCGCGTGGGGTGGCTCAGGCCACGGCTGCTTCGACTTCTCCGGCGGAGGTGTTCGGGCCGGCGCGCAACCTGGTGGTGGTGGGCACGTCCACCGGCGGTCCCCAGGCCCTCACGCGGCTGTTGTCGGCGCTGCCGGCGGACTTCCCCGCGCCCATGGCGCTCGCGCTGCACATCCCCCCGGGGTACACGGAGGCGGTCGCCCGCCGGCTGGACTCGCTGTGCGCGCTGGAGGTGCGCGAGGCGGAGGACGGGATGGAGATGCGCCCCGGCCGCGTCGTGCTCGCGCGTGCGGGCCAGCACCTCAAAATCGAGCGGCACGGCGCGCTCACCGTGGGTCGCGTGGACCGGCACCCGGTGCAGATGCCGCATCACCCCTCCGTGGACGTCCTCTTCGAGAGCGCGGCCCGCACGTGGGGCCGTGACACGGTGGGGCTGGTGCTCACCGGCATGGGCGACGACGGACGGGAGGGCGCGCGCGCCATCCGCGCGGCGGGCGGCTCCATCCTCACCGAGTCCGAGTCCTCCTGTGTCGTCTACGGCATGCCTCGCGCCGTGGACGAAGCGGGCCTCGCCACCGCCAGTGCGCCCCTGGAGGGAATGGTGGCGTTGCTGCTCACTCAGCTCCGCTGACTTCGGGAAAAAACGGGTGGGGTGTCCGTCGCCCGCACCCCTACATGGTGAGGAAGCAGGCAGCCTTGCCCTGGAGGGGAGCGATAGTTTTGGTTCTGCACGGACGCGTAAGGCAGACTGCCGGCCATGCTCCGTTACAGCGCCGACATCCGCACCCTCCTCTGGTGCCTGGCGATGCCCGTGGTGGCCCTCTCGATGTACGCGGCCCCCGCGCTCATCCCCTATCTGTGCCCGCTCGCGTGCTACCTGGCGCTGTCCGCGGGCGTCATCGCCCACAACCACAACCACAGCCCCACCTTCCGCAACCGGAAGATGAACGAGGCGATGGGCATGTGGCTGTCGTTGTTCTACGGCTACCCCACCTTCGTGTGGATTCCGACGCACAACCTCAACCACCACAAGTTCGTGAACAAGGCGGGCGACGCCACCATCACCTGGCGCTACTCGAAGAAGCACAACTTCCTCGTCGCCTTCCTGTTCCCCTTCGTCTCCACGTACTGGCAGCAGGAGCCGACGAAGGCCTTCATCGAGAAGGCGCGCACGCGCAACCGCGCCCTGTTCCGGCAAATCGTCCTCCAGTACATCGTCTGGGGCGGCACGCACGCGGCGCTCGTCGCGCTGGCCATTTATATGCACGGCGTGGCGGGCGGCCTGCGCATCTGGGCCTTCGCGTTCCTGATTCCGGCCTTCTTCTCGCTGTGGACCATCATGTTCTTCAACTACATCCAGCACGTCCACTCGGACCCCTGGAGCGAGCACGACCACAGCCGCAGCTTCACCGGCCGCCTCATCAACTTCTTCCTCTTCAACAACGGCCTGCACGCCGTCCACCACGAGACGCCGGGCCTGCACTGGAGCCTCCTGCCGGAGGCGCACGCCAAAATCGCGGCGGACATCGACCCGGAGCTCAAGCCCGTCAGCTTCTTCGGCTGGTGCTTCCGCTCCTACGTGCTGGCGCCCATCTTCCCCCGCTTTGGCACCAAGCAGGTGGGCCGCGCCCCGTATGACCCGCCCGCGGGCGGCACCGTCGACGTGTCCTTCGGCGACGAGCTGCAGGCCGTCGACTCGGGCGTCAACGTCGCTCGCGTCTGACGCACCCGCACACGCGGGCCTCGTGTGGGTGTCTCTGTCCTGTATTTCCCATCTCTCCCTGGAATCTGACCAGGGGGAGTATTCGCCATGTGGCTGATTCTCGTATCTCGCGGTCAGAGGTACGGGCGGGCTGGGGGGGATGCGGACATGGAGGCACCACATGAGGATGGCCCCAGGCCCAGTCCGTCCAACGACCCTCGAGGCGCCGCCCTCGCCCAGGGTGCTGTGGGTCGGCGTGGCCGGGGAGGCGTGGCTGGCACTGTCGCGCGCGGCCCGGGCACTGGGCTGTGAGCCGGTGCAGGCCTCGGCGCCTGGCGCGGTGAGCCTGGAGCTGTCGCGAGCGCGGCCCCGGTTGGTGCTGGTGCACTGGCGCCAGGTGAGCGAGCGCGGCCCCGGAGGACTGGGCGGCCTCAAGTCCCGCGTGGGTGCGTCCGGTGCGCCGGTGGTGCTGGTGGCGGAGCCGGAGACGCCCGCCGAGGTGCTGGAGGCCGCGGACGCGGAGGGCGTGGAGGACTGCCTGCTGGCGCCGGTGGGCGAGGCGGCGGTGCGCGCGCGGCTGGCCACGCTTCTGGGCGCCCGTCCCCCGCCTGTCACGAGCGAACGCTACAGCCCGCGCGTGGTGCTGCTCGCCGGAGGCGCGGGAGGCGCGCGCACGTGGGCGGGGCTGGGCTCGCTCCTGGAAGTCAGTGGCCACCACCTGCTGTACAGCGCCACGGTGGAGGGCGCCGCAGCGCGGGTGGAGGAGCACGGCTCCGCCCCCCACCTGCTCATCGCCGTCGGTGATGGGGCCCGGGGCGGGGTGTGGGCGCGCTCGGGCACGGCCGCTCGCGCGTTGCTGGAGGGCGTGCCCTCGCTGACGGTGACGCCCGCGGAGAGCGGGCGCGCGGCGACGCTGCTGCCGCGCATCCACGCGATGCTGGGGCGCGAGGGCGCGTCGCTGCGGGTGGAGGAGCGGGTGCCCTTCTGCTGCCCGGTGGAGTTCGGCGAGGGAGGGCCCCAGGGGCTGGCCTGGACGTCGGGCGTGTCCTTCGCGCTGAGCCCGGGTGGCCTCTTCGTGCGCACGCTGGTGCCGGCGCGGCCTGGGGCGGCGGTGACGTTGCGCATCCACCTGCCCACCACGGGCGAGCGGCTGGAATCCCACGGCGTGGTGGCGTGGGCCAACCCCTTCGCGCCGCGCGACGGGCTGTGTTGTCCCCATGGCATGGGTGTGCGGTTCATGGGCATGGGCCCGCCGCGCTTGATGCACCTGCGCCAGCTCTGTCAGGCCACGGCCTCGCCCTGAAGGCGCGGGCCCGGGAGGCGCTTCGCCATGCGACGCAAGAAGGTCCTCCTCGTCGATGACTCGCACACGGTGCTGATGCTGCACCAGATGATGATGGTGGAGCGTGGCTTCGAAACGCTCATCGCCCGCGACGGGCTGGAGGCGCTGGAGCGCGTGCGGGACGAGGCGCCGGACCTCGTCGTGCTCGACATCCTGATGCCGAACCTGGACGGCCTGGAGACGTGCCGGGCGCTGCGCGGGCGCGAGCCCACCCGCCACACGCCCATCATCCTGTGCAGCACGCGCATGGAGCCGGACTGCGTGCAGGCGGGCTTCGAGAGCGGCTGCACCGACTACCTCACCAAGCCCTTCGCGGGCTCGGAGCTGGCGGCGCTCTTGAATCGCTACTTGGGCTCGGAGCGGGGCACGCGCGGGGGGATTTGACCGGGAGGCCGCGCGGGCAGCGAGCGGCGGGGCAGCGTCACCATGAACGTCGTGCCCTCTTCCTCGGTGGAGCTGACCTCGATGCCGCCGCCGTGCGCCTGGACGATTTCCCGGACGATGTAGAGGCCCAGGCCGTAGCTCATCTTCAGCGTGCGCGTCGTCTGCGGGCCGCTGCGGAAGGGCTCGAAGAGGTGGGGCAACAGGTGCGCGGGGATGGGGCGCCCGCCGTTGTGGACCTCCAGCACCAGCTTGTTGGCCCGCGCCACGCGCGCCACCAGCTTCACGGGGGTGTCCGCGGGGCCGAACTTGAGCGCGTTCTCCAGGAGATTCGAGGCCACCTGGCCCAGCCGGTCCGGGTCCCACATGCCCTGCGTGTTGCCCTTGTGCTCCACCTCGATGACGCGCTCGGGATAGGCCACGCGGAACTCGTGGGCCACGCGCTCCACCAGGTCCTTGAGGTCCACCGGCCGGGGCTCAATCGCCACGCCACCCATCAGCCGCGTGCGCGTGAAGTCCAGGAGCAGGCGGGTGAGCCGTTCAATGCGCACCGCCGCGGTGGCGATGCGCTGGCTGGTGCGCCGGGCGTCCTCGGCCGTGCCGGACTCCGCCATGACGCGCGACCAGTTCATGATGGCGCCCAGCGGGCTGCGGATGTCGTGGCTGACGATGCCCATCAGCTGCTCCTGGAACTCGGAGTGCCGGCGCGCCTCCTCTTCCGCCCACTTGCGCTGGGTGATGTCGCGGCTGATGCCGAACAGCCCCACCACCTTGCCGTCCGCGTCGCGCAGCACGCCCTTGGTGGACAGCCACACGCGAGGGCCCTCGACGCCCGGCTGCCCGTCCTCGTAGGTGACGGTGCGGCCGAAGGCGAGCACCTCCCTGTCGTTGGCGGCGTTGACGCGCGCCACTTCGGGCGCGAACAGCTCGTGGTCCGTGCGGCCCACCATCTGCGAGATTTCGTAGCCCACCGCGCGCGCGCCCGCGTTGTTGATGAGCTGGTAGCGGCCCTCCAAATCCTTCGTGTAGACGGCGTCCGTCGTGCCCTCGTGGATGGCGCGGAACACCTCGCTGGCGCGCCGCAGCTCCTCGCGCACCCGGTGCTCTCCGGTGATGTCGCGGCAGTGCACCAGCAGGCCCCCGGGCACCGCGCGCGCGCGCACGTCGAAGCACAGCTCCCGGTCCGGCCACTCGTGCTCGAAGCGCGTGGCGGCCTGCTGGGTGGCGGGCTGCTCGAAGCGCAGGTGGTCGCGCAGCTTCAAGAGGCCGGGGCACGCGCGGCGCACGTCGTCTCCGGGCCCGGCGACGCCGTCCAGCAGCTCCGCCATGCGCGGGCTGACGTAGGTGAAGCGCCAGGCCGCGTCGAGCGTGAAGAAGGCGTCCGGCAGGCCCTCCAGGAGCGCATGGAGCGGTACGCCGGACGCCTCGGATTTCGCGGGCGGGGCCGGGGGACGCTGGCGCTTCTTGGCGGGGGTGGGGGGCATGCGTCGTCGGGTTTCGCGGGGGGGCCAGGGTCCAGGGGATGAGCGGAGCGGGGTGGGCCGTCAGCCGGTGGGAGGCCTGTCCGGCGCGTTCTCCGGTGCCCAGGGGGGAACGCCCGGTACACGAAGCCGTCGCGGCGCGTCGCCTCTCGCCCGGATGGGGACGAAGGGCGCCACTGGCGCGAAGGCGCCTCGAGCTTCCGCGTGGGCCGATGCACGGAAGGGGGCGAGGATGAGGGTTGCGGTGAGGCGGGGGCGCATCCGGGGAGAACCATACTCCGCTCGCCGTCTCCCGCGAGCAGCCGGTGGGGGTCCCCCCCTCGCTCGGCGCCTTCCAGGGCATGGAGGGGGCTCGGAACGGGCGTCTCGTGCGGCTTCGCTGCAACTCGAACGGATGAATGCGCCCCGGGTGAATGCGGGTTCAGATAGCCTGGAAAATCGAGCCGACCTGGGATGTGCTGTTTTTAGCTTGAGTCTTGAAGACCCGGGAGGTCGGCCTGCCCGGGGCTCGGCGCTCATGCGGACTTCTTCGCCTCGGCGTCGTCCTGCTCGAACAGGCTCTCCAGCTCCTTGCGAGCGCGCGCGGCGGCCTCCACGAGCTTCTGCTCGTCGCGGTGGAAGAGGGCCGTCTCGCGCAGGAGCTTCTCGTCGTGGTCTCTCAGGCGCTCCATGACGCGGTGGCTCTCGGAGAAGGTGAGGCCCATCGTCTGGAGGATGTCGCCGCCCATCTCCACGCTGCCGGCGAACGTCTCGCGCATCACGTGTTCGATGCCCAAATCGAGCAGCCGGTACGCATGCACGCGGTTGCGTGCGCGGGCGAAGATGGTGAGGTGGGGGAAGTGCTCCTTCACTGTCTTGGCGGTGCGCATGGAGGCCTCGACGTCGTCGATGGCGAGCACGAAGACGCGGGCCTTGTCGGCGCGGGCGGCGCGCAGCAGGTCCAGCCGGGAGGCATCGCCGTAGAAGACCTGGCTGCCGAAGCGCTTCATGAAGTCGATGTGCTCGGGGCTGGCGTCAATGGCGGTGAAGGTGATGCGCTTGGCGCGCAGCAGGCGGCCGACGACCTGACCCACGCGGCCGAAGCCGGCGATGATGACGGGGTGGTCCTCCTCGGGCGCCACGTCGTACTCGCGGGCCTGGGCCTTCTTCTGGAAGCGGGGACGGCCCCAGCGCTCATAGGCGGCGTAGAGCAGCGGCGTGGTGGCCATGGACAGGCCCACGACGACGACGAGCAGGTCCGCCAGCTCCGTGGACATGACGTGGAAGGACACGGCGAGGGCGAAGAGGACGAAGGCGAACTCACCGCCCTGGGAGATGACCACGCCCAGGCTGAGCGCCGGCTCGTTCTCCTTGAGGTTGAAGCGTCCCAGTCCGTAGAGCACGGCGCCCTTGATGGCGACGAGGCCTACGACGAGGCCAGCGATGAGGCCGGGGCGCTCGGTGATGAGGCCCAGGTTCACGCTCATGCCCACGGCGATGAAGAACAGGCCGAGCAACAGGCCCTTGAAGGGCTCGATGTCGGCCTCGAGCTCGTGGCGGTACTCGGACTCGGACAGGAGCACGCCGGCGAGGAAGGCGCCCAGCGCCATGGAGAGGCCCACGGCGTTGAGGAGGGCGGCGGTGCCGACGACGACGAGCAGGGCGGTGGCGGTGAAGAGCTCCTGGCTGTGGAACGACGCGACGGCGCGGAAGAGGGGGCGCAGCAGGAAGCGGCCGGAGAGCACGACGCCGACGAGGACGGCGACGACCTTGAGGCCGGTATGCCAGCCGGGCTCGACGGAGGTGGCGTCGGTGTGGCCGAGCAGGGGCAGCAGGGCCAGGAGGGGAATGACGGCCAGGTCCTGGAACAGGAGGATGCCGAAGGCGAGCCGCCCGTAGCCGGTGGTGAGCTGGTTGCGTTCGGCGAGCAGCTGGAGCGCGAAGGCGGTGGAGGAGAGGGAGAGGCCGAAGCCGGCGATGATGGCGGCGGCGGCGGGCAGTCCGAAGAGGAAGCACGCGGCGGCGAGCAGGGAGCCGGTGATGAGCACCTGGGCGCCGCCCATGCCGAAGACGGAGTGGCGCAGGTTCCACAGGCGTGAGGGCTGCAGCTCCAGGCCGATGACGAACAGGAGGAGCACGACGCCCAGCTCGGAGAAGTGGAGCACGTTCTTCACGTCGCCGATGAGCTGCGCGCCGGAGGGGCCGATGACGGCGCCGGCCACCAGGTAGCCGAGCACCGAGCCCAGACCGAGCCGCTTGAACAGCGGAACGGACACCACCGCGGCGCCGAGGAACACCAGCGCCTGATGCAGGAAGGACATGCCCCGCTTCCTCGCACGGACGCCCATGCCGGGCAATCACAGCCCCTGGGCTCGCCAGTCAGCGGGGACCCCCGACACCGGGCAGGTGGGTCGTATGTAACCGACTGTGTGCCGGATGCGTAATCCAGTGGCAGCAGGCAGCCACGCAGTCCCCCACACCCCCGGAGCCGCCGATGCCCCCGCCGCGCATATCTCGCAGAGAAGCACCCCCTCTTCCGCCGCCGCCGCCGCCCAAGCCGCCTCCGGACCCCAAGGTCGAGAAGGCCACCAACGACAAGAAGACCGCGACGACGCTGCGCACCGACGCGAAGAACAAGTCCGTCAAGGCCCAGGCCGACGCCGCGAAGGCGAAGCAGGCGAAGACGGCCCATGACAAGTCCACCAAGGAGAAGGGAGTCGCTCAGAAGGCGCTCGACACCTCTAATACGAACTACCAGCGCCTCCTGGACCACGGAGACTCACCCGCCGGCCGCACCCCCGCCCACGCCGAGTCCGTGAAGAAGGCGAAGAAGCAGGTCGACGCCGACAAGGGCCGCGTGGACAAGGCAGCAAAGACCTTCAAGGGCACGGAGGAGAAGCTGACCCAGGCCGACACCACCGCGCGCGACTCCAAGCAGCACGCCGTCACCGCCTCGGACACGGCCCTCCAGGCGCAGAAGACCGCCAACGTCAGCGCGAAGCAGGCCGGCCAGCCCGAGCCCTTCCCCAAGGCGAACGAAGTCGTCGACACCTTCGACGCCGGAAGTCTCAGCAAGAAGGACCAGGCGAAGCTGTTCGGCACCTCCGCGCCGGTGACGCCGGAAGAGGCGGCGCGCGCCGACGTCAAGCACGTGGACAACGTCGTGAAGAACTCCCCGCACAAGAACGAGGAGGCCGTCGCGGGCGCGGAGGAGCTGCGCAAGCAACTGGCGCTCAACCCCGACCCCGCCTACCGCGCCGCGCTCTGGAAGGAGTCCAAGCCGCAGCGTGACGCGTTCGTCGACGCGCAGGTGAATGACCGCTCGGTGCACCACTCGAAGACGCCGGAGCTCATGAAGTCGCTGGCCCAGGGCGCCGACATGGTGGGACCGGAGGCGCGCAAGGAGCTGGCGGGTCAGCTCCTCTCGGCCTCGAAGTCCACGTCGCTGGACGGCGTGGGGGAGCCCGGCCGCTCCTTGAAGGAGAACGCCAAGGACCCGGCGGTGGCGAAGCTGGGCGGAGAGATGGTGAGCCAACTGCGCGCTGCGAAGCGCTACAAGGACGCCGACTCCCTCTCCAACGTCGACCCCGCCATCAAGGCCCAGTCCATGCCGAGCAAGCTGGACCAGAAGCTCCAGGCGGAGGTGGACCTCAACTCCGTCTCCGAGGAGCGCGACGGCCTCAACGCGCGCCAGAAGACGCTGGACCAGGAGACGCGGACCACCGCCCGGCAGACGCTGAACGACGTCGCGAAGAACCCCAAGTCCAAGGAGCCCTTCACCGTCGAGCCCGGCGCGACGAAGGACCACGCCGTCCTCGTGCGCAAGGACAAGGCGGGCAAGGTGACCGAGCGCCTGGAGGTGTCGTTCCAGGGCGACAACGTCAAGGTGGACTCGACCCAGGTGGACAAGAAGGGCGACGCGCGCCGCACCGTCTTCGAAAGCGGTGGCCCGGAGGGGCCGAGCACGTCCACCGATACGCGCTGGAAGCAGGACGCCTCCACGCCCGCGCCGTCGCTCGAGGACCTGGCCGCGGGCAAGGTGAAGGGCGCGTCCTACTCCGCCACGAAGTTCGAGGGCGGCAGCAACGCGAAGCAGACCACCACCCAGCGCACCCCGGACGGGACGCTGACGGAGACGAAGAAGGAGTACGGGGGCTCGGACAAGACGGACCACGTCAACGGCAAGTTCGACGAGTTCAAGAACCACTCCTCCACCGACACGGTCCACACCACCACCACCGTCATTCCTCCTCCGGGAGCCAAGGACGAGAAGGGCAAGCCCGTGAAGGCGATGGTCGTGGAGGGGACGTCGTACTCGCAGGGAAACGAGCTGCGGCTGACGAAGACGGAGACGAAGGCCGTCGACTCGCCGGTGAAGGGCGACCGCCCGGCCGGCGCGGAGGAATTGGCCAAGGTGGAGAAGGATGCCCGAGGCGCCGACGACGCCGCGCCCACCAGCTACGTGCTGGAGAAGAGCGGCGACGGCGAGCTGAACACGCAGACCTTCTTCGAGGGACAGCCCAACGTCACGCTCGTCACGCGCAAGAAGCTGGAGGGAAACACCGTCACCGAGACGACCGAGGGACGTGTGCCCAAGCCCTCGGACAAGGATGAAAAGGAGCTGGTGGACATCAAGGGCACCAGCACCACGACGTACAACGACAAGGGCCTCATCACCGCCAGCCACTCGGACCAGACGGACCCCACGGGTGTCCGCCGGGTGAAGGACTTCCAGCGCACCGAGTCGCGCAACGCGAAGGGCGAGGTGGAAGTCACCGAGCGCACCAGCGGCCTGGAGGAGGGCGGCGACAAGCCCAAGCGCACCTACGAGCAGGCGCTGACGACGGCGCAGACGCCCAAGGGCCCGCAGGTGGTGCGAGCGGAGTCGAAGCTGACGGGCCCGGAGGGCTCCGCGGAGGCGTCCATCCCGCCCGAGAAGCTGACCGTCAATGGCAAGCCCATCGCCGACCCCCAGCAGCTCAAGGCCAGCCTGCCGCCCGCGCAGGCCGCGCTGGGCGCCTATGCGGTGAACGGGTTGCAGCAGCAGCTCAATGACTTCTCCAAGCTCTCGGCGCTCCATGCCCAGACGCTGGAGGACGCGCCGGAGGCCCCGGAGAGCGCGGGCTGGGATGTCGCGGGAGACACGGTGGACTACGGGCTGGCGCGGCTGGCGCAGGAGGCCAACACCACCGCGGCGACGAAGCAGGGCAAGCCCGACCCGGCGAACAACCCGAAGTTCTTCAGCTTGAATCCCGTGGAGGAGTTCAACCAGGAGCTCACCCTGGACCTCGACAAGGACCAGCGCCTCGGGGTGGGTGCCGTGGGTGGCTTCCAGGTGATTTCCGGCGCGAAGGACGTCGTGTCCGGGGTGGGGGACTTCAAGAAGGCCCTGGACGAACAGAACAAGCTCGACCTCGTCAAGAGCGGCCTGGGCATCATCGACGGGGCGAGCGGAGTGGTGGAGGGCGCGGAGCTGCTGCGCTTCGCGGCCAAGGGCACGGGCACCACCATCTCCCCCTCGGGAGAGCTGGGCGGACGCGTCAATCCCATCAAGCTGGCGGAGTGGTCGGGCCGGCTCAGCGCGGCGGTGGGTGTCGTGAGCGGAGGAATCCAGGTGGCCGAGGGAATCGCCAACGACGACAAGTACCAGGTGGCGCTCGGCGCGGTGCAGGCCGGTGGCGCCGTGGCGGGCTACTTCGGCACGGCGGCGGCGGTGGGCGCCTTCGGCGGGCCCGCGGGAGTCGCGGTCGCCTTGTCGGTGGGGCTCGTCACCATCGGCATTGGCAGTGCGATTGAGCGCGAGCGCTCCCACGCGCTCGCGGACCAGAAAATCTGACCGAAGTCCTCCGCCCGGCCGGAACAAGGGCCGGGCGGAGCCCGACGTGGCCAGTGGGTGTCTCGCCCATTTGAATCCAGACACGCGCCGGAACTCAGTGGCGCATGGAATTCAAATCGCGAGTGGGAAGTCTCAAGGCCCCTGTTCGCTGAGGGTGTTGCTCCCCGTGCCGGATACGAGCGAACTCAGGAGCAGACGACCCAGTCGGGGTAATAGATGACGCTCGACTGGGCGCCCGTGGCGTCGACCACATACATCTTGGGTCGGATGGAGGACACCGCGGGGAACGTTTCGCTGGGAGCGAAGCAGTCAAAGACGAACAGCGTATAGAAGAGAGAGCTGTACGTCTTGTTGGTCTCGTAGAGGTACGTCAACTGCCCCCAGTAGAAGGTGTAGGGCGCGACGCCGCCCGAAGCCGAACCGACACAGCCCAGGTTTCCACCCGGAGGACGGGTACAAGTCATGGAAGCCACGGGGGCCGTAAGGTTGGCACCGAGGGCCTCGGTCGTGGTGCCCACCTCCTCGGAAATGGGCTCGCCCGCGCTCGGCTCCAGCTCAGGCGCTCCGTCACAGGCCGTCAGGGACAGGCTTGCTGCAAGGACAGCGACGAGGCTCCGACGAGGCATTTCGGAGTATGGCATTGTGGGTCCTCCAGGGATGGAGGGATTATGCCTGACCTCTGTGTCTGGGAACAGTCGAGTCGGGAATGACATGGCGCCAGGCCCTTCTGCTCGTCAGGGAACGGCTCCAGCTCTCCCGTGCCTGAAAGGGGCACAATCTGTCGCAGGTGCCCCTTTCAGTTCGCTACGGACACAGGGCGATTGTGCAGTACGGAGGTAAGCCCCCTGCTTGGGTGCAGCAATTCTGATTGTCGTAACATTGGACGGTGTGAGCTCCATCCGAACACTCGTAGACGCGTTGATCCTGGGACCGCAGTTCGTCAGACGTGGGCTGCTGTGATTCGAGGGGAGAGGCATCATCCAGCGCCCCACCGCAGCTCAGGGACAGCAGCGCCGCGGCCAACATCGCACCTCTGACGAGCGTCTTCATTTGCATGAATCCCTTCCCCAATGGGTACCGGGGCAGTCTGCCGTCGCCAGGAGGGCATTGCGCGACAGGGCATCGTCCCCGGACGAGCAATAGTTCACTGACGGACAGTCTGTGTCTCGCGCATTTAATCCAGACACGCGATGGGGCTCGGTGGCGCGCGGGATTCGACTCGTGCGTGGAAAACCCGCAATGACATAGAAACATCAGCGAGGTTTTGTGTTTCGGGGATATGCGACGGGGCTCCTGTTTCCCTCCACCCCGAGGTATTCATGCGTCAGCGCGTCACGACAACGGGTCGAACCTGGATGAGTTTGTTCTGCACCGCCGCCCTCTTCACCGCGGCGGGCCCGGCCAACGCGGAGGACCTTGCCCTGCCCGCGGGCAACATCCTGTCCAACCCCTCGTTTGAAACGAACCTCACCGGCTGGTCGACGTGGCAGGGGACGCTGGCCCGGGTGAGTCACGCGTCGGCACCGGATGGTGCGTACGTGGTGCGCGTCACGCGGTCGGCGGGGGATGCCTATTCGCTGGATGACGCTCCAGACGCGGTGGCCTCCACGACGGTGGGCACCGTCTACCGGGCACAGGTCTTCATCGCGGCGAGCAACGCCGGGACGGTGGGCAAGCCCGTGGTGCTGGCCGTCCGGGAGCGCAATGGCGCGGGGACCTCGGTGGGGTACGCGGAGTCTCCGGAGGTCGGCCTGACGACGGCCTTCCAGCAACTGACGGTGGAGACGACGGTGCAGCAGACGGGCAACACGCTGGACGTGTATGTCCTTCAGTCCAATGCCACGGCGGGCAATGCCTTCCTGGTGGACGCGCTGACGCTGGCGGTCGTCCCGCCGCCGACGCCGGGCGAGCCGAGCCAACTGCTCTGGAGTGACGAGTTCGACGGACTCGCGGGCACCCTGCCGAATCCGCAGGTGTGGGAGCCCGTCACGGGCGGCATGTGGGACAACGGTCGGACGATTCAGCAGTACACGGCGCGTCCCCAGAACGTGCAGCACGACGGAAGTGGCCACCTGAAAATCATCGCGCGGCGAGAGACGTATACCGGCGCGGACGGCGTGACGCGCGACTACACGTCCGCGCGAATCCACTCGAAGGGCCGCATGGAGCGCCAGTATGGCTACGTCGAGGTGCGGCTCAAGGCGCCCACGGGGCTGGGCACGTGGCCCGCGGCGTGGATGATGGGCTCCACGGGGGAGTGGCCCGCCAACGGAGAGTTCGACATCTTCGAGGGCGAGGGGCCGCTGCCCACGCTGGCTCACGGCACCATTCACGCGCCCGGCATCGCCTACGGCTGGGGCCCTCCGGGTCAGGTGGACTACGCGCCCGCGCGCGTGGGTGACGCGTGGCGCACCTTCGGCATCTTCTGGAATGCCAACCGCGTGGAGTGGTACGCGGACCGAATCAAGCGCTTCACCTTCCCGCGTGGCACCACGGGGACGTGGGTGTTCGACCAGCCCAACCACCTGCTGCTCAACCTGGCGCTGGGGGATTTGGGCGGAGACCCGACGAACACCGTGTTCCCCCAGGTGCTCGAGGTGGACTACGTGCGCTGGTACGCCAACGCGCCGTCGAACTGACCGGGGCCTCCATGCCTCGAACCGGGGCCGTCCACGGCGGCCCCGGGCGACCGACCCTCTTCGGGCCAGGCTAGCATCGCCTGCTCCCTCGCTGACCCGGCGCCCTCTCGTTAGAGTGCCGGGCTCATGCTTTCACCGCTCCAGCCTCTCTATCTGCTTCTCGTGGTGGAGCCGTCGACCTGTCCCGAGCGACTCCGTGAAGTCGAGGCTTGGGAGGCGCGGTCCGGCCGCTCGCTTCCCGCCGTCGTGCGCGAGTTCTTCACCCGCCTTGCGACCATTCCGATGGCGCCCAATGAATACCAACGCAGGGTGTGGAATGCCCCCGAGCCAGGAGCCGTCATCGTCGGACGCGTGACCGACGATGAATGGGAGGTGCCGCTTCCGGACCTGTGGGCCGAATACCGCGATGGCACGCTCGAGACGCTGACGTCCGTGCTGACCGCCGTCGAGCGCGCGACAGGCGACGAGCTCGATGGCATCACGCCTCCGAGCGCTCTCCACGGGCCGCTGGTCTATTTCCAAACCGATGTCATGCGCCAGTGGCGCGTGTTCTTCGAACTGGACGGTTCGCGCGACCCGCCTGTCCATGAACACCACCGCGACCGTGGTTGGTCACCCCCGCGTTCCTTCTCGTCGTGGCTCTTCGATGCGTTCTTGGACGGGTACCTCCACCAGGACATGGTGCCGTATTCGTTCTGGGGAAAGAACGCCGACCTCGCGCGCTCCGAAGCGGCGTGCCCGGTGCAGCCCTTCAGGAATGGTCGCTGGTTGCGAGCGTCGCAGGGGCCATTCAGCGCCGAAGCGCATGCGGCGCTCAAGGAGCGCTTCTCTTCCTATTCACGCGCGTACGCGACGAAAGCCACGCTCCACGACTTCAGCCTGGCGGAAGGGGGTTGGCTCTGGATTGTCGCCGATGAGGATTCGTCGGAATGGTGGATCGCCGGCGAGACGAACGAGCACGTCGTCGAACTCGCTCGCGCGGCGCGCGACCTTGGCCAGTTGACGGCGCCGCTCGTCGCCGATACGCCCGAAGGCGCCTCGGTGCTCGAACTGCTCGGCGCTACCGTGCCACTGTGAGCCGTGTCGGGCGAATCCTGTTCAGGTCGTGTCCCCATCCACCTGGCGCTGGTACGCCAACGCGCCGTCGAACCGACCGGGCCTCCGCGCCTCGAACCGGGGCCCTCAACGGCGGCCCCGGGCGGGTGCGTCGCTCAGGGCTCGTCGAAGATGAGCAACCCTCGTGCGTCATCCACCACGTACACGTGCCCATCTCCTGGCACGCGAATGCCGAGCGCGCCCTCGTACTGGCCGTCCTCGCGCTTGGGGTCTGATTCCCTGTAGGTGTTGAAGTGAGCCACCTGCCGGGGCTTCGTGGGATTGGAGACATCCAGCACGCGCAGGCCCTCATGGTACCAGGCGATGTACAGGCGCGTGCCCACCAGCAGCATGTTGTGGATGGAGGCGACGTCGCGCAGCTTGAACTCTCCGATGAGCTCGATGTTCGTCGGGTCATCCACCTTCAGCACACGCAGGTGGGCGCCCTGTCGCTCGCCGCCCTCGAACGCCACCGTGTGTCCGCCCAGGGTGCCCACCGCGCTGTGATGGCTCACCGCGCCGTAGTAGGTGTACTCGCCCAGGTGCTCGAAGTTCTCCGGGTTGCGCACGTCGAGAATCTGGTAGCCGCCGCTCATGTGACTCACATAGAGGCGGTCTCCGTACGCGAAGGCGTCGTGTGGCACGCCATAGATGCCGGTCCCGATGCCGCCCAGGCTCTCGCGGTGCAGGAGTCGTGGCTCGGTGGGGGTGGTCACATCAAAGAGCAGCACCTCGGCGTTCCGTCCGGTGGACATCGCATAGAGCCGGTCTCCATCGACCAGCACCGTGTGGATGTCGAGGGGCCCTCCGCCCGGGTAGCTCTGGAGGAAGACGGGACTGGCTGGATTCGAGATGTCGAAGACGATGAGGCCGGAGCTGGCGCTGGCGACATAGAGCGCGTCGCCCTTCGACCACACGCCGTTCCAGTAGTTGTCGCCCGGCAGGCTGATGGACGTCTTGAAGACGGGCCGTCGCCGGTCCTTCACGTCGAAGACCGTCAGCCCGCCCGGCTCTCCCCGGCGCTGGATGGACACCACGTAGGCATGGTCCTTCGCGACAAAGACGTCCACGGACTGTCCCAGCTCCACGTAGGACTCGGAGCGCAGCTTCAATCCGCCCGAGGACTCTGCCTCGCCGCGAGCCCAGCTCATCCGCTCGGCGCGGAAGGTTCCATGCACATAGGTGGAGCCATCCGCGCAATAGCTGTAGCAGCCCACGAACTCCCGGGGAGACACCGCCTCGCAGCCCAATGCGAACTGTTCGAAGTACACACCAGAGGCCGTGTTGGTGTAGCCCATCGACGCGGAGAACTGCCCGTCGCCGAGCTGGGATGAACTGGAGGCTATCCCGTTGAGGAACTCCACCTGTCGCCCATCGGGGCTCAGTCGGAGGCCCACGGCCGCGGTGGCCATCTCCCTTTGTGGCTGCATGTATTCGACGCGGACCACGCCACGGTAGACGGCGCCCTCTCGCTCGAGTGTGTCCAGGGACGCTCGATTGCACGAGGAGAGGTCGAAGACCTCGGGTGAGCCGCAGGGGGCGGAGATGTCCTTTCGCACCGTGCAGGTCGCGAACGGACCGGTGTCCGCGATGATGTCTCCCTGCTCCTCCAGCGGCGTGTACAGACCGTCCCACGGCTCCGCCTTCGGGTCCGAGTCACAGCCGGCCAGGGCCAGGAGGCCCATCAGTCCCGCGGTGCGGAGACCTTGCTTCATCCCAGTCATCGATGTCTCTCCAAGGAAGAGCCCCCGCACACTTCGGGGCTCAAGGCGACATGACTCTAGGACAATCCCCTGCGCCGATGCTCACGGTCTGCTTGTCGCTCGTTGCGTATGAGGAGTCCATGCGAGGAATCCACGAAATACACGCAGCTCATCCAGGCCCTGGATGAGCTGCTACCGGGTGCGGTCAGCGAACAGCTCAACTGCAGGGGACCCAGTCTGGGTGAACGACGGTGCTCGACTGGGCTCCCGTGGAGTCGACCACATACACCTTGGGTTTGATGGAGGTGTCCCCGGGGAATGTCTCGGTGGGAGCGTAGCAGCCATAGCCGCGCAGCGTGGTTCCGGGGTTGAAGAGCGAGGTGTAGACCTTGTTGGTGTCGTAGCGGTACGTCTGTTGCCCCCAGTAGAAGGTGTAGGGCGCGACGCCGCCCGATGCCGAAGCGACACAACCCAGGCTCCCACCCACGGGACGGGTACAGATCAATGTCGCCACAGGGACGACCAGTGCCTTGCTTGCAGTGCCCACATCCTCGGGGATGGGCTCCCCCGCGCTCGGCTCGCCCTCGGGCATACCGCCACAGGCCGTCAGCGACAGGCTTGCTGCGAGGACAGCGACAAGGCTCCGGCGGGGCATTGCAGGGTATGACATTGTGGGCCTCCAGGGGATGGAGGGGATTCTGCCTGACCTCTGTGTCTGGGAATAGTCGAGTCAGGAATGACATGTGGTGGGAGCCCTTTTGTTTGTCAGGGAATGCGTGTGATGCTGGCTGTCCTTCCAGCCCGGAATGGGATTCGATGTGTCTGGATGATGATGTGCGTTTGATTGAAGCGGCTCGCCCAGGTGTTCCCAGGGGCGGGCCGCTGTCGACCTGCCACCGAAAGCCCAGGCGGCATTGTTGATGCTGCTAGCCGACTGACGCGGAAGGCGCCCGTGCGCATATCCACCAGCAGGCGGCGGTGAAGCGGACCTCCGTGCCATGCACGAAGGGCTCGAAGGCGACGCGGACCGCGTCGACAACCTTGGTGCGAGTCCGCTCGTCCGTCTCCTGGAGGAACATTCCGACGGGCCCGAGCCGGGACAGGTAACGGACCAGCTCCTTCTCGGGAAAGGCGCACTCGACGTCGATGGGCCGGAGTTCGACTTCGGCCCAGCCGCTCTCCTCCAGGATGGATTGGACCCGGTGCGGGTCCGCGAAGGCGAACTGTCCCGGCCCACCCGGCCGACGAGCAGGGAGGTTCGGCAGGAGCGGTGCCGCCGTGCGCTCGGACGTGGTCATGAACGGATTCTCCGCGGCACTCCGCCAGGCGATGAACCGGAGCTCCGCGCCGTCCCTCGCGGCACTTCTCAGGTTCGTGAAGGCCCGGACCGGGTCGTCGAAGAACATGACGCCGAAGCGTGAGATGAGCTGGTCGAAGCTCGCGGGCTCGAACACATGGCTCTGCGCGTTGGCGTGGACGAACCGCGCAGGCGTGCCTTCCCGCTCCGCCCGCGCCCTCGCGGTGGCGAGCATCGGGTCCGAGATGTCGATGCCGAGACAGCGACCTTGTGCCCCCAACCGTCGAGCGACGGCGAGCGTGGTGCCGCCCGTGCCACAGCCGATGTCGAGCACCCGGCCTCCAGAGTCCGGGGACACCGCCGCGACGAGCATGTCCTCGAGCGGCTTGTACATGGCGTCGATCAGCTCCTGCATGTCGACCCAGGCGTGTCCGGCGGTGCCGTTCCAGAGTTTCGTCTGCTCGTCTCCAAGGGGGTTCGTCGCGGTCATGGATGTCTCCTTCGACTTGCCTTCAGGCAGCGTAAGCTCGACTGTGCCACTTCAAGTCGACTTGAGGTCAAGCAGGTGAGAGACCTGGACATCACGGAGGTGGCGCGGCGGTCCGGCGTTCCCGCCTCGACGCTTCGGTTCTATGAAGGGAAGGGGCTGCTTGCCTCCACCGGCAGGCGGGGCCTGCGCCGGTTGTTCGCTCCCGATGTCCTGGAGCGCCTGGCGCTGATTTCACTGGGGCGCGCCGCCGGCTTCTCGCTCGATGACATCGCGCGCATGTTCGCGCCGGACGGGCGGCTGCGCATCGACCGACCCCAGCTCGTGGCCAAGGCGGAGGAACTCGACAGGACGATTCGCGAACTCGGCATCATGCGCGACGGCCTTCGGCACGCCGCTGTCTGCCCCGCGCCGAGCCACCTGGAATGCCCCACCTTCCGCCGCATCCTGCGCGCCGCCGCGTCCGCCCCGACGACGGGCGCGCGAAGGAAGAGGACTCCAAGCCGCTAGCTCCAGGAGCACCGCGTCACCCTTCGGGGACCTGACACACCCTCCGCCCGGTCCCTCGTCCGCCCGAGCCGCCAGGCCGATGCAGTGGTTCACGCGGCCCTTCACCTTCAGGCGGTGCCCGGGAGGCCCGTGTGAGCAAGGACAAGCGCAAGAATCAGGGTGGCAACGGTGGCGGCGGTGTGAAAGCGGACACGATGAAGACCTACCGGGAGGGAGAGCGCTTCCCTGGCCGGATTGGTCGCACGTACGAGGAATCAGAGCCGGCCTTCCCGATGCCACCCAAGGCGCCGAAGGACGCGCCCAACATCCTCTACGTCATCCTGGACGACGTCGGCTTCGGCTGGTGTGAACCCTTTGGCGGCATGATTCGCACGCCCACGCTGATGAAGCTGGCACAGCAAGGCCTGCGCTACACGTACTTCACCACCACCGCGCTGTGCTCGCCCACGCGCTCCTGTCTCGTGACGGGCCGCAACCACCACTCCGTGGGCATGGCCAACATCACCGAACTGGCCACGGGGTTCCCCGGCTACAACGGCCGTCAGCCGCAGGACAAGGCGGGAGTACCCGCCATGCTCCATCAACACGGCTACACCAGCTACTGCATTGGCAAGTGGCACAACACGCCTTCCGAAGAGACGACCATCGCCGGGCCCTATGACCGCTGGCCCACGGGCTCCGTCTTTGGCTTCGACCGCTTCTATGGCTTCCTCGGAGGCGACTGCGACCAATGGGAGCCCAAGCTCTTCCTGGACCGCGAGGCCGTCGACCCGCCGGCTACGCCCGAAGAGGGCTACCACCTGTCCGCGGACCTGGTGGACCGGGCCATGAGCTGGATTTCGCAGCACCACTCGGCGGACCCGGCGAAGCCCTGGCTGACGTGGCTCGCGCTGGGGTGCGCGCACGCGCCCCACCACGTCGCGCCTGAGTGGGCGGACAAGTACAAGGGCCAGTTCGACCTGGGCTGGGACGCCTACCGCGAGAAGGTGCTGGCCCAGCAGAAGAAGCTGGGCATCATCCCCGAGCACGCGAAGCTCGCGCCCATGCTGGAGGGCGTGCAGAAGTGGGACTCGCTCTCCGCCGACGAGAAGCGCCTCTTCGCGCGCATGGCGGAGCTGTACGCGGGCTTCATCGAACACGCCGATGCGCAGCTCGGCCGGCTGATGGAGTTCCTGGAGCGCACGGGGCAGCTCGACAACACGCTGGTGTTCGTCTTCATCGGGGACAACGGCTCCTCGGGTGAGGGCACGCTGACGGGCCTGTTCAACGAGCAGTCCGTGGCGAACAACGCCGAGGAGACGGTGGCGCAGAACCTGGCGCGCATCGACCAGTTCGGCCAGCCCGGCTCGTACAACCACTACCCGGTGGGCTGGGCCATGGCGGGCAACACGCCCTTCCAGCTCTGCAAGCAGTACACGCACTTCGGCGGGGTGCGAAACCCGCTCATCGTCCACTGGCCGCGCGGAATCGAAGCCAGGGGCGAACTGCGCACGCAGTACCACCACTGCATCGATATCGTCCCGACGATTCTGGAAGCGATTGGCGTGGAGGCCCCGCGCTTCATCAACTCCGTGCAGCAGGAGCCCGTCGAGGGCTACCCGATGAACTACTCGTTCAGCGACGCGAAGGCGCCAACCAACCACGTCACCCAGTACTTCGAGATGCTCGGCAACCGGGGCCTGTACCACGACGGCTGGAAGGTCGTGACGTACCACGGGCGCAAGCCGTGGGAGAACAAGGCGCGGTGGAGCTTCGACGAGGACCATTGGGAGCTCTACAACGTCGTGGAGGACCCCACCGAGTCGAACGACCTGATGAAGGGCAGGGACCGCGCGAACCTGAGCGACCCGATGGTGAAGAAGCTCATCGAGCTGGTGGGCCTGTGGTGGGCGGAGGCGGGGCGCTACCAGGTGTTGCCACTGGATGACCGCTTCCAGATGCGCGCGCTGGGCCGCGCGGGGCTCTACGCGGAGCGCGAGCGCCTGACGTATTACGAGGGCGCCGTGCGCATCCAGGAGTTCGCCGGGCCGGACACGAAGAACCGCTCCTGGGAGATGACGGCCCAGGTGGAGGTGCCCGCGGGTGACGCCCGAGGCCCCGTCGTCGCGCTCGGCGGAAGCTCCGCGGGCTTCTCGCTGTACCTCAAGGAGGGCGTGCCGGTGTTCTGCTACAACTTCCCCGGGCCCGAGCTGACGTATCTGCGTGGCAAGGAAGCGCTGAAGCCCGGCAAGCACGTGCTCCGCTACGAGTTCGAGAAGACCGGACCGGAGCCCTTCGGCGCGGGTGGCACGGGGCGGCTCTTCGTCGACGGGAAGAAGGTGGCGGAAGCCCAGATTCCCAGGACGGTGCCGGTGGGTTACTCGATGGATGAGACGTTCGACGTGGGCTGGGACAAGGGCACGGCGGTAAGCCCCGAGTACCCGTCCAATTCCCGCTTCACCGGCCGCGTCCTGCGCGTGGACTTCGACCTGAAGCCGGACTTCCACCCGGACCACGCGGACCCGACGAAGAAGGCCGAGGCCCGCTTCCAGCACGAGATGATGCGGCAGTAGCACCGCGCCGAAACGCTCCCGGTGGGCCACACGCCGGGAGCGCCTCGCCCGAAGTCACTTCAGACAGACGGCCTCGACGTTGTTGCCGTCGGGGTCCTTCAGGAACGCGGCGTAGTACGTGGGGCTGTAGTCGGCGCGCACGCCGGGCTTCCCATGGTCTTGACCGCCGGCCTCCAGCCCGCTCGCGTGGAAGCGGTCCACGGCGGCGTGCTGCGAGGCGCGGAACGCCAGGTGGGTGCCCGGCCCCGTCGCGCCCTGGGTGGGGTAGAGCCACAGCGCGGGCTCACCCGGAGGGCCAAAGCCCGCGCCCGAGTCGTCTCGCGAGCACAGTCCAAATCCCAGGGGCGCGAGCGCGGCGGTGTAGAAGCGCACGCTGGCGTCCAGGTCCTTCACCTTCAAGCCGATGTGGTCGAACACGATGACCTCTGTGTGAGAGAGGCCGTCACCGTACGGGGCGAGGGGCGAGTCGCTCTTGGAGGAAATTGCGCTCGCCCCGGGCCGCCTGACGGAAGCGTCCGGGGGACACTCCGGCGGCGCGGTGGAAGGTGCGCACGAAGTTGGAGAGGTCGCCGAAGCCGACGTCGAAGGCCACGTCGGTGATGGAGCGCGAGTCGTCCGCGAGCAGCCGCGCCGCGTGGCGCAGGCGGGAGCGCAGCAGGTACTGGTGCGGCGTCACGCCGACGACTTTCGAGAAGAGTCGCAGGAAGTGGAACGGGCTGAGCCCCGCCTCCTTCGCCGCGGTCTCCAGGTCGATGTCCTCGCCCGAGTGCGCATCCAGCCACAGCGCCGACTCCACCACGCGCCGCCGGTCCACGGGTCGCGCCGAGGGCGCCTTGTCGGTCCGCCCCGTGACGACCTCGGCGAAGCGGGCCGCGAACACCAGGCCCACCTCGTCCATCCCCACGTCGCTCGTCCCTTCGGCGGTGGCCTGGGCCAGCTCCCCCAGCACCATCAGCTCCGGCAGGGGCGGAACCCCGCCGCTGCGCCAGCCATCGGGCGAAAGCCCCATCGACTCCAGCAGCGCCGGGGCCAGCTTGAAGGACAGGCACTCATCGCCGCGGAGGTGCTCGTGCGAGCACATGTACTCATCCCCGGGGTGACCTATCAGCAGCGAGCCCGCGACGAGCTCGAAGGACTCACCGCGCGTGCGGTAGCAGAAGGTGCCCTTGCGCACGTAGGCCACGGAGAAGGCGCGGTGCACCTCTGCGAAGGGCGCGTCGTCGGGGCCGGCGTCGCACCGGAAGTCCATGACTTGAATCGACTCACGCTCAAGGACTGTCGAGACCCGCATCGCCCGCCCAAGCTAGCGGCCGGTCCAGACCCGGGCAATGGAAACGACGGCCGTGGCTACTCGTCCTCCTGCTGGCCGAAGAGCAGCCGCAGCAGGGCCAGGTCCTCGGTGTGGCTGATGACATACACGTGGTCCCCTTGCTGGAACACGGTGTCGCCCTTGGGGGCGACGAGCTCCTGGCCTCGCACCAGCAGCATCGCGGAGGAGCCCGGAGGAAAGGGCAGGTCCGCCAGTCGCTCGCCGGCCACGGCGGAGGCCTGGTGGATGTAGAACGAGCTGACCTCGCCCTTGAGCAACTGCGTGGAAGCGATTTCGAGCACGGCCTGGGGCGGCTCGGGCACGTTGGCCGCGAGCCCCAGCTTGCGTGTCACCCACGGAACCGTGGCGCCGGGCACCAGCCCGTTCACCACCACGATGAAGAACACGATGTTGAAGATGTCTCGCGAGCCCTCCGTGCCGGACAGCACCGGGAAGGTGGCCAGGATGATGGGCACCGCGCCGCGCAGTCCCACCCAGCCCGTGTAGATGATTTCCCCCAGGGGAAACCGGAAGGGCAACAGGCACAGCAGCGCCGCCAGCGGCCTCGCCACGAAGGCGAGGATGAGGCCCAGGCCCAGGCCCACCCCGGCCACGCTGATGAGGTTTCGCGGATACACCAGCAACCCGAGCACCAGGAACATCAACACCTGGGACAGCCACGCCAGCGCGTCATGCACGCGCAACAGGCCGGTGCGGTAGCGGATGGTCTCGTTGCCCAGCGCGATGCCCACGATGTACACGGCCAGGAAGCCGCTGCCGTGCAGGAGCGTGGGCAGGCCGAAGGACAACAGCGCCAGGGCCAGCGTCATCACCGGATAGAGCCCCGCCACGCGCAGGCGCAGCCGCTTGAGCAGGAGCCGCGCGCCCCAGCCCATGGCCAGGCCCAGGCCGGCACCCACCACCATCTGCACCACCGCCTCCACCGCCAGCTCCCACCCCGGAGGCTTCCCGCTCGCCAGGGTGTGCGTCAGGCCGGTGGTGAGGATGACGGCCATCGGGTCGTTGAGGCCCGACTCCAGCTCCAGCGTGGTGCCCACCCGCCGCTTCAGGTGCAGCCCGCTGCCGCGCAGCACGGAGAAGACGGCCGCCGCGTCCGTGGAGGAGACGATGGCGCCCAGCAGCAGCGCCTGCGTCCACGGGAAGTCGAAGAGGAAGTGCGCCGCCGCGCCCATCAACGCGGCCGTGGCCACCACGCCCACCGTCGCCAGCACCGCCGCCGGGCGCAACGCGGAGTGGATGGCCGCCAAGGGAGTGTTGAGGCCACCGTCGAAGAGGATGAGGACCAGCGCCACCGTCCCCAGGCGGAAGGCGAAGCCGTAGTTGTCGAAGTCGATGCCGCCGGGCCCGTCGGAGCCGGCCGCCATGCCCACGCCCAGGAACAACAGCGCCACGGGGATGCCGAAGCGGCCGGACGCGCGGCTGAACAGCACGCTGAGCGCGAGCAGGGCGCCGCAGACGGCGAGCAGCAGGGCGGTGGGAAGCGGCTCCGTGGTGAGCATCCGGGGAGGACTCTACCCGTCCCCGGCGAAACTCAGGCGTCCGCGCGAGGGCGAGGGCGGACGGAGTGGGGCGCGGTGGACACGTGGGCCAATGGCAGCGTGAAGGAGAACGTGCTGCCCTCGCCCGGAGTGCTCCGCGCGTGGATGCTCCCGCCGTGGGCCTCGACCAGTCCCTTGGCGATGGCGAGCCCCAGCCCCGTGCCCCGGCTGGCCGCGTCGCGCGCCTGCCAGTACCGGTCGAAGATGTGGGGCAGCGCCTCCGCGTCGATGCCCGCGCCCGTGTCCCGGACGTGGAAGCAC
Organism: Myxococcus sp. CA033; assembly: GCF_013336625.1. Taxonomy (NCBI): domain Bacteria; kingdom Pseudomonadati; phylum Myxococcota; class Myxococcia; order Myxococcales; family Myxococcaceae; genus Myxococcus; species Myxococcus sp. CA033. Next base: position 997,503 of record NZ_JABUMU010000002.1, on the reverse strand, counting down.
ACCTCGCCGTTGCGCACGGACGCCCCCACCTCCAGGTCGCCGCCCGCCGGGGTGAACTTCACCGCGTTTCCCAGGAGGTTGCCCATCACCTGGAGCACCCGCGTCCTGTCGCACCGGGTGCGCACGTCCTCGGGAGGAGGCCGGGGGTGCAGGTGCAGTCCCTTGGCCTCCGCCAGGGGACGGATGGACTCCATCGCCTCCGCGACGAGCCCCGCCACCGAGTGCTCTCCCAGCTCCAGCGGCAGCCCGCCCGCCTCCAGCCGGCCCCAGTCCAGCAGGTCGGAGATGAGGCGCGACATCCGGTCCGTCGCGTCCTGGATGCGCGTGGCCTGCTTCGTCACGCTCTCTCCGCCCGGCCGCGCGCCCGGCCCACGCAGGAGCAGCGCCGCGCCCAATTGCACCACGCCCAGCGGGTTCTTCAAGTCGTGCGACACCACGGCCAGCAGGTCCTCGCGCGCCCGGGCGGCCCTGCGCGATTCACCCACCAGCCGCGCGTTGTCGATGGCGAGGCTGGCGCGCAGGCACAGGTCCTCCGCCAGCGCCAGGTCATCCGGGCCATACCGCCGCCCCGAACCCGAGGAGACGAAGGTCACCGCGCCCAGCGTGTTCCCGCGCGCGCGCAGCGGGATGATCATGTACGAGCGCGCCTGGAGCGTGCGCAGCAGGGCCGGGTGCGCCGGCTCCGCCGCCGCCGCGCGCAGGAGCGAATCCGTCACCGCGGGCACCAGCTCCGGCTCCCCGGTGTACAGCACGCGCAAGAGACCCACCGGGGCGTCGTCGCGCTTCTCGATGCGCTGGGGCAGCGTGCTCGCGCGCTCCTGCTGCGTCGGGTCCAGGCAGGCCGCCGCCACGCGGGACACCCACGGGCCCTGCTCCAGCGCATCCACCAGACACCAGTCCGCCAGGTCCGGCACCGCCAGGTGCGCCAGCAGCGTGTACATGCCGTGGGGGTCGGGCGGATGGGTGAACAGCGTCGTCATCGCCTGGTAGAGGAACGAGCGGCGTCGCTCGGCCTGCTCGACCTCCGCGCGCGCCGCCTGCTCCAGCTCCAGGGCGCGTGAGTACACGGCCTCGGCTTCCGTGAGCGGCCTCGCCGTCACCAGCACGGTGCTTGCGCCCTCCTCGGACGCAAGGGGCGTGAGCACCAGCGCGTGGCGGCGCAGGCCCGTGTCCACCGGCCAGGGCAGCTCCACCGTGACGGCGTCGCCGCGAGTCGACGCCTGGACTCGCGCCACCTCCAGTCGCGCGGCGTCCTCCAGGGGCACGCCGAGCTCGGTCCACTGACGGCCTTCCAGCCCATCGGTCCCCCGTCCGAACGCCCGCGCTCCCGAGGCGCTGCACGCCAGGATGCGACCCGTGGCATCGAGGACGTAGGCCGGGTCGGGGAGCGCGGTGAAGGCGGAGACGAAGGAAGGCAGGGCAGGGCTCATCGGAACGCGGAAGGGCTGACGGGATATTGACACCCCAGGACCCGGAGGCCATTCCGGGCCAGGCAGGCGCCCAGCAAGGATTCAGTAGCGGATATTGTGGCTCACCCTGGCTGCGTGTCCGCCCGGACAGCGAGCAACAAGCGGGAAGGCAGGGCGGCCAGGGAGACGACCTCGTCCGCCAGCCCCGCGCTCACCACGACGCCGGGCATGCCGAAGACGACCGAGGACTCCTCGTCCTGGGCCAGCACGCGGCCTCCGGCTTCGCGCAGCTCTCGGGTCCCCTCCAGGCCATCCTGGCCCATGCCGGTGAGGATGACCGCCAGGGCCTCGGGGCCGTGCGCGCGCGCGACGGAGCGGAACAGCCACGTCGCGGAGGGACGGAAGCCGTTGACGGGAGCGGCCTTGGACACCTGGGCCCGGCCGTCCTGGATGCCCAGGTGCCGGTCGTCCGGCGCCAGGTAGACGTGCCCGGGCAGGAGCAGCTCCCCTTCTTCCGCCACCCGCACCGGCAGCGGGCCCGCCGTGGCCAGCCAGGACGCCAGGCCCTGGCCGAAGCCGATGGCGATGTGCTGCACCACCAGCAGGGGCGCGGGGAAGTCCGCGGGCAATTCCGACAGGAGCCGGAACAAGGCGGCCGGTCCACCCGTGGACGCGGCCAGGGCGACGACCGACGCCCGGAGCGACTTCGCGCGAGGCACGGGCCTGGGAGCGGGCGCGGTCTGCGCGGTGCCCCGGTCCGGCCAGCGGCGGACGACCTTCACCTCGGCCATGGCCTTGAGGGTGTCGCGCAGGCGGCGGCTGTCCGCGTCGAAGTCGGGGGACTCGGGGCCCAGGGGCTTCTGGAGCACCGCGAGCGCTCCGGCCCGCAACGCGGCCATGGATGTCTGGATGTCGCGCTCCACCAGCGTGGAGACGACGACGACGGGCGTGGGCACCTCCGTCATGATTCGGCGGGTGGCCTCCAGGCCATCCATGCGCGGCATCTGGATGTCCATCGTCACCAGGTTGGGCCGCAGACGCTGGGTGAGTTCCATCGCCTCCACGCCATCCTTGGCTTCACCCACCACGCTCAGCCCCGGGTCGGCGCGGAGGATTTCCACGAGCAGTCGACGGGCGGTGGGAGAGTCCTCGGCCACCACGATGCGCAACGGTTCTGTCCTCATAGAAGTCGTCTCAAGGTCTCCAGCAGGCTCGTCGGGTCGAAGGCGCTTTTCACAAGATAGGCACTGGCCCCGGCTTGCAGCCCGCGGGCCTTGTCCTCGGGCCGTCCCCTGGCGGTGACGAGGATGACCGGCAGCCTCGCGAAGCGCGGGGAGGCACGCACGGCCTCGGTGAGGGCGATGCCGTCCATCCGAGGCATCTCCACGTCCAGCACCAGGGCCTCCGCGCCGCCCGCCTGGAGCCGCTCCCAGGCCTCGGCGCCGTCGACACAGGGCACCACGTCGTAGCCAGCGCCCTCCAGGATGCTCTGCTCCAGCGCGCGGGTGGTGGGCGAGTCGTCCGCCAGGACGATGCGCCGCCGCGTCCGCTGGGTCACCGGGGCGGGGAACAGCGCCGTGGAAGGACGGCCCCCCGCGGCCCGCACGAGGGACACGGGGTTGAGCAGGAGCGACAGCCGTCCGTCTGGCAGCACCGCCGCCGCGGACACGTGGCGAGCGCGCCGCACGCGCGGCCCGAGCGCCCGGACGAGGGCCTCCTGTTCGGCCAGGACCTCATCCACCACCAGCGCGGCGCGCGCGGTGCCGGCCGCCAGCACCACCGCTCCCCGGCGCTGACGCGGCGGCCCCGGGGGCAGTCCCAGCACGTCCGCCAGCGAGGCCAGGGGCACCAGCGCGTCTTCCGCCACCCACGTCGGACGGCCCTCCACGTCGCGCACTTCGTCGGGGGACAGCCGCACCAGCCGCGCGACGCCCTCGCTGGCCAGCGCGAGAATCTGTCCTCCCGCGGACACCAGCAGGACGCGCAAGGTGCTCAGCGTGAGGGGCACATCGAGCGCGAAGCGCGCGCCCTGGCCCGGCAGGGTGCTCACCTCCACCGTGCCGCGCATCGCCTCCACCTGCGTGCGCACCACGTCCAGTCCCACGCCTCGGCCCGCGACCTCCGTCACGCGCGTGGAGGTGGACAGTCCGGAGTGGAACGCGAGGCGCGCGGCGTCCTCGTCGTCCTCGGGGGCCTCGATGCCCTGGGCCACGGCGCGTGCTCGCAGCGCTTCCAGATTCAGTCCGCGTCCGTCGTCCTCCACCGTCACTTCCACGCGGCTGCCGCGCAGGCGCGCGGACAGGGTGACGCGGCCTTCCTCGGGCTTGTGCGCGCGGCGGCGCTCCTCGGGTGACTCCAGGCCATGAGCCACGGCGTTGCGCACCAGATGGAGCATGGGCTCGCGCAGGGATTGGAGGAGGGAGCGGTCCAGTTCGAGCGCGCCGCCGTGGACCTCCAGTCGCGCCTTCTTGCCTTCGGAGCGGGCCACGTCGCGCGCGGCGCGCTCCAATCCCTCGCAGCCTTCCAGGAAGGGCAGGGTGCGCGCGCGGCGGACCTCGTCGTCCATGCCCGTGGCCACGCCGCTCAGGGTCCGCTGGTCCGCCGCCAGTTCGCGAGTCACGCGCGCCAGCTCCTTCTCGGCCCGGCGCAGCGAGGACTCGGCCTCCGTGCCCTGCACCGCCTCGCGCATGCGCGCCAGCTCCTCGCGCACGCCCTCCAGCGTCTCCGTTCGTCCTTCCAGCCGCAGCGAAGCCACCCGCAGCTCGCCGCTGCGAGAGAGCAGCGCGTCCAGCTTCTGCGCCGATACGCGCACCGGCAACGTCGCTTCGAGCACGGGGCTTGAGGGCGGGGATTCGGGCGCGGAGGACTCGGCGGAGGCGCCGGGCATCCGAGAAGACTCGGCGGAGGAGCCGGGCATCCGAGAAGACTCGGCGGAGGCGCCGGGCATCCGAGAAGACTCGGCGGAGGCGCCGGGCATCCGGGAAGACTCGGGGGCTGCGCCCGCCGCGCGCGAAGGCTCGGCGGCGGAGCCCGGCGCACGGGAACGCGCGGCGGATGCGCCCGGTGCACGGGAAGACTCGTCGGTGGCGCCGGGAGGTCGTGTCGCCCCCGGTGCATGGGGCGTCGTGCCCGTCGCGTGGGGCGCCGACACGTCGCCGTTGGCCGCGCGCTCCAGGTCCGGCAACAACGTGTCGAGCGGCGAGCCGGCCAGCTCCTGCTTCGAGGCGAGCCGCCTTCCCGCGTCGTCCAGCGCATCCACGGCGGCGAAGCACAGCTCATACAGCTCTGGCGACGCGGTGCGCCCGTCGCGCAGCGGCTCCAGCACTTCCTCCAGCCGGTGACACGCCGTCTCCACGAGCAGGGCACTGGCCGCGCGCGCGGCGCCCTTCACGCTGTGCAGCGTGCGCAGGAGCGCGGCCACCCGCTCCGCCGCGCGCGGCGTCCCCTGCTCCCGCTCCAGCGCGAGCAGGTCCCGGTTGAGCGAGGCCACATGCCCCTCGAGCTCCTCGAGGAACGTGGCCAGCAGTGCCTGGGCGAGCCTGTCGCGGTCCATCAGCGCCCGTACTCTTCGAGCAGGTTCTTGAGCTTCTGACCCATGCCGTTGATGTCCTGCATGGCCCGCTCCGTCTGGCGGGAGGACATCAGGCCCTGCTGCGTGGCCTGGTTGACGTCATGCATCGCCTGGCGAATCTGGGCGATTCCGGTGGCCTGCTGGTTGGCGGACGCGGCGATTTGCGCGGCGGTGAGCGACGCCTGGGCCAGCAGGTCCGACAGCGACTGGATGGTGGAGCCCGCCTCGGCGACGATGCGCGTGGTCGCCGCCACGCTCTTGGTGCCTTCCTCGGTGGTCATCACCGCGCCGTGGGTGGCCTTCTGAATCTGTCCCAGAATCTGGCGCACCTGACCGGTGGCCTTCTTGGACTGGTCCGCCAGCGCCTTCACCTCGGCGGCGACCACGGCGAAGCCCCGGCCATTCTCTCCGGCGCGGCTGGCCTCGATGGAGGCGTTGAGCGCGAGCATGTGCGTCTGCTCTGAGATGTCATTGACGGTGGTGATGATGTCGCCAATGGCCTGGGCCTGCTCGGCGAGGGCGAGGATGCGCGAGGCGATGGACTCCACCTGCTCGCGCACGGTGCCCATGGAGGCAACGGCCTCTTCCACGGTGCGCCGTCCGCTGCGTCCCACTTCCTCGGCGTGGCGCGCGGAGTCGCTGACGTTGCGAGCGCGGCCAGCGGCCTCCTCGGACGTCTTGGTGATTTCCTCGATGGTGCTCACCGTCTCCGTCACCGCGCTGCCCTGCTCCTGCGCGCTGGCCACCTGCTCCGTGGTGCTGGCGAGGATTTCGGAGCTGGCGCCCGCGAGCTGGTTGACGAACTCCGCCACGGTCCGCAGCGTGTGCTCGCGCTGCTCGGACTGCTTGGCGATTTGTGCCTCCGACTGCTGGCGCCGCTCGGCCATCTCGTTGAAGGCACGCGCCAGCTCCGCCATCTCGTCTCGGCCCTTCAGGTCGATGCGGTGGGTGAGCTCGCCGCGGCCGAGCTGCTCCGTGCCAATCATGAGCCTGCGCAGCGGGACGGTGATGCTGCGCGTGACGAGATAGCTGCCCGCGGAGACGAGGATGATTCCCAGCACGGTGCAGATGGCGAGCACCCACATGATTTGCCGCGCGGTGTCCCGGGCGGCGTCTGAGTGCTCGGTCCAGCGCTCCTGCTCCTCCGCGAGCATCTCGTTGATGACGGAGCGAATCTGGTCCATGAGCTGCTTGCCCCGGTTGCCCCGGATGATGGGAAGCGAGGCCTCCAGACCCTTTTCACGGCGCTGGCGGATGCCCTCCTCGAGCAGGGCCAGGCGGCCCGTCACGAGCGGCTCCAGGCGCACCATGCGGTTGCGCTGGTCGGGGAACGGGGCCATCGCGTCGCGCAGCATGTTCATGTCCTGCTGGAGCGAGGAGAGGGCCGTCTGATAGGGCTCCAGATACGGGTCCTCGCCCGTGAGCAGGAAGCCGCGCTGGCCAGTCTCCGCGTCGATGAGCAGGGCGCGCACCTCGCGGACCAGACGGAAGTTTTCATGGGCCTTGAGCAGCCCCTCGGTGGTGTCCGTGAGCTGGCGTGCGCCCTGGAAGGCGACGACCGCCAGGATGAGCAACACCATCAAGGACAGTCCGAAGCCGAGCGCGATGCGGTTCCCGATGTTCATACGACTCCTTCGTCGGACAAATCGAACACGAGGCGACTGTCACCCAGCAGTGCCTCGCCCTCCAGCAAGAGTGTTCCGTCCCTGTCGGCCGCGAACACCAGTCCCCCGGCGGAATCCGCGAGGGTGACGGGGGCGGGCAACAGGTCCTGGCTCGAAACCTGGGTGACTTCGTGGACTTCCTCGGTGCGCACGCCCAGCTCGGCCCGGTTCGTCCCCAACACCAGCAGGGGGCCCGAGCTCTCCGCCGGAGCGCGGCCGAAGAGAGGGGCGAGCTCCACCACGGGGAGGACCTCGCCATGGAGCAGGGTGAGCCCGCGCAGCGTGGGAGGCGAGCCGGGCAGGGGCACCACCTCCGCGGCGCGGACGACCTCCAGCACGAAGCGTGACTCCAGGGCGTAGGTCTGGCTGGCGGCGCGAAAGCGCACCATCTCGCGCAGGGTGCCGGGAGCGACCTCGGGCGTGGGAGGGCGGCTCAAGACGCGAGCGCGCTCGTCGAGGAGCGCGGCCTCCGCCTCGGGGCTGAGGGCGCCTTCCGCTTCGCGAGAGGCCACGAGGTTCGCGAGCCGGGCGCGGACGGAATCCCAGTCGATGCCGTGAGGGCCAGCCATCAGGGTGCCTTGCCTTCAGTCAGGGGGTTCTCCAAGCGGATGCGTTCATCGCGCGCGGCGCGTGCGAGGTCCCGGGCGTGTTCTCCCTCCGCGAGTGGCAGGGGGGCATCGGGAGGAAGGGCTTCACAGAGGGCCTCTGCTTCGCGCAGGGCCTTGAGCGCGCCAGGGGTGTCACCGAGTCGGCGCAGCACGCGTCCGAGGACGAGCCACGCCACGGCGAGGGTGGGCTCCAGGTACAGGGCCTGACGGACGGAGCGCTCGGCGTCGGGCAGACGTCCCTGGCCGAGGAGGAGCAGGGCTTCGAGGTAGCGCAGGTCGGGGACGAGGGGATGACGGGAGGCGGCCTCGGCGCTGGCGTAGACGGCGGCCTGGGCGTCGAGGTTGGCGATGGCGCGCACGGCGGCGGTGGCCGTGTCCGGGTCTGAATCCAGTGCGCCCATGCGAAGCGCGGCCTCGCGCCAGTCCCCGCGCTCCAGCGCGCGGCGGGCAGCGGAGAGTTCGGAGGGGCTCGGAGCGCGAGGCGAGGGACTCCCAGTTCCCTGAAGCGCGCCCGTGCCGCGAGCTGCCGCGCCCGGTGTACCGACACTGCTTCCAGGCGACGCACCCGGTGTGCTCGCGCCTGGTGCAAAGCCAGACACACCGACGTTGCTTCCGTAAGCCGCGCCCGCCGTGCCGGCGCTCGTGGAGCCCGTGCCTCGTCCGGGAGTCGTGCCCGACGTGCCCGGGCCGCCGGTGCCTGTCGTCGCGCCCGAGCCGGGAGCGAAGCCCGGGCCGCCGGTGCCTGTCGCCGCGCCCGAGCCGGGAGCGAAGCCCGGGCCGCCGAAGCCTGTCGCCGCGCCCGAGCCGGGAGCGAAGCCAGGGCCGCCGAAGCCTGTCGTCGCACCCGAAGGGCCCGAGCCGGGAGCGAAGCCAGAGGCGCCCGCGCGGCCTCCAGAGGGGCTCGCGGCTCCACCGCCCGGGAAGCGTGTGGTGCTGCCGGAAGCCCCTGTCTCGGTGCGCGCACTTCCTCCGGGTGCGGTACCCACGCCGCCCTCACCCGAATGCGCGGGGTGCCCTCCGCCGGAAGGCGGCACCGTCATCCGCCCTCGGTCCCCGAACGGCGACGCATCGGGGACGGCCACGGTGGTGCCAGGTGGGAGCCGTCGGTAGAACACGCCCCACTCGGTGAGGACGGGCTCCAGCGGAGCGAGCCCCCCGAGCGGCGGGTCCGAAGGTCCGGTGAAGAGGACACCGCCTTCACCCAGTGAAGCGTGGAGTCGGCGGGCCACGGCCTCGATGGTGGAGCCGTTGAAGTAGATGAGGACGTTGCGACAGAAGACGACGTCCAGCTTCCAGATGCCCGAATCCGGCGACGGCCACGTATCGAGCGCGAGGTTCAGGTAGCTGAACCGCACGCGTTGCTTCACCTCGGGCGACAGGACGTACTGCCGGCCCTCGGGGCGAAGGTGGACCCGCATCCGTTCGGCCCACGGGCCCCGCATGGACCACGCGCCATAGTGCCCGCGTCGAGCCCGCGCGAGCGAGGCGCGAGACACATCGGTGGCATACACCGCCATGTGTTCGCCCCAGCCTTCGCTCATCAGCAGGGCCGCCATCGAATAGGGCTCCTCGCCGGACGAGCAGGCCGCGCTCCACATCTTCACGGTGTAGTCCGGGCCATGGCGTTCCCGGAGCGCGGGCAGGACCATGCGGCGCAGGAACTCGAAGTGCTCGGGGGTGCGGAAGAAGTACGTCTCGCCGATGGTGAGCTCGGTGAGGAGGTCATCCATCGCGGCGGAGTCGGAGGTGATGCGCGCGCGATACTCGTCGAAGTCACTCAGGCCGGCGCGAGCCATGGCGCGAGAGATGCCTTCCTCGGCGGAGGCGGGGCAGCTCGGCGGGGCCAGGCCGGCGCGCTCCTCGACGAGCGCGAGCACGGCGGGGTAGCCCTCGTGGCTCCACGGCCCTTGCCTCACGGACGCTCCGTCGAGGTGGCGAGCGCCGTGTCCAGCTCCAGCGCCTCGGCCTCGGAGAGAAAGCCGCGCAGGTCATGGACCAGGACCAGTCCGTCTTCCAGCTTGGCGGCGCCGGCCACGTAGCCCACGCCGGGCAGCTCGCGGGGCGTCTCATCCCATTCGCCTGGAGCGAGCACGCGCAGGCCCTCGGCGCGGTCCACGCGCAGCGCGACCTGACGCGGGCCCGCCTGGGCGATGATGAGGTGGTCGAGCGCCGAGAGGGGACGTGCCGGGTGACGGAAGCGCCGGCGCAGGTCCAGCACGGGGAGCAACTGGCCATGCAGGTTGAGCAGGCCTTCGACGACATCGGGTGCGCGGGGCAGCGGCGTCAGGCGCACGGCGCGAATCAGCTCTCGCACGTCCTCCATGGGGAGGCCGTAGCGCTGACCTTCCAGGGTGAACAGCAGCACCTCTCGCGGAGCGGGCACCATGTGGGAGGGACATAGACGCAGTCCTGCGGGCTGTCGAACACGGCGTGCGCCCCGCACGTCGTGTGTCCACCAGTTCCCACTGGCGTCCGTGGCCTCCTGCCGCGCCACACGTTTTCCCGCTTTCCGCACGCGGGTGCCTGGACCTGATAGATGCCGACGCGGGTATCACCGTGAGCGAGGCGCGTTTCTCCCAGACCCTGCTGTCCTTCGACGCACCGCCGCTGCCTGGCGACGTGCCGGCGCGCCTCCCCAGTCCGTTCGAGTCAGGCCCTCCGGTGCGACTGGCCTGTCTTGCCGCGGAGGCGTTGCAACAGCGACTGCGGCGCGAGCATGCGCGGTGGGAAGAGCTGTGGCGGCCCGGTGGCGGCAAGATGTTCGGAGTGCTGGTCGTCGCGGGGCCGGAAGGACGGCTGGGGTACCTGTGCGCGTTCTCCGGGATGCTGGGCGGCTCCTGGGACGTGGAGGGCTTCGTCCCGCCCGTGTTCGACCCCATGGCGCGCGCCGCGTTCTGGCCCGAGGGTGAGGCGGAGCTGGCCGAACTGGGACGGAGGCACGCGGAGCTGACGGAGCAGTGCGCACGCCTCGCCCAGGAGCCTCGAGGACGAAAGGCCGAGCTGCGAGAACTCGAAGCGCGCCGGAGCGAGGTCGCGCACGAGCGGGCGGAGCGTTCCCGAGCCCTCTGGAGTCAACTGTCGCAGGGCTTCGCGGTTCCCAATGCGAGAGGCGGGCAGCGGTCCATGGCCGCGCTGTTCGCGCCGCGTCCACCGCCGGGAGGCGCGGGAGATTGCGCCGCGCCCAAGCTGTTGTCCTGCGCGTACCGTCACGGATTCAAGCCCCTGGCGCTCGCGGAGTTCTGGTGGGGCGCGGAGCCGCTCGGAGGAGGTCGGCGGTCGGGTGCGTATTACCCGGCCTGTGACAACAAGTGCGGAACGGTGCTGCCGTTCATGCTGGAGGGCCTGGCCGTGGACCCCGCGCCAGCTTCGCCCGTCACCTCCCGCGACGAGGACGTGCTCCGCGTGCTGCACGAGGACGCGGCGTTGCTCGTGGTCGACAAGCCCCACGGCTTGCCATCGGTGCCGGGCCGGCATTCACCCACGCGCGACTCGGTGCTCGTCAGACTCCTGCCACGTTTCCCGGACCTGAGCGCCGCGCGCTTCGTCCACGAGCTGGAGTCAGAGGTGTCGGGCCTCCAGGTGATTGCCCGGGACACCGCGACCCAGTCCGCGCTCCAGCGCCAGCTCGCACGTGGCGAAGCCGAGCACCGGCACGTCGCCTGGGTCGAAGGACTCGTCGCCGTCGAGCAGGGTCGTATCGACGTGCCCTTGCGAGGCACGACGTCAGGTGCCCTTGAAACGCTCGCGAACCCGAATCACGGCAAGCAGGCCGTGACGGAGTGGCGTGTCACGGAGCGAAGCGAGTCGCGCACACGCGTGCTGCTCTGGCCCCGGACGCGTCATGCGATGCAATTGCGCATCCATGCCGCGCATCCGTTGGGGCTGGGCCTGCCCCTCGTCGGAGACGCGCGCTTTGGCGTCGAAGACTCGCGGCTGATGCTTCACGCAGAGGGGCTCGACTTCACCCACCCGGGGACCGGGAAGCGGTTGTGTTTCCAGGCTCGCGCCTCATTCTGAGGACACTCGCATACACCGCCACGGTGAGGGCAGACAGCGCCAGAGGTCTTCTCGGTCCGAGGAGGAAATGGCAAGGTGCCGAACCCAACAAGTGGGGATTGGAGCCGCCGTGAAATCGATGCGTTTCTACGTCGCCTTGCTCGCCATCGTGCCTGGGGTCGTGTCACTGGAGGCTTCCGCGATGTTCACCAATCACGCATCCAAGGAGATCAATCTCAAGCTCATCTACGTGGGGCCACAGCTCTCGGGCAAGGCTGAGAACCTCCAGTACGTGTACGACAGGACCGAGCCGGACTCGAAGGGCAAGATGCTCTCGCTCGACACGAAGACCGAGACCACGATGTTCTTCGACCTCTTGCCAAAAGGCGTGGGCGAAATCCGTGGCTACCGAGTGCGCATCCACCTCTACAGCCTCGCGGGCCAGGAGGAGTACGCCGCTTCGACCCGATTGCTGCTCAAGCACGCCGACGGAATCGTCTTCGTCGCCGACTGCCAGAAGGAACGGCTCGATGCGAACCTTGAAGCTTTGGCGAGAGTGAAGTCCGCTCTGCATGACCAGGGAATGGATTGGTCGCGGTTCCCGAAAGTGTTTCAGCTCAACAAGCATCGACTCCCGAATGCGCTCCCTGCGGCCGAACTCAAGAAGGCGCTCGGGCTCACGAGTGAACCGACCCTCCTCGCGGACACACGGGATGGTAGCGGCGTGTTGGATACGCTCACAGCGGGCGTCAAGGAACTGCTGTCGGGCCTGAAAGAGAACCGCGTGAAGGAATGGGTGCCCTCCCAGGAGGAGAAGGCCTCTGGCGACCGCATGACCTCCCGTGTGCAGCTCGTGTCCCACTACGGAGAGTTCTTCGGAGAGGGCGTTCACGAATACGGTCCCTGGGAGCCGTCCGCCAACGCCCCGCCGTTCTACGTGATGCGTCACCCTCCAACGAAGGACCGCCCCTACTACACCTACGCGACCTTTGGCGTCAGCACGAGCCCGCAGGCGGCTGGAGGACCTGAGCCTCGAATCGAGCTGCTTGCGTACTCGCCGGACGAGAACGACCGCGTGGTTGAACGTCTCGTCGCCGTGGCGCTGATGATCAAGTCGGCCTCAAGTGAGGACACGCCCTTCAAGACCTACGACACCGTGGACCTCGGCGATACCACCGAGCCCAACAGCCGGTTCGCACTGGTGCCCCCGGAGGAGGTTCCGGCCTTCTCCAGCTTTCCGAATCGGAAAAGAGAGCCCCAGCAGCTCCTCTTCACCCAGGCGGTGGGTGCGAAGAAGGACGCTGATGCACGGGTCACATTCGTGAAGCTGCTGCCGCTGACGAGCGATGAGGCGAGCTTCGCGGCCGAGAAGACAACCCGGGCCTTGCTCAAGAAGATGGGCTCCCGCCCGAAGCACCAGGGGTGGGGCCCGGTGACGGAGCCAGCCACGAAGCAGCGCGATGCTGCTTCCGGTACGCGGTAGCGCGGACACCGGCTCAGCGCGCCCTGGGGCGGAAGTATGAGTTGCAGGAGGGCAGGCGAGAGGGCACACCCTTCATGGCCCCCACGCCCCTGCGTGCCAGTGAGTCGGAGGGTCCCCAGCCTTAACCGGACTTTGCACGCGGCGCGGCACGGCCGGGCCGCATCGGAGGAGTCCGCTCATGGCCAGCAATCGCGGCGTCGTCTATCTGGGTCCCGGCAAGGTGGAGGTGCGCTCCATCGACTACCCGAAGATGGTGAACCCGGAAGGGAAGTCCATCGAGCACGGGGTCATCCTCAAGGTGGTCTCCACCAACATCTGTGGCTCGGACCAGCACATGGTGCGCGGACGCACCACGGCGCCGAAGGGCCTGGTCCTCGGCCACGAAATCACCGGAGAAATCATCGAGAAGGGCAAGGACGTCGAGTACCTCGCCATCGGCGACCTCGTCACCGTGCCCTTCAACGTCGCCTGTGGTCGCTGTCGCACGTGTCGTGAGCAGCAGACGGGCGTGTGCCTCAACGTCAACAAGGGCCGCGCGGGCGGTGCCTACGGCTACGTGGACATGGGCGGCTGGGTGGGCGGACAGGCCGAGTACGTCATGGTCCCCTACGCGGACTTCAACCTCATCCGCTTCCCGGACAAGGCGCAGGCGCTGGAGAAGATTCTCGACCTGACCATGCTGTCGGACATCCTCCCCACGGGCTTCCATGGTGCCGTCATGGCGGGCGTCGGTGTCGGCTCCACGGTGTACGTCGCGGGTGCAGGTCCGGTGGGGCTCGCGGCGGCGGCCTCCGCGCATGTGCTGGGCGCGGCGGTGGTGATGGTGGGTGACATGAACCCGGAGCGGCTGAAGCACGCGAAGGCCTCCGGCTTCGAGCCCATCGACCTGACCAAGAGCGACAAGCTCGAGGAGCTGATTGAAGCGGTCGTCGGTGTGCCGGAGGTGGATGCCTCCGTGGACGCCGTGGGCTTCGAGGCGCGCGGCCATGGCGCCCAGGCCACCACGGAAGCTCCCGCCACGGTGCTCAACTCCCTGATGGCGATTACCCGCGCCGCGGGTGGTATCGGCATCCCCGGGCTCTACGTCACCGAGGATCCGGGCTCCAAGGACGAGGCCGCGAAGCAGGGCAACCTGCGCATGCGCTTCGGGTTGGGCTGGGCCAAGTCCCATCGGTTCTTCACGGGGCAGACGCCCGTGCTGCGCTACAACCGCCAGCTCATGCAGGCCATCCTCCACGGCCGGCTGCCCATCGCGAAGGCCGTCAACGCCACCGTCATCTCGCTCGACGACGCGCCGCGCGGCTACCACGAGTTCGACACGGGCGTGGCTCGCAAGTTCGTCATCGACCCACATGGGATGGTGAAGAAGAAGTCCGCCTGAGTCCGGCGAGCAGGGACCTCTTCCTCCTCGGAGGCACGTGTGACGGCTCGTCACGTGCCCCGGGTGAATTCCTCGTGCCTTCCACCTGCGCTGTTGCCACCGCGTGCGGGCGGGGGCACAAGGCGCGCGGCGCTCCTCGGGCGACATCCGCTCGGGGACGCCGTTCGCCGGAGGCGAGATGTCCCGCACGTGGAACATGGTGGCGGCCGTGTGGTTCGCGGCCTGTGGCATTCAGGGTTGTGTTTCATCCGAAGAGGCTCAAACACCGGAGCAGGTGTCGCGCGAGGAGGCGTGGGAGGGCGAGCTGGAGGTCCGGGTGGTGGATGCGCCCTCGCTCGACGCCTCTCATGAGGAGTACGTCCTCGTCACCGGGCGCGAGCGTCACCCGGTGGTGTTCAAGGGCGACGCGCCGAAGGGCCTGCGCAGTGGCCTGCACGTGAAGCTGCGCGGACAGAGGACGGCGCGCCAGCTCGTCGCTCAATCGGTGGAGGTGGACACGCGGACCCGGTCCGCCAGCTCCACGCTGGGGACGTGTGGTGTCACCGGTGTGCAGCGCAGCCTGGTCATCATGGCGGCGTTCCCTGGCATGGCCACTCCCTCGAACACGCCGCAAGGGATGGAGGAGGCCTTCTTCTCCACCACGCGCCGCTCGCTGGCGGGGTACTGGAGCGAGGTCTCCGAGGGGCGCACCACGACGACAGGTGACGTGGTGGGCTGGTACACGCTGGACCGCGCCTATGCCTGCGAGGAGTCGGACGCGATGCGCACGGCCGCGCTCCAGGCGGCCGACGCGGACGTCGACTTCACGCAATATGACCGCATCTTCATCGTCCACCCGCGTCCGCAGGCGGGTTGCTACTACGGGGGGCTGGCCACGTTGTCCTGCGGTCAGGTCGCGACGCCGGACGGCACCGTGACGGCGTCCACCGCGTGGCTCGTCGCGCAGTCGATGAACACCCACGACAGCGCCGTGCAGCTCATCACGCACGAGGCGGGGCACAACCTGTCGCTGAACCACTCGCAGACGCGCGACTTCGGCGCGGAGCCGCTGTCGCTGTTGAACCTGGCGGGCACGCTGGACGAGTACGGCGACGTCTTCTCCACCATGGGCCGTTGGAACCTGGGCCACTACGCGGTGCCGCACAAGGCGCGCATCGGCTGGCTGGCTCCGTCCTCGGTGGTCCAGGTGGATGGCGTGGGAGGCACCTTCACGCTCGCGCCGGTGGTGGCGTCAGGCGGCGTGAAGGCCCTCAAGGTGCGAAGGGGGCAGGGCAATGACGCGTGGCTGTGGCTGGAGTACCGCCAGCAGGTGGGCAGCTACGAGTCGACGCTGCCGTCCCAGGTGTTCGGTGGCGCGCTCATCCACTACGAGGACGCGGACACGCGGGATGGCACGCACCTGCTCGACTTCACGCCGGGGACCGCGTCCTGGAGCGACCCGGCCCTGCTTCCGGGCACGACGTGGGAAGACCCGTACAGCAACCTCTCCGTGACGGTCGTCTCCGCCACCAGCACCGCGCTCACGGTGACCCTCCAGTACCGTCAGGCCGCCTGCATCCGAGCCGCGCCCGAGGTCGAGGTGACGCCCTTCGAGCCCACCGTCTGGCCTGGAAGCCGCCCCGAGGTGGAGCTGCTCATCATCAATCGTGACTCGGTGGGCTGTACCCCGAGCGTCTTCCAGCTCGCGGCCATCGTCCCGCCGGGCTGGAGCTCCGACCCGCTGCCCGCGCAGCGCACCATCGCCGCGTCGGGTTCGACGTCGCTGACGCTCCAGCTCTACACGCCGTACGCCGCGACGCCGGGGACGTACACCACGGGCGTGGACGTCACGCGCAATGGCCACACCGTGAGGGGCACGGCCGCGCAGGAGGTCGTCGAGCGCTGTGTCTCCGCGACTCCCACGCTCACGCTCTCGCCCACGACGGTGACGGTGACGCCGGGCACGGACGTCACCTGGACGGTGTACGTCCAGAACCACGACTCCGCTTCATGCAATTGGGTCTGGTACGACTTCTGGAACAACGACACGACGGGCTGGGACACGACCTGGTCTGACTGGGGCGTGAACCTGCCGCCGGGTGGCGACTTCACCTTCACGATGACGAAGACCATTCCCGCGAATGCCCAGGGCACCCACACGGTGGGCCTGGAACTCTTCCAGGACGAAGTCGGCATCGTGGCGAGCACCACCGCCACCGTGCATGTGGCTGAGTAGCTGAAGGGGAGGGGAGCCGGCCCGCGCTCGCGTCGAGCCCCCGGCTCCTCTCGGCCAGGCGACCCATTGGCTGCTCAAGGGCTCTCAAGCCACGGCGGCGAGCCGGGTACACGGACGCTGTTCAGTTTGCTCCTGAGGCACAGCCCGAAGGAGCCGCTCATGTCCAAGTTCCAGCGCATCACCCCGTTCCTGTGGTTCCCCGACCAGAAGCAGACGGAGGCCGCCGTCGCGCTCTACACGTCGGTCTTCCCGAACTCGCGAGTCGTCACGACGACGCGCTACAACGAGCCGAGCGCGAAGGTGAGCGGTCAGCCCCTTGGTGCGGTGATGACCCTCGAGTTCCAGCTCGACGGCCAGGACTTCGTGGCCATCAACGGAGGTCCCCACTTCAAGTTCACGGAGGCCCTGTCGTTGGTAGTGAACTGCGAGTCGCAGGCGGAGGTGGACCACTACTGGTCACGCCTGTCCGAAGGCGGTGACGAGCGCGCCCAGCAATGTGGCTGGCTCAAGGACCGCTTCGGCGTGTCGTGGCAGGTGGTGCCCACCGAGCTCGTTCGACTGCTCGCGGGCCCGGACTCGGAGAAGTCCCGCCGCGTGACGGAGGCGATGTTGAAGATGAAGAAGCTCGACCTCGACGCCCTGCGCAGGGCGGCCGGATAGCTGTCGACGCGCCCGCGAGCCGCGAGGACACGGAGGGGCGAAACGGACCTGCGGGATTCCCGTCCCTCCCTCCTCGTTGTCGCGGGGTTTCGACAGAATCGTCACGGCATCCATTCGCGAGCCAGGAGACGGTGCGGCTTCGCACGATGCGCGAGGGAAATGACATGCGTGGATTGAAGCGTCCGTTCATCGCTGTGCTCGTCGCGTCCTCCTGGCTCCTGGGAGGATGCGGAGAAGTGGAACCCGCGCTGCGTGACACGGAGCTGGAGGCTTCGCTCCCCTTCACCCAGCCGCTGGCGGCCACCCAGAGCACGTCATTCCAGGATGGCGTGGCCCCGACGACGGACTACGCGGGCACCCGGGACGCGATGATTGAAGAAGAGGACTCCGACGCCAACCACGGGAGCGACACGAAGCTCTCCGCGAGCGGAGACACGCCCGCCGGCAGTGGCAACGAGAACTTCGCCCTGCTGGCGTGGGACGTGTCCGTCATTCCAGCCAACGCCGTCGTCCGCTCGGCCTCGCTCACCGTCACCGTGTCCGACAAGGCCGACCAGGACTACCAGCTGTATGCGCTGACGCGCGGCTGGACGGAGAGCCAGGTCACCTGGGAGCAAGCGGACAACAGCCAGGACTGGGCCTCGAACGGCGCGGATGGGACGGGAGACCGGAACCCCGCGGTGCTGGGCACGCTTCGAGCGCCCGCGACCGGCACGTACACCGTGATGCTGAATGCCCAGGGGGTGGCGGCGGTGCAGCGGTGGGTGAGCACACCCGCGAGCAATCAGGGCCTCATCCTCGCCAACAAGGACAATGACAACCGCCTGGAGCTGCGCTCGAGCGAGTACTCGACGAAGGCGTCGCGTCCCAGGCTCACCGTGACGTGGGAGGCGTCGGGAACGCCCGGTGGCGAGGTGCCCGCCTCGGGGACGTTCAAGGGCACTTGTGACGGCTCCGGTGGCGCCTGGGTGGATGGGACGCACTTCCTGAACGTGAATGACGAGTCCCAATCCGTGCGCATCTACACCCGGAGCCAGAGCGCCACCGCTGTGAAGACGCAGGACGTGAGCGCCGCCATCGGCCTCTCGTCGTCGGACGAGGCGGACCTGGAGGACGTGGCCCGCGTGGGCAATCGCCTCTACGTGACGGGCTCGCACGCGCGCAACAAGGACGGTGAGCTGGAGTCGTCGCGCTACAAGTTCTTCGCGCTGGATGTCGCGGGCACCGCGCCCTCGGTCACCCTGCAGGTGGCGGGGACGTCCTCGACGCTGCTGCGTGACTTGCTCGACGCCGCCAACTGGGATGCTCCGGACTCGGCCGTCATCACGCTGCTGAATGCGCGCTCACGGTTGTCGGAGCCCACGGTGGCCTCGCTCGCGCCAAAGCTGAACGGCACCAACGTGGAGGGGCTCGCGGCGTTGCCCTCGGGCGAACTGGCCATCGGCTTCCGCAACCCACGCGTGGGCTCCAGTGCCCTGGTGGTGACGCTGACCAATCCGGACGCCGTCCTCACGGGAGCCACTGCGCGGTTTGGTCGAGCCATCCCCCTGAATCTGGGAGGCCAGGGACTGCGAGGCATGGCGTGGTCGGAGGCCCACCAGGCGATGTTGCTCCTCAGCGGTCCACATGACGAGAGCAGTGGCCCCTTCGCCCTCTGGAAGTGGCCGGGCGACGCGAGCAGCGCGCCAGTGAAGGTGGTGGACCTGACCGCGCCGGAGAACTCCGCGCCGGAGGCCGTCATCCCCTATCCCGGCTCGCTGGATGTGCAGGTGCTCTTCGACATGGGCTCGCGCTTGATGGGAGGGACGGAGTGCAAGGACGTCGCATCCTCCAGCCAGAGCTTCAGCGACGTGTTCGTGCACGTCGACTGAGTCAGGGCGCGGAAGATGCCCGGGGCGAGACTCCGGGAAGAAGAGGAGTCTCGCCCCAGGAGGGGTGTGGGGACTTCGAGGGGGGCTTCAACAGCCAGAGATGCAGATGGAATAGACGGCGGAGCAGCCCGCCAGGCATCCCAGGTTGCCGCCACATCTGCCGTTGCAACTCGACAGATTGTCGGAACACTTCTCCCTGCAGGTCTTCGTCGCGGCCGCGGAGACCTCCCCGGTCTGGGCGCTGTCCTCGGAGGGGGTGTCCAGCGTCTCGTCGGGCTCCATGGGACCACAGCCCACGGTCAACACGAGGGCCGCCATGCCTACCAACCACGCCAGGGGATTCTTCATGTTCGTGACTCCATGTCGTCGGGAGCGAGCGCTCCCGTGTGTTTGACGTCAGGTTGAAAGTCTTGGATGGATTTCGAGGGGGAAGCAGGTGGCCGTGAGTGATGAGGGCCTACCGCGGCTCCTGCTCACCGTGGGTGAGCGCGAGGAGCGCCTTGAAGGGGTCCTCCGTCCGCGCCTCCGGCGTCGGAGCGCCCGTCGGCGTGCAGATGGCGCCCGGGAAGTCGGGCATGAGGTTCACGGGGCTCTTCGGCTTCTGGGGCTCGAAGCAGCTCGTCGCGCCCGTCGGAGACGGCATGGCCGCGGATGGCTGGGTGCCCGGAGTGTCGCAGATGGACTTGGGCAGCGCGTTGTCGACTTTGGGCTGGTTGATGAACTGCTTGATGGAGGTCGCGCTTCCGATGCTCATGGTCCTGCTCCTGTCCGAGGGGCTCTGGACGACAGCAAAGCAAGGCCGGGGCCACGACCTAAGGGCGCGAAAGGACGAGCCGGCGCGGAGCCGGTTGTAGGCCGCGGACTACAAGTCGCCGCGGGATTGCTGGCTGGAGACTGCAATCGCGCAAGCTCTCTCCGAGCCCCGCGAAGCTCTTCAGCGCCCTGGGTGAGCGCTCACTTCACCAATCGCAGCACCGCTCGCACCGCGCGCTCCGTTCCGTCCACGCCTTCCAGCGCGGCGGCGAGCGCGCGGGCCCGGGCCGTGACGGCGGGCTCCAGGAGTCGGGAGAGGGCACTGGCGACGGAGGTCGCGTCGAGTGCCGAGGGAAGCACCGCGACGCCCACGCCGAGCCGCTCCACGCGACGCGCGTTCGCGAGCTGGTCCCCGCCGAAGGGAATCACCACCATGGGTCGGCCCGCGGCGAGCGCTTCCTGCACGGTGTTGTTCCCGCCATGCGTCACGACGAAGTCCACGCGCCGGAGCAAGGGCACCTGGGGCACCTGACGGAACACGAGCGTGCGAGGGCCGGCGCGAGGCTCCAGTCGGCCGAAGCTGGCGCCCGCGCTGACGACGGTGTGGATGTCATGTCGCGCCAGTCCGTCGAGGATGGCGTTGAACACGCGAGGCTGTCCGTTGAACACGGTCCCCAGCGACACGTACACATGGCGGCGCCCCGGCTGAAGGGCGCGCAGCGCGGGGTCGTCCTGGTCCGCGTCGCGGGCGCGCGGGAGGCAGGGCCCCACCATCTCCACGGGGCCCGGGAGGAGCTTCAGGCCCGGCTCCAGCTCGGGAATCGTCATCAGAAGATTGAGGTCGTCGGAGATGGGCGCGGAGAGCAGCCCTCCCCCGCGGAGCTGCACACCCAGCGCGCTCGCGTCCCGTGCGACGCGCTCATCGAACCAGCGGCCGAGCGACTGCGTCGCTGCCTCCGCGCGCGCCCAGGTCGCATCACGGGGCGCATCATCCGGAAGTCCACTGCCAAAGGGTGACGCCCCCTCCACGGGGAAGGGCAGCGCCGAGTGATAGAGCGCCGCATAGGGCCGCTGTGTCAGTCGGGCGGCGAGCAGTGCGGCCGGCATGAGGTAGTCACCGAGCACCACATCGATGTGGGCCGCCTCGATTTCCCGGGCGAGGTGGCGGGCCTGGGACTTCATCCCGGCGGTGAACAGCCGGAGCGCCAGGGCCAGCTCGTCGACGCCGCGGGCGCGCGGGATGCGGGCCCCATACCAGAGCATGGCGGGCGAGGGCTGGAGCCGGATGAGGCGCAGGCCGTCGCGCTGGATGGCGTGGGGCAGCGTCGTCGCGACGCGCAGGGGCTCGGGCCAGAGGTCGGAGAAAGGGAGGGGCGGCGCGGCCAGGGCCATCGCGACGTCGTGGCCCAGCTCGCGCAACCGTCCGCCCAGGACTCGCAAGGCGTTGGTGTGGCCCGCCGTCGGATGGGCCGCCATCAAGATGCTCGACATGGAGGACGCTTAGCACGACCTGTCGTGCCGCCTGCCCCCCGGTGTGCCTGCCCGGGTGTCACAGCGGGGGCTCCACCACTCCACGTCAGAGGGAGCCACGGTGGCTTCCCTTCGAGCTTCGAGAGGTGGGGACCATGTCCAAGGAAACGCAGTCCTTCCTGACGGTGCTGCTGTCACTCGTGCTGGTGCCGGGAGTCCTGCTCCTCGTCAGCGCGGTGACGGGAGGCGCCTTCCCGGCGGGCGTCGCGCTGCTGCTGGGGCTACCGCTGGGGCTGGGGTACGGCCTGGAGGCCGGGCTCTTGCGCATCTATCCGCTGCCCTCCGCGCAAGGCTGGGTGGAGCTCATCATCGACCTCACCTGGAGCCTGCCCAACACGCTGTTCGGCTTCATCTTCGGAAACATCGTCTATGTCTTCTTCGGCAAGCTGTCCCGCCCCGACTCGGAGGGACAGGGCTGGATTGTCTATCGAGCCAACCCGGGAGGCTCGTTCGGAAACAACGTGCTCCAGACGCTGGGCACGGTGAACCTGGGCGGCGCGGGGCAACACGAGAAGATGCACCTGCTCCAGGCGCGCATCTTCGGCCCCTTCTACCTGCCCTTCGTCGCAGCCTCGTATGTCATCACGTCCCTGCTGCAACTGCTCTGGACGTGTACCCTCGGCGGGCTCCTGAAGCTGCTCGGTATGCGAGACAAGGCCTACCTCCGGCCGCCCGCGCGCTCCGCGGTGGGAGGCTTCTTCGGGTGGATCTACTACGCGACGCCCATCGAGCTGTGGGCCTACGCCACCGGCAACCCTTGAGACAGGCTGAGTCATTCTTGCCGTCTTGTCCTGCTTTGCATGACTGGTGCTAGGTTTGCTCCACCGGAAGCCCAATCATGGCCCGGTGGAGGGTGCACACGTGCGCAGCAGGAACATCCTGGGTGGGTTGTTGACGGCGGCACTGCTGACGATGGGCTGTGGTGGCATGGAGCCGGCGCTGGAGGAGGAGCAGGCCTCGCTCGACGCGCGCGAGGACGCGCTGCCCTTCTGCGGCAACCAGTCCTACTGGATTGATTACTACTCCGACGCGACGTACACGAAGTGGGTCGGATACATCTCATGTGAGTGTTATCAGACCGCGTGGCTCTCCGGCCGCCGGACCAGCTTCGCGGTGACGGACTTCTCGTCCACCTGCGGCTGATGACCCTGGCTGCTCGCGGGCCCTGCCCGATGCTCCCTGTGAGGGGCATCGGGCCGAGCCCAGGGACTAGGGACAGATGTTGTAGCAGGAGCCCGCGCCGCGAGCCCGGCACTCCGCGGTGGAGGAGCAGCTCGAACAGTCGTAGGAGCAGTAGCCCAGCAGACCCACCGGCTCGTCAGAGAAGAGGGCAGGCGTGGCGTCCAGCGGGAGCCCGCTGCGCGCCCTCGACATGAGCAGCTTCTGCTTGTCCGCGTCACAGGCGCTGGCGGCTGGGGTGGTGGAGTCGTCCGCGACAGGTTCATCCTGAGGGAAGGTGGCGGCAATCATTCCCACCGCGACGGTCAGCGCCAGCACGAATCCAAAGGCAGGCTTCAGCGTCATTCAGAGCTCCTGGTGAGGGGAACACCGCGATGATGCATCCGAGGCCTGACTTGCTCGCATGCGTCATGGGCCGCGCTGTGCAGCTCTGAACAGCGCGGCTCGTGTGTGCTCCGAGGTCCGGGGAGCCCTCACTGCGCGGTCCTCGCGCCTCGGCGGGCACCCTGTCGCTGTTGGATGCCCCGGCGCAGCTTGGCGATGAGCACCTCGGGACTGGCGGAGCGGACCAGGACGTCATCGGCCCCGGCCTCCAGGCTGGCGGTGAACACGCCGGCGTCTTCCTTGTCGACGATGAGGTAGACGGGAAGGTCCTCGGTGGCCGGGTTCTTCCGGAGCGCTTGCAGGAGCGAGTGCAGGTCTCCATCCGGCAACGGGTTGGCCAGGATGGCCGCCTGCGCGCCGGAGCCCACGGCCTTCTCCACGTCCGCGCGCGTCCTGGCGCGCACGGTGCTGAAGCCCTCCGCCATGAGGCGGATCTGCAGCGTCATCGCATTGGCGCCGTCCGTCTCGGCCACCACCACCCGGGGCGCCGTCTGGTCAGCCAGCGCGCTGGCCTCCAGCTCCGTGGTGAGCGCCTCCAGCATGGGGATGGGCAGGCGCGCGTCCTGGCGAAGCGCCTGGAGCGCCTGGGCCGCCCTGGCCGGTGTCGGCTGCGCGCTCTGGACCTCCTGGACGAAGCGCGCCGCGCCCAGCAGGGCCCCCGCCGCGCGTCCCACGGGTGGAGCGCGCTCCTCGCCTTCCGGCAGCACGGCGACCAGCAGCTCGGTCACCTCGGGCATGCCGCTGCTCGCGAGCACCAGGGCGCGAGCGCGCGAGGGCAGCGTGAAGCGGCGCGGCTCCTCCAGTCGCGCGGCCAGGGCCAGGGCGCAGGCCGCGGTGCCGAGCACGGCCTCGTCCACGCGCCCGGCGCCCAGCCTCACCGCGATGCGTCGCGCCAGCTTCGTCAGGAAGGGCGCCAGCGTCGCGCTGCCGCCGAGCATCGACAGCATTCCATCCAGCAGTCGCGCCTGCGTCTCGGCGAGCCGCGCCAGCGGTCCGCCCTCACCCATCAACGCCGCGCTGTAGGAAGGCAGCAGACGCACCTCCACCTGGGGATGCGCGGCGCGCAGCTTCTGCGCGAGACCGGCGGCGTCCGTCACCGAGTCCTCGAGCACGAGCACCAGGTCATAGCCCCCGAGCGCGAGCGCGCGTCCGGCATCGGCCGAGGGACTGGTCGCCGCCGCCAGGCCCTGCATCAACAGCAGTCGCACCACGGCCTCGCGAGGCTCGGAGGGCTCCGCCACCAGCAACACCATGCGCGCGCGCACGTCGCTCCGGGGCGGCGTCACCCGGCTCGCGGTCTCCATGGAGGCGGGAGTCCTGGTGTCCGGTGACTCGGTCGGCGTGAAGGTGTGCTCGTCGAGCACCGCGCGGCCGGTGAACTGCTCCGCGAACTGGAGCACGCGCGCGTGCCCGCCGACGTCGGGCTCATCCTTCAGCTCAATGGGGACGCGCTCCCGGGGACGGGGCTCCTCCTCGGTGTAGAAGCGTTGGATGGCCTTGCGGATGGCCTGCTCCGTGGCGAACAGCCCCTGGACGGCGACGGCGCGCGTGGAGAACTTGAGCGCGTCGGTGACCTGCACGTCCCGAGGGTCCTGCACCGCGCAGAACAGCTCGCGTCCGCGCAGTCCCACGGGGACGGCGCACAACCGCTCGCACAGCTCGCGGGGAATCTGTTGGATGAGCTCCCTGGGCACTGGCAGGGCTTGGAGCTTCTCGTCGGTGATGTGTGGCAGGCCGGACTGCTCGGACAGCGCGCGCACGAGGTTCTCGGGCTCCAGCCAGCGCTCGTGGACGAGCAACTGGCCCAGCCTGCCGCCCTTGCGTTTCTGGAGCGCCAGGGCTTCATCCAGGACGTGGGGCGTGAGCATGCCGCGCGTCAGCAGGATGGCGCCCAATTGCTGGCGTGTCCGGGCCGCGCGGGGGCCGGGCGGGAATGGCGCGGGGGCCAGTCGTGTGGGGGGCTCGATTCCCAGCGCTGGAGGACTCGCGGTGGGAGGGCGAGCCACCGCTGTGACTCCCATCCCGTTGGGGGGCGGCGTCACGGGACGCAGCATGGGCGGCGGGCCCGGAGGGGGACGTCGGGTCTCCCTTCCGGGAGGGGTGCGCGTGCGCGGAAAGTCCGCACCCTCCAGGCGAATCTCCTCTCCGGGGACACTGGCCAGGTCCGCCAGGGGCGAGCGCCAGTCTGGAAAGGCGCGGCCGAAGAGGCTGGCGATGTCGGAGGCGCTCACGCGCAGGCGGTGGTCGAAGAGGAAGTTCTGGATGGACTCGGAGAACTCACGGGCCACGGGAAATCGCGCGGCGGGTTGGGCGGCCAGCGCGCGCAGGAGCAGGGCCCACAGCGGCGCGGGGACGCCGGGCAGGGGCTCCAGGGCGCGCTCGTCGAAGTTGCCCAGCGCGTGGATGATGTGAGGTGTGGTCCCCTCGAAGAGGCGGCGTCCGGCGAGCATCTCGTAGAGCAGCAGGCCCAACAGGAAGATGTCGCTGCGCTGGTCCACGGGACGGCCGTGGACCTGCTCGGGGGACAGGTAGTTGATTTTGCCCTTGAGCACGCCGACCTGCGTCTCCTGGTGTCCCTCGTCCGCGACCTTGGCGATGCCGAAGTCGGCCAGCTTCACGCCTCCGTTGCTGGAGACCATGACGTTGGAGGGATTGACGTCGCGGTGGATGATGTTGAGCGGGGCGCCGCTGGAGTCCGTGCAGCCATGGGCATACGCGAGGCCGTCCGCCACCTGCTGGGCGATGAAGCAGATTTCGCGAATCCCCAACGGGACTTGTCGCCTGCGCGCCGCCTTGAGCAGCGCGCCCAGGTTCTCCCCGTCCACGAACTCCATCACCATGTAGTACTGGCCGGCGCTGGAGCCCAGGTCCAGCACCTGCAAGACATTGCCGTGCTGAAGCGAGACGGAGAGCTTGGCTTCGCGCAGGAACAGGTCGACGAAGGCCGCGTCCTGCACGAAGGAGGGGAGGATGCGCTTGACGGCGACAGGCTTCTCGAAGCCCTCGGCGCCCACCACCTTGCCCAGGAAGACCTCGGCCATACCGCCCGCGGCCAGCTTCTTCACGATGCGGTAGGTCCCCACGCTGTCTCCGGAGCCGCAATGCCATCGCAGACGTTTCGGAGAGAGGAAAGGTCACAATCGGGCGTTCCGGGCTCCAGGGGCCGGGAAAAGTGGCGGGACTGTCTTTCGGTCAACGCTTGTCGGCGGTGGGGTGTCTGTTCTTGGACGCCGCGGACGGATGGCGGATGCCCGTGGTGAGGTAGGCATTGAAGAGGCCGACCTGGGGTCCCGGGCCCAGGACGGTGGAGACCTTCTCCAGCAGGGCCTGCTGGATGGAGGGCCACTTCTCGCCCAGGGCCTTGCGCGCCAGGACGACGGGGGCGCTCGCGCGAATCATGGAGTCCACCATGGCGGCGGTGGATGGGTATTCCGCGCGGGCCGTCGTCTCGTACACGGCGACCTCGTCAAAGCCAGCCGAGGCCATCTCGCGCAGACACGTCTCCCGGTCCGACAAGGGCATCATGCCGTCCCGAGGCGCGCCACCGCCACCACCGCCGCCTGTCATCAGCTCCGCGAAGCTTTGATAGACGGTGTTCATCGCGGGGGAGTGCTCCAAGGGCAGCCAGCTCGACACGATGGCGCGGCCGCCTGGGACGAGCACGCGGTGCAGCTCGCGGAAGCCGCGCGGGCGGTCCGGGAAGAACATCAGGCCGAAGAGGGAGAAGGCGGTGTCGAACGCCTGGTCGGGCAGGGGCAGGGCCATGCCGTCGCCCGCGAGCGCTTCGATGTCGAGTCCTTCCGCGGTGGCGCGCTCACGCAGCGCGGAGAGCATCTGGGGGGCGAAGTCCACCGCCGTCACGCGGGCGCCCTGTCGCGCCGCGAGCAGGGAGAGGGTGCCGGGACCCGCCGCCACATCCACCACGCGCGAGCCCGGGCCGACGGCCATGCGAGAGAGGGCGTCCCGGGCGAAGTTCTCGAACACGGGGAGCAGCTCGCGCACGTACTCGGGCGCGACGAGGTCCCACGGTTCGGGGGCTGCGAGCGGTGAAGCGGTCGACGACATGGGGTGTGGCCTCCAGGATGTTGGACGCGGATTCCACCCTGAACGGGCCGCGAGCGCTTGGAAGAAATGCACCACCCGCGTGCCGCCAGGGCAGGGGCGGGGCTCCACGATGACTTCGGGTACGCTCGGAGCGCCCATGTCTTTCGCGCGTTCCTTTCTGCTCCTGTTCGTCGCCGCATGTTCCACCACCACGGGCGGTATGCATTCTCAGGCCACTCCCTTGCTGGTGTCCCATCCGGAGCAGCACTCCGTGCGAGTGGCGCGCGCTGTCGAGGCCACGGAGCGGAAGGACTTCGACACCGCGCAGCGGCAACTCGACGAAGCCCTCGCAGATGCGCCCACGGACGCGAAGGCCCTCTTCGTCCAAGCCTGTGTCTTCCTGGAGCGGGGCTCGCTGAAGGAGGCCACGGGGATGGTGAAGCGCCTGCGCGCGGCGGCGCCCGCGAGTCTCGAAGCACCGGTCCTCGAAGTGCTCATCGAGAGGCGCGGTACCCACCCGACAGAGGACTGGCGCGACTCATTCTTGTGGGCGTGGAGGAAGGCGGGTCGTCCGGGGTTCCAGGACCGCGACCTGTTCGACGGGATGGGTGATCTCCTGGAGAAGGCGAAGGCACTGCTGGCTGGAGCCTGGGGGCGGACGAACAGCGCGGAGGTCCGGCTGGTGCTCGCGCTCGCCGGCGACGAGCTTGATGCGGAGTCGCGGCGCTGGCTGTTCGCGCATCTGGAGGAGGTCAAGGACCCTGGATTGCTGCTGGCCGCCCTGGCGTTCTTCCAGCGCGATGTCCTGGCTGGGGAGCAGCGCGACCTGTTGCGGTCACGACTCCGTCGCTTCGCGGAGGATGCGCCGACGGACATGCAGCGCTCCCTCCTTCTCTTGCTGGAGCCTCGCGTGGCCGATGCGCCGTTCACGGACGAAGAGCTCCGCGAACTGGAGCGCATCGCGGCCCTGCCCGACTTCCGGCCCACGTCCACCGTGTCGATGTACGCGGAGGCTGAGCGGCTCTTGAGGTCAGCGGGAGTGACTCACCCCGAGAATGGCGCCTTCATGGTGATGGTGAATGAGCTGGTGCTTGACGGGCCCTATTTGATCTCCAAGGTCGTCGATGCCTCCTACGGGAGGCTCTCCACCGACCACCGCATGCGGCTGGGGCGGGTGCTGTGGTCCCTGGGCGAGCGCATGGCGGCCGAGTCGACGCTCGTCGAGCGCCTGGTGGGGCTGAACACGATGAGGGAGGGGGCCATGCTGCTCATTGACTCCGAGCGACTAACCCAAGCGGCGCTGGCTCTCGAAGAGGGACGGGAGGTCGCGCGCGTCTCGAGGAGTCTCGAACTCGACGCGTGGCCTCTCCCTTCGCTGCAGGAGGCGATGTTGGCCGCGACGGTGAAGGACGAGTGGACGCACCTGCGTGCCTTCGCCGTGCCCTGAGGCTGCCCTTGACTCATGGGCCCGCTCACCAGAGGCTGTGACGCAATGCTGATTCGATGGGTGGCTTGGGGCGCGATGATGGCGCTGCACTTCCTCGCGATTGTCTTCGTCCCGGCGTCGATTGCGCCCGCGCTGGCCGGCTCCGTCTACCTGCCGCTGATGCCCCTGCGTGCCCTGGGGCTCCCAGTCTTGTCGCAGGAGCCGTCGGGCGGCTGGGCCGGACCATCGGTGCTCGGCTGGGTCGCGGTCGTCCTTGTCTGGGGGCTGGTGTGGTGGGGCGTGGTGTTGCTGCTCACCCACTTCGTGCAGCGGCGCGTTCGTCGCGCATCTCACGTGGCTTGATGGAGTGACGTCGGCTTCCGGCGAGGCTCCTTCAACCCGCGACGCCAACGGCCTCTGGCTCGTGCCAGCCGAGGCCCAGACATTTCCAGCACGTCGCGGTGCGGAGGATGGACCCCTTCCCCGTGCAGGCCGCGCAGTCGAGCGCGCTCACGGTGCGCTCGGGCAACAGCTCCCGCAGTCGGGGATACTTCTCGCGGCTCGTGGTGAGTGCGACCACCTTCCACGCGTCATCAGTCGCTTCGGACTTGGAGTCCTCCCAGTCGTACGTCAACACCGTGCCGTCTGGGCGAAGGACGACCAGGCCGCCCATGTCGGCATACAGGGGCAGTCCGCCGAGTTCGCGGGCAAGCTCGCGCTGGTCAGCGGGCTCCGTGGGATTGAGCAGGAACTCCTTCAGCCACCGCTCGATATCGTGACGGAGGCTCTCGGAAGGCTTGTGGCTCATGCTCCCTCGAAACGGGAGTGTCCTGGTCGTCATGCCTCCAGAGGTTAGCGCCTCCGACGCAACGGCGCTTCAAGGGGCCGCCGCGCTCTTGCCGAAGTCCGCGCCGCGAAGCTGGAGGACGCAGTCCAGGGGCAGTGGCCCCTTGGGGTCGCGGAGGAAGGCCATGGTGACTTGTCCGCCGCAGCGATTGAACGACGCGCCATGGCTGTAGCCTCGCAGCTCGACGTAGCGGGCCTGTGACATGGACTCGAGCAACTGCCGTCCCCAGTCAGGAGGCGTGTCCGGGTCGAACTCCCCCGCGAAGATGAGCGTCGGCACGTCGCTCTTCACCGGCGTGTTCTCCTCCGCGGGCACTGGCGCCACGTTCCACACCCGGCACGTCTCCATGGACGCCGTCCCTTCGTCCACCCCGCCCAGCCCCAGGGCCGGTGAGCGCTGCGCCGCGATGCGCTTCGGGTCCTCGAACGGAATCTCCTCCGAGCACCAGACCGACAGCCGCAGCCCCCAGCTCATCGTCGACGGACCCAGGCTGTCCTCCACCAGCGGCGTCAGCTCCGAGTAATCGCCCGCCGCCGCCCGGCTGATGATGCGCGGGAGGAGGGGAATCCTCTCGGGGTCATGCAGCGCATTGTAGAGGGCCTCGACGACCTGCGCGCCGCGCACCTCCACCGGGCGTCCTTCCGTCGCGGACTCCTTCAAGACGAGAGGCAAGGGCTTGCGCTCGGCGGTGGCGACGAGCTGGGCGAAGCGCTTGCGCAAGTCGGGATGCGCGGCGGAGCACTCACGGTCGATGGCGCACCCGTCGAACACCAGGTCGAGCGAGCGCAGCAGGTTCATCGCGGCGACCTCGTCGAAGTTCACCTCGGGCGGCAGCACCGAATCCAGGATGACCGAGCGCACTCCCGCCGGATGTCTGCGCAGCACGGTGAGCATCAACCGCGTGCTGTAGGAGAGGCCCTGGAGGTTCCACGTCTCGTAGCCGAGGACCTTGCGCAAATCCTCGATGTCATCCGCCGTCGCCGTCGTCGTGTACCCGTCCAGGTCGACCCCGGACGCCGTCAACGTCGCACGGCAGCGGCCCGCCGCCTTCGTCAGCGCGTTCTGGGCACTGGCGCCGCGCAGCCGGCCCGCCGCCATCTCACCCTTGAGCGTGTTGATTTCGGGGCACTCCAGCGCTGGCTGGGCCATCTTCACGCCGCGCTGCTCGAGGACGATGAGGTCGCGCTCGTCGAGCAGGAGGTTCTTCTTCCCGGAGCGCAGCCGGGCCACGGAGCTGACCCCGGGACCGCCCGGCATGAAGAGCAGCGGGTCCTTCGCCGGGCGCTCGGCGCGGCTTCGCAGGCGCATCACCGGCAGCCGGATGGAGCGGCTTTCCGCCTTGCTCCGATTCTCCGGAACCACCAGGAACCCACAGTCGATGCCCTCTCCGGCTTCCACGGTGGAGGGGCAGGGTGCGGGCTCGAACCGGGGCACGCCCGAAATGGCGAGTGACAGCGATGCCAGGAAGGCCATGATGCTCGAGGACATGGGCTCCGTTAGAAGTCAGCTCCCCGGCTCGCGTCCAATACCGAAATCCAGGCCTGTGATAGCGAAGTGATCTCACCCACACTCGATGCCCGTCGCCTCACGTGTTTCATCGCGGTCGCGGAGACGCTGCACTTCCGCAAGGCCGCGGAGCGCCTGCGTCTGGCCCAGCCCGCGCTGAGCCAGCAGATTCGCCGCCTGGAGGAGGAGCTGGGCTGTCAGCTCCTGAAGCGGGACCGGCGGCGCGTCGAGCTGACCCCGGCGGGCAGGACGCTGCTCGAAGCGGGAAGGCGAGCGCTCGTCCACCTGTCCCATGCGGCGGAGGCTGCCCAGCGCACCGCCAGGGAG
The DNA here is from genome assembly GCF_013336625.1 of Myxococcus sp. CA033. NCBI lineage: Bacteria > Pseudomonadati > Myxococcota > Myxococcia > Myxococcales > Myxococcaceae > Myxococcus > Myxococcus sp. CA033. The sequence continues at coordinate 966,649 of NZ_JABUMU010000002.1, read as the reverse complement.
CAGCAGTCCTTGCTGCGCGTCGGGTTCGTCAATCCGGCCGCGTTCGCCCTGGTGCCGGACGTCCTGCGCGGCCTGCGGGCCGAGCACCCGGATGTGCACCTCATGCTGCGCGAGGCGGACAGCGTGACGCTCCTGGAGGAGGTCCGGCTGGGACAGCTCGACGTTGCCTTCGTGCGCGGGCCCGTCATCGCGCCAGGGGTTCGCGTCGACACGCTGCGCCGGGAGCCGCTCGTGCTGGTTCTGCCGTCGCGTCATCGGCTGGCGCGCCGCGCGCGGGTGCCGCTGGAGCAGCTCGCGGATGAGCCCTTCATCGGCTTCGCGCGGGACACGGCGCCGTCGCTGCATGACGCGATGATGGGCATGTGCCTGGAGGCGGGGTTTACGCCCACGTTCGTCACCGAGGCGGTGGAGTGGTTCACCATGGTGAGCCTGGTGGCGGCCGGGCTCGGGTGCGCCATCCTCCCGGAGTCGGTCCGCACCTTCTCGCGAGAGGGCGCCGTCTATCGCGCCGTCGCGGGAGCTCCCCGCCACGTGGACCTGGTGATTGCCCGAGCTCCCACGCCCCCAGGCCCCGCCCTCAAGGCCTGTCTGCGAATCGTGTCGCGAATGACGTCGGTGGCGCTGCGCTGAGCCCGTGGCCCCCCACGCTCGTGACGCCCCCTGCGAGGGTCCGGGTCGAAGGGCAGGGATTGAACGGTGGTCCTGTTCGGACTCGACGCACTGGATGCAAGTCGTCACTGTGGCGCGCTCGAACGGCATCCGGCCGGACCGTTCCCCAACGCGCAGCGTCCTTCCATCCGGCCGCGAGGGAGTCGACATGAAGTACACGAACCTGGGGCGCTCGGGGCTCTCTGTCAGTCGGCTGTGCCTGGGCACGATGAACTTCGGCTGGACCACCGAGGAGCCTGACGCGCACGCCATCATGGACTCCGCGCTGGAGCGGGGAATCAACTTCTTCGACACGGCCAATGTCTACGGTTGGGGCGAGAACAAGGGCCGCACCGAGCAAATCATCGGCAACTGGTTCGCGCAGGGCGGCCGTCGGCGCGAGCGCACCGTGCTCGCCACCAAGCTCTACGGCCCCATGGGAGAGTGGCCCAACGAGGGCAAGCTGTCCGCGCTCAACATCCGCCGCGCGCTGGACGCCAGCCTCAAGCGGCTGCGCACCGACTACGTCGACCTGTACCAGTTCCACCACGTGGACCGCGCCACGCCGTGGGAGGAAATCTGGCAGGCGATGGAGGTCGCTGTCGCCCAGGGCAAGGTGCTCTATGTCGGCAGCAGCAACTTCGCGGGCTGGCACATCGCCCAGGCCCAGGCCGCCGCCGCGCGACGCGACTTCATGGGGCTGGTGAGCGAGCAGTCCCTCTACAACCTGATGGCGCGCACCGTGGAGCTGGAGGTGCTGCCCGCCGCTCAGCACTACGGCGTCGGCATCCTGCCGTGGTCTCCGCTCCAGGGCGGTCTGCTCGGCGGCGTGCTGAAGAAGGAACGCGAGGGCAAGCGCCGGCTGGAGGGCCGCGCGCAGGAAGCCCTCCAGAAGAATCGCGAGCGAATCGAACGCTACGAGAGTCTCGCCGCCGAGCTGGGACACGAGCCGGGTGACGTCTCGCTGGCGTGGCTGCTGCACCAACCCGCCGTCACCGCGCCCATCATCGGACCCCGCACCGCGGGGCAGCTCGACGCGGCGCTCCGAGCGCTCGAGGTGAAGCTCGATGACAAGGCCCTGGCCCGGCTGGATGAAATCTTCCCGGGGCACCGTCCCGCGCCCGAGGACTACGCCTGGTAGCGCCGCGCCACCCTCCACCTTGCGCCACCTGTCGTCCGTCGGTGTCTAGGAATCGGTGCCTCTCACGAGGCACTGTCGTTGCTGGGAAATTCTTATTTCCTTGTAATCCTGGACACCCCTCTGATGCCTGAGGCAAGGTCCAGCTCACCGAGGGTGGCTGCGCCCTCATCGCGCTGGAGTTCACATCATGCGTCGCTTGGTCGTGTTGTTTTCGCTCCTGGGTCTGTCCGCGTGTGGTGGTGGTGTCGAGTCCGCTGGAACCGAGCCGGAGGCTGTCTCCGGGACGGAGCAGGAGCTCTGCTCCAGCGCCAATGCCTGGGAATGTTTCTGCGCGCAGTTCAAGACGCAGGAGGCCTGTAGGACGGGCTCGCAGCGCTGTGTCTGGCAGCCGTACACGGCGGTCGGCAGCCGCTGTCTGCCGACGTACGAGTAACAACACCCGGTTCGCGCGCCTCTGACAGGTGGCACGAGCCCGGCGGGGGACGTGTCCTCTCGTCGGGCTCGGCTCCCGCTCAGGGCGCGAGCGGCCCGGTAGGCTCCGTCGGGGGCGGGGGTGGCATCTGTGTCCCGGAGACAGGTCCGGTGCGAGGCAACACGACGATGAAGGTCGTGCCCTGACCCGGGTGGCTCTCCAGGAAGATGCGTCCGCCATGTGCCTCGACGAGCTGGCGGGTGATGAACAGCCCCAGGCCCAGGCCGCCGTAATGGCGGCTGGACACCGCGCGCTCGAAGCGGTCGAACACGCGCGCCGCGTCCTCGGGCGCGATGCCGATGCCCCGGTCCCTCACCTCCAGCCGGGCCTCTGCCTTGTCCCCGAGCACGCGCACGTCCACCGGCGCGCCGTGTCCGTATTTGAGCGCGTTGGACAATAGATTGGTGATGACCTGCTCCAGCCGCAGCCGGTCCCACCGGCCCGTCACCGGCTCGGGCGTGTCCACGTCCAGGCGCACGTTCATCGTCTGCGCCTCCGCCTCGAAGCGGCGCACCAGCTCGCGCACCAGCTCTCCCAGCTCCAGCGGCTCCAACTGGAGCTCCATCTTGCCGCTCGACAGCCGCGACACGTCCAGCAGGCTGTCCACCAGCTTGGTGAGTCGGGTCGTCTGCCGCTCGCAGGTCTCCACGCCGCGCTCCAGGCGCACCGTGTCCACGGGCTCGCCCTGGTGGAGCTGTCGGAAGAGGAGCTGGAGCTGGAGCTTCAGGGACGTCAGCGGCGTGCGCAGCTCGTGCGCGGCGACGCTGAGGAACTCGTCGCGCACCCGCACCGCCGCTCGGGCCTCGCTCGCCAGTCGCCGCTGCTTGGCGCTGGCACGCTCCGCGCTGGCCCTCGCGTTCACCTGGGCGCGCGTGACGAGGAACACCAGCAGCGACATCAGCAGCCCACCGCCGGCCACCGTGGCCGGGTGACTGGAGCGCGTCCCCTCGAAGAAGGCGGGCCGCGTGGTGAAGACGAGCGTCCAGGGGGTTCCCGCCACCAGCACGGTGAGCTGCTCACGCAGCAGGCCGCGCCCCTTCGGGGTCTGCTCGGAGCGCGAGGTGTAGAGCAGGTCCGTCGCGCGGGTGCCCGCCCCGTCGTAGATGGTCAGGTCGATGGTGGACTGGAAGCCGGGGAAGCGCAGGCCCTCCACCAGGTCCCTCATGCGGAAGGCGCCGAACACGAAGCCCTGAATCTGGGCGCGGCGTGCTTCGGGGGTCGAGGGCTCGGGCTCCTCGTAGAGCGGCACGTAGAGCAGGAAGCCCACCTGTCGGTCCGGTGCGCTCTTCGGCTCCGACACCAGCCGCACCTTGCCGGAGGCCGCGGGCAGCCCCGTCTCCAGCGCGCGCTGGAGGGCCGCGTGACGCACGGGCTCGGACGTGATGTCGAAGCCGAACGCGCGCGCGTTGTTCCCGTCGAAGGGCTCCACCATGGTGATGACGGCGTGGTCCTGCCGCACGATGCGGGGACGGATGCGATAGTCGGGGAAGCCCTCGGCGCGCACCTCGGCCTCGTGCCGTGGAAGGTCCTCCTCGCGAAGCCACTGGGCGAAGCCGATGCTCTGGATGCCAGGAAAACGCCGCCGGGCCTCCAGGCTCGCGGTGTACGCGCGGAACTCCCGCCGCTCCACCTCCTGGCTGCCGCTGAACACCCCGCGCGTGCCCAGCAACATGGCCTGGTACATGTCCATGCGTTGCAGGAGCGCCACGCTGCCGTCGGTGACGGCGTTCTCGAAGAGCTGCTCCCGGCGCAGGTCCACGCCGCGCTGGACGTAGGCCGTGGCCCCCGCGGTGATGAGCAGCCCCGTCAGCAGGGCGCCATACGCGGCCGCGTTGCGGCGCAGGTGGGAGAGGAGGGGGGGCGACACGGCTTCGCGGGAGCAGGACCGGAGGGAGGTTGCCGGGGAAGGGGCCGGGAGAACGACGACGCGAGCTTCGAGTGCGCGGCGGCCCCCTTCAAGCCGTCCCCACCCGCGCGTGTCCTCCAGGAGAAACGTCCGGGGCCGAAACACAATCCCCGCCCGCCCGTTCGCACCACGGACACTGCAACGGCTGCTCGCTCAGGGCATTCTAGGAGCCATGGTGCGTCACGTCATCGTCGTGGGAGCGGGACCGGGTGGGCTGTCCGCCGCCATCAACCTGGCCGGCCAGGGCTTTCGAGTCACGGTGGTGGAGAAGGACCCGGTGCCCGGCGGGCGGATGAAGGGCCTGACGCTCGGACCGCAGGGCGAGTATTCGCTCGATACTGGTCCTTCCATCCTCCAGCTCCCCGGTGTGTTGGAGCGCATCTTCGAGCGGGCGGGCCGGCGGTTGGCGGACTACGTGAAGCTGGTCCCCCTGGACGTCAACACGCGGGTGCACTTCTGGGATGGCACCCACCTGGACACCAGCCGACACCCGGAGCGCATGGAGGCGGAGGTCGCCCGCTTCGGTCCGGAGCAGGCCGCGGCGATGCGCCGGTGGTTGGCGGAAGGGAAGGAGAAGTACGGCGTCGCGTACGAGAAGTTCATCTGCACGCACGCGGGAAGCCTGGGTTACTACGCCCCCTGGCGTCTGGCGCCCACGCTGCGCTTCAAGCCCTGGCAGACGCTGTACCGGCACCTGGACTCGTTCTTCCATGACGACCGGCTGACGTACGCGCTGGCGTATCCGTCGAAGTACCTGGGCCTGCACCCGACGACGTGTTCGTCGGTGTTCAGCGTGATTCCCTTCCTGGAGCTGGCCTTCGGGGTGTGGCACGTCGACGGCGGCTTCCGAGAGCTGGCGCGAGGGATGATGCGGTGCGCGCAAGATTTGGGCGCGACGTTCCGCATGGGCGCGCCGGTGGAGCGCGTGCGCGTGGAGGCGGGGCGCGTGGTGGGCGTGACGCTGGTGGGGGGCGAGGTGTTGGACGCGGACGCGGTGGTGATGAACGCGGACCTGCCGTACGCGGCGACGAAGCTGGTGCCCGCCGAGGCGCGCGAGGGCTCGCGGCTGACGGACGCGGCGCTGGAGAAGGCGAAGTACTCGTGCAGCACGTTCATGGCGTACTACGGGCTGGACACGCGCTACGAGGACCTGCCGCACCACCTCATCTATCTCTCGGAGGCGGCGCGGCGCACGGACCGGGACGCGCTGGAGGACCGGAGCGTCGACGTGGACGACCCGCCCTTCTACGTGTGCAACCCGTGTGTGACGGACCCGTCCGGCGCGCCGAAGGGGCACTCCACGCTCTACGTGCTCGTGCCCACGCCCAACACGGCGCGGCCCGTGGACTGGGCGAAGACGGAGGCCACGTTGCGCGAGCGCATTCCAGACATGCTCGCGAAGGTGGGGTTGAAGGGCGTGCGTGAGCACATTCGCGAGGAGCGCTACTTCACGGCGGAGACCTGGCGGGATGACTTCAACGTGTTCCGGGGCGCGGTCTTCAATCTCTCTCATACATGGATGCAATTGGGGCCGCTGCGTCCCCGGGTGAAGAGTCCGGACGTGGAGGGCTTGTTCTGGGTGGGTGGGGGCACGCATCCGGGCAGCGGGCTGCTCACCATCATGGAGAGCGCCAACATCGCGGCGGACTACCTCAACCGCGAGGCGGGCCAGGGGCCGCTGCCGGGCTGGCCGTACGTGCCGCCGCTGGACGACGTGACGCGGGATGCGGCGGGCCCGTCGTCGATGCAGGCGCCCCGGGCGCGCGCTGGCTGAGCTTCCTTCCCCTCCATGCGAACGGAAGGGGTCCCTCGCGTGGGGTCGCGACGGATGCGAAGCTGTCACCCTGTCCGTGGAGGTCGCGAGCGTATGCCCTTCTTCATCCCGTTGGCGGTGGGTGGCCTGGTGCTGACGGCGCTGGGGCTCGGCGTGAAGCGGGTCCTGGATGAGGGCCTCGTGGGGGCGCCGGAGCCGCCGGACGTCCGCGCGGCACGGGAGCGGCACGCGGTGGCGTTGGGCTCGCTCAAGTCGACCCGGCTGCGCGTACGCGCGGGGATGGCCTCGCTGGGCGAGCGGCAGGTGAAGGCGAAGGCGGAGGTGGTGGAGCCGCTGCGTGGGCTGCTGGCGCGCCTGGAGCGGTGGGAGCATGCGAGGCGGGAGGACGTCCTCCCGGCCGAGGCCCTGGCCGCGTTGGAGGCGCTGCCCGCCGAGCCCGTGTCGCGAGCGGCGCGGCGTGCGTGGCCGCTGTTCGGTTCAGGGGCGACGGCGCCGCTGGAGCTGGTGCCGGTGCTCGAGTGGTTGGAGCGGGGCTGGTTGCAGGAGGACGCGGTGCCGGTGGTGTTGGATGGGATGTCGCTGTTCCATGCCGCAGCGCCCTGGGCCGCATCACCCGCGCCGGACACGGTGGAGGCGCGTGTGCGGTGTCTGGAGGACTGCGCGGCGACGCTGACGCGGGCCACGGACTTCCTGGAGGCGCTGCTCGCGCGACTGGCCGCGCTCGACGCGCGGGTGGGAGCGCTCCATGGCCGCGCGGAGGTTCAGCTGACATACCTGGATGCGGCCAGCTTCGAGGAGGGCAGCGCGGAGCCTCGTGAGCGGCTCTCTCGCCTGGGTGTGCTCGCGGGACAGTTGATGGTGCTGCTGCGCGCTCCGGTGCTGACGTTGGATGGGCACCTCGCGCCCGAGCCTCCGGTGTCAGCGGAGGAGCAGGCGCGGGCTCAGACGTAGCGCCGCGCACAGGACGGAGGCTCGCGCCCGAGCCTCCGGTGTCAGCGGAGGAAGCGACGCTGCTTCAGACGTAGCGCTGCGCGAGCTGGGACACCTGTCCCGTCGCATGCGTGACGGCGACGGCGGCCTGCTGCGTGGTGTCCAGGTGGCGCAGTGTGTCCGTCGTGAGTTCGTCCAGCTCGCGCACGGCGGCGAAGAGCTGGTCCACGCCCTGGTGCTGCTGGGCCACCGCCTCGGCGATCTGTCGCACGGCGGACGCGGACTCGCGGGACAGCGTGGCCAGCTCGCGCAGCCGCTCACCACTGGTGCGCAGCGGCGTCAGCGCCGTCTCCACACCCGCGGCGCCCCGGTCCGTCATCTCCGTCGCCTGGGTTGCGGCCGAGGCCATCGTCTCCAACAGGCCGCGCACCTGATTGGTGGCCTGGACGGACTGGTCCGCCAGCTCGCGCATCTGCCGCGCCACCACGCCAAAGCCCTTGCCGTGCTCACCCGCGCGCGTGGCTTCAATGGCCGCGTTGATGGCCAGCATGTGCGACTGGTCCGCCAGCGCCTTCACCACTTCCGACACGCGCCCCACCTCGCGGGCGCGCTGCCCCAGGTCCTGCATCTGCTCATGCAGCCCGTCGGCGATTTCGCGGATGGAGGCGAGGCCCTTCTCGGTGCCGAGCAGGGACTCCTCGCCCAGCCGGCCCACGGCGGCGGCGCGCTCGGCGACCTGGAGGATGCTGGTGGCGCGCGAGGCCGCCACATGCGACGCCTGCTGGATTTCCTGCGCGGTGGCTCGCGCCTGATGCAGCGCCGCGGCCTGTCGCGACAACGTCTGGTTCTGCTGGCTGCTGGCCTCCGACAGCCGGTTGCCCGCCTGGGCCAGGTCCCCGGCCGACGAGCGCAGCGAACGAGGCAGCTCCTGCAGCCGCTGATAGAGCTGCCACGTCGTCGCCGCCAGGTCGCCCAACTCGTCCGTGGACACCCAGCGCGGCGGCGCGGCGCGGCCTTCCACCAACGCCTCCAGCGATGCACCGACCGCCCGCGAGCCCTTGGCGAGCCTGCGCGCGGCCCACGCCGCCGTGAGGATGGAACCCAGCGCGGCATAACCGCCGAACATGATGACCGGCAGCACCAGGTCGCGCTGCAGCGGCGCCACGGTGGCGCGCACGCGGTCGGCCGACGCGGCCTGTCCTCGTGACTCGATGTCGGCCGCCAGCGCGCCCATCTCCCGCTCCAGCCTCAGGTGCAGGGTGACGATGCTCGTCAGACATGTGACAAGCAGCGCGGACACGACGGTGGCCGGAAGCAGCCACAGCTGCCTCGGCGCGAAGCCCTCGCCCGCGGGCCGGGCACTCGGCGCGCGCTGGTATGCCTCCAGCACGGTGGGCATCAGCATCTGCTCATAGAGCATGTACAGGAGCGGGCTGCTGAACAGCCCCGCGCTCACCGCCACCGCCACGCCCACCGGCACCACCGACATGGGCCTGTCCAACAGCAACGCCACGCCGCCGTTGAAGAGCACCCCACCAATGAACCACGACACCATCGACTCGCCGAACGCCAGCGTCGAAGGGATGCGGATCAGCCGCTCCACGCGCAGCTTCCCCTGCGAGGCCATGGCGCGCTTCAGGAGCCACGGAATCACAAGCACCGGCTGCGCCACCGCGCACAACCCCAACACCAGCGGAGTGATGACTCCCAGGAGGATGCGCGTCGCGCGCGGTCCTTCCAGTGAGAGCAATTGCATGTCCACGTAGAGGGCCGGACAGAAGGCCACCGTCGTGATGAGGGACCGCAGCAGGTACATCCGCCGGAACAGCGCGCCAGGGGTCGGAAGCGGAGGAGTAGACATCGGGAAGCAGTGACTCCGGGGTGGCAGTGACCTCAGCGTGCGGGCCGGCGCGCCTTGCGTCAATGTCCCGTTTCAGCCTGAGAGAAGGATTCCAACCAGGCAGCGTGTCTGCATGGTCGTCAGCACCGGCGCGGGACCCTACCTCCTGTCTGTCTGCATGTCAGGCAATTCAAGGAAAATTATGGGATTACCACCCCCTGCTCCGAGGCGCGGGTGGCGCGTGGGCCGCTCCACGCGGAGCTCCTGGCGCGTGCGAGGCAGGAGGCTGACACCGGCACCTACATCAACGAGGGGACCGCCCGTTGCTTGGCGAAGTGGGCTCCCGGGCGGGCCGATGCGCCTCCGCCGTTTGATGCTCCCAGGGCAGGCGAGCGTCGTCGCGCCGCCTGCATGCCACCCGGCGCGTGTTCACACTCTCACCACAACGGCTCTCAGGAGCTCAAAGCCAAAGGAGATGCGTCATGGGTGAGTTGATCGACAAGGCCAAGGGCAAGATCAAGGAGACCGTGGGCGCCGCGACGGGCGACCGCTCGCTGGAGGCCGAGGGCAAGGTCGACACGGCGAAGGGCCACGCCAAGGAGAAGGTCGAGGACGCCAAGCGTGCGGTCCGGGACGCGGTGGACGACGACAAGCCTCGCCGTGATGAGCCCTAGTCCGGTACCGCGAAGACGACGATTGCCACGGCGGGGTCGCGGGGCATGCCCTCGCGACCCGCCCTTCTAGTATTTCAATAAAATCAATGAGTTGTCGTGCATTCGACCCCTGCCGCAAACGTCATGTGCCCTCCAGGTGCCCCTTCGGTGGCTGGAGCTGAAGCGACAAGGGGAAGGGGGCTCGGCGGGTCGAGCTGCTGCACCGCGTTCGCTCGTGTCTCTGGTGAGAGGTGGGCGTACCGCATCGTCTCGCTCATGTCGGCATGACCCATCAGCTCCTGGATGGCCTTCAGCGGTACGCCCCTCATGGCAAGGTGGCTGCCGTGGGTGTGGCGCAGGTCGTGCCATCCGAAGGCCCACGCTTGAGGGCCTCGCATCTCTTCGCCAGGGCCCACTGGAGGGTGCGCTCCACCACCGGCGCGGAATGCTGCTGGCGCGTGGCCCGTCGCTGCGCGAGCACGGCCGGGCGCTCCTCTTTGGAGAGGGCGCACCATTCGGGCAGGTCCGCCTCGATGACATAGAGCTGGCCCATGAGCTCCAGCACTTCGTCACAGGCGGGAGCGAACTGCCCTCTCTGCCAGCGTGAGTGAGACAGTCCGTACCGGGCAGTTTAGTGTGCAGGGCGACCCAGGCAGGAACGATGAATCCGGTGGTGGAAGAGGCTCGGGTCAGGGAGACCGAGGTGGAGGAGAAGGCGAGGCGCCGAGGCTTCACGGCGGAGTACAAGTTGAGGGTGCTCGCGGAGGCAGACCGCTGCACGAAGCCCGGTGAAGTGGGAGCACTGCTTCGCCGGGAAGGGCTGTACTCGTCGCTGCTGAGCGTGTGGCGGCGCCAGCGCAATGCAGGAGAGCTCTCGGCGCAGAGTCCGAAGAAGCGCGGCCCGCCGGCGAAAGTGCCCGACGCGAGTGCTCGGCGCGTCGCCGAGCTGGAGAAGGAGTTGGCCCGGGCCCAGGTGCGCCTCAAGCGCGCCGAGGCCCTGCTGGACCTACAAAAAAAAGTATCGGAAATCCTCGGAGTGGAACTGCCCAAGCCCGACGAGGAGCCCTGATGCAAGTGGCCAGGGAGGCGGTCGGCCAGTGGGGCGTAGCGACCGTGTGCAAGGCGCTGGGCCTGGCTCGCGCCACCTTCTACCGAGGGACCCAGCCGAAGCAGGAGTCGGTGCCCAGGGCCAGCCCACCGCGAGCCCTGCCGCCTGAGCAACGGGCCGAGGTGCTCGCGGTGCTGCACGAGCCGCGATTCGCGGATGCTGCGCCCGCGGAAGTCTACGCGCAGTTGCTCGACGAGGGCCGCTACCTGTGCTCGGAGCGCACCATGTACCGGGTGCTCGCCAGCAACCACGCGGTGCGTGAGCGACGCAACCAACTGCGCCACCCCAACCACCCGGTGCCCCAACTGCACGCGACGAAGCCCAATGAACTCTGGAGCTGGGACATCACCAAGCTGCATGGCCCGACGAAGTGGACGTACCTCTACCTCTACGTCGTCCTGGACGTCTTCAGCCGCTACGTCGTTGGCTGGATGGTGGCGCATCGCGAGTCGGCCACTCTGGCCCAGAAGCTGTTGGCGCAGACCTGCGAACGCCAGGGGGTAGTGCCCGGCCAGTTGACGATTCACGCCGACCGAGGCTCCTCGATGACCTCCAAGCCGGTGGCCCTGCTGATGGCCGACCTGGGGGTCACCAAGACGCACTCCAGGCCTCATGTCTCCAACGACAACCCCTTCAGCGAGGCGCACTTCAAGACGATGAAGTACCGGCCTGACTTCCCCCAGTGCTTCGGCTGCCTCCACGACGCTCGCGGCTTCTGCGGCGACTTCTTCGGCTGGTACAACCAGGAGCATCACCACTCAGGCCTCGGTCTGCTCACTCCCTACGACGTGCACCACGGCCTGGCTGCCCAGCGCATCACCACCCGAGCCGCCGTACTCGCCGCCGCCTACGCCGCTCACCCCGAGCGCTTCCCGCGAGGCCCTCCCAAGCCGCAGGCGCCTCCGAACACCGTCTGGATAAACGACCCCGCGCGGCTCTCCACCTCTCGGTAGGCCGCGCAGTAATCTCACCAATTCTCTGTCTCATCCGCGTTGACAGGTTCCGCTGTCTGGCCTCGAAGCATTTTCTGCGCACGTGAGCCCAACAGAAGGCCAGCGTCGCGGGGTGGGCCGCTGTGCTCCCGACTTTGTCGCCGTCTGGTACGCTGCGTACCCGTCCACCAGGACGACTCCCGCGTACCACCTGGTACCGGGGTCCTTCTCAAGCACCAGCCAGTGCGTCTCGTCTCTCGCTCGAGGCGCCGAAGAGCTGCTTCTGCAGCAAGGCGAGCTGCTGCTTGAGTCCCTCGAGTTCCAGTTGGAGTCGCGCCTGGCCGTCCTCGCCCTTGAGCTGGGCATTCTCCGCCGCCAGCAGCACCGCCACCTCAGAAGTTCGCCTCCCAACTACGGCTCCCCCAGCGCACTCAGCCCGTCGAAGCCTCGGCGCATGTCCACGGAGCCGAGCACGCGTACACTCGCGCCGCGGACGCTCCCGTCTTCTTCGGCTCCGCCACCACCACCGGTACCAGAGACGGCCTCTGCCCAAGGCTCTGCCCTCGCCGATGGGCCGCCGGCCGGCCCTTCCTCCACGACTGCAGCGTCGGCTCGGAGACTCCCAGCGCCTTCGCCGCTCCCGCGAACGTCCCCCCCGGCTTCCTGCGCGTGCGCGACGTAGCGCACCGCGAACTCCCTGAGCGCCTCCGGGTAGGGCAATGAACCGCGCTGGTGCCCGCTCCTCAATCGCCCCAGCTCCTTCTCCACGGGCACCTCCACGGTTTCCCTGGAGGTTTTCGCAGAGGGGCAACACCCGGGGCTCAGGCCATATGTGCCGGCGTAGAAAAGAATGCGCCACGAAAATCCGAACCAACTCCCCGGGGAGAAGCCAACGCAGGCCCATTCCCGAGGTGAGCACCATGTCGATGGTTCAGGGTTCGACCGCTGCGAGAACGAGCGTATCCAACGTCCCCGGCTCTTCTCAGGGCGTGGCCCCGAGCGAGGCCGAAGCGCTCGCACGAGCAGCCGAAGAAGCGCGCAAGCAGGCCGAAGCCCGCATGAAAGAGGCGGCCGCGGCCCAGGAGAAAGCGCGTCAGGATGACCGCGCCGCCCAGGCAGCACAGAAGGCCTACGGCCCCGCTGAACAACAGTCGCTCGATGCCCAAACCGCCCTCAGTGACGCGCAAGCCGAACTGACCCGATTCAAGGATGCGCGCGCGAAGCGGTGCCCCTCGCCCGACGATGCTCAGCAACAGCTTCAACGTGAGCAGGCTGCCACAGATAGCCAGAACCGCCTCAACGCGGCGAAGGCCACCGCAGCGGGATTGGAACAGCCCTACCTCGCGACCCAGGCAGCCTCGGACGCCTCCTACCAACAGGCTATCACCCAGGCCAATGCTGCCCTGGACGCACAGAAATCCGCCAATACAGCGGCCAAGGCGGCCGGCAAGTCCGAGCCCTTCCCCAAGGCGAACGCCGTCCGGGACGTGTACGATGCGGGCAGTCTCGACGCCAAGGCCCAGACCGAGCTCCTCGGTGCTCCCTCCGTCGTCAATGTCTGGGCCGCCGCGCGCGCCGATGCCCAACGCGTGGGGGAGGCCACCCAGAGCAATCCGGTCGAAGGTGCCGCGGAGCTGGAACGCCAGCTTGCGGCGAGCACCGACCCCAACTACCGGGCGGCGCTCGCGGTGGAGGCCATGCCCCACACCCGCAAGCTCGTCGAACAGGTGGCCTCCGGGTCAACCCGTTCCGAGGACGCCAATGCCATCATGAAGAGCCTGGCCAACAGCGCCGCCCTCGGGGGGCCTCCCGCCCGAACCACGCTGGCCACGCAAATCAACGCGGCGACGTTCCCGTTCGCGGCAGTAGGGGAGGGGCCCACCAACAAGGACCGGGTCTTCAATGCGATTCGCGCCAACGGCGCGGATGCCAACATGGTCGATCTTGGAACGGAAATGGCCAAGCTGCGACGTGATGGCAACCTTTTCGAGGATGCGGATGCCATCGCTCAGCTGAGTCCGCAGCTCACCGCGAAGGCGGGGCAGACCGCCGGCCAGCAAGCGCTGCGCAACGAAGTGGACCTGAACACGGTGGCGGAGGAGCGCACGCAGGCGGAGACGGCTCAGCAACAGACTGACGCGGAAGCTCGCACCCGTGCCACCGACGCCATCGCCCTGTCCAAGAAGGACCCCAAGGAATGGCCCCCCGGAGTCTCCTTCGAGGGAGACAAGCACCCCGAGAAGGCCACGATGGTCCTCAAGGATGAGCAGGGGAACGTCCTCGAGCGCATCCAGGCGGATATGACCTATGGCTCGGTCAGGCTCGAGAGCACCAAGTTTGATCGCGCGAACCAGAAGGCCGACCTCAGTGTCATCGTGAGCCAGGGGCCGCAATCGACGACCAAGGTCATCGAATCCAGCTGGAAGATTGACCCCAATATGAAGGACTCATTGCGCTACACCGATGAGGCCCTCCGAAACATGGACGACTTGAACGTCTCCTATTCGGAAACAGAGATCCGGCGCGACCGGGGTGTGCTCGTCGAGAACTCATTCTCACGAGACGCACAGACAGGCGTCACGGAGACGAGAAAGCTCTATGACAGCCAGCAGAAGACGGACGGCGTCAATGACGAGCTGAAGGTCCGCTTCGATGATACGCGCCCCCTCGACACGGTGAAGATCCGGACCACCAACATCCCGCCCGTGGGCACCAAGAGTCCGGATGGGAAGCTGGCCAAGGCGAGTGTCACCGAGGGCACGTCCTACTCGCAGGGCGGCATTCGCGCCACGAGCTCCCAGACAAAGGCCGTTGACTCCCCCGCGAATGAGAAGACCTCTGTTCCCTACAGCCTCCTGGAGGTCGAGGATCGCGCCAAGGACGCGAAGAAAGCGCCAAAGAGCTGGACGTTCCAGGCAATCAAGCCGGGTGAGCTGAATACCCAGACGTTCGTCGAAGGGCAGCCGGACCTGTCCGTGGTCATCAAGAAGAAGATTCAAGGCAACACCGTGGAGGAGACCACGGAGGGCAAGGTTCCCAACCCCTCGGGCAAGGGGGACCCCGTGTCCATCCAGGGCACCTCGTCCAAGACGTATGATGCTCAGGGGCGCATCACCTCGCTGCACGCGGAACTCACGGATGCTCAGGGCAAGCGGCAGGTCCAGGACCATCAGCGCACCGAGGCGCGCAATGCCAGCGGACAGGTCGAAGTCACCGAGCGCACGGCCTCCTCTGAAGAGCTCCCTGGGGGCCAGGCCAAGCGCAACATCGAGCAGGAGGTGGTGTCCCTGCAAACGGACAAAGGGCCGCAATTGGTCCGCTCCGTCTATGGACTGAACGCGCCCGAAGGAAATGCCCGATCAACGCTGACGCCCGAGGGGCAAGAACTCCTCATCAACGGTGTGCCAGTAACGAGCATGGAGGACCTCAAGGCGCAACAGCCCGCCTCGGGTGCGCTGGGGGGGGCCGCGCTGGATGGACAATCCGCGCTGTTGCGTGATTTTGCCGCCCGGACTGCATCCATCGAGCCTTCGGCTCCCACGCCCTCCGAGCAGGCTGCTGCGGCCGAGCAGGCCCAGCCACAGGCGCAAGCAACGCAGGAGCAGCAGGCCCGGACGGACACCGGGGAGCGAAACTCTGTGTTCGCCGCCAACAACTACGGGCTCTATCTGGTCAAGAAGGAGCTCACGACCATTCATGCCCCGCTCCAGAACGAGCCAGACCCTTCTGCCAACAAGGCGAGATGGAGCAAGACGCCCGTGGAGGCGTTCAAGACACCTCTGACCATCGACCTGACAGCTCCGCAGCGATTCGTGACAGGTGCTACGGGAGGGGTCCAGGCACTCACGGGTTTCAGTAACGTCTACACCTCCATCAACTCGCTCATTCGCGATATCCCCCGAGGCGATGGACTGGGAATCGCAGAGGGGGTGGTGGGGCTGACGGGTGGAGGGGTCTCCGTATATGTGGGGGGCAATGCGTTGGTGACGGTCGCCAAGGGAACGGGTCAGGGCGCTTCATTGGGGGGCGCCATCAGTACGGTGAACGGGCGCATCAATCCCTCCTACGCGGGGGAGGTGACAGGGCGGTTCTTCATGGGATTGGGCGTCATGAGTGGAGGGTTTCAGGTCGCCCGAGGAATCCAGGAGGACAATTTCTATAAGGTGGCAAGCGGAGGCGTCACCATGGGGAGCGCGGTGCTGGGGTACGTTGCCGCGTCCGCGGTCGCGGGCTCCGTCGCGGGACCACCGGGGGCCATGCTTGGGGCGCTGACGGGCTTGGGGATTGGCGCAGGGGCTTACGTGCTCACCACGCTGATTGGAAAGGCGGACAAGAGCAAGGAAGACATCGCGACCCAGCGGGTCTGAACGTCGTCACCAGAAAGGACGCGTGAACATGTCTCCTCGCAATTCCCTTCGTCATGGTGCGTTGACGCTCTCTCTCCCCGAGGGTTGGCAGGACACGAGCCAGGTGATTGCCCTCGGCCCCGAGGATGGTGGCTTCAGACCGAGTGTCGTGGTGTCCGTGGAGCCCGTGAAGCCCTCGGAAACCGCGCAGCAGCTCGCCGCCCGCATGCTTTCATCCATCCAACAACACGCGCAGAGCCTCACCTTGCTCTCGGAGCGACAGGTCACCCACGGCGACAAGGTAGGGGTCCAGCGTGAGTACATTCTCACGCTTCAGGGAGCCCGCATCGCGCAGCTCCAGTTCTGCACGGTGAAGGAAGGGATGGGCCTCACCTTCACCTTCTCGCAGCGAGAGGACCGCTTCCGCGCCACACGTGCCGTGGGGGAGGCAGTCTTCGCTCAGGCGCGGGTGGGCGGGGCGCTGGAGGCGACGCCTCCGCGGTTGGGCTTCATCCGCGCTTGAGCTGAAGCAATGCCCTACGGCTCGGTCCGCGCCGTAGGGGTTGTGGAAAGGGATACCGTCCAGTCCGGGGGCCAGATGCGTGGCCGGTAGGACGGATCCCTTCTCCACGTGGCGACGTCGTCCCGCCATCCAGCGCTGCGCACACGGCCCTCTTGCTTCAGGCGCATCATCGGCCGGTGAAGTGCCCGAGCCTTCTCGCCCATGCGAGCGGCGAGGATTGCGATTGTCTCTCCATGGCACGCCTGTACGGCTTCGAGCAACCGCTCCGCGAGGTCGGCGACCGCGCTCGATGGCCGCCGGACTCTTGTCCTTCGCCGCTGCGTCGCCACGTCTGGCGAGGCAGTCAGCGCTGCGACCGCTCGCTGGAGGCCGAGGGCAAGGTCGACACGGCGAAGGGCCACGCCAAGGAGAAGGTCGAGGACGCCAAGCGTGCGGTCCGGGACGCGGTGGACGACGACAAGCCTCGCCGCGATGAGCCCTAGTCCGGTACCGCGAAGACGACGATTGCTACGGCGGGGTCGCGGGGCATGCCCTCGCGACCCGTCGCCGTTGTGTCCGCCCTAGCGCTTCGCCGCGGGTGGACACGCCACTTCAAGAAACGTCGTGGTCTTCCCACTGAGCATCACCCACAAGCAGCGCAGCACACAGCCCGCGCCGAACTCTCGGTAGATGAGACCCAGATTGGTGACCACCTCTCTGCCGGTGATGACCCCGCGCATTGGCCCTCCCCCTTCTTCAGCATCCCGTCCGACCCGCCACCCACCGCGCTGCCGTAGCACCCCATCTGCAAAGCCTCGGCCGTGCTCCTCGCGGCCCGCAGGAGTCGCTCTGTCGCTCCTCGGACGTGCCAAGCGGGCCAATCTTCGTGCCGGGGTGCATGTCCCTTACGACTCACGTGAGATACGGACGCCAGACGCCTGGAGTTTTTTCAGGGAGGCCGTCCACCGTGCGACGCACTTCTCCTTCCCGCGCGCAGCGGGGGCTTGAGCCCCTGCCTCCCTTCGTGACGTCTCGCCTCCCGCGACGAGGTGTCGTGCTCCACCCTCACCCAGGTCTGAGTCGCGACGACGTCGCTGTCACCCGACTGAAGCGCCGGGCCACGCGGCGAGCGCGCGTCATCCAGAACGCAGGGGGAGCGGTGCACGCGAGGACCTTGGGGCTCTGTCGTCTGCTCGGGCACGCGCCGTCCCCGCGGCACGGGTGGCATCTGGGCGCGAGGGCCTGAATCTTCGGAGCGAGGACTTGGACATCGCCGCGTCACGGCGGCGGACCGACGAGCAACGGCTCGCCCAGGTCGCGTCAGGTGCATGGGATGTCGTGTCACCGCCCCACGGCGCCGACACTAAAGAAGTAGGGACAGACGAAAGGAGGGTCTCGCGATGAGGCAGCACGAGCTGACCCGGCTGGACATTCCATTGTTGTCACCTGGGCCCTCCCGGGGCCCGAGGGGCATGACACGCCTGGTGGTGGCGACGGACTTCTCGCTGCGCTCCGAGCTGGCGCTGGCCCGGGCGCTGCGGCTTCCGCTGGGCATGGGAGCCACCTTCACGGTGATGCACGCGGGGCCTCCGCTGGAGGGCTCGCCCGCGGGAATCGTGGCGGGGGAGCGGTGTCTGCGCAAGGCGGTGAGCGCGGTGGCGCGGCGGTTGAGGCAGCGGCAGGACGTGACGGTGCACGAGGAGCTGCGCCGGGGAGACGCGGTGGACGCCGCGGTGGCGGTGGCGCGCGAGCAGGGCGCGGAGCTGGTGGTGCTGGGCGGCACGCACGTGACGGTGCCGGGACGGGAGCTCGGTGAGCGCTCGACGGTGCGACGGATGGTGCGGCGGTTGGACACGTCGGTGCTGACGGTGTTGCCGCATCCGGCGCGGCCGTACGCGAGCCCGCTGGTCGCGGTGGACTTCTCGCGCGAGTCCCGGAGGGCGCTGGAGCTGACGCTGAGGTTGTGTCCCCTGACGCTGGTGGAGGTGTTGCACGTGGTGGACACCCGCGCGGACGAGGCGGCGCTGCGCGCGCGGGGGGCGTCACCGGAGAGCTTCCTGGTGTTGCAGCGGGAGCGGGAGGACGCCGCGAGGGTGGCGCTCGCCCGCTTCCTGGCTCCGTACCGGGAGACGGGGCGCGAATTGGAGGCCCGGCTGCGTGGAGGCGAGCCGGGCGAGAGCATCCTGGCGCACGCGGCGGAGCTGGGCACGGACCTGCTGGCGCTGGCGGGCTCGGGGCAGGCCGAGGGGTGCGGCGTCTCGCTGGCGGAGCGGGTGCTGGCGAGGTCCTCGTGCGACGTGCTGGTGTCCCGGCACGAAGGGCGCGCGGTGTCGTGAGGGGCCAAGCGCGCGGACGCCGGGCGCGTTATGAACTCGCCCTGTGTCTCCTCGTTCTCTTGATGCCACGCCCCCCGCGAAGACCTCCCTCAAAGACCGCCTGAAGGGCGCCGGGAGCCTGTTCCGGCAGCTCCCCGGCACGTTCCAGCTCTTCTGGCGGGCGAGCCCCCAGGGGGCGGTGCTGCTGGGGGCGCTAACGCTGGTGGCGGCGGTGTTGCCGGCGGGCATCGCCTGGGTGGGCAAGCTGATTGTGGACGCGGTGGTGGCGTCCGCGCAGGGCTCGGCGGAGGCGCACTCGCGCGTCTATGGCCTGGTGGGGCTGGAGTTCGGGTTGATGCTCGGCTCCGCGGTGGTGGAGCGGGGGCTGACGCTGACGCGGGAGTTGTTGCGCGCGAACCTGGGCAACCTGCTCAACGAGCGGATTCTCCAGAAGGCGCTGGAGCTGGAGCTTCAGCACTTCGAGGACTCGGACACCTACGACAAGATGCAGAACGCGCGGCGCGAGGCGAGCAGTCGCCCGCTGTCGCTGGTGATGCAGGCGTTCTCCATCGTCCGCAACGCGATTACGTTGTCCACCTTCGCGGCGCTGTTGATTGCGTTGTCGCCGTGGAGCGTCGTCGTGTTGGTGGTGGCGTCGGTTCCGGCGTTCATCGCGGAGGCGCGGCTGGCGATGGCGGGCTTCCGGCTCTACTCGTGGCGTGCGCCGGAGGGGCGCAAGCTGAACTACCTGGAGTGGATCCTCACGCGCGACAGTCACGTGAAGGAAGTGAAGCTCTTCGGGTTGGGGGAGCTGGTGCTGGGGCGCTACCGGGAGCTGTTCCGGAAGTTCTTCGCGGAGGACCGCGCGCTGGCCTTCAAGCGGATGGGGTGGGGTCTGGGTTTGGGTGTGTTGTCGCTGGCGGCCTTCTACGGCTGCTATCTGTTCGTGGCGGGGCGGGCGGCGGACGGGGCCATCACCGTGGGCGACATGGTGTTGTACCTGGGGGTGTTCCGGCAGGGGCAGGCGGCGTTCCAGGGCATCCTGACGAGCGTGGGCTCCATGTACGAGGACGCGCTCTTCATGAGCAATCTCTTCACGTACCTGGAGATTCCGACGGGCAGCGAGTCGCCCCGGGTATTGCCGGCGAAGTCACCGCCGCGCGGGCCGACCAACGACATTGAGTTGCGCGACGTGTCCTTCCGCTATCCGGGGAAGGAGGCGTGGGCGCTCAGGCATGTGTCGTTGACGCTGCGGCCGGGACAGAAGCTGGCGCTGGTGGGGGAGAACGGGGCGGGGAAGAGCACGTTGTTGAAGCTGCTGTTGCGGCTGTACGAGCCGACGGAGGGGGTCATCCTCTACGGGGGCGTGGACATCCGGGACATGGACGTGGGGGATTTGCGCAGCCGCTTCGGGGCGGTGTTCCAGGACTTCGTGCGCTACCAGTTCAACGTGGCGGAGAACATCGGGTTGGGGCACGTGCCGGCGCTGGAGGACCGGGGTCGCATCGTGAAGGCGGCGGAGCAGGGTGGGGCGAGTGGGGTGATTGAGACGCTGCCGAGCCAGTACGACACGATGCTGGGCGGGTGGTTCGAGAAGGGGCAGGAGCTGTCGGCGGGGCAGTGGCAGAAGCTGGCGGTGGCGCGAGCGTTCATGCGGGACGACGCGGAGGTACTGATTCTGGATGAGCCCACGGCGAGCATCGACGCGGAGGCGGAGCACGCGTTGTTCGAGCGCTTCCAGGCGCTGGCGGCGGACCGGATGGCGATAGTGATTTCGCACCGCTTCTCCACGGTGCGGATGGCGGACCAGATCGCCGTGTTGCACAACGGCGGCGTGGACGAACTGGGCAGTCATGACGCGCTGATGGCGAAGGACGGGCGCTACGCGCACCTGTTCCGCTTGCAGGCGCGCGGCTATCAGACCTGAGGCGAGGCGCTCAGTCCCGCTTGCCGCGACGCATGACGGGGATGCGGTCGGGAGACTCCCTCGACTCGATGTGGTCGATGGCGTCGAGGGCCTCCTCTGCGACGTACCACCAGCCCGGGTTCACCCGCTCGTCTTCCTCGGCGACCTTGCGGAGCGCGGGGATGGCGGGGCGGTGCTTGAGGGCGCCGAGGGCGAAGCAGGACCAGAAGCGCAGCTCGACGGCGGGGTGTTCGAGGAGGCCGATGAGGGTCTGGAAGATGCGCCGGTTCAGGCCCGACGACGTTGATGGCCTGAGGGCCTCGAGGGACTGACCGCGGACGCTCATGTGCTCGTAGGGGTCCTCGGCGGCTTCGAGCAGGGCCTCGATGACGGGGGGCGAGCCCTTGTCGATGCCGCAGAGCAGCCAGGCGCAGACCTCACGGGCCTTGGGGTCGGCGGCGGTGCGCAGGAGTCTGGCCACGTGACGTGCAGTGACGGGGTCCTTGCGTTGCAACAGCACCATGGCGGCCTGATGTCGGGCGGCTTCGTCTCCTGTCTCGAGCGGGCCGAGCAGCAGCGCCAGCTCCGGTGGAGGAGCCTGGAAGGCCGGAGCGCGAGGGCGTCGGGCGGTGCGTTTCGTGGGGGGCTTCATGGGAGCACCCTACGCGGTTTCAGGGCGGGGGAGCCGGGTCCGACCCCTTCAGGTGCCCCTGCCGCTTCTGGCGTGCCTTGTCCCTGAGGACGAGCAGGGCACCCAGGGCGAAGAGCACCGCGGCGAAAGAGATGCCCCCTCCGATGAATCCGCCGACGAAGCCACCGAGCCCACGCACGGCGGCGCCGACGAAGCCCTCGAGTCCCCAGATGGGGGCCGAAGTGATGCCCCACACGGCACCCGCCACTCCGAAGAGGGCCGCAGCGGTGAAGATGACGGGCTCGATGAGGTTCATCGTCTGCCTCGAGGGGCGGCGGGAGGACTGGCGCTCCCGTCATTGAAGCACACGTGAGGGGCGCCCTGGGCTCGCACCGAGGGCGCGAAGGCTCAGGTGGGCTGGTGCTCGCGCCCGAACTCCGTGAGGAACTCGGCCAGGGGCTTGGTGGCCTCGGGATGCAGGGCGCCGAGCACTTCCAGGGCGAAGCTCGCGGGCGCCGAGCCGGACGCGGTGATGACGCGTCCGTCGCGCACCGCGCGCGGCCCGGGTCGATAGTGCGCGACACCGTTGTAGGCCGGGACGTGTTGCTGGAGGAAGTCGAGGGCGTTGCTGGTGTGTGCGCGGTCATCGAGCAGGCCGGCCCGGGCCAGCGCGAGCGTCGCACCGCAGATTCCGGCGACGACGAGGCCCGCGTCCGCCGCGCGCCGGAGCACGGGCGTGAGGTCGGGGCTCTCGGGCGTCATCCAGAGCGAGGACCCAATCAGCACGAGCGCATCGGCCTGGTTGGGAGAGAAGTCCTCGAGCGCGCCGTGGACCTGGATGGTCATTCCGCCAATCGATGAAACCGGGCGTCCCCCTGGCGACAACCACGACACCGTGTCACCGAAGTCCTCGCGCGCCCCCGCCGCCAGCAGCGCGGGCTCCCAGTCGGCGAACGGCTCCACCACGACGAATGCGATACGGGCCAACAGCGTGCTCCTCGTTGAATGAGCCCCGAGGATAGGGAAAGTGGGCGCGACGCTCCAGACGAGAGAAGGCCCCCACCGCCAGGACAAAGCAGCGGCGGGGGGCTTCGCCCCGGAGTTCAAAGTAATACGGATTTCAGTCAGGCCGGAGTCGTTCCACTCAGGGTAAGGGAAGACGGTTCGCGGTCGCCTGTTGGCGGGCGATGAGTTGAAGAATGAGAGTCATTGGTTGAGTCAATGACTTTTCGATGTAGTGCCCGCCGCACGAATGGACAGAGTCCGTTCGTGCGCCGCGTCCCTTACTGGTCCGTCCAGCGGAGGTGCCATGGGCCGCCGCGAAAGAGGCAGACTTCGTTTGCAAGGGGCTCGCAGTCGCCGCATGCCGTGTTCGGAGCCCGGATGAGGGTTCCATCGCAGCAGCGGATGCCACAGGTCCGAAGGTTGGGCGAACAGGGCTCTTTGACGAGATTGCAGGCCATGGCCTCGACCTCGCCGCCCTCGGTCACGGCCTCCATACTGATTTCCTCGCCGGGCGTGGCCTCGACGGGAGCCTGCTCCTCCGGGAGCGGACCTCCGCACGCGGTCAATGCCACGATTCCAGCCAACAGCGCACAACGCCGCAGTCCTGCGATGAACATGATTGTCTCCGCTTTCTTTGGCGTCTGGGTTCGGAAGAGCCCATCAGACGCAAAGCCAGTAAGCCACGGAGTTCCGGCGAAGGCAATATGTCATGAATGTAAGTGGTTGCCGGAGTCAATGAGTTGCATGGGGTCCGTCCGTGGTGATGGGTCATGGATAGGGATTCCCGCATGCCGCGCCGCGCCCAATGCGAACGCACGGCTCCGCCGGAAGCCCTGTGGCTCCTTCCGGCGGGGTGCGTGTGATGCGGTAACCCGCTACGGCGCGGGCGTCGACCTCGGGGAGGGTGCTTCCGTGAGCCCTGGCTCGGTGATTGCCCGTGAGGGCACGAGGACTCTCACTGAGAACTGGTCCAGGTGGGAGGGGGCCAGTGCGCTGAGCCACTGGGCATGGGTCCCCTCCCACAGGGCACCTGAGAGGGTGAAGACTCCAATGGGTCCCAAATAGCGGTTGCGGTCCATTCCCATGCCGGGCCGGTGCTCCGGCCGCCCCAGGCGCACGAACAGCCGCATGTCGCGCAGGACGTTGTCATAGACAATGAGGCCAAACACGACGTTGGGTTCGTCCGCTGCGAGTCGGAGTCCCGCGTCGGCGGTCCGCTCGATGGTGTTGCTGATGATGTGTACCCCTTCACCCTTCACGATGCGGATGCCCTGTCCATTGGTGCGCGACGCATAGTTGTAGATGTCGTGGATGTAGTTGCTTTCAATCAGCACGTTGGTGGGATGGTCGATGACGTTGTTCCCGCCAATGGAGATGCCCCGGCCCGCTTGGTAGATTTCATTGTCCAGAATCTGGATGTTCGTCGCGTCCTCGTGAATCAGCACGCCTTCGGCGGCGGACGTGTTCGCCTGCCAGGGAAAGCGGGTGATGTTCGGGAGGTCGTAGATGATGTTCCTGTGCAGCAGGAGGTCATCGCAGGCCTTGACGTCGACGCCGTTCTCCCCCGTGGCATGCAGTCGATTCCTCTCGACGAGGATGATGGCGGGCCGGCCGCCATTCGGCTGACACTGCACCCCGTCGCCCGAAACGTCGTGGATGTCGTTCTCCACGATGAAGATGTTGCGGGACACGCCTCGGATCGCCACGCCGTGCGAGTCCGTGTTCGTCTTGGAGAAGTCGTAGATCTCGTTGTGGTCGAAGAGGACGAACTCCGCGTAGCTGGCGATGACGCCGCCGCCGGCCCGGCCTCCGTGCAACTTCGAGTCGCGGAGTTGGGAGCAGGTCGTGTTGGTCTCGAAGAGCACGGCGAACGACGGTCTGCTTTGGACGTCCACCTCGAAGAACTGGACGATCCAGTACGGCTGGCTCACCATGACCAGGCTGCCGACGTTGGTGGCCGCTGGCAGGATGCGAGGACGCGCGGCCTGCTCACCCCTCAGGACGATGGGAGCGTCGGCGGTGCCTGGTCGAGCCCCCTTCGGAGCGGTGATGGCGACCTGCTCGTTGTAGTCACCTGCTCTCACCACGATGACGTTTCCCGGCCGGGCGACCTTCACCGCCGCCATGATGGTGGAGTAGGGATTCTCGTTGGACCCCAGAGGCTTCGTGGGGTCTCGTGGGCCGGTCTTCGCGACATGGATGGTGGGACCTTGCGCCTGCGTCCCCCTCGGACAGTGGTCGTAGAAGAGGTCTTCCGTGAAGATGGGTGCCTGCCTCGCGGTCTGAGTCCCCACCCTGTCCGACGATGCGCCGTCCTCGTATGCATCGGGCTGGCCCGTGCCGCAACCCAGCGCGCCGCCGCATAGCCATGTCATGCAGGCCAGATGCGTAAGTATTTGCCCCCATCGATGCTTCGTCATGTCCGTCCCCCTCGTGCCCTGCCACCGCGAGGGTTCATGGTTGTAACGGCCCTGCCCCACATCAACCTCGTTGCCCCGAAGGATGGACGCGCTGCTGTCCATACCCCTGGGGAGGTAGGTCCCTCCCGGGAGTCTTGTGGAAGCTTTCCAGGGGCCTGCATTCGCAGGTCTCGACCCGTGGGGAAGCAATGACTGTCAGATACGACCCGGAAATCATTCGCGCCCATGCGCAGGCGCTCTATGACCAGGCACGAGGCATGGTCTTCGCGTGGGGCCTGGCTGGTTTTGTCGGAGGAGGAGTCGCTGGCGCGGTGCTCGACGCGGCGATGAAGAGCGGGCCGATAGGGGCCGTGGTCCTCGGCTTCATCGGGATGGCGCTGGGGGTCCGCTCGGCGAGGTCGCGGGCCTTCGTCCTCCAGCTCCAGGCGCAGACGGCGCTGTGTCAGGTCGCCATCGAGGCCAACACGCGCCGCGCCGCCGATGCCGTGGTGTCCGCCGCGAGTCCGCCGGAGGGCGGTCGGCTCACCCAGGTGGGCTGAGCACGGCGCCCTGGGGTGCTACGCCGTCGGCATGTGGTCGCGGACGACGCCGAGCCAGTATTCCTTGCCGTAGTACTGGCTCATCTTCCCGATGAGCTTCCCCTCGCGGAACAGCAGGAACGTGGGGATGCCGTAGAGGCCGAAGCGGTGGGCCAGCGTCTCGTGCTGGTATGCGTTCACTTTCACGACGCGCATCGGTGCGCCGTCCAGCTCCGAGAGGAGCATGGGCTCGGCCGCCGCGTAGATTTCGCAGTTCGGGCAGCCGTCACCCCAGAAGTCCACCACCACCAGCTCGCCCTTCGGCTCCATGACCAGCTGGTCGAAGTTCTCCGCCGTCCCCTCATAGCTCACGGGATGTGCCATGCCCCTTGCCTAACGGGTCGCTCTGCCGGCTTCAAGCCGGGCTCGGCCCGGGTGGCGGGTCCCCGGGGAACCCGTTCCGCGCGGTCGTGGATCAGCGGAAAGAGGCCTGTCTGGCCTGGAGCGGAGGGGGCGCGAGGCCCGGGCCCTTCTGGGTCGGTGGCGGGTCCTCCTCCCGAGCAAGGGGATGGATGGAGCCCTGGCCCGGCGTTGTCGTGATAGGTCCGGGGAGGGCTCGGGTGGCCCTACCTCGGGGGCTGGATCATTCCGTGCGGGGGGCCATCAAAAGCCCAACAGGCGCACTGCGCGGGACGCACAGCCGCCGTAAGGTTGTGGCAATGGTTGTGTCGTGGAGGGGTCATGCACGAGTGGTTGCAGGCACTGCGGAAGTCGGCGAAGGCAGCGTCATCGGGTGTGTCCGCGGATGAGGTCCGGTGGGCGGAGACGGAGTGTGGCGTTCCATTCCCCGAGGACCTCGGCCACCTGTACCTGTCCTTCAACGGGGGCGAGTTTCACGGGGACGTGAGTCTCTTCCCGCTGCACGGGCCCGAGGGCTCCGCGAGCGTGTTGGAGAAGACGCGGCTGAAGCTGGAGGGCCTTCCGGCGGCGGGTGTGTGGCGCATTGGAATGAAGGGGGCCCACCGGCACCTGTTCTCCGCGCGCAAGTCGGCCATGGTGGAGCAGGGCGATGGTGGTGGACCCCTGCCGGGTTGGGTCCAGGCGCTGGGTGACGAGGAATGGATTTTCGGCACCTGGGAGGGCGAGAAGCGCGAGATGCGGCTGTACCGCACGCTGAAGGAGATGCTCGACGTGCTCGTGCCTCCTGCGGAGGTCGAGAGCTTCGGTGAGCGCACTTTCGCGCGCGCGCTGAACGCGGTGCTCCAGGGCGCGCTCTCTGGCGTCGGGGTGGACGACGAAGAGGAGACGGAGGAGGAGTCCGTCACGCAGGAGGTGCTCGTCGAGGCCGAAGAGGAGGAGGACGAGGGCGCTCAGCGCGAGCTGGCCTACGAGTATGACGACGACGCGTCACGAGGCCGGAAGGGCGCCGAGACCGCCGGATTCGGAAAGGCTGGCACGAAGGACGGCGGTGGGAGGAAGGCTCCGTCGAAGGTGGCGGTGAAGCAGGTAGAGCTCTTCGTGCGTCCGACGATGCAGGAGGCGCTGCGCAAGGAGCTGGGGCCCGAGAAGAAGGAGGCGCCCAAGAAGAAGGCGGCCGAGGCACCGGCACCGAAGGCTCCTGCCGAGCCCGCCGCGAAGAAGGCGAAGCCTCAGGTGGCCGCGACGCCCGCTGAGGCAAAGCCGGTGAGCGCGCCCCAGGCGGAACCGACAGCGAAGAAGGCCAAGGCGAAGAAGGTGGCCACGCCACTGGCGTTGGCACCCGCGACGAGCGATGTGCCGGCGCTGCTCGCGGAGGCGGCGGCGAAGAAGTCGGCTGTGGCTCCGGCGGCGAAGGTGGATACGGCGACGAAGCCCCGTGAAGCCATCGTGAAGAAGGCCGATACGCCAGCGGTTGGCGCGCCCAGCACCGCAAGCAAGGCCGCCGTGAAGAAGGCCGCCGCGACGAAGGCCGCCGCGACGCCCTCCGCGACGAAGGCCGCTGCGAAGAATGCTGCTGCGACGCCCGCTGCGAAGAAGGTCGCTGCGAAGAATGCTGCTGCGACGCCCGCTGCGAAGAAGGTCGCTGGGACGCCCTCCTCGAAGAAGGTCGCTGGGACGCCCTCCTCGAAGAAGGTCGCTGGGACGCCCTCCTCGAAGAAGGCTGCTGCGACGCCCGCCTTGAAGAATGCCCCCGTGAAGAAGACGGCTGCGACGCCCGTCGCGAAGAAGGCGCCTGCGAAGCCTGCCGCGACGAAGGCCGCAGCGAAGAAGTCCCCTGCGAAGTCAGCCGCGAAGAAGGGCACCGCGAAGAAGTCTCCTGCGAAGCCCACCGCGAAGAAGTCGGCTGCGAAGAAGGCGCCTGTGAAGTCAGCCGCGAAGAAGGCCCCCGCGAAGAAGGTCGCCACCCAGAAGGCGGGGGCCAAGAAGGTCGTCGCGGTGAAAGCTCCAGCGAAGAAGGCGGCAGCCAAGAAGGGCGTCGTCAAGAAGGCCAAGTCGAGGAAGTAGGCCCTCGACGCGTCCATGCGCGGCCCCTTCGCTCGAGGAGGGGCCGCCTCGCGGCGCGATGCAAGAGGCCCCTCAATGTCAGCCTGACGAGGTCTCGCCGTTCCTCATCGTCAAACGAACTCCTGGGAGGAGAACATGACGATGGATGCGCTACGCACGCTGGAAGCCTGGCTTGCCAATCACTCCAATGGAGAGTGGGAGCACCAGTACGGTGTTCGGATTGAGAACCTCGATAATCCAGGGTGGTTGGTCTACGTCGATCTGATCCAGACGGAGTTGTCGGGGGTCGCCTTCGAGGAAGTGACGATTGATCGAACGGACGAGGATTGGGTCCGCTGCCGAGTGCGCGCTGACGTCTTCGAGGGGTTTGGTGGAGCCTCGAACCTGAGGGAGATTCTGGGCATCTTCCAGACGTGGCAGGAGAAGTTCGCGGGCGGAAGCGCTCTGCGCGAGCAGTGAGTCCACGAGAAATCCCAGTGGGCGCAGGCGGGCCGGACCTCATCAGTCCGGCCTCGACCTTCCAACCGATGGGCGCCGAAGCGCTAGCTCTCCGGGAGCTGGTCCCTTCGCGCGGGGCGCAAGCGCTCCTCGGGCTGGGCCGTCAGCTCCACTTCCTCCGCCTCCTCGTCACCCCGGCGGAACTCGTGAATCTGATCCGGCAGGATGTCTCGGAAGTCCGGCTCCTCCTCCAACGGGGGAGTCGCCGCCAGGTCCTGGTCGGAGATGTTGATCTCCTCCTCGCCGGTGTCCTGATTCACGTGACGCAACGAAGTGGACTCGCCCACGTCCTCCGAACCGAGCTTCTTGAATCGCATGGTGTCTCCTCGCTCAAGCGGGGTGGGCTGAACCGCCGTACCTCAACAATGAGAACCCACGCGGGCCGCCGCAATTCGCGCCGCCCGCCCGCCTGCCGGGTTCGGCGGCTCAGCCGCCCTTCGGGAACGCCGCGCGGCCCGTCGGGTAGACGGGCTCCACCTTCAGCAGCACCATGCCCAGGGCCAGCACGCGCGACAGCGTCTCGCGCACGGTGTAGCGCCAGGGTGTCGACCGCCCCTCGTCCGCCGCCACGCCCCACGCGTCGATGCCCACCGAGTTGGCGATGAACAGCGCCCGAGGCAGATGGAAGCGCTGGGTGACGAGCAACGCCTGACTCGCCCCGAACACGCCGCGCGCCCGCAGGCAGCTGTCATAGGTGGACAGCCCCGCCTCGTCGCCCAGCACCGCGGACTCCGGTACGCCGCGCTCCAGGAGGTAGCGCCGCATGGCCCGCGTCTCGTGGTGGAAGGGCTGCACCTCGTCCCCGCTCACCAGCACCGCGCGCACCTTGCCCTCACGCCACAGCGCCATCGCCATGTCCAACCGCTGGGCGAGCACCGGAGAGGGCACCGCGCCCGGCGCCAGCCCCGCGCCGAAGACGAGCGCCACCGGCGCCGTGGGCGCCTGCGCCAGGGACACGATGCGCTCCTCGTAGCTCACCCGCACGAGGTACGAGGTGACGAGCAGGCCCACCGTGCCCGCGAGCAGGAGGAAGAGGGCCCTGCGCGCCCAGATACCGCTCGCTCGGGTTGGCTTCATGGACCCAGGAACCACCGCACCAGGCGCCATTGTGTTACGGCCGACCGCCCTCGCAAAGCCCCGTGTGGACCTCCCGCGTCAAACCGGTGCGTCCGCCTGGGGGGCGGCCAGCCCTGGCAACAGCCGCCGCAGCGTCTCCAGGAGCCGCTTGGGGTCCACCGGTTTGGGCAGGAAGGCCGCCACGCCCTGGCTCGCCGCGTACACCGCCCTGTCGCGGGGGCTCATGTCCGCCGTCTCCGCCGACAGGATGACCACCGGCACCCGCGCGAGCGCCGGGTCCGTCCCGCGCGCCGTCAGCACCCGGTGGCCGTCCAGGACCGGCAGCCCCATGTCCAGCAGGATGAGCGAGGGAGGGGGCAGGGCCGCCAGGTGCGCCAGCGCCTCCCGGCCGTCGCCCGCGACGCGGACCTCGTAGCCCTGGAGCTCCAGGTAGGTCTGGAGCGCCTCGCGGATATCCACGTCGTCCTCGACGATGAGCAGGGGTCCACCACCGGCGGCGACGGCTGAGGCCATGCCCTGGAAGGTAAGGGGTCTGCTCACCTCCGACAGCCCCGGGGTCGCCCGCCCGGCAGCCCCCGGGCCACGTGTCCGGAAAGCCCCGGCAGGACTGCCGTTGACCGGCTTGCGGCCCGCTTATATAGGGGGCCCCGCCGTCAGACTGCCTTGCTCCCACCCGGGCGCACCTGGGCAGAACGTCCCACAGGAGTCCTCCGTCCCATGGCGTCCCTTCGCGACATTCGCAAGCGCATCCGCTCGGTGAAGAACACGCGGCAGATCACCAAGGCCATGAAGATGGTCTCCGCCGCGAAGCTGCGAAAGGCGCAGGACGCCATCCTCGCCGCCCGTCCGTACGCGTCGATGCTGGACCAGATCATCTCGGACCTGACGGCGCGCTCCGGTGACGACAACCTCACCCATCCGCTGCTGGTGGCCCGCCCGGTCAAGCGCGTGGAGCTGGTGACGCTGACGTCGGACCGCGGCCTCGCGGGCGGCTTCAACTCCAACATCACCCGCCGCGCCAACCGCTTCATCTACGAGAACACCGCGCTGGAGCGCATCCAGGTCTCCACGGTGGGCCGCAAGGGCAACGACTTCTTCCGCAACCGCAACCAGACCATCCGCAAGGACTTCGGTGGGCTGTACCAGCGGCTGAACTACCGCGCCGCCGCGGAAGTGGCCGAGGAGCTCGTCGCCAGCTTCCTCAACGGCGAGGTGGACGCGGTCCACATCGTCTACAACGAGTTCATCAGCGCGATTAACCAGAAGGTCGTCGTCGCCCAGCTGCTGCCGCTGCAGACGCTCGGCGCCGAAGCGCCTCCCTCCGAGGGCGCCACCGCGATGGTGGACTTCAAGTACGAGCCGGACCGCCAGGCGGTGCTGGACCGGTTGGTCCCCCAGGCCGTCAACATCAAGGTCTACCGCGCCCTGTTGGAGAGCGTCGCCAGCGAGCACGGCGCCCGCATGAGCGCCATGGAGAACGCCACCTCCAACGCCTCGGACATGATTTCCAGCCTGACGCTCACCTACAACCGCACCCGTCAGGCGGTCATCACCAAGGAGCTGATGGAAATCGTCTCCGGCGCCGAGGCGCTCAAGTAGCTCCCGCCTCCTGTCGCGCAAGCCTCGGGCCCGCCCCATTTTTGGGTGCGGGCCCTTCGCGTTTAAGGGTCTCCCCGAGCGCGTGAGGGCTCGCGCGAGGAGGGCCGCGTGAAGCAGCGACTGTGGGTGGTGCTGGGACTGCTGTGCATCAGTGGGTGTGCGTGCGAGACGGTGTCCAGCGGCCACGGGGGCATCGGCTTCGACTCGTTTGGCAGCGGCACCCAGCGTGAGCCCTATGGTGAAGGGCTGCATGTGCTCAGGCCGGGCAAGTCGCTCATCACCTACGATTTGCGCGTCCAGGAGATGAAGGACGAGCTGAGCGTGCTGTCCAACAACGGCCTGGACCTGAAGGTGGACTCCAGCGTGCGCTACCGGGTGGACCCGGCGAAGCTCTTCGAACTGCACACGCAGACGGGCCCCCGCTACGCGGACATCCTCATCGCCCCCATCGCCCGCTCGGAGGCGCGCAAGGTGTTCGGTCGCTACGCGCCAGAGGAGATCTACTCCACCAAGCGCGAGCAGATTGAAAAGGAGATCCAGGACGAGGTGACCCGGGCCCTGCAGGGCAAGCACGTCGTCGTGGAGGCCATCCTCGTTCGGGACGTCACGCTGCCGGCCGCCATCCGGGAGGCCATCGCGGACAAGCTCGCCGAGGAGCAGCGCAGCCAGAAGATGCGCTTCACCCTGGACAAGGAGCGCCAGGAGGCCGAGCGCCGGCAGATCGAAGCCGAGGGCATCGCCAAGTACCAGAACATCGTCCGCCAGGGCCTCACCGAGGAGTACCTGCGCTTCAAGGGCATCGAGGCCACGGAGAAGCTCGCCTCCAGCCCCAACGCCAAGGTGGTGGTGGTGGGCGGCGGCTCGAAGGGCAACCTGCCGCTCGTCTACCAGGTGGACGGGAAGTAGCCGGGGGGTTGGCGCCGGGGGCGTGGATCCGCTAAGCGGGACTTACCGGTCAGGTCCCCGGGAGGCTTGATTCTGGGGGAGGCCCCCGGTAAAGGGGCACCGCCCTCATATCCGGGCCGAAATTTGATGACGGGCACGGCGCCGGCCGCTCCCCCTCACGAGGCAGACGACATCCCATGAGCGCTCAAGTTCCTACGGCAGGCAAAATCATCCAGGTTCTCGGCCCCGTGGTCGACGTCGAGTTCCCGCCGGGCGGTCTTCCCGAGGTCTACGTCGCCCTCAAGGTGACGAACGCGAACCTGGGGCCGGAGCAGGAGAACCTCACCCTGGAAGTGGCGCAGCACCTGGGCGAGAACACGGTGCGCACCATCGCCATGGACTCCACCGAGGGTCTGGCGCGTGGCACTGCCGTTCGCAACACGGGCGGCCCCATCCAGGTTCCGGTCGGCAAGGCCACCCTGGGCCGCATCCTGAACGTCACCGGTGAGCCGGTGGATGAGATGGGCCCGGTGAAGGCGCAGGAGTACTGGCCCATCCACCGCGCGCCCCCCGCGTTCACGGAGCAGGACGTGCGCGTGCAGATGTTCGAGACCGGCATCAAGGTCATCGACCTGCTCGCCCCCTACACCCGTGGCGGCAAGATTGGCCTGTTCGGCGGCGCCGGCGTGGGCAAGACGGTGCTCCTGCAGGAGCTCATCCGCAACGTCGCCATCGAGCGCGGCGGCTTCTCCGTGTTCGCCGGCGTGGGCGAGCGCACCCGCGAGGGCAACGACCTGTACCACGAGATGCAGGACACGGGCGTCATCAAGACCGACAACCTGGAGGCCAGCCAGGCCGTCCTCGTGTACGGCCAGATGAACGAGCCGCCTGGTGCCCGCGCCCGCGTGGCCCTCTCCGCGCTGACCATGGCGGAGTACTTCCGCGACGTGGAGGGCCGTGACGTGCTCCTCTTCGTGGACAACATCTTCCGCTTCACCCAGGCCGGCTCGGAAGTGTCCGCCCTTCTGGGCCGCATCCCCAGCGCCGTGGGTTACCAGCCCACGCTCGCCACGGAGATGGGCAGCCTGCAGGAGCGCATCACCTCCACCACCAAGGGCTCCATCACCTCGGTGCAGGCCATCTACGTGCCCGCCGACGACCTGACGGACCCGGCGCCCGCCACCGCGTTCGCCCACCTGGACGCGACGACGGTGCTCAACCGCTCCATCGCGGAGCTCGCCATCTTCCCCGCCGTGGACCCGCTCGACTCCACCAGCCGCATCCTGGACCCGGGCATCATCGGCCAGGAGCACTACGCGGTGGCCCGCAAGGTCCAGGGCATCCTCCAGCGGTACAAGGAGCTGCAGGACATCATCGCCATCCTCGGCATGGACGAGCTCTCCGAGGACGACAAGCTGGTGGTGGCGCGCGCCCGCAAGATTCAGAAGTTCCTGTCCCAGCCGTTCTTCGTCGCCCAGGTCTTCACCGGCAAGGAAGGCCGGTACGTGAAGCTCCAGGACACCATCCAGGGCTTCAAGGAGATCGCCGAGGGCAAGCACGACGAAATCCCCGAGGGCGCCTTCTACATGGCGGGCACCATCAGCGAAGTCGTCGAGAACGCGATCAAGCAGGCGGCGTAGACTCGGTTCAAACCCGCTTTCCGAGGTGACCATGCGTCACGCGGCGCTCGCCCTGTTCCTCTGTGTTCTGTCGCTCCCCGCCCTGGCGGAGGAGCGAAAGGGACGGGCCCGGGTGAGCGCCAACGGCTTGTACAGCGTGCGCATGGTGGACGGGGGCCCGGGCAAGTGCCGGCTCGAGGTGACGAAGGAGAGCGGACCCGTCTGGCAGCTGGAGCAGTGCCTGGGGACGGTGGACGACTACTACTTCGTCTCCAACGACGGCGAGCGCGTCTGGGTGGTGTGGCCCCTGGT
This sequence comes from Myxococcus sp. CA033, assembly GCF_013336625.1. Classification (NCBI taxonomy): domain Bacteria; kingdom Pseudomonadati; phylum Myxococcota; class Myxococcia; order Myxococcales; family Myxococcaceae; genus Myxococcus; species Myxococcus sp. CA033. The sequence continues at coordinate 933,128 of NZ_JABUMU010000002.1, read as the reverse complement.
GGAGAAGGGGAAGACGAAGCCGGAGCCGGCGCCGAAGCGGGGCAAGGCGAGGAAGCCCAAGGGACCTCCGGGCTGGGCCACGAACGTGCTGGTGGCGGGGCAGTATGGCCGCGACGGTCAGCGAGTCCTGGAGCGGCGGCTGACGGACCTGGTCCCCGCGCGGCAGCTCACCGAGGTGCGCCAGATGACCCACCACTTGAAGTGGCTGGAGGGCACGCTCGGCATCCCCGGCAAGGGGCCTCGGTTGACGGACGCCGGGGTGGTGGAGTTCGAGCCGGTGGGTGGCAGCACCCAGCAGCTCCATTTCTGATTTGGGTAGTGCGAGGAGCCTCATGGCCAAGCTGACTGTGGAGATTGTCACCCCCGAGAAGCGCATCCTGTCGGTGCAGGCCGACGAGGCCATCGTGCCCGGCGGCAAGGGCCTGTTTGGCGTGCGGCCGGGGCACACCCCCTTCCTGTCGCTGATGGAGCCGGGCTCGCTGACGCTCATCGACGCGGGCAAGCGTGACGCGTACTTCGTCGCGGGCGGCTTCGTGGAAGTGGCCAACGACAAGGTGCTCGTGCTGGCGGACGCCGCGGAGCACGTGTCCGGCATCGACGTGGAGGGCGCGCGCAAGCGCCTGTCCGAGGCGCAGGAGCGCCTGAAGGGCCTGTCCTCCGAGGACGCGCGCTACGAGCTGGAGCAGGCCACCGTGCGTCGCGAGGCGGCTCGTATCGGCGCCGCGAACGCTCGGGCCTGAGTCAGTCTCCGGGCCTCACGGCCAGGACAGCCCCAGCGACTTCTCGAAGCCCCGCCGGCCCTCGACGGTGAGCCGCACTCCGCGGCCCTCGGGCCGGCGTGCAATCCAGCGCAGCGCGAACAGGCGCTCCGCCAGCGCGGCGCCCAGCGCCCCACCCACGTGGGCGCGGCGCTCGCTCCAGTCCAGGCAGCGGCGCGCGAAGGCGCGGCGGCCCTGTGACAGTGTCTGTGTATCCACGCCCCACTTCGCCACGAAGCGTGTGCCCTCCGGGGTGAGGGCGTAGCTGTCCTCGCCGGACTCCAAGAGGCCGCGCTTCTCCAGGCCCTCGGCCAGCGCCACGCCCAGCGTGCCCGCCAGGTGGTCGTAACAGGTGCGCGCGAAGCGCAGCGGCTCTGGTACGCGCACGGTGGCGACGCGCGTGGGGACGAGCAGGCTGAGCGCTTCAAGGGCGCGCGCGACGTCTGCGCTGGCGAGCCGGTAGTAGCGGTGGCGGCCCTGCACCTCCACGCGGACCAGGTTTCCCTCCAGGAGTTTCGCGAGGTGCCCGCTCGCCGTCTGCGGGGAGATGCCCGCTTCCCGTGCGAGCTCGCCCGCGGTCCTCGCGGGTCCTTCGAGGAGGCGCGAGAGCATGCCCGCGCGCGTGGCGTCGCCGATGAGTGAAGCCGTGAGGGCGAGGTCGATGGGGTGGGGCATGGCGAGAGCTTGAGGGCCAAGCCTACGAGGACGTTTCGGCGCGCGCCGAACTATCTCGGGCGGGGGCTTGCGTGTGTGGCCGGGCGGCACGCGGACGTCTCGGCAAGCACCGAAGCGTTTCGAGCCACCCGTGCCCTAGGGATGCGGGCATGACCGAGCCGACGAGACACCGCGTGATTGCGCCCCACATCCTCTACTTCGGAACGCCGGTGGCGCTCCTGAGCACCCTTCAAGAAGACGGCTCACCCAACCTGACGCCGCTGTCCTCCGCGTGGGCACTCGATGACAGGCTGGTGCTTGGACTGGGCGGGCTGGGCCAGGGCCTGGCGAACCTGGAGCGCACGCGCGAGGCCGTGGTGAACCTGCCCTCCGCGTCCCTGTGGCCTCAAGTCGAGCGCCTGGCGCCCACCACGGGCCGCTTCCCCGTTCCGGACTCGAAGCGCGCGCAGGGCTATCAGCACGAGCCTCGCAAGTTCGAGCGCGCGGGCCTCACGCCGTTGCCCTCCGACACCGTCGCTCCACCCCGCGTCGCCGAGTGTCCCTTGCAGCTCGAGGCCGTGCTGCTGTCCGCGCGCCGCTCCAGCCCCACGCCCGAGGTCCCCGAGCCCTCCTTCGTCATCGCCGAGCTGCGCGTCACCCGCGTGCACGCGCACGAGTCCGTCACCGTGCCGGGCACGCAGCACATCGACGTGGAGCGCTGGCAACCCCTGCTCTACGTGTTCCGCCACTACGTCGGCACGGGCGCGGGAATGGGCCGCAACTTCCGCGCGGAGACATGACCACCGCACGACGGTGGCCCGGAGGCCCCGACTGATTCCCGCGATTCGCGCTCCTTGTCCTGCTGTAGTTGACCTTACGCCCGAATCGATGCATTTGAAATGCATCTTTAAGCCCGGATGGGGCGGAAGGAGCGGACGCGATGAGCACGGCGGCGCAGGAGAAGAGCGTTTACGAGCAGATTGGCGGAGAGCCGGCGATGGCGGCGGCGGTGGACGTGTTCTACCGGAAGGTGCTGTCGGACGACCGCATCAGCCACTTCTTCGAGGACGTGGACATGGAGCGCCAGTCCGCGAAGCAGAAGGCGTTCCTGACGATGGTGACGGGCGGGCCCTCGAACTACACGGGCAAGGACATGCGCGCCGGCCATGCGCCCCTGGTGAAGCGCGGGCTGAACGACGTGCACTTCGACGCGGTGGTGGAGCACCTGCGCGCGACGCTGGAGGAGCTCAACGTTCCTGCGCCGCTGGTGGAGCAGGTGCTTGCCATCGCCGGGGGCGCTCGCGCGGACGTGCTGAACCGCTGAAGGACGAAAGGCGCGCCATGGCCAGGGTGAAGCACGAGTCACGGTGGTATCCGCTGGAGGCCGAGGAGAGCGTGCTGGACGGGCTCCTGCGGCAGGGGGTGGCCGTGCCGAACGCGTGCCGCGCGGGAGCGTGCCAGTCCTGCCTCATGCGCGCGCTGTCCGGCGACGTGCCGGAGGCCGCGCGCGCGGGGTTGAAGGACACGCTGCGCACGCAAGGCTACTTCCTCGCCTGTGTCTGCCGGCCCGTCACCGGCGCGGAGCTGGAGGTGGCGGGCGCGGATGCGCTGCGCGTGCCCGCGCGCATCGAGTCCATGACCCTCTTGTCCCCCAGCGTGCTGCGCGTGCGCCTCACTACGGACGCGTCCTTCGACTACCGGGCGGGGCAGTACGTGTCGCTGCTGCGGGCGGATGGGCTGGCCCGCAGCTACTCCCTGGCGAGCCTGCCGCGCGAGGGCCTGCTGGAGCTGCACGTGCGTCTGGTGCCGGGCGGCGCGATGAGTGGCTGGCTGGTCCGGGAGGCGCGCGTCGGTGACGCCATGGCGGTGCAGGGGCCAGCGGGTAGTTGTTTCTACGTGCCCGGTCGCCCCGAGCAGCCGCTGCTGCTGGCGGGCACCGGCACGGGATTGGCGCCCCTCTACGGCATCGCGCGCGACGCGCTGGAGGCGGGGCATACCGGCCCCATCTGGCTCTTCCACGGCGCGCGCACGCCCGAGGGGCTCTACCTCACGGACGAACTGCGCGAGCTGGCCGCGCGCAACGTGGGTTTCCACTACAGACCTGGCGTGCTGACGGGAGGAAGCCGGGACGTGGCCGAGGGAGCGCTCGACGTGCTCATCCGCGCGGAGTGTCCGAAGCCCGTGGGCTACCGGGCGTGGCTCTGCGGCGATTCCGATTTGGTGTTATCCCTGCGCAAGAAGCTCTTCCTCTCGGGGCTCTCGCTGAAGGACCTCCACGCGGATGCCTTCCTGCCGAGTGCCCCCAGGGTGGAGGCCGTCGGAGCCCGCTGACCGTGCACCTCACCCTCCACGCCGACTACTCGCTGCGCGTCCTGCTCTACCTCGCCGCCCGCCCCGGAAGGCTCGCGTCCACGCAGGAGCTGGCGGACGCATATGGCATCTCCAAGCACCACCTGGTGCGGGTGGTGCAGACGCTGTCAGGCGAGGGTTTCGTGGAGGTGAAAGCCGGGCGCTCCGGAGGCGTGACGCTGGCGCGCGCCACCAAGGACATCTCCGTGGGCAAGGTGCTGCGCGCGGCCGAGCCCGACTTCGAGCTGGTGGAGTGCTTCAACCGTGAAACCAACACGTGCCCCATCGCCCCCGCCTGTGGGCTCAAGGGCGTGCTGGCGGAGGCGCGGGAGGCCTTCCTCGCGGTGCTGGACCGGTACACACTGGCGGACCTGGTCGGCCGCTCCCGCAAGGACCTGGCCGACCTCTTCCTCCCCGTGACGGCGCCATGACCTCTGCCCCGCTCGAGCTGTTCCACCGCATCGCCGACAAGCCCTCCGCCGCGGCGCGCCGTTACATCGTCGACCACGCACTGGAGGACCGCGTCGTGTTCCGCAACCTCGTGTACGCGGAAGCCGAACTGGACTGGACGCTGCATGGCGGCCACTCCACACCCGCACTCTGGGACGGGACACACCTGCACCAGGGCGCGGAGGCGGTGCTGGCGCGCTTGCAGGCCGTCGTCAACCTGGGCCGCGACGACGCGTGACGCGTGACGGCGCGTGTGCCGACTCCCGCGTGATGCTGCCACCTGCGCGTTCCTCGTGCGCCATGCGCTCCGTGTGAGTGGCGGCACGAAAGCTTCCGGAGTTGGACACGTGTGCAGGTGCGCGAATGCATGCGGGTGCTCGGGCTTGCCGCGCGCGTGCTGGTTGCGGTAGTCAGCCCACCCCCGCGTGCGACGGCGGGGGGCACGAGGCAAGGAGGGTGGATGGTGATGACGGCGGGCGTCCTGGTGTATGGCGTGGAATTCGCTCGCGTGAAACACGCGAGTGGCCTCCTCCTTCGCGAGTCAAGTCCCCACGCGTGTCATTTCACCGGAAGCCGTGCGCGTTTCACGCGATTCGCGCGCTTCTCCCTGTCCGTCCAGCCCTGAGCCTCGGTTAATCTCCTCGACTCCATGCCGCTGACTCCCTCTGAGCGCCAGGACAGGTTCCATGCGGCGTTCGTGGGGCTCGCCATTGGGGATGCGCTCGGCTTTCCGCTGCGCGGAATCCCCCCCGCGAGTCTCGCGCGGCTGCCGGGGCTCGCCGAGGACTTCGCGCCCAGGCCGCGCGGCAAGTTCGCCAAGGGCCAGTTCAGCGACGACACGCAGTTGCTGCTGGCGGCGGCGGAGAGCGTCATCCGCGAGGGCCGCGTGGACGGGCGCAGCGCGGCGGCGCACCTGGCGTGGCTGTGGCAGGAGGGCATCATCCTCCAGCCGCCTCGCAGCCTCGCGGAGTCGCTCCAGCGGCTCTCCAGCGGCACGCCGTGGATGAGCGCGGGCGCGCCCCTGGGCACGCGTTGCCCGTCGGTGCTCAGCCGCTCGCTGGTGGTGGGCCTGCTGGAGAGCGGTCAGCGCGCGCGGCTGCCGCACGACGCGGGCGTGCTCACCGTCATCACCCACAAGGACCCGGTCTGCGCCGCCGCCGCCGCCGCCTTCGCGCAGGCGGCCGCGCTGGGCATGGAGGAGGAGCCGCTGACGCCCGCGGCCTTCTGCGAGCAGCTGTCGCTGACGGCGGCCGTGCATGACAAGGGGCTGGCCGAGGAAGTGCGGCACCTGCCCCGGCTCCTGACGTGGGACACCACGCGCGCGTTGACGCAGCTGCGCAAGGTGGGCGTGCCTCCCAGTGAGCTGAAGGGCGTGGACGGGCTGCCCTCGCACGTGGTGCCCGTGCTGCTGACGTCGCTGTACGCCGCGCTGAAGGTGCCCCACGACTTCCGCGAGGCGGTGGCGCTGGTGCTGCGCTGCGGTGGAGAAGCGGACGTCGCGGCGGCGCTGACGGGCGCGTTGCTGGGCGCGCACCTGGGCACGCGCGCGCTCCCCGCGCGGCTGCGCAAGCAGGTGCTGTACGTGGACAACCTGGTGGACACCGCGGACCGACTGTTCCGGGCCCATCAGGTCCGCGAGACGCTGGCCACGGCCCTGGCCCACCAGCGTCGCCGTTAGCCCATCGACACGCTCCAGGCAGGCGACCAGGCGGGCCGGCCCTGTACTTCCAGGCGGGCTTTGCGCGCTCGTCCGCCCTGCCCACCTTGTCCGGAGGAGTGGGGCCAGGTGCCGGCCGAGCGGACGGGCGCGCACCCGGGAGTCCCCCTCCTCAGAGCGCGGGAGACGTGAGCCGTGGACCTCGAATCGGAACGCCTGGAGCGCAGCCAACTGGAGTCGCTCTCCACGGCGGAGCTCATCCGGCATGCCCTGGCGGAGACACGCCTGTTGGTGCGCGCCGAGGTGCTGCACGCCAAGAAGGAGCTTCGCGACGAGCTGAAGGCCGCGCGCACCGCGGGCATCCTCATTGGCGCGGGAGCCGTGCTCGCCCTCACGTCCCTGGCCGTGCTCTTCGTGGCGCTGGGCCTGGCCCTGCCCCTGCGCGCCGCCCTGGGCGTGTTGCTGGTGGGTGTGGTGTTGCTCGCCATCGCCGGAGGCATGCTCTTCCTGGGCAGCAAGCGCGTGCCCAAGAAGCCGCTGACCCACACCCAGGAGCGCTTGAAGCTCGACTACCAGCTCACGCGGGAGACGCTGCAATGAATGGCAACGGCCGAGGGGGCAACGAGCTGGTGGAGCGTCAGCGCCACGTCGACCACCGCATCACCCGTGGCATGGATGACCGCGAGCAGGTGGAGCAGACGGCGGACCGCATCCGGGATGAGCTCCTGCTGACGTTGGAGGAGCTGGACCGGCGGCGCGGGCGCGCCCTCGACGTCCGCTATCAGGTGAAGCAGCACACCGGCGCGCTGGTGGCCGCGGGCGCCGTGGCCATGGTGCTGGTGGGCGCGGGCGTGGGCCTGGCCATCTACCGCTCCCGCCACCGGGGGGAAGTGCTGCGCAAGAAGCGCCGGAAGGCGCTCCAGCGGGCATGGGCGCACCCGGACCAGCTGGCCTCCAGCGCGGACCAACGCCCGGTGGGCGCCGAGCTGGGCCGCAAGCTCATCCTCATCTTCGCCACCACCCTGGCCACCGCCGTGGCGAAGAACTCCGTGAAGACGCTCGTGCCCGCCCGTCAGGCTCCGAGCCCCGCTTCGCTGGAGAAGTAGAATCTCTAAATGCGCGACAATTGTGCATAACGTATTCTGATGTTCATGACGGACCTGCTCTATGCGCGGGCGCAGATGGGCCTGTCGCTCGCGTTCCACATCGTGTTCGCGGCGGCGGGCGTGGCGTTGCCAGTCCTCATGGTGCTGAGTGACTGGAAGGCGCGGCGCACCGGAGACTCCGACTACCGGAAGCTGAGCCAGAAGCTGGCGAAGGGGACGGCCATCCTCTTCGCGGTGGGCGCGGTGAGTGGCACGGTGTTGTCGTTCGAACTGGGCCTGCTGTGGCCGGAGTTCATGGGCCAGTACGGCGAGGTGATTGGGCTGCCCTTCAGCCTGGAGGGTGTGGCCTTCTTCACCGAGGCCATCTTCCTGGGCATCTATCTGTACGGTCGCGAGCGGGTGTCGCCAGGGCTGCACCTGTTCTCCGGTGTCATGGTGGCGGTGAGTGGCGCGGCCAGCGCGTTCTTCGTCACGCTGGTCAACGTGTTCATGAATGACCCGTCGGGCTTCGTGGCCACGCCGCATGGGCCCACGGATATCGAACCGCTGAAGGCGATGTTCAGTCCGGGCTGGCTCACCCAGACGTCGCACGTGCTGCTCTCCTGCTATCAGGCGAGCGCGTTCGCGATGGCGGGCATCCACGCCTTCGTGCTCCTGCGCCATCCAGGCTCGGCCTTCCATCGCAAGGCGCTGTCGGTGGCGCTGCCGCTCGCGTGTGTCACCGCGCTGCTCCAGCCCGTCGTGGGCGACTTGTCCGCCAAGCACGTGGCGAAGGCGCAGCCGGTGAAGCTCGCGGCGATGGAGGGGCAGTTCGAGACGGAGCGCGGCGCGCCGTTGCGCCTGGGCGGGCTGCCCGACGTGGAGACGGGCACTGTCTCCCACGCGTTGGACATCCCCAACGGCCTGTCCATCCTCGCGTTTGGCGACCCCAACGCGGAGGTGAAGGGGCTCAACGAGTTCCCACGCGACACGTGGCCGCCGGTGGCGAAGGTACACGTCGCCTTCCAGGTGATGGTGGGCACGGGCAGCGCCATGGCGTTGCTGGCGCTGGTGACGCTTGCGTATCGGTGGCGGAGGAAGGCGTGGCCGTCGGGTCGGAAGATGATGTGGGCGTGGCTGGTGTCGGGGCCGCTCGGGCTGGTGGCGTTGGAGGCGGGGTGGCTCGTCACCGAGTGGGGGCGGCAGCCGTGGATTGTCCGGGGCGTCATGCGCACGGCGGACGCGGTGACACCGGTGCCTCATCTGGCCGCGCCGTTCTGGACGTTCACCGTCGTGTACGTGTTCCTGGGCGTGGTGGTGGTGGCGCTGTTGAAGCGGCAGGTGGCGGACACGCTGCCGGACCGCGAGCCGAAGGGCCCTGACGCGAAGGGAGGCGAGGCCCATGTCCACTGACGCGGTGCTGGGCTTCGTGTTGGCGGGGACGTTCGTGCTCTACGCGTTGTTTGGGGGCGCGGACTTCGGCGGCGGGGTGTGGGACCTCTTGTCCTTCGGGCCGCGCAAGGCGGAGCAGCGGGCGCTCATCGCTCACGCCATGGGCCCGGTGTGGGAGGTGAATCACATCTGGCTCATTGTCGGTGTGGTGTTGTTGTTCGCGGGGTTTCCTCGCGCCTTCGCGGCGCTGAGCGTGGCGCTGCATGTACCGCTGACATTGCTGCTGCTGGGCATCGTCTTCCGGGGCGCGGCCTTCACCTTCCGCACGTACGACATGCGGGGCGACGCCGCGCAGCGGCAGTGGGGTCTGGTGTTCAGCGCGGCGAGCATTGTCGCGCCGTTGCTGCTGGGCATGTGCGTGGGCGCGGTGGCGAGCGGCTCCATCCGCGTGGAGGGCAGGGTGGTGGTGAGCGGCTTCTTCGCGTCGTGGCTGTCGCCCTTCGCGTGGGCGGTGGGGGTGCTGGCGCTGGCGCTCTTCGCCTTCCTGGCGGCGGTGTTCCTCACCCACGAGGCGTCTGGAGCGGAGCTGCGTGAGGACTTCAGGAAGCGCGCGCTCGGGGCGGGGGTGGCCGTGTTCGTCGCGGCGGTGGCCGTGTTGCTGCTCGCGCGCGAGGGAGCGCCCCGGGTGTGGGAGGGGTTGTCGCGCTCACCCTTCGCGCTGGCGTTGCATGCGGCGACGGGGGTGGCGGCGGTGACGGCCTTCGCCTTGTTGTGGACGCGTCGCTTCCAGTGGGCGCGGCTGGCGGCGGCATTCCAGGCCGGGCTCATCGTCCTGGGCTGGGCCGCGTCCCAGTATCCCTATCTGGTGGTGCCGGACGTGACGCTGCAGGGCGCGGCGGCGAGCCCCGCGACGCAGCGTCTGCTGCTCATCGCGCTCGGGGTGGGAGCGCTCACGGTGATTCCGTCCATCGCGCTCCTGTTCCGCGTGTTCCGCCCCAGGCCCGAGGGCTCGGCCACGACGGACACTCACGGCTGATGTGTCCAGGGCGGAGACACTCCGCCGGATGTGACGCCGTGAGACAGAAAAATCCTGTCTCAATGGAGCACGGGCTTGTAACGCCATGGGGGCGGTTTCTTGCGTGGCGCCCGCATTTTTGGGTGTCGCGGTTCTGTCCGCTTTGGCGTGGGTAAATGGACTTGTGTGTCTGCCTTTGCTTGGCGTGTGTGACGCCCCGAGTCGTTTTCCAGGCAGCTCGAATCTTTGATTCCCGAGAGGACGCACCCCGCAGGGGTAGATGTAGGAATGCGTTTTTTCTCACGCAAGGAGTTGCATCCGTCGCGTTGATAAATGCAAGACAGTGAGAAGCACCGCTTCTTCCTGACGTGGAGGTCGCCGATATGGCTGTCATCCGACGCGCGGTCTTGCTGCTGTGCTTCATTGCGCTCCTGCTCCCGGGGATGTCTCACGCCGATGAGTCGTTCGTGAACTGGGAGGACCCCCACGTTCACCCGCTGGAGCTGACCCCTGATGGCAATTTGCTGCTGGCGGTGAACACCGCCGACAACCGGCTGATGGTGTTCGATGTGACGTCGAGGCGGGGGCTGGAGCTGGTGGCCTCCATCCCCGTGGGACTGGACCCCGTGTCGGTGCGGGCTCGGAGCAATACCGAGGCGTGGGTGGTGAACCACATCTCCGACAGCGTGAGCATCGTCGACCTGCGACGCGGCACCGTGACGGCCACCGTCTATACGGATGACGAGCCCGCGGACGTCGTCTTCGCGGGACGCCCGGAGCGGGCCTTCATCACCTGCTCCCAGGTCAACCGCGTGCTGGTGGTGGACCCGCGTCGTCCGGACGCGACGCCCCGGCGCATCACCCTGAAGGGCGAGGATCCGCGTGCGCTCGCGGTGAGCCCCGACGGCCGCTTCGTCTACGCGGCCATCTTCGAGTCCGGCAATGGCAGCACCATCCTCGGCGGTGGCTCGCTGATTCCGAACGCCTACCCGCCCAACGCCGTGAGCGACGCGCGCGGGCCCTATGGCGGTATCAACCCGCCGCCCAACGCGGGCTCCACCTTCTTCCCCGCGCTCAACCCCGCCAACCCGCCGCCTCCGCCCGTGGGCCTCATCGTGCGCAAGAACACGCGAGGCCAGTGGCTGGACGACAACCGCGCGGACTGGACGGACCTGGTGAGCGGGGCGAATGCCGCCGCCTCCGGTCGCCTCACGGGCTGGGACATGCCGGACCGCGACCTGGCCATCATCGACGCGGCGTCACTCGACGTCAGCTACGCCACGCGGCTGATGAACGCGAACATGGCGCTGGCCGTGCACCCCTCCGGCTCCGTCACGGTGGTGGGCACCGACGCGCGCAACGAGGTGCGCTTCGAGCCGAACGTCAACGGGCGCTTCCTGCGCGTGCTGATGGCGGTGGTGGACCCTCGCCGGCCGACGTCGCCCTCGGTTCATGACCTCAACCCGCACCTCGATTACTCCACGCCCACGGTGCCCCAGTCCGTGCGGAACCTGTCGGTGGGAGACCCGCGCGGCATCGCCTGGAACTCGCGCGGCACGCGGGCCTTCGTGACGGGCATGGGCTCCAACAACGTGGTGGCCGTGGGCCTGGGTGGCGCGCGGCTGGGACAGGTGGAGGTGGGCGAGGGGCCCACGGGCATCGTGTCCGACGACTCGCGCGACAGGCTCTACGTGCTCAACCGCTTCGGCGCGAGCATCTCCGTGCTGAGCACGGATCGGCTGAAGGAGCTGTCACGGGTGGAGTTCTTCGACCCGACGCCCCAGGCCCTCAAGGTGGGCCGCAAGCACCTGTACGACACGCACAAGACGTCGGGCCTGGGCCATGTGTCGTGCGCGTCGTGCCACATCGACGGGCGCATGGACCGGCTGGGCTGGGACTTGGGAGACCCGACGGGCGCGGTGAAGTCGCTGGCCGGGCAGAACCTGGGCATGGGCCTGCCGCTGCCGCCCTTCGAGGCGTGGCACCCGATGAAGGGCCCCATGACGACGCAGACGCTCCAGGACATCATCGGCAAGGAGCCGCTGCACTGGCGCGGAGACCGGGCGAGCCTGGAGGAGTTCAACCCCGCCTTCGAGGGCCTCCAGGGTGACGATGCCCAGCTCACGCCTCGGGAGATGAAGGAGCTGCGCTCGTTCCTCGCGACGCTCACCTTCCCGCCCAACCCGTTTCGCAACCTGGACAACTCGCTGCCCCGGAACCTGCCGCTGACGGGCCACTACACGACGGGCCGCTTCGCGCCGGCCGGTCAGCCGCTGCCCAATGGCGACGCGACGCGGGGCATGGCGCTGTTCCGTCCGCCGCGCCTGCTCGCGCAGGGCCTCTTCGCGTGCAACACCTGCCACACCTTCCCGTCGGGCCTCGCCGTCGACATGCAGTGGACCGGCGCCATGTGGATGCCCATGCAGAAGGGCGCCACGGGCGAGTCGCACCACGCGCTCGTGTCCACGGACGGCAGCACCAACGTCACGCTCAAGGTGCCGCAGCTGCGCAACGTCTACGAGAAGGTGGGCATGGAGCTGACGCAGAAGGAGAGCCTGTCCGGCTTCGCCTTCATCCATGACGGCAGCGTGGACTCGCTGGCGCGCTTCATCACCGAGCCGACCTTCAATCCGGAGAGCGACCAGGAGGTGGCGGACCTCGTCGCGCTGCTGCTGTCCTTCGCGGGCTCGGAGCTGCCGCGCGGCTCGGCCACGGACATGTTCCTGCCGCCGGGGCCGGACAGCAAGGACTCGCACGCGGCGGTGGGGCAGCAGGTGACCCTGACGACGGCCACGCCCTCCGAGTTCGCCCGGGTGCTGCAGTTCATGTCCCTGGCGGAGCAGGGCAAGGTGGGGCTGGTGGTGAAGGGGCGCCGACATGGCGAGGAGCGCGGCTTCGCCTATCTCGGCGGCGGTGTGTTCCAGTCGGACCGGGCCTCGGAGAAGGTGGGGGCGTATCTGCTGCTGGCGGGTGCGCGGCCCGGCGCGGAGCTGACGTACACCGTGGTGCCCGCGGGCTCCGAGCGGCGCATCGGCGTGGACCGGGACGAGGACGGCATGCTGGACCGGGACGAACTGGACCGGGGTCGCAGGCCGGACCGGGCGAATGATGGCCGACGGTTCGTCGAAGGCGAGGGGGCGGGTCAGAGTGGCCCGCTTGCGACGGCGGATTTGTAACCCGTATCGTCTCGCGCGGGGGGCTGCTCGTCAGCCCATACGGTCCTTGGAGGCGTGAGCATGAAGCTGAAAGTCGCGTATTGGGTTGTCACCGGACTGGTCTCCCTGTCGGCCACGGTCTCTGCCTTCCTGTATCTGACCGCTGCGCCGAACATGGTCGCGGCGTTCGAGCACCTGGGCTACCCGGACTACTTCCGGACCATGCTGGGCATCGCGAAGCTGCTGGGCGTGGTGGCGCTGTGGGCCCCCGGGTCTCGCACGTTGCGCGAGTGGGCCTATGCGGGCTTCGCCATCGACTTCGTGGCGGCGGCGGTGTCCCACACGGCGATGGGGGACCCGCTGGGCAACACCATCTCGCCCCTCGTCACCCTGGCGTTGCTGCTCACCTCGCACCAGCTCTGGCACCGCATCTCCGCCGGAGTCGAGGCGGCTCCGGCGGTGCATCCCGCGGGGGCGTGACGTCCCTTGGAAGATGCGAGCGCGGCGGTGGCGTCGCCGCCGCGCTGGTAGCACTCAGGGCGTGGTGGGCCAGATGACGCGAGGCTCCTCGTCGCCTTTGGCCACGAGCACGCTGACGTCATCCACCATGTCTTCCGAGTCGAGGGCTTGCAGCACGGTGCGGACCGCCGCGTCGGCGTGCATCACCTGGCAGTGGACGCGCAGGAAGCCGTCGCGCAGCTCGCCGCCTTCCACCTCGCCGTTGCCCGTCCAGCCGAGGGCATCCGTGAGGAGCTCCTCGATGGCGACGCGCTTCTCCACGTCGTGCCCCGTGCCCTTGCCCTCGATGGGGTACTGGACGATGAGCGTGGCCATGGCGTCGAGCTCGGGCTCGTCATAGTCCTGCTCGATGAGCGGGCCGGCGGCGTCGGCGATGGCGAAGTCGGGGTCCTCTTCCGGGGGGAGGGGCGTGTCCTTCTGTTCGCCCACTTCGCCCACGGTGCCCCAGTGCGTGGTGAGCACGCCCTCATGCACCCAGACCTCCCAGAAACGGAGGCTGTCGCCTTCCTTTTTGTAAAGCTTCAGCACGGAATACCCCAGGGGAGGGCCCTCCATAGCATGGCGTCCGGCTGGCGCCATCCAGGGTGCTGGCCCGCCGTGTCCTGGGCCCGTTCAGAAGGCGCGGCCCTGTCCGCCGTCCACGGGGAGCGTGGCCCCCGTCACCCAGCGAGCGCGCTCCGAGCAGAGGAAGGTCACCACGTCCGCCACCTCCTCGGGCGAGCCGAAGCGACCCCAGGGCAGCTCGTCCTTCACCATCTTCGCGACCTTCTCCGGGTCGGCCTTCTGGCGTTTGTCCCAGCTTCCCCCGGGGAAGAGGATGGAGCCGGGCGCCACGCCGTTGACGCGGATGTGGTGGCGCGCGAGGTCCACGGCCATCTCCTTGGTGAGCGCGGTGAGGCCCGCCTTGGCGGTGGTGTAGGGCGCGCTGGTGGCGTACTCGCGGCCGTAGATGGAGTTGATGTGGATGATGGTGCCGCCGCCCTTCGCGCGCATGACCTCCACGGCGCGCTGGCTGCACCACACGGCGGACATGAGGTTTCGGTCGAGCACGGCGGTCCACTGTTCCGCCGTGGCCGAGTCGAAGGCGCCCGCGCCCCCGCTGCCGCCCACGTTGTTGACGAGGATGTCCAGCGTGCCGAACGCGCGCACCGCCGCGTCCACCGCCGCCACGGCGCCCGCCAGGGTGGCCACGTCCGCGACGACGGTGGCGACGTCCGCGCCCGCCGCGCGCAGCTCCTTCGCGGCGGCGTCCAGTGCCTCCGCGCCCCGTGCGCTGAGACACACCCGTGCGCCCTCGCGAGCCAGCGCCGCCACCGTGGCCCGTCCAATGCCTCGGCTGCTGCCGGTGACGAGGGCCGCCTTGCCTTTGAGCTCCAGTTCCATGGAGCCGGGTTCTACTTCAGGTCACCCGGGAGCCAACGCCGTCCGCGCGACACCTGACGCCTGTTTCACACGGCGGCTCCCGCGCCGGTTGTGGGGGCTACCGTGGGTTGACGGGGCGCGGGGTGAGCGCCTGGATGGCAAGCCACTCGACGGCGTCTTCCCACAGGGTGTCGCGGAAGTTCTCCCGGAAGAAGCCGAAGTGGCCGATGGCCTGGCCCACGTCCTTCGGTGTCAGCCGGCGGTGCTCCACCAGCGCGTCCGCGTAGAACGACAGCAGGTGCTCCACGGAGGCCTTCGAGGCGATGGGGTCGTCCGAGAAGCTGTAGGCCCGCAGCGGCAGGTACAGCGACGCGAAGGCCTCGCGGCGTGCCTCACCCCCTTCGCTGAGCAGGTAGTCCGGGGACAGGCACCAGCGCGCCCACTGCGCGGCCACGCCCGCGGGCAGGTCCTCCGCCGTCCCCGCCCAGCCCGGCAGCTTGCCGAAGGCCCGAGTCAGCACGGGCGTGAGCACGCGCCAGTTGAGCGCCATGCGCAGTCGCTGGGGGAAGAGCTTGTAGTAGCCGGAGCCCGTCGCCACGTTCAACAGCGCGGACACCTCGCGAGCGTTCTCCGCCAGCCCGAGCAACTGGCCACCCACGCTGTGGCCCACCATCAGCAGGCGTCGCCCCGGGAAGCGCTCGCGCATCGCGGCGATGGCGCCCGCGAGGTCCTGGCTTCCCCAGTCCTCCATGCGCGCGCCGAAGCCCGTGAGGGTGTCTGGGCGTGAGCCGCCAATGCCCCGGTAGTCGAAGGTGACGGTGGGAAAGCCCCGGCGCGCGAGGAAGGACGCGAAGCGCGAGTAGTACCGCTGACGCGCTCCCGTGGCCCCGGCCAGCAGCACCACCGCGCCGACCTCCGCGCCTTCGTGGGGGAAGAGGGTTGCGGCCAGCGGGTAGCCGTCCTGGGCCTTGAGTCGAAAGGGGACGCCCGGGCTCGTGCCCTGGGTGACCGCCGTCAGTCTGTCCTCCTGGGGGATGCTCCGCACCGAGGGGACCGTGTCTTGCTCCAGCGCCGTCGCATGTGACATGGACATCGCGTTCTCCTGTCGTTCGCGCGGGGCCGCCAAGGGAGCCGCCGCTTCCAGGGTCCGAGATAGCGCCGGAAGTGCTGCGGGAATGCAGGGCTTTGCTGCACCATTGCAGGCATGGATATGCGATGGGACGACCTGCGCTACCTCCTCTCCGTGGCACGCCAGGGCTCGCTCGCCGGGGCGGCCCGGGAGTTGCGGGTGGACGCCACCACGGTGGGACGGCGGCTGGCGGCGCTGGAGAAGGCGCTCGGCACGCGGCTGGTGCTGCGAGGCTCGCGCACGTTGGGGCTCACGGAGGACGCCGAGGCGGTGGTGGCGCGGGCGCGGGAGATGGAGGACGCGCTCCGCCTGCTTCACGACTCCGTCTCCGATGAAGCGAAGGCCGAGGGCACCGTCCGACTCGCGGCCACCGAGTATCTGGCCCAGGCCCTGCTCGCCGCGCACCTGGGCGAGCTTCATGCGCGCCACCCTGGCCTGAACCTGGAGCTGGTGGTGGGCACCGACGTGGTGGACCTCCAGCGAGGCGACGCGGACCTGGCGCTGCGGTTGATACCGCCCCGAGGCGATGCGCTGGTGGTGCGCAAGGTCGGCGAGATTGCCTTCGCCATGTACGCGTCGCGCGGCTACCTGCGCCGCCGGGGCGCACCTCGGCCCGGGGACTTTCGCGAGCACACCGTGCTCGTCTACCGGATGGCCCTCACGTCTGGAGAGGAGTCCGAGGAGTTGAAGCGGGTCACAGCGGGGGGACGGCGATTGCTCCAGAGCAACAGCACCGCGGTGTTGCGCGAGGCCGCGGCGGCGGGGCTGGGCGTCGCGCTGCTGCCGTGTCTCTCGGGCGAGCGGGACGCTCGGTTGACGCGCGTGGGCGCGGGAGTCCTGGCGAAGCGGCCCTTGTGGCTGACGTTCCACAAGGACTTGCAGCGCAGCCCGCGTGTGCGCGCGGTTTCGGATTGGGTGGCGGAGGTGTGTCGGCGAGAGAAGGCGGGGCTCGCGGGGACACAGGTGGCAACGCGATAGTCGCCTCGCTCGTTTCAGCGCCGGGCCGACTCCAGGACGCGTGCGTCGCGCGGGGAGTTGTCGCGGCGTCCGTCGGGGACGGCTCTGGAGCGTCCTCTCCCAGCAGGAGGCGCAGGTGCCCTTTATCACGGTGGACGAACTCGCGAGCGCCGACGGCGGGCGAGGCACCGTGAGTCGCATCACCCGCGCGAAGACGCTCGCACGGTGTCGGCCCAGTCCTTCGGAGTCACCTTGCGGAAGCGCACGGGAGAGCTGCCCACCTCGCGGCGGAAGGTGTTGATGAAGTTCGAGAGGTCTCCGAAGCCCACGTCGAAGGCGATGTCCGTCACGGGCCGCTCGGTATCGCGGAGCAGCTCCAGCGCGCGTCGCACGCGGGTCTGCAGCAGGAAGCGATGGGGCGTCACACCCGTCTCGCGCTTGAACACGCGGAGGAAGTGATACGGGCTCAAGCCGGCCACGCGCGCCAGTTCCTCCAGTCGAAGCTCGCGCGCGGAGTCGTGCTCAATCGCATGCAGGGCGGCGTAGACGCTGTCCCGAGCAGCACGGTTGTCGCGAGTCGCCTCGGGCTTGGGCGCGCGGCCGAGCAGCGCTCCGACATGCGCCGCGAGCGCGAGCCCCAACTCCTCCAGGCCCAGGGATGCGCCATGAGCGGCGAGCTGTTTCTCGGCGAGGTGTCGGAGCGCTTCGACACGTGACGAGGGCGGAAGCACTGACCGCGTGAAGTACTGGCGAGGCGCACCGCGAGGAGGACTCCCCACCAGCTCCTCGAGCGCGGCCTCGTCGAAGCGGAAGATGATGCAGCGGTCTCCCCCGGCGTGCTCGTGCGAGATTTCATACTGCTGCCCGGGGTTGGCGAGCATCGCGAAGCCGGTGGTGAGCAGCCTGGGCCCGTGCTCGCTCCGGAAGCCGAACACTCCCGAGCGCACCAGCGAGATGGAGGTGTGGGTGAACTGCTCCGGTTCGACTGGGGCACCCTTCGACGCGGGGCAGTGATACGCGAAGACGCGCACCAGTCCGGCGTGCGCCACTTCCCGACGTGGGGGAGAGGGTGGCGTGGGGAGTCCCGTCGAACGACTCATGCCGCGAGCCTAGGTCAAAGTCCCAGCCGGCGGTCCAGGGGCAACCCCAGCGTTCCCATTTCCGGGACGCATGAGCGCGTGCGTCCCGTGCGCAATTTTCACCAAGTGGCCTTGGGATCAGCTGGTTACAAGTCCCGGCGTTGCACGGCATGACACCCGCCGCGCCCCACACCCCTTCAGGAAATGACTTCGGGAATGAGCTCCAAGGACTTCGCATTGCCCCGCAACCCCGTAGTGACGCACGGACTGCGTCGCAGGGAGTTCCTCGCCTTCACCACGGGAGCACTGGCTGTCAGCGCGCTCTCCGGCTGCGTGCCTCGCGCGACCGGCGGCACCTCCGCGCAGCAGGGTGGTGCGTTGGACGCGGCGGCCTACCACGCCTCCCGGCGCTACCTCGACAGTCGCTTCGGGCGAATCGCCTACGTCGAGCGCGGCACGGGTGAGGCCGCGTTGTTCCTTCACGGCTTCCCGTTGAACAGCTTCCAGTGGCGCGGCGCCATCGAGCGGCTGTCGCCGTACCGGCGTTGTGTCGCTCCTGATTTCATGGGGCTCGGATACACCGAGGTCGCGGAGGGTCAGAGCTACGCGCCCGAGGCCCAGGTGGACATGCTCGTCGAGTTGCTCGACAGGCTCGCCATCAAGTCGGTCGACGTCATCGCCAACGACAGTGGGGGCGCCATCGCGCAACTCCTCGTCACCCGGCATCCGGAGCGCGTGCGGACGCTGCTGCTGACGAACTGCGATGTGGAGAGTGAGTGCCCGCCCGCCGCGGTGCTGCCCGTCATCGAGATGGCACGCAAGGGCGAGTACGTGGATGCGTGGCTTGCGCCGTGGCTCGCGGACAAGGCGCTCGCGCGCTCCGAGAAGGGCTTCGGGGGCATGTGCTACTCGAATCCCTCCCAGCCCACGGACGAGGCCATCGAGTACTACTTCGCGCCCCTCGTGCGTTCGCCGCGCGGCAAGGCGCAGGCGCATGCGTACACACTCGGGCTGGAGGCCAACGCGTTGGCGGGCATCGGGCCGGCGCTCCAGAAGTGCACCGTGCCCACGCGCATCCTCTGGGGAACGGGCGACACCATCTTCTCGCAGTCGAGCGCCGACTACCTGGACCAGACGTTCGGCGCCTCGCGAGGTGTGCGGCGCGTGCCCGGCGCGAAGCTCTTCTTCCCCGAGGAGTACCCGGACCTCATCGCCGAGGAGGCGCGTCGCCTCTGGGGCGTGGGCTGACGCGACACGCGGGAGCCCGGCGCGGACGGACGCCGGGATTCGTGCCTCAAGTCACTTCCTCTCGAAGCGAGCTCCCGAGGGGTTCGCTTCATGAAGAGGCGAGTCTCTGAGGCAACCTGCGAGAGCCCGGCGCGGATGAACGCCGGGATTCGTGCCTCAAGTCACTTCTCTCGAAGCGAGCTCCCGAGGGGTTCGCTTCATGAAGAGGCGCGTCTCTGAGGCAACCCGCGAGAACCCGGCGCGGACGAACGCCGGGCTGTCGTGGTGCGCTTTACTTCACCTGGAAGCGAGCCTCGGAGGGGCTCGCGCCACCCGAGCGCTGCACGCCGCGCCCCGGGTTGGCCGCCAGGTGCTCCAGCACCTTGAACACCGTCTCCACCTCGTCGGGCTGGCCGATGTCGTTGGCGAGCTGCTCGGCCGAACGCGCCGATGCACGCGCATCCAGCAGGCGCGCCGTGAGCTTCTTCTGCAGCTCCAGCACGCTCGTCGCCGCCTTCTTGCCCGCCTCCACGCCCGGCTGGTGGTACGCGTTGATGTGCACCAGGCTCGCGTACAGACCCACCGCGCGCTCGTAGAGGGCAATCAGCGCGCCCACCGTGCGCGCGCTCACGTCCGGAACCGTGAGGGTGATGGACTCGCGGCCCTTCTCGAACAGCGCGCGGCGCGTGCCCAGCATGAAGCCCAGCAGGTAGTCCCCGCTGGTGATGCCGCGCTCCACTTCCATCGACTCGCCGTCGCGGTCCTTCAGCACCTCGATGAAGGTGGCGAAGAAGTTCGGCACGCCCTCGCGCAGCTGCTGCACATACGCGTGCTGGTCCGTGGAGCCCTTGTTCCCGTAGACGGCGATGCCCTGGTTCACCACCTTGCCGTCCAGGTCCTTCTCCTTGCCCAGCGACTCCATGACGAGCTGCTGGAGGTACCGCGACATCAGGAGCAGACGGTCCTTGTACGGCAGGATGACCATGTCCTTCAGGCCCTTGCCGTCGCCCGCGTGGAACCACATCAGCGCCAGCAGCGCCGCCGGGTTCTTCACCGCGTCACGCTGCCGCGTCGCCACGTCCATCTCCCGGGCGCCCGCCAGCATCGCGTCGATGTCCAGGCCCTGGAGCCGCGCGGGCAGCAGGCCCACCGCCGACATCACCGACGTGCGTCCGCCAACCCAGTCCCACATCGGGAAGGTGCGCAGCCAGCCCTGCTTCTTCGCGTGTGTGTCCAGCTCGCTGCCCGCGCCCGTGACGGCCACCGCGTGCTTGCTGAAGGTGAGCCCCTGCTCCACATAGGCGCGCTCGGCCTCCAGCATGCCGTTGTGCGTCTCCTTCGTGCCGCCGGACTTACTGATGACCACCGTCAGCGTCTCGGCCAGCTGGGCGCCGAGCTGTCCCAGCACCCGGTCCATCCCATCCGGGTCCGTGTTGTCGAAGAAGGACACCCGCAGCTTGTCGTCCCGCGACGTCAGCGCGTCCGCCACCAACTGCGGCCCGAGCGCCGAGCCGCCGATGCCCACCAACAGCAGATGCGTGAAGCGCTGCGCCTTCTGCGGCTTCAGCTTCCCGTCATGCACGTCGCGCGCGAAGGCGTGGACGGCGGCCACCGTGTCGGTGACGTCCTTGGAGAGCGCGGGCTCCGGGGCCAGTTCGGGGGCGCGCAGCCAGTAGTGGCCCACGCGGCGGTTCTCATCCGGGTTCGCGATGGCGCCCTTCTCCAGCGCCTCCATCTGGGAGAAGGCTTCCTCCAGGCGCGGACGCATCCGCTCCAGATAGTCCGCGGCGAAGCCCATGCGCGAGACGTCGAGGGAGAACCCCAGCGACGGGACGACGCTCAGATACCGCTGGTACCGCTCCCACAGCTCACGCTCGGTCATGACTCGTCCTCCTCCTGGGGGTGCTCGCGCGAAAAAAGTGCCGGCTGGCTTAGCGCCTCCGCTCGCGTGAGGGAAGCCGAACACGCGCGCGACGCGAGGACTCGACACCCGGGAAGGGCGCAGTGCTCAACACCCGCCACTCCCCAGGGAGTCAGGGGCACCCCTGGAGGGTCTTCACCTCAGGCGGAAGGGCGCACCGGCTCCGTCGCCGGAGGACTGCCGGGCGGCGCACTTCGCTCGTCCGGTTTCCACGCGGGATTGCGGAAGACGTAGCTCAGTCGCTGCTTCAATGAGCCCGGCTTCATCGCATCCCTGGCGATGGCGAAGAACTCGTGGAACGCGATGCGCAGCGGGTTGTACGTCTGGAGGTTCTTCGTCAGGCCGTAGACGGGCTTCTCACCCTCGGGTTCGAAGGTGCCGAACATCCGGTCCCAGATGATGAGGATGCCCGCGTAGTTCTTGTCGAGGTAGCGCGGGTTGGACGCGTGGTGCACGCGGTGGTGCGACGGCGTGTTGAGCACCCACTCCAGCGGACGCGGCAGCCTGTGGATGGCCTCGGTGTGAATCCAGTACTGGTAGAGCAGGCTCACCGACTGCTGGACGACAATCATCACCGGGGAGAAGCCGAGCAGCGCCAGCGGCGCCCAGAACACCCAGCCCGTGGGGTTGGTCCACGTCTGCCGCAGCGCCGTGGTCAGGTTGTAGTGCTGACTGGAGTGGTGCACCACGTGCGACGCCCAGAAGAAGCGGCTCTCGTGGTGGACGCGATGGAACCAGTAGTAGCAGAGGTCCTCCGCGAAGAAGAGCAGCACCCAGGCCAGCACCCCCGTGCCCACGCGCAGCGGCGTCAGGTTGTAGAGCGCCAGGTAGCCGGCGAAGGCGATGCCCTTCCAGACCACGTTGATGAACACGTTGCCCAGGCCCATGGAGAGACTGGCGGCCGAGTCCTTCAGGGTATGTCCCGCCACCTCGCGGCCTTCGTCACGCAGCTTCTTTACCCACAGCGCCTCGGCCACCACCGTCAGGATGAAGACGGGGATGGCGGGAGTGATGAGGTCGGGAATGTGTACGGCGTCCATGGGACACCTCCATCGTGATGCTCAGGAGCGGTGGCGTTGGCGCGGTCGACGTGTCGAAGGTGGAGAGAAAGCACTGCGCATGAAGCGGGTGAGGGCATCGAGCATGCGGCGGTGGGCCGGGTCATCCGGACGCGCGCTTCCCCCGACGGCCGCGCCCTGCACGGCGTCCAGCGCCAGCTCCACCACGGAGTCGAACTCCGGGTAGGCGGTCGCCGCCTCGGGGAACAGCTCGCGCGCCACCCGGTGAAGGTTCTCCCGGTGCGGCCCATCCACCGCGGCCAGCGCCACCTGGAGCGCCGTGTCCGTGCGCGCGGCCACATACAACTCGATGGCCGCTTGAAGCTCTGGCCGCTGGTACGCGGCCCACAACATGTCCACGGCGGAGGCGATGCGGTCCTTGCTCGACGGCCGCGCGCCGACACCGGCCAGGTAGTCCTGGATGATTCGCGGGAAGAGGTGCTCCACCGCCGCGGCGAGCAGCTCCTCCTTCGTATCGAAGTGCGTGAAGAGCGCGCCCTGGGACACGCCCGCTCGCTTCGCGACCTCCACCGTCGTCAGGCGCGCGTGCCCCGCGTCCACCAACGTGTCGATGGTGGCGTCCAGCAGCTTGCGGCGCGTCGTCTCGCGGCGCTCCTGCTGCGTGCGGCGGGGAGGGCGGGGTGGCCCTTCAGTAGGGGATGCGCTCTTCACGGCCATCTGCCGAAAGCATAACTCCGATGTTAATGAGTGACCAGTCACTATGTCGCGGCTGCTGGTGAGGGAGGGTGATCCACGGTGCCACCCACGGTGGCGCAGGTGAGACACGAGGGCGCCGTCGTCCGCGCGAGGCTCGCCTGGGCATTTTCGCGGCGCCTCGTCGAGCAGGCGAGGAGACAGGTGCCCGCCCGCTGGAGGCGGACTCGTCACTCGACGTCGAGGGCGTCAGGCCCCACGGACGAGCGAGCGGGCCATGGGGTCCCTGGTGATAGGCCACGCGGGCGCGAGATAATTGGTCCAGGAAATACCCCTGCCACTTGTCTCCGTTGTCCGCCGGCCCGATATGAACCTTTCCTCCGCTCTCCTTGTCGGCTCCCTCCTGGCCACGGCGCCAGCGGTTACCAACTCGATTGCCTCCCCTGTGGGCGACATGCCCGAGGTCGGCGTTCCGTTCGCGTGTGGGCGCATCCACACGGTGAGCCAGGGACACGACACAGGCAGTCACCAACACAACGACACGTATGCGTGGGACTTCCGGATGCCGGAAGGGACGCCCATCGTCGCCGCGCGTGAAGGTGTGGTGCGGCTGGCTCGCGGCGACAGCTCGAAGGGCGGGTGCGACGAGAAGTTCGCGCCCTACGCCAACTACGTCGTCCTCTCACATGGGGACGGGCTGGAGACGCAGTACCTGCACTTCAGCGCCGTGGTGGTGAAGCCCGGCGAGAGCGTGAAGGAGGGGCAGCTCATCGGCTTCTCCGGCTCCACCGGCTGGGCGTGTGGCGCGCACCTGCACTTCAAGGTGGCGCGTGAGGTGGGCAAGGGTTGGAACAACCCGTCCGTGCCCGCGCGCATCG
Organism: Myxococcus sp. CA033; assembly: GCF_013336625.1. Lineage (NCBI taxonomy): Bacteria > Pseudomonadati > Myxococcota > Myxococcia > Myxococcales > Myxococcaceae > Myxococcus > Myxococcus sp. CA033. Next base: position 909,829 of record NZ_JABUMU010000002.1, on the reverse strand, counting down.
CTGGCTATGGAGACCCGGTGCGCGAGACGCGCGTGGCCGCGCCCATCTGCCGTGACTCCGGTCGCGACACGCTCATGGCCGCGACGGAGGGCTCGCACACGCCGGGTCAGCCGGTGGTGTCCATGTCACCGGAGCGCCAGGATGCGCCGCGCGGCCTCCCGCCCGGGGCGAAGGCCATCATCGACGGCCTCTCCCAGCCGCCCGCCCAGGGTGGCCAGGGCCTCGACGAAGCGCGTGCGCCCGCCGGCGCCCGCACGGCGAGCGGCCCCAGCGAGACTCGCTGAGGCCAGCATCGCGCCTGCTCCGGCGAGCAGCGCGAAGAGGGCTCCCGCGTTGACGAAGTAGTCGAGCGGCAACAGGGGGCCCTCCACGTAGGCACGCACCACGCGGTAGCCCACGTGTCCCAGCAGCACGAGCAGCGGCAGGTTGATGAGCGGCAGCACCAGCCAGCGCGCGGTGCGCCACCAGCCCGCCACCGCTTCCGCCACGCCCGTCGTCGCGGTGTAGCGCCACGCAGCGGCCCGAGCCGCGCGCACCTCCTCCAACATCGCGTCCACATCCGGCACGCCGAGCACCGACGGCTCCAGGCCTCCGGCTCGCGCCACGCTGCGCGCCTCGGCCAGCGCGGTGCGCGCCGCGGACTCCACGCCGAAGTCGTCGTCGAAGGGCTCAATCACCGCGCTCTCCGCGGCCCGCGCGCGTGTGTGTCCGCGAACCGCGTCCACCACCGTGGAGGCCGCCGCCACCGCGAGTCCCGCGGGAAGGCTGCGTCGGCTCACCAGCGCCGCCGCGCCCAGGCCGCTCGCGCCCCACAGGGAGAGGCGCAGGCCCCACGCCGCCGGGCCCCAGAAGCGGCCTCCCGCCTGTCGTCGCACTTCCGCCGCGAGGTGTCCGTGGGCCAGGCGCAGTCGCGCGTCGAAGTCCTCGCGCAGTCCGTCGGAGGCCTTCGCCAGGCCGGAGTCCAGCGCGGCGCGAGTCCGAGCGAGCAGTGCATCGGTCTCGTCGAGCGCGGCCTTCACGCGGGTGGACACTTCCTCCAAGGCGCCCATCGCGTTGCCACGTCGCACGCGCGCGGCGATGGCCTGGGTGGCGAGCCCGCGCAGGTGGAAGAGCAGCGGGCCGAACTCGCCGGACACGTCGCGGCCTTCCTTGGCGGCCAGCGCGCTGATGGCGAAGACAGGGACGTCTTGAGGGGGAAGGCCGAACTGCTCGGCGGCGACGCGGCGCACCTGTGCCTTGAGCGTGTCGCGAGACTCGGGTGACAGCTCGTCCGCGAAGTTGAGGATGAAGACGAGCGCGCGGCGGCGAGCGAACTCCGCGAGGAACTCCACCTGCGTGGCCTCCGCGACGCTGCCCCGGTGCATGACGACGAGCGCCACGTCCGCGCGTTCGAGCGCGGCGCGAGCCACATCGCGATGCGTGGTGGCCACGCTGTTGAGGTCAGGGGTGTCGATGAACACCTGTCCGCCCCAGAGGGCCTGGGGGCCGGGCACGTACCGCGCCACGCGAGCGCCCGTCTGGGCGAGGGTGTCCGCCGCGGCGCCTTCTGGGGCGAAGACGGTGGCGGCGGTGCTGGTGGGGCGGTCCACGCCCTCGCGGGACAGGGGTTGTCCGGCCAGGGCGTTGAGGAGGGTGGATTTTCCCGCGCCGGTGGCGCCCACGAGCGCGACGGAGAGCGGAGCGTCCCTGCTCGCGACGCCGCGCGCGTAGTCGTCCACGAGGCGCTCCAACCGCGCCGCATGCGGCTGGAGCGGTGGCAGTTCCAGGGCGGTCTTCAAGAGGGACCGCAAGGCTTCGGGTTCGGGCAGGCTCGTCTCGTCCACGTGAGGGGCAGCCTGTCCTGGCGTCGCGCGGAGGGCCAGCGCGAATGTGACGAGGCGTGCGCCAGCGTTCAATGGCGGGACGTGGTGTGGCGGTCATGCGTGGGGGAGGGGTAGAAGCGGAGGGGTCATGGAACTCTTCCTCATGTCGCCCCCGGGGCGAGGCTGGGCGTTGCGAGGGCGGAACAACTTCCGCAGTCGCGAGGCGGGGCAGGTGGATGCGCGCAAGGCCCGGCGTGAGTGGCTGGAGCTGGCGCGGGCCATCGAGGCTCGTGGTGGCACGGTGGTGGCGTTGTCGTCGCCGTCGGAGCTGTTGACGGGCATGCCGTACGCGGCGGAGTGCGGCCAGGTGGTCGCGCGCGAGGGCGCGGCGCCGGGGTTCGTGTTGCCTCGGATGATGAGCGCGCACCGTCAGGCGGAGAAGGAACACTGGGCTTCGTTGGCGCGGCGCATGGGGTTCGAGGTGATGGAGCCGGGCGAGGGCATCTGGGAGGCCCATGGCGACGTGGCGCACTTCGACGGGGCCACGCTGTTGTTCTGGGGTGGGCGCACGACACTGGAGGGATTGGAGGCCGCGGCGCGCTGGATTCCAGGCGAGGTGGTGCGCGTGCAGGTCCGCGAGCCCGCGTTTCACGGCAACATGGCCTTGCTGCCGTTGCCCGCCGTGGACCGGATGCTGGTGTGTCCGGACGTCATCGCCGCCGAGTCGTATGCGCTGCTGCGCGAGCGCTTCGGTGAGCAGCGGTTGCTCACGGTGACGGAGGACGAGATTCGTCGCTATGCCACCAATGGGTTGCCGGTGGGGAGGGACTTGCTTGCGCCGTCCGTGGTGCCGGAGGCGGTGAAGGCGCGGGTGGCGGCGCTGGGGATGGGGGTGGTGTCGCTCGACATGAGCGAGCTGTGTGAGAAGGGCGGAGGTTCCTCGCGTTGTCTCGTGTCGCGGGCGTGGGTGGACGACGGCGCCGTGAGGATTCCGGACGAGGCGAGACTGTCGGCGGTGGCGAAGGACATCGAAGCCGATGCGTGACACCGAAGCACTGGCGAGGCAGGCCGAGGCATTCTTCTCCGCGCATCCGGGGGTGTCGCTCATGGCACTGGGCGCGGGTGAACACGCGGAGTCGATGGACCTGTCGCCCTTGGGGTTGCCGGCGACGTATCTGCCCGCTGAGCGCAATCTGGAGCTGGCGACGCAGTATCTGGCGTTGAACCAGTTCGCCTTTGGCGGGATTGGTGTGCCGCGTTGGGTGTTGTCGGACCTGTATCTGATGCCGGGAGCGATTGGGTTGCTGCGCTGTCCCGCGCGGATGTTGAAGCCGGAGCTGCGCGCGCACCTGGGGCTCGCGGATGAGGAGCCGGCCATCGGCGCGGCGTACTACGCGGCGCCGTCGATGACGCCGGGGCTGTTCATCGGCGTGTCGTTGTTGAGTTTCCTGCCGGGGACGGGGGCGGGGGCCTGGGTGAAGACGCTGACATTGCGCATGCTGCGTGCGACGCGGCTGCGTGGCGTGGCTCAGTGGGACAATCCGAGTGTGCGCGTCCACGCGCGACTGGGGCCCTTGCGACTGGTGGGCCGTGTTCCCGGGGGACACGAGTACGGCGAGCGGACCTTCGTCTACGAGACGGACGTGTCCGACGGCGCGCGCGTGGCGGAGGCGATGGAGCGTCGACTGTCGTTGGATCCGACGAGGCGCATCGCCGTCACGGACCTGCCGGCACTGAGCGCGCTGTTGGACCGCGCGGAAGCGGGAGAGGCGCTGTACCTCGTCCCGCCAGGTGTCCAGGACGGCCACGTGTTGGTTCGCGAGGGCGCGCACTGAGCCGTCCTCGTTGGTGACTCGGGGACTTCAGTCTCAGGGTGACGGTGCGGCAGGAGCGTCCATGTCTTCCTGCAGCGCACGCCGCAGCGCATTCGCGCCATCCGAAAGGATGGGCTCTCCGTGCGCGAAGCAGACGATGTCTATGACGGCCAGGTGGTCCAGGATGCGCTGGACGCTCTGTCGGGTGCGAAGGGGCTCGTCCTGGTACTCGCTGGGGATGAACTCCGGCGTGCCGCTGCCCTCGTGGGTCAACAGGTCGGAGATGAAGGCAATGCCTCGCGGATGCTTCTGCATCCACAGCGTGTACATGGCCACCGCGGGACCGGGCGTATGGAAGGGGAGCAGTCCCCCCGGAAGCGTGTCGCCCGCCACGTAGATGAAGTCGGGCTTGTCCTCCAGCCCGTATGCATTCTCCGGCGCCCACACCGGAGCGCCGAACGCCTTGCGGAAGCGCCACGCCGAACGCTGGTGATTCCCCGCCGTCAACAGGATGGCGGAGATGTCACCCAGTCCCCGCAGCACCGCTTCGTCGATGGGCAGTGGGTCGATGAGGATGACCGCCCCATCGTCATCCACCACCGCGTAGGCATCGCTGCGCGTGCCGCCGATGCGGTTGTCATTCAAGGTCCAGTGGTGGATGCCAGGCGCCACCTCGACCAGTCGCTTTGCCTTCCCCTTCGGCTCGCTCATGCCGTGAAAGCTAGGCACCCCGCTCCGATGTCCAGGGCCTCCCACGAGATGCCGCGCTTGCTCGCTCGGCACCCCGGCCCCGGAGCGGCCACCGCCTCCGCGCCAAAGGGCGGCCAACTCCACCCGCCGACTCCATGCTTCAGCCATGGTGGGTTCTCACACGCACGGACGTGTCGCCGCCCGGGAGTGGCTCACGCGTCCGCCACCGCTGCTGCTCTACGACGCCGACTGCGGCTTCTGCCGCCGCTGGGTGGCGCGCTGGGCACAGCACACCGAAGGACGCGTCCGTTTCCTCCCAGGCCGTAGTTGGCTCCTCCTGCTGCTCGGCATCCCGCGACGGAACATGCGTCGCGCCACGCAGCTCGTGGAGCCTTCGGGCCGCGTGTCGCAGGGCGCGGAGGCGGTCTTCCGCGCGCTTACCCGGTCGCCCCGCTGGCTGACGCACGGCATGGCGAGAGTGGGGCTGCTGCCCGGAGTGCTGGGCCTGTCCCAGGCTGCCTACGGCGTCATCGCTCGCAATCGCCGCGCGGCATCACGGGTGGACCGCTGGCTCTTCGGCCGCACCGTGGCACCGCGAGACCTCCGCCAGGTGCGCTGGCTCTTCCTCCGGTTGATGGGCGGCACGTTCCTCATCGCCTTCACGTCCTTGCGAGGACAGGTATTGGGGTTGTTCGGCTCGCGAGGCATCCGCCCCGTGAAGGACCTGGTCAGCGAGGAACGGCGACAGGCCGAACCCGCGCGCGAGCGCTGGCGACGACTGCCCACGGTGTTCTGGTTCGGCGCTTCCGACGCGGCGCTGGTGCGGGGCTGCACGCTGGGTCAGCTCCTCTCCCTCGCGGTCCTCTTCAACGTCGCGCCCCGCAGCGCGCTGGCCCTGTTGTGGGGCCTGTATCTCTCCTATGCGGCGGTGGGCCGGGAGTTCCTCTCGTTCCAGTGGGACGTCCTGTTGCTGGAGATGGGCCTGCTGTCCGCGCTCACCGCTCCACCAGGACTGCGCCCGGGCCTGGGCCGTGCGTCACCCGGTGCGTTGGACGTGTTCCTCTTCCGACTGCTCGTGTTCCGCCTCTACTTCGGCTCGGGTGTCAGCAAGTGGCAGTCGGGGGACAGGACGTGGCGCGAGCTGACAGCCTGTCGGCACTACTACGAGACAGCGCCCCTGCCCACGCGCGGCGGCTGGTACGCACACCACCTGCCCGAGCCACTCCAGAAGGCTTCGACAGCGATGGTGCTCGCGCTGGAAGCCGGTGTGCCGCTCCTCGTCTTCACACCCCGTCGACCCAGACAGCTCGCCTTCGGAGCCTTCTCCGCGTTGCAGGCCGCCATCGCCGCCACGGGCAACTATGGCTTCTTCAATCTCCAGTCCCTGGCGTTGGGAGTGTGGCTGCTGGATGACGCCGCCCTGCGACGAATGCTTCCGTTCCTTCCCGAGGGCCCACCTCCGGCGCGCTCGCGGACGCACTGGAGTGGAGTCCTGCTCACGCCGCTCCTCCTGCTCGGCGCCGCTGACATCCTCCTGCGCTTCGAGCGAGGTGCACGACTCCCGGAGCAAGTGCTCCGTCCCCTGACGTGGCTGCACGGCTGTGCGCGCCCGCTGCGCTCCGTGAATCGCTATGGCCTGTTCAGCGTGATGACGGTGGAGCGACCGGAAATCGTCGTCGAAGGTTCCAACGACGGCGAGCACTGGGAGCCCTATCGCTTTCGCTACAAGGTGGGCGACGTCGACCAGCCGCCGAAGCAGGTGGCCCCACACCAACCTCGCCTCGACTGGCAGATGTGGTTCGCCGCGCTCTCCTCTCCGCCGAGCTGGTTCATCGCCTTCCTGGCTCGACTGCTCGAAGGCGCTCCCGAGGTGCTGGGATTGCTCGAGCGCAATCCCTTCCCGGACGCGCCGCCCCGGCAGGTTCGCGCGGTGCTCCATGACTACCGGATGACAGGAGCGGAGGAGCGTCGGCGCACGGGAGCGTGGTGGACGCGAGAGCGCCGGGGCCTCTACGTCCAGCCGCTGGCCCTGGCGCCGGGGCCTCGTCCCACGGGCAGCATGCCGCGCCTGAGGTGGCTCGCGCCGGCGGGGTAGACGACACCCTGAACTGGAGCGAGCGCTCGTTCTGGCCGAGCAGGGGGGCGATGCGCAGGAGGCCGCGCGCATCCACTACGACGTGGGGCGTCTGCTCGGTGCGGGGGGCAGGGCAGACGAGGCGCGTGAGCGATTGGAGCGGGCCCGGGAGCGCGCCCGACTCGCTGGGTGGCGCGAGGGCGAAGCCCTGGCAACCCAGTCCCTGGGGCACTGGGCGCCCACGCGCCTCGTTCATGAAAGACAACCTTCATTTGGTGGTGCTTGGATTCTGGCTTTAGTGTCGTGGAGGGACTCCAATGAATTGCCAGCCATGCCCACTCCCGCTCCCAGAGGTCAGACAATAGCTCCAGGCGCCGTGGGGTTGCCCGCGCTCTCGCCGGGGGACGCCGCGACGGAGGTGGGCCACGCGCTGAACAAGGTGCTGGGCGCCTATCGCTTCTACGCGGAGGGGCATGCCGCGCTGGTGGAAGTCCAACAGCGATTGAGCGAAGCGGTGCGGCGCTACCACGAGGTGACGAGCGAGGCGGTGGTGCTGCACGTTCGCTCCTCGGCGCTGCTCCTGGGAGACGTGGTGCTCGTGGAGTCGGCGTCCGCGAAGGACTCGGTGACGCGGCCCCTCTTCCTGGAAGGTGTACAGGAGGTGCTGCTGCAACCGGGTTTGGATTCGGAGGAGCTGAGCGCCTTCCTGGGGATGTGGCACCGCGCGCTACAGCGCACGCTGCCTCCGGAGTACGACTTCTATACGTGGTTCTGGGAGCGGGGCTTCGAGGACATCGAGCTCGTCGTCGCGGAGGTGCCCGCGTCGGCGGAGACGGGCGAGTCCGCGCAGGCCGAAGCCCAGTTGGCCGAGCGCGAGGAGCAGCTCTTCGCGGAGCTCACGCGGCGCCAGTCCTCGGGCTCCGGCCGCCGTCGGCCCGTGGGACACGACGAGTGGCTGGCGCGACTGGAGGCGGAGGTGCTGGCCCCTGTCCGCGCACAGGACCTGGTGCGCTCTGAAGCGCCGGCCTTCGCGGGCGCGAGCGACACGGAGCTGGCGGAGCTGCGAGCCCTGCTGGAGCGCGAGCGGGGCGGCGAAGGCGTGCACGAGCGGAGCCTGTGGGTGGTGTGGGGCCTGCTCGCGGTGTGTCGCGAGGAGGAGCGCTCGGAGCTCCTGGCGTGGATGGAGGAGCTGCTCTCCAGCCTCGTCTCGAATGGCCGCTGGACGGAGCTGTCGCAGGTGGTGCAGGGCATGACGCGGGATGCTCGGGCCTCGGACGCGCGCACGCCGGACCTCTATGCCGTCACGCGGCTGTTCTTCCGGGAGAAGACGCGCTTCGCGCTGGCCCAGGCCACCGCCCAGCCGGGCTTGCTGCTGCGCGTGTTGGAGCTGGTGAGCGCGCTGCCTCGGGATGCGCTCCAGGGCGTCACGGACCTGCTCTTCGAGCTGCCCTCGCCCGAGGCCCGTGGGGCCCTGGCGAAGCTGCTCGTGCGCCGGGGCATCTCGCTGAACATCCTGGTGGCGCGGGCCTCGTCCCTGGGCGAGGCGGACCTGGACTGGGTGCAGTTCCTGCGCGAGTCGGGACCGGAGTCGCTGCCGTTGACGGCGGCCCTGCTGGGACATCCCCGACCGGAGGTTCGCGCGGCGCTGCTGTCCCGGCTGAGTCCTCGCGACGTGGAGGCCCAGCGCTCGCCGCTCCTGAAGCTCCTGGCGGACCCCGCGGTGGGAGTGCGTGGCGCGGCGCTCGTGTTGCTGGTGCGCTACGGAGTGGATGCGGCGGTGGGGCCGTTGGTGTCCCGGCTCGATGCGCGGATGGAGCTGCGCGAGCGCATGGCCGTGCTGCGCGCGCTCGCGGACCTGGGAGGCCCCATCGCTGGCGCTGCGCTGCGCTCTTCCTTCGAGCGAGCGCAGGACATCGAGCTGAAGACCCACTGCGCGCGCTGCATCGGCATCCTCGGAGACCCGAGGGCCCGGCCGTTGTTGGAGGCGGTGGCGAACAAGCTCTTCGCGCCGCGCAATCTGAAACAGGCCTGTCGGGAAGCGCTGGCGCAACTGGCCCCGGTGGGCTGAAGCCGACGGACGGACGTCGGGGGACGCGGAGACATGGACACGTCGACGACACGGGAGGACGCGGCAGAGGTGGGCCCGAGGCTCATGGGCGTCGTCGTTCGGTGTCTGAACACGGTGTCCTTGCACGACGTGGACAACGCGGGCGTGAAGGAGGCGCTCGAGGAGCTGGGCTCGCTGCTGGACGCGGAGCTGCGGGGACAGAAGTCAGTGGAGCTCCAGTGCGTGGGCGGCATCCCCTTCCTCAACGGCGCGAGGATGAAGCTGGGTGAGGAGCATCTGGAGACGGCCGTCTCGCTGCGGCGCTACCTGGAGCATCTCCAGGTGCAGGAAATCTCCTTCGGCTCGGGCCTGCGTCGCGAACACCTGCGGGCCTTCCTCGTCGCCTTCCAGAAGCACCGGCGCGCGCAGAAGCCGCAGGCCATCCTCCAGGAGAAGCTGGGGCCCATCCGCCTGCGCGACGTGTTGTCGTCCACGAACGTGCTGACCCCGCGCGAGGTGATGCTCCGCTACTACGCACGGCTCGTCGTCCTCCTCAAGCATGTCATCACCTCGCAGGGGCAGGTGCGCGTCGAGCGCTTCCGCCGCGTGCTGTTGCGCCTGGCCGAGTCCTCCGTGGGCCATGAGTCGCTCCTGGTGGGCCTCACGCGCTTTCGCCGGACGGACGTGGATGGGGGGCAGCACGGAGCGGCGGTGGCGGTGCTGTCGCTGTTGATGGCGCGGCGGATGGGGCTGTCGCGCGCGCAGCAGTTGGACCTGGCCCTCAGCGGGCTGTTCCATGACCTGGGGCGGGGGGCCACCACGCTCGCGCCGGAGCAGGAGTTCGACCGCGCCTCCCATGAGTTGCTGGCGCGGCGGGGCCCGCTGAAGACGGCGCTCCGGCTGTTGCAGCGCCCGTTGGACGCCAGTCGCCTGGAGCGTGTCGTGGCCGCGCACGACTGCCTCCAGCCGGCGTGGAGTGGACCGGTGCAGCGGCCGGTGGGGTTGGCGGGGCGGCTGCTCGCGGTGCCCTGTGCCTTCGACCTGCTGACGTTCCCCGCGCCGCCTCATCCTGGGCTGGCACCGGACACGGCGCTGCGGCTCATCACCCACCGGGCGGGCACCCGGTTCGATGCGAGGGTGGTCCGCCTGTTCACCGCGGTGGCCGGCTTCTACCCGGTGGGGACGCTGGTGCGCCTGTCTGGGGGGCAGTTGGGCGTGGTGATGGATGTGCCCACGGATTCGGCGCAGGCAGCCAGACCCCGCGTCCGGGTCATCCAGGGGGCAGGGAAGACGAAGGCGGACTACGTCGTCGACCTCGCGGAGCCCGGGCAGCGGCTCAACATCGTCGCGTCCCTCGATTCCACCGAGAGTGACTTCAACGTCCCCCACTTCCTCTTCTCCTGAGGGGGCGAGCGGATACCGCCTGTCTGGACGAGTGCCTTGCGGACGGCATCGGGCGCGGAGGCCGTGAGAAGAGGGCCTCGCGGTTCACACGTGGGGCGAGGGGCGTGGTTAAAATGGGCGCTACTCCCACCCCGCTTCGTTGTCTGTCTCCGCCGCCGTGAAGACGCCGCGTTTCCTATTTCGTTCCGTGCTTGTTCTCGCGCTCGGCCTCTTGGGCGCATGTGGGCCGTCGCCCGAGTCCCTGACCTTCCAGCCGCTGGAGTCGAAGTTCCTGCGCACGCCGGGGCAGAACGTGAAGTTGGACTACACGGTCCTCGATGCCGAGGGTCAGCGCATGTCCGAGCCGAAGCTGCGGTGGACCAGCTCCGCGACGGATGTGGCGCTGGTGCAGGACGGCGTGGTGACGGTGCGCAAGTCCGGCAAGACGGTCATCGGCGTGACGGGGGGCAAGGTGCGTGAGGCCCTGCCGTTGGACCTGATCATCCTGAACTCGTTGGATGTGCGCGCGCCGGGTGCCGACTTCATGGAAGTGGGCCGCGTCATCAAGATGCGCGTGGTGGCGCGCAATGAGCAGGGCGCGTCGCTTCCTGACGCCGTGCCGGAGTTCCGTTCGTCGGACGAGTCGGTCGCGCGGGTAGAGGAGGGACAGTTGGTGGCGGTGAAGCCCGGCTCGGCCACGGTGAGCGCGAGCCTGGGGCATCTGGCTCGGCACATCGCCGTCCAGGTGGTGCCCGCGGACTTCGCGCGCCTGGGCCTCAACCTCACCCACCATCAGTTCCAGCGTCCGGGGCAGTCGGTGTTGCTCCTGGCGCGGGCCTTCAATCGCAACGGCGTGGTGCTCGACAGCGTGCCGCTGGAGTGGTTCACGTCGGACGCAGCCGTGGTGTCGGTGTCCCAGGACGGCCGGGTGACGGCGGTGGGGCAGGGGCGCGCGGTGGTCTCCGTTGTCGCCGGTCGCCGCCGCTCCGCCGCGGAGTTCGTCGTTCCCTGACGGTGGTGCGGGGCCCCTCGGTGGAGACCGCCCGTGCCGTGGATGCCGGCGGCTTCCGCGTGCGCGCGAGTCGCTTCGTAGGTTCGTGACGCCTCGCTGAGGGGCGCGGCGTGCGGCGGATGCTGTCGGAGCCCGCGCCGCCGCGCTTACGGCTTCGGCGCGGCGGGGCTGGCCTTGGGGCTTGGCGCCTTCGTACGGGGGCGCTTGCCCTTCTTTTCGGACGGGTCCTCGGGGCAGGGCGGACGCGGGCCATCGCTGGGCGGTTGGATGGTGAAGTCGACGCGGCGGTTGAGCGCCATGCCTTCTTCCGTCACGTTGTCGGACAGCGGCCGGCTGCGACCGAAGCCCTGCGAACACACCCGCTCCGCCGCCACGCCGCTCTGGATGAGGAAGCGCATCACGCTGGACGCACGCCGACGCGACAGGTCCAGGTTGTACGCATCGCTCGCGCGGGCATCCGTGTGGCCTTCCACCAACACCCGGTCCATCTCCGGGTTCTCGTTCATCACCCGGGCGACCTCCTCCAGAATCGGGAAGGACTCGGAGAGGATGACGTCCTGGTCCGTGGCGAAGTTCACCTGCTCCAGGATGACAATCTTGTTCCCGTCGCGGCGCGCGAGCGGGCACCCATCACGGCCACGGCTTCCCGCCGGCTGGTCCGCGCACCTGTCGAGCCGGTCCACCGTGCCGTCGCCGTCGCGGTCCGTGTCCGGGCAGCCCGCGTTCTCCACGGGGCCGGGCACATCCGGGCACTTGTCGCCCACGCCAATCACCGAGTCGCCATCCGGGTCCACCGGCGGAGGAGGCGGCGGTGCCGGCTCGGGCGGCTCCTTGAAGCGCTCCAGCGCCTCCCACTCGCGCGTCTTCGCCGGAATCCAGATGATGGACGTGAAGAGGCTCAGCGTGGGCGACGCGAGCGAGCAGCCACAGCCCGCGCCGCCGCCGAAGGTGAACGTCACGCCCGTGGAGCTGTACCAGCGCAGGCCGATGAGCAGCTCCGCGGGAATCTGTCGCTCTGTTCCAGGAGCCTTCTTCAGCCCCACCGCGCCGTTCACCATGGCGAGCGCGGTGATGCCGCTGCCTCGGAGGATGGGCACCTCGGTGCCGAGGCCGAAGGGCGCCATGTCACCCAGCGCCACGCCGTCGAACACGCGGTCCGGCCGCTTCCAGAAGCCGCCGTTGAACGCCAGCAGGATGCCGTTGCCGAAGCGGTAGTCCAGCACGAGCCCGGGGGCCCACGTCATCTCGCCCTCGCCGGCGAACGCGTCCTGCGCGCCCGTGGGGAAGGACACGTTGAGCGTCAGCGCGGCGCCCCAGCCCTTGCCCTCGGCGGGACGGCGAAGGCCCGGGATGGCCACCTTGCCGGAGAGGCGCAAGTCACCGAGCACGAAGCTCTCCACGCTTCCCTCGGTGCCGATGACCTCCAGGTTCTGTCCGCCCTGGGCGAGGATGAGCGGCAGGTCCACGCCAATCTCGCCCCAGTCGAACAGGCCCACCATGGCCATGACGTCGAGCTGGAGGCGGTTGCCCACCAGGCTGATCTTCTCGAGGTCTCCGCCCTCGGGCACCAGCGTGAGGGGGTTGAGCGAGTAGCTGAAGTACGGCCCGAAGGCCACGGACATGTGTGACAGCGGACGGGACTGGGTGACGACAACCAGGTCCTGCGGCGCCGCGGACGGGCGGAACAGCTGCACGTCGAAGCGGGCGTCCGGCTGGGCGGAGGCGAGGGTTGCCCCTCCGAGCGCCAGGAGGAGGAGCGGCAGGTGGAAGGGTTTCATCGGACGCGGCGCTGGGAGCGGAGGAGCAGGAGGCCCGCGGCGAGCAGGACGAGGATGGTGGCGCTGCCAGCCGGAGTGGCGTCGGCGGCGGTGCCGCAGCAGAAGGCGCCGCCCTGTGGGTCGGTGCCGGGCTTGCGTCGGCCTCGCTCGCACTCCTGCGTCTTGGCCGAGCAGTGCTGGACGCCGAGGCAGTCGCCGCTGTCCTCGCACGAAGAGGAGCAGGTGTTGTTGGTGAGGTCGCAGGTGCCGCCGCAGGGGCAGTGCGCGTCGGCGAAACACTGGACGCACGCTTCGCCATCGCAGACGAGGCCCGCGTCACAGGTCACCGCGCAGGCGCCGGCGTTCTCACAGGTGCGCGTCGTGGGGTTGCACTGGCCGCTGCCGCAGTCGTCATTGCTCCTGCAGCCGACGCAGGTGCTGTTCTGGACCGAGCCATCCGAGAGACAGAAGGGTGCGTCCGTCTCGCAGGCTTCGCAGCGCGAGCCGCAGTGGCGGTCGGTGGTGCAGGTGCTGCACTCGCCGCTGAGACAGAACTGGCCGTCGCCACATTCCAGGTCGGTGCGGCACTGAACGCAGACCTCGCCGTCGAGGCAGAAGGGGCGCTCGCCAGGGCACTTGGCGCAGGCGGGGCCGCAGGCATCGGCGGTGTTGCACTCGGGCAGCGTGGTGACGCAGGTGCCGTTGAGCGGATCGCACTTCTGACCGTTAGCGCACTGGTCATCGGTGGTGCACTCGACGCAGGAGGGAGACCCGCCGGCGGTCAGTGCGGAGCACTGGGTGCCATTGGGGCAGCAGTTGCAGGAGTTGCCGGCGCACTGGTCATCGGTGGCGCAGGGGGCGCACTGGTGATTGGTGCAGACTTCACCGCGGACGCACTGCGAATCGTCGTTGCACTCGCGGCACTGGTTGATGTCGGTCGCGCAGACCTGGCCATCGGGGCAGTGCTCATCGTCGGTGCAGGGGACGCAGGTGGCGGTGGGCTCGTCGCAGACGGCGCCCGGGCAGTCCGCGTCGTCGTTGCAGCCCGAGCACTGGTTCGTTCCGAGGTCGCAGCGGCCGGTGTTCGGGCAGTCGTTGTCGTCGTTGCAGCCTCGGCAGGTGTTGTCGCTCAGGTCGCAGCGGCCGTTGGTCGGGCAGTCGTCGTCGCCGTTGCATCCTCGGCAGATGTTGTCGCTCAGGTCGCAGCGGCCGTTGGGGCACTGGCTATCATCCGTGCACTGCACGCATTGCGTGTTGCCGTTGATGTTGGCGCAGAGGGGCGTGGATTGACCGCAGGGAGAGCAGGCCGCGCCGCAGCGGAGCGAGGAGTCGCAAGGGGCGCACAGGGCCGCGGAGTTGCAGTGGTAGTAGGGATCACAGCCGCCGTTGTTCTGGGCGTTGACGTTGGCGCGGATGCACTGCTCGCAGCGGTTGGGGTCCGTCGAATAGGACGGGATGCCGTTCTCCGTCTGGAAGAACTGCGCGGGCTGGAGCAGTTGGAAGTTGGAGCTGTACAGGTTGATGATCGGCGGAACGTTGGCTGCTCGCTCGAAGTCCGTGAAGGCTCCTACGAGCATCGACATCTCCAGCGCGGCGTGCTCCGTCACCTGGGCGTACAGAATCTCAACGGCGTAGAGCCCTGACTGGGCGAAGGTCACGCTGTTGGTTGTTCGCCATGTGGCGGCGCCGAGTTGTGGCGGTCGGTTGATGACCGTATAGGCCTGAGCACGGTCATAGACGACCAGACTGACGGCATCGTCCGAGTAGTACCCAAGATGCAGTGTCTGGCCTACGAGGCTAGCGGGGATGTTCAAGTAGCCGCGAAAGCGGGAGACGAATGGTGTCAACGCATCATTGTCGTTGATGACGTTGAAACTGCATCCACCGGTGGAGCAGCCAGGCATGGTGACCTGACCCACGAAGTCGCCGAAGCTGAGCGTGCGACCATCGTTGAGGTTGTTCGACAGATCGAACGGCGTGCGCAGCACGGTCGTGATGCGGTTCTGCTTGCTGGCGGGCTCCTCGAAGAACCCGTTGATGCCGTCGAGGAATGTGCCACGCGTCTGCGGAAACTCGCCTGGGGTCCGCGTCCACACGTTGGACGCAACGCACAGGCCCTGGCCGCTCTCGCTCAGCGCGGGGGCAATAGGCGGACCAGCGACGGTGACGTCCGGTAGCTTCTGGGCCCACGCAGAGGGGGCCACGAGGCACACCGCGAGGGCAGCGAGCGCGAATCGCGCGATGCGGAACAAGGGGGATTTCAAGGCCGCGCCAGCATGCTGGAAGCCTCTGACAAACTCAATTCTCCGGCCATCTGTGCGTCCACGGTGCCATGTGACGTGAGAGGTCAGGCTCCGGACAGCAAACCTGTGCCTCTACCGACACAGGTTGCAGCTGTTATCCAGAACAGCCCGAAAATCCCGGCCCGGCGTCGTGTGCGCAAGACCCCTACTGGCCGGTTCGGTCCTCGGAACGCCCGGCGTCAGGCCCCAGGGCCCAGGCGACCTGCGGGGCCGGCTCCAGCTGGCTCTAGCATCGATAAGAACTCCTCCACGATGCGCTCGGCGGCAAAGCGCTCTCGAACGAATCGAGCCCCTGCTTCCCCCATCGCCCGCCGACGAGCTGGCGCCATGTCCGCCATGTTCAGCAGTGCTTCACGCCAGGCCGCGACGTCTCCAGGAGGAACCAGTCCACCGGTCTCTCCCTCCCGCAGGGTTTCTGGCAATCCTCCAATGCGGCTGGCGAGCACTGGGACTCCGCACGCCTGAGCCTCGATGGAGACACGCCCGAAGGGTTCCATCCACTCAGATGGCATGGTGGCTACGTCCATGGCGGCATAGAGGGAGCGCATATCGCTCGTCCATCCGCGCAGGAGGTGTCGGTGGTGGAACTCTGGCGCAAGAGCCGCTCTCAATCGCGGATGCGCTGCCTCCTCGCCCACCCAAAGTGCGCGCAGCCCAGGTCGAAGTGGCATGGCCTGATTCAGGGCCTCGGCCAGTCGGAACGCTCCCTTTTCTGGCTTCAGCGCGCCAACGAATCCGATGAGCACTTCGTCAGCGCTCACTCCAAGAGCGCGACGCGCCTCCGCCCTTCGTTCTTCATCTGGGCGGAAGTAGCCAACGTCCAACGGATTGTAGAGGAGCCGAACCCGTTCGAAGGCAACACCTTGCTCTACCAGATTCGAGCGCATGGACTCCGAGACCGCGATGAATCGGTGCGCCCAGCGGGGTAGCAGCAGGCGGGACATAGGCTTGAGTCGGCTGTTGAGATGGCGGAAGAGCGCGACCGGTGTGCCGGTCATCCCCCCCAGCATCAGCAGCGGCCAGTACTCATGTCCGAAGCTGCCCACCAACCACTGGGGCCGCGTACGGCGGATGGCGCGCAGCACGCTGCGCATCCCCCTCACATCCGCCGCGTTTCGGAAGACGCCGGGCTCGACGGCGAGCCCATGGGACTCCAACTCCCTGGCGATGAAGCCCCCCTCTCGCGCGACGGTGACCACCCCGTGGCCAGCCTGGGCAATTGCGCGCACCAGGCTGACCAGGTGGGTCTCTGTTCCCCGGGCGCCAAGGCTGGTACCCACGAAGACGAAGTTCATGGCTCCAGCACACCATGGGTTCTCCTCCTTTTCGAGGAGAACCGAGGCTCATATCGGGAGCAGGGCGCGACTCCCCCTGTCCCCACTATTCCTTGATGTGCACGCGGACCACCTGCATGCGGTGGTCCGAGAGGAACGTGGGTTCGTAGATAGGCTCATCGAAAGCCGTGTAGGCGTCGACAATCGCGAACCCCGGCGTGCTCATCCCCAGCCAGATCTGGTCAAGGTTGTAGCGGGGCAGAAGCTCCGGCGTCACCTCGCAGCCCGCCACCATGCAGAAATGCTTGTACGGTGGTTGAAAGTAGAGGGAGTCCCATTCCGCGCGAATGTAGGTATAGGGCGGGTCGTCTTTGTAGACGGGCGCATTGAAGTCACCCGCGATGATGGAGGGAGGGCCTGGCGGACGCATCACCAACATCACTTCATCCATTTCCTGTCGGCGATAGGTGAATTCATTCAGGTCTCGCTCCTCGGCGACGCTGGTCGCGATGAGGTGAAGATTCGCAATCCGAGGATTGAATCCGCCCATGTCCATCACCACGTAGTGCCATCGATGAACGTAGTCCCTGAGTGGCTGCGAAAAAGGGACCACCACGTTCTGCGCGATGGGGAACCTGCTGAAGATGGCCAGATCGTTGTTCCCAGAGAGGGCTCGGTATCGAGAGAGCTCTCGGAGCCAGGGCTGCATCAGGAGACGTGAAACGGTGTCTTCGCTGGTCTCCTGAAAGAGGACAATGTCCACTCTGTGATCGGGTTCCAAGTACATGGCGAGCATGTCGGCACTGTCCTGGTTCGCCATGTTCTTGCCGTTGCGGATGTTGAATGTCGCGACCTTGAATGACTGGACGAACACATACCGGCGCAGTGGCGTCTTCAGGACGTTGTTGTTGCCGTCGGTGGCCTGTGCCGTGAGCGCGAGGTCGATGCGGTAGGGCAAAAGGCCGGGCGCGCAGCGGGTCTCCTCCGTATACGACTTGAACGTCGCTGCGAGGGAGACGGTGCGCGAGGGAGAGGCTGTCGCGGCGCTGTTCTCATTCGAGAGAGGGAACGTCTGCGCCGAGCGCGTCTCGGTGCTGTAGACACTGCGGCGAGGCGACATGCACCAGACAGTGAGTTCGCCGGTGAGCTTGACGGATTTGACTCCCCGATTGGGGTCTTCCGCCGTCGCAGTGAAAGTCAGACTCTTTTGCGCCTGGGTAAATAGATACGTGGGAAACGGGTCTGTCGTGGCGGCGTCCGGGACGCCCACGACGGTTTTCTCCTTTCCTGCCCCAATCCCGCTCGTCACGTACCGGAGACCCATGGGCGGCGTCTCGTAGCAGGCCGGGGTGGGCGCACACTCACTCCACTCCCTGTTGCTGCATGTTGAAGTTCCCGCACATCCTTCGAAGGTGCAGGTTGTTGTCTGTCCTTCGGGGCATGAGGCTTCAGCGATCCGGGCGGTCAGGAACGTAGCAAGGCAGATACCCACCAGAAGCCCGGTCTTGGTGGACGCGTTCGAGCGCTGGTGGGGAGAGTTGTCACTGGGAGATTTCACTTTGACTTTCCGCCACGTGTCTCTGAAATGGCTGGGTGGCTGTTGAAGAGACGACGGTTTCGCGGCGGTCTGACAAATGATTGTCGGCCAGACCAGGCGCTGTGGATAGGCAGTGGAAGGAATTGCTATGCGCGACGGCAGGCCGCGTCACCATCCTGGGAGCGGATGAACGCGGCGGTCAGCTCGGTGCCGACGGCGGCGCCCAGGACCTCGTACGTGCGCCGACGTGCTCCGCCCACGACGGACGGTTGATGCGCGAGCGACTCCGGGTGCCGCACGAAGATGTTGTACCCGACGATGCACCCATCCGCGCGAAGCACGGTGATTCCATCCGTCGCCATCATTCCGCGCAGAAGCTGCCCGGTGGCTCGCACCGCCGTGGCCGCCGAGTCGGTCGGGTCCACGTGATACCGGTCCAGCAGCGCCACGATATCCAATGGGCGCGGCAGGATGATGCCGTCCACGAAGAGCGTGGAGCCCGCGCGCTCCCGGGGCAGCACCGCCACCAGCGCCCCATGGGACGACTGCATCACCTCGAAGAGCACGCGCCGGAAGAACCCTCGGGCTCGCTCCAGACTGGCGCTCGCCACGCCATCCGTGATGGCCTCCGCCAATTCGTTGAGCACCGCGGGAGGTGACGCCCCCTCCACGCGCGCACCCGACAGGTACACGTGCCGGCACAGCCCGCCACCCGCGCGCAGCTCCAGCATGTTGTCCGCGAGCTGGAGCACACCCACGACACCCGCCTGCGCCTCCTCCGTCCGCCGCAGTCGCTCCAGCGGTGACTCCGCGAGCGGAAACGGGTCCGTGCGGAACACGCCGTAGGCGAAGCCCTCCGGCACCCGCAGCAGGTACAGCGCCCACCACCGACCCTGCCCCAACGGCGCGCACTGCTTGAGGGCTCGCTGGACGGTGGCGCGTGAGCGGGGCCCGATGCCGATGGCGATGGGGTCCTTGCCGCCCAGCAGCGCGAGCATCTGCCCCAGGTCGTCCCCCATGAAGGCCATGGGGAACAGCGGTGCGCCTTCCTCGCGGTAGCGCGACAGCGTGACGATGAGCTCGCCGATGGAGTCGGCCGTCTGCGCGCACGACATCCCCGCCTCATCCAGGAACGTACCGACAGCGTCGGTCAGCAGGTGGCGGAAGGAAAGGACGGGAGGTGGGGAGCCCGGTGCTCCGGGGTCCGAGCCATTCATGACGCTCGCAGCATGGCGCATTGTCGCCGCACACGCACGGACCGAATGTCATCCGTCCTGTCCGTCCGCGCGGTGTCGCCTCGGTGTCTCAGTGCGCACGCCTCCCAGCCCGCTGAACCAGGAGGACGACGGCTCGTCCACCCGCCAGCCGTCACGACAGCTCGGCCCGCGTGGCCTCCAGTCGCGCGGCGGTGTGGTTCCAGTCGTCCGCCAGCCCATCCAGGTGGCCGAGCACGTCCGAGAAGAACCGCGTCTCCAGCGCGCGGGCCAGCGTGGCGCCATGTGCGTCCGCCCACTTGCGGGTGACGCGGGCACGCACCTGGGCGCCCAGCAGGTCCACGAAGCGCTCCATCAGCGGCGTGGACAAAAGCGTACCCGCCCACACCACCGCGTCATGGCCGAAGCCGCCCGTGGCCACTGTCACCACCGCCGCCGCGCCCGATGGCACCGAGTACACCAGCGTCGTCAGCGCCTGGAGCAGCTCCTCGCGCATGCCTCCCTGCAGCTCGCCCGCCACCAGTTCGCGACAGTAGGCATAGAGCGTGGCGCGGTCCGCCGCGTGGGCGTGCAGGGACTCGAAGCCCAGCGGCTCCTCCAGCTTCGCGAGCGTCACGGGCCCGAAGGCCTCGGTCAGCTTCTCTCGTGTCTCGGGGTCTCCGCGCCACGCGGCGACTTCCGGCGCGAAGGCATCCACCAGCCGCCGCACCCCATCCGTCATCGTCGCGTCCACCGTGCGCGAGGGCGTCTGCGAGCCCTCCGGCTCCGGCCCCGTGAAGGACTGGCGCACCTTGCGACTCACGTACGTGAGCGCCGTGGCCAGTCCCCGGAAGGGCAGCCGCACCCATTTGTGGAACTGGCTGCGCGCGTCCAACTCGTCGCGGAAGGCATCGATGAGCACGTCCGCGGGCACCGCCTTGAGCGCCGCCGCGCGGCCCACGCCTTCCAGCTCGTGACGCAGGCGTTGCCGCAGCCGCTCCGGCTCGCTCGCCGCGCGAGTCGACGCGCGCGCCACCGCCTCCAGCTCCGCGCGAGCATCCGCGAGCGACGCCTCCAGCGCCCGGGCCTTCAGCTCCCGTGCGTGCTCGGCCTCTCCCAGGAGGGC
Organism: Myxococcus sp. CA033; assembly: GCF_013336625.1. Lineage (NCBI taxonomy): Bacteria > Pseudomonadati > Myxococcota > Myxococcia > Myxococcales > Myxococcaceae > Myxococcus > Myxococcus sp. CA033. The sequence continues at coordinate 889,817 of NZ_JABUMU010000002.1, read as the reverse complement.
ATCGAGCGGAGGACTCCCATCCAGCGGCTCCGTCGCGAGGGCCCGCAGGCCCGCCTCGACGTCGGGCTGGTGCGGCGCCAGGTACCGCGCGAGCGGAGGATGGCCCACGTCGGAGGCCAGCTTGTCCAGGTGCCCACGCGCCACCTCCTCGCGCGAGGCCTCGTTGTAGACGAGCAGGTACGGCCGCCCATGGCCCACGGCGGCGCGCAGGAAGTCCACCAGCGCCGCGTTCTGGTACGTCTGCCGGCTCACCACGAACACGAGCACGTCCACCGTGACGAGCAGCGCCTCCGCGCGCTCGCGATTCTCCCGGTACACGCTGTCGAAGTCCGGCGTGTCCATGACGAGCAGCCCGCGCGGCACCGCGTCCGCCAGCACCAGGTACAGCCGCCCCGCGGGGCCCGGCTGGTCCACGGGCGCGAGCGTTCCCGGCGCTACGGGCACCGTGTCGTAGCGACGGGTGAGGAAGTCCTTCAGCGCGCCCGTCCACGTCTCCGGGTGGGCCGCCGCGAGGCACTGCTTCGTCAGGCCTCCCTCGGGCCTCGCGGGCGACAGCGGCGCGCCCACCAGCGCGTTGAAGAGCGTGGACTTGCCCACGTTGTTGGGGCCGGCGATGGCCACCAGCAACAGGGGCGCGTCCGCGGAACCCAGGCGGGGAAGCAGGTCCCTGCGCAGCCGCTCGGCCAGACGCCGGGCCAGGTCCGCGTCCGACGCCTCGGGGAAGCGCTCGGGGGCGGGCAGGGCGTCCAGGGCGGACGCGAGGGAATCACGCAGGGTGTAGGGGTCTCTCGTCATCGGAGGTCCGCGCACACCAGAGCATGTGCGGGAGCGGGTGCCCAGTTGCTTGCGTGGCGGATGTCGTTGAGGGACAGAGCGGCGAGGGCGCGGTAGGGTCCGCCGCCATGCGCATCCACGCCGCCTGCCTGTTGCTGCTGGGGCTCGTCGCCTGCACCGCCGCGAACACGAACACCCCCGTGTCCACGGATGCGACGCATGCCGGAGCCCCCCTGCCGTTCATCGAGGATGACTACGCCCGCGCGCTCGCCGAGGCGAAGGCGAAGGGCATCCCCCTCTTCGTCGACGTCTGGGCACCGTGGTGTCACACCTGTCGCTCCATGAAAGCGTATGTCCTGTCGGACAAGTCGCTGGCGCGCCATGCCGGACGCTACGTCTGGTTGGAGGTGAACACCGACCTGACCCAGAACGCGGCGTTCCAGGAGAAGTTCCCCATCGAGTTCTGGCCCACGCTGTACGTCATCGACCCGCGCGAGGAGAAGCCGCTGTTGCGCTTCGCCGGCAGCGCCACGGTGGAGCAGCTCGTGAAGCTCTTCGAGGACGGTGAGCGCGCCTACAAGGGTGGCATCACCGGCGCGGAGGCGCTCCTGGCGCGCGGTGACGCGCTCTACGGCGAGGGACGCTCGGCGGAGGCCGCGGAGACGCTGACGGAGGCCCTGGCCGAGGCACCCGCGGACTGGTCCCGTCGGGGCCGCGCGGTGGAGTCCCTGATGACGGCGATGTACGGCGCGATGCAGGTGGAGCCGTGCGCGAAGAAGGCGCTGGAGCTGTTGCCGGGCACGCCGCGCTCGCTGTCGTGGGCCAACGCCTCGATGATGGGCCTGATGTGCGCGCTGTCGATTCCGGACCAGGCCGCGAGCAAGGAGCTGCGCGTGGCCCTGGAGGCCAGGGTGGTCGAGGCCATGGGCGCTCCCATCATCGAGATGTCGGGGGATGACCGCTCCGGCCTCTACGAGATGCGGGTGGGCGCGCGAGAGCTGGAGAAGGACGAGGCGGGCGTGAAGGCGCTCGCGGGCGAGTGGCTGGCGTTCCTGGAGGCGGAGGCCGCCAAGGCGCCCAACCCCGACGCACGCTCCGTCTTTGATTCGCACCGCATGCTGGCGGCGATGAAGCTGGGCACGCCCGAGCGCGCCGTGCCCGCGCTGGAGCAGAGCGAGAAGGACCTGCCCCAGGACTACAACCCGCCCGCGCGGCTGGCCACGCTGTACCGGCTGCAGGGGCGCCTGGATGATGCGCTCGCGGCGAGTGACCGCGCGCTCGCGCGGGTGAAGGGCTCCCGCCGCATCAACGTGCTGTCCAACCGGGTCGACATCCACGTCGCGCGCAAGGACGTCGCGGGCGCCACGAAGACGGTGGAGGACGCCATCGCCTACGCCAAGACGCTGCCCGCCTCGCAGGTGTCGCCGCGCATGATGAAGGGGCTGGAGAAGAAGCTCGCCGGCCTCCAGGCGGAGGCCCAGCCCGCGCCGAAGTAGTCCTTCAGGTCAGCGCGCCGTCGCTCGTACGGCGGCGCGCTGACCCAGGTCGAACAGCTCGTACGCGTCGACGGGACAGTGGCTCATCCCGCCGTCGATGAAGACGAGCACCGCCTCCGCCGGGCCCGTCGCTGGCGGGGCACCGTGCGCGCAGTCCACCCGCGTGCCGTCCGTCACCAGGTGGCGCACCACCCCGTCGAGCGCCGTGCCCGAAGTGACGCCCATCAGCTCCCGGATGCGCTTGTCGCGGGTGTGCCCCACCACCTGGGTGAGTCCCGAGGGAAGCCGCCTGGGGTCGAAGCGCCGACGCGGCGTCTGACGCGTGCGCTCGGCGTCCTCCGGCTTCGTGCTGGGGCGCTGGTAGAAGATGCCCGTGCCCTCGCCGTGCGCGGCGTCGCCCGGCTGGTGCAGGCCCGGAACCTCCAGCCGTCCCTGCGTCCAGGCCTCCACCGCCGCGTCCATCGTCGCGTTCAGCGCGTGGGCCACCGCGTCCGCGTCCGCGCGGCGCTCGGGGGCAAGGCCCGTCACGTCCAGGTCCTCGTGGGTGACGCCCGCATGCAGCACCAGCAGCCCGTGGCCCGCGGCGTGCGCGGTGCGAAAGCGCCGGACGCGCAAGAGGTGCTCCACCCAGGCGCGTTGGGCCTCCAGGAAGTTGCCGAAGTCGCGGGCCACCAGCTCGGCCGTGGGCACCTGGGGCCAGCGCGCCAGGAAGGCTTTCTCCCCGGCCTCGTCGGTGAGGCCCTTCTGGTAGACGCGGTCCGCCTCCGCCTGGGCGACGGTGAAGCGGGCGTCGTCGAAGCCGGCCAGCTCTCCCACGCGGCCCAGGTCGTGGTTGCCCAGAATCAGGAGGACCTGGTCGGCGGGATGCGCGGCCAGCCAGGCCACCAGCGCGAGCGCGCTGTTCGCCGCGTGCAGGCGCTCCTCGGGACGACCCCAGTCGAAGTGGTCTCCCACCGAGATGAGCTGCACGTCGGGCAGGAGCCAGCCGTCCGCGCCCAGCAGTCCGTGGTGGTCGAGGATGCCCAGGACCTTGTCGAAGTCCGCCTGCGGGTCGCCCAGGGCGAGCCGTCGTCGGCGGGGGACACCGTCAGGGGGCGCGGAGCGGGGACCTGCCTCCACCGCCTGTCGGGCGCGAGCGTGGGCAGCCTGGATGCGGGTGGCTTGGGAGTCGTTCACCCGCTCATTGTAGAGTCAGGACGTCTGGAAGAAGCGGGCGATGAGCGCCGAGCGGCTCTCCACGTGCGCTTTGGCCAGCAGGTGCGTGACGTGGACCTCCACGGTGCGCTCCGCGCAGCCCAGCCTGCCGGCGATGGACTTGTTCGTCTCGCCCTGGACGATGTGCGTGAGGACCTCGGACTCGCGCGCGGTGAGCGACCAGCGCGCGGCCAGGGCCTGCACGCGCGCGGCGGCGCTGGAGGCGGTGCCCGTGTCGATGGCCAGGTAGTGCGCGGGAAGCCCCGTGGTGCGCAGCGGCGTGAGCGTCAGCGGCCCCGAGCAGGGGATGCCCTGGGCGCCTCGGCGCAGCTGCTCCATCAGCTCCGGCTCGCCGCGCTCCAGCCACACCCGGCCCGCGCTGTTGGCGTGCACCACCCGGCCGCTGCCGCTGACGACCCAGGCGGCTCGACCGAGCGCCTCCATCGCGACCTCCAGCGCGGTGGACATCAGGCCCGACTCGCGCAGGCGCGTCTCCATCGTCAGCCGCCGCTGCAACGTGGGCGTCAACGCCTGGAGCACCCGCTGCTCGCGCTCGGTGAAGGGCTCCTCGCGCATCAACCCCAGCCAGCCCAGGAGCGACGGCCCCTCGCAGACCAGGGTGCGAAGGAAGGCCATGCGCTCCATGCCCAGTTGCCGGTACACCGCGCCGGAGCGGGTGTTGACCCGGTCTCTCTGGGCGTCCAGCTCCGCCTCGGTCAATCCCAGACGCCGCCCCACCTCATATGCGGGCAGGTCATGCAAGGGCATCTGCCGCGCTTCCGACTCCTGCAGCGAGCGGAAGTGCAGCGCCCGGTTGCGTTGGGCCGGCGCGGGACGGGCTGGATCATACCAACCCCAAAGACTCTCCCGGTCCGACAGGAAGGTCTCCAGGGCGTCGAAGACCGACTCCCCTTCCTGGGGGAAGCCCGAGTTGAAGGAATAGCTGACGTGGTAGCGGTCCGGCCCTACATCCACGCCGTAGGCCACCGCGCGCTCCGCCTTGAGCGTGTCGCGCAATGCCCCCAGAAGTGTGGGAAGGGACTCCGAACTCGGCTCCGCTTCGACGAGCAGGGCTTCCAGGTCCGCCAGGATACGCTGTTCCTCGGAATTCAAACGAATCACGATATCCTGAGTATACGCTGGCAATGAGTGACTCCCACTATCCCACCAACACGTCGAAGTTGTGAGTTGTTGAGCATTTATCGGCGACATGCCCTGGAGTCTGAGGCTTCCGGGTGGAAGCAGACATCAGGGCTTCCCCGCATGGAAATCGCAGTGCGTACCGCGCGACAATGAAGTGCAGGCCCACCGGGGGGGAGGGCCTTTCGCGGTAGGTTTCATGTGAGCGCGCGCCGGGGATCGACAGTCGATGCCCGGCGCGTCGCCCTTGTACCCCGCACTTTCCCTACATCTGGCGCGAAGCCCGTGACGCACCCCTGGGACGTCCGCTTCGCGCTTTGATGCGTGGCGTCATCCGCAAGGCCGCGAAACATCACTGTTTCGCAGCCGGCACGCCACTGGCTAACATATTCATGACAATGAATTCCTTCCGTGAGGCTGGACGGATGTCTGTCCATTGCTCGCGGCGAACGAATGCTCATTCAGGGGGAGTCTGAGATGACGATGATGCGCACCGGGAAACTTGCGTTGGGAATGGCCGTGTTGCTGGGCGTGACAGGGTGTCGGACGCCGGGGGCCACGGGGAGTGGAGGGATGAGCGCGTCGGAGGGGTCGTCCGACGGTTCGGGTTCGGGTTCGGGCTCGGGTGGCTCGTCGGACGGATCCGGGGATTCATCGAAGGGGTCCGGGGACTCGTCGAAGGGGTCCGGCGATTCGAGCAAGTCGGAGTCGGGCTCCAGCGAGAACTCGAACCACAGTTCCGAGGAGGGAGGGTCCAGCGAGTCGCGCTCCAGCAAGAGCGACACGGGGACCAGCGAGTCGGAGGGTGCAGGGGAGGGGAAGGACTCGCGCTCGGAAACGAGCAACAGCGAGAACAACGATGGGCGCGTGGTGTCGGCGACGACGGTGGCGGCCACGGTGATTGGCCTGGGGGTGGTCATCTGGCGGGTGATAGCGGCGGCCGAGCGGCGGCGTCAGGCGCCTCCTCCGCCGGAGGAGGTGGGGCGGGCCGCGCAGGTGTATCTGCGCTCCCGGACGCACCAGCTTCGGGAGGACCTGGCGCTGGGGGCGGGGCCCACGGTGGAGGACCTGGCGTCGGCGGCGAGCATCCGTCGGGAGAACCTGGGGACCTTCGGGCGGCTGCTGCGAGCGAACCGCCGCGAGCTGCTGGCGATGGCGGACACGCGCACCCTGACGCCCGAGCGGGCGCTGGCCTGGTTGGCGCGGGTGGGTGAGCTGGCGCGCACGGACCCGAGGCTCGACGAGGACCGGCGCGCCTTCCTCGCGGCCCATGGTGGGGAGGAGGCGACGGCGGAGGTGGTGGAGTGAGGCGCCGGGCGGCGTGGCTGCTGAGTTTCGCGCTCACGCTGCCCGCGTGGGCGGAGCCCGGCGGCGCGCAAGTGACGGAGAAGGCCGAGCCTCCATCGCGAAGTGTGGCGATGGAGGACGAAATGTCGCCGCGAGTGACGGACCCGGCCGAGTCTCCATCGCGAAGTGCGGCGATGGAGGACGAAGTGTCGCCGCGAGCTGGCGCCCGAGCGACGGAGAAGGCCGAGCCTCCATCGCGAGGCGGGACGACGGAGGACACACGTCCCCTGAAGGAACGCGTGTCCGCGCTGGAGCGAGCAGGCGTCCTGTTGCGAGGTGCCGCCGCGAGCGACGAGTCCCTGGTGCGCGAGGTGGAAGCAGGCCTGAGCGCCCTGCCGCCCGCGATGCGCCGCTTTCCAGGAGGTCCGCTGGAGTTCGTCCTTCATCCCGCGTCCGCTCCACTGGGGCTGGGTGATGGAACAGCGGCACGCCCGGACTGGTCCGAGGAGCGCGCCCGCTTCCACCTCTACCAGTACGCACCCTCCTCGGAGCGTCGCGCGACGTTGCGACTGTCACGACTGACGGATGAGGAGTCGGCGCGGCTGTGGCGCCGCCGCGCCGTGGTGCACGCGGTGGTGCAGCGCTGGGACGACGTCTACCAGTGGAGCCGGTCCCAGAGCTGGCGCCGCCTGTCGGGCTGGATGAAGCCCTTCGAGCGCCCGTTGGTCTGGAAGGAGGAAGCGCGCCTGCACTACGCCGGAGCCTTCAGTCGCGCACTCGGACAGAAGAGCGCGTCGCAGGACCTGGTGACGTTCGCGGAAGAATACTTCGTCCCAGTGGAGTCCCTGCGCGAGGACGCGCTGTCCGTGGACGAGCAGGTGCGCTGTCAGGAGTTCTCCAAGTCGCGCGCGCTGACGGAGCTGGTGGAGGCTACGGGGCTCGGAGCGCCGCGCTCACGCGGGGACTGTCCGGCCTTCGACGCCTGGGCGGAACGCGACCTCCTGTCCCATGTCGAGGTCCTCCTGGTGGCGGCCACGGGACGTCAGCCCGAGTCCCTCTTCGGCCACCTGCTGCTGCGCCCCGTCTGGAGCGAGGGCGCCCAGGTGCGAGGCCCTTCCTTCGAGCGCGTCGTGCAACTCGTGGCGCTCACGGGACTGGAGCCCCGAGGCCTGGGCTACGTGGTGAAGGGGATGACGGGCAGCTACGACACCGTCTTCCTCACCGGGACGATGGGCGACCTCACCCACGAGTCGCTGGAGCTGGAGCAACGCACCATCCGCCGCTTCCGACTGCGCCTCACTCGTGGCGAGGAGGCGCGGATGCTGGAGCGCATCTGGGAGCTCGAGCGGCGCGGGTACATGGGCTACTACTTCTTCACCGACAACTGCGCGAGCGCGCTCCTCTTCCTCCTCAACGGAGTCCTGGAGCACGGGCGACAGGTGAGTTCCCCCGGAGCGTTGTGGGTGCTGCCCACGGCTACGTTGGACGCGCTGGCGAAGCTGGAGGTGCTGGGCAAGCAAGGCCCCGCGGGCCCGCTGCTGGAGCTGATTCCGGACGCCTTCGAGTCCACCGGAGACCGCGCCGTGCGCGCGGACGCGATACGAAGAGAGACCCTGGAGTCCCTCACGGGCCTGGTGGACACCTCCGCGCTGACGCGGCTGCTGCGCCTTCACGCCCACCTTCAATCTCCCGAGCCCGACACGAGACGCGAGGCCTATGGAGAGCTGCCGGAGACGGTGAGCGGGGTGCTCGCCTCCGCATCGCCAAAGGCCCGAGCCTCCGTGCGCGAGACACTGCATGCCTACGTGGCCCATGCGGTGCGGGTGGAGCGCGCGGCGTTGGACCGGCTGGAAGGAGAGCGGCTGCGAATCGAGCGCCAGCGGTTGCTCGCGGTGAAGACACCCCTGAAGGGCTCCGCGGAGGCGGGAATCCGCGAGCGTCAGCGGGTCTTCGAGCGAGAGGACGCGCTGCAGCGGAAGCTGGCGGTGCTGGACCGGACGGCGCTGTTCCAGGAAGCCCTGGCCAGGGCGCCGCGCCGCCCGCCGACGCCCAAGGAGTTGAAGGTCCTCGTCCGCGCGGAGCGCACCGAGGCCGCCTTCGTCCGGGCCACCGAGGCACAGGGCGAGCTGAATGACGGCGTGCTGGCGGAGGTCGACGCGGTGGCCTTCCTGGGGGCGGACCGTCGTCGCAAGGTGGAGGCCGAGACACGCTGGGCGGCCTCGGCGCTGCGGGAGTCCGGCGCGGCGCGCACGGTGGTGAGCGTGGGCATGGACTTCCCCGACGTGGGCGCGGCGCGGCCCGTGGTGAGCGTGCGCACCGCGGGGATGGCGGAGGCGTTGGGGGACTCGCGCCTGCATGGCTTCCAGTCGAGCAGCGAGCTGCGGGTCCTGGATGGTGAGCTGTCGCTGGAGCCTCGGTGGGGCCCTCCGCGCGTGGTGTCCACGGACATGACGCTGGTGGGCTACCGCACGTTGCAGCGCGAACTGCCCCAGTTCCGCGAGTCCGCGTGGGACTCGCTCGGGTGGGGCGCGGAGGCGCGCGTGGCCTCGGACGCGGCGCGAGCGTTGCCCTACCGGGCCACCGTGCAGGCGGAGGCGCTGGTGGTGGTGGACGCGGGCGCGCGCTTCTCGCGCTTCACGGCGGTGGGCGTGGGAGGACTCGCGCGGATGCACTGGAGCGAGCACGCCCTGACGCCCGCGGCGGGGCCTCGCCTGTCGCTGACACACCGCACGGGCCTGCCGGGCTCGGGGGCCAACGCGGTGCGCCTGGAAGCGGCCTATGCCCCCACCTGGCGCATGGGCGACGCCCGCCTCACGCATGAGGCGGGGGCCTGGCTCCAGGTGGAGTGGTGGCTGGGGCGCGCGGGGCCCTTCGGGGTGCTGCTCACTCCTCGCGCACAGGTTCGTTGGGAGGGCTCACTCGCTCCACAATCACTTCGCGAGTCACGGTCTCCGTCGTCGTGGTGGTCCGGTACGATGGACCGTCGGCTGGCACTGGGGTTGGAGCTGCGTTGAAGCCCTCGGTCAACAGCGGGCGACAGTAGGGGCCCGTGGCGGCGCCGATGAACGTGCCGATGACGTAGAGGGCCGTCCATCCCCAGAACCCCAGCCCGCCGAAGATGCGCAGCTGGGTGGGGCCGGCGAGGAAGGAGAAGAGCGCGATGAACACTGGCAGCGCGATGGAGCTGACGAGCGCCGCGCCGAGCGCGCGCTTCATGGTCCGCGCGTGGAACCCGCCGAACGCGCCACCAATCAGGCCGTTGAAGAGCGGCACGAAGAAGACGACGAAGCTGGTGATGAGCATCGTCGCCACGCTGACGACGAACCGGTTGTGCTTGAAGCGGATCTCCTCGGACTTCATCCCGATGCCCGCTGGAAGCTCCGAGTACCTGAGCTCGCGGTGCACATCCCGCGCATAGGGGGGAGGGTTGGTGGTTCTATCGGAGCGAATCATCTCGACCATGGCTTTCGAGCCTCCCAAGGGGCAGGTGTGGCGCTCCCGCCGTCCCTCAGGTGTGGGGTCGGCGACGGACATGTGGAAGGGCTGCTGCCCCCATCGGTGAGCGGGCCGCCCTGCGGCCCCCTGGTTCATCCCAGGGGCAAGCCGGGGAAAACGGGCCAGGCAAACCCAAGGGGGCGGGCGTGGGGCTTGGCGGCTCGCCGTCTGCGGCTATGCTGCCGCGCCCGTTAGTCCCCTCACGTCCGTACGGAATTCCCATGAGCCTCCGCCGAGCCCTGCTGACCGTCGTCCTGACCTCCACCTCGCTGCTGACCGCCTGTGCCCTGCGGCCGACCTACAAGGAGCTGATTGCTCCTCCGAGCGCCGCTGGCGTCACCCCCGGGCAGACCGTGGCGCTGCGCGTGGTGGATGGCTCCGGCAAGCCCGTGGAGGGGGCCCGGGTACGCGCGGGCGAGGGCCGTACGCGCCTGAACGTCCTCAGCGACGCGGATGGCCTGGTGAAGCTGGAGGCGAACGAGGCGCTGCTGAAGGAGAACCCGCTGGTGGAGGTGGTGCTGCCCAAGGGCGTGAAGGAGTACCGCCTGCAGCTCGCGCCCTCGGGTGAGGCGCCCGCCGCTCCCGTGGAGACCGCGCCCCAGGCTCCCGCCGCGCCGGAGCAGGCTCCCGCGACGGAGACCCCGGCCACGGAGACCCCGGCCACGGAGACCCCCGCGTCCGGCACGCCGGCCACCACCCCGGAGGCGGCGCCCAGCCCCGTGCCGCAGCCGTCCGGGACGCCCGCGCCCACGCCCGGCACCTGAGCCGAGCGTCGTCCGTCCTCCGCGCGAGGCTCAGCCGAGCTTCGCGTGGAGGAAGTCCACGGTGCGCTTCCACGCCTGGCGCGCATTCTCGGGCGAGTGGACCTCCGGTCGAGTGTCGTTGAAGAACGCGTGGCTGGCGTCGTAGCGGTGGAACTCCGCGGGCACGTGGGCGCGCTTCAGCTTCTGCTCCAGTGCATCCACGCGGTCCGGCGTGCACCAGTCGTCGTTCTTCGCGAAGTGGCCCAGCACCGGCGCGCGGATGCGCGTGACGTCCACGGTCTCCGGAGGAATCCCGTAGAAGGGGACCACGGCGTCGAGCTGCGGGTCAGTGACTCCCGCCAGCAGCGTCAGCGCGCCTCCCATGCAGAAGCCCAGGACGGCGACCTTGGTGCCCGGCCCACCGCGCTCGCGCAGCGCATCCGTTGCGGCGCGTAGCTCCTCGCTGGCCTTGCCCCAGTCCAGTTGCGCCAACAGCCTGTCCGCCTCCGCCGCGTCCTTTGTCGTGCGGCCGTGGTACAGGTCCACCGCGAACACGGTGAAGCCCTCCTTCGCGAGTCGGTCGGCGATGCCTTGGATGTGCGCGTTCAGGCCCCACCACGAGAGCCAGCCAGTTCCTGGCCCTGCTTGCCAGTCAGCCTTGCCTGCCCTGCCATGCGCGCACCCCTTGAGTGATGGAGGAAGCGGCGTAGCTTGATCTCGGGGCCTTGAAGTGCCTCGGCTCGTGGAGGCGGGAATGTCGAAGGCGTTCACGAAGGAAGACTCGGGTGGGGATGAGGCGCTGGTGCCGCCGCGCCCGAGGTCCGCTTCGGGAGACAAGCGCTACATCACGCCCGAGGGCTACCGCGCGCTGCAGGACGAACTGGCGTCCATGCAGGGCCCGGACGCAGGTGCGCAAGGGCTGACGCCGCTGGAGGCCGGGGTGCGGCGTCAGGAGCGAGAGAGAAGAGCGCGGCACCTCGCTGCGACGTTGGAGGAAGTGCGGGTGGTGGAGCCAGACCCGGCGCAGGTGGGACGTGTCTTCTTCGGCGCGTGGGTGGAGTTGGAGGACGAAGAGGGCGAGCGGGTGCGCTACCGCATCGTCGGCCTGGATGAAGCGGACGTGAAGGCGGGGAGGCTCAGCGTGGAGTCGCCGCTGGCCAGGGCGTTGCTGGGCAAGGAAGTGGGGGAGTCCGTGCAGGTGGAGCGACCCCGAGGCGCGGTGGAGTACACGGTGGTCGCGGTGGACTATGGTGCCTCTCCGTTTCCCGCACCCCTGTCCTTGTGAGTCCCCGACATGCGAAGCCTCCTGGCGGTCCTGGTCGCGATTCCTTCGCTGGCCCTGGCGCAGTTGAAGGATGTGGAGAAGGTCTCTGTGACGAGCAGTCCCGTCGCGGGCAACGTGCACATGCTGGTGGGCGCGGGCGGCAACATCGGCGTCTCGGTGGGACCGGATGGCCTGCTCATCGTCGATGACCAGTTCGAGCCCCTGGCGCCCAAGATTCACAAGGCCTTGGACAAGCTGAGCAAGGCGAAGATCGCTTATGTGCTGAACACGCACTGGCACGGCGACCACACGGGCGGCAACGCCGTCTTCGGCCGCGAGGGCCGCATCGTGGCGCATCGCGAGGTGCGCACGCGGCTGGTGGTCGGGCAGGACAGGGGGGATCGCGGAGTCGTCCCTCCGGCGAAGAAGGAGGCGCTGCCGGTCATCACCTACGACACGGGCATGTCGCTGTACTTCAACGGCGAGGAGATTCGCCTGACGCACCTGCCGGCGGGCCACACGGATGGCGACACGCTGGTGCACTTCGTGGGCTCCAACGTGATGCACACGGGTGACCAGTTCTTCGTGGACGCCTTCCCGTTCATCGACGTGAACAGCGGCGGCTCGGTGGAAGGGTACGTGCGCAACGTGGAGAAGCTGCTCCAGACGCTCCCGGCGGACGTGAAAATCATTCCGGGCCACGGGCCGCTGACGGACCGCGCGGGCCTGGAGCGCTTCGTGGGGGCGCTGCGCGAGTCGGTGGCCCTGGTGCGCACCCGGCGTGAGGCCGGCAAGACGTTGGAGCAGGTGAAGGCGGAGGGCGTGCCGGAGCACCTCAAGTCCTTCGGCGAGGGCTACATCAAGACGGACGTGTGGCTGGAGACGGTGTACCGCGGCCTGGAGAAGGGCGCGGCGAAGGCGACGGACAGCAAGTAGTCAGCGCTTCGTCGCGATGACGGTGGCCAGGGGCGTGAAGGGCTCGGGGAGGATGCTGTCGCGAACCTCGACAGTGAACCCCTGGGCCTCCAGCAGTGCCCTGGCGCGAGGCACCAGGAACGTCAGGTAGTACATGACGAAGGGCGGCTTCCAGAGGGCGTTGCGCACGCGCATGGCGGCGTTGAAGCCTCGGGCCACCCAGTAGCCCGGACGCAGCATCGACGGTGGATGTCCGGTGACGAAGAGGAATCGGCCACCGGGACGCAGGGCGCGATGGATGCCTTGCAGCAGGCGCGGCTCGTCCGACTCGAGGATGTGACCGAAGGCACCGAAGCAGGTGACGACGTCGAACTCGGCGTCGAAGGTCATCTCCAGCGCGTCACCCCGGACGAACTGGAAGGCGGCGGTGCCCGGAGCGCCGGAGAGGCGGCGGTCGGCTTCCTCGAGCATGCCCTGACTCAGGTCGATGCCGACGACGCGCTCCCGGGCGAGTGGCCGCAGGTGGCGCATGGCGGCGCCGGTGCCACAGCACACGTCCAGGGCGGTGTCGACTGAGCCGGCAGGGCCCAGGGCGTCGATGGCGGCCTGGATCACGGGGTCTGGCGTGCGGAAGGGTGTGTAGTCGAACTTGGGGGCGAGCAGGTCGTAGCCGTGTTCGACGGAGGTCATGGCCTGCTCGGCCAGCTCGAGGAGGGTGGGCCCTTGGCGGTGGAACATGGTGAGGTTGGGTGTACCGCACCCGGGGCCGCGCCAGGACTGCTTCTGGCTGTCCATGTGCACCATGAACGCTCGGCGGGACGGCCTGCTCGATTCCCGAGGAGCGGTGGTAATAGGCTGCTCGCTCATGCGCCGTGCAGCCGCCGTCGCCTTCCTGGCGCTCCTGGTCGTAGATTGTCGAGACGAGCGGCTCGTGCCCTCGCTTCCCGCCGGCTATCACGTCGACACGTACGCGCAGCGCCCTGCCCCCGCGGTGGATGTCCTGTGGGTGGTGGACGATTCGGCCTCCATGGCACCGCGTCAGGAGTCGCTCGCGCGCAACTTCCAGGCCTTCATCTCGCTGTTCCGCGAGGGGCGCGTCGACTACCGGATGGGCGTGGCGACGACGGACACCTTCACGCGGCCGGGGGCCCTGGTGGGCACGCCGCGAATCCTGAGGCCGGACACACCTGAGCTGGAGCAGGCCTTCGCGAACAGCGTGCGCGTGGGGACGCAGGGAAGTGCGTACGAGGCGGGCCTGGAGGCCGCGAACCTCGTGCTGGAGCAGGTGGCTCGCGAGAACGCACCGGTGCTGGAGGCCCGCGCGGCCTGTGTGGCGCGCTGCTCCACACAACCCTGCCGCGACGGTTGCGCGCTGGAGCACGCCGTGGACTTCCTGCGTCCGGGAGCGTGGCTCTATCTGGCCTTCGTGACGGATGAGGACGACCGCTCGCCGCATGACGTGCGCATGTATTGGCGCGCGTTCGAGCAGGCGAAGGGGCTGGGAAATGACGGGACGGTGGTGGCCTCCGCCATCATCGGGGACGTGCCCGCGAATGGCTGTGGCGCGGAGCCGGGGACTCGGTACGCGGAGCTGGTGACGCTGATGGGTGGGGAGCTGGGGAGCATCTGTGACCAGGACTTCGCGCGAGCGCTCCGCACGCTGGCGACGAGCGCGGTGGGCTTGCGGCGCACGTTCGCGCTGGAGCGTGTCCCTCGTGTGGACTCGTTGCGGGTCCGGGTGCGGTATCCCTGTGGTGCGACGCAGGACGCGCTGAGCGCTTGTGACGCGGTGGACCGAGAGGCGTGCGCGGGTCAACCAGGCGAAGCGTTGGATGCCGTCTGCACGCCCAGGGCCGGAGCCGAGGATGGCTGGGTGTACCAGCCCGAGCGAAGGACGGTGTTCTTCGCGGGGGACTCGGTGCCCGGGCTCGGGTCAAGGGTGGAGCTGGAGTACGTGGAAGAGGACGCGTCGTGAGGACGTGGGCGGCTCGCGGAGGGTGGTGGCTCGTCGTGGGCTGCTTGCTGACGGGAGGCTGCGGGAAGGATGTGTCTTCGCTGCCGGTGGTGCCTCGCTGGGTGGCGCCCGAATCCACGCTCGATTTCGGAGAGGTGCCCGCGCTGAACGAGCGCACGGTGTCCCTTCCGCTGGTGAACGCGGGGCGTGCTCCGCTGCGCGTGGTGGGTGTCTCGGTGCGGGAGGCGGACAGTCCGTTTCGAATCATCTCCGCGCCAGTGGAAGTCCCCGCGCAGGCGGAGTCCCCCGTGCTGTTGGCCTTCGTCCCTCCGCGCGAGTCTCCGTACACGGCGACCTTGGAGCTGCACACGGATGACCCGAGTCGTCCGTCGCTCGACGTGTCATTGCGAGGAGAGGGGCGTACCTCGGCGATTCTGGAGTTGGACGCGGAGCGGATCGAGTTCGGACGTGTCTCGGAAGGTGCCGCCGTGGTGCGTTCCTTCAAGGTGCGCTCGCGGGGCAACGCGCCGCTGGTGCTCGAATCACTGACCCTTGTTGGTGACTCGATACCGTCGGCCTTTCAGCTCGTGGGCTCCACGAAGACCCCGGCGGTCCTGGATGTGTCGAGCGAGGTGGAGCTGTCGGTCCGCTATGCGGTGCCTCTGGGTGCTGCCTCCGAGGAGGTGAGCGGAGGACTCCTGCTGCGGACCACGGACCCTGACCACCGAGAGGCGCGAGTGGCGCTGCACGGCGGGGTGAATCTGGCGCCGGTGCCTGTCATGGGTGCGATGGGAGACAGCGTACCTGGAGGAGAGGTGGTGCTGGACGCAACGGCCTCGACGGACGCGGATGGGGATGGGCCGCTCACGTACGAATGGGTGCTGCGGGAGAGACCGGTGGGTGCGCGGGCTCAGGTGATGGAGCCGGGGGCGGCCCGCACGGTGTTGCGGTTGGACCCGGTGGTGCCGGGGGCGTACGTGGTGGAACTCGCGGTGATGGATGCCGCTGGCGCTCGAAGTCCTCGTCCCGCGAGCGCGCGTGTCCTGGCGGTGCCGGCGCAGCGACTGTTGGTGGACGTGTCCTGGGACCACGCGGAGACGGACCTGGACCTGCATGTGTCGCGGGGCGTGGACGCGGTGCCGGGCTCTGTGGACGACTGTCACTACGCGAATCCGCGTCCGGACTGGGGAGCGCCCGGACTCGCGGAGGACCCGGAGTTGTTGAGAGACCGGCTGACGGGTTACGGCCCGGAGGTGTTCGGTTACGAGAGCCCGGTGGCGGGGACCTACCGTGTGGCGGTGGTGCTGGCGCGCGCGAATGGAGCGGTGGACCCGCGCAGTGGGGCGACAGTGCGTGTGTATGACCGGGGCGTGTTGAAGGGCGAGTTCCGTCGCACCCTGGCGAGTCAGGGTGAGGTGTGGACGGCGGCGGACGTGCAGTGGCCCTCGGGCGTGGTCACGGAGGTGCCGTGACGATGCGGTGGTGGCTCCTCGTGGTGGCGTGCTGCGTGTTCGCCTGTTCCTCCAAGGAGACAGTGCCACCCGTGCTGCCGGATGCGGGGCCGAGCCCGACGTCCTGTGCGCGGCGCGAGGACTGCGAGGGAGGACAGGTCTGCACGCTCGCGGGTGTCTGCGGTGCCTGTGAGTCGAGCGGCCAGTGTCGGCTCAAGGAACGCTGTGACGATGAGGCCCGGGCCTGTGTGCTTCGTGAGGGCTGGGGCACGGACTGCGCGACGAACGAGGCGTGTGCATTCGGGCTGTGGTGCCGACAGGGGCTCTGTCTCGCGAGGACGCAGGTGGTGCTCTGTCCCTCGGGAGCGAGGGGCGAGTGTCCCACCGGGCAACGATGCAATGGGTCCACGCTCGTCTGCGAGGAGGACCTGGGATGTGTCGAGGATGCGGACTGTGGTGCCGAGGAGCGCTGCAATCCCGGGCTGCATGCCTGTGTGGCCCGTTGCACCGAGGTCACCTCGTGCGGGGACGGGGAGCACTGCGCGGAGGGTCTCTGCGTCCAGTGTGAGGCGGACACGGACTGCTCGGTGGGCTTGGTGTGTGACGCGGCGGGACGGTGTTCATCGACACCGCGTTGCTATTCGGACCGGGACTGCGAGGTGCCTCGGGTGTGTCATCTGGCGAGCGGGGCGTGCCTGCCGGGTTCTCCACCGTGTGGCTCGGATGATGACTGCGCGATGGACCAGCTTTGCGACCTCGGCACGGGAACCTGTGAGCCCCGGGCTTGTCAGCCGGATGCGCTGGAGCCCAACGACACGGTGTCCACGACGTTCCCCGTGAGCGCGAGTCGCTACGTGAAGTTGACGCTGTGCCCGGATGACGTGGACCACTACTCGCTCGCCTTGGAGCGAGGGGACCAGCTCGGCGTGAACGTGGACGCGGAGGTGTTCGCGGAGTCGGTGTTCTCCACGACCATTGAAGACGCGAGGGGTCGGGTGCTGGCGACGGGACGATTCCGCATGTCGCACGTCGTGGCGGAGCGAGGCACGTATACGGTGCGGATCGCCTCGCGTGACACACTGCCGCGAGCGTATGACATCGGCTTCTTCCTCTCGCGAGGCACGCCCTGTGATGACGATATCCACGAGCCCAACGACACCGTCGATACGGCCACGGACCTGCCGGAGCGCCTGTCGCTGGTGGGGATGGTCTGCCCGGGAGAGCAGGACCATGTTCGATTCACCGTGCCCGTGGCCCAAGGCGTGAAGGTGTCGCTGTCGGGCTACGCGGCGGACCGTGGCTTGCTGCGCCTGTGTCTCTTGGGCGAGAGCGGAGGCGTGGAACTGGGCTGCTCGCAAAACGTGGAGGGCGCCACGGTGTCGCTGCCGGCTCCGACCGTGGCGGGCCAGCGGCTCACCGCGAGAGTGGTGGGCGATGACGCGCGCACGACGAATGGCTACACGCTCCAGGTGGAGTGGCTCCCATGAGGAATTCCTCATGGCCCAGTCGTCGCACGTTGGTGCCGACGCCGAACGACCACCTGCCTCTGGGCGCACGGGCATGAATGACTACACGCTCCAGGAGGAGTGGCTCCCATGAGGAACTCCTCATGGCCCAGCCGTCGCACGTCGGTGCCGACGCGAGCGACCACCTGCCTGGGGCACGGGCATGAATGGCTACACGCTCCAGGAGGAGTGGCACCCATGAGGAGTTCCTCATGGCCTGGTCGCCGCATGGCAGTGCCGACGGCGAACAGCCACCTGCCTTCGGGCTCGCGGGAATCACGCACGCCAATCCCGGATGGCTTCGCGATGAGGGCTCCGGCCCGAGCGGGCAACTGCTCCTTCATCGCGCACGTCACCCGGGTGCGTATGGGCTTGTGGCTCGCTGCCAGGAGCGGCCACTTCTGGCCCGGTTGCACGAATCGTGTCGATGTCGAGCGACCTCGGCGCGGGTTCGTGCTGGGTCTGTTGGTCCTTGTCCTCGCGGCCTGCGGAGGCTCGTCCCGACCACCGGGCGACCTGCCGGATGCGGGTTCACGTGATGCGGGTGCGGAGGACGCAGGCCCCACGGACGCGGGGACTCAGGTCGACGCGGGGGCATCGGCCGCGCCCGTCATCCACTCGGCGCTGCCCACGCGGGGAGAGAGTGGGGGTGGAACCTGGGTGACGTTGAAGGGCCGTGGCTTCGTGGAAGGGGTGGCCGCGACGCCCTCGGAAGCCGCGCTGCGCACGGAGGTGCGGGTCGGCTCGCGCGCGGTTCGGGACTTCCAGCTCATCGACGACACCACGCTCGACCTGCGCACGCCTCCTGGCATCGAAGGTACGGCAGACGTCTCGGTGAAGAACCCGAATGGGACGACGGTCTGCGCGGCGTGCTTCACGTACTTCGATGTCTTCGACTTCCGCGCTGTCTCGCCCGATACGGGAGCGCAAGGGGGCGGTGACACCGTGGTGCTGGTGGGCGCGGGCTTCCCTTCGAGCACGGGGCTCCAGGTCCTCTTCGGAGGCACGGCGAGTCCCTCCGTCACGCGAGTGTCCTCCTCGGAGCTTCGAGTCGTCGTTCCCCGGAGCACCACTGTTGGCTCCGTCGACGTGCGGGTGCAGGGCGCCGGCGTGGGTGACGTGCTGAGGCGTGCATACCGCTACGTCGAGGACACCCGCGTCACCGACATCGAGCCGCTCACGGGGACGATGTTCGGGGGCACGTCCGTCGTCTTCACGGGACAGGGCTTCGAGGGCACGACGGAGGTCTTCTTCGGAGACACGTCCGCGCCCTCCTTCCGCGTGGAGTCACCCACGCGCCTCGTGGTGGCCTCGCCACGGCACATGGACATGGAGACAGTCCCCGTGCGCATCGTCACCCCGCGAGGTGCCTGGACGGTGCGCCAGGGATTCACGTACGCGGACAGTCCGCAGGGCACCGTGTTCGGCGTGTTGGGAGTCTTTCCACGCGTGGGGACGCGAGAGGACGGCACGGTGACGCTGACAGGACTGGCGTTCGACTTTCCGGACCTCTCCGTCACTTTCGATGAAACGCCCGTCCAGATTGTCGCGGCGACCCGGTTCACGCTCACGGTCCGCGTTCCGCCGCGAGGCACGCTTCCGCGCACAGTCCCCGTGACGGTCAGCGCGGCCTCGCTGCGCAGTCACCTCCCAGGGGGCTACACCTATCGGCTCGCGCTCACGCGGGTGACGCCTGGAACGGGCCCCTCGGGAGGAGGAAGTCAGGTCCTCCTCGAAGGAGACGCACTGCCTCCGGATGCCGTGGTGCGAGTCGGCGCGCTTTTTTCTCCAGATGTGACGGTGCTGGGAACGACGGAGCTCCGCCTCACCACGCCGCCAGGTGGCGCGGGAGCGCACTCGCTCCATGTCTCCTCGGCGAGCGACCCGGAGAACGAAGCCCTGCTCCCGAACGCCTTCACCTACGAGCCCGCGCTCGTGCTCTCCCAGGTGGAGCCCGCGCGCGGTGCCATCGCGGGAGGCTCGCGAGTGACGGTGCGAGGGACCGGCTTCGTTGAAGGCATCCGCGTCACCTTTGGCGGAGAGCCCGCGAGCGACGTGCACGTGGTGGACGCCCACACCCTCACATGTCGAACTCCCGTGTCGCGGAGCCAGGGGCCCGTGGAGGTGGCCGTCATCCAGGGAGCCGTGCGCTCGGCGCTCTCCGAGGCCTTCACCTACTTCGACCCGCGAGGCCCTGGAGGTCTCTCGGGTGCGCTGCTCACGGGAACGTTGAATGTCACGGTGCTCGACACTTCCTCGGGGACCTACGGGCAGCCCGTCGTGGGCGCGAAGGTCCTGCTCGGCACGGGCTCGCCGGCACTCCTCCAGGGTGAGACGGACGCACGCGGACAGTTGACGCTGTCCGACTCACGGATGGTGGGCGCGCAGAGCGTCACCGTCTTCAAGGCGGGCCACGATGTGGTGACGGTGGCGGGTATCCGCTCGGAGAACCTGACGGTGTACCTGCGCCGTCTCGACAGCGAAGGCAACCCGGGCAATCCGCCCGTGCCCGCGAGTGCTCGAATCACGGGTCGGGTGCGAGGCTTCAAGCCGCCCAGGCCGCTCCAGACTGGAGAGGTGTTGGAGGCTCGCGTCTTCGTGGCGCAGTTGAGCCCCGCGTCGGGCCCTCCTTTCGCGGGGCCCGGAGACCGTCGCGCGGAGACGTGGCGGATTCGCGAAGAGGGTGGCGCCTACGTCGTGCAGGCGCAGCCCGGCTTGCGCGCGGTGTATGCGGTGCTCGGCGTGCTGAAGGACGAGGTCGACTTCGAGCCCTACCTGCTCGGCGTGCGTCGCGGCATCGCGGCCTCGGGCACGCGGGTGTCCGAAGGACAGGACGTGGTGTTCGACGTGCATCTGGACGTCGCCGCGCCCCACTCCGTGGCGGGGCCCGTCATCATCGCGGGCGAGGAAGCCCTGCATCAGGTCTACGCGTGGCTGGACCTGGGCGCGGAGGGACTGGTTCCTCATCCGCACAACTGGGGCACGGGCTCGCGCTTCTTCTCCTCTGTCGAAGGGCCCGGTCCGCTGCTCACGTTCCCCCAGCTTCCTCGAGTGGACGGGGCGAGCCTTCTCTTCCTCGACCTGCTTCGAGGCACCACGGCCTATCCCCAGAGCGTGCTGTATCACCGTCAGCCAGGAGCCCTGGAGGCGGGCGTGACGCTCCCGCCGATACTCCCGCTCCCTGTCTTCACCGAGCCCGCGCGGGATGCCCGCTTCACGGGAGCGGTGGCCTGGACTCCATCGTCCTCCGGTGCCACCCCGGACGTGCAGGTCCTCACCCTGATGGCGCCTGGTACGACAGGCGGCATCCGCTGGACCGCCGTGCTTCCGGGCGGCGAGACGCGGGCGACGCTCCCTGAGGCCGCGTTGCAGTCGCTGCGCGCGGAGCTGCCCGAAGGCGCGCGACTTCGCGCGGACCTCTCCGTCGCGCGAGTCCCTCGCTTCGAGTATTCGCAGTGGACCTACGACACGCTGTCCACCGCGACCTGGACGGCCTACGTCCTGGGGCGCTCGGAGGTCTTCGACCCGTGATGCGCCGCTGGCTTCCCCTCGCCGTGCCGCTGCTGCTCCTCCTCGCCGCCTGTCGCGGTGACGCTCCCGTGGGCGATGAGGGCTGTCGCGTGGACTCGGACTGCGGCACGCCGTCGGAGGCGTATCGGTGTGACACGGAGACGTCGGCCTGTCGGTGTCGCACGGACGGCGCCTGTGCGCCGGGAGAGCTGTGCAACGAAGCGGGCTTCTGCCAGGACCGCGCGGGCTGCGAGTCGAACGCGGACTGCGGTGAGGACTCCCTCTTCTGCGACACCAGCACCGGCACCTGCCTGACGCGCGGCCGTTGCGCCACGGACCTGCACTGCGCGCTGGGCGAAGTCTGTGACCTCGCGCGGACCACGTGCGTGGCGGGCTGTCGGACATCCGGAGACTGCGCGGGCACGGCCTGCCGCTGCGGTGATGCACCGTGTCTCTGCGACGCCACCACGCCAGAAGGGCGCGCCGCCTGTGCCCTGGGTGTCTGCGACGCGAGCTTCTGCGCGGACGCGCGAGACTGCGCCTTCGGTGAGTCCTGCGGCACGCCGTCGGGCGTGGAAGCGGGGACATGTTTCAGCGACTTCGACCCGGTGAGACGTCCCTACTGCGCCAGCTGCATCTACGGCGGTGGCCTCCAGGTCTGCGGTCGCGGCGCGAACTTCTGTCTGCGCGAGACGGCGAGCCCGGGGACTGCCTTCTGCGGCGCGGATTGCTCGGAGGGGCAGGGTTGTCCTCATGGCTACCAGTGCTCGGACGTGGTGGTGGTCGCCAGTCGTGCGCGCTGTCGCTCGGATGCGCAGTGCGCGCCGTCGCCCTCGTTGCCGTGCCGTGAGGACTCGCACTGTGGACGTGGCGGGCGTTGCGTGAAGTCGGACGGACAGGCCGAGGGCGCGTGCGCGGGACGTTGCTCGATTGCGGAGGGGGACGTGGAGGGCTTCTGCTCATGCCAGCAGGACACCGACTGCGTGCAGGATGCTTGCAGCCAGGGCACGTGCACGGTGAGTCGTCGCTCGTGCGTGGGTGACGCGGACTGCCGGCCCATCCGCTGCGTGGACCATGAAGGCGCGGGAGGCTGTTTCGTGGGGCGCAACTGCGCTCCCGAGGAGGGCCTCACCTGCGCGGAGGTCGCACCTCGCTTCGCCCGGTAAGTCCCTGGTTCCACGGGGGTTTGAGCGCCTTGCCTACATCCGCGCTCGATGTCCGCGAGGAAGGGTGGTGCCCGGTGGTGAATGTTCCGGAGGGTGCCCCGTCAGAAGTAGCAACACGACGGAGGACGGACACCATGGCTTTCAAGACTGCTCTCACCACCCTGGCTCTCGGCACCCTGTTCCTTGGTTCCTCGACGGCGATGGCGGAGGACGGCAGCGTGCGCGACTGGGCGACTCAGCAGGCCCGCCGCGGCGATGACCGAAACCATGACCGGGACAACGACCGTGACGACAACCGGGGCCACCAGGACCGGGACAACCGCCGGGGCCACCACCCGGACCGCTATGAGGCCCATATCCACACCGGCGGCTGCCACCACGCTCCGGCGCCCCGTCCTCCTTCCCGGGCTCGCGGCCGCTACGAGATGCAGACCGTGAACCGCTGGGTCGAGGGCCGCTACGAGAAGGTGTGGGTGCCCGAGGTGTGCGAGGAGCGTCGTGGCCGTCGGCACCGCGTCTCCCGCTGCTCGGGTGGCTTCTATGAGAACCGGTGGGTGGAAGGCGGTTACGTGCAGACCACGGAGTGGGTCTGGGTGTCCTACGAGCGCGGCAATGGCTGGAGCTCGAACCGCACGCACCCGGCCAGCTACTACCCGTAGTCATCGCTGAGAAAAAACAGGGGGTCGAGGGGCGGTGCCGGATACGGGGGTATCCAGCACCGCCCTTCGTGTTTTCAGGTCCCCGGTGCCTTTCCCCGTGCGGCCTGTTAGTCAGTGCGCCGCATGGGGACCGCCTTCATCACGGGAGCAGGCATCCGCGTCGGGAGCGCCGTGGCGAGGGCGCTGGCTCGCGCGGGTTATGACCTGGCGCTGCATGCGAACCGCTCCATGACCTCGCTGGTCTCGCTGGCGGACGAGCTCCGGGCACAGGGACGCCGCGTCACCCTTCATACCGCCGACCTGAGTCAGCCCGACGCGGTCGACGCCCTGGCCGCGAGCGTGCGCGAGGCCTGGCCCGCGTTGGACGTGGTGGTCCACAACGCCGGCCTCTACGAGCGGGTCGACTTCGCGGACATCTCGCGCGAGCGGTACCGCACCATGCTCGCCGTCAACCTGGACGCGCCCTTCTTCCTCACCCAGGCGCTCTTGCCCGCGCTGCTCGCGGGGAAGGACCCGCTGGTGGTGCACGTCGGAGACATCGCCGGTGAGCGTCCGGAGAGCCACTTCGCGCACTACTCGGTGAGCAAGGCGGGCCTGTTGATGCTGACGCGCGCGCTGGCGGTGGAGCTGGCGCCGCACGTGCGCGTCAATGCCGTATCGCCCGGCGTGGCCGCGTTCCCGGAGAGCTTCGACGCCGCCGCGCGCGAAGAGGTGTTGCGACACATTCCCATGGGACGCGAGGGCAGCGTGGAGGACGTGGCTCGCACCATCGTCTTCCTCGCGCGCGAAGCGCCCTATGTCACCGGACAGGTCATCGCCGTCGACGGCGGCAGGAGCGCGAGACTATGAGCGCGGAGCTGGCTTTCCATCCTCCCGTGGTCAATGACAGCAAGGGCCGTCCGCTGGACGTCATCGAGCTGCGCGGGCTCACGGTGGACTGCATCGTGGGCGTGTACAACCGCGAGCGCGTCTCGGCGCAGCCGCTCCGGCTGGATGTGGCGCTCTTCCTGGACACGCGCAACGCGGCGACGGGCGGCCGGCTGGCGCACACCGTGAACTATGGGCGGCTGGCCGGAGAGCTGCGCTTCCTGCTGGAGGCGTGTCGCTTCGAGCTGCTGGAGTCCGCCGTCGAGGCGGTGAGTCGCTACCTGCTCGCCACCCCCACCGCGGACGTGCCGCGCGCGCAGGTCCACGCCGCCACCGTGCGTGTCATCAAGCCCCTGGCCCTGGGCGGCCTCGCCGTGCCCTCGCTCCAGGTGCATCGCACGGCGGAGGAGATGAGCTATGCGTCGGAGGAGCGGTCCTTCGGTCGCCTGGACGTCATCCACGAGGGCGCGGGATACGGCATGTATCGCCTGCGCGTGAAGCCCGGTGGCACCGTCCCCGCCAGCTCGAATCCAGGCATGGAGGAGAGCGAGCTGGTGCTGGGGCAGGGGCTGATGTCGCAGGGGCACCCCGTCGAGCGGGGCATGGCCTTCCACTGGCCCCGGGGCTTTCCGCGTCGCTACGACAACCCCTCCGCGCAGGAGCAGACGGTGCTGAGTGTGTATCGGCCCCGCTTCCTGGAGCCGGAGCCCCAGGCGGTGGAGCCGCGTGCGCCCGCGTCGGCGCTCCTGTCCATCACCGGCACGTCCTATTACCCCCATGACGAGCCCGCGGCGCCCGGTGTGTCCGCGGACAAGCAGCCCTGAGGACGGGGACGCACTCTTGGTGAGGGGACTGTTTCCGAGGACGCGAGACACGGTATGACGCGACTTCGGAGCCCAGAGGAAACAACGGCATGAACCTCGACAGGCGGATGCAGCTCTTCGTGGTGCTGGCGGCGGTGTTCGTCACGTCGCTGGTGGTGGGAGACCTCATCGGCGTGAAGCTGTTCGAGGTCAACCTGGGCTTCGTGGTGGCGGTCATGTCCATTGGCATGCTGCCGTTCCCGGTGACGTTCCTGCTCACCGACATCCTCAACGAGTTCTACGGCAAGAAGGCCGCCCGCTTCGTCACGTGGGTGGGCTTCAGCATGGCCATCTTCGCCTTCACGGTGATTGCCATCGCGGTGGAGGTGCCCTTCGCTCCGCTGACGCGCGCACCGGACTTCACGGGGACGGTGGAGGGCTCGTTCAACAACGTCTTCAGTGGCTCGCAGCGCATCCTGCTGGCGTCGATGATCGCCTATCTGGTGGGCCAGTTCTGCGACATCTCCATCTTCAACCTGCTCAAGCGCATCACGAACAACAAGATGCTGTGGTTGCGCGCGACGGGCTCCACGCTGGTCTCCCAGCTCATCGACACGACGGTGGTCCAGTTCGTCGCGTGGACGGGCGTGCTGCCCACCGCGGTCATCTTCAACATCATCGCCACGTCGTACGTCGTGAAGCTGCTCGTCGCGGTGAGCCTGACGCCCTTCATCTACCTGGGCCATGCCCTGGTGGAGCGCAAGCTGGGCATCAAGCCCGTGGTGCTGGGCGCGGACGGTGAGCCGCTCCCCGAGCCCGTGGCGGAGGTGGCCGTCCCCGCTGAGACGCGCGCCGCCTGAGGGGCGACGCGGGCCTCACGGCACCAGGCGTTGAAGGAAGACGTCCGTGTCGTCGGAGGTGAAGGACTCCGTGCCGCCCAGCGCGCGAGTACCGGAGAACGTGCCCGTACCCAGGACGTCTCCGCCCGACAGGAAGGTGAGGTCTCGCAGGTGGAGGCTCTCGTCACACGGCTGGGTGACGTAGGGCGCCTGCCACGCTAGCTCACCCAAAGGTGACAGCCGCACCAGCTCCGAGCCGCAGCCATGCTTCCAGAGCACCGCCGCGCCTCCCTCCTCATCCGCCGCCAGTCGCGCGCCACGGGCTTCCCCTGGCGACGGGCTGGTCAGCGCATGTCCCCACAGCGGACGTCCCGCCGCATCGGCCGCGAGCACGAAGGCGGCGCGAGCGCAGCCCTCCGCGACACATGACGGCATGAGCACGGCGCCTCCCCAGTGGAGCGTGCCCTGGAAGTCGCCCGTGAGTCGCAGCCCGCCATCGGCCGCGAAAATCACCTGCGTGAAGGAGGGTGCGTCCGGTCCCACCTCCAGCTCCCAGTACACCTCACCGACGGGCGACAGCCGTGCGATGAACCCGATGCTCTCGAAAGGGGCCAGCGGGCGCTGCCCCGCGAGCACCGCGCCGCCATCCGAGTCCAGCGCCACGACGGACGCGGAGGCCAGCGCGGGCATCTCCTGGGACCAGCGCGCCGTGCCTCGGGTGTCGTAGCGCGTCACCAGCCGGCCGTGCGCCACCACGACTTCGCCTTCGATGTCCGCTGTCAGCGCCTTCACGGTGCCCGTCGCGCGAGCCCACAGCGGCGTGCCGTCCGAGGCCAGCTTCGCCACGAAGTGGCTGTCGGTGATGAGCGTCTCACCGAGGCGCAGCCGGCCCTCCAGCTTGCCAGCGACGAAGAGCTCTCCCCCGGAGGAGACGGCGAGGAACTGCGCGTGGGCCTGGGCCGCTCCGCTCTCGGACGGCTCGGGCATGAAGCTCCGCGTCCAGAGCACCTGCCCCGCGCCGTCATGGTGGGCGAGGGTGAGAGCCGTGCCGCCGCCATCCGTCGAGGACGCATCCGGTGTGCCTGTCGCGCCGGTGGTGGTGCCCAGCAGCACGCTGCCGCCCAGGCCGTCCGAGGCCACGGCCACCGCGTCCTGTCGTCCCAGGGTTCGCGAGTGAACGGTCCACCTCGCATCCCCCGGCTCCAGCGTCGGAGGCTTGGGGGGTTGTGGCGTGGAGCCTGGGTCTTCTTCCTCGGGGGGAGGGGCCTCCGTGGACGCGCCGCTCCCACCACAGCCGAGTGCTGTCCACACGCTCAGCACCAGCCCCGCAGTGCCTGCCCGCCACCGTCCCATGTTCATTCTCCGCGAGTCCGCTCACCCTCCGGCCGGAGGCGAAGCTGGGGTGTGGTGCTCCCGGAGGCAAGGCCCGCGTCGGACACTGAACGTTGTCAGGTGCTTCGCGGCGGTGGCTGAGCGAGTCCCGTCAGCTCACACCAGCGGGCGACGGTCAGCGCGGTGTAGCGCTCCGGCTCCAGTCCATACGCGCCCAGCGAGAAGCCGTCATTCCACTCCACCAGCGCTGTTTCACCGGTGGACAGCACGCCGAAGTCGACGGAGTAGCCCGCGGTCGCTTCACCGGAGGACTCCAGGAGGCGGAGCGCTTCGTGGACTCGCGCCTCGTCGAGGGGCACCGTCACGTCTCCCGCATAGTGACGCGTACCCACGGGCCTTCCGTGCACGATGAAGACGCGGTACTCGCTCAGCCACCGCACCACCTCCGAGCAGATGAGCGGCGTGCCCTGTGACGCCCGCTCCAGGAAGAGGAGGTCACTGGCGCTCTGGAAGACCCGGCCCGTGAAACGTTTCCTGCGTCCCTGGGGCTTGGCGAACACGGGCGGACTCGCGACGTCGTGCAGGTGCGAGGTGAGCTGTCGCACGGTGCTCGTCCACAGCCGGCGATGGAGGAAGGGCGTGAGGCTGGGCGGGTAGTCGTTCGTCGGAGGGGGCTCGATGCCCAACTGCTTCAGCGCGCCCAGCACCGTGGGCACGTAGCCCGCGACCAGCGTGTCCGACGTCAGCGGGAGCTGGCGCCGCTCCAGGCGCTTGGCGGTGAAGCACTCGGTGGGGATGCCCTTCGCGCGCAGGCCCTCGAGGAGTAGCCGCATCTCCGGCTCCATTCGCCCGTGTGCCTCCTCCTCGATGAAGGCCCGAGAGGGCCACCGCCCATCCTGGCTCACGAGCCCCGCCGTGCCAGCGGAGCGAGGATGTCGCGCCAGTGCGAGTAGAGGGAGAAGTGTCCGCCTCCGGAGAGGAAGTGGGGCACGGTGCGCGGGATTCGCGAGGCGAGATAGCGCCCCATCTGCGGCGGGACGATGCTGTCGCCGTCCCAGTACCAGAGGTCCATCTCTCCTCGAATCTCCTCTAGCGCGAAGTCCCAGGGCGACGCCAGGATGTGGGCTTCGCGGCGCATGCCCGCCACGCCTCGGCGCGTGGCCTCTCGTCGCCAGCCCTGCACCTGCGCGGCGATGTGCGGGTCCGACAGCACGAGCCGGTCATCCTCCGACGCATGCGCCAGCAGCGCCGCCAGGGCTCGCTCTGGATTCGAGCGCACCTGCCGGTCATGCATCGCCATCAACGGATGCAGCAGCCACTCCGGCCACGCGGCCATGGCGTAGGCGTTGCGGTAGTCGCGGTTGACGCCCTCCATGCCACCGGGCCGCTTCAGCGGCGAGGCGCCGGAGACGATGGCGGAGCGGATGATTCGTTCGCCCAGTCGCCACACGGAGGCGGCGACATAGGGGCCTCCCGCGGACACACCGAAGAGGGAGAAGCGGCCTATCTTGAGGGCGTTGGCGAGCTGCTCCAGGTCGTCCGGGAAGTCCAACAGCGTGCGGTCGGACTGGTAGTCGGACAGCCCATAGCCGGGCCGGTCCGGGGTGATGAGGCGCACGCCGAGGCCATGGGTGAGCCGGTCATCCGGATGCCGCATGTAGCGCGAGCCCGGGTTGCCGTGGACGAAGAACACCGGGACTCCGTCCAGGTCTCCCGACTCCACGTACGCGAGCCGCCGTCCATCCTTCAGCCGAAGCACGCCCTCACGGACCTGCACGCCGGAGCCCGAGGTGGTTTCCGAGACGGAGTGCATCAGGGCTCCATCGCTTGTGAGCGCGTGGCAATCCACTCGGAGATGGAGGGCCAGACGTGGGTGGGGCCCTTGCTGGAGGCGGACAGCCCGATGTGGCCCACCGGATAGCGCCGCGTCTGGGCGTCCTTCGTGCCCACCAGGTCGACGAGCGGCTCGCTCATGGCGGGAAAGGCGATGGTGTCATGCTCGGCGATGACGTTGAGCACGGAGGCCTGGATGCGGCCCAGGTCCACGGCCTCTCCGCCCACCTTCATGCGTCCCTGGTGGAAGAGGTTCTGCTGGTAGCAGTCCTTGATGTACTGGCGATACACCTCACCGGGGAAGGGCACGGGGTCCGAGCCCCAGCGCTCCATGGCGAGGAACGTGCTCACGAAGTCCGGGTCGTCGATGCGGCGGCACACCTCCAGCCAGCGCGTGAGGCGCTGCACGGGCGCCACCATGAGGAAGCCACTCTCCAGTACGGGCGTGGGAACGTTGCCGTAGGCATCCACGAGCGAGTCCACGTCGAAGTGGTTGGCGGCGGTCCACAGCGTGTAGACACCGCCCTTGCTGAAGTCCACGGGCGTGGCCTGCGCGACGAGGTTGCGAACGCCCTCGGGATGCAGCGACGTGTAGGCCAGCGCGAGCGTGCCGCCCATGCAGTAGCCGTAGAGCGTGAGGTCCCGGCTCTTGCTGACCCGCAGCGTCCAGCGCACCGCCGTCTGGATGAGTCCGCCGAGCAGGTCCGACCAGGTGAGGCGCTCCTCGTCCTGGCCCGGCACGCCCCAGTCGATGGCGTACACGTCGAAGCCCTCCTGGGTGAGGTGCTCGATGAGGCTGCGGCCCGGCAGGAAGTCGAGGATGTACCAGCGATTGATGAGCGAGTAGACGAACAGGATGGGCGTGCGGTGGCGCCGACGGGGCGCCGCGTAGCGCAACAGCCGCATGCTGCCCCGCGTGTACACGACGGTGTGGGGCGTGGCGCTGATGGGCGGCTCGCGCACACCGGAGGCCCGCTCGATGAAGGGCTTGAGGTACGGGTAGGGATTGAAGGGACGGGCCTTGAGCGCGTGAGCGACAGCGCGCGTGAGCTCGAACTGGCCGGTGACGAAGGAGCGCAGCCGCTGGGTGGACGCGGTCATGTTCAGGCGCCGGGCTTGGTGGGAGGGCTGTCGGACTCCTGGCGATGGAGCAGGTCCACCACCACCTCGAGCTGGGAGCCGAGCGCCTCGACCTGGTCATTCACGCGGCGCAGCTGGTCGCGGAGGCTCTCCACCTCGGACGTC
Source organism: Myxococcus sp. CA033 (assembly GCF_013336625.1). Classification (NCBI taxonomy): domain Bacteria; kingdom Pseudomonadati; phylum Myxococcota; class Myxococcia; order Myxococcales; family Myxococcaceae; genus Myxococcus; species Myxococcus sp. CA033. The sequence continues at coordinate 860,345 of NZ_JABUMU010000002.1, read as the reverse complement.
GTGGGCAGGCGCAGCGTGTGCAGCGCGCTCTCCACGAAGCTGTTGCGGCGGATGCGGGCGTTGAGGCCCTGGCGCAGCACGGTGCCGCTGGCGCGCAGGTAGGTGGGGCTCTCGGAGACGCGGGTGAGGACGCGGGTGAGGCGCTGCTCGGCGCGGGTGAACACCTGGCCCGTTCGAGTCTCCGGATGGGTGAGGTGGCCCAGGAGCTTCAATCCCCGGGCGAGGAGTCCCCTGGGTGGAGGCGGGCGGTCCGAGTCGCTCATGCCCGCGACGTTAACCCAAGCCGTGCCGGGGACGCAGGGGACCCTGTCCAAAAAGTGAATGGTGGTTCATGTTTGAAGCGGGCGGGGAAGCACCGCGTCACGCGGTGCCCGCTACTTCGTGGAGGCGTAGCCCTCGAAGGTCCGGGGGATGCCCTTGTCCTCGTCCACGTTGTTGAAGGTGACGGGGATGCTGTCGCCGCCCTTCTCCACATCGAAGTGGATGTGGCCGGTGAGGCTGTTGCCCACGTTGCCCACCTCCGCGAGCTGCTGTCCCTGGCTCACGGTGTCGCCCACGCCCACCTTCGCGGTGCCCTTCGAGATGTGGAAGTAGCGGCCCACCGTGCCGTCGCCGTGTTCGACCTCGATGCGGTTGTTCGGCTTGTCGCCGCCGTTGCCGCTGTTCGTGTCCACCACGCGCGACACCGTGCCCGCGCGCGCCGCCAGCACCGGGGTGCCGCACTGTCGACGGAAGTCCCAGGCGTATTCCTCGTCGTCGTTGTGGTTCAGGTGGGAGTTGTTGCCCTGGATGACCCAGGAGCGGTCTCCCTCGGGGTAGGGCAGCCGGTAGGGCGAGCTCGCCGCGCTGGGGTACTCGCCGGAGTCGATGGAGCCGCGCAGCACCAGCCACGCGCCGAGCCAGAACACTCCGATGAGGCCGTAGACGACGGCGCCCGTGAGCACGATGTTGCGCACCCGGTGCAGCTCCACCTTCGCCGCGCGCTCCTCGAGCATGCCGCGCGCGATGTGCGGGAAGGCGAACCAGAAGGCGAAGGCGGCGATGCTGCCGACAATCCCGCCCCAGTGGTAGAGGTTCGCCAGGAACGTGGGGCCACACGCGGCGAACGCTCCCGGCGCGAGCGCGACGGCGGTGAAGAGCGATGCGATGGCCGCCGCCAGCAAGGTCCGGGACGTCCAGCGCAGGCTCTCGTCGACCTTGTCGTCGTTCCCCTTGGCCACCGGCAGCGTGAAGCGCAGCGCGTGGATGACCAAGGCGACGAAGGCGGCCCAGACGAGCAGGCCCAGCACCGAGGAGAGCACCATGGGCGTCTCTCCCGTCAGGCCCGCGAAGGACACCCCGAACATCACCAGCCCATACACGCCGAAGACCGCGAGGATGATGGACCAGGTCGTGCCGTAGCGCTTCATCGCGCTTCCCCCTGCCTCGCGAACATCGGCCCGCCGGGACTCCGGCGAGGGGCGCGAGGCTTCTCCCTCCTTGGAGTTGCGGTGGGTCGGGGTGTGACGCCACCAGGCAGTGGAGCGGGCGGGCACCCCGTCGGGTGCCCACCGTGTGGCTCGCTCAGCCCTGTCGCTTCACCGCGAGCGGCCCGAAGGCCTGGGCCACCGGCATCAGTGACATGACGTTGATGTTCACGTGCGCTGGACGCGACACCACCCAGTGCACCGCGTCCGCGATGTCCTCGGGCGTCAGCGGCTGCGTGTTGGCGTAGGGGGCCGCGGCCCGAGCGGCGTCGCCCTTGAACCGGATGTTGGAGAACTCCGTGCCGCCCACGAGCCCTGGCTCGATGTCCGTCACGCGCACGGCCGTGCCCAGCAGGTCCGCGCGCAGGTTGAGGCTGAACTGCTGCACGAAAGCCTTCGTCGCGCCGTACACGTTGCCACCCGGGTACGGATAGTCCGCCGCCACCGAGCCCATGTTGATGATGTGGCCCCGGTTGCGCGCCACCATGCCGGGCAGCACCGCGTGCGTGCAGTACATGAGCCCCTTCACGTTCGTGTCGACCATCACCTCCCAGTCGTCGAGGTGCGCCGACTGCGCCGCTTCCAACCCCAGCGCCAGCCCCGCGTTGTTGACCAGCACGTCCACCTCGGCGAAGTCCGCCGGCAGCGCGCCGAGCACCCGCGCCATCGCCTCGCGCTCCGTCACGTCGAGCGTCACCGGCAGCAGCCGCTCACCCAACTCCGCGCGCAGCTTCTCCAGCAGCTCCGTCCTCCGCCCGGTGGCGATGACCCGCGCACCCTCCTGGATGAAGCGGCGCGCGATGGCCAGGCCGAACCCGGCTGTGGCTCCCGTAACCAGCACGTTCATGGCGTTCCCTTTGGATGCGATGCCTCGCGCGCTAAATGGCACGAGGCCCCGGCCCGCGCACGGGGAAAGGCCCTCGCCGCGCGGTGCCCCCAGAGCCGACCCGACAGTCCACAGCTCGTCGGAGACGCCTTCTCGGCGCGCCCCCGTCCGCATGCTCCCGCTCGGAGCGACCTTCTCTCCGAGTGAAGTCCCGCCCACCCGCGTCGGGAATGAAACCGCCTTCATCCGCACACCTGCACAGGCAGCAGCACGAATGTTCGGGCCCGCGCACATCAGCCTGACTTCTTCGCGCTCAACGTAACCGCCCGAAATCCCATTTCCTGCCTTCTTGCCCTGCGGCCTGGCGAGTCTGGGTTGCCATCGGGTCGGGGAATGAACAGGACGCGCGCCCCGATTGGCGGCCGTCCTCGCGAGCGCCCCATACGCCGCGACCCACACATGGAGTCTGACAGGATGCGCCAACGCTCACCGCTGCTGACGGCCTACTGCTCCGCTGCCTTGCTTGCCCTGCTTGCCTGCAATGGAAAGAGCGAGCTGACCCAGACCACGGGCTCACGTCCGTCCACCGATGAGGCGCCCTCGACGGGCAACCCGCCCGCGCCATCCCCCACGACTCCCGCGCCGACACCGACGGAGCCGGATGAATCCGAGCAGCCCTCGGAGCCCACGCCGACGCCCGAGCCGGAGCCCACCCCCACTCCGGAACCCGAGCCGGAGCCCGAGCCCGAGCCCGTTCCGGAGCCGCCGAAGCCGACCTACACGCGCATCCTCTGGGTGGCGCCGTCGGGCAGTGACAGCGCCTCCGGCACGGAGAGCGCCCCGCTGCGCACGGTGACGCGGGCGCTGACGCTCATCGCGCCGGGCGAGGCCATCTATCTGAAGACGGGCACCTACGCGGAGCGCCTCAAGCTGGAGGAGCGCGGTGGCACGGAGGCGAAGCCGCTCACGGTGAAGGCCGCGCCGGGCAGCGCGCCCGTGGTGAAGCCTGGCGGCGAGTCCGCGCTGGTGGACGTGCGCGGCGCGTACTGGCGCGTCGAGGGGCTCACGCTGGATGCCGCGGGCTCCGCTGCCTTCGCGGTGCTGTGGCGAGGCACCGCCGCGCACCACGGCGTGCTGCGCGACTGCGTGGCGAAGAATGGCACGGCGGGCGCGGGGCTCAACGTGTCGGAGAAGGCCCACGACATCCTCATCGAGGGCAACACGATTTCGAACTTCAGCCGGGGCGGCAGCGACAGCCACGGCATCATCGTGCAAACCACGTCGAAGAACGTGGTGGTGCGCGGCAATGACATCCATCACAACTCCGGCGACGCGGTGCAATGCATCGGCCCGGAGGCCGGCGCTACCGTGTCCGGCACGCCCTTCGACAATCTGCTCGTGGAGGACAACGAGCTGCACGAGAACCGGGAGAACGGCGTGGACGTGAAGACCTGCACGCACGTCACCCTGCGCGGCAACATCATCTGGGGCCACAAGGCCACGTCCACGTCGCGAGGCGAGGGGGTCGTCGTCCACCTGTCCGCGTCGGATGTCACCCTGGAGGACAACGTCTTCTATGGAAACGGCCGGGCCATCAACATCGGTGGCAACCGGGTGAACGGGCCGCCCACCCGCATCATCATCCGTCGCAACCTCATCCGGGATGGCCTGGGTGGGAGCGAGGACGGCGGTGGCATCCGCGTGGACACGTCCACCGACGTGAAGGTGCAGCACAACACGGTGTGGAACATGCCCGGGCCCTGTCTCACCTTCGGCCACGGCGACACGGGGCCGAGCGCCAGTCTGGACGTGCGCAACAACGTCTTCGCCGGCTGTGGCGTCTCCGCGCGCGCGGGGGCTGCTCGCTCCGGCACGGTGATGGATGGCAACCTCTTGTTCCGCTCCTCCGGTTCCATCTCCTTCTTGCTGAATGGAGAGAGCGTGAACCTCACGGAGTGGCGCTCTCGCAGCGGGCTGGACAAACGCTCGTTGGAGAAGTCGCCGGGGTTCGTCAACATCGACACCGGGGACTTCCGGCTGGGGTCGGGCTCCGCGGGTCGCAACGCGGGCCTGGGGTTGGGACTGACCTTCTGCGGCACAGCCCCGGACCTGGGGGCATTCGAGTCGGACTGCCCCTGAGGCGGCGGGGCGTGTAGAGTGGGCTCCGCTCCCCCCTTCCGCCCCGACCCTCCACGTGCCGTCTTCGCTGGAATTCGCTCTCGGCATCACCCTGGTGCCTCCGGCCTCACCCGCACGTGAGCTGCTCGCGGCCGCTGCCGCGCGTGCGGGTCTCCGCGTGGTGGATGGCGTGGAGGGGGCCGCGCTGGCGCTGGTGGACCTCACCTCGCCAGACAGTGGCCCCGCGCTTCGCACCCTGCTCGACTCACCTCGCGCCTCGCACATCACGCTGGTGGCGCTGGTGGAACCGACCGAGCAGGGCTTCTCCGCCGCGGAGCCCCTGAGGCCCGCGGACGTGCTCACCATCCCGGTGTCGCCGCACGAGCTGGTCTTCCGGCTCCACCGCGCCGCCGGGCGTCACCTGGAGCGCGAGGGACAGGAGCGCGGACAGGAAGACCTGGCGCTCCTCCTGGAGCTGACGGCGGACTACGCGGAGACGTCCGACGTGGAGGCGCTGCTGCATGGTGTCACGCGCCGGCTGGCGGAGAAGCTGGACATCGCGCGCGCCACGCTGGTGATGCTCGGTCGCAACGCGGACGAGGGCGTCATCGTCGCGGCCAGCGATGACCCGACGCTCAAGGACCTGCGCATCGAGCTGTCGCGCTACCCGGAGATTCGCGAAGTCATGCGCACGGGTCGTCCGGTGGTGATGGAGGAGGCGCCCACGCATCCGCTGCTGGGCGACGTGGAGCGCAGGGCCGTGGCGGCGCGCGGCATCCACGCCATCGCCGCGCTGCCCCTGCCCATCCGGGGGCAGGTGCGAGGCGTGCTGCTGCTGCGCGCGGCGGGGCGTCGGCGCACGTTCACCTCGCGGGAAATCGACTTCCTCACCACGGTGGCGCATGCCACGGCGGTGGCGCTGCGCAACGCCTCGGTGCTCCAGTCGGTGAGGGGGCAGACGGAGGCGGAGAAGACGGCGCGCCTGGCCGCCGAGGAGCAGGCGGCCTCCTTCAAGCCCTACCAGCTCTTCTTCGCGCACGTCAGCGAGGGCGTGGCCATCCTCGACGACAAGGCGAGCGTGCTGTCCCTGAATCCTTCCGGCGCGGCGATGCTGGACCTGCCGGCGCCCGAGGCTCGGGGGCGGCATCTGCATCAGGTGACGCAGCCGGTGGATGACGGCGTGCTGATGGAGCTGGTGACGGCGGCGTCGCGAGGCGAGGCGCGCTCGGGCGTGGACGTGGAGGTGCGCACGGCGACGGGGCGTCGGCTGACGCTGTCCATGTCGGCCGCTCCGCTGCGTGACGAGGACGCGGCCACCATCCTGTCGTTCCGCGACGTCACCGACGCGCGGCGGCTGGAGGACGAGCTGCGCCAGACGAAGGACTTCCTGGAGCGGCTCATCGACTCGTCGGTGGACGCCATCATCGCCGCCGACCTGAAGGGGCGCATCATCCTCTTCAACAAGGGCGCGGAGGCACTGGTGGGCTACACCGCGCAGGAGGCGATGGCGGGCGTCACCGTGGAGCAGCTCTATCCCCAGGGCGTCGCGCGGCGAATCATGTCCACGCTCCGAGGGCCGGAGCACGGTGGCAAGGGCCGTATGTCGCTCACGCGCGAGGAGCTGGTGAACCGCGCCGGAGAGCGGGTGCCGGTCAACATGACGGCGTCGCTCGTGTACGAGGGCGGGCGCGAGGTCTTCAGCGTCGGCATCTTCACGGACATGCGCGACCGGATGAAGCTGGAGCGCAAGCTGTCGGACGCGGAGACCCGGCTGGAGGAGAGCGAGAAGAGCGCCGTCATCGTCGCGCTCGCCGGCACCGCGGCGCATGAGCTCAACCAGCCCCTCACGTCGGTGATGGGCTACGCGGAGTTGCTCAAGCGCAAGTTGAAGGAAGAGGACTTCGCCTGGAAGCCGGTGGACATCATCTACCGCGAGGCGGAGCGCATGGCGGAGATCGTCCGGAAGATTGGGAAGATCACCCGCTACGAGACGAAGGCGTACATGGGGGAGCAGCAGATTCTCGACCTGGACAAGGCGACCTCCCATGAAGACTGACATCCGCGCCGTGCGAATCCCCGGCGGCCCGGGCCCCGAGTCGTTCCAGGCCTTCTTCGAGGCGCTCGACGCCCCCGCGGCCCTGTGTGACCCGATGCTGCGGCTGGTGGCGGTCAACGAGGCCTTCCATCGCTTCTGCGCGGATCACCAGGCGACGGTGGAGGATGTCGCGCGCGCGTTGGCGGTGGCGGCCGTGCCCGTGGATGGCTCCAGCTGCGACATGGAGCTGCCGCTCGCGGGCAAGCCGGGCGCAGTGCTGACGATGTCGCGCCGGGGTGACGTGGTGGCTGTGCGGGCCCGGAACGACCCGGAGCTGGCGCGCAGCCGGCTGGTGATGGCGGAGCGGGCGCTACTGGAGCAGGCGCGCACCGAAGGCGTGCTGCTGGATTTGGGCCGCAGCGTGGCGGAGGTCGGCGGCGAGGAGGAGCTGGTGGCGGCGGTGGCGCGCGGGGTGAAGGAGCTGTTCCCCGGGCGCTCGTTCTGCATCCGCATCACCGACTCGCGCACCGGCGGGCTGACGTCGCTCTACGCGGAAGGCCGGATGAAGGAAGGCGCGCACGAGCCGCTGGTGCTGTTGCAGCGCGCGGTGGAGAAGCTGAACCTGGGACGCTCGACGCTGCCGACGACGGGCCGGGTGACGGTGCTGAGCGAGGTGCCGCTCCTGTTCCTGGGCAGCACGCACGGCGTGAGCGCGCCGCTGGTGGCGAGCGGGCAGCTCTTCGGCGCCATCAACATGGAGTATCCGGAGGGGCTGGACGCGGACATCCAGCACGACGAGCGCGTGTTGCTCCAGCTCGCCAGCCAGGTGGCGGTGGCGGTGAAGAACGCGAAGCTCATCGACGAGCTGACGTTCGTGCGCAAGTACCTGGAGGACCTGCTGGAGAAGGCGAACGCGCTCATCCTCGTCGCCAACCGGGAGCAGCAGGTGGTGGTGTTCAACCAGGCGCTCAGCGCGCTGACGGGCTTCCGGAAGGAAGACGTGCTGGGCAAGGACCTCTTCTGGCTGGTGCCGGAGAACGAGCACCTGCGGCTGTCCCAGGTCATCGCCGCCGCGCTTCGCGGTGAGTCGGTGAACAGCTTCGAGACGCGGCTGTTGTCGCGCGACGGCAACGAGGTGCGGGTGTCGTTCGCCACGTCCTCGAGGCTTGCGCACCATGGCGAGGTGGACGGCGTCATCGCCATCGGCCAGGACATCACGGTGGTGAAGGAGCTGGAGAAGCGCATCATCCACGCGGAGAAGCTCGCGTCCATCGGTCAGCTCGCGGCCAGCGTGGTGCATGAAATCAACAACCCGATGACGGCTGTGGCCACGTACGCGGACGCGCTGCTCCAGCGCTCGCGGACGACGCCGGGGGCGAATCCCGCGGACCAGGAGAAGCTGCGGAAGATTCTGGAGAGCAGCCACCGCATCCTTCGCTTCACCAGGGATTTGGTCAGCTACGCGCGGCCGGCGCAGGACAGGCCGGAGCGGGTACAGCTCAACGCCGTGGTGGACATGGCGGTGGGCTTCTGTGAGCACGTGGTGGCGCAGGCGCGCGTCAGCGTGCACCGGGAGTACACGGAGCTACCGCCGCTGTCGGCCGTGCGCGCCAACCTGGTGCAGGTGTTCGTCAACCTCATCACCAACGCGTGCCACGCGATGCAGCCGGGCGGCGCGGTGTTCCTGACGACGCGGCGCGAGGGTCAGGAGGCGGTGGTGTCGGTGAGGGACTCGGGGACGGGAATCGACCCCAAGCACCTGCAGCGCATCTTCGAGCCCTTCTTCACCACGAAGCCGGAGGGCAAGGGCACGGGCCTGGGGCTCTCCATCTGCCAGGGCATCGTGGAGAACCACGGCGGCCGGCTCACGGTTACGAGCACCGTGGGCGCGGGCACCACCTTCTCCGTGCGACTGCCGCTGTCGGTGGACTGACAGCGGCGAGGCGTCCGGTCAGTCCCATCCCCGGAGCTGCACGCGCACCCTTCGCATGAGCAGGTCCCATTCCTGGCGCTTCAGGGTCGTCAGGACGCGCCCGCCGATGACGGTGAGGCCGGTGAGCGTCATCACCAGGAAGCCGATGCGGTGGTCCCTCAGGCCCGCGTCGAGCAGGTTGGCCACCACGTCCAGCGTGAGGAACAGCGTGCCCAGCGCGAGGTACGCGCGAATCTGCAACGCCATCCCCACCGCGACGCCCAGCAGGCAGACGCCGCCGAAGATGAGCGCATACGTGCCGTCCGGTGACTCGCCCACCCGCATCGCCAGCTTCGCCGCCGCGGGCACGTACAGCAGCAGGCCCCCCAGAATCCGCACCGTGTTGCGCGCCGCGTGCGGCAGGCTCCCCGTGAAGAGCTGTCCCAGCATCAGCAGCAACAAGCCCAGCGGCGCCAGATAGATTTCCAGCCCCTCCAGTCCGAAGGCCAGCGCGGCGATGAGCAGCGCCAGGTTGCACGCCGCCGCCGCGAAGGCGCCGAACATCCGGCTGCGCTCCACCGCCCCCAGCGCCGCGTACAGGAGCCCCGAGCCACCCGCGAGCAACGCCGCCTCCTGCGTCGCCTCGCCCGGCAGCACGAACGCCATTCCAATGGGCAATAGCGCCGCGAAGCGACGGGTCGCCGCCTCCACCGGGCGCACTCCCGCCCGTCGCGCCATCACCGTCACTCCGACGAGCGTGAAGCCCAGCGCCAGCGCGAAGAGGGCGTCATGCTCGGCCCGCAGGCCCGGCGCATACAGGCTGCGCACGAGCGCGTAGACGCCCACCACCGCGAGCTGCACGAAGTACACGTGCCGCCCGGTGTGCTCCACCCAGGCGCAGTGCAGCGCCACCAGCACCGCCAGCCCGATGGCCGCGATGGCCGTCGTCAGCGACTCCTGGGGCGCATTGCCGCTTACCGCCAGCGCGGCGAGCATCACCCCCGTCGCCACGAGCCACGCGTCCCGCCCCCACGTCATCCCCACCGCGACGTCCGCCCGGCGCGCTCGTGTCCACCGCTGCGCGGTCTGCAGGGCCACCACGGCCCCCGCGGACGCCAGGGCCAGCACCGCGCCGTGGACGATGAAGAGGTCCCCATAGCGCAGCCAGGGGCCGCTGAGGCTCGCGCGAATCGTGAACCCGGCCATGAACGAAGCCAGCACCGCGCTGCCCGCCACCCAGGTGCCGGCTGATGCCACGAGCGATGCGAACGCGCCCTTCCATCGGAACGCCGCCACCAGCAGGGAGGCCGCGATGAGCCACAGCGTCACCGGGAAGGCCGGCGACACCATCCACGAGCCACCCAGTCCGATGAACATCTCCCCGAGCAGGTTGAGCGCCGCGAGCGTCGACGACGTGGTGCCGTTCACCGCCAGCGCGTACACCGTCGCGGCGATGAGATAGACGGCCATCGCCTGCTGGATGCGGACGCGCGTCGCGCCCTCGGACAGGCCGCGCTTGTGCGCAATCCACGGGCCCACTGTCACCACCGCGAGTCCCACCAGCGCGAGCACGGGGCCCGGCCATACCTCGAAGATATCCACCCGGTGCGCCAACGCATGCACCAAGAGGAGGATGCTTGCGCCCAGCACACCGCGCCCCTGCGCTCGGGCTCCACCGACGAACAACACCACCCCCGTCGCGCAGACGAGGCCCGCCGCGGTGAGCCCGGGCTGGAAGAGCGCCGCGAGCCCCACCAGCCACACCGCCGTGACGGAGCGACGATGCAGCAGGTGTCGGAACTGCTCGGGAAGACCCCTGAGCGACGCCACGGCATAGACGAGCCCCGCGGCGGCGATGCCCGCGAAGGCTCGCTGCCACAGGAGGAATACGCTGTCGCCGGGCGCGAGCCACGCCGCTTCCGTGAGCCAGTGATAGCCCTCGGCGCCCACGCGCACCCACTCGCCATCGGGCGGCGCCAGCGCGACGAGCGAAGGCCCGAGCAGCGACTGTCTCGCGGCCCAGAGCGCGGCACCAGCCAGCCCCAGGTACAACCCCAGGTTCGCGAGCAACACCGCGCGGAACGAGGTCGCGAGCAGCAGCACCAGCACCGTCGCGCCGAGCACCAGCAGCGGAGGCGTGATTCCCAGCGCGTGTGACGCGGACGGCAGGCCGACCAGGACCGCGCCCTTCAAGAGCACGAGCGCCAGCGCCGCCACGCCCACGTGGGGCACCGCGTGGTACAGCGGGCCGTGCGAGGGTCGCTCCAGCCGCTTCGCCAGCCACGGGCCGAAGCGCCTCGTCGCCAGTGCGATGCCCCAGACCGCGATGCCGATGAGCGGAAGCCGCCGCGCCACGACATCCGGCGGCAAGGGATGGCCCGCGCGATTGATGATGGCCGTCAGCGCGATGAACCCGCCCATCGCCGCGAGTGTCACCACCGAGCCTCGCAACTCCCAGTCCTTGAAGCCGCGCGACACGAACGCCAGGAGCGCGGTCAGGATGAGCAGTCCGCCCGCGAGCAGGCACGTGCCGCGCTCGGCATCGGCGGGGAAGGGGAGCCACTGGACCAGGGTGACGGTCGCGATGATGGCCTGCACCAGCGCGGCCGTGGCGAAGCCATCCGTGTAGAGCGAAAGCCCGCGCGCGCCGAGCGGCAACCGGACGAGGGCGAACACCCCCCGACCCCAGAAGTCGCGAAGCGCGCCAGGAGCCGCCGCCGGGTCGACGACGGGAGGAGGCGGGCGCAGCGTCGCGAAGAGCGCGAAGCCGAACGCCACGGCCGCCGAGCCCAGCGCGGAACGCGCCGACGCGAAGTCGAAGACGGTGCCCAGCACCTGAGACACGACGAGCGCCACGCCCGTGGCCGCGATGATGCTCACGATGCGGGTGCCGTCACGGCGCGCTCTCAGCAACAACTCCAGCGAGACCAGCGCCGTGGGAAGCGCGATGAGCACCCCGCCCGGCAACGCGGCGACGGACATCAGCAGGTCCGGCGGCACGGGCGCGACGCCGATGGCGAGGAACACTCCCGCCGAGGCCATCACCAGCGACACGTCGTCCAGTGGCAACAGCGCATCATGGGGCGACGACGGCTGGGCCCACGCGTACTGCACGAGCCCCGCGACACCGTACAGCGCGCTCACGAGCGCGAAGACCGCGAGGCGACTCCAGTCACCCGAGAGCCACGAGGTTCCATCGACGAAGGCCAGTGCGCCGAACAGCGCGGCGGCTCCGCCCAGGTAGTGCAGCCCCCGCCAGCGCCAACCTCCCGCCAGGTGCGCGGCCACGGCGATGACCAGGCCCGTGAAGACTCGGGGCCACGGTGAGCTTTCGCCCTCGCCCTCCATCCAGGACACGAGCGGCAGCGACACCAGCGTGCTGACGATGCTCCACGTCAGCAGCCGGATGCTCAGCATCGAGGACTGGCTTCGTCGCGCCGAGAGCATCAGCGCCGCTGCAGCCGCCGCGCCTCCGAACACCCACCAGCCCGGCTCTCCTGGAGCCAGGGTCCGCGCGAGCAGCGCTCCCGCGAGGAGCGTGGCCATGACCCCGGGATGCACCAGGGCCCGACGCCGCGACTCCAGCAGGAAGAAGACCCCGGCGGCGAGTACCGGCGCGAGCGCCGACGCGCCATCGACCTGGAGGTCTTCACCGGTCCCCACGGAGAACGCGGTGATGGCTCCCGCGAGCGCGCCCGCGGCCAGCACCGCGTGCGCCACGGTCTCCAGCACCGCGCTCGCACGGGGCAGGGCCTCTCGCGCGAAGTGCGTGGTCGCCGCCACCGCGATGACCGTGGCGATGGCCTGTGCCCAGAGCGTCATCCCCGCGAACAGCGCGCCGCCCGGTTGCAGGTCATCGAACCCCGAGGGGCCGCTCGACACGGCGAACACCGCGAGCCAGAGCGCGCCATAGAGCGCCGCGCTCGCGCTGACGAGCAGCGTGTTCGCGGACGTCTCCTTTCGCGAACGCCACACCGTGGCCCCGAGCGCCACCACGCCCGCGGAGGCGCAGAGCACACGCAGCCACGGTGCCTCGTCGAGTCCCATCAGCGGCAGGCCCGCGAGCAGCGACGGGAACAGGGCCACCGCGAGCGCGGTCGCGGACGTGCCATGCAACAGCCTCCCCGCGGACCTCAACGGCACCATCCCCAGCGCGGCGACCCCGAGCGCGACGGGAAGGCCCAGAAGGGGCGACAGCGCCACCAGCGAGGACAGCGCGATGAACGCCACGGGGAGCAGCGCCAGTCCGATGCCCGACAGGACGCGGCCCACGGGCATCGAGCGCCGCGACAGGAACACGCCGAGCCCGATGAAGCCCGCGTGGTAACCCCACAACGCACCCGTCACCAGGAGCTGTCGAGGCACGCCACCCAGCGCCCGCCACGCCTCGCGGACGCCCATGAGCGAGCCGCCGAGCACCAGCACCGCGCCGAGGAACCACCAGATGAAATCGTTCAGCCGGGGCGTGTTCTCCGATTGCGCGTCGAGCGCGACGACGGCTTCCAGTCCGCCACCGAGCGCACCCGAGGCGTCCCGGGCGAAGAGGGACTGTCCGGAGCCCAGCGCCGAGCCGAGGTCGTCCTCGCTCGCGTCCCTGTCTCCTCGCGGCCCCCGCGCCGCCTGCGCTCGCTCCTCCTTCGCGGCCTCATCCAACGAGCGCGCGAGCGCCGCGCCCCAGCCGAAGAAGCTCCAGCCTCCCGCGCGTTGCGCCGATGCCGCGACGCCATCCGCCCAGGCCTCCACGCGCGCGGCGGAGTCCAGTGGTTGCGCCTCCGCCACGACGGTGTCGTGTCCGACGGCCTGCACGTCCACGGCGACAACGGCCGCGGAAGAGGGGGCATCGAAGGGCGTCGCCATCGCGTCGAGCGACTGCTCCAGTCGGAGCGCCGTCGACTCATCGAGGAGTGCGTCGCTACGCCAGTCCTGGATGCGTCGCCAGAGGGCCTTCTTGACGAGTGCATCGAAGTGCGGCTCGGTGACGGGCTGGAGGGTGGCTCCACACTCCGGACACTCGCCCCCCGATGCCTTGTCGCGGAACCGCGCGCAGACTGGGCAGATCATCCGCGCAGCATAGCCGCACTCCCACATCACCTGCCTTGAGTCAGCATCACCCCGTGCGTGGAGTGCCTCGGAGACACGCCTGTCGCCCCGACTCGGTGTCGCGAGCCGGGCCCCTCCACGCGCTTTCCCCGGGATACGAGACTTGTATCACTCGGCCGGGGCCCCTGTTTCTCAGTCCCTCATGTAATGGCAGGTGTATCCGCCTGGATTCTTCACGAGGTAGTCCTGGTGGTAGCTCTCGGCGGGCGTGAACTCGCCTGCTTGAACCACCTGGGTGACGACAGGGCGCTTCCATTTCCCGGAGGCGTTGACGCGGGTCTTCACTTCCTCGGCGACGCGGCGCTGCTCGTCGGACAGCACGAAGATGGCCGAGCGATACTGCGTGCCCACGTCGTTGCCCTGGCGGTTGAGCGTCGTCGGGTCGTGCATGCGGAAGAACCAGTCCTCCAGCAGCGTGGCGAAGCTCAACACCTTCGGGTCGAACACGACGCGCACCGACTCCGCGTGTCCCGTCCGTCCCGAGCTCACGTCTTGATACGTCGGCTTCTCCAGGCCGCCGCCCGTGTAGCCGACGTCTGTCTGGAGCACGCCCGGAATCTTGCGGAGCAGGTCCTCCATCCCCCAGAAACAACCTCCCGCCAGCAGCGCCGTCTCCGTCACCCCCGACGCGGCGAGCGCCTTGTTCAGGTCGACCTTCGCGGGCGTCGCGCTCACCGGCTTGCGGCCGAACAGCGTCAACCACTCGCCGTACCCTTGTTTCTCCAGGTCGTTCACCGGCACGAAGCGCAGGGACGCGGAGTTGATGCAGTAGCGCTGCCCCGTGGGCTGGGGACCGTCGTCGAACAGGTGGCCCAGGTGGGAATCCCCTGCCCTCGAGCGGACCTCGACGCGCGCCATGCCCAGGCTCGAGTCCCGCTTCTCCACCACGTGGGCCGCGTCAATCGGACGCGTGAAGCTGGGCCAGCCCGTGCCGGAGTCAAACTTGTCCTTCGAGGAGAACAACGGCTCGCCGGTGACGACGTCGACGTAGAGCCCCTCTTCGTGGTGGTTCCAGTACGCGTTGCGGAACGGTGGCTCGGTCGCCTCCTTCTGCGTCACTTCGTACGCAGTCGGGGAGAGGGTGCGTCGCAGCTCCGCGTCGGCGGGCTTCTCGTAGCGGCGGGAATCCCCCGCCGTGGAGCGCGTCCCTGCTTCGAGCGTGCCCGCGCCGCCAGTGGCCGCACCGCTCGCCTGGGTGCATGCCGCGAGCACCGCGAAGGCCATGGATAACAGCAGGCGCCCTGGCGCGCCCCAGGAAGGGGAACGGGAAGAGCGTGAGGTGACGATGACGGACGACATGGGCTGGAGCCTCTCCGGACACGCCCGCCGCGCGGGGGTTCTCCCTCCCTTACGCGCCAGCCCCGAAGTCGGTTTCAGCCCACGACACCCACGCCCCCGAATACCCCAGGCGAGCCGGCGGACGACCGAGCCCGCCGTGTCACGCCAGCACCCAGGGCACGAGCGGCGCGGTTCAGCCGCCCTTGTCCTCGCCCTCGTCGTCCAGCTCGCGGCTGAACTCCTCGTTCGACAGCAGCCCCTTGCGCGCCATGATGCGCATCAGCGCCCAGAACTTGCGCTCCAGCTCCTCCACGCGGTCTGGGTCCTCGCGGGCCTGCCCGAAGAGGTAGTCCAGGTCGTCGAGCACCCCGCCACCCGACGCGGGCTTGGGCTTCGCCGCGGCCTGCTCGCGCTTCTGCTTGCGCTGCTCCTCCCGCGTGCGGATCAACTCCGCGAGCGAGGTGCGCTGGGTCGTCTCACCGGGCGGCAGCTCCTCGCCGACGATGACCTCATCCTCGTCCTCGCCAGGCTCGCCAGGCGGCGGAGCCGATGCAGCGGGCTTCACCGCGGGCGCGGCGATGGGGCGCGCGCGTGCGGACGGCGCGGGCTTCGCGGCCGTGCCACTCGCCGGAGCCACGGGGACCTTGTGGTAGTAGCGCAGGATGGCGCCCCGCACGGCGGACAGCGCCGCCACGCGCACGCTCACCTTGAGTCCGGTGGTGAACTCGATCTCCTCCACCGCCGGTACGTTGAGTGGATCACTCATCGCGACGACGAGCTGCCGCCGCCCGCCCACGCTCTCCAGTGCGATGGGGAACAGGTCGTGCTGCTCGCAGAAGCGGGGGCGCAGCATGTGCACCGCCGCCCACTCCGGAGTCACCGCCGCCAGGTCCACCTGCGGCATCCCGAGCGCCTGACTCAGCGCGCTCGAAAGCGTCGCCTCGGTGATCGCTCCCTGGGCGATGAGTGTCGCCCCCAACCGCTGCCCTGACTTCCGGTGGGCCGCGAGCCCCGCCTCGAGCTGGGCGACGCTGATCGCCCGCTGCTCCAGCAGCAGCTCGCCAATGCGCTTCCTCGCCATGCGCCGGCATTAGCATGCGTTCCCTGGGCTCGGAAGCGCGCGCTGACACAACGCCCCCTTCTTGGGAAGCCCCCCAAAAGGCCCGTACTGCTGCCTGGAGTCCATGCTGGCAAGGGGTACTCCAGCGCAAAATTCCTGTGAGATTTCAGCACTTAACGCCAGGGCCCCTGCCTTGACACCCCAGACAGCCATTCCTAAAGTCGGCACCACCGTTTTCAACATCCATTCCTGCCGCCCATACATCTGGGGCGCACGCCCGGGGGGGCGACAGGTTCTGGAAGGTCCGGAGCGCCGGGCCAAGCCGCCGTGGAGGCAAGACGCGATGAACCTGGGGTTTTTGACGAATCTGGCCGTGCTCGCGAACGCTGGTGGTCCCGAGCGGGGCTTCTTCGAAGAGGTCGCCAGGCGCTGGGAGGCCGGTCAGTGGGGTATGTATCCCATCGCCGCTTGTCTCGTGGTGGCCCTGTCCATCATGGTCGAGCGCACGATCATTCTCTTCGGCAAGGCGTCCATCAACAAGGAAGCCTTCCTCCGTGGACTCAAGAAGCACATCTACGCGGGTGACCTGGACAAGGCCATCAACTACGTGGCGGGCCAGAAGTCGACGCCGCTGACGAGCGTCATCAAGGCCGGCCTGATGAACGTCCCCAAGGGCCAGGACGAAGTGCAGGCGGCGCTGGACGAGGCCACCCTGCGCGAGACGCCCCGCCTGGAGGCCCGCAGCGGCTACCTGGCGATGCTCGGCAACGCGGCCATGCTCGCCGGTCTGCTCGGCACCGTGTCGGGTCTCATCTCCTGCTTCGAGGCCGTGGCGAACGTGAACCCGGCCGACAAGGCGACCATTCTCGCCAACGGTATTTCCGAAGCCATGAACTGCACGGGCTTCGGGCTGGTGACGGCCATTCCGTGCCTCATCGCCTTCTCCGTGCTGATGGGCCGCACCCAGTCGCTGGTGAACGACATCAACGAGACCAGCGTCTCCGTGCTGAACCTCATCGTGGCGAACAAGGACAAGTTCAAGAACCTGAACGTCCCCGCCGCTCGGGACCACCACGACGACTGAGTCGGGCTCCCTGGAGGGAACCCGGAACCCGGGCGCGCTGTCCTGTCCCCCACATAGCGTGGGGACAACGGCGCGCCCCTTTCAGTCTCTTGCCGCGCTTCACCGCGCGGGGCCGTAGGAGGAGAACGCCATGGCCGGCGGAATGGACACAGGGCAAGGTGGTAAGGGTGGCAAGAAGCCGCTCGATACCGCCATCAACCTGACCGCATTCATCGACCTGATGGCAGTGACCATCAGCTTCCTCATCATGACGGCGGTCTGGACTCAGATTGGCCGACTTCAAGTTTCCCAGGCGGGAGGTCCCTCCACGGAGGAGGAGCAGCCGCCGACGGAGACCAAGACGGTTCAACTGACGCTGCTCATCACCCCGTCGGAGCTTCGGCTGTCGGCGGACCAGAGCACGTTCGACCCCATCCCCCTCACCAAGGACGGCAAGGGCAAGACGGACCTGTCCAAGCTGGTGGCGCGCTTCAAGGAGTTGAAGGCGCAGCTTCCGGACCAGACAGCCATCACCCTTCAGCCCGAAGACAAGGTCCGCTACGAGGACCTGGTCCGCATCATCGACGAGTGCATCGGCTCTGGGTTGCCCCAGGTGTCGGTGTCCGCGGCGATGGGCTAGCCGAGCACGGAGCCACTCTCAGTCATGGCCATCAAGGTTCCAGGCAAGCGGTTTGGCAAGCGCCTCCAGCACTCCAAGGTGTTCGGGCACGGCGTCCACGGGAAGCGCAACGGCTACGCCGACCTGCTCATCACCCCGCTGGTCGACATGTTCGTCATCATCGTGCTCTTCCTCATCGCGAACTTCTCCGCGACGGGTGAGGTGCTGATGATGACCAAGGACATCCAGCTTCCCGAGGCGGTCCACGTCCAGGAAGTGGAGATGCACCCGGTCGTCATGGTGTCCGGCGAGCAGGTGAGCGTGTCCGGCACCATCGTCGGTCGCGTGGAGGACTTCTCCAAGGACGAGTACCTCAACATCCCCGCGCTGGAAGAGAAGCTGCGGGACATGAAGAAGCAGTTCGAGGACCTGCACGCGATGGCGAACGACGACGCCAACACGTTCAAGGGCGACATCAACATCCAGGCGCACAAGGATGTGGAGTACGCCATCATCAAGCGGGTGATGTTCAGCTGCGCCACGGCCGGCTACAACAACATCAACTTCGCGGTGATGACCGTCGCCGGACCGGACGACGCCACCACCGCGGCCGTCACGCCCTGAGCGATTGCTGAATGGGCCTCGAAGCCCTGAACGCCCTGGCCCTTTCGGCCGGGGCGTTTTTGTTTTTTCCGGAGACCTCATCTCATGCAGCTTCGTGCCGTCTTCTTCGACCTTGATGGGACCTTGGTGGATTCGCTGGGGGACATCGCCGACGCGATGAACCACGCGCTGGCGCACCACGGCCTGCCCACGCATCCAGAGTCCGCCTATCGCCGCTTCGTCGGTGAGGGAGTCAGGGAGCTGGCGCGCAGGGCGGTGCCCGCGGGCCGCGAGGACCTGGCCGCGCCGGTGCTGGAGACGTATCGCGCGTACTACGACGAGCACCTCTTCGATAGGACGGCGTCCTACCCCGGCATCCCCGCGCTGCTGGCGACGCTCGCGGAAGAGGGCGTGGTGATGGGCGTGCTGAGCAACAAGTCGGACAGCTTCGTGAAGCGACTGGTGGAGCGGCTGTTGCCGGGTGTGGCCTTCGCGCGGGTGTACGGCGAGCGGCCGGGCGTGCCTCGCAAGCCGGACCCGACGGCGGTGCTGGGGATGGCGGCGGAGCTGGAGCTGGCCCCTGGCGTGTGCGGCTTCGTGGGCGACACGGCCGTGGACATGGACACGGCGCGCGCGGCGGGCATGTACGGCGTGGGCGTGACGTGGGGCTTCCGGGACGCGGAGGAGCTGCATGCGCATGGTGCGCGTGCGGTGGCCACGACGGCCCAGGAGCTGCTCACGGCGCTTCGCTCGGCGAGCGTCTGAGCGGGGCCGCGTGTCTCGGGCGGCGGGGACACGGCCAGCACGGGCGGGGTGTGCTCGCGAACAATGAGCGCAAGAATGAGCAAGACGACCCGGCCGTCGATGCCTAGGGTCCACTCGACTTCGGCGAGGCGCCGACGCTCTTCTTCCGCGAGCTCTCCTCATGACCTTTCCCCTGGGCGATGCGAACCCGGACTCGAAGCGGCGGTGTCTCCGCGCGTGGCAATGGACGCGCCAGGACCAGCCCGGGAGCGAGTACTGCGAGCTGCGTGAACTCGACGGTGGCTGGGAGCTGGCGGGCTCCGTGGTGGTCGCGGAGGAGGGGGCGCCCTTCCTCGCGGAGTACACCGTCGCGTGCGACTCACGATGGCTGACCCGGGAGGCGCGCATCCTGCTGCGCCGGGGCGGCACGTCACAGTCGCTCGTCCTCCGTGCGGACGAGCAGCGGCGGTGGTGGCGCGGCGACGAGGAGGTCCCCCAGTTTCGGGGCTGCACGGACGTGGACCTGGGCTTCACGCCCTCGACGAACACGTTGCCCATCCGTCGGCTGTCGTTGGAAGTGGGGCAGTCGAGCGACGTGACCGCCGCATGGGTGCGCATGCCGGACCTGGCGCTGTTGCCGCTGCCGCAGCGCTACACGCGGCTGTCGCCCACGCGCTTCCGGTACGAGAGCCGGGGCGGCAGCTTCGTCGCCGAGCTGGAGACGGATGAGCTGGGCCTGGTGACGCGCTACCCGCCCGCATGGGAGCGCGTCGCCGTCACGTCGCGCTGAGGCGCCTGGGTTCTAGCCCTGCGTCGACGGCTGGACGGAGGAGTGCGTCGGAATCGGTGCGTCCCGGGCCCGGAGCCGTGTGCACGGGCCGTGGCTTTCACCCCTCGCCCCCGGCCCTTACGATGGGGCCGTGAGGTGCATCACTTGAACACCCAGGGCCCTCCGCCCGGTGCGAATGTCCTGCTGAGTTTGTCGAAGTTCCGCCTCGGCCGGATGCTGCTGTGGATCGCCGCGGTGTGGCTCGGGCTGATGGCGCTCGTTCCGGGCCCCGGGCAGAAGGCGCTGGTGACAGCAGCCCTGTTTCCCGCAGTGCTCGCGGTCTCGGGGAGCTGGAATGCCTGGTGGGCGGAGCGTGAGTCCCCGCGTCCCGGGACGATGGCGTGGCTGTTGCCTCGGCTCATGCTGGGCGCGGTTCTCCTGGGAGGCGCGGCGCTCCTGCTGTGGTGGCGCAGGCGGCGGGACGTGAAGGTGCCACTGCCACCGGCTCCGTCGCCGGAGGACGTGGACCGGTGGGCCCTGGCGGAGCTGAACGCGGACACGTCGCCGCGGGAGCGTGTGGCGTGAGCGCGTCCGCGAAAACGAACACGGGCTCCCAGGCTCCGACGATGCAGTCCGCACCGTCGGGAGTGCCAGGCGCGGAAGAGGCCGCCGTGAATGCGGTGTCGATGGAGCGGAGTCCCTTAGGACAGCTCGACACGGCGCTTCCGTCCAGTGATTCGACGCTGGCGGTGAGCACCACGGCCGAGCCGCTGGACGCGGTGTCGACGTCGTCCGAGCCGGACCCAATGACCGAGGCCCCTCCCACGAACCAGCGCCGCGTCATGAAGGACGTGGCGCGCGCGGGATTGCGGATGCTCGTGGGCGTGGTGCCCGCGTTGCTGGGCTCGGGCCTGTGGGGCGCGGTGAAGGGCTTCTTCCTCTTCGGCGCCTTCGGGCTCGCCCTGGCGGGGACCTTCGTCCTGGCGCCGCGCTGGCTCGGCATGCCGCCGACACCTGGCTGGCTGGAAGCCCTCAGCCTGGGGCTCACGCCGTTCGCGCTGGCCCTGGCGGGTGGGTACGCCCTGATGCTCAACGGGGTCGGCTCGCGGCTCGCCCAGGAGGCACAGGAGCGCGGCTGGATGGGGTACGCCTACGCGGTGCTCAAGCCCGCCGCGCTCCATGTCGCCCGGCGTTTGCGAAGCACGGGGCCGCTCGGTCGCAAGGAGCTGATCCAAGCCATCGAGCACTCCGTGGCCGAGCAACTGCGCGAGCTTCCCGAGGAGCGCACCGGGCCGCCCTCCCGCACGGAGCGCCTGGAGCGCTTCCTCATGGAGCAGTCCTACCGTGTCCTGGGCGCCGTCGCCCTGCGCACGGTGCTCACCGCGCCCGACACCGCGACGGCGGTGCGAGGACTGGAGACGCTCGCCGTGGACCGGCTGGAGGGCGCGCTGGTGGAGACGCTGGAGGACGTGTTCTTCGTGCAGCAGGTGCTCGCGCTCATCGCGGGTGTGCTGGTCGCCGCGATACCCACGTTCATCCTGCTGTTCTCTCGCTGAGCGGAAGAAAAAAGCGCGGGCCGACCACCCCTGTGAGCCGCCCCGCGCCCCGCGAGCCTCGTCGCTAGACGATGGTCACGCGGTATTTCTCTTTGTCCTCCGCCCGGTTGTGCGCGGTGGCGGCGGAAATGATGTGGCACACCCAGCCCAGGCACCCTCCGGTGCCAATCCAGAAGCCCGGGGTGACGATGAGCCAGAAGACACCGCGCAGAATGTCGCCGTTGTAGATCTGCCCCACACCGGGGATCAGAAAGGACAGCAGGGCTGCGATTCCGGGTCGCGACATCGTCTAGGTACCTCCTCCTTGTTCTTCCCTACGCACCCCCGCCGAAGTGATTGCATCCGCCGGAGCTTCCGACCTATCGGCTCCTGGACGCTTGCCTGCCCTGCGCGACGGGGGGAAGGTGCAATACCGGGCCTGGCCCGCTACCATGCACTCCACTTTGTGAACCCGCCGGGTCGGCGGACGGGTCTACCGGGGGGACGGTCATCATCATCGGGCTGATTCGAGCCAGCGCACGCGCGCTTCGCGGACGGCATCTCTTGGAGATGCTTGTCCTGGCGGGCGTTTATCTCGCCGTCGCCCGGCTCGGCCTGTCCCTGTCCACCGTGGGAGGAAATGTCAGCCCTGTCTGGCCGCCCACGGGGGTGGCGCTGGCGGCGCTGATTCTGCGCGGTCCCCTGCTGTGGCCCGGCATCTTCATCGGCGCGTTCCTGGCGACCGCGTCCACGGGGGTGCCGCTGTCGGTGGCCCTGGGGGTGGCGGCGGGGAACACGCTGGCCACCGTGCTGGGGGCGGCGCTGACGCGGCGTCTGCGCATGGGCTCGGACCTGTCACGCATCCGTGACGTCGTCGTGCTCTGCGTGGGCGCGGGTGCGGTCTGTACCGGTGTGAGCTCGCTGGTGGGGCCGCTGTGCCTGCTGTTGGGTGGCGCGCTGCCGTGGGAGCTGTTGGGCCGCGCGGTCTGGGTGTGGTGGGTGGGGGACTTGATGGGCGTGCTCGTCGTGGCGCCGCCGCTCTTGTTGCTGAGCCGCCCCACCTGGCCGCACCGGCTGGGCGAGGCGGTGGCGCTGGCGGGGCTGACCACCGTGCTGGGCGCGAGCGTCTTCCTCTTCCGGAACGCGCAGCCCGGCTTCGCGCACGCGGCCAGCTTCCTGCTCTTCCCGATGTCGGCGATGGCGGCGTTGCGCTTCGGGCCTCGGGGCGCGGCGGCGGCGACCCTGGCCATCTCCACGGTCGCCATCTTCGGCACGGTGCGAGGGCAGGGGCCGTTCTCCTCGGGCAACGTGGCGCAGGACCTGCTCGTGCTCCAGCTCTTCGTCGTCGTCAACGCGGTGACGGGGCAGTTGCTGGCGGCGGCGAGCGAGGAGCGACGGCGCGCGGTGGAGAAGCTCCAACTGCTCGCCACCACCGTGAGGGGTGTGCACGAGGGGGTCTTCATCGCGGAGGTGGAGGGCCCCGGCAGGCTGCGGACCGTGTTCGCCAACGAGGCGCTGAGCCTGTTGCTGGGCCGGCCTCCGGAAGAGCTGGTGGAGCAGGACCCGTGCAAGATGTATGGGGAGCAGGACCCCCGGCTGTGCCAGCGCCTGAACGCGGCGTTGCTGGCGGGCGAGTCGCTCTGCGTGGAGGTGACGGTGCCGCGCAAGGATGGCCGCCTCGTCTCGACGGAGGTGCTGCTGTCGCCGGTGCGCGCCACGGGCGGAGACGTGTCGCACTTCGTGGCGACCCACCGGGACATCACCGCCACCAAGGAACTCCAGGCGCGACTGGTGGCGGCCGAGCGTGTCGCCGCGGTGGGGACGCTGGCGGCCGGAGTGGGGCACGAAATCAACAACCCGCTGGCCTACCTGGTGTTGAACCTGGAAGCCGCCACGCGCGCGCTGTCGGAAGGCGGGATGCTGGGGCAGCGGGACGCGCAGTCGAGCGTGCGCGGCGCGCTGGAGGGCGCCGAGCGCATCCGCCTCATCGTCCGCGACCTGCAGGTGTTCAGCCGTCAGGGAGACCAGGACCGGACGCTGGTGGACCTCAACGCGCTGGTGCCTCCGGCGGTGCGAATCATCAGCCATGCGCTACGCCACCGCGCGCGGCTGGTGGAGGAGTTCGGCCCGGTGCCGAAGGTGCTGGGCAGCGAGGCGCGGCTGGGGCAGGTGCTGCTCAACCTGCTCGTCAACGCGATGCAGGCGGTGCCCGAGGGCAATCCGACGCTGCACGAGGTACGCGTGCGCACCAGCACGGACGCATCGGGCCGGGCCCGCGTGGACGTGGTGGACACGGGCATGGGCATCTCCGCGCAGGTGATGGCGCGCATCTTCGAGCCCTTCTTCACCACCAAGCCCACTGGGGAAGGCACCGGGTTGGGCCTGGCCATCTGTCAGCAGATTGTCCGCACGCACGGCGGCGAGCTGGAGGTGCGCAGCGAGGAGGGCAAGGGCTCCGTCTTCACCGTGCTGCTGCCCGCGGCGCCGGTGCAGATGGAGGTGCCACCCCGGCCGGTGGCGCGTGGAAAGCCCGCGGTGCCCTCCACGGGCCGACGTGGGCGCGTGCTCGTGGTGGATGACGAGCCCCGGCTGGCGCAGTCGATGCGGCTGTTGCTCGAGCCGTACCACGACGTCGTGATGACGACGCGAGGCAGCGAGGCCCTGGCGCTGGTGTCGGCGGGGCATCGCTACGACGTCATCCTGTGTGACTTGCAGATGCCGGAGGTCGATGGCGCCACGCTCTACCGACGGCTGGGCGTGGTGGCGCCGGAGTTGACGCGGCGGATGGTGTTCATCTCCGGCGGGGCGTACACGGCGGAGACGCGGGACTTCATCGAGACGGTGCCGAACCTCGTGTTGGAGAAGCCCGTGCGGCCGGAGGTGCTGATGGCCTCGGTGGACGCGGCGCTGGATACGCTCGCCGCTCAAGACGAGGACGACGGGCCCGTAGTCGCCCGCGCGGGCGGCGCACGCCACTGAGGGCGGCGCCACCCGGCGGAAGCGGTTACTGCCGGTTGCTGATGCGCTGCTGGAAGAGCCAGGTCCAGAGGGCGGGCGTCGCGTAGGCGTTCTGCCACAGCGTGTTCGAGTGGCCCACGCCGGGATAGACGGTGGGGCTGAGCATCGCGCTGGTGGTGCCTCCGCACTGCGTCTCCAGCATCGTCTTCAGTCCTGTCGACTTGTCCGCTCCACCCTGGGAGTCCGAGCCCCCATGGAAGGGCCAGGTGGGCAGGGTGCGCAGGTTGCAGATGTTGGCGACGTTCGTGGGCGTGCCAGTGACGGCGATGGGGACGAAGGCGGCGACCTTCGACATGTAGACGGGAAGGCCGGCGGAGTCGTAGAGGACGTTGGCGCCGCCGCTGAAGCCGGTGAAGTACACGCGGTCCGTGTCCACCAGGTAGTCCCGCTTCAGGTCCTCGAGCATCGCCATGACGGTGCTCACGGTGAAGTAGGCATCCCCACTGCGGCCGGCCTTCCAGTAGTGGAGGGACACGGCGATGGCGCCGAAGCTCGCGCGATAGGTGCTGGAGTTCAGATTCCAGGCGAGGCCCTCCGCGTTGCTGGACACCGACAGGTGGTCATTCGTGAGCATCACGCCGCCGGTCCCAGGGAGCGAAATGATGAGGGGCCAGCGAGCGTTCCGGTCCGCGTTGTAGCCAGAGGGGAGGAACAGCGCGTACGAGTAGCGCGAGTCGCGCACGGCGATCTGCTCTCCGGCGGTGCAGGCAAGGGGGCCCGTAGACGTGGTGGCGGGCTTGCCCATGACCTTCAGTTCCCGCACGAGGCAGGGCTCGTTTTCGTCCCCATCGCTGTCCAGGCAGAGCAGGCGAACCTTGCTGGCGATGACGGGTGCGGTGAAGGTCACGTTCTTGAGGGTGGTGGCCCCCGGATTGTTCCGCACGGAGGAGCCGGGAATGGTCTTCCAGCAGCCACCATCCCATGCCTGGAGGTCGAAGTTCGTCATCGCGGCGGAGGAGTCCGTGGAGAAGGACAGATGCACCTCCGCGCTGTGGATTTCGTAGGCACCCTGGAGGTCGACGTCGAGATAGGTGCCTGGCTTGTTGGCGTAGACGGACTCCCAGCGGGTGGAGAGGTTGTCATCGGTGGCGCGCGCCGCGACGTTCGAGCCGCTGGTGTGCATGGCGACAGCCGGCTTGAGTCGCGCCACGTTGGTGAGGGTGCTGGCGTTCGTGACGGTCACCGTCGCGGTGTCCGCGTGAGTCGCGCCATCGTCATCGGTGACGGTGAGGCGGAAGACCAGCGTGCCGACGGCGAGCCCGCTGACGGAGAGTGACGGGGTGTTCGCGCCACTCAGTGAGGCCGTGGGGCCGCTCACCTGGGTCCACGAATAGGACGCGATGTTGCCATCCGAGTCCGTGCCCGAGCCCGTGAGGGTGATGCCCGCGTTGGGCAGCACCACGGTGCGGTCCGCGCCCGCGTTGGCCACGGGCGCCTGGTTTGGCGGGGCGTTGGTGACAGTTACAGTCACGTCGTCGGAGTGGGTCGCTCCGTCGTCGTCCGTGACAGTGAGGCGGAAGACGAACGTCCCCGCCGAAAGCCCACTGACGGCCAGCGTGGCGGTGCTCGCGCCGCTCAGGGTCGCGGTGGTGCCGCTGACCTGGGTCCACGCGTAGGAAGCGATGGTGCCGTCCGCATCCGTACCCGTTCCGGTGAGCGTGAGGCTGGACGTGGGAAGCACCAGGCTCCGGTCCGCGCCCGCGTTGGCCACGGGCGCTTGATTGGCGCCAGGGGTGGCGGGCGCACCGAAGACCCAGACCTCCTTCACGCGGCAGTTCGAGGTGCCGGGCTCGTTGCAGAGGAAGCGGACCTTCTGACCGCGCACCACCTGGGTGAACGTCGTGGAGACCGCCACGCTGGTGTTGCCCGTCCTGGCCGCGCCAGGGATGGGCTGCCAGGACGTCCCGTCATGGTAGAGCAGGTCGAAGTTCGCGATGGGCTTCGTGCTCTGGTAGCCCGTGTAGACCTCCGCGCGGTGCAGGTCGAACGTCCCCTGCAGGTCGATGTCGAGATATCGCGGCGCATAGATGTACTCACCCGTGCACCACCGCGAGTCGTCCGACGTGATGTTTCCATCCACCGCGTACTGTGGAAGGAAATGCTGAGGGTCCAACTGGGTATGGGACGCCGTCGCGGGCTTGTTCAAGGTGACATTGACGAGCCCATCGTCCAGCGCCGAGGCCCTCGAGGACACCTCGGCCGCACCCGGTGCTTCGCCGCAAGCCGACAGCACCAGGGCGCCGACACAGCTCCCCCACTTGATGAACTTCTTGTTCAAGGTGAGACCTCCCAGACAGGAATACAAATCCTGTTTAATCCAGGAGTGAGTGCGAGGTACACTGGCAGCCGCGATGTTCTAGTTTCTGTGATACCGTATTGAGTCGGGCCCTGGTGCGGGCCTGGACGCTCAGTCGATGCGGATGACGACCTTGCCGGTGGTGCTCCGCTCCGCCATCACTCGATGTGCCTGGGCGACTGCTTCGAGCGGGAAGGTCTGTCCGATGACCGCCTGGAGTTGACCTCGCTCGACGAGCGAGAGCGCTTCACGGAGCGCCGCCTGCCTCAGTTCGAAGGGAAGGGTGAAGGTGGCGAAGCCGATGATGGCCTGGTTCTGGGCCAGCATTCCGGTCATCTGTTCCCGGCTCCACTGCGTGTCGAACATGCTCTCCGCGCCGAACAGCACCAGCCGTCCCCGGAAGGCGAGGGCCTGAAGGCTCCTGCCGGGAAGCTCTCCGCCGCCCGCCACGAAGACGATGTCCGCGCCGAGTCCACCCGTGGCCTCGCGGACCCGGGCGGGCCAGTCCGGCTGGGACGTGTCCACGACCGCGTCCGCTCCCAGACGCAGGACGACGTCCCGCTTGGCGTCCTGGCTCACGCCACCGATGATGCGTGCCGCTCCCATCCGCTTCGCGAACTGCACGAGGAACGTCCCCACTCCTCCCGCGGCCGACGGGATGTAGACGGACTCGCCCTCACGCAGCCGCGCACCCTCCCTCAGTCCGAGCAGCGCGGTGGGGGCCTGCGCGGGCAGGCAGACCGCCTGCTCGAAGGAGACCGCGTCGGGAAGGGCGAGCACGGTCGCCGTCGGCGCGATGGCGTATCCCGCGAAGGCCCCTTGATTGGGGAGGACGGCGACGACGCGCGTTCCTTTCGTGAGGCCCTGGACGCCAGGTCCCACGGCATCCACGACTCCAGCGGCCTCCAGGCCCGGGACGAAGGGCAGCGGCGGCGTACCGGGCATGCGGCCCTCCCGCTGGCCCATGTCGGTGAAGTTGAGTCCCGCGGCGTGCACGCGGATGCGCACCTCGCCCTCTCCTGGGGTGGGGGTGGGCACGTCGTCGAGGCGCAACTCCTCGGGTCCGCCGAACTTGTGCAGGCGAATGGCTCTCATGAGGTCTGTCTCCTGGACGGCGGGCCGTGGGGTAGGGAGGCTCGTGCTTCCTCGCCCGCCGCGTGAGTGGACCTATAGTCCTGGGTGAAAGGACGAACATGCGCCAGAAGTCCGTTTCTCTCGTCCAACCGTCCGGCGAAAAGCCCGGGCTCGATGTCCTCGCGGACGTGCTCCAGGGCGTGCACCTGCGCAGCCGTGTGCACGCGCGCTACGAGCTGACGGCCCCGTGGGGCATGCGCATCGACGGCTCTCCGCTCCCGCTCTTCTACGCGGTGATGCGCGGCAGCTGCCTGCTGTCCACGGACGAGCGGGAGCTGTCACTCGCGGGCGGAGACTTCGTCTTCGTCCCCGCCAACGTGAAGTTCACCTTGAAGGACCGCCGTGGCACGCGCGTGCTTCCCATCGCGGAGGTCTATGCGACGCGAACGCCCATTCGCTGCGGAGGCCTGTTGCACTACGGCGGGGGCGGCGAGGCGGTGACGCTGGTGGTGGGCTCCTTCACCTTCGAGGGCGAGACACTCAGCCCGTTGGTAAGGCACCTGCCGACGCTGCTCCACGTCCGGGCGGATGACCCCAAGTCCCCGAGGTGGCTGGAGTCGACGCTGCGCTTCGTGGCCTCCGAAATCGAGGCCAGGCAGCCGGGCCATGAGACGGTGGTGAGCCGACTCGCGGATGTCCTCTTCGTGCAGGCCTTGCGCGCGCACCTGGAGTCGTCCTCTGGGGAGGGCGGCTGGCTGCGAGCGCTCGTCGACCCGCGCATCGGCGCGGTGCTCCAGCGCGTCCACGAGAATCCCGAGGCCCCGTGGACGCTGGAGGGGCTCGCCCGGCTCGCCGGCATGTCGCGCTCGGTGTTCGCGGAGCGCTTCAAGTCGCTCGTGGGTGAAGCGCCGCTGGCGTACATCGGCCGGTGGCGAATGCACCGGGCCATGGTGCTGATGCGCGGCCGGGACGTCGCGATGGCGGAGGTGGCTCGTGCCGTGGGCTACGAGACGGAGAGCTCCTTCGGCAAGGCGTTCCGGCGCTGGGTGGGCATGACACCGGGCGCGTTTCGCCGACAGGCCTGAAGGAGCGTCCGTCCCCAACTCAGGGCTTCTTCGAGGGAGCCTTGTCGGCTGCGTACACCGCATCACGAACGGCGCCGGGGAACCCGCCCGACATGCCCTCCAGCGCGGTGTTGGTCAGCGCCACCACCGTGAGTCCCCGCTGCGGGTCCACGAACCAGTTGTGTCCGTACGCACCACCCCACTGCCACGTCCCCGCCGACTGGGGGCTGTGGGTCGGGGACGGGTCGATGAGCACCGCCGAGGCGAGTCCCCAGCCCCAACCCGGTCCCTGCGGTTGCGACTCCGGGCCCACGTGGACGGAGCCCAGTTGCTCGACGGTGGTCTGCTTCAACACCGGCGCCCCGCCCTTGCGCAGGGCCTCCAGGAACTTCACGTAGTCGCTCGCCGTCCCCACCATGCCCGCGCCCCCGGAAGGGAAGGCACGCGCGTCCAGGGCCCGGCTCGGGGTGTAGTGGACCACGCCCGCGCCAAAGGGGATGTCGAAGGTCTTGCCCATGCGCACGGGGACAGGCTTTCCGTCCGCGTACGGCGTCGCGAGCCGCGAGACGTCACTGACGCGGAAGCCCGTGTCCTTCAAGCCGAGTGGCTGCGTGACGAGCCGTGAGACGACCTGGGGCAGCGGCGCGCCTCCCGCGCTCGCGACGACGGCGCCCAGGACGTCCGTGGCCAACGAGTAGGCCCACTTCTCCCCAGGCTCCGAGGCCAGCGGGGCGGTGGCGAGGCGACGCAGGTTCTCCTCCAGCGTGAGCCCGGGAGGATTGTCGAGCCCGTCGGAGACCTGGGCCTTTTGATAGGCCCCCTGTGCTGGCTGGTTGAAGCCGTAGGTCAGTCCCGCCGTGTGCGTCAGCAGGTGCCGCACGGTGATGACGGGCTCACGTCCATCCGGAAGCCTGGGGCGGAACGTGGGCAGCCACTTCGTGACGGGGTCCTCCAGGGACAGCTTGCCCTGGTCGATGAGGGCGAGCGCCGCGACGGAGACGAGCGGCTTCGTCATCGACGCCAGTCGGAACACGGCGTCCTCTCGCAGGGGCTTCTTCGCCTCGCGGTCCTCGAAGCCCGCGGCGCGCCGGTAGATGACCTCTCCGTCCTTCGCGACGATGACGACGGCCCCGACGATGCGCTGGTCCGCGAGCGCCTTGTCGATGACCGGGTCCAGGCTCGCCGCGAGGGCGCTCGATTCAGGACTCACGACGACAGCGCTCGGTCGGGCGCTCGCCTCGACGGCGCGCGGCTCCGGCTTCACGGACGTTGCGGGAGAGACACCAAGACCTGCGGCCACCAGGAAGGTGGCGATGGCGGAATGCATCGGGCGGAACTCCTATTTATGTAGCGAGTGTTTTATAAATAGGAAGCCCATTTCCTGATTTCAATAGTGAGCGTTATGAAAAGCGACATCGCCCCTCGGCCCCGGCCGCGCGGAAGGCCCCGCGAGTTCGATGAGACGAAGGCCCTGGACCTGGCCGTGGAGGTGTTCTGGCGGCTGGGTTACGAGGGCGCGTCGGTGGCGGACCTCACTGGCGCCATGGGCATCACCGCGCCCAGCCTCTACGCGGCCTTCGGCTCCAAGGAGGGCCTGTACCGGCGCGTGCTGGAGCGCTACCAGCAGGGCCCCGGAGCCCACACGTGGCTGGCGCTCACCGAGGAGCCGACCGCGCGGGGCGCCATCGAGCGGGTGCTCCGGGAGTCGGCCCGGGCCTTCACCCGCCGCAAGCAGCCGCCCGGGTGCATGATTTCGACAGGTGTCCTCCGGTGCGCGGAGGCCCACCAGCCCGTCGCCGACCTCGTCGCGGGCCTCCGCTCGAACGCGGTGAAGCTGGTTCGCGAGCGCATTGCCCGGGGAATCGCCGCCGGGGAGCTGCCCCCGGAGACGGACGCGGGGGCCCTCGCGCGGTATTTCGGCGCCGTCGTCCAGGGCATGTCCATCCAGGCGCAGGACGGCGCGAGCGAGGCGGAGCTGCTCGGCCTGGTGGAGGTGGCGATGCGGGCCTGGAATGGAGGGGCTGGCCGCCCGCGCGCACGGTAGTCGTCGAAGGGGCGTCCCGACGGAAAGTCCCTGCGAATCCAGTGGGTTGTGCCCGGCCCCTCCGGTGCGGGCCGCGGTGGGACGCGGGTTTGCGGTGCGACGGGCGCCCGAGAGGCTTATCAACACGGGTAAGGATGCCCGACATGACCGCCCAAGAACGCGTCGAGCGCGCCGCCGCCAGTGCGCTGAAGGTCTTCCCGCTGCCGTCAGCGGTGCTCTTCCCCCATACCGTCATCCCCCTTCACATCTTCGAGCCGCGCTACCGGGACATGGTGAAGGACGCGCTCGCGACGGACCGCGTGGTGGCGCTGGCCCAGTTGGAGGATGGCTGGGAGGGCAAGTACGAGGGCCGGCCACCGATGCAGTCCATCATGTGCGCCGGCGTCATCGTCTGGGACGAGGAGGTGGAGGAGGGGCGCTACAACATCCTCCTCCAAGGCGTCAGCCGCATCCGCATGGTCACCGAGCTGACCACGGACAAGGCGTACCGAGAGGTGCAGGCGCTGTCGCTGCCGGACCTGCCGTATCAGGGGCCGGAGGAGGAGCGGCTGCGTCAGGCCGTCTTCGAGCTGGCCGGGCGCGTGCCGCCGACGTTCGCGGAGAACCTGCTGCCCGTGACGGCCCGTGCGGCGGGCGGAAAGCTCGCGGACGTGGTGGCCTCCGCCATCAGCCCGGAGGCCGAGCGGCGCCAACAGCTCCTCGCGGAGCTGGACGTGAAGCGCAGGCTGGAGGCGGTGCTGGAGGACGTGGGCGAGCTCATCGCCCGGCTCCAGCCCGTGCGGCCCCTGGGCCCGCTGAACTGACCCACCCGTGCGCCCCGGGGCTTGGGGCTTGCCTTGTGCGTCGCTCCGAGCATTGCTGAGCCCCGCGTCGGAAGCGAAAGGGGAGCGGGAGAATCATGCGGCTCGTGAAAGTCGGCATCGCCAGCGTCAACACCACCGTCGGAGCCTTCGTTCGCAACACGGACCGGGCCCTCGTCCTGGCGAAGCGGATGTCCGAGGACGGCGTCACCGTGGGCGTCTTCCAGGAGCAGCTCCTCGCCGGCTACCCCGCCGAGGACATGGTCCAGTGGCAGGGCTTCATCGACCGACAGTGGCCGGAGCTGGAGCGCTTCGCGCGCGAGACGGCCGCGCTTTCCACCGTCTTCGTGGTGGGCGTGGGCGTGGCCCTCCAGGGACAGCGCCTCAACTGCGCGGCGGTGGTCGCCGGAGGCCGCGTGCTGGGCCTCGTCCCCAAGGAGAAGCTGCCGACCTACAGCGTCTTCTATGAGGCGCGGACGTTCGGCCGCGGCCAGCCCGGCATGAAGGAGCGCTACCGGGGCGTGCCGCTGGGCGACTACCTCTTCCAGTTCGACTTCGGCCTCGTCGCGCCGGAGGTCTGCGAGGACATCTGGAGCGCGGACGGCCCCATGCGCCGGCGCACGTACTCCGGCGCGGAGCTGGTGGTGAACATCTCCGCCTCGCCCTTCCGGCTGGGCTTCGTGGAGACGCGCCGCGAGCTCATCGCCACCCGCGCCGCCGACCACCAGTGCACCATCGCCTACTGCAACGCGGTGGGCAGCAACGACGGCCTCATCTTCGACGGCGGCGGCTTCCTCAACCAGAACGGCCGCCACGTCATGGAGACGCCGCGCTTCCAGGAGGGCTTCGCCTCCGCCGTCGTGGACCTGGACCGCACCCTGCGCCTGCGCGGCGAGGCCACCACGTGGCGCGTGGACCGCGAGGCGTGGCTGACCACCGGTGGCCAGGGCACCGCGGTGCTGGACTGCACCGACGCGGTGCGCACCCGGCGCGAGTCCCTGACGTACCCCGTGCCCGCGCACCGCAGCTTCTTCCTGCCGACCCCGGACAAGCGAAGGCCCGCGCGCGAGGCGCTGTGCGAGGACATCCTCGACGCGCTGTCGCTGGGAGTGGGCGACTACTTCGAGAAGACGCGCGCCTTCAAGGTGCTGGGCATCGCCCTGTCCGGTGGCCGTGACTCGCTGTTGACGCTGCTCATCGCCCACCGCTACGCGAAGCGCGCGCGGCCGGAGAACCCCGGCTCGCTCATCCAGGCGTTCTACATGCCCAGTCGCTTCTCCAGCGACTCCACCCGCGACGCGGCGGAGACGATTGCCCGCGAGCTGGGCGTGGCCTTCCAGGTGGTCTCCATCGACGAGGCCTTCGAGCGCGAGCGCGACGTGGCCGCGCGGATGCTGGGCGGTGTCCCCGTCACGCCGATTACCGAGCAGAACATCCAGGCCCGCCTGCGCGCCCAGCGCATGTGGAACTGGAGCAACTCCTGCGGCGGCCTGTTCCTCCAGACGGGCAACATGAGCGAGAAGTCCGTGGGCTACACCACCATCGGTGGAGACCTGATGGGCGCGCTCGCCGTCATCTCCAACCTGCCCAAGACGGTGGTGATGTACCTCTTGGACTACCTCCAGGAGGTGACGGGCTACGAGGGCATCCGCAAGGTGCTCGCCAAGCCCGCGGGCCCGGAGCTGGCGCACAACCAGGTGGGGGAGGAGGAGCTGATGCCCTTCCCCATCCTCGATGCGTGCTTCTACCTGTTCGCGAGCGAGAAGCTCACGCCCTCGGAGATGCTCCAGGCGCTGACGCCCATGTTCCCGGAGGTGGAGGCGGCACGGCTCGGCGGTTACGTGGACAAGTTCGTCCGCCTCTTCACGCAGTCCATCTACAAGTGGGTGCAGTCGCCCCTGTCGCTGCACGTCGGCAACCTGGACCTGGACCGCGAGCGCGCCCTGCAACTGCCCGTCGTCACCGGCTCGGAGTGGATGCGCGAAAAGTAGCCTGCTCGTGCAACCGTGTTTCCCGGGCTCCACGCCTGGCTGGCTGCTCAGCGGCCAGCCACGCGGGAAACGCTACCCAGGTGTGCCTTGCCGGATGTGTCTTCGCAAACAACCTTCATGTCAGCCACTCGACGACGGAGGGTTGGATGAAAGCGAAAATTCTGGCAGGCGCCATCGGGGCGCTCTTTTACGGCACCTCGGCACTGGCCTCGGACGGCGATTGCCCACCACCACGGGCGAGCGCGGGGAACCCGGGACAGGGAGTGTTGCTGGCTCAATCGCAGGACACCTCTTCTGGTGACTCGCTTCAGGAGGAAGACATCATCATCGAGACGGAGCCCGTGCCCGATTCCATGGGGACGGATGACGACTCGGGAGTCGGCGGCAGTGGACAGAGCGGGCAGGATGACTCCTCGTCCTCGAGCTCGTCCGCCATCGGAGGCAGCCAGGCCGCTCCACCCGCGCAGGGTGAGGTGTACCTGAACATGCCGCTGCGCTGCGAGCCGTCGAACCAGGACTCCCAGCAGCAGCAGGGGACCGGTGGCAGTGGCTCCAGCGGACAGCAGGACGACATCCAGGGCCTGCAGGCCCCGCCGCCGCAGTCCTCGCCCCAGCCTCGTCCCGAGGCCGCGCCCGCGGCGGAGCCCCGCTCCGAGTCATACCCGGCGCTGCCCCAGGATGACGCCACGGGTGGCAGCGGCATCACCGCGCCTCCGCCCTCGGACTTTCGTCCCTCGGCTGAAGCCGCGGAGCCTGTCGAGCCGCTCGAGGTGAAGAAGAAGGACAAGAACGACATGAAGGGTCTGAGCGTGATGCTGGGCGGCGGTGTGGAGGGTTACACCGGCGCGTTGGCACCGCAGCTCAACCCGGGCCCCACCGCGGGCGTGACGGCGGCCATCCGGCCGTCCAAGGTGTTCGGCATCGAGCTGGGCTATACCGGCGCCATCAACGACATCGATTCCAAGCGTGGCGAGGTGAGCGTGGACGGTCCTGACCTCGTGCGCAACGGTGGCACGGCCGTGGCGACGCTGGGTCTGTTCCCCTCCGCGTGGCAGCCGTACGTGCTGGGCGGCATTGGTATCAACGATTACAACTTCCGGGGCGGCCAGTCGCTGGGCTACCGGGATGACACCGTGGGCAGTGTCCCGGCGGGCGTGGGCCTGCGGGGCCACGTGGGTCACTTCACGGTGGACGCGCGCGCCAACTACAACTTCCTCTTCGACAAGGAGTTCGCCCCCGGCATCGAGTCCGGCGGCGGCGACTTCGACAACGGGGGTAGCTACCAGGGCGTCGTCAGCGTGGGTGGTACGTTCTGACGCGGGCGTCTTGAAGTCTTCACGCACGGCGTGAGTCGGTGGCGCGGTGCCCGGTAGCCAACGGGCCCGCGCCACTGTGCTTTCCAGTGCGGCGCCAGCGGGGTTGGCGAGTTAAGGTGGAACCTTCCACTGCAACAGGAGAGGGAATGAGCCTGGGTATCGAAGACGTGAAGGTCGGCACTGGCACGGAGGCCACCGCCGGCAAGACGGTCACCGTGCACTACGTGGGGACGCTGACGAGCGGCAAGAAGTTCGACAGCAGCCGGGACCGGGGCGAGGGCTTCACCTTCCGTCTGGGTGCGGGTCAGGTCATCAAGGGTTGGGACGACGGCGTCGCCGGGATGAAGATTGGCGGCGTGCGCAAGCTCACCATTCCTCCCGACCTGGGCTACGGCGCGCGCGGCGCCGGTGGTGTCATCCCCCCCAACGCCACCCTGCTGTTCGAGGTGGAGCTGTTGGAAGTCCGCTGAAGTCACGCTCCGCCCAGGCGGGGAGAAACGAGGGCCGTCATGGCGACGGTGGAAATCACCAAGGACAACTTCAAGGATACGGTCGGCAAGAACGGCATCGTCATCCTGGACTGGTGGGCGTCGTGGTGCGGTCCGTGCCGCATCTTCGCGCCCACTTTCGAGGCGGCGTCCGGCAAGCACGCGGACATCGTCTTCGGAAAGATTGATACCGAGGCGCAGTCGGAGCTGTCCGGAGCGTTCGAGATTCGCTCCATCCCCACGCTGATGGTGTTTCGTGACGGCATCCTGCTCTTCGAGCAG
This sequence comes from Myxococcus sp. CA033, assembly GCF_013336625.1. Classification (NCBI taxonomy): domain Bacteria; kingdom Pseudomonadati; phylum Myxococcota; class Myxococcia; order Myxococcales; family Myxococcaceae; genus Myxococcus; species Myxococcus sp. CA033. The sequence goes on along the minus strand of NZ_JABUMU010000002.1, from coordinate 824,844 downwards.
GCTGGTGCGCTTCCCGCCGCCGCGCTGGAGGACCTGGTCCGCCAGGTGCGCGCGCTCGACATGGAGCAGGTGAAGAAGGAAGTCGAGGAGCGCCGGAGCAAGGAAGCCCCCAAGGCCTGAGTCGGTGCGCCTGTCGGGCGGGCTTCGTGCCTGTCCGCGCCGCTGGCCGGAAGCGTCTCACGGTGCTTCCGGCCGGTCGGCGGTCCCCTCGCGGAGCGGGGGGCTACCAGTGGATGAGCAGCGAGAAGTCCTTGAAGGGCGGCTCGCCGGTCTCCAGTTCCACGCGGAAGCGCCGCTCCGGGTTCGTCTGGAGCAGGCCGCTGCGGACCAGGCCGCTGCACCACGCGGGGCCGAAGAACTCGTCCTTGAAGCGCACGCGCGCGGTGGTGTCGGAGACGCGCTCGTACTCCCGCTCGCCGAAGGTGCTGGTGGCGCCCGCGAGCCCCGAGCCCACGGACAGGCCGCGGTGCGGGTCCTCGCCGGTGATGGCCATCACCATGGCGCCCACGGGCGCGGAGAAGACGTGGCTCGCGGCGGTGAAGGACAGCTGCTCCACGGCGTGGGAGTAGTCCTCTCCCAGGGTTTGCTCCACGGTGCTCGCGCCCTCGTGGAGCAACTCCAGGTACTCGCGGGCGGAGCGGTGCGAGGGGGCGCCCCGCACGGGGACGCTGGCGATGGGCGCTCCGGCGGCCCGGGCCAGGTTCCGACCCATCCGCTGGGCGATGCTCTCGCGGAGGCTCTGCACGAACAAATCGAGCACCATGTGCTCGGGACGGCAGAGGGCCATGCGGGCTTGCAGGTGCAGAGGAGAGTCCATGTGACTTTCCTAGCGGCGCGGGGCGGGCCAAGTCCAGCGGGGGTGGGGTGCCCGCGGGTCCACCTGTCATTTGGCGACCGTGCAAACACCTCCACCGTTGAGGTGGGCCTGATCGACAATGCTCTGGGTGACGAATTGCTGGAGCGTGCGCACATCATGCGCTCCGGGCAGGTACACCACGGGCTGACCCGCTGCGTCGCGAAGCTCCCGACCTTGGGCATCCTTCAAGTCGGTGAGTTGCTGTGAGGCAAGCCCCTCCGGGGTGATGAGGTGGTCCGAGGTGGCCGTCGCGGCGATGGCGTCGAAGCGCAGCTGCACGCCTCTGTGGGTGCCGAGCCTGTCGTAGAACATGTGTTCGGCGTGGATGGTGACCTCCACGTCCGCCCGGGAGCCCTCCGGGACGATGATGCCCTGGGTGCCATCCACCCCGTTGATGCAGTCCACCATGCGTGCGTCGACGGGGAAGCCCATCCGGAAGTCGAAGATGCCCACGCCCGCCTTCACCGCGCGGCCCTCCACCCAGTAGCTGAAGCCGCGCTCGCGCATCATCGCGAGGTCCTCGGCGGAGACCTGGCCGTCCGCCAGCTCCGTGTCGTCGCGGGGTGGGCTGACTCGGAAGCCCACGTCCCAGCGGCCCGCCGGCAGGCCCGTCAGCTCCGTCAGCGGGATGTCTCCTTTCTGCACGTCCACCAGCACATGGCGGCGGCTCTCACGCGCCTCGCCCGACGCGGAGGTCAGGGTGAAGTCTCCGAGCGAGACGAGGTACTTGGTGAATTGCACGGACCAACCGTCCTGGAAGAGCGTGTCCGGCAAACCCCGCTGGGTGCCGTCTCCGCCGCTCATCGTCACGCGCACGTCTCCGGGGGGCACGGAGTCACAGGCCGGGAGCGCCAGTGTCAGCGCGAGCACCGCGAGGAGGCCAGGTCCGCTCGATTTCAAATTCATGTTTCGTGGATGTATATGTAACCATGTTGCAATTCAAGAGGTCCGTGTTGTATCTCCGGGCGGTCGACGTTCCGGGGGCGAGGTGTCCCGGGTGCCGCCGAACCCAGGAGTGAGGTCCTCGCCGTGTGGATTGCGATGCTGGTGTTGTGTGCGGTGGGGGCGCTGGAGGAGGCGCCCATTTCGCCGCCGGTTCCGGTGGAGGTGGCGGCGCCGGTGACGCCCGGTGACGCGCCGGTGTTGCAGGACACGGCGACGGTGGTGCTGCGCCTCACGATTGATGAGGTGGGCGCGGTGTCGCGGGTGGAGGTGCGCGAGTCGGCGGGAGCCGTGTTTGACAGGGCCGCGATGGGCGCGGCGGTGCGCTGGAAGTTCGAGCCGGCGCGGCGGAGCGGGGTGCCGCTCGAGGTGCAGGTGGACGTCCCGGTCCACTTCGCTCCCATGCGGGCGCGCGAGGCCGTCGCGGAGACGCCGCACGGGGCTACGGGGACAACACCGTCGCCACCCGTGATGACGGAACTCGCCGTGGACGATTCGGCGTCGTCGTCGGGCGCCTCATCCGAGGAGGAGAAAGCGGCCTCCAGGTCTTCGTCGCCGGGCTTCTCCACCACGGTCCGAGGTGTGGCCGAGGCACCACCGCCCGTGGCCGTCGGAGACTTTCACATCGAGGTGGGACAGCTCGCGGACGTCCCGCGCAACTCGGCCTCCGACCTGATGTTGCTCGCGCCCGGAGTGATGCTCGCCAACCACGGAGGCGAGGGCCACGCGGAGACGGTGTTCATCCGAGGCTTCGACGCGGGCGAGGGCAAGGACGTGGAAATGCGCCTCAACGGCGTGCCCCTCAACGAAGTCTCCCATGCCCACGGCCACGGTTACGCGGACACGTACTTCATCATCCCGGAGTTGGTGGACTCACTGCGAGTCACCGAGGGGCCCTATGACGCCTCGCAAGGTGACTTCGGCGTGGCGGGGACGGTGGAATACCAGCTCGGCCTCGCGCGTCGAGGGCTCACCGCTTCGGCCAGCTACGGCAGCTTCGCCTCACGTCGGCTCGCGCTGGTGTGGGGCCCACCCGAGTCCAGCGAGGCCACCTTCGTGGGGCTGTTGTTGCGACAGGGCGAGGGCTTCGGACCGAATCGCTCCTTCGCCAATGCGACCGCCATGGCGCAGGTGGAGCTGCGACTGGGAGATGACACGCGACTGCGACTGCTCGGTGCCAGCTACGGCGCGCGGTTCGCCTCGGCGGGCGTGGTACGGGAGACGGACGTGGTGGACGCCCGGTTGCCGTGCGCGGCGGACGCGGACTCGCAGTTCTTCTGTTTCTATGACGAGAACCAGGGAGGCGCGAGCCAACGCCATCTCGTCTCCGCGGAGCTCCAGTCTCGGCTCAAGCGCGGCGGACGGCTGGTGCAGCAGGGTTACGTGGTGCTGCGCCAGACGCGCATCCGCGACAACTTCACCGGCTTCATCCAGGACACGCCTCCCGGCGAGGACGCGCAGCGCGGTGACGGAACGGAGGGCTACTACCGGGGAAGCACCCTGGGCCTGCGCGGGCGCTACACGCCAGGACTCACCCTGCTGGGGCAGTCGCGCCCGCTGGAGCTGGGCTATGTGGCCCGCTACGACGACGTCCGCACGCGCTCACGTCGGCTGAGGGACAGCGGTGGCGTGCCATACTCCACCCTGTTCGACAATCAGGTGCGCACCACCAACCTGGGTGGATACGCGTCCCTGCGAGTGCAGCCGCTCGACTGGCTGGCCCTGCGTGTCGGTGTGCGGCTGGATACGTTCCTGTTCGGCGTGGAGGACCTGAACCGTCCCGCCGTGGACCGTGATGGGCCGCGCATCCCGGAGGAGTCCCTGGATGCCTATGGCTTCTTCGCCAGCCCCCGGGCCAGCGCCGAGGTGAAGCTGTCACCTCGACTCACGTGGCTGACCAGCGCGGGACTGGGCGCGCGCTCCAGCGACGCCGCCGCGCTGTCCGACGCGGAGCTGGCGCCGTATGCGCGCGTCGCCTCGGGTGAGACGGGATTGGGTTGGAGGCTGGAGGGCGAGTCACGGCCGTACTCGCTGGAAGCACGCGGCGCCGTCTTCGCCACGCGTGTGTCCCAGGACTTCGTCTTCGACGAGCGACTGGGACGCAACCAGCCCATCGGCGCCTCGCAGCGACTGGGGGCCTTCGCCACGGGTCGACTGCAATGGGAAGACTGGCTCGACACGCAGGCCTCCGTCGCCTGGGCTCGCGCGACGCTGCCCGCCTCCGGTGCGTCCGCGTGGAAGCTGTGGGATGGCGCGGTGATGCCCTACATCCCGGCGTTGCTGGGGCGGGTGGATGCCTCGGTGAGAGGGCATGTCACCGTGGCGGGCGAGCGGCTCGGATGGAACGTGGCCCTGGGGCACAGCGCGGTGGGACCCAGGCCGCTGCCGCTGAATCGCTACAGCGACCCCGTGTTCCTCTTCGACGTGGGAACGCGCGCGCGTTGGGACTGGATGGAATTGGGCGTGTCCGTGGAGAACGTGCTGGACGCGCGCTGGCGTGAGACGGAGCTGAACTACGTCTCCAATTTCCGGGGACCCGATGCCCCCGCATCACTGCTGGCCACGCGCCACTTCTCCGCGGGAGCACCGCGCACCTTCAGAGGCACCTTCACGCTGTACCTGGACTTCGAGGAGGACGCTCCATGAGGCACCTGTCCCAGTCGCCCGAGAGGCCCGCTTCGTCGCGGGCAGTCCTGGCGCGACACACCGCCGTACTGAGCCGAGGGCTCGCGGAGGGACCCCAGCACACCGCGCTCTCCCGTCCACGACACGACACCTCGTTGTGTCGGGACGCCGGGAAGGACGCCAGGAGACACGAGTGCTCTCTTCCACGAGACGAGGCCTTGCTGTGTCGGTGCCTGCGGGAGAAGGCCCTATGACACGTGCCCTTCGTAGCTCCCGTCGCGCCTTCATGTTGTTCATGGGCGCGGCGCTCGTTGGCGGTGGCTCGGCGTGTGGACTGTCCGGCACGGGCGGGCGAGGCATCGTGTTCCGCATGGGCCTGCGCACCGCGCTCGCGCCCGGCGCGGCTCAGGTGGGCGAGCTCACCACCGATACGGGTTGGAGCGTGCGGCTCACCTCCGCGCGGATGGTGCTGGGGCCCATCTACCTCTTCGAGAATCCCTCTCCGCTCCAGGCGCGGACGCGCGGCGTCTTCAAGTCGCTGCTGAACGCGCTCGTGCCCACGGCGCATGCGCATGACGGGGACTTCTTCTCGGGAGGGACGGTGCTCGGGGAATGGGACCGCGAGGTGGTGTTCGACCTGCTCGCCGGCGGTGAGGCCCAGGTCCTGGGGCGCTCACCGGGCATCGCGGGTCGGGCCAGGTCCTTCTCGCTGCTGCTCCAGCCTCCTTCACGGGCTCTCGGAGACGAAGCGGCGTCCCTCCAGGGACACTCGATGCTCCTGGCGGGTACGGCCTTCCGGGGAGAGGCACGGGTGCCGTTCCGGGTGGCGCTCGACTTCCCGCCGCCCGTGGAGCTCCAGCGCGTGGACTTCGTGCCGATTGATGCGGACCTGGACGACGACGGACTCTTCGTCGTGGAGGCCCGGCCGCATCAATGGTTCGAGGGCGCGCACTTCGACCGGCTGACGCTGCCCGCCGACGGAAGTCCGGTGGACATCACACCGGAGACGCAGGTGCACCGAGCGCTGTCCGTCAACGTGCGGCGCTTCACGGCCTTCTCGGGTGCATGGGAACCCGAGAAGGCCGGGTGAGCAGCGCGGCTCAGCTCACGCCGCGTGCCACGGGCGAGGGACTCCGGCTGCTCGCGCGCGCGACGCTGATCCACACGAGGGTGACGGCGAGCCAGCCCACGGTGAGCGCCCGCCACGACAGCGGAGCGCCCGCCTGGACGAGCCACAGCGTCACGGCGCCGCCCATGGCGAACACGCGAGCCATCTCCAGCGGGAGGCCCCAGCGCTTGGACTCCATCATCCCGCCCCACGCGGTCGCCATGCCCCAGAAGAGGACGCTGAGCATCAGCTTCTGCCATCCCACGAGCGGCGATGCGTGGTGGCTGACCAGGAGCATGAAGGGCATCGACGCAATCATCTGGAAGACGAGGTAACCGCGGATGTTGGGCAGCTCGGTGGACTGGAACTTCACCTCCACGCCATCTCGCTTCCACGGAGTCGACTCGCGGGCCGGCAAGTCGGCGGGGCGCCAGCCGGTGGGCATCACCCACAGGCGCAGCCGGTCCCACCCACTGCGCGTCTTCACCGCGTCACTGACGAGCTTCCCCCAGAACTGGAAGTTGATGACGGTGGGGTCCCAGGTGTTCGGCGGAGAGGTGACGCCGTAGGAGCACTCCTCCGTCTCGTCGGCGTAGGTGCCGAACATCTTGTCCCAGATGATGAGGAAGCCCGCGTAGTTCTTGTCGATGTAGAGGTCATTGCGCGCGTGGTGCACGCGGTGGTGCGAGGGCGTGTTGAGCCACGACTCAATCCACCGGGGCAGCTTGGGGATGACGCGCGTGTGGGGGATGAACTGGAGCACCAGGTGGAAGGCCACCATGGCCAGCACGGCCTCGGGCGAGAAGCCGACGACGACGAGCGGCCAGTAGAAGAGGAACGAGAAGATGCGCTGCGTGACGCTGGCCCGCAGGGCCACCGCGTAGTTCAGCTCCTCGGTGGAGTGGTGTGGCGAGTGCGCCGCCCAGCCGATGTTGGTGCGATGCCCGAAGCGGTGGAACCAGTAGAAGAGGAAGTCGACCCCCAGGAAGAGGCCGAGCAGCGCCCAGGGTGACGCGACGTCAATCTTCCAGGGCGCGAGCTGACCCAACAGGGTGAAGAGGGGCAGCATCAGCAGCGCCACCGCCACGTTGACGCACTGATTGAGGACGGCGGTGCCCACGCTCGCGATGGAGTCCTGGAAGCTGTAGTACCCGTTGCGCTTCGCCACGCAGTAGACGAACTCGCCCAGCGCCAGGGCGATGACGAAGGGTGTGGCAATCGCGTAGACGTTGATGGACATGTCCCCGGTGTACGGCGCCCGGCTCGATTGCCGCCTTAACCTGGGTTAACCTCCGTCCTCGTCCCCGTGAGATTCCCGAAGCTCTACGAGCAGCTGTCCCCGCTCGGTCCCATTCCCGAGAGTGAGTGGGAGAGGGCCGAGTCGCTCGCCAGGGAGCAGTCGGTCGAGCGCAAGGCCCACTTCCTGCGCCCCGGAGACGCGGCGGACCGCTTCGCTGTCGTGCTTCAAGGGGTGTTCCGGCTGGTGCGCGTGTCGGCGCGAGGCGGTGAGTCAGTGAAGGCCTTTCGCGCCGAGGGTGAACTGCTGGGCGCGTACGCGGAGATGCTCCAACGCATGCCGTCAATGACGGCCATCGAAGCGCTGGAGCCCGCACGGGTGTTGGTGTTCCGGACGCAGGACTTCCAGACGTTGGAAGAGGGCCATGGGTGCTGGGTGCGCGTGGCGCGCCGCGTCGCCGAGCGGCACTTCCTGCTCAAGGAGCGAAGGGAGCAGGAGTTCCTGGAGCTGTCCGCCGAGGAGCGGCTGGACACCTTCTGGGCGGAGCACCCGCATCTGCGAGGGCGGGTACCGCAGCGCGACGTGGCGGCCTACCTCGGCATCACCGAGGTGGCCTTGAGTCGCATCATGTCGCGCAGGCGCAAGCGCACGGAGTGAGCGTCAGCGGGCGGTCACGGCAGGGGAATCACCACGAGCTCGCTGCGCACCGTCACATAGAGGGAGTCCCCAATCAGGCACAGGCCACCGAGGTCGGCGTGCCCGACGTCGTGGACCGCGAGGCACGCGGTCGAGTCGAGCGACCAGACACGCACGGTGCCGTCGGAGCTGCTGGTGCACAAGAGTCCGCGTCGCGGGTCGACGGCGACGGAGTCGACCCAGTGCGCATGGCCGTGCCACTCGCGCACGACGTGTCCGGTGTGGCTGTGCACCATCCTGGCGATGAAGTCCCAGCTTCCACAAATCAGGTGCTCGCCATCGGGATGCCAGGTCAATGACTCGATGGTGTTGGACGGGCGGTTCCACACGATTCCAAGCTGACGCTGGCGCTCTTCGCTGAGCGGCTCGTGTCGCGCGGTCGCCATGGGCAGTTGGAAGCTGGCGCGGACCTCGAGCGTGGGGCCGTCGAGCAAGGTGATGGCACCTTTGCCACCGCCGACGGCGACGAGGCCGTGCGCCGGGCTCTGTGCGAGCGCGTAGAGCGGCGAAGTCTCGAACCTGCGCAGGAGCTCACCCGTCCACGCATCCCACAGCAGCGCGAAGCCATCGCCACTGACGGAGAGCACCCGGTCTTCAGCGATGACCTCGGCGGCCCGCACCGGCTCACCGTGCCCCGCGAAAACCTGGAGGCGGCGCCAGTCCGTCGAGTCCCACAGCGCGAACTCTCGAAGCTTGTGGCTTCCGAGCACGCGCCCGAGCACCGGCTCGCACGCCAGACGGAACATCGGTGGCTGGTGGATGGCGCTGGTTTCGAGCACCCGCGAGCACTCCCCAGTCGCGAGGTCCCAGAGGAAGATGTGCTTGCCGGCATTGGCGGCGACGTGACGACCGTCGGGCCAGGGCATCGGCGCGCCGAGCGGCTGATGAGGCTCGAAGTCGGGAGCGTCGTCCGGGTCGGGCCTCTGGCGGAAACGGCGCAACATCTCCGCAGCATAGGGCGTTCGCCGCGGAGATGAACCTGCTCAGTATCGCTCGAAGACGAAGGTGAACTTCTCCAGGGGCGTCGGGCCGTAGGTGAGGCGAAGGAAGCGGTCTCCGGCGGGCGCGGTGAACTTCAGCGTGTGGGAAATCGCGGGGAGGCACACGGCGGGTGCCGGCGTCACCGTGGAGGCAATCACCGTCTCGCCTTCCGTCACGTCGTGCACGACCACGGGGACCTCGTGGCTCAGGTACATGATGACCGGCTCGTCGCGCTCCGCGGAGACCACCTCCGAGTAGCCGAGGAATGACGTCCCGTTCGTCGGCAGCGTCAGCTCGTAGAACTCGTGGGGCGAGTCCGTCGCGGGATACATCGTCGTCGGAGACGCACCCGCCCTCACGGCCACGGGGGCCTCCAGCAGCGCGTGCCCGCAAGCGTGCTCCGTGACGCGGTCCCGCTCGCCCGTGGTGAAGTCCAGCCGACCATCGCCGAGTCCCGCGTGCACTGTGTCCAGCGCATTGCCCGCGACATCCCGCAGCGACGTGAGGTCCAGCGAGTAGCGGTTGTCCTCTTCCAGCGGCGGCAGGTCGGACTCCGGACGCGGAATGGAGAGCGACAAGGTCAGTGCGTCCTCGGACCAGGTGCCGGTGAGGACTCGCGGGGCGTTGGCGGGCGTGCTCACGTCCAACAACGTCACCTGCGCGGTGGTGGAGTCCATGGGCTCGCTGAAGGAGACGGTGACGAGCCGCCGCAGGCTCGTGTTCGTCGTGTCCGCCTTGTAGGTCTGCACGGGCAGCACGTTCGTCGCGCCTTCCTCGGGGCTGGACGCGGTGACGTGGGGCTTCGTGGTGTCACCTCCCGCGTCCGGGCCCGCATCCGGTGAAGGCCCCGCGTCTGGTGGAGGTCCCGCGTCCGGGCCCGCATCCGTCGGAGTGCCCGCATCGGAGCTCGGGGTGATGGGGTCATCGTTGTCACAGCCCGTCAGGGTCAGGACAGCGCAGGTGGTGAGCAGGGCGGCGACGTGGGGCAGACGCATGTTCGGGTGTTTCCTTGCGAAGTGAGCGGGGCGAACGGGTGAAGCGCGGGGCGCCCTCGAACACAGAGGACGCCCCGCCCAAGGGGCCACGGTGGGCCTGGGGCTACGGTGGGACGAGGCTCAGCAGTTGAAGATGGCGGGGTTCGTGTCGTCGCAGTCGAACCGCTGCTTCACGTAGCCGGCGGGCGCCTCGCAGGCGTAGCGGTACACGGGCGTGTTGGTGCCGTACCCGTCGCCATCCTGGTCCCGGTAGAAGCGGTCCCGGTTGTCATAGAGATACTCGGGGACGAGGCCGACCTGGTTCCCCGTCGCGGGGCCCGTGGCGAGGATGTACTCGCGGCCCACGACGAGGTCATACACACGGGCCTGCGTCAGCGAGCAGGCGACTTCCGACACGGCCTCGCTGATGAGCGCCGACACGGTGGCGCTGGTGGTGGTGTCCACCACCGTGAAGGCCACGTTCTGCGACAGGTAGAACGAGATGGACTCCACCGTGGAGGTGCCCGACGTCACGGCGACGGGGGTGAACGTCACCGAGCCCTCGGCTCCGGGCGGCAGATTCAGCGTGTAGTGCTTGTGCCGCGCGCTGATGTCCGGCGCGGTGGCGATGCGCGTGGCGCTCGTCGTCACTGTCACGTTGTCCGCGCTGTTGCTCGCGTGGGTGCAGGCATGGGTCGTCATCAGCGTGTCGTCCACCGACACGCACCCAGCCTCCAGCGGCGCCTCCAACTGGCCCACCGACTCCAGCTCCGCCTCGTCCATGGGGCCGCAGGCCGCCAGGGACAGCCCGAGCAACGCACCGCAAAGGGTCTGCTTCAGCATCTTCATTGTGGGGTTCCTTTCAAACGCCGGGCGCGACGCGCGGGCACCGAAGCGGGCTTCCACCGCCACTCCACGGCGCGGTTACTCATGACGTAAATGTAATTGAGTTGCAATAACAGGGCGGACGTTTTCCACGGCCGGGTGTGGCCTGTCGTGCAGGGCTATTCGAGGTGTTCGATGACCATGCCGACCTCGGGGAGCGAGGTGGGGCCGAGCGTGAGGGTGTACTGGACGCGGTCTGTCAGCTCGTAGCCGACCATGTGTCGAAGGCCCGAGCAGAAGTCGCCCGTGGACTTGGTGCCCGCCGGCGTGAGCTGCGTCTGGATGGCGGTCTCCACCAGGCTGACGGGCACGTCGGGGGTGCTGAGGTAGACGACGAAATCGCCGCTGGCGAAGGCCTTGTAGCTGAAGGTGCCCGTGTACTGGCCGTTCTCCTCACGGAGCTTCACGGTGTAGTGCGTGTGGAAGTCGTCCACGCGAGGGTTGCGACTGGTGGTGGCCGTCACGGTGACGTAGGGGCCGTGCGCGACATGCCAGCACGCATGTTCCCCGTCGTCGCCGAAGTCGAAGCCCTCGCTGGGGACGTAGTCGGGGTCCACTTCACAGGCGAGGCCCTGGGGCGCGGCGACGTGGCCCTTGTTGCAGTGGCACCAGTCGCCTTCGGCCTCACGGTGGATGTGGCCATTGGGAGCGCACGGGTCTTCGGCGTGAGGTTCGGGCTCGACGCTCGGGGGCGTCTCGCCACCACCGCAGGCGGAAGCCGCCACGGCGCACGAGGCCAGAAGGGCACGGAGGTTCAATCGCATGCGGGAGCGCTCCATGGGGAGGCGAGGGGAGGACGTCATTGAGAGACATGTGTGTGCCAGGAGTGGCGTGGACGACGCGGCGTGGGGCGGAATGCCCGGAGTGTTTCCGGGCACCCGCGTGGATGGAGAGACGAGGAGCGCTATTCCTCGTGGTGGTGCGCGGCCTCCTCGATGACGAGCGAGAAGGCGGCGTTGCGGCTCAGGATGGAGCGGAACTCCAGGTGGTACTCGGTGTCGGCTTCGAGGTCCGCGACGATGGCCGTCTTCAGCGCGCCGCATACTTCGGTGGGAACCTGGTAGCGGCACTCGCGTGCGACCTCGAGGCCCGTCGCCGCGTCGTAGATGCGCAGGCCGCGATGGCGTGACAGCAGGAAGGCGAACTCACCGGACTCGTCGGGGAGGAAGGACACGCGGCCCGCCCAGCCCCACGAGGTGGCGCTCGACGGGAGGGTGATGTTGTACGCGGTGTGGGGCGTGCTGACGTCCACCAGCACGGGCGCGCCCAGGGCGGCGGCGGTGACGGGCTCGAAGGGGCCCAATTCCGCGTGGATGCAGGCGTGCTCGACGACCTCGGCCAGTTCCTCGGGCTCCTCGCAGGAGGGCAGCAGGCCGAGCAGCGCGGACTCGTCGGTGGACAGCTCGGACTGGGTGACCTCCTCCTCGGCGGCGGTGGTTCCGCAGCCGGTGAGAAGGAGCGCGACACTGGTGGCGAGCAGGGACTTCTGGAACAGGGACTGGGGCTTCATCGAGGGACTTCTCCTTGTGGGACTGCTGGGGTGAATCCGTGGCGAAGGGGTTCAGGGGGCGTCTGGAGGGAGGACGACCCAGGCGGCGGAGACCTCGCCCGAGGCGAGGTGTTCGGCGGGGAGTTGGAGGTGCGCGCTTCCACCGGGGAGCCGCAGCTCGGGTGTGAGGCCAAAGGCCACGTCGAAGGAGGGGGCGTCTGGGAAGGTGACGCGCGTCACGCAGCCCGCGACGAAGCAGCGCGCCGCCTGGGCCTGGACGGGCAGCACGCTCGTCGTCACCTGCTGGCGCCAGAGGTCCAGGGCCTCGCGAGCCTGATGCGTCCAGGGCGCCTGGCTCTCCCCCGAGGCGACCAGCGAGGCGAGCACGGCCTCGCGGCGCGCGCCCGGCTCGGAGGGCGCACCGCGCAGTGCCTGGACGAGGCGAAGGCGTGACTCCGAAGTCGGCCGACGCGCTCGGACAGGAGGCGAGGGGACGCGGGGCTCCTCCATCCCGGATGCCGCGAGTGTGGAAGGCGGGTCGGCGTCGGGGATTTCCGTGGGCTCCGCCGCATGCATGGGGCTCAGAGGCGGGCCAGCTTCGGAACGGAGCGGTGCCCGCGCGGTGGCTGCCTGCGTGAAGGAAGGCTCCACGGGGCGGCGAAGGAGCACGGACGTGAGGCCCGCGAGCGCGAGTCCTGTCACGCCCACGCTCCAGATGAATCTGTTCATGAAAGCCGCTCCTGCTCGGTGGCTGACGGGTAACGCGATGTCGCGCCCGACCCCAGTTCGTCGTCGAGCCCCGCAAATATGCAACTGATATCTAAAAGTAATCAAGTTGCATTTACGCGCCGGTCCTCGCGCCTTCCCGAGGTCGGGTGCGCCCATGGGGACGGTGCGGTGCGTCCGGGGGCCGGGCGCACGTCGCGGCGTCGGCCTCACAGCGGATGGCGTGGCGGAGGGCGCTCTCCGCGGAGGAAGAGCGCTCGGTCCGGAGTCGACTCGACGGGCTTATCCGAAGCCCGGAGTCACATCACTTCCGTGTCAGACGACGGGCTGCTTGGGCCAGGTGAAGCCGGGAGGCGTGGTTCCGTTCGTCTTCATCACCCGGATGAGGTGCTCATTCAGCTTCAGGAGTTGGCGCTTGCTGTCCGGGGTGATGTTCCGAGGGTTGGCGAGGTTCGTCAGCTCATCGGGGTCCGCGTCCAGGTCATACAGCTCGTACTCGAAAGCGGAGCCGTCCTGCGTGAAGTACGCGGCGTACAACCACTGCTTCGTGCGCAGCGCGCGAATGTGGCCGGGCGTCGTCGTGGGCATGCCCTGGGCCAGCGCCGTGTCATCGAAGGTGAAGTGGATGGAGTCCTGGAGGGATGTCGTGGGCGCGGTGAACAGCGGCGACAGGTCGATGCCCTTGAACTGGCCCTGGAAGTCCCCCAGCACGCCGGCCACCGAGGCCAGCGTGGGCAGCAGGTCGATGTGGCTGACCAGCTCCTTCGTCACCACGCCCGAGGGGAACAGCACGGGGTTGGAGATGATGAGCGGGACGTTGATGGTTTCGTCGTAGGCGTTGAAGGTCTTCTCGACGAGCCCGTGGGACAGCCCCATCTCCCCGTGGTCGGCGAGTCGGACGACGAGGGTGTTGTCGGTGAGGCCGCGGCGCTCCAGCGCCTGGAGCAGCGTCGTGATGTCCTGGTCGACGAGCGTCTGGAGGTACGCATAGAAGCGCGCGTAGCTCGTCCGCTCGGCGTCGCTCCAGGTGGGGACATTCCAGTTCTGCGCGCTCGACTGGAACCAGGACTGCACCGAGGGCTTCGTGGACAGGTCCTCGTTCCACGACGCCGGGGGCTGCTGGGGCAGTGACTCCCAGTCGGTGGGGTTGTAGCCCGCGGCCTCGTAGTTGAACGGCGCGACGTAGACGTCATGCGGATTGACGAACGAGGCGACGAGGCAGAACGGCACGCTCGGGTCCACGCGCTCGAGGAAGTCGAGCATGCTGGGCCCATTGAGTGGGGTGCCCGGAGGATTCTCCGAGGCGCCGGTGACGGTGCCCAGGTAGCGCGCGTCGTTGTTGTAGCCGCCCGCGCCCTGCGTGCTCCCTGCTTGCAGGGACGTGCCCGCGTCCGGTCCATCCCAGGGCCCGAAGCCGTGCGTCGGAGGAGGATTGCCCAGGTGCCACTTGCCCCGGTAGCCCACCTGGTAGCCCGCCTTCGCCATCACCTGGGCCAGGGTGGTGATGTCGGGAGGCAGGGACTGCTCACCCGTGTCGACGACGCCGGTTTGCGCGGGGAAGAGGCTCGTCCACAGCGTGGCCCGACTGGGCGAACACATGCAGGTGTTGGTGAAGGCCCGCTCGAAGCTCAGCCCGGTGCGCGCGAGGCGCTGGAACGAGGGCAGGTGCTGCTCCGCCCAGCCCTTGGGCCAGTGACGGAACTGGCGCTGCTGGTCCGTCAGGATGATGAGCAGGTTGGGCGGCGTGGAGGCGTTGCCGAGTCGCATGGGCCACTCCAGGACGACGAGGGCCTCCAGCGTACTCCGCGATGTTCCTCCACGCCGGGACGCGAACCGTCAGGCCGCGTTGGCGGTGACGCCTACGTCCTCCACGGCGGTGAGCCGGGGGTGAGGCGTGGCGCGCGTGCCGTCCGCGTCGGTCTCCTCGGCGGCAATCTCCTCCGCGCGGTTCCAGCAGCCCAGCGCTTCCACCCAGCCCTCGAGCAGGTCCATCAGCGCGCTGCGCTGCTCTCCACCCAGCGGCATCAGGAGGCGCGCCATGCGCTCCTGCACCACCGTGTCCGCGCGCTCCGCCAGGGCGCGGCCCTGCTCGGTGAGGCGCACGCGCACGCGGCGGCGATCATGCCGCACCGAGCGCTCACGTTGGACGAGCTTGGCGTCCTCCAGGCGGTCCAACAGCCGGCTCAGACGGGGCAGGGCGATACCACCCAGGCGGTCGGCGAGCACGTTGACGGGCAGTAGGCTCTCCGCCTTCAGCCACCAGATGGCCTGTACCTCCATGGGGTCCAGCTCCTGGTGAGGCAGGGCGCCCAGAGGGCTGCTGAGGGCGCCGCAGCGCGCCACGTCGATGACCAGGTTCCGCAACCGCGCCACCTGCACACGCACTTCCGCCGAAAGCTCGGACATCTTCGTGCCTCCGCCTTTCGGGCGCCGCCCCCGTCCGGCCTTGGGGGTTCATCGGTCGCCCGCCATGGATGGGGGCTTTCGCCCCGCCTGGGAACGGGAACGAAGGGGTGAAAAGGGCATATCGGACCCGTTGAATTAATCGGGGCGCCCGTCACCAGGCCCCCGTGGATCCTCACCGCGTGTGGCCGTCAGCCCGTCTGCTGGGGGCGGTGGGCCTTGGCCTTGGCGTGGGCCTTGTCGAAGCCCTCGTAGAAGCGCACGGCCTGCTCACCCACGCGCTGGATGTGCTGGTTGTTGAAGTAGGCCGTAATCGGCGCGGCCACCAGCGGCATGGCGCGCCCCAGCGTGTGCAGGCCGCCCTTCTCCAACATCAGCGCGGCGAGCTTCCCCAACACCTTGGGGCTGGAGCGTTGGATGGGCCCCAATCCGTTGGCGTAGCCGAACAGGTCGAGCATCTCCCCGCGCGCGCGCTCCGTCTTGAGGTTGACCTTGTAGAGCGTGGCCAGGTCGGTGAGCAGGATGATCTGCAGATAGGCCATGAACAGCAGGTCCGCCGGCAGGGCGATGAGTCCGAAGACGCCGCTGACTCCGCCCACCATGCTGGCCAGGTTCTTCTTCTCGTCAATGAGGCGCTGCGCCAGCTCCTTCACTTCCGCGCGGGGGTAGCGCTTCTCCAGCTCCGCCACCCGCACCCGGGCACGCTTCGTCTCCTGGAGGACGATGTCCGACAGCCGAGCCGAGCCGAGCTTCTTGAGCTCCGCCGGGGTCAGCTTCTTCATGAAGGCCAGCCGCTCGGCCACGCTGTCGTAGAAGCCCATTGTCGACGCTCCTCCAGGGGGTGGGTTTCCCGCGTCCTCTAATAACCCCGCTCGGCGAGGTAGAGGTCCACCAGCGCGCCTTCTTCGTACCAGGCGTGCCGCATCTCCACGTTGAACCAGCGCGAGTCCGGCTTGGCTCCTCGCACCTCGAGCTTTATCTGGTTGGGGGACGTGTCGATGACGGCCGCGCGCGCCTTGCAGGCATAACCCGGCTCCTCGCCGTAGCCACCCTCCAGGCAGACTTCGTCACCCACGGACAGTCGCCGGGTGTACTCCGTGGCCAGGTAGAGCGCCTCGTCGCAGCTGGAGCGCACCGAGGACTTCCCATGCGCCACACAGCGCGCCTGGAGGGGCGCCTTGACGACGGGGATGGCTCCGTATAGCGGATCCTCATCGTTGGGGTTGGGCCGGAAAGAGCCCACTGCGGAACAACCGGAGAGTCCCAGCGCGAGCACGCTGGCTCCCACCCACATCCGCCTCATCGTGGTGATTCCTCCGGGGCCATCGGCCCCCCTCTAAAGGTGGGCGGAGCATGGCAAAAGGCGCGCGGAGGGGAAAGCCGGCGGAGGGCCTGGACCGCCGGTTCAGGCGAGGCGGCGAGCCGGCCCCGGAATCTCTTCCGTCTGTCCGGGGACGATGCGGTTCTTCGCATCGACGAAGACGACGGTGGGCTTCCAGGCGCGGGCCTCGGACTCCTCCACCTCCGCGAAGGTGGCGATGATGACCAGGTCCCCCGGCTTGTTGAGGTGGGCCGCGGCGCCGTTGATGCAGATGACTCCGCTGCCGGGCTCGCCCTCCAGGGCATACGTCTCCAGGCGCGTGCCCTGGGTGACGTTCCAGATGGCGACCTTCTCGTTGGCGATGATGTCCGCCGCGCGGAGCAGGTTCTGGTCGATGGTGACCGAGCCTTCGTAATCCAGGTCGGCCTGCGTCACCGTCGCGCGGTGAATCTTGGACTTGAAGAGGATGCGGCGCATGGCGTGTGTCCCAAAGGGCGCCCAACCGTAACGGCAAGGGCGCCCTGGGACAACCACGAGGTTGCCTCCCGCCCGCTTGCTGCCCGGACGGGCGTTATTTCACGATGTTGACGAGCTGGCTCAGGTTGAGCGGCACGGACTGGGCGTCCGAGGTCAACTTGCCATCCAGGCTCAGCTTGGCGTTGCCGCCCGAGCGCAGGGCCATGGCCGCGGAGGCCGCCCGCGCGAAGTGGATGGTGAGCGGCAACGTCACCTGCTTCGTCCCGCTGCCGTCGAGCATGCCCAGGTTGCCGGTGGACAGCGTGCCCACATCCGCCCCGGCGACCTTGAGCGCACCGGTGATGCCGGCGACGGGCAGGGGGAAGCTGTTGCGGTTGGTGATGGAGAGCGGGAACTCCACCGTGGCGCTGGTGAGGCCGATGTTGGTGATGCGGGGCGGCTGGAAGGACACCTGCGGAATCTTGGGCACGTCGAAGGTGCCTTCCTTCTCGAGCGGGAAGTTCAGCACGCCGATGGGCGTCTGCACGCCGACGCTGCCCTGGGCCTTGTAGGCGGCGCGGTCCTTGTTGAGGAAGGTTTCGACGACGGGGGCGATGTCCGCGAACCTCACGTTGGCGGGGAAGACCAGCTCGCTCCTGCCGTTGGCCTTGAGGTCCAGGCCTTTCTTGGGCTTGCCGGCCACCACCTGCTTTCCCTCGACGAAGAAGGAGTAGTCGATGCTCGCCAGCTCCAGTCCGAAGCCGTTGGGGTTGTTCACCTCGTAGACGAGGTCGACGGTGGCGTCGGAGAGCGACGCGCTGGAGAGCCGCGCCGTCTTGAAGGTGAGGGTGGGTTTCTTGAAGACCCCCTTCAGCGTCTTCTGCAGAGAGGCGCAGCCGCTGAACGTGGTGAGGGCAAGAGCGGCCAGGACGAGGACGGCGCGTTTCATCGTGGGCATGGGCGTATCACCAGACGGCCCCTCGCGGCGGGCATTCACGGCGTTGGCGAGGGGTGTACCGCGAACAGCACGGGTGCTATGCGTGGGGCCGCCGCACCATACATGGAGACGCCTGTGCCTGGTGTCTGGACCCACATTCCCTCCCTTGTCTGGCGTGGAGCCTGGCGCGCCTGGATGCTCGGGTTCGCGATGGTGGCGTTGGCCGCCTGCTCGCAGGGAAGCTCGCCCTCCCAGGGGCGCAAGCTGGAGCTGAAGCCCTGCCGGCTGGAGGGCCTGTCGCTCCAGGCCCAATGCGGGACGTACGAGGTCTTCGAGAACCGCGAGGCGAAGTCGGGCCGCAAGCTGTCCCTGCGGGTCGCCGTGGTGCCCGCCCTGGCGGCCCAGCCCCAGCCAGACCCCCTGGTGTACCTGGCGGGCGGCCCCGGGCAGTCGGCCACGCGGACGGCGGAGATGCTGTTGGCCGTGGAGCGCATCCGCCGCCACCGCGACATCGTGCTGGTGGACCAGCGGGGCACGGGCGACTCGAGCCCGCTCGACTGCGAGCTCCGTCAGAAGGAGGAGGGGCTGTCGGCGCTCTTCGACGAAGGCGACGTTCCGCGACGCCTCCACGCGTGTCGCGAGCGGTGGGAGGCGGACGTGCGCCAGTACACCACGCCCATCGCGATGGCGGACCTGGACGAGGTGCGCGCGGCGCTGGGCTACGAAAAGGTCAACCTCTGGGGCGTCTCCTACGGGACGCGCGCGGCGCTGGTGTACATGCGCCAGTTTCCGGAGCGGGTGCGCACGGCCATCCTCGACGGCGTGGCGCCCATGGGGCTGTACCTGCCCCTGTACATGCCGCGCGACGGTCAGCGCGCGCTGGAGTTGCTGCTGTCCCACTGCGAGCAGGACGCGGTCTGCGAGAAGACCTTTCCCAAGCTGCGCGCCCGCACGGAGGCGTTGCTGGCGAAGCTGGCGGAGGCCCCGGTGCGTGTGCGGGTGCCGCATCCGCGCACCGGTGTGCAGGAGGACGTCGTCCTGACGCAACAGGCCTTCCTGGGGGCGCTGCTGATGCAGCTCTACTCCGCGGAGGGAGGCTCGCTGGTGCCGCTGATGTTGGACCGGGTGACGCGGGAGGACTGGGCGCCCTTCGTCGCGCTGAGCCTGGGGGGCGGCGACACCCTGGACCGGACGATGAGCCGGGGACTCCAGTTCGCCGTCATCTGCGCGGAGGACGCGCCCTTCTTCACCAAGGAGGATGTGGAGCGCGAGGCGAAAGGCACCTGGTTCGGCGCGCTGATGGGCCTGGAGATGATGGCCGCGTGCGAGGGCTGGCCCCGCGCGACGCTGCCTTCGGGCTACCGCGACGCGGTGGTGTCGGACGTGCCCACGCTGCTGTTGTCCGGAGAGCTGGATCCGGTGACGCCGCCTGCCTGGGGGGAGGAGGCGAAGCGCACGTTGAAGAACGGTCTCCACGTCGTGGTGCCCGGGGTGGGCCACAACGCGCTGGTTGCCGACTGTGCCCGCTCGCTGATGGTGGAGTTCGTGGCCAAGGGCAACGTGGAGGGCCTGAAGCCCTCGTGCGGCGGGAGTCTCTCGCGGCCCCCCTTCTTCACCTCTTTCGCCGGCCCCGTGCCCTGAGGACGCAGCGTCGATGATACGAGCCACGAACCTGCACAAGCGCTTCGGGAAGGTGACGGCCGTGGAGGACGTGTCCTTCACCGCCGAGGACGGGATGATTACCGGCCTCCTGGGTCCCAACGGCGCCGGGAAGACGACGACGCTGCGCATGCTCTACACGCTGGTGCGCCCGGACCGGGGCACCGCGACGGTGGACGGCGTGGACGTGACGGCCCGTCCAGAGGACGCCCGGCGTGTGCTGGGGGTGCTGCCGGATGCGCGGGGCCTCTATCCGCGCCTCACCGCCCGCGAGCACGCGCGCTACTACGGCGAGCTGCATGGGCTGTCTGGCGCCGCGTTGGACAAGCGCGTGGACGAGCTGGTGGACCTGCTGGACATGAAGGAACTCGCGGACCGGCGCGCGGAGGGCTTCAGCCAGGGCGAGCGGGTGAAGGTGGCGCTGGCGCGTGCGCTGGTACATGGGCCTCGCAACGTGCTGCTGGACGAGCCGACCAACGGCCTGGATGTCATGAGCACCCGCGCGGTGCGCACGCTGTTGCGGCGACTGAAGGACGAGGGGCGCTGCGTCGTCTTCTCCAGTCACATCATGCAGGAGGTCGCCGCGCTGTGTGAGCGCATCGTCGTGGTGGCGCATGGCCGCGTGGTGGCGGAGGGGACGCCGGACGCCCTGCGCGCGAGCACCGGCAAGGACAGCCTGGAAGAGGCCTTCGTCGCGACCATCGGCAGTGAGCAGGGGTTGATGCAATGAGGCGCCTGATTGGCACTGTCTTTCGCAAGGAGCTGAGGGACTACCTGCGGGACCGGAGGACGGCCTCCACCTCCCTGCTGTGGGCGTTGCTGGCTCCGCTCCTCTTCCTGGTGTTGATCAACGTGATGGCCTCCTGGAGGAAGGACAAGCCCCTGGAGCTGCCCGTGGTGGGTCGCGAGCATGCCCCCAGCCTGATGGCCTTCCTGGGTCGCCTGGGTGTGACGCTCAAGGACGCCCCGGAGGACTACGAGGAGCGCATCCGCGCGGGCTCGCTGGACGTGGTGCTGTTGGTGCCCCAGGACTACGGCCGGGACTTCTCCTCCGGGCGCACCGCGGATGTGAATCTCATCATGGACAGCTCGCGCCAGTCCGCCCAGCGGTCGGTGCAGCGGGCGCAGCGGCTGCTGCAGGGGTACTCACGGCACGTGGGCGACCAGCGGCTGTATGCGCGCGGCATGGCGCCAGAGCTGGCGATGCCGGTGCGCGTGGAGGAGCTGGACCTGTCCACGCCGGAGCGCACCGCCGCCATGGTGCTCAACATGCTGCCCTTCTTCCTGGTGATGGCCGCCTTCGGAGGAGGCATGCAGCTGGCGAGTGACACCATGGCGGGTGAGCGCGAGCGGGGCTCGCTGGAGCCCTTGCTGCTCAACCCCGTGCCGCACGGTGCCCTGGTCACTGGCAAGTGGCTCGCCACCGTCGCCATGGCGGGGGTCACCGTGGTGGCGTCGCTGGCGTGCTTTATCGTGGTGGTGCGCCATGTCCCGCTGGAGGACCTGGGCGTGAGGGCCAACTTCGACGCCCCCGCCACCCTGGGCATGGCCGCGGCCATGCTGCCACTGGCGCTGGCCGTCTCCGCCCTGCAGATGTGGGTGGCCACCTATGCGCGCTCCTTCAAGGAAGCACAGATGTACCAGTCCATGTTGATGGTGGTGCCCATGTTGCCGGGCATGATGTTGATGCTGTCGCCCATGCAGACGAAGTTGTGGATGTTCGCCGTCCCTGTGGTGGGCCAGCAGTTGCTGGCGAGCGAGGTCCTGCGCGGCGAGGTGCTGGGGCCACTGCCCTTCCTCATCGCCGCGGCTTCCTGTGTCGTGGTGACGCTGGTGTCCCTGCGTGTCACCACGGGGCTGCTCTCCCAGGAGCGCATCGTCTTCGGCCGGAGCTGAGAGGCCCACCGACAGTGTCGCCGAGGCGTCGGTTGGCGCCTCGGGTCGTCGAGCCTGGGTGACTTCGGCCGGCGGTTGGCTTCCAATGGGCGCGGATGACGCCCGAGAGAGAAGCCCTCCTGCCCCTGGCGCCGGCCTCCGTGGCCACCTCGCAAGGTGAGCCCCGATTTGGCACATACCAGGGTGAGCTGCCCGAAGTGGACCTGCCCAAGCTGCTGGGACGGTGGGCTCCGGCCCGCGCCACCCGGCTGCTCAAGCGCAAGCGGTGGCACTACACCTTCGTGGCGACGCAGGAGGTGGCCGCGCTCTTCGCGGTGGTGGACCTGGGCTACTCGTCCAGTGCCTTCGCGGTGGCGCTCGACCTGGCCGCGCGCAAGCCCTTGTGTGACGTGAGCTTCCTGGGCGCGCCGGGCCCCATGCTGTCGCTGGGCGACAAGCCCGGCGCGGGACTGTCCGCTTCCTTCAGGACGCTGGGCGGCAAGCTGGCCATCCGCCGGGGCGAGACGGACGAGCGCTACCAGGTGGAGGTGGACGTCAGCCGCGTGCGCACCGGCAGCCTCAACACCTTCCAGTGGGCAGGCGAACTGCTCGTCGCGGGTGGCCCTCCCGCGCTGACGGTGATTGCGCCCGTGCAGGGTGACGGGCTGGTGAATGTCACGATGAAGCGCAACGGCCTGTTGTCCTTTGGCAGCCTGGAGGCGGGCGGCAAGCGCTTCCGGCTGGACGGGGGCGTGGGCGGCATCGACTACACGCAGGGCTACCTGGCGCGGCATACGGCGTGGCGCTGGGCCTTCGCCGCGGGCCGGCTGGCGGATGGCACGCCCGTGGGCCTCAACCTCGTCGAGGGCTTCAACGAGAGCAACACCGAGGCCAATGAGAACGCGCTGTGGCTGGGAGACCGGCTGTACCCGCTGGCCCGCGCGCGCTTCGAATACGACACGAAGGACCTGCTCGCGCCGTGGCGGCTGACGACGGTGGACGGCGCGGTGGACCTGCGCTTCCAGCCCTTCTACGTCCACCGCGAGGAGCGCAACCTGCGCCTCATCATCAGCCACTTCGCCCAGCCCGTGGGCTTCTTCGAGGGCACGGTGACGGTGGGCGGCCAGACGCTCCAGCTCTCCAACGTCCCCGGCGTCACCGAGGACCAGGACATGCTGTGGTGAACGTGTCCCCCATGTCCTGCCCGCACTGCGGTCAGCCACTTCCCGAAGCGCGCATCGCCGCGTGTCCCCACTGTGGCCGGGACGTGAAGCCTTCCTTCGACAAGCCGCTGTTCTCCGAGGACACCGCCGAGTCCGCCCGGCGCACCGCCGAGTCCGCGGGCCGCGCCGTGCAGTCGATTCTGGAGGACCCTCGTCTGCGTGAGCGGCTGCCGGGCGGCTCGCTTCCGTTGCTCGGCTCGGGGCTGGTCGCCGCCGCCGTGCTCCTGCCGGGGCTCCCCATCATCGGCGGGAGCATCGGTCTGCCTTGGTCCGTGACGATGCTCGCGGGCAGCATCCTGCTCGGTGCCCGTGAGTGGAGCGCCGCGGGCCGCCCCGTTCCCCCGCCCCTGGAGAAGCTCGCCCAGGTGGCCTCGCACGCCGCCTTCCTGCCGCTCTTCACCGCGCTGGCCGTCACCTTCGCGTTCCTGTCCTTGGGCTTCGGACTGGTGCCGCTCGTCTGGGTGGGTGCCGCCGTCGTGCTGGGGTATGTGCAGTGGCGCGTGTTCCAGGCGTCCTCCGCCTCGGCACCCGAGCTGCGGCCTTCACCCGAGGCCTCGCGACTGAAGCGCTGGGTGTGCGCGGGCGCCGCCGTGTGCGCGGTGTCGCTGCTGTTCTCCTGGGGCACGGGGATGCGCTCGTCCACGTCCCTGGGCGGCTACGGCTACGACGACAAGCTCGTGTACGAGGTGGACAACACCGGCCGCTCCACGGGCCACACGTATACGGACAGCAGGTACACGTGGAAGCCCGGCCTCACCAACACGTCCTCCTTCTTCGCGAAGTCGGGACGCGCCCGGCCCGGTGCGCCGCTCGTCGTCCTGGCCCTCATGTCCCTGGGGCTGCTGGCCGCCGTGCCGCGCGCCCGTGACGCCGTGCCGCCCATGCTCCCGTACCTCCTGGCCGGCGTCGTCACCCTGTGGGGACTGCTCGGTCTGGGATTGCACGCGGGCCCGCTCCTCTTCCTGCTCGGCGCGGTGGCCATCGACGTGGCCCTGGTGCGCGCGCACCGCGCGGCGAGCAGCGGAGCAGGCGACGCACCTCCGGGGGGCGAGGATGCGCCGCCGGGCCCGGGTTCCGCCGAGAGCTGAGTCGCCTCGGCGGAAAAGGGGCTCGCCCGGCTACGAGACTCGGGCGCGACGTGACTCGACGATGGCGCGGAAGGAGCGGCTTCGCAGCTCCTCCAGCGTGAGGCCGGTGGCCAGCGCTTCGTCCTGGCTGAGCGCGCCGCAGCTCAGGCCCCGGAGGAAGAAGTTGAGCAGACCCTGGCCCGTCGCCGCGTCGTCGAACACGTCACCCACCAGCGTCGCCTGGGCCGCCTTCTCCATGAAGGCCTTGAGGCGCCGGGTGGCGGTGTCCAGGCCCTCCAGGAAGAAGGCATACACGGCCGCGTAGCGCACGGGCAGCTGCGCGGGGTGCAAGTCCCAGCCCTGATACCACCCGCGCTCCAGCGAGTGACGGATGTGGCGATAGGACAGCTGCCACACCCGCTGCACCGCCTCGCTGTTCTCGCGCAGCTGCGTGGGCAGCAGCGGCAGGTCGCCCTGCTTCTTGTTCGGCGGCACGGGCATCACGTTCGTCGCGCCGTCGGCCAGCTGGATGCCGGTGCCCGCGAGGCAGACCTGCACCAAATCCCGCAGGAAGTCGCAGGCGGGGTGCAGCATGCTCTGCACGTGGGCGCTGACGCTGAGCGCGGCGGTGTAGTCATACAGCCCCAGGTGCACGCTGGAGCAGCGCCCCTCGCCCGCGGCCACCAACGCGGGCAGGTGCAGGCTCCCCTCTTTGTTGAAGAGGGCCTGGGGCGTCTCCACCATCAGCTCCAGCCCGAGCGCGCCGCGCGTCAGGCCGTGCTCCGTCTCCAGCACTTCCAGGATGCGGGCGAGCGCCGCCACCTGCTCGGGCACGGAGACCTTGGGCAGGGTGACGACGAACGACGGCGGCAGCTTTCCGCCGCTGTGCTCCAGGAGCGTGGTGACGAAGAGGTCCAGGGTGCGAGAGGCCCGCTCGAACAGCTCCTCGGTGAAGGACTTCACCCGGATGCCCACGTACGGCGGCAGCGAGCCCTGGGCCAGTCCCCGCGCCATCTCCTGGGCGGCGGCGACGGCGTGCGAGTCCTCCTCCTCGTCGGGACGGTGGCCATAGCCGTCCTCGAAGTCGATGCGGTAGTCCTCCACCGGCTCGCTTCCGAGCTTGTCCAGCACGCGCTCATAGACGCGCTGGGCGAAGCGCCCGCGCTGGGGCAGGCCCAAGCCGTGGGCCAGCTCCGCCGCGTCCGGCGCGTAGGTCTTCATGGCCCCCAGGGCGAGGTCCCCCAGCTTCCGCGCCGCTTCCGCGCGGAAGAGGTGGGCGCCGCCGTACACGACGTGCACCGGCTGGCGACGGGGGGACTCCCCCGGGTACTCGCGCGCGAGCTCGGCGTTGGCCCGCCGGAGGGACTCGCGCGCGCTGGAGAGGCTTGCGGGCGTCAGGGTGGTCTTCATCGGGAGCCTCTCAAGAGGGGTGCGTCAGGGCTGGCGCTTCAGCCACGCGGAGACCTCCGGGCCGCAGCGCTCGCGCAGCTCCACGTCCTGCGACAGCCGCTCCAGCGTCTGCGCGGTGGCCTGGTTCGCGTCGCTCACCGGGTTGTCTCGCAGCAGCGCCTTCACCGCCTCCAGGTGCTCGCGCGTGCGCAGCATGCCCAGCGATTCCACGATGCGCCGCACCAGCATGGGCGCGCCGCCCGTGCGCGCGACGACGTCCTTCCACTGCTTGCGCATCTGCGCCCACCACGCGTCGCGGCCGGTGCGGTTGGCCAAAAGCCCCGTCACGAAGCTGGCCACGTCCTGCGTCTTCACCGTCTCCGAGAAGAGCAGCCCCTGCGCGCGCTCGGCCAGCGCCGGGTCCTCGAAGGCGGTGAGCGCCATCAGGTAGCGGCGCTGCGTGGCCGGGTCCGGCTCCTTCGGCACCTTCTGGAGGAACGTGTCGAAGAGGGCCGAGTCTCCCGCGCGCGCCACCATGGCCACCGCCACGTCGAGCAGGTTGGGCTCCAACGCGTCACGCTCTCCCTGGAGCATGCGCGCCACGCGCGGGCGGGCCTCCGCGAGCGCCTCCGGGCTGCGAGCCAGGCCTCCCACCGCGCGCACCAGCGCGGAGCGGCGCAGCTTCACCCGGTCCGACTCACCGGATGCCGCCTGCCAGCCCAGCTTCTTGAGCCCCGGGCTCAACAGCTTCTCCACCCACGCACGCACGCGCGCCTGGTCCTCGCCATCCACCAGCCGGTTCTCCACGTACGCGAGCCTGCCCACCAGCTCGTCCAGGACGGAGTCGTCCTCCTCGTTCCCGAACCGCGCCGCCAGGTCCAACAGGTCCGCCACCGAGCCCCGGCCCGAGCGCACCAGCGCCCACTGGTCCTCCAGCAAGGCGATGCGCTCCGAGGGCGCCAGAACCTGGAGGTTCGACGCCAGGGCCGCGAGCGACGCCTTGTCGTAGGCCATGCGGTAGAAGCCGGTGGAGCCCGCGTTGGCGCACAGCCACTTCACCGCGCCCGTGCCCTCCAGCTTCACGGTGGCCTGCTTGTCACGGAACAGCACGCGCTGCTCCCGCACGCCGGAGGCGTCCTCGTAGCGCAGCACCATGGGCACTGGCCACTTCTCGCCGCTCTCCACGCCCGGCTCCGAATAGAAGCGCTGCTGCGACAGCGCCACCTCGCGTCCCTCCACATGCGCCGTCACCAGAGGGAAGCCGCTCTGGCCCACCCACGCGGTGGCCAGCTCCTCCACCGGCTGCTTCGCGGCGGCGCCCAGCGCGTTCCACAGGTCTTCCTTCACCGCGTTGGCGCGCGCGTGCTTGCGCATGTACAGGCGGATGCCATCGCGGAAGGGGCCTTCCCCGAGGAAGCCCTCAATCATCCGCAGCACCGCGCCGCCCTTCTCGTACGTAATCGCGTCGAAGCTCTCACCGGCCTCGCCCGCGTTGCGCACCTCGCCGTGGATGGGGTGCGTCGACTTGAGTGCGTCCAGGTACAGCGCGCTGGTGCGGTGCGAGTCGAAGTCCAGCCACATGCGCCACTCGGGGCGCCACTGGTCGACAATCTTGAAGGCCATCCACGTGGCGAACGCCTCGTTGAGCCAGAGGTCGTCCCACCACACCATGGTGACCCAGTTGCCGAACCACTGGTGCGCCAGCTCGTGCGTCACGACTTCCGCCACGCGCTTCTGCACCGACAGGGGCGCGGTGGCCGGGTCCAGCAGCAGGGTGACCTCGCGGTAGGTAATCAGGCCGGCGTTCTCCATCGCGCCCGCCTCGAAGTCCGGGATGCCCACCTGGTCCAGCTTGGTGAAGGCATACGGCAGGCCGAAGTAGTCCTGGAGCAGGGGCAGCACCGCCAGCGCCACGTCCTGGCCAAAGCGCGTCAGGTGCTCCTTCTCCTTCAGCGACCAGGTGCGCACCGGCACGCCCCCCACCAGCTGCGCCGGCGTGCCCACCAGCGGGCCCACCACCAGCGCGACGAGGTAGCTGCTGAGCACCTCCGTCTCCTGGAACGTCACCTTTGTCAGCGCGCCGTCCTTCTCCTCCTTGACGATGGGGCCGTTGCCCAGCACGGCGAGCCCTTCGGGCACGCGCACGCTGAGCGACCATTTCGCCTTGAAGGCGGGCTCGTCGAAACAGGGGAAGACGCGGCGCGCGTCGGCGGCCTCGAACTGGGTGGCGGCCACCTTGCCCGCCAGGTACAGGCCGCGCAGGCCGTCGGTGAAGGACCCCGTCCACCCGAGCTCCAGCGTGGCGGGCCCCTTGGGCAGCGGCGCGTCGAAGCTCAACACCACCGTCTCGCTCACCTCCACGGGCCGGATGGACGTGGGCTGGTGCCGCGCGTTGCCCGAGCGGAAGGACACCTCGCCCAGCTTCAGGGCGATGGCGTGGAGGATGATTTCGCGCGTGGGCTCGGCCAGCTCCACCTCGATGGTCTGCTGTCCGGAGAAGGACTTCGCGTCCAGGTCCAGGGTCAGCGTGGCCGCGTAGCGGTGGGGGCGAACGGCGGTGGGGAGCCGGAAGTTCTTGTCTTCGGTCGGATGCGCCATAGGGAGGCGGAATCTAGCCTCGCTCGCGGCGCGCGTTCCCACTTCTGTCACGCGGGTGCAAGAAACCTGTCGTCCGCCGGGTGGGGTGTCGTCCGCCACACCCTTACCGCCCCGGCTCCCCGTCCGGGCCCGCCTTCCGTCCGCGAGGGCCACGGCCCGGGACGAGCTGCTGGAAGAGGCTAGACTCCCGCTGGAAGAAGCCGTCCGTGTGGAACGAGTGGGGCAGCTCCAGCAGCAGGAAGTCCAGGTGGTGACACAGCTCGTGGAGGAAGGTGCGCAGGTACGTGCGGAAGGCCACCACGCGCGCCTGCTTCGCGGTGCGCATCCAGACCTGGAGTCGCGGCCGGCGTCCCGGCTCCCAGGTGTAGAGGCCGTGCAGCTCGCCCTCCTCGGACGAGGGGCGCACGTCCAGCACCTCCACCCGGACGCTGGGGACATCCAGCCGCTCGCACAGCGCCTTGCCCAGCCCCGCCGTGGCGCGCTCCAGCGGGCCGCGTTCACCCGTGGCCAGCGCCTCCCGGACCTCGTCCACCAGGGGATGCAGGGCCGTGGGCTCCCTCACCCGGAGGGCCGTCACTCCATCGCTCATCCGATAGGTGCGTCGCTGCTCGGGACTGAGGCTCTCGTAGTAGGCGAAGGGCACGGGGGGCGGCGGCACTCTAGCGAGCACGGCGCGTGAGTGCCTGCCTCCGACTCCAGGCCGGCCTGGGCGAACGGGGGCCCTCCTGCTCCGTCGGCCCGGCCGCGCTTCCTCGCCCTGGCTGTTTACCTTGCGATGGGGGTCGGAATGGCACTCACGCTGGGGCGCGCCGCCTGGGAGCGAGCGATACTGCTCGCGGTGTCCTTCGAGGTCCTGAAGGTCGTCAGCTCCCACTTCGTGTTTCCGCCCCTGAGCAGCGCCATCCTCTGGCTGCCCGCGGGGCTGACGCTGGCGTTCCTCTTGCGCTCGCCCACGCGCATGTGGCCCGCCCTGCTGGCCGCCGTGTTCGCCGCGGAGCTGGGCTCGGTGCTGTCCCAGGGCCTGCCCTGGGGGCTTGCCGCGACGTGGGGGCTGGGCAATGTGCTGCGCACCTGGCTGGGGGCGGCGCTGATGCGTCGCTTGCTGGGTGGAATCGTCCGCTTCCATCGCGTGCGAGACGTCACGGGGCTGCTGGTGCTCGGGGCGGTGGTGGGGGCGCTGCCGAGCGCCACGCTGGGCGCGCTCGGCGCGACGAGGTGGTTGGGCTCCGCGTCGTTCGCGAGCGAATGGATTGTCTGGTGGCTCAGTGACGCGTTGGGCACGGTGCTCGTCGCGCCGCTGCTGCTGACGTGGTGGCCCGTGGCGCGCGCGACCTCTCCGCCGAGGCGACTGGTGGAGTCCGTCTTCATGATAGCGGTGGTGGCGCTCGTCGGCGTCCTGGTCTTCAGTGTCGAGGACACGACGGGGTCAGCGGCGCTCTCCACCACGCTGCCCTACGCGGCGTTTCCCCTGGTCATCGCCGCGGCGCTGCGGCTGGGGCCTCGGGGGGCGGCGAGCGCGTCCGCGGTGATGAGCGCGGTGGCGGTGGAGTACACGCGCCTGGACATAGGGCCCTTCGGGGCGCTGTCCGTGTCCGCGTCGGAGCGCGTCCTGTCCGTGCAGGTGTTCATGTCCGTGCTCAGCCTGACGGCGCTGACGGTGGCGGCCGTGGTGGCGGAGCGGCGGCGCGCGGAGGCGGCGCAGCGCGTGCTGGCCACCGTGGGCGGGGTGCTCGCCGAGTCCCCTGAATGGAGCGTCACGCTGCCTCGGGTGGCGCGGCTGCTCGTGCCCGAGCTCGCGACAGGTGTCGCCATCTGGTTGCAGAACGCCGACGGAGTGGTGGAGCGGGTGGCGGCGGCGGGCTGGACGCCCGCGCGCGAAGTGGGGCTGCGAGGACGGTTTCCTCCGTTGCCAGCGCAGGCAAGCGACTGGACGGGTCCGGAGGGCTCGGGGGTGCTGGTGCCGCTGCGAGTGCGCGGACAGGTGGTGGGCGCGCTGGCGGTGGCGATGGATTTGGAGGGGACAGGGCGACGCAGACGGGAGCACGTGCTGGCGGACGACGTTGCGCGCAGGTGCGCGATGGCGCTGGAGAACGCGCGGCTGCTGGAGGAGGCCCGTGAGGCCGTCGCCGTGCGTGAGGACTTCATCGCCGTGGCGGCGCACGAGCTGCGCACGCCGCTGGCCACGCTCACCCTGCGGGTGCAGGGGTTGATGGCGCTGCTGCGCGGAGGCACCGAGAACGGCTTCCTGCTGGAGCGACTGGAGGCCATCGCCCGACAGTCGCGACGGTTGACTCGCCTGGTGGAGAACGTGTTGGACGTCGGCTTGTTCAAGGCGGGCGGGCTGGAGTTGCGGCGCGAGTGGGTGGACCTCACCGCGCTGGTGGAAGACGTGCTGGAGCGCTCCATGGAAGAGGCGACGCGCGCCGGGACACCGCTGCGACTGACGGCCACGGCCCAGCGGGTGCGCGGGTGGTTGGACCCGGGGCGCGTGGAGCAGGCCCTCTCCAACCTGGTGTCCAACGCCATCAAGTTCGGCGCGGGGGGAGAGGTGGACGTGTCGCTGAGTCAGGTGGGAGGCCGCGCCCGGCTCGTCGTCACGGACCGGGGCATTGGCGTTCCTCCCGAAGCGGTGGAGCGCATCTTCGGCCCCTTCGAACGGGCGGTCTCCACGCAGGAGTAC
Organism: Myxococcus sp. CA033; assembly: GCF_013336625.1. Taxonomy (NCBI): domain Bacteria; kingdom Pseudomonadati; phylum Myxococcota; class Myxococcia; order Myxococcales; family Myxococcaceae; genus Myxococcus; species Myxococcus sp. CA033. The sequence continues at coordinate 794,717 of NZ_JABUMU010000002.1, read as the reverse complement.
GGAGGCCTGGGCATGGGGCTGTACCTCACGCGCCGCATCGCGGAGGCACATGGTGGCTCCGTCCAGGTCAGCAGCACCCGGGGGGCGGGCGCTTCCTTCGTGCTGGAGCTGCCGGTGGAGCCGTCGCTTCCGCTCCTGAACGAAGACCCGGCGCGGCAGCCCCGCGCGGGCGCCTGAGGCGAGTCGCTGGGTGCCGGAGGCGCCTGTGGAGCGACTTCACGGCTCAGGGTGGGAAAGGGATTCGCCAGGGGGAGGGATGGCGCGTCTGGGGTGGATGTTCGCGAGCCAACGTCTGGCGGGGGCTCGAGGCAAGGCACGTCCATTGCTGTGGTGTGCGGGTATGCACCGTGGAGTGTGGCTGGGGGCGCTGGTGGGGTTGGTGTTGTGGGGCGGGACGGCCGAGGCCGCGAGGCGCACTCCGCCGAAGCGGGCCGCCAAGGTCACCCTGTCCGACCGGGCCCTCTGGCGCGCGAAGGCGTGGGTGGGGCTGGGCTCGCTGTCGACGGTGAGCACGGCGGTGAACGACGACTGCTCGGGCCTGACGCAGCTGGCGTACCGCAAGCCCGGACTCAGCCTGATGCCGGAGCTGACCCTGCCTGGTGAGAACGGGGTGAAAGCCATCTACCGGAAGGCGGGCACCCTGGGCGCGCTGCGCGAGGCGCCGAACGCCGGGGACCTGGTGTTCTTCCGGGAGACCATCGACCGCAACAAGGATGGGCGGCTCAACGACGGCCTCACGCACATCGGCATCGTCGAGCGGGTGAGCACCGACGGCACCGTGACGTTCGTCCACCGCGCGGGCGGCGGGGTGAAACGCAGCCGCTTCAACCTGGCGCGCCCCGAGGCGAGGAAGGACGAGAAGGGCCGCGTCCTCAATGACTGGCTCCGCCGCCGCGACAAGCGCAACCGAGGCTACCTGGCCGGTGAGCTGGTGGCCGGCTTCGCCTCCGTCGATGAGCGCTGGAAGGTGGAGCCTGTCACCGTGTCGCGCGCTCGCCGCTGAAGGCCGCGCGCGCTCGTGGCTCCGTCGGGGGCGTGACGTCGGAGGCCGGAGGCGGTATGCACGGCGCTGATGTCGACCACCGATGGACGACCGGAAGGGCCTGGGCCCTCGGAGCACACCGAGGCGGTGACGGAAGGCCCCAGGCCTGAATCGCTGGTGGCTGTCGTTCCTCCGGCGCACACCGTCGCTCGCCCCGCGCCGACACCGGGCCGCAAGTCCTGGCGGCTCAAGGCCCTGCTCGGGGTGACGGTGTTGCTGCTTGGCTTCGGGGTGTACGAGTACGTCACGCTCCCCGAGGCGGAGCCGCTGGTGCGGGAGAACCCGAAGTCGACGGCCCTGATGGACCGGCGCGCCGAGGAGGCTCGGGAGGCGGGGAAGAAGGTCCGCCGCCGCCATCAGTGGGTGTCGCTGACGTCCATCTCGAAGCACGCGATAGCCGCGGTCCTGGTGTCCGAGGACGCGGGCTTCTACGGACACGAGGGACTGGACACGACGGAGGTGCGCAAGGCGCTGGAGGAGGCCTGGGCGAAACGTCAGCTCGGTCGCGGCGCGTCCACCATCACCCAGCAACTGGCGAAGAACCTCTGGCTGTCCACGGACCGGAGCCTGTTCCGCAAGGCGAAGGAGCTGGTGCTGGCCCATCGCCTGGAGGAAGCGCTCACGAAGAAGCGCATCCTCGCGCTGTACCTCAACGTCGTGGAGTGGGGGAACGGCGTCTACGGCATCGAAGCCGGTGCGCGAGAGCACTTCGGCGTGTCCGCCGCGCAGCTCTCCGTGGCCCAGGGCGCCATCCTCGCCGCGATGCTGCCAGCGCCCCGCAAGCGCTCGCCGTCGTCGGGCTCTCGAGCGCTGTGGAAGCGCTCTCACTGGATTGTCGACCAGCTCTCGTCCGTGGGGCGAATCAGCGGCGCTGAGGCGACCACCGCCCGCGCGGACATCGACCGGTTGCTGGGTCGGACACCCGCCGCGGACAGTGGTGGAGCGGATGAGGGCGCGGACGACGACGCCTGAGGCTCGTCCCTTCCGCGCCGTGCTCGGCTCATTCGGGCGTGAGCTGAAGGAACAGCAGGTCTCCCGCGCCTCGTGATGCGTAGGTCGCTCCATCCGGTGACAGGGCGTCATTGAACGGGACGCAGAGCCGCGCCTGTCCAGCGGACGTCACCTGGAGCGCCGCGTTGCCCGGGCCCGTGATGCCCAGGGCCCGTGAGTCGAGGTGCGCACCCCTGGCGTCATAGCGCGCCACGAAGTGGAGGACGTCACCCTGGGGGATGGACGACTTACCGAGCGCACCGCCTCCCAGGTCGAGCCGCCCATCCCGCGTCCAGCCTCCGACAATGAGCTCACGCTCCGCGCTCACTCCCAGGGCATGGGCCTGACCCGCGCTCCTTCCGCCCAGGACATGAACCCAGCCGTCCGCGGCCGTCGCATGCAGGGTGCCGAGCAGCACGTCCTCGCTCGCGTCGATGTCCTTCCCGCCGAAGGAGAACCTGCCGTTGATGTCGCCGACGAAGGCCACGTCTCCCTGGGCGAATGGCGCGAGCGCGCGGATGCTGCCCCGTGCGCCATTGAGCGCACGGAACCACTGGGGCGTGCCGTTGGCGGAGAGCTTTCCGAGGAAGGGCGTTCGGACCCCCGTGGCCCCCAGCACCTGCGAGTCGGTGTCGCCGCCCACGTAGATGAAGCCCGCGCCATCCGTGGTGAGCGCCTCCGCGCGCGTGCCCGAGTCGCCACCGGGAAACGCGAGGGACCAGGCGTTCGCGCCATCCGCGTGGAACTTCGCGAGGAAGAGCGCGGGCACGTGGTCATCTCGGGTCCTGTTGCCCGGGTCCGCATAGAGCCTGCCTCGGCCCAGGCTCATCTCCCCCTGGAAGTGGCCGGTGACGACGACGCTGCCTTGCGAGTCGATGACCACCGCCTGCGCGCGAACCAGCCCCGCTCGGGTGATGCCCGAGGACGGAGCGGGATGTTCCGCGCGAACGCCTCGGGACCAGAGGGGCTCTCCTTCGGGTGACAGCTTGAGGAGGAAGAAGCCGGAGGTCGTGGGCGATTCCTCGATGAACGGCAGCGCGCCCGTGCCCAAATCTGGAGCGCCTTGATAGGCACCCACCAGCCACGCCTCACCCGAGGCCGAGACGGCGAGCCCCGTTGCTTCCACCTTCGCGCCCACGGCATACGCGTGGGACCAGCGATGCGCGCCGTCCGCGCCATAGCGCGCCACGACGAGGCCGCGCTCTCCCTGGAAGACGTCGCCGCCGAAGTCACCGCTGCCGGTGAAGGAGCCCGCCACGAGGAAGTCGAGGCCGTTCTCCGCGGTCGCCATCACCTGGACGTGCTCGTCTCCCGGGCCGCCCCGCTGAAGCACCCAGTCGGGCGCGGGCACTGGATTTGTCGGAGGGACAGGCTCCATCTCCACCACGATGCGTGGATGCAGGGCCGGGTCGCGGTCCTCGCGCGAGCTGAAGTCCGCGCCGTCGGCACCCGACGAGTAGAGCCCGAGGTTCACGACGCCGTTGCCCGTCACCGCGCGTGTCACGTCCAGCTCCGCCCAGCTTCCGGAGCGCAGCGCCCCCGCGGTGAACAGGGCCGGGCCCAGAAGCGAAGGCTGCTGGTCGAAGGTGACGACGTCCTCCTTCCATTGAGGGTCGATGCGGTGGACGACAGGGCCGTCCGTCGAACCATTCGTGACGAACAGGCGCACGGTGGCGCGCTTCACCCGGCCTTGCAGGCCCTTCACCTGGAAGCGGAGGAAGGTCCGGTACTCGATGGGCGTCCGGTCCACGCAGAGCTGCTCCTCCGCGCCCAGGTTCGTCGACGGCCGCGAGGAGTCGACCTGTGCGTCCGCGATGGCGATGAAGGTGTTTGCTCCCGCGGCGGGGTCGCCGTGTTGCTCCAGCGGCTCCCTGTCCGGGGACGAGGTATTGCCTCCGCAGTGGGGGAGCAGGGCCAGGACCGCCAATGCGCCTGCTTCCCGCCACCCTCGCTTCCAGCTTCTTCCGTGCATCCATCCCCCCATGCCAAACGCTCGTGGGGGGCTCGCTGTGCATCGTGGGTGCCGCGCTCACCGGGCGAGCGAGGTGCGCGGCACGACGCCCGCCTCGTCCCAGGGGATGAGGCGAGGGCAGGGCGCTTCCATCTCAGGGAAGTGTCGACGTCCACGCGGGGTGGTTCGGGGTTCCTCCTAGAGTCCTCCGACCTCCAGCGCGCCGCCCAGTCCCGGGAAGGGCTTGGTGAGCACGGCCTGGAAGACGATGTCCTCGAGGAGGATTTCCACGGGGAGCTGCGGCGTGCCGAGGTCCCCGCGCACCACGGTGTTGCTGACGATGAACCAGACGCGCCTGCGTCCCACGGCGTCCTTCAGCGCGGGACTGTCGATGCGCACCGCCGTGCGGGTGGTGGGGGCGAAGTTGCGCGAGGGGAGGACCTCCGCCGCCTGGGCGTAGTACGCCGGTCGGTTCAGGTCCGTGTAGAAGACCGGGTCCTCCGGCGTGGCCTGCCCGGTGAAGGACAGGCGCATGGCCGTGCGCAGCGTCAGCGACGAGGACGGATTGACGACCTCGAGCGTGGCGGCGACCTGCTCCACCACCAGGTCCAGGTCCTCGGTGTTCACCGACTCCTCGGGCAGGTCCAACGCCACCTCCGCGTAGACGGGTTGGAGGACGGAGGTGACGGGCACCCTCACGTCGAAGGGCTCTGTCGCGATGGCGATTTCCGCCGAGCAGCCGGACAGGAACAGGAAGCACGAAGCCAGCAGGGCGCGGGTCATCATCGGAAGGTCCAGGAGAGGTCGAGGACGGGAAGGACGGGCAGTTCCTCGCCCGGAACGGCCGGGTCGCTCAGGTCCACATAGGTGGCGCCGAGCCCGAAGCCGAGATTCTCTCCGCCGTAGCGGATGCCCGCGGCGGCACGGAAGGTCGCGCCGCCCTTCACGCGCACGCCGGCCTCGCCCACCACGGACCAGGGGCCCGCGAAGTTGAGGGCGGCCCCGCCCGTGAAGGAGAGGTAGTCGGAGGTGTAGCGCGCGTAGCGGGCCTCGCCCTGCACGAGCAGCGGACCGAGCACCAGGCCATAGACGCCATAGACGGAGGGGCCGCTCAACTCCGGCTCGAAGCGCTGGAGGGAGGGCGTCTCCGACTCGACGATGTCCGAGTAGACGGAGCCACCGATGAAGTGCGTGTAGCGCGCGCCCAGCACCACGCGGTGCGGGCCCGCCGCCACCGCCCAGCGCAACCCCACGTTGGGCGCGAGCATCACGTCCGCGAAGACGGAGGTGTCCACCACCAGCCCCGCGAAGAGCGGCAGCGCGCCGCGCTGGAGTCCCAGCACCGGCGCGTCGATGACCTCGGCCGCGTCCGTTCCCATCAGTCGCGCGGTGTTGGTGCGCACGCCTGGGGACGGCTCGGCGGAGGACGGCGTGGAGAGCAGCAGGACGGCGAGGATGCAGGGCGGGATGTACCCGGCGCCACCTGGTGCGCCGGGACGTCTGGAAGGACTCAAGCCGGGAACTCCTGTGAAAGGGGCCCCGTGTCTAGCGTGTCGCTTCACCGCGTCGACTCGTGCGTCGCCCAGGTTGGTGAACTGTCGACAGATGTTTCACGCGGTCATTCGCGACCTGCCCGGAGCTTCGTTTCATCCGGGAGGAGGCGACCCTCCGGCAGCCAGGTCGGCCGGTGCGCGTCCACCCGCCTTTCTCATTGCGGACGCGAGCCGTGGACCGTACGTTCCGCTCAATTCAATGGGCTCCCATATAAATCGGACCAGCGGCGAAGACGTGCGCGAGGTGATGGACGGCATCCGCCGAATCGTGCGGCTGCTGAGGGTCTCCGCGAGGGCCTCAGAGCGACTGGTGGGCATCAGCGGAGCGCAGCTCTTCGTGCTCCAGCAGCTCGCGGAGGCGGGGCCCTGCTCCATCAACGCCCTGGCCGAGCGGACGCTCACGCACCAGAGCAGCGTATCGGTGGTGGTGGCGCGGCTGCTGGAGCGAGGGCTGGCCACGCGGCGCCCCTCGGCGGAAGACGGTCGCCGGGTGGAGGTGGCGCTCTCACCCGCGGGGCGCGCCTTGCTGCGCGAGACACCCGCGATGGCGCAGGCCCGGCTCATCACCGGGCTTCGACGGCTGGAGCCTGGCGCGCGCGAAGGGCTGGCCCAGGGGCTGTCCGCCCTGGTGAGAGAGCTGGGGCTGGAGGGAAACGAGGCGCCGCTCTTCTTCGAGGACGAGCCCTCTCCTGGCCGGGCCCGCGCGATGAAGAAGACGCCCCGCAAGAACAAGAAGGAGAAGTCTCATGGAGCGGCCTGAAGCGAGTCGAGTGGAGGCGGGGCAGGGAGAGGAGGCTCGCGCGAGGCTGCCGGTGGCGCCGTCCATGGGCCCCACGCTCGCGGGCATGCGCGCGCCCGCGACGGTGGACGTGGTGGACCGGAGGGTGGTCTTCATCAGCGCCCTCGCGGTGGTTTTGGCCGTGGCGGCGGGACTGGTGGCCCAGGGGCTGGGCGCGCTCATCCACCTCTTCACGAACATCGCCTTCTTCGGCCGGTTCTCCACCGCGGAGGTCTCCCCGGTGAATCACTCGCTGGGCGCGTGGGTCATCGTGGTGCCGGTGGTGGGCTCGCTCATCGTCGGGGTGATGGCGCGTTATGGCTCACGGGCCATCCGGGGCCACGGCATCCCCGAGGCGATGGAGCAGGTGCTCTACAACCAGAGCCGGATTCCACCTCGGATGACGTTCCTCAAGCCGCTGTCGGCGGCGGTGGCCATCGGCACGGGAGGACCGTTCGGCGCGGAGGGGCCCATCATCGCCACGGGGGGCGCGCTGGGCTCCTTGCTGGGGCAGGTGCTGCGCGTCACGGCGGATGAGCGCAAGGCGCTCCTGGCCGCGGGCGCGGCGGCGGGCATGGCGGCGACCTTCGGCGCGCCTGTCTCCGCGGTGCTGCTGGCGGTGGAGTTGTTGTTGTTCGAGTACCGCCCGCGCTCGGTCATCCCGGTGGCGCTGGCCACGGCCACGGCCACCGGTGTGCGGCTGGCCTTCGAGGGGAGCGCTCCTGCCTTCGCGATGCCGGAGCTGGCGCTGCCGGGCGGCGCGGCGCTGGCGTTCTACATCGTGCTGGGCGCGGTGGTGGGCCTGGCGTCCACGCTGGCCACCCGCGCCGTGTACGCCATCGAGGATGCGTTCGAGCAGCTGCCCGTGCACTGGATGTGGTGGCCGGCGCTCGGGGGGCTCGTGGTGGGGGTGGTGGGCTGGTGGTCTCCGCGCACGCTCGGCGTGGGCTACACCAACATCGAGGACATCCTCTCCGGGCGCTTCGTGGGCACGGCCATGCTCGTGTTCTGCGCGCTGAAGTTCGTGTCCTGGTCCGTGGCGCTGGGCAGCGGCACCTCCGGCGGAACGCTGGCGCCGCTGTTCACCCTGGGCGGTGGACTGGGCTCGGGGCTGGGACTGCTGGCGATGCGGCTTGCGCCCGGGCTGGGCGTGGACCTTCGCGTGGCCGCGCTGGTGGGCATGGCGGCCATCTTCGCGGGGGCTTCGCGCGCGTTGCTGGCGTCGGTGGTGTTCGCCTTCGAGACGACGCGCCAGCCCTTGGGGTTGTTGCCCCTGCTGGGCGGCTGCGCGGCGGCCTATCTGGTGTCGGCGCTGTTGATGCGCCACTCCATCATGACGGAGAAGCTGGCGCGGCGCGGCGGGCGGGTCCTCACCGAGTACGGCGTGGATGCGCTGGGGCAGGTGTTGGTGCGCGAGGTGGGGCTCAAGCCCGTGGTGACCCTGGACGCGGACCAATCCTTGGAGTCGGTCCGCGCGTGGCTGCTGTCGGACGCGGCGGGCACCCGTCACCAGGGCTTCCCGGTGGTGAAGGAGGGCGCCCTGCTGGGCGTCGTCACGCGCAGGGACCTGGTGGACGGGCAAGCGCCCGAGGGGCGGCGTGTGCGGGACGTGGTGAGGCGTCCTCCGTCGGTGGCGTATGAGGACAGCTCACTGCGCGAGGCGGCGGACCTCATGGTGGAGGAGGGCGTGGGTCGCCTTCCGGTGGTCCGGCGTGAGACTCCTTCGAGCGTCGTGGGCATCATCACCCGGAGCGACCTGCTGGGCGCGCATCGGCGGCGGCTGGAGAACTCGCGGCGCAGGGAGCGTGGACTGGGTGGGCCGTTGCCGGCCCGAGGAGCCTGAAGCACGTGCACGTGGACGGCGAGGCGGGAACACAGGAGCGCGAGCGGGCACTGGAGCTGCTGCGCCGGTTCGGGTGGAACGCCACGTCCTTCCAGGTGCTGATGCCGGGCTTCCGCTACTGGTTCGACCCGGCGGGGGACGCCTTCGTCGCGTACGTGGACACGGGCGGCGCGTGGGTGGCGGCGGGTGCGCCCATCACCGCGCCGGAGTCCCTGCCTCGCGCGGTGGAGGGCTTCCAGGCCGCGGCGCGACAGGCGGGCCGGCGCGTGTGTTTCTTCGCCACGGAGCCGCGCTTCACGGAGTGGGTGCCCATGGAGTCGCTCTCCATTGGCGAGCAGCCCGTGTGGGAGCCATCGCGTTGGGAGTCGGTGGTGCGCGGCAGTCGGAGTCTGCGCGAGCAACTGCGCCGCGCGCGCTCGCATGGCGTCGTGGTGCGGGAGCTCCCCGCGCAGGTGCTGGAGGAGTCCGAGCACCCCACGCGTCAGGCGTTGGAGCGCCTGAGGAAGCGCTGGCTGGCGTCGCGTCGCATGGCGCCCATGGGCTTCCTGGTGCAGCTGCGTCCGGATGCCTTCGCGCGGGAGCGCCGTGCCTTCGCGGCGGAAGTGAAGGGCGAGCTGGTGGGCGTCCTGCTCGTGTCTCCCGTGTACGCGCGGGACGGCTGGTTCCTCCAGGACCTGGTGAGAGACCCCGAGTCGCCCAACGGCACCGCCGAGGCCCTGGTGGACGCGGCGATGCGCGCGGCCGCCGCCGAGGGCCGTCGCTACGTGACGCTGGGACTGGCGCCGCTGTCGGGCCCGGTGCGGCCGTGGCTGCGACTGGCGCGTGCGTGCGGCAAGCCGCTGTTCGACTTCGAGGGCCTGCGCGCCTTCAAGGCGAAGTTCCGTCCGGATGCGTGGGTGCCGCTCCACCTCGCGTACCCTGAGCCTGGCGGTGGTTTCTTCGCCGTGTATGACGCGCTCCGCGCCTTCGCGCGCGGCAGCCTGGTGCGCTTCGGCGTGGCGACGTTGCTGCGGCGGCCCCGGTTGCTGGTGCATGGGCTGGCGGTGTTGCTGCTGCCCTGGACGGCGCTCCTGGCGCTGCCCGCCACCACGCGCTGGTTTCCCTCGGCGCGCGTGCAGTGGGGCTGGGTGTTGTTCGACGTGGGGCTGGCGGCGGGACTCTTCTCGCTGGTGCGCCGGTGGCGAGACGGACTGGCCACCGCGCTGGTGTGCCTCACCGCCGCGGATGCGTGCCTCACCTTCGTGCAGGCCGCCACCTACAACGCGGTGCGAGCGCGAGGGCCCGTGGACTGGCTCGTCATCACCGCCGCGGTGCTGGCGCCCGCCACCGCCTCCGGGCTGCTCGTCCGCGCGCGCGACTTCCGCCTGCCCGCGCGCTGACGCACCGCGCTTTCTCCACGACTCAACATCTCACCTGTCCCGCGGACCCCCTGGGTTTACACAGGTGGACACTCCTCCTCGCGTCTCCTGGACCGCAAGGCGAGGGCAATGCTGTTTTCTGGAAAGAGCTGTTCCGGCCTCGGGCGCCGTGACTTTCTCGCGGCGTCGTCCGTCGTCGGTTGGGAGGGGTGACCATGCGAACGCCGTCCGGCGTTGCCCTGTCGCTCGCCGTGTTGCTGTGGGTCCATGAGAGCCACGCCGCGCCCGAAACACAGAGCTCGGCTCCGCCACCCTCGCCGTTGCCTTCGGGAGTGTCGGCTGTGTTGTGGAAGCTGTCGGTGCCCGCGAGCGCGGCGCCGACGCCCGAGCGGGTGGCGCTGGGGGAGAAGCTCTTCAACGACAAACGGCTGTCCCTGGATGACAGCACGTCCTGCGCCACCTGCCATGACCCGAACAAGGGCTTCACGGACGGCAAGCCGGTGGCCGAAGGCGTGAAGGGCCAGAAGGGCATGCGCAACAGCCCCACGGTGCTCAACGCCCTCTTCAATGCCTCGCAGTTCTGGGATGGGCGCTCGTCCACGCTGGAGGACCAGGCGAAGCTGCCCATCCTGAATCCGATTGAGATGGCCATGCCCTCGCCGGAGGCGGTGGTGACCAAGCTGCGGGGGATTCCCGAGTACGTCACCGCCTTCCAGGCTGTCTTCAAGCGGGACATCACCTACGACGACCTGGCGTCCGCCATCGCCGCCTTCGAACGCACGCAGTTCTCCGGCAACGCGCGCTTCGACCGCTTCATCCACGGCGAGACGAACGCGCTCAACGCGTCGGAGCGACGGGGTTGGGCCCTCTTCAACGGCAAGGCGCGGTGCAACGCCTGTCACGCGGGCAACGCGGTGTCGCCGCTGTTCAGCGACCAGAAGTTCCACAACATCGGCGTCGCCGCGCACAAGCAGGACTTCCCGCAGCTGGCGCGCGAGGGTGTGAAGGTCGTCCGGCTGGGCGACGAGCGGCAGATTGACGAACTGGCGCTGCAGACGCGCTTCTCCGAGCTGGGGCGCTTCCTGGTGACGAAGCAGGAGAACGACGTGGGCGCGTTCAAGACGCCCACGCTGCGCAACGTCGGAATCACCGGGCCGTACATGCACGACGGCTCGTTGACGACGCTGTGGGACGTGATGGACCACTACAACAAGGGGGGAGTGGCCAATCCCTACCTGGACGGAGGCATGCAGCGACTGGGGCTGACGGAGCCCGAAATCGATGACCTGGTGGCCTTCGTCTTCACGCTGACCGACGAGCGCTTCACGAAGTTCAATGGTCAGGAGCTGGCGCGGCAGCGCGCGCGCAAGGGCCAGCGGCCGGAGCGGGACACGGCGGTGGCGCTGGGGAAGAAGGGCAACCTGGGAGACCTGGCGCCCAATCCGGACCTGTCGGTGAAGAACCCGGCGGACATCGGTGTGTACGGCACCGAGACGCTGCCCAAACCCGCTTCGACGAAGCAGCCCTGAGGAGGCGCCGTCCATGGGGAACAAGTTCCGAAGCATCGAGACGAAGCACTATGAGGAACGCGAAGCCTTCTTCGAGGGCCTGAAGCGGTTGGACCGGCGGGCCTTCCTGCGGGTGGCGGGCATGTCCGCGGGCATCGTCGCGGGGATGGGGCTGAGGACGCCGCAGAGCTTCCAGCTCGTCAACGTGGCGGAGGCGCAGGGGACGAAGCCGCGCTTCACCTTCGCGTACATCTCCGACACGCACCTGTACGAGCAGAAGCTGAATGACCGCTTCGTGCGCTCCATCCTGAAGGCGGTGGATGACGTCAACGGGTTGGACCCGCAGCCGGACTTCGTGTTGTTCGGTGGGGACCTGGCGCAGCTGGGACAGGCGGGAGAGCTGAAGCTGGGGGCGCAGATTCTCAAGAGCGTGAAGGCGCCCGTGCGGATGATGGTGGGCGAGCACGACTGGTTCCTCGACATGGGGGAGCTGTGGCGGGACTTGTTCGGCGCGCCGAACTACTCGTTCGACCACAAGGGCGTGCACTTCGTGGTGCTCAACTCGATTCTGGAGAAGGACTTCTGGACGGAGCGGAAGCTCACGCCGATGGAGCGGATGAAGATTGTCGCCGGGTTGGACAACGGCATCCAGTCGCGCTTCGAGGTGGGCGGTGAGCAGCGCGCGTGGATGAAGCAGGACCTGGCGAAGGTGGACAAGAAGACGCCGGTCATCGTCTTCAGCCACTCGCCGCTCTACAAGTACTACCGGCCCTGGAACTTCTGGACGGACGACGCGGACGAGGTGCAGGCGCTGCTCAAGCCCTTCGAGCGTGTCACCGTGATTCATGGACACACGCACCAGTTGTTGACGAACCGCATCGACAACATCCAGTTCCACGGGATGTTGTCCACGGCGTGGCCGTGGCCGTATGCGCCGGAGGGGTTGCCACAGCTCACGGTGCAGATGAATCGGCCGGACCCGTTCAGCCAGTTCGACGGCTGCGGGGATGGGCGGGTGGACGTGCTGGAGTCGGGGTTGGTGGACAAGCTGTACAACCTCTGGGAGCGCAATCCCATCACCGTGCGCGGGAGCTACCTCGCGTCGGGTGGGAAGCAGGATGCGCCGCCCCGGACGAAGCTTCCGAGCTACTGAGCGCGAGGGGACACGATGACCTACCGGATGAAGCTGTGGGTGGGAGCGGGAGCGCTGCTGTCCTTCGCGGGGGGCGTGGCATTGGCCACGAGTCCCGCGCCGCGTCCCGAGGCCCTTCAGACGACGGAGTTGCCGCGGCATCAGGTGCCGGTGTCGAAGGACGGCAACCTGGTGGTGGGGATGTGTGACGGGGAGACGTCCCTGGAGGTGAAGGGCGTCAAGGAGGGGCAGAAGCTGACGCGTGCGCAGGCGGCGCGGGTGTCGGGCGAGCTGATGGATGCGTGGCGCAAGAAGAACCCGGATGCGAACTGGGACCCGGTGCCGCCGCAGCCCGTGGTGGCGCAGGGACAGAAGCAGGCGCCGCAGCAGAAGAACCCGCCCATGGGGACGCAGAAGCCCGCGACGGGAGGGGCGGTGCGCGAGGGTGGAGTGACGGCGGAGAGTGGCGGCAAGGAGGTCCGCAAGCAGGCGGGGGTGAACATCCAGGACGGACATTCCTACGGCGCGTTCACGCAGCGGGACGAGGCGGTGTGGGCGGCGTCCACGCAGCAGTTCGTGGACGAGGGGCACCGCGTGTTCCACGACGCGGACGCGGTGGGTGGGACGATTGCGGTGTCCTGTGACATGTGCCACCCGGATGCGTCGAACACGCATCCGGAGACCTATCCGAAGTACCAGGTGCAGCTGGGCCGCGTGGCGCTGCTGCGGGACATGATCAACTGGTGCATCGAGAACCCGGTGCGCGGCAAGCCGCTGGCGGATGGGGACCCGAGGTTGCGCGCGATGGAGGCGTATATCTACGCGCAGCGGAAGGGCACGAAGCTGGAGTACGGGAAGAAGTAGCTGTTGATATGACCCCTCGGGTGGAAGGTCTGCCCGGGGGGGCGTCATGAAGCGGTGGCTGTGGTGCTGGTTGGGTGTCTGGCTGTCGTCGTGCGCGACGACGCCGACGCCCGCGAGTGAGCACGAGTATCCGGACGAGTACACGCGGCTGGAGGAAGGCGCGTGCGTCACGTTCCTGTGCGCGGAGGAGGCGTGTGGCCTCTATCGGTGCGAGGACGTGGAGTCCTGGGGCCGCATGGTGCCGGCGCGGGGTGCGTCGTTCGTGCTGCCGCCGAGCGCGGTGCGTTCACCGCAGCGCAACTGGGGCAACGTCCAGGGACTTCCCGGGCATGCGCAGCCCATCTTCGTCATTCGCTGGTATGGGCGGGAGCTGCTGCCCAGTCAGAGGCGATTGCTGGAGATGGCGAAGGCGCTGGCAACCAAGCCGCGCGAGAAGCACCACATCTTCCCCCAGGAGTTCAAAGACTGGTTCGAGCGGCAGGGCATCAACATCCACAAGGAGACGATGCTCATCGACATCGACACCCATCACCGCATCCACAAGGGATTCAGCGGTGGACCTTGGAATGGAGAATGGCGGAAGTTCCGTGATAACCACACGGGGGCGACCCAAGAGGACATGTACCGATACGCTCGGGAGATGATCATCCGCTTCGACCTGGTGGGACCCATTCTGCCGTACCACCTGCTCGTGGGCCCTTCCCTCGACTACTGAGCCCATGACGCGCTTCTTCCATCTGGAGCGTGGTGCCGGCGAGCGACAGAAGGGCACGTACAAAGCCCGGCACAAGTGGGGGCTGCCGGGAGTCACCTGCCCTCACTGTCATGCGACCTGGGCCAGCACGGGCTTCAACTATCCCGCCCTGGACCTGACGAACCATCCCGCGGCGAAGAAGCTCGCGAAGGCTTACCTGGAGAAGGACTTCGAGGAGTTCGAGCTGCTGCGCGAGCAGCTCCGGCCCTTGTTGCCACCAGACAGTCCATTGATGCCGGGCGCCTTGTTCGGCCCCCTGGTGGGAACGGCGCGGGGACCCTTCGCTGCCTTCCTGCAGCAGTATGGGGACGTCGTGCTCGTCCGCCCGGACGCGCTGGCGCGTCTACATGCCGCCGGACTGAGGGGACTGAAGGGTGTCAGCACCGAGCTGCGCTTTCGGCCAAAGGATGTCGAGGAGCTGCTGGAACTGGCGGTCGAACCGCGCGGTCTGCTGCACCCTGACTGCATCCCGCGCTCGACGCAGCCTCCGTGTCCGAAGTGTGGTCGACATGGCTTCAGTCTCCCCAAGGAGCCCGTCCTCGACGCGGCGTCACTCCCGCTGGATTTGGACCTCATGCGACTGAGGAACTTCGCGATGGTCCTCGTCGTCACCCAGCGCTTCAAGGACACCGTGGAACAGCTCGAACTGGACGGACTGAACTTCCGCGAACTGCCCGTGCGCTGACCTCGCCAGCCCCTGAGAAGGCCGCCCGCCAGCACGCCGAGCGTTTCGCTTGGAGGACCGACGAGCCCACATGAGACGCGAGTGTTGACGACGGTGGCCGGAAGGACGATGACTCGCCAGCAACGTCGTCCTCGCGCCCATGAGCTTCTCTCCGCCCATCTCCGTTCCCTCTGATGCACTCACCACCCTGCGAGACAGGGGCTACGCCGTCCTGGACCGCGCGGGCCTGTCCGAGCTGGTGGCCATCCCCGCCGCCACGATGGACCTCTGGCGGCCCACCTGGGGTGACCTCCCGGCGGACGGCTACCTGCGCGACGGTGGCCGGTATCGCTCGCGTCGACACTCGTGTTTCATCGTCGACGGCGACACCGTCACCCCCGTGCCCCACCGCGCGCACTGGCAGCCCGTCGAGTACAACGCGCTGCACGGCGGCCTGGAGCGCTGGTTCGAGCCGATGCCTCCCGCCGTCGTCTCGCGGCCCGAGTGGCCCCAACTGCTGAGTCGGCTCGCGGCCCTCGGCTCCGCGCTGAAGGGCGCTCAACCCTGGTACGTGGAGTCGCACCAGTTTCGCATCGACACGACGGATGGCATCGGCCGCCCGACGCCCGAGGGCGCGCATCGCGACGGCGTGGACTTCGTCGTCGTCCTGCTCGTCGGTCGCCAGGGCATCAAGGGCGGCGAGACGCGCGTGTTCGAGGCCGCCGGCCCCAATGGCATCCGCTTCACCCTGACGGAGCCGTGGTCGGCGCTGCTGCTCGACGACGAGCGCGTCATCCACGAGAGCACTCCGATTCAACCCGTGGACGGTCAGGGGCACCGTGACACGCTGGTGCTCACCTTCCGCGCGAAGGGCTTCCAGGGGCCCTGACGGTTCCCCTGGCCGCCGCGCGGAGGTCTCAGGTCTTCGGAGTGATGGAGACCTTCAGGCCCTCGGCCCAGACCTTGTGTTCGTCCGCGTAGTACAGGTACGCGCGGCTCGGCGGGCCGGTGTACGTGCCGGGCACGGTGGCCACCAGCGACAGGGGGACCTCCAGGCGCATGCGGGGCTTGAAGCCGCGCCAATAGAAGACGACGTCGCGACCGCGCACCTCGTAGGCGTCCACCAGTCCCCGCGTCACCAGCTCCTTGAGCTGGTCATGCCGCACCTCCAGCCCGCCCGGTACGCCGAAGATGGCCATCGTCGAGGGCAGCGCCTGGTTCGTGCGGTTGAGGACCATGACCCGTGCCTCGATGGGCTCGCCCTCGGTAAGTTGCTGCTTCGACAGGGACACCTCCAGCGCGACCAGGCTCTTCTCCGAGTCGCGCGGCATCCTTGAGCTGTAGGTCACCTCCACCGAGTAGGGCAGCTCCGAACTCCCCTCCATGCGCAGCTCCACCCGGCGTCCTCCAGGGCCGAGCAGGCCGCTCATGTCGGGCAGCTTGAGGGTCTCCTGCGCGGAGGCCTCGAAGCTCACGGGCTCGCCCACCAGGACGTCCTCCACGAAGAGTCCCACCTTGCCCGGTGCCGGCTTCATGGCGTGGACGTCGTAGGCGAGGATGGCGCGCAGCGCGAGCACCGTGCCCTGTGTCGACCCGAAGCGCCCGCCGTCGTTCGAGCGCGCGAGGAACTTCAACGCCTGCCGCGCATTCGTGAGGTAGGCGGGCTCTCGCAGCCACGCCAGCATCGCCAGCGCCGTCGTCTCGATGAGCAGCGATTGCCCCGTGCTGCCGACGACGGATTGCGAACCCCCTTCGACCTCGCCCGTCTTCCCCTGACGTCTGGCGAGCTGGGCCATCAACACCTTCGCGCCCGCGTGGTCGCCGGTGAGCGACAGCACATTGGCGGCCAGCGCCGTCACATAGCTGTTGGAGCTCTTTGCCGCGCTCTTCTTCACGAAGGCGACCTCGCGCTCCAGGTTCCGCGCCATGTCGGCGGGCCGGGGTGCGCTCTCCAGCAAGGCCCAGGTGATGTAGGCGTTGGAGGTGTCCGCCTGGTCTCCTGGAGGTGTGAAGCCGCCTCGCCCGTCGCGTTGTTTCAGCAGCCAGTTCCGCGTGCGCGCCAGCATGGCCCCGTCCACTTCGATGACCTGACGCATCTCCGTGAAGCTCAGCAGGGCGAAGGCCGTCAGCCCTCCGTGGGCGGGGCTCTTGCCGAACCACTCGAAGCCTTGCTCCGGCGTCTCGTAGCCCAGCAGCCGCTGATAGCCCTTCTCCAGCTTCTCCTTCGCCGATTTCACCAGCTCCGCCCGCGCTCCCGGGTGCCGCTGGAAGTATTGGAGCGCCATCGTCATGGGGAACGTGGTGGCGCTGGTCTGCTCGAAGCAGCCGGTCGGCTCGCGGATGAGACGGGCGAACGACTCGGTCATGTTGGCCAGGGGGCCCGGGTACACGACGACGGACGCGCGGATGCTGGCGGGGTCCACCGTGTCTGGCAGGGTGAGGGTGTGGACCGCGGGCTGCGTCCGCGACAGCGCGCCGCCGAAGGACTCGCGTCCTGGGAAGCCCTGGGCCTGGATGGCCAGCGTGCGGGTGACGATATCCGTGTGGCCGCCGGCGCTCGTGGTGAGCTTCACCTCCACGGGCTGGGACTGCTGGCCAATCTCCAGCGTGAGCAGCCGCCGCTCACGCGCTCGCGCCGCGAGGTCCCGAGGCACGTCCCCGGTGAGCTTCACGTCACCGCTCACCTCCGCCTTCACCGCGATGTTCGTCAGCGTGGCGTCTGTCCCGTTCACCAGCGCCACCGGCAGGCGCACCACGTCACCCGAGGTGACCTCGAGCGGCAGCTTCGGCTCCGTGTAGAAGGGCTGCACGGACTCCAGCTCGGCCACGGATGCACCGAGCGCGCCGTCCACGTCCACCGCCCCGGCGAAGGCCTTGAACGTCGTCACCGAGTCGCTCATCGCGAAGCGCACCCGCGCCTCTCCAGTGGCTGCGTCGGTGCGCACGCCCGCATTCCAGTAGAGCGTCTCCGCGAAGTCCCTCCGCTCGCCTTTCTGCCGGTCGGGTGATGCGAGGTGGGCGTACTCGCGTTGATACACGAGGGTGTCCCGTACCCGCGAAAAGCCGACGACCTTCATGCCTTCGAATTTCGCCAGCGCGTCGCGAAGCTCCAAGGGGTTACCGCGCGCCGGGTCGAACGGCCGCTCATTCCCCTCCATCAACAGGTACGCCGAGGCGAGCAGGTCCCTCTGGGCGTTCGGGTCGAAGTACCCCCTGTTCCATTTCTTGGCGCCGGGGGGCGTGCCCCTGCCGCGTCGCAGCTCCGCTTCCGGAGGAGAGGGAGGCCATCGTCGCGAGGTGTGGGCCGCGAGTACGCGCCTTGCGGCCTCGTCGTGGTCCGCCATGAAGGTGAGCGGATCAACGAGCGCGAAGCGGCGCCACCCCTGGGTGCCGAGCAGCAGGTCCGTGGCGAGCGGGGACTTGGGGTTCGAGGTGTCGAGGTAGAGGTGCGCGTCGGCGAGCTCCTTCACCTCGGGCTCCAGCAGGACCATCACCGGAAGCAGGGGCGCGTGCTCGCGCTTCTCCTGGAGCTGGAGGACGGCGTCGTCGGTGACGGTGAGCATCACCAGCGCGGAGACGGGCTTGCCGTCGCGCAGCGTGCGCGCGGTGAGTTCCACCTCGTCGCCCGGTGCATGGTGCGCGCGGTCCGCCTTCAGCTCGATGGAGAGTGCGTTCGCGGGCTGGCGGAACACCAGTCGCTCCGCGAGCGGGCGCCCATCCTCGGTCCACACCGTGGCGACGAGCACGCCGTCCGCAACACCGGCTTCCAGTGTCACGTCGCCGTCTTCGCTCAGCGTCGCCTCCGCGACGCGCACGTCGCGCTGGTTCAGGGTCACCTTCGTGCGGCCCACGCCCGCCGAGTCCACCGCGAGCCGCACCTTCTGGCCAGCGGCGATGACCTCGTCCTTCGCTCGGAGGACCGCGCCCGTGGCCTTCACCTCGGGCAGCGGGAAGGTCTTCTTGATTCCGGCGGGTGAGTCGACGCGCAGCGCATAGCGAACGCCCGCGGTGGGTGTGAGTTCGAAGCGTCCGCGGCCCTCATGCTCGGAGCGGACGACGGAGACCTCCCTTCCCGTCGCGAGGTCCACCACCGCGCCCGTCAGGTCCGCGGGCTTGCGCATGGGCGTCCTCGCCTCGAAGTAGACACGCGAGGTCAGCCCCGCGACCAGGTCTCCGCCCTCTGGATACAGGGCGACGTCGAGCGTCTGGAGCAGGATGGGAATCGTCTTGGCCGCCGTCTCCACCACGCCACCATCCTGGAGGGTGAAGGAGAGCGTGCCGTCGCCGCGCTCGATGGCCTCGGGCAGTTCGAAGCTCACGGTGCAGTGGCCCTGGGCATCCACCTCGCAGGGCTTCTCCGCGACGCTCTTGCCGTCGACGAGCGCGGTGGCGGTGACCTTGGCGCCCTCGGGGATGCCGCCCTCCGCGCGTTGGACCTCCAGGGTGGCGGTGACGGTGTCGCCGGGGCCGTAGCCGTCGCGGAGGAACGCAATCTGGGACTTGAGTCGGGGGGCACGGTAGTCGCGCACGTCGAACTTGCGCATCACCTGGGCGGTGCCCGTAAAGGGGTCGTTGACGACGAGCGTGTATCCCCCGCCGGGCAGGTCGCGAGGGATGGGCCAGGCGTAGCCCCAGACGGAGTCCGAGGTCTCCACCTCACCCCGTCCGACGATGGTTCCCTGGGGCCCCGTGATTTCGATTTGCCCGCGCCGGGAGGCGACATGGGGCCTGCGGCTGAGGGCCTCGAGCACGAGGCCGCGAATCAAGACCTGCTCGCCCGGCCGGTACATCGGCTTGTCGAGGCTCACGTAGGTGTACGGCCGGTCCTGGGCCGTGAGCGCCTCTGGCCGGGCCCCGGGCCCTCCCACGAATGCCTTCCGGGGGAGCACCGGCACCCGTGGGAAGGTCGTGGCGAGACCCACCAGGACGGCGAGTACCGCGAGCACTCCCAGACTCAGCGAGCGGAACAAGGTCATGTCGGCTCTGTGCGCAGGCGCCGTGGGAAGCTCCACGCCGGCTCATCGCGTGGGGCCGTGGCTCCTCGTACTCCGCGCGACGATACCTCGGAGGCGACCAGGAGTCGCACTCATGGTGTTTCTGTTCCGGGGTTTCTGCTGCAACAGCAGAAGCTTCCAGGAGGCCGTGTTTCGAGGCCGTCCCCCTGGAAGCTCCACGCGGGCTTCAGTGACTCAGGATTTCGGGGCGATGGTGACCTTCACGCCCTCGGTCCAGACCTTGTGCTCGTCGGTGTAGTACAGGTACGCGCGGCTCGCGGGCCCGGTGTACGTGCCGGGCACCGACGCCACCAGGGACAGCGGCACGTCGATGCGCTTCTTCGCCTCCATGCCCCGCCAGTACAGGACGACGTCGCGTCCCAGCACCTCGTACGCATCCACCACCTTGCGCTTCACCAGCTCCTTGAGCTGGTCATGCCGCACCTCCAGGCCACCGGGCACGCCGAAGATGGCGACGGCCGTCGGCAGGTGCTGACCGGTGCGGTTGAGGACCATGAGGCGGGCCTCGGTGGGCTCGCCCTCGATGAGCTCGTGCTTCGCCAGGGCCACCTCCAGCGACACCTGCGCCTGCTTGGAGCTGTCCGGCACCAGCGCGTTGAAGGTGACCTCCACCGTGTAGGGCAGCTCCGAGCCATCCTCCATGCGCAGCTCCAATTGCCGCCCACCCGGGCCGAGCAGCTTGCTCACGTCCGGCAGCTTGAGCGCCTCCTGCGAAGCACCCGTGAAGCTGACCGGCTCACCCACCGGACGGCCCTCCACGAAGACGCGCACCCGTCCCGGGGAGACGTTGGCCGCGTGGGCCTTGTCGTAGGCGATGATGGCGCGCAGCGCGAGCACCGTGCTCTGCGTCGCGCCATAGCGGCCACCGTCGCTGGACTCCGCCATGTACTTCATCGCGCGCTGCACGTTCGCCAGGTACTCCGGCTCGCGCAACCAGGCGAGCACGGACAGCGCCGTCGTCTCGATTTCGAGCGTGTCCCCCGAGCTGCCGACGATGGACTGCGTGCCGCCGCCCACCACGCCGTTCTGCTGCTGAAGCTTCGCGAGCCTGCCCATCAGCGACCGGGCCGACGCGCTGTCACCCGCGAGCGACAGCACGTTGGCCGCCAGGGCGACGACGTAGCTGTTGGTGCTCTTCGTCGCGGCCTGCTTCACCGCGGCCACCTCGCGGGTCAGCTCCTTCGCCGTGGCGGCCTTCTGGGGCGCGCTCTCCAGCAGCGCCCAGGTGATGTAGGCGTTGGAGGTGTCGGGGTCCTCCACCCAGACGTGCAGCGCGCGGCGCTTGCGGTTGAAGCCACCCTGACCGTCGCGCTGCTTCAGCATCCATTCGCGCGTGCGCAGCAGCATCTGCGCGTCCACGGTGTGCACCTGCTGCAAGTCCGTGAAGTGGAGCAGGCCGAAGGCGGTGAGGGCCTCGTGGCCCGGGGCCTCGCCGAACCACTCGTAGCCCTGCTCCTTCGTCTCGAAGCCCACCAGTCGCTGGTAGCCCGACGTCAGCTTCTCGCGAGCGGAGGCGACCAGCTCCGGGTTCACCCCCGTGTGCGTCTGGAAGTACTGCTGCGCCATCGTCATGGGGTACGTGGTGGAGCTGGTCTGCTCGAAGCAGCCGCTCGGCTCACGGATGAGGCGCGCGAGCGACTCGGTCAGGTTGGACACGGGGCCCGGGTACAGGGCGATGGTCGCGCGGACGCTGCCGGGCAGCACGCTGTCGGGGAGGGTGATGGTGTGCATGGCCGGCTTCTTCGAGGACATCAGCCCGCCGAAGGACACGCTGCCCGGGAAGCCTCGGGGCTTGATGGACAGCGTGCGGGTGACGGTGTCCGTGTAGTTGCCCGTGCTCGCGATGAGCTTCAGGTCCACCGGCTGCGACTGCTGGCCAATCTCCAGGGAGAGCAGTTGTCGCCCGCGCCCGTTCGCGGCCAGGTCCATGGTCCGGTTGCCGCTGAGCTTCACGTCGCCCTTCAGCTCCGCCTTCAACGAGACACCCGTCAGCGCGGCGTCCGTCCCGTTCACCAGCGCCACCGGCAGACGGACGACGTCACCCGACGTCACCTCCAGCGGCAGCTTCGGCTCCACGTAGAAGGGCTGCGAGGACTCCAGCTCCGCCACGGCCGAGCCCAGTTCGCCCCCGTCACCCACCGCGCCGGCCGTGGCCTTGAACGTCGTCACGGAGTCGTTGGTCGCGAAGCGCACGCGGACCTCGCCGGTGCGCGCGTCGGTGCGCACGCCCGCGTTCCAGTAGAGCGTCTCCGCGAAGTCCACCCGGTCCCCAGACTTGCGGCCCGGTCGCGTCACGTGCGCGTACTCACGCAGGTAGATGAACGACGAGGGCACCCCCGGCTCCTGCCACACCGGAGCCGCCATCCCACGGCCGGCGTGCGCCCTCTTCTTCCGGGGCTGCTCATCCTGGATGGGAGCCTCGAGGACCTCCATCGCCACCTTGAGGTCCGCCGGAGCCTGCATCTCTGGCGCCCTGGCCAGAACGGGCTCAGCCGCGGGAGGGGCAGGAGGTGGGGGAGCCACGGCGGCCGCGGGAGCAGCCACCGCGCCCTTCAAGGCCCTGTCTTCATCCCTGAACGCCAGGCCATCGCCCGCGCCCTCCGCCATCTCCACGTCTTCCGGGGCCGCTTCGGCCCGCATGAACCGCCTGGATATCTTGGGCAGGCGTTGATTCCGGTCCGCCTTGTCTCGCAGTCCCGGCAACCGCAGCGACGCATGCATCGCGAGCGTCCGCAGGGCCGCGTCTCCGTGGCTGGACATGAAGGTGCGCGGGTGGATGAACGCGAAGCGCCTCCAACCCTGGGTGCCCAGCAGCAGGTCCACCGCGAGGCGCGATTTCGGGTTCGTCTTGTCGAAGTAGAGCTGCGCGTCGGCCAGCTCCTTCACCTCGTGCTCCAGCAGCACCATCACCGGCAGCGACGGTGCCTGCTCGCGCTTCTCCTGGAGCTGCAGCACCGCGTCGTCGGTGACGGTGAGCATCACCAGCGCGGAGACGGGCTCGCCGCCGCGCAGGGTGCGCGCCGTCAGCTCCACGGGCGCGCCCGGCTCGTAGCGGGTGCGGTCCGCCTTCAGCTCCACGGTGATTTCCTTCGCGGGCTGGCGGAACACCAGTCGCTCCGCCAGGGGCCGCCCGTCCGCGTCCCACACGGTGGCGATGAGCACGCCATCCGCCTTGCCCGGGTCCAGCGTCACGGGGTTCTCGTCCTCGGCGTCGAGCACCGCCGAGGCGACGCGCACCTCGCGCTGGCTCAGCGTCACCGACGTCCGACCCACGCCCGTGTTGCTCACGACGAGCCGCACCAGTCCACCCGGCGCAATCACATCCTCGCGCGCGCGAATGACCGCGCCCGTCGCCTTCACGGTGGGCAGCGGGAAGGTCTTCTTGATGCCGGCCGGTGAGTCGATGCGCAGCGCGTAGCTCGTGTCAGCGCGAGGGGTGAGCTCGAAGCGGCCCCGGCCCTCGTGCTCCGAGCGCACGGTGGCGACAATCCTGCCCGTCTTCGTATCCAGCACCACGCCCGTGAGGTCCGCGGGCTTGCTCGCGGGAGTGCGCGCCTCGAAGTACACGCGCGACGTCAGTCCCGCCACCAGCTCACCGCCCTCCGGGTACATCGCCAGGTCCAGCGTCTGGAGGAGGATGGGAATCGTCTTCGCCGCCGTCTCCACCACGCCGCCATCCTGGATGGTGAAGGCCAGCGTCCCTTCACCGCGCTCCATGGCCTTCGGCAGGTTGAAGCGGACGGTGCAGCGGCCCTGCGGGTCCACCGCGCAGGTCTGCTCGGCCACGCTGGCGCCGTCGACGAGCGCGGTGGCGGACACCTTCGCCGTCTCGGGCACGCCGCCCTCGGCGCGTGTCACGTCGAGCGTCGCGGTGACGGTGTCCCCGGGGCCGTAGCCGTCGCGGAGGAACTGGACCTGCGTCTTCAGGCGGGGCGCGCGGTAGGCACGCACCTCGAACTTGCGCTCCACCGGGGCTCCGGACGTCCAGGGGTCGCTGACTCGCAGGGTGTACTCACCACCGGCCTGTCCGGCGGGGATGGACCACGAGTAGCCCCAGGCCGTCTCAGGGGAGGACACCCGGCCCTGGGCGATGAGGTCTCCCCGGGGGCCGCGAACCTCGATGACGGCGTTCACTCCGCCCGTCATGGGCTTGTGGGTGAGGGCCTGGAGCACGAGCCCGCGCACCAGGACGGACTCTCCCGGGCGGTAGAAGGGCTTGTCGGTGGAGACGAAGGTGAGGGGGCGGTCGCGACCCTCGGGAGACGGAGCATTGGGGCGGGCGGCGAGCACCAGGCCAGGCACCAGCAGGACTGACGCGGCGAGGCCCAGGGCGCGGAGCACCCCGAGGAGGCGCGGGACAGGGAGGGTCATGTTGGCTCTGAACGGCTGACCGCGTGGGAAGTTCTGGACGGTGGGGCGATCAGCGCGCTCCCCGTGCCTGGGCGTGCTGACGTCCCCAGGAGCACAGGGACTCGAGCAGGGGCCGCAGGGTGAGGCCCAGGGGTGTCGCTTCGTACTCCACGCGGGGCGGAACTTCGGCGAAGACCTCGCGGCTCACCACGCCGTGCGCCTCCAGCTCACGGAGTTGCTGAATCAGGACCTTCTGGGTGATGCCGGGGATGAGGCGCTGCAGCTCGGACAGGCGGCGCCGGTGCTCCAGCAGATGCCACAGCACATGCAGCTTCCAGCGCCCGCCAATCACTCGCAGCGCCCGCTCGGCCGGAACCTCGGGAAGGTTCTTCATCGTCGTCGCTCCATGCTGACCTCCAGGTGGGTATCCCACGACGAAGTGGGTAGAGGCCATTGGCGAGGCCATGGCTCACTGCCTTCCGGAGGTGCGCGCATGAAGGTCGTGAGGCTGGCCCGCAACGGTGGGCCCGAGGTGCTGACGTACGAAGAAGTCCCGACTCCCACGCCCGGCGAGGGACAGGTCCGGGTGCGAGTGAAGGCCATCGGTCTCAACTTCGGGGACACCGTCATCCGGCAGGGAGATGCTCCTGTCCGGCTCGAGTTTCCCTTCATCCCCTGCATGGAGGCGGCGGGAGTCGTGGAGGCCCTCGGGCCGGGCGTGACGGGGGTGGGCGTGGGCGCGCGGGTAGTCATTCCGCTCTTCGTCGCGGGAAGGTTGGGAGGCGCCGCCGCCGAGGCCCTCGTCGTGGAGACATCGCTGCTGGTGCCCCTTCCCGATGCCATCAGCTTCGAGCAGGGCGCGGCGATGATGCTCCAGGGGCTCACCGCGCTGTGGATGTTGGCGCACGTGCCTCCGGCGGGGAGGGTGGTGCTGGTCCACGCGGCGGCTGGGGGCGTGGGCTCCTGGCTCGTGCAACTCGCCAGGCTCAAAGGGGCCCGGAGCGTCATCGCCACGGCGAGCACGCCGGAGAAGCTCGCGGTGGCGCGGAGGCTCGGCGCGGACGTGGTGGTGAGCTACGCGGAGCCGGACTGGCCGGCGCGGGTCCGCATGGAGACGGAGGGGCGAGGCCCGGACGTCATCTACGACCAGGTGGGCGGGGAGGTGCGGCGGCTCGGGTTGGAGGTGCTGGCCATCCAGGGCACGCTCATCATCTACGGCGGCGCGGCGACGCACCAGCTCGGCGAGTTGGACTCGGCGCAGGTGCTGGGGCTCTACAGCCGCAATCAGTTCGTCACGGGCTTCTCGGGCTGGCCGCTGTTCGGTGTGCCGGGCTTGCTCGCGCGGAGCTACGACGAGCTGTTCACGCTGGTGGGCTCGGGTCAGGTCGAGGTGCTCATCGGCCAGCGATATCCGCTCGCGGACATCGCCCAGGCGCACCGCGCGCTGCGGGCCCGTGAGACGACGGGCAAGGTGCTGCTCATTCCCTGAGCCCGCGAGGGCAGGACTCGGCGTGTCGTCGGTGGGAGCACGGGGTGCGGGTGGCCAGGGCGCCGGGGTTGGGCGAAGCTGGCCCATCGGAATGGGAGCTGGCGCGCCGTGTTGGAGGCCGCGCCGCGCCGCCATCAGGAGATGAGGACATGGGCAGGTTGTTTGTCGTGCCGCTGCTGACCGGGCTGTTGACCGCTTCCTCGGCGATGGCGGAGGAGGACCCCTTCCTGTGGCTGGAGGAGGTGCAGGGGCAGCGGGCGCTGGAGTGGGTGCGCGCGCAGAACGCCAGAACGGAGGCGGTGCTGGAGAAGGACCCGCGCTTCGAGCCGTTCCAGGCCGAAGCGCTGCGCATCTTCACCGCCACGGACCGCATCCCCACGCCGTCCTTCCGCGCTGGTGGCGTGGACACCTTCTGGCAGGACGCAACGAACCCGCGCGGCCAGTGGCGGCACACCACGACGGACGGCTACGCGAGCGCCACCATCCCCTGGGAGACGGTGCTGGACGTGGATGCGCTGGCGAAGAAGGAGGGCGCGCCCTGGGTCTTGAAGGGCCACGACTGCCTGCCCCCCGCGGACCTGCGATGCGTCGTCTTCCTCTCCAACGGCGGCAAGGACGCGGTGGAGTCGCGCGAGTTCGACGCGGGCACGAAGCAGTTCGTCGAGGGCGGCTTCCGACTGAAGGAGGGCAAGCCGTCCGTGTCGTGGCTGGACATGGACACGCTGCTCGTGGGCCAGGACTGGGGCGGTGACACCCTCACCGAGTCCGGTTACCCCTACGTGCTCAAGCGCTGGAAGCGCGGCACTCCGGTGGAGCAGGCGACCGAGGTCTTCCGGGGCGAGCGCAAGGATGTGTCCGCCTCGCCCATTGTGCTGCACGACGCGGATGGGCAGCTCCAAGGGGTGCTCATCAATCGCGCGGTGACGTTCTACGAGTCGGAGTTGTTCCTGCTCGGAGACGCGGCGCCGGTGCGGTTGCCCTTTCCGCGCAAGGTGTCCTTCCAGGCGTTCGTCCAGGGACAGGTCGTCTTCACGATTGAAGAGGACTGGGGCCGCTTCAAGCAGGGTGCGCTGCTGGCCTGGTCACTGGACGCGCTGAAGCAGGACGCCGCGAAGGCGAAGCCCACGCTCATCTTCCAGCCCGGTCCGCGTCAGGCCATCGAGCGCGTGTCGGCCACGCGCACCCGGCTGCTCGTCAATCTGTACGAGGACGTGAAGGGCGCGCTGGATGTCTACTCGTCGAACAAGGGCCGCTGGACTCGCAAGCGGCTGGCGATGCCGAAGAACGCGGCGGTGGAAATCGTCGCCACGTCGTCCTCGCACGAGAAGCTGTTCGCCGGCGCGGAGGGTTTCCTGGAGCCGACGTCGCTGTGGCTCGGTGACGCGGCGTCGGGCTCGGTGAAGCAGGTGAAGTCGCTGCCGGCGCGCTTCGATGCGACGAAGCACCGGGTGGAGCAGTTCTGGGTGAAGTCGAAGGACGGGACGAGGGTGCCGTACTTCCTGGTGCGGCCCCTGAAGCCCAAGGCGGGCGGCGTCACGCCGACGGTGGTGTACGGCTACGGCGGCTTCCAGGTCTCCAAGCCGCCCATGTACCTGCCGGAGATGGGCAAGTTGTGGCTGGAGCGCGGTGGGGCGTACGTCGTCGCCAACATCCGGGGCGGTGGCGAGTTCGGTCCGCGCTGGCATCAGGCCGCGCTGCGCGAGAATCGTCAGCGGGCGTTCGACGACTTCGCCGCCGTGCTGGAGGACCTGGTCCGTCGCAAGCTCACCTCACCGAGTCACATCGGCATCTACGGGCGCTCCAACGGAGGGGTCCTCACCAGCGTGGTGATGACGCAGCATCCGGAGCTGCTCAACGCGGCCGTCATCGAGAGCCCGCTCATCGACATGATGCGCTACCCGAAGCTGCCGGCGGGCGCGTCGTGGGTGGGCGAGTACGGCGACCCGTTCGTCCCCGAGGACGCGGCGTTCATCTCGAAGTACTCCGCCTATCAGAACCTCAAGTCGGGCGTGCGCTACCCCAAGCCGTACATCACCACCAACACGAAGGACGACCGCGTGCACCCGGGCCATGCGCGCAAGTTCGCCGCGAAGCTGGAGGCCATGGGGCTGCCGTATCTGTACTTCGAGAACACCGACGGCGGGCACTCCAACGACTCCGACCCGATGCTCAACGCGCGTCGGTGGGCGCTGCACCACGTCTATCTGTCGCAGCAGTTGATGGACTGAGCGCTCAGCTCACGCTCTCCGCGCTGTAGCGGGCGATGAGGCCCGTGCGCACGGCGTGGCGGAAAACGCGGGTGAAGAACAGGGCGGCCAGCAGGATGTAGAGCACGGCGAGGCCGCCCCCCATCAGCACCGTCGTCCACGACACCGAGCCCCCCGCGACGATGGTGCGCATGCCCTCGAACACGTACGACGGGGGCAGGAGCCGGGAGATGGCCTGCATCCACGAGGGCAGGGTGGACAGCGGGTAGAAGACGCCGACGAACGGGGACAAGAGCGCGGGGATGGGCCAGATGAACCACTCCGCGGAAGGGCCCAGTCGGAGCACCACCGCCGTGCCGACGATGCCGAGCGCGATTCCGAACAGGAACAGCACCAGCAGGAACGGCACCAGCATGGCGCCATAGACGAGCATCGACAGGCCGAACACCGCGCCCGCGACGACAATCATGACGACGAGTCCCACCGAGCTGGTCGCGATGCTGGAGAGCACCAGCCCGGTGACGTACTCGGCGATGGTCATGGGGGTGGCGAAGACGTTGAGGAAGTTGCGCGACCAGACGTCCTCGAAGAACGCCATCGTCACGCCCTGCATCACCCGGGTGAGGAAGTCCCAGAGGAGCACCGCGCCGAGCAGCGCCGGCAGGAGGTCCATGCCCGGCTCGCGGGTGATGGTGCCCAGGTAGCGGGTGATGAAGCCCCATAGGACGATGTCGATGGCCACCCAGACGAAGAGGGGGAAGACGCGCGAGGGGCTTCCTCGCAGCAGGTAGAACTGGCGCAGGACGATGGCGGCGGCGCGGGACAGGCGCATGGCTAGGCGTGCTCCAGGGCGAGGGGCTCGCGGGCCACGGTGATGAACAGCTCCTCCAGCGTCGCCTTGCCGTGCTCCTGGGGCAGCTTGCGCGGGTCTCCCTGGAGGAGCACCTTGCCGCGCGACATGAAGAGGACGCGGTCACACACCTCTTCCACCTCGTACATGTTGTGGGAGGTCCACAGCACGCCGCCGGTGCCCTTCGCGGTGAAGTCGCGGATGCGGGCGCGGATGTCACGCGCCGTCGACGGGTCCAGCGAGGCGGTGGGCTCGTCGAGCAGCAACAGCTGGGGCCGGTTGAGCATGGCCTTGGCGAGCGCGACGCGCGTCTGCTCTCCCGAGGACAACACGCCGCACTTCGTGTCGCGGAAGCGCGCGAGGTCGAACTCCTGGAGGAGGGCCTCGATTCGCTCGGAGACGCGCTTCACGCCGTAAATCATGCCGAAGTAGCGCAGGTTCTGGACGACGGTGAGGTTGCCGGGGAGCGGCGCGTAGACAGCGGCGAAGTTGGTGTACTCGAGTGCCTGCGAGCGGCGTCGGGACAGGTCCACGCCCTGGATGTGGATGGCGCCGGAGGTGGGCTCGAGGACGCCGAGCACCATGTTGATGGTCGTCGTCTTGCCGGCGCCGTTGGGGCCGAGCAGTCCGACGATTTCGTTGCGGCCGACCTCGAAGGAGATGCCATCCACGGCGACGGTGCTCGCGTAGGACTTGCAGAGCTCGCGGACGGAGAGCACCGGTGGATTGCTGGAGGATTCGGCCATGTCTGAGGTGGAGCGTCCTGCGTCAGTTGTGAAGCTTCTCGTGCTTGCCGAGCATCTCGACGTACTCGGCGATTTTGCGCGCGCGCGTCTCGGCCTTCTTCACGTGGTGGATGCGGAAGAGCACCGCGTAGCGGTTGGCGGAGTTGAGGGTGGCGAAGAACGCCTCCGCGCGGGGATTGGCGGCCAGGGCCGCGGCGAGGTCTGCGGGCACGGTGATTTTGCTCTGGGATTCGTAGGCGGCCTCCCAGCGTCCGTTCTGTTTCGCGTTCTCGATTTCGGCCAGCCCCGAGGGCTTCATCCGGCCCGCGGCGATGAGGGCGAGCGCCTTGTCGCGGTTGATGGTCGACCAGATGCTGCGCGGGCCGCGCGGGGTGAATCTCAGGATGTAGGCCGTGTCGTCGAAGCGGCCCTTCTGGCCGTCAATCCAGCCCCACGTCAGCGCGACCTCCAGCGCCTCCTGATAGGTGAGCGAGGCGGGGCTGTGGCCCTTCTTGGTGAGCTTGAGCCACGCGCCGCGCGAGGTGGCGGCGTGCTTCTGGAGCCATGTGTCGAAGGCATCCATGCTCGCGAAGAAGACGATGGGCAGCTCGCCGGTCGGCGTCGCGGTGGCGGAGGCGCCTGGAGTGGATGCCGCCTTTGGGGTCGCCACCTGGCTCGGCGTGGGAGCCCGTGGTTTGGACGTTGTCTTCCGGGCCGGGGCCTTCGCGGGAGCGGGCTCATCGGGCGTTGCATTCCGGGCCATGGGCTTGCGGGCAACGGTCTTCCCGGGCTTCTGGGCCGGAGACTTCTTCCTCGCGGACAGGGTCTTCTTGGCGGGGCTCATCGGGGCCGGCTTGTACCACGGGGCCGCGGAGGACCGGTGCGGCACTACTGCCGCAGCCGCCAGTCGTCATCGGCGGCCTGTCTCACCGACACGGGAATGGAGGGAGGTCCTCGCACGGTGCTCAGCCAGGCTTCCTTCATCTGCTTCGCACACCGCGCCGGTGGCATGCGACCGACGGCGGTGCCCAGCCCCGGACAGAGCACGGTGCGGATGGGATTCTTCGCGGTGACGTTATGGGCGAGGACGGCGCGCAGCGAGGCCCGGAGCGCCAGATATGCGTTCACGGTGTCGCTGACGTCCGACGGGACGCGCATGGTGGGCGCGCTGATGCACCAGGGAATCTCCTCGCGACCGGTGGGCACAATCACGGCGCAGCCCACGGGCAACTCTCCGCCGTGCTCCTGGGCGAGCAGCTCCCGCAGTTGCTCCTGCACCTGGGGGCCGAGCTGGTACGTGTAGACCGCGTCGATGCCTCCATCCATGAAGCCGAAGCTGTTGGCAGGGCTGACGATGGCGTCCGCGCGCACGTCGATGGGGGCCTCGGAGGAGACGACTCCCTCCCGCTCGGAGAAGATGTCGCCGTGGGAGATGGTGATGCCGGGCAGGTCCGCGAACTCCTGGCGCCAGGCCGCCACCAGGGTGCTGCTCAAGTCTCGGAGATGAAGCTGGAGAGTTGAAGGCATGGGGCCAGTATGCACGGGGCCCGTGGTGGCGGTAGCGTCCCGGCGCATGCGCACTCTTTACGGGTTGAGCTACTCGGGGTGGACGGAGAAGGCCCGCTGGGCGCTGGACCATCACCGTGTGGACCACCGCTATCGCGAGCACATGCCACTCATCGGTGAGCTGGCCCTGCGCTGGCGCACTCCGAAAGGCACGCATCCCTCCGTGCCGCTGTTCGTCGAGCAGGACGTTGCGACGACGGGCTCGTTCGCCATCGCCCGCCGCGCCGAGGCGCTGGGGCAGGGCTCGGCATTGTTCCCCGCAAGCGCGATGGCCGCCATCCAGCGCTGGGAGGCGGTGAGTGACCAGGTGTTGAGCATTGCTCGCGCCAGCGTGGTGAGCCGCCTGCTCCACAACCCGCGCGCGCAGGCGGAGAGCCTGCCCTCGTTCATCCCGGGTTTCCTCCGGGGAGTGTCCGCTCCGACGGCGCGGCTGGGTGCGCGCTTCATCGCACGCAAGCACAAGGCCATGGCGGACCCAGAGGCGGCGATTCGTCAGACGGCCCTCCCCGCGCTGGAGCATCTGCGCGCCGAGCTTCGTGGACGGCCCTACCTGGAGGATGGCTTCACCTACGCGGATATCACCGCGTGCGCCATGCTCCAGTTCGCGCGGCCGGTGGATGATGCGTGGCTGCCGCTCGGGCCGGGGACGCGCGAAATCTGGCATCACGAGTCACTGGCCGCCGCGTTCCCCGACCTGCTCGCGTGGCGCGATGACCTGTATGCGAAGCACCGCCGCCCCCAGGCCCGAGCATTGGGCGTTGGAAGCGGCGGCGCGGCGTCCCGCACGGGGTGACGCGGCGCTACTTCTTCTTCGCGGGCGGCGGGCCCTGCTGCATGCGCTGACGAATCATTTCCTGAATCTGCTCGGGCGTCTTGCCCTGGAGGTCCTCGGGCTTGAAGGACCCCATGATGGGGGGCGCGGCGCTGGCGGCGTCCAGCTCCTGGTAGCCCGCGGGGACGGCGAAGAGCGAGGCGGGCTGCGCGCCCATCTGGATGTTGGTGACGTCGATGTCCGCCTGGACCTTGCCCTGCTTGTCGAAGGTCTGGCTGCGCACGTAGGCGACCTCGGGCAGGTCGGTGGGGCGCCAGACCTTCTGGCGCTGGATGCTGCCCTCGGCGCCGGGAGGAACGCCCTCGTAGACGACGGTGGGGTGGCCGTTGACCTTCTCGGTGCCGACCTTCTTGAAGCCCTGCTCCTTGAAACAGGCGTCGAAGTCCTGGTCCTTGCCCACACAGGTGCCGGGAATCTTCACCGACATGTCATCGAGGCTGCGGCTGGTGGCGGCCTTCCTCGAGTGGAAGAGGGTGGTGCCGGTGCGCTTGTCCCAGTCGAAGATGATGGACATGCCGCCGGGAACCTCGGCGGGCGCCAGGTCCATGCGCATCATCCCCGGACGGCCGTACATCTTGCCCTTCGTCTCCGGGGGCGCGCCCTTCTGTCCGGGCAGTGGGGCGCTCTTCACGCGCAGGTCCCCGACCCAGTCGGCGAGGGCGGGCGTGGACAAGAGCAGCGTGGCGGCGAGGACTCCCGACAGCGTGTGACGAACCGAGAATGAGCTCATGCGGTGCACCACAATCCAGGCGCCACATGGCTGTCAAACCCGTCCCCGGATACACGAACGGCGCCGGCCTCGTGAAAGGCACGGCGCCGTGGGCGCAGGCGGGAAGTGACTTCCGGGCCTCAGCCCGGCTGGCAGACCTGCCGGAGGATATCGAGCGACTCCAGCGCCTTGCCCGCGCCCATCACGACGGCGGAGAGCGGGTCCTCCGCGAGGAACACGGGCAGGCCCGTCTCCTCGCGCAACAGCGTGTCCAGGTTCTTCAGGAGCGCGCCACCACCGGCCAGCACGATGCCCCTGTCGGCGATGTCACCCGCCAGCTCCGGCGGCGTGCGCTCCAGCGTCAGCTTCACGGCCTCGACGATGCCGTTGACGGGCTCGGCGAGCGCGTCGCGGACTTCGTCGCTGGACACCGTCAGCGTGCGCGGCACACCGGCCACCAGGTCGCGACCCTTGATCTCCATGGTCATGACCTCGTCCGTCGGGTACGCGGTGCCAATGCCCATCTTGATGAGCTCGGCCGTGCGCTCACCGATGAGCAGGTTGTACTTGCGCTTCACGTACTGAATGATGGCTTCGTCCAGCTTGTCGCCGCCGATGCGCACGCTCTTGGCGAACACGATGCCGGCGAGGCTGATGACCGCGACGTCGGACGTGCCGCCGCCGATGTCCACAATCATGTTCCCGCTGGGCTCCGTCACCGGAAGGCCCGCGCCGATGGCCGCCGCCATGGGCTGCTCAATCAGGTAGACCTCGCGCGCGCCCGCGTTCGCCGCCGCCTCACGCACCGCGCGGCGCTCCACCTCGGTGATGCCAGAGGGGATGCCGATGATGATGCGAGGATTGACCAGCGTCTTGCGGTTGTGCGCGCTCTGGATGAAGTAGCGCAGCATCGCCGCCGTGATTTCGAAGTCGGCGATGACGCCGTCCTTCATCGGCCGGATGGCAACGATGTTGCCCGGCGTCCGCCCCAGCATCTCCTTGGCTTCCTTGCCCACCGCGAGGACCTTCTTGCCCCCGCGCGCGTCATGCTGGACGGCCACCACAGAGGGCTCGTTGGACACGATGCCCTGACCGCGGATGTAGATGAGCGTGTTCGCCGTCCCGAGGTCGATGGCGAGGTCGCGCGAAAAAAGGGTGTGAAGCCAGTCGAACATACGAGGGCGGAAACTTTCGAAGAGTCGGCGGAATTTCCCGCTGGCGCGTGGGAAGAGCGGTCGCGAAGGTACTACGCGACGCGGCACGGAGGAAGAAAAGCCGGCGGCGCTCCAATAACCGCCTGGGGGGCAGTCGGCCACCGGACTTGGAGACCCGAGGCTCGGGGGCTCAGGGAGCCGCTTCCGAGTGGGCCTGCTCGAAGCGCGCGGCCACCACGCCGGCCTGCTCCGCCTGGCCTTCTGGCAGGCACACGGGCAATTCCCCCGCCTGTTCCGCCTCCCGGTACTCGGGGGTGTGGCGCAGGGCCTCGCTGGTGACGTGGAGCAGCCCGTCCCGGACCGGCTCGAACATCAGCGCGGTGAGGTACCAGGCGGGCGCGTAGTCCAGGCGGATGAGCCCGTGCACGCTCCACCGGTGCGGCGCGTAGTCCCACGGGCAGCGGCCGAGCAGCTTGCGCAGCATCCACCCCGTGGCGTACTCCGCGCCGAAGATGAGGGCGGTGTAGGCCAGCGCCCGCAGGGGCCGAGGCAGGGGCTTGAGCCGCGCGGAGACCTCCTCCAGCGCCAGCGCCGTGCCTCCATAGATGGGGTGCATCCACAGGTAGGTCCGCGCCGTCGCGCTCCGGTCCCTGCTCAAGGCCGCGCCAGCCCCGGTGAAGAGGACCTCCAACACCCAACCCGTGCACCCGTAGAGCAAGAATCGTGAAAGCACGCCCTCAAGTTAGGGCCGATCCTCGCAACCGGCAGGCCCCGCCCCACGACGAATCGACGCCTGCCGTCGATGTGCACGGGTGGACGTTCTCCCCCTCCACACGGAAGGGCCCCGGGCCCCTTCACCGACGCGAACGTGCGCCGCGCGCGGGGGAGGACATGGCCCTACAGGTCTGTGACGCGCCGGCCTGGAGCAAGGCGTCAGCCTCACGCGTCAGCGAGCGCGACAACCAGTGGAGCAGCTGTCCCGCGCCAGGAGCCTGGCTCCAGCGGACTGGCGAGCGTGAGGCAGGGCGCGCTTTACGGGCCCAGGTCCGGCGTAGTACCTGAACGAGTGATGCGCTCCCCCGGCACGACATCGCGAATGCCCGGCTCCGGGAGCGAGACGCTCCGGACGGTGCTGCTCGCCTTGGGGGTGAGCCTCGTCCTGGCCACTGTCTTTCGCGCCGAGGCCGCCGAGTGCCCCACCGTGTGGGCCTCCGAGCGGAGCTTCTACCTGGACAGCGGCGCGACCTCCGTCCGCCAGGGCTCGAAGTCCTCGAAAGGGCCTTCACGTCGGTGGGGCGCGCAGTTCCACGTCACCGACCTGGGGGGCTGGGACTCGGGTCTGCACGTCGGCTCGGGCCTCGCCTTCACCCCGCCGTCCTCCGCGCGAGGCCGCGCCGCCTTCGAGCCGGACCTCCAGGCGCTCCATCGCTGGGGCCGCGAGCGGCGTCACGCCGTCGCGCGCGTCACCTTGAGAGAACGTCGGTCTGCGGCGGCCCCCACTTCGAGCGGGGATATCGCGGACCGTCCCTCCATCGTCACCCGGCCGTTGCGCGGTCCTCCCCGGGGCCGCTGAGCCGCGAGCGTCGTGCCGGCTTCGTCCGGCGCTTGTTCGAGCCCGCGCTCATTTCCGGCGTTACGACGTCTTTTCCTTTCCTTCGCGCGCGACGGCCTTTGTCTCCGATTTCCTCGGAGCGACGGCGGGTCGTGTCCCATCCGAGTTTTTCATTTTTGAGGTGACCTGATGCACGGAGCCCACGAGGTCCTCCAGGCCATTGCCATTGTCCTGTGCGTCGCCGCGGTGACGACTGTTCTCTTCCAGAAGCTGCGACAGCCCGTGGTGCTGGGCTACATCCTCGCGGGGCTCGTCGTGGGGCCCTTCGTGCCGATTCCGCTGGTGGCCAATCCAGAGGTCGTCACGACGCTGTCGGAGCTGGGCGTCATCCTGCTGATGTTCTCGCTGGGGCTGGAGTTCAGCCTGCGCAAGCTGTTCTCCGTGGGCTTCACCGCCGGCGTCACCGCCGTCATCCAGTGCAGCATCATGGTGTGGCTGGGCTTCGTGGTGGGGCGGGCCTTCGGGTGGACGACGCTGGAGAGCCTCTTCACCGGCGCGCTCATCGCCATCTCCAGCACCACCATCATCGCCAAGGCGTTCGACGAGCAGGGCATCCGGGGCAAGCTGCGGGAGCTGGTGGTGGGGGTGCTCATCGTCGAGGACCTCATCGCCGTGCTGTTGATGGCGACCCTGACGGCCGTCTCCACGGGCGCGGGCCTGAACGTGAAGGACCTCACGCTCACCACGGGCAAGCTGGTGGCGTTCCTGGTGGGGCTGGTGGCGGTGGGCCTGTTCATCATCCCCCGGGCCATGCGCGCGGTCATCAAGCTGAACCGGCCGGAGACGACGCTCGTGACGAGCGTGGGCATCTGCTTCGCGGTGGCGCTGCTGGCGCAGTCGTTCGGCTACTCGGTGGCACTCGGCGCGTTCCTCGCGGGCTCGCTGGTGGCGGAGTCGGGCGAGGAGAAGCTGGTGGAGCACCTGGTGCAGCCGGTGCGCGACATGTTCGCGGCCATCTTCTTCGTGTCGGTGGGCATGCTCATCAACCCGGAGCTCATCGTCGAGCACTGGGCGGCCATCCTCGTGCTCACCGCGGTGGTCATCCTGGGCAAGCTGCTCAGCGTGACGCTGGGGGCGTTCCTCACGGGCAACGGCACGCGCACGTCCGTCCAGGCGGGCATGAGCCTGGCGCAGATTGGTGAGTTCTCCTTCATCATCGCGGGCCTGGGGCTGTCCTTGAAGGCGACGGGCTCGTTCATCTATCCGGTGGCGGTGGCCGTGTCGGCCATCACCACGCTGACCACGCCCTTGCTCATCAAGGTGTCGGGGCCGGTGGCGACGTGGGTGGACCGCAAGCTGCCCAAGCCGCTGCAGACCTTCGTCACGCTGTACGGCACCTGGGTGGAGCGGCTGCGGCAGGCGCCCCGGCGCGAGACGCTGGGCGCGGACGTGCGGCGGCTGATTCGCCTGCTGGTGCTGGACGCCGTGCTGCTGGTGACGCTGGTGATTGGCACGACGATGTCGGCCGAGCGCATGGCGGGCTTCGTCGAGACGCGCACGGGGCTGGACGAGGACGTGTCCAAGAACGTCATCCTCGGCGGCGCGGTGCTGCTGTCGGTGCCGTTCATCCTGGGCGTCATCGGCATCGCCCGGCGGCTGGGCGCCACGCTGGCGGAAGCCGCGCTGCCGGCGCGCAAGGACGGCAAGCTGGACCTGGCCGCGGCGCCCCGGCGGGTGCTGCTCGTCACGCTGCAGGTGGGAATCGTCCTGCTGGTGGGCATCCCCGTCGTCATGGTGACGCAGCCCTTCCTCAAGGGCGCCACCGGTCCCCTCATCGTGTTGACGCTGGTGGGCGCGCTGGGTGTGGCGTTCTGGCGCGGCGCCACCAACCTGCACGGACACGTGCGCGCCGGAGCGCAGGTCATCGTCGCGGCGCTGGCGGCGCAGTCCCACTCGAAGGAGCCGGGCGGGGACGAGCACGCGCTGGACCACGTCCAGGGCCTGTTGCCGGGCCTGGGCGCGCCGGCGTCCGTGCGGCTGGAGGAGAAGAGCCCGGTGGCGGGCAAGACGCTGGCCCAGGTGAACCTGCGCGGCCTCACCGGCGCGACGGTGCTCGCGATTCAGCGCGGTGAGGAGAGCCTCTCCGTGCCCACCGCGCAGGAGGTGCTGCGGGCTGGAGACGTGCTCGCGCTGACGGGCACGTGCGAGGCGGTGGACGCGGCCAAGGCGCTCTTGATGGGCGTGGAGCCCGCCGCGCCGCCGCCCGAGCCGCCGGCGCCGGAGACGCGGGCCCACGGGTAGCACCGCCCCGGTGGGGGCGGCGGCCATGTCCCGCCGCCCCTACCGCTTCAGCGCGTACTTGCCGATGACGTAGAGGGCGCGCACGCCGTCCTTCCAGCCAATCTTCTTGCCCTCTTCGTACGTGCGCCCGTGGTAGCTGATGGGCACCTCGAAGATGCGCCAGTTGCCTCGGGCCACCTTGGCGGTGATTTCGGGCTCGAAGCCGAAGCGGTTCTCCTCCACCTCGACGGAGCGCAGCACCTCGGCGCGGAAGGCCTTGTAACAGGTCTCCATGTCCGTGAGGTTCAGCCCGCTCGTCATGTTGGAGAGCGTGGTCAGCATGTTGTTGAGCACGGTGTGCCAGAAGTACAGCACCCGCCGGGGCGTCCCCGTGAAGCGACTGCCGAAGACGACGTCCGCATCCCCGTCCAGGATGGGCTGAATCACCTTCGGGATGTCCTTGGGGTCGTATTCCAGGTCCGCGTCCTGAACGAGGATGATGTCCCCCGTCGACTCCGCGAAGCCGCGCCGCAGCGCGGCGCCCTTGCCCTGGTTCTGCTCCTGGAACAGCACCCGGACTTCGTTGCGGTTCTTGGGGGTTCCCCCCAACACGCCCACGCCCTGCTCCGCGAGCTGCTGGAGCAGCTCCCGACTTCCGTCCCGGGAGCAATCGTCCACCAGGACAAGCTCCTTCGGAAAGTCGACGGCGATGCAGCGGCGCAGCAGCTCCGCGAGCGTGGGAATCTCATTGTAAACGGGGATGACGAGAGAGACGAGCATGGCGTTGAGCCCTCTACCTCATTTCGGGGGGGAGGGCGACTGTCCAGCACCCGGCGCGTGGAGCCGGGGTGAATGCCCTTTCCCCTCGCGCCAGTGTGAGATGGGGGGGTAGCAAGAGGTGCCTGTTTTGCGTGGAATGCTTTCTTGGGGGGAGGGCCATGGGGGGCCCCCCTGTCATGCGGACAGTGGAAGGGAACGCCATGAACGACCAGCTCGGACATGCGGTACGCGGCGCGGTTTCCCTGGTGCGGTCTTCCCTGGCGGAAGAGGGACCCTGGGCGGGTCTGCGGGACGTGCTTTACGGTGCCTGGAACATGCCTCACGGCCACTGCTATCTGTGGAAGCAGGAGCTGGTGGTGATGCATGTCTTGTCGGACGCGCTCATCGGCGCCGCCTACTTCTTCATCTCCCTGTCGCTGTACGCGATGGTGCGACGCAGCCGGCTGCCTTTTGGCGGGATGATTCTGTCATTTGGCGTCTTCATTGGCGCGTGTGGGCTGACGCACCTGATGGAGGTGTGGAACGTCTGGTATTCGGCCTACTACCTGGCGGGTGGCATCAAGGTGGTGACGGCGGTGGCGTCGGTGGCCACGGGCATGTACCTGGTGCCGCTGCGCGGGCGGGTGGTGGAGTTCACGGAGGCGGCGCGGCTGTCCGAGGAGCGCCGGGTGCGTCTGGAGAAGAGCTCCGTGGAGCTGGAGGAGCTGTACGCGAGGCTGAAGGCATCCGAGGCGCAGCGCACCGGCTTCTTCGCCAATGTCAGCCATGAGCTGCGCACGCCGCTGACGCTCATCCTGGGGCCGGTGGAGCGGCTGCTGAACCAGGGGGAGCTGTCCGAGTCCGCCCACAAGGACTTGGAGGTGGTGCGCCGCAACGCGCGGGTGCTGCTGCGGCATGTGAACGCGCTCCTGGACGTGGCCAAGCTGGACGCGGGGAAGATGCGCCTCCAGTACGAGGAGGTGGACCTGGCGAGGCTGGTGCGGCTGGGCGCGGAGAACTTCGAGGGGCTGGCGGCGGAGCGGCGGCTGGACTTCGCGCTGGAGCTGCCGGCGATGCTGCCGGCGCAGGTGGACTCGGAGAAGGTGGACCGGGTGGTGCTCAACCTCTTGTCCAACGCCGCCAAGTTCACGCCCCCGGGAGGCAGCATCCGCGTCGCGTTGAGCGCGGAGGCGGGGCGAGGCCGGCTGGTGGTGGAGGACACCGGGCCGGGCGTGCGGCTGGAGCTGCGTGAGGCCATCTTCGAGCGCTTCCGCCAGGGGGACGAGGCCACCGTGCGGGACCTGGGGGGCACGGGGCTGGGCCTGGCCATTGCCCGGGACTTCGTGGTGCTGCACGAGGGGCGCGTCTGGGTGGAGGACCGGCCGGGGGGCGGCGCCCGCTTCGTGGTGGAGCTGCCGCTGATGGCGCCCTCGGGCGCGAAGCTGTCGGCGCGTCCGGAGGTGGAGGCGCGGGTGGAGCATCACGCGGCGGCGCGCGCGGAGCTGGACCTGCTGCGACCTGAGGCGCGGGAGGTGGTGGCGTCGACGCGCGCGGAGGACTCGAGCCGCCCGCGCGTGCTGGTGGTGGAGGACACGCGGGAGATGCGCCGCTTCGTGGTGGAGACCCTGTCGAAGGACTTCCAGGTGGCCACCGCGGTGGACGGCGTGGACGGGCTGGTCCAGGCGGAGCGGATGCAACCGGACGTCATCGTCAGTGACTTGATGATGCCTCGCATGGGGGGAGACCAGCTGGTGCGCGCGGTGCGCTCGCGTCCCGGAATCGAGTCCACGCCCATCCTCCTGCTCACCGCGCGCGCGGATGATGCGCTGCGGGTGGACCTGCTGCGCTCGGGGGCGCAGGACTACGTGGTGAAGCCCTTCGTCTCCGAGGAGCTGGTGGCGCGGGTGACGAACCTGGCGGTGGTGAAGCGCACGCGCGAGGTGCTGCAGGGCCTGTTGGCCGCGCGCTCGGTGGACCTGGAGGCGATGGCGCGCGAGCTGGGCATGCGCAAGCGGCAGTTGGAGGTGGCGCTGGAGACCACCGAGCGCGCCAGCACGTCGCGCAGCACGCTGCTCCAACTGGTGTCGCACGAGTTGCGCACGCCGCTGTCGGTGCTCCAGCTCACCCAACATGCGCTCCAGCGGGAGCTGGGAGGGATGCCGCCCCGCGCGCTGGACATGTTCGACCGGATGCACCGCTCCACCGTGCGCCTGCGGGACATGGTGGAGATGGTGCTTCAGTACAACCAGCTGGAAGAGGGCCGGCTGGTGGTGCGGCGTCAGGCCGTGGACCTGGGCGAGGTGGTGGAGGAGGTGGTGGAGGAGGCGCGCGCGGAGGCCCGCCGCAAGGGCCTGGCGCTGGAGCTGGAGCGGCCGCCCGGCAAGGCGGTGGCGCGCACGGACCCGCGCATCGTCCAGATGGTGCTGCTCAACCTGGTGACGAACGCGGTGAAGTACACCGAGCAGGGCGGCGTGTCGGTGGCGGTGGAGGAGCGCCCCCAGGGCTGGCGCCTGCGGGTGCGAGACACCGGCCCGGGCATCCCTCGCGCCGCGCAGTCGCGCGTGTTCGAGCCCTTCGAGCACCTGGAGCCCCTGGAGAACAAGTCCAAGCCGGGGGTGGGCCTGGGGCTGACGCTGGTGCGGGAGATGGTGTCGGTGCTGGGCGGCGTCGTCTCGGTGGCCTCCGAGCCCGGCGTCGGCAGCGAGTTCACCGTCGAGCTGCCGTCCTGAGCGCCTCCATCAGCGCGTCCAGGTCCGCGTCGGTGGTGAGGGGGTTGATGAGGGTGACGCGCAGGTACACGCCCGTGGGCAGCTTCGTCTGCACCAGGTAGAAGTCCCCGCGTGTCACCAGTCGCTCGCGCAGCCGGGCCTGGAGGGCGTCCCACTCCTCGGGCGGGACGTGCGCGGGCGTGTGGCGGAAGCAGACGATGTTGCAGTCGGGGGCCACCGGCACGTCGAAGTCGGGGGCGGCGGAGAGGCGCTCGGCGAAGCGACGGGCCAGGGTGTACGACTCCGTCACCGCGTCCGCGAACAGGCGCGTGCCCAGCACGCGGAGGCAGGTGTAGAGCTTGAGCGCCATCATCTCCTTGGTGCACTCCATCGTCCGCAGGCCCACGTCGCTCCAGGGCCGCTCGGTGTTGCCGAAGAGGTAGCTGGCCTCCTGGGCGAAGGACTCGAAGGAGCGCGCGCCGTCGCGGAAGAGGACGGCCGTCACCAGCGCGGGCATCAACAGGCCCTTGTGCGCGTCCCAGACGACGGAGTCCGCGCGGTCGATGCCACGCGTCTGGTGGCGGTACTCGGAGCTGAGCACGGCGGCGGCACCATGCGCGGCGTCCACGTGGAACCACAGGCCGTGGCGCTCGCAGAAGTCGGCCACGGGCTCCAGCGGGTCGAACGCGCCGGTGGCGGTGGAGCCGGCGCTGGCGACGACGGCGATGACCTTGCGCCCCGCGCGAGTGGCCGACTCCAGCGCGGGCCCCAGGGCTTCCGGGCGCAGGCGGAAGCGGCTGTCGACGGGGACGGGCACCACACCGCCCGAGCCCCAGCCCATGACCCGCGTGGCGCGCGACACGCAGTAGTGCGCGGTCGTCGGCACCAGCACGGCGAGCGGCGGCCCCGCGTGCGCGCCGTCGTTCCAGGCGTCGTAGCCGGCCCGGGCCTGCCGCGCGGCGAGCAGCGCGGTGAGGTTGCCGAGCGAGCCGCCCGAGGTCAGCACGCCGTCCGTGGACTCCGGCATCCCCAGGCGCGCCGCCATCCACCGCAGCACGTTGCGCTCCATGGCGGTGGAGACCGGACCCATCTCGTACACCGCCATGCCGTTGTTGAGCAGGGAGGAGACGGCGTCGCACAGCGCGGCCAGCGGCACGGGGGCTGTCACCTGGTGGCCCACGTAGCGCGGGTGGTGCAGGTGGTTGGAACCGGAGAGCACGCTCGCCATCAGCTCCGCGAAGTCTCCCGTGGGCTCCTCCGGGAAGGAGGCGGCGAAGCGGTCCACGTTCACCGCCGGAGCCGCCCAGGGCAACACGGGCAGGCCCTCGCCGCGCTCGGCCTGTCGCAGATAGTCCGCCAGCGTGTCCACCAACTGGCGACCCTCGCGGCGGAAGGCCTCGGTGTCATAGGCGGCGGCGATGCGCTCACGAAAGTCGGTCATGGCGGACCGGGAACCTAACCGCGATGGATGGCGACGTCCTCGGGTACGAGCACGGAGCCCCAAGTCCCGCTCACCGATGAACGACCCGAGAGGCCGGGATGAGGGCAGGCTCCTCCGGGCCGCGCGCACGTCTTGCGCGGACAGGAGGCGCGGGCCGGCGAGACGACGGCCCCCCCGAGCTCGCGCCCGTCCCCGGTCGGGGCAGGCAGGCGGGAGGGCGCCTCGGAGGCTCGCGCAGGTCTCGAGCGGACGGGCGTCGCGAGCAGGTGGGACGAAGGGCCCCCGGGCCTCGTGCGCGTCCCGGTCGAGGCAGACAAGCAGGCTGGCTCGCGCGCTTGAAACGCATTATCTCCAGGACGTGCGCACGAGTCGATGCGCCCACGCGAGGAGACGCACCATGGCGGACGCGAAGCCGGTCTCGATTACCTACTGTAATTCCTGAGGCTACAAGCCTCGGGCCGCCCGTGCGGCGGCCGTGCTGAAGGACGAACTGGATGTGGAGACGGAGCTGAAGCCAGGCCCGTCGGGCAGCTACGAGGTCAGGGTGGGTGACAAGGTCGTCATCCGGAAGGAGTCACTGGCCTTCCCCACGGACCAGGAGGTCGTCGACGCGGTGGCGCGCGCCCTGGACGGATGACCCTCGCGCACGAGGGCGACCCGGAGGAGCACTCCAGGTCGCCTTCGTCGCCTCAGCGCTTGATGAACTTCATCGCCGGCCTGTCGTTCTTGCCCTTGCCCGCGGCCTTCAGCGCCGCGGGGTCCAGGCCGGACAGGTGCAACGCCGTCGCGTAGAGGTGGCCTGCGTCGGAGATGAAGCTGTTGGCGCTCTTGGTCCGCCCCGTCATCAGCAGGCCCGTGTCCGGGTTGAAGGCCGGGTCCAAGGTGCCATCCGGCATCATGGGAATGCCGTCCAGCGAGACGCTGCCCACGCGGCCGTACTGCGTGTTTCCGCGCACGGTGCCGCCGAGGAAGGCCGCGCTGTTCACCCGCCAGTGCTGGCAGCAGTCCTGGAGCATGATCTCCTCGTACTTCTGCGCATCCGTCACGTCCGCCTTGGTGAGGATGCCCTCCACGTCACCCTGAATCGTGCGGCCCATCTCCGAGGCGAGGGCGATGGTGGTGAAGTCGTAGTAGCTCTTGCCCGTTGTCCCGTACTGCGTCGACTTGAGCTTGGCCACCAGCGTCTTGAGCGGGTTCCAGAGGTGCTTGCGCATGGTGTCGCGCTGCTCCGTCTGGCCCTTGTTGTTCATGATGGAGCGCCGGTCCCGGTGCGTGTCGAACTGGCGCAGGCCCCGGTTCTCGATGAAGAAGCCGATGGACAGCCCCTTCGTCATCAGCTCGTACGTCATCAACGCCTGCACGTTGGTGTTGGGCGTCTCCTTGGTGCGAGCGGGGTTGCCGTTGATGGACGAGGAGTCGGTGGCCTCGTCCGCGGCGGTGATGCCGAACTCTGCGCGCAGCGTGGTGTCGGTGAACAGCGTGCGCGGGTCCAGGTTGATGCTGCCGCCCGCCGTCAGCGCGCGGTGAATCTGGAGCGCGGAGGAGAAGGCGCGCACCGACTCGCTGTTCTTCTCCGCCAGGAAGCTGGCCTGCAGGTTGTCGGTGAACTGGCGGATGCGCGCGTCGCGCTGGCCCTGCGCCACGTTGCCCAACGAGGACAGCCTGTCTCGCATCGCGCCCGGCGTCTTGCCGTAGAGCGTGTGGGCATGCACCGGGCCCAGCTTCTCGTAGTAGCCGGTGCCCTCCGGGTAGGACGGAATGGACAGCTCACCGTCCGACAGCCAGCGGTGCCAGGAGACGTGGGGCAACAGGTAGCCGGTGCCGTAGGCCTCGCAGAACGCCTGCATCACCGTGCGCTCGTCCGCGTTGCGCTTGCCGGACAGCGAGGCGCTGTACTTGCCGTAGTGGTACTCCCACCGGCCGCCGGAGTGGAAGGTGTTGCCGTTGTGGCTGGACACCACCGCCAGGTCCGGGAACAGGTCCAGGCCGTCCTGTGCCAGGTAGCCGTACTGGATGTTGCCCTGCATCCTGGGCGGGTCCGACGGCGTGGTGCCGTAGTTCTTCGGGCGGTAGCGGTGCTGCGTCCAGGAGGGCGTGGGGCGCAGCTCTCCGGCCGGGACGACGCGGATGGCGTCATTGGGCGTGTGGACGGGGTTGAACATCGAGTACCCGTCCCAGCCTCCCTCCTGGAACCAGTAGATGAGGAAGTGCGGGTCGTCGGCCTCGGCGGCGGCGGCCTCGGCGAAGCCCAGCTCCTTCTTCGTCCCCGGCACTCCGAAGGAGCGGAAGAAGCGGAGCCAGTCCAGGGTGCTGATGGCGGCGCCCGCTGCGGCGCCCGCGAGGAATCGGCGGCGGTTCATGGCGGCGGTCCTTTGGGCGCGGTTACTGGCGCAGGTATTCGGGCGAGGTGGCGATGGTCTTCAGCACGGCCTTCAAGTTGCCGTGCTGTGCCTGGCTGACGTCCCACAGGCGCTTGTAGATGACGCGCTCGTCCTCCTGGTGCCGCATCTCCCGGCCGAAGAAGAGCGCGTACTGGGCGTTGAGCGTGCGGCGCACGAAGGCTTCCTTCTTCACCGCCTGGGTGGCGAAGGCCTCCATGCCCGGGCCCTTGAAGGCGTAGGTGGCCGCCAGGTTCCGGTCCGTGTCGTCCAGCGCCACGCCCTGCTCGTCCGCCGTGCGGTAGTTGCCCTCGTCGTCCCACTTCAGGCGCTGGTGCGCCAGCGGGGTGAGCGTCTGGTGGCACGAGAAGCA
Source organism: Myxococcus sp. CA033 (assembly GCF_013336625.1). Lineage (NCBI taxonomy): Bacteria > Pseudomonadati > Myxococcota > Myxococcia > Myxococcales > Myxococcaceae > Myxococcus > Myxococcus sp. CA033. The sequence goes on along the minus strand of NZ_JABUMU010000002.1, from coordinate 749,892 downwards.
GATGCTGCTGGGGTCCACCGTGGAGGAGGCCGTGGCCGCGCCGCGCATGTCGAAGACCTCGGCGGGCACCTCGTACAGCGTGCCCATGAAGTCCGTCATCACTCGCGCCGCGTAGTTGTAGTGCGGCAGGCCCGGCTTGTTCTTGATGAAGCCCTTCATCGTGAGCACGCCCGTCTTGCCGTGCTGCGTGGGCCGCGTCACCTGCTGGAAGGCCGCGTCCACCGAGTAGTCACCGACGAGCAACTCTTGCAGTGGCCGCTCCTGCTCGACGAGGAAGGTCCACAGCCGCGCGGGCTCGTCCGTGTCGGGGGTGCCCTCGCTCTCCGTGCGCACGCGCATGCGGCGGAAGTAGTTGGAGCGGAAGTCCGCCGAGGCCAGGTAGCCGTCCACCATGGCCTCCCACGTCTTCGTGCCGCTCTCCAGCGCGGTGAAGTCCGCGGCGGAAGGCGGGCGGCCCAGCAGGTCCTGCGCCAGCTTCACCAACAGCAGCTTGTCGCGCTCCTTGCCGGAGGCCGCCTCGTAGGAAGGCGGCAGGGTGAAGAGGAAGTCGGGGGCGCGCATCAGGCCCTCGCACAGGCCGCTCCAGGCCTTGGTGGCGTTCGCCTCGATGTCCAGGAGGCCCGTCACCAGCGCATAGCCGTTGGCGCGCTCCTGCGACGTCGCGGCGCGGTACAGCATCCGCCGGTAGATGGTGTCCACCTTGGCCTTCGCAGCGTCCGCGCGCTGCGTGCCGGTGGCCGCCTCCGTGGGGCCGTACACCACGAGCGCGTCCACGTGGAGGTTGCGGTCGCAGACGCCCGTCTCGCCGTAGTCGTTGGTGAAGGCCACCGTGAGGATGTGGTCCCCGCTGGTGACGGCCTGCGTGTGCACGAAGTCCGCGTAGGCCGTGTTGTTCGCGACGGCCCACTCCTTCACCAGCACGCCGTCCACCTTGAGCTGCAGGTTCGGCAGGTCCGGGCCGCACAGGTCACCCTTCGCCTTCACCGTGAAGCGGTAGGTGGCGGAGGCGGGGAAGGCGTACGGCTGGAGCGTGGTGAGGGTGCCGGTGGTGTAGAGGTTCCACCCGGTGCTGCCGGACTTGCCACCGGTGCTCGCCAGAATCTGCGTGCCGGCGGGGATGGTGGTGCCATCTTTCGCGGCGGCCTCCATCTCGTATGTCTTCGTGGAGGGCGCGGGGATGTCCGTCAGCGGCAGGGCCAGGTCCAGGCCGGAGAAGGGCCCCGTCTTCGCGGTGGCGGCCGTGAGGCACACGTCGCGCGACAAATCATCCAGGCCCAGGAAGAAGTCGGCCGAGGCCACGCGCGCCTCGACGAAGTGGTCCTTGTAGTCCACGCCGCCGAACACGCCCACGTTCTGCGCGAAGCGGTCCTGGCCGCCGCGCACCCAGTCGTCGTTGAAGACGGCCTTCACCTTGCCCTTGAGCTGCTCGTAGCTCAGGAAGGGATTGTCATACGTGGCGACGGACGGGCCGCTGTAGGCCTCCAGCAGCGCGGGAGGGAACTCCTCGTCCGGCGGCGACGACGGCTGGCGCGTCTCCACCGCCGCCAGCTGGCAGGTGAGGCTGGCCACGGCGGCGATCTCCTGCGCGTTCCAGGCCGGCTGGGCCCTGGGCATGCGCGCGCTCTCATCCGTGGTGACCAGTCGCGACAACATGGAGCCCGACGACGGGGTGAGATAGCCCGCCGCGCGGATGGCGTAGAAGTTCTCCACGCCGTTGAGGCCCACCCGGAAGAGCCGTCCGCTGGTGGGCGCGTGGCAGGAGATACAGCCCGACACCTCCCGCACCAGTGCGGGCTGCACCACCCGCTCGAAGTCGCTGGCGATGCCCGCGAGCGTCACCCCGGCGGGGACGCTCTCCAAATCACACGGCAGCGAGCCGTCCTGCTGGACCGGGGGAGGCGGTGGGTTCGGATTGTCGTAATCCGGCACACCTTGCATGTCGAGCGACGCCTCGCCGAGGCAACCAGCGGCGAACGACGCGAGCACTGCCACTGCGAGGCTCCACGGGCGCGGGGGGGTAGCGCTCATGTTGCCCTCCAGGGGTGAGGGGTGACCCCATGCTGGCACGACCGTGGTGCGATTGACCAGTCGTCAACATGGTGAATTCAGAGAAAACAGGAAGTTATCGACTTCGTTGGGGAAGCAGTTGCCTGCGCTGGCAAGGAAACAGGCGAGTGCGGAGTGCTCCCGGGTAGGCGGAGGAAGGTGCAGGTTGGTGGAAGGAGGTGGACGGATGGCCTGGCCCGACATGGCGTCGCCCTACGAGCGGCGCTCCATCATCCGAGGCATGCGCGTGCGCGACGAGGAGGGGACGTTCCTGGGGTACGTGGCCCTGCTGAGCGGCGTGCACATCTACGTGAGGCCCTGGCCGTTCAGCCGGCGGTGGGGGCAGCTGCCGATGTCCCGGGTTCGGCATGTGACGCCGGGCACGGTGGTGCTGGAGGGGCGGGGGCCCGCGGACGCGGTGACTCCGGAGCTGTACGAGGAGATCACCACGCAGACGCTGCCCCTGGTGGAGCCCGGCGCGGCGCGGACCTGAGCCTCGCGCGGGGCCTGCGGTTGGGTGCGGCGCGGCGCTCCAAATTGTGATTCAAGGAGGCGCCATGCCGCCCATCGACGAGCTTGCCCAGAAGGTCTCCGCCGCGTTCGCGGACCGGACGAAATTGAAGGACCCGGACTTCGTGTCCGCCGTGCGCGAAACGGTGGCGCGGCTGGACGCAGGCGAGCTGCGCGTGGCGGAGAAGGGGGCGGAGGGCTGGAAGGTCCACGCCTGGGTGAAGGAGGCCATCCTCCTGTTCTTCGCGGTGTCGGAGATGAAGGTGATGGAGGTGGGGCCCTTCGAGTTCCACGACAAAGTTCCTCTGAAGAAGGGGTTGGACAAGGCGGGGGTGCGCGTGGTGCCTCCGGGCACGGTGCGCTACGGCGCCTTCGTGGAGCGGGGCGCGGTGGTGATGCCCGGCTACGTCAACATCGGCGCGCGCGTGGGCGCGGGCACCATGGTGGACACCTGGGCCACGGTGGGCAGCTGCGCGCAGGTGGGCAGCGACGTGCACCTGTCCGGTGGCGTGGGCCTGGGGGGCGTGTTGGAGCCGCCCACAGCGTCCCCCGTCATCATCGAGGACCGGGCCTTCCTGGGCAGCCGCTGCATCGTCGTGGAGGGCGTGGTGGTGGAGGAGGAGGCGGTGCTGGGCGCCAATGTCGTGCTCACCGCGTCCACGCAAATCATCGACGTCACTGGACCCGAGGAGCGCGTCTACAAGGGCCGCGTCCCCGCGCGCAGCGTGGTGATTCCGGGGATGCGGGAGAAGCAGTTCCCCGCCGGAAAATTCATGGTTCCCTGTGCGCTCATCATCGGCCAGCGGACACAGTCGACGGACAAGAAGACGAGCCTCAACTCGGCCCTGCGCGACTTCGCCGTGCCGGTCTGACCCCAGAAATCCAGAGCGGTTGATACTTCCGTAGAGGGAGTGTGACGGGACGGAATGTGACGATGGAGCACCTCGACGACATCCTGGCTGAGTGGGCCCTCGGCACCCTGGACTCCCCTGCCTGGGAGGCCGCGGAGCGGCACCTGTCGACGTGTTCTCGTTGCCGGGTCGAGGCCGACCGCCTGTCCATGGCTCGCCAGGGACTGTCGATGGCGGTGCCTCCCGTCGAGCCGCCCGCCGCCGTGCTCCAGGCCCTGATGGAGCGCATGGAGGGGCCGCGCCGCTTCGAGCGCTTCGCGGACCGGGTGGCCGCGTTCTTCGACCTGTCGAGGGAGCGGGCGCTGGAGCTGCTGGAGTCCCTGGCGGACCCGTCGCGGTGGATGCCGGGACCGGTGGAGGGCTCGGAGCTGATGCCGGTAGAGGCGGGGCCCGCGCGCGAGGGGATGATGGGCGCGATGCTGCGGCTGAACCCGGGGATTCACTACCCGCTGCACACCCACCACGGCCGCGAGCTGAACCTGGTGCTCGAGGGCGGGCTGCGCGAGGACGGCGGGCACGAGGTGTGGCCGGGCGAGGAGCAGGAGAAGACGGACGGCAGCGCCCACGGCTTCAGCGCGCTGCGGGGGCCCGCGTGTCTGTGCGCGACGCTGCTGGAGGGTGAGATCAGCTTCGAGGAAGAACTCGCCACGCCGGGCTGAGTTGTCATAGCCTTCAAGACATCTGGCGCCCCTACTTCGTCCATGAGCTCCTGATGGCTTGCCATCAGGGGCGGGGCGCCGACTTTTCTTCTCAGGTCGGGAGGGGACATGCCTCGGGTGCTGCGTGAGGTGGTGGGAGCGCTGACGCACGAGGGTGCCGCGGCCTTCGACCTGTCCCAGACGGACCCGCTGACGCACCTGACCTTCACGAAGGGCTCGGCGCTGCTCGAGGAGACCTTCTACCGGACCCAGGTGGAGGAGATTCGGAGCTACGCGGCGGCGCTGCTCGCGGCGGAGCGTCACGAGCGGGGCTTCGCCTGGAAGTTCGCCGCGTACATGCGCGACCCGGTGAAGGGGAAGGGCAATCGCATCCAGGGGAGTGTCGCGCCGGCCATCCTCGCGGCGGCGGACCCTGAGGGCCCTTTCACGGAGGAGTACACGTTCCGTTGTCTGCGACACCGCGCGGACGACGTGGCGTTGTTCCTCACGCACTTCGACCACCTGGGGCTTGGCGAAGTGCCCGAGGCGGCGCGCAAGGGCATGGCTCGGGCGCTCGCGGGCATGGACCTGTATCAATTGCTCAAGTACGCGGGGCGGCGGTTCCCGCTCTCGCGGCGCCGGAAGAACGGTCAGCGCGCGAGCCTGCGGCTGGTGGATGCGATGGGCGTGGCGAAGGCGCACCTGGATGAGCGCACGCTGAAGCTCTACCACTACCTGCACGCGCCCACGCGCGAGCGCACGGCCCTGGCGCAGGGGCTGGAGCTGCTGGAGGCGCGCCGCGCGTTCTTCGGCGGCGAGGCGAGCCTGGAGAACTTCGTGAAGGGGCGGCTCTCCACGGAGCAGGCGCTGTCGTTCATGGGGTCGACGCAGGAGACGTGGCGCCGCGTGCTGGACGTGCCTGGGCTGCTGCCGGACATGGCCTTCAAGGGCTACATCCGCGCGATGTATCAGGCGGGCATCCCGCTGGCCGTGCTGCTGGCGGAGGCGCGCAAGCGTCGCTTCGCGGGGATGTGGCCGCATCAGGTGTACATGGGGTGGTGGGCGGCGATGTGGGGCAAGTCGCGGCAGGACTCCCAGGGGGAGGACTGCTTCCACGCGGACCCGGAGCCGGCCATCGCGCCTGTCTTCGAGGTGATCCTGGAGAAGGTGTGCGAGGGCTTGTTGCCGAAGGGCAAGAGCCTGGGCATCGCGGATATCTCCGGCTCCATGTTCGCCACGAAGCTGGGCGGGGCGAAGAGCTCCGCGCACGTGGGGGACGTGGCGGTGGTGCTGGCCGCGGTGATGGCGCGCGAGCTGGGGTACGCGGCGACGTTCTCGGACGACATCTTCGTGGAGGACCTCGCACCACGGCAGGGTGTGCTCGAGCTGTCCAGCAGACTGCGCAGCGGGCAGGGGTGGGGCAGCACGCAGGTGGTGAACTCGGTGATGAACCTCATCGCCCTCCTGTTGAAGAATCCCTCGCGGCCGAGGCCCCGCACGCTCTACTTCTTCTCCGACATGCAGTTCCATCCGCCGGAGGTCCAGACAGTGGAGCCGGGTCTGGTGGAGTCGCTGCGAAAGAGGGGCATCGAGTTCGACGCGAGCGTGCCGCCGCTCCAGGCCGTGCTCCAGGCGTGGCACCACGTGCTGGGTCCGGTGGACGTGGTGCTGTGGAACCTGGGGGCCTACGAGAACGCGCCGCTGCCCTCGCGGGTGCCCAACGTGTTGATGCTCGCGGGCTTCGACGCCAACTCGTTCCGCCACGTGTCCGCCTGGCAGGCGTCAGGCAGCCCGGCGCTTCCGGCGAAGGCCCAGGCGGTGACTCCCGCCGACGCGGGGGGCGCGAAGAACCCCGGCGTGGAGCTCGACTTCATCCGGACGTTCTGACCCAGGAGTGCCCTGGAGCCGCGGCGGACGCGGGAGGAAAGCTCCCGCGCCTGCTGTGCGGAACTCCTACTTCTTCGCCTTGCGGAAGACGGGCAGCCCCTTGCTGATTCGGTCGAAGAGCGCCCCTTTGTCGAGCCGAGGCTTCTCTTCCTCGTCGTCGTCGTCCGCTTCGTCGTCGTCGGAGTCCTCGTCGTCGTCCGAAGTCTCGTCGTCGGAGTCCTCGTCGTCGTCCGAAGTCTCTTCGTCGTCGTCGGAGTCCTCGTCGTCGTCCGCTTCGTCGTCGTCGGAGTCCTCGTCGTCGTCCGCTTCGTCGTCGTCGTCCGCTTCGTCGTCGTCCGCTTCGTCATCGTCGGAGTCCACGTCGTCGAGGTCCTCGACTTCAGAGTCCTCCTCGTCCAGTTCCTCCTCGTCCTCCGACTCCTCTTCCTCGGGCTTGTCCGTCTCGCCCTCGAACACCTGGTCGACGAAGATGGCTCGGAGGTCGTCGGCCACGCCATCACCGTAGCCCTGGGCGTAGGTGTCGATGTCGAAGTGGTGCTCGGCCTCGACGGTGGCATCGACGGCGTGTTCATCCTCGATGACGACCTTGGCCCGGATGGTGTCCGCGCTCAGGATGTGGTCGTTGTAGTAGCCGAGCACCACGTCCCGCGCCTCGATGTCGCCCCCGACGCTGAACTCTCCATCCGTGTAGAGCGCGTGGCACTTCAGGTCGCCCAGGATGTTCACGAGCGAGTCATTCCCGGCATCCCGCACCACGCCGTGCACGATGACATCCCCCGTCACCGCGAACGGCTTCTGGATTTCCAGGTCGCCGTCCACCTCCAGGTCGCCGTGGTGGAAGAAGACGCGCTTCAGCGTCAGCGGGCCCTTCAGCCGGACCGTCCGCTCCTCCACGCCGAGCACATCACTCACGGCCTCCAGCTTGTCCAACGCATCGCTTGGGTCCCCGAAGCTGTGCAGCCCCGTGGCCAGCTCCTGCGCCGAACTCACCGCGTGCTTGAAGGAGAGTTTCTTGCCCTCCAGGGCCTTCGTCAGCGCGGCCTCGTCGATGGGGAAGGGCGCGAACGGGTCCGTGGGGTCGTGCTGGATGGGAACGCTCGCCTTGCCTCCGGCGGCCTCCAGCGCGTTGATGGCCGCGACGAAGCCCGGCGTGCGCTTGTTGTGGGCCACCCACACCTCCTCCTTGGTGCGCAGCCCCACGCCCAGCGGCGTGCGCCCCAACCCGTCGATGGCATTCACGTCGGCGCCACGCTCGAGCAGCAGCTTCACGAGCTCCGGCTTGCCCACGCCCATCGCGCGGTGAAGCGGCGTCTGTCCCGAATCGTCCCGCACGTTGACGGTCGCGCCCGCGTCCAGGACCTCCCGGTAGAGCGCCTCGGTCGACAGTCTGAACGCGCCGCCGCTCCTGTCCGTCACCTCCGAGGGCACCTTGCCGCCCGCGGCGCGCAGCACCCGGATGATCTCCAGCGCCCGGTCCTCGCTGTCCTTGTCCGGCTCGTAGCTGACGGCGTGTATCAACGGCGTCTGCTGATGGGCGTCGCGCGCGTTCACGTCCGCGCCCGCCTCGATGAGCGCTCGCACCACGTCGACGCTGGGGAGCGGGTCGCCCTTCGTGTAGGGCGCCTGCACGGCGAGGTGCAGCGCCGTCAGGCCGTACTTGTTGCCGGCATTCACGTCAGCGCCTTCGGCCACGGCCTTCTTCACGGCCTCCGAGGTCAGCTCGTTCTTCCAGCGGGCCTTGGCCTCGCAGAGCGAGAGCAGCGCCTGGGTCGCGTCACTGTTCGACTTGGCCGACATTTCATCCTCGGAGGTGGAAAGCGGCGCGAGTGTCAGTGAACGCCCGAGCACTGTCACTCGTAATCCCGGAAGGGGTTCGTCGGGCATCCTCTTCACTCGCGGCATGCCTGGGGCCGTCTGTCAGCGGGTTTTCCAGTAATCGATAATTTCAGGGCCTGACTCGCCTGCCTGGTGGCCCCGATTGTCGTCGGGGTGGAGGGAGATCAGCGGGCGAGGTGGGGGTGGCGCTATGGTGGGAGGCGCATGTCCTCTCAAGACCTCGCTACGAGGCTCGCCCGCACGACGCTCGAGCTGTGCCGCATCTCCAGCCCCATCACCCACGAAGGCCCCATCGCCGACTTCGTCGAGCGCTGGGCGCTCCAGCACTTCCCCGCGAGGGAAGTCTTCCGGGTAGGGCACACGTTGCTGCTCGGTCGCCTGGACGACCCACGACCCACGGTGGCGCTCATCGGCCACCTGGACACCGTGCCCGCGCACCCCAGTGACGTGGGGCGGGAGCCTCGCATCGAGGGTGAGCGCATCTTCGGCCTGGGCGCTTCGGACATGAAGGGCGGGCTCGCGGTGATGATGGCGCTGGCGGAGGACCTGCGCCGCGACACGTTGCCCGTGAATCTCGCGTTCCTCTTCTATGAGCGCGAGGAGGGCGCCTACGCGGAGAGTGGCCTCATCCCCCTCTTCGCGAAGCGTCCGGACCTGGCGGGCGTGAAGTTCGGCATCGCCATGGAGCCCACCGACAGCGAGGTGCAGGTGGGCTGCGTCGGCTCCATGCAGGTGACGGTGCGCTTCACCGGACGCAGCGCGCACTCGGCGCGGCCGTGGCAGGGGGAGAACGCCATCCACAAGGCGGGGCCGTTCCTCACGGAGCTGCTGGCCCGTCAGCGCGTGGAGGTGGATGTGGATGGCTTCCGCTTCTACGAGGTCATCAACGCCACGCTCGCCAAGGGCGGCCGCGCGCGGAACGTCATCCCGGAGGCGTTCGAGTTGAACCTCAACTACCGCTTCGCGCCGGGCAAGAGCATCGAGCAGGCGAAGGCGGACGTGCATGCGCTCGTCGCGGGCCGCGCGGAGGTGGACATCACCGACGCCTCGCCCAGCGGGCCCGTCGTCGCTGGCAACCCCCTGTTCCAGAAGCTGCTCGCCATCACCGGGCTGCCCGCCGCGTCCAAGCAGGCGTGGACGGACGTGGCCCGCTTCGGCGAGTGGGGCGTGGACGCCATCAACTACGGCCCCGGTGAGACGGCGCAGGCGCATCAGGCCAACGAGAGCGCGCCCATCGCTCCCCTGGCCGTGGCGTACGAGAAGCTGGCCGCGTTCCTCAAGGGCTGACGGGGCTCGGAGCCTTGCGCGCGGGTGCGCCCGCCGCGCTACCCTGACATCGCATGGGGATGCGCATCGCCAGCCTGGAGGCGCCGCCGGTCGCTGACCGTGTCGTCCGCCGCGCCGTGAGCGGGCGGCGCGTCGAGCGCGGGCTTCGTCACCACCACCCCGACTTCGAGCTGACCTGGGTCGAGGCCGGGCGGGTTGAGTTCGAGCTCGCTTCAGGGAAGCTGCTCGTGGCGTCGGATGGAGCGTGCATCGTGTTGCCCCCGGGGGCCGTCGTCACCCCGAGGGTCCGCGTCGCGGCGCTCCAGCAAATCATGGTCCCCGCGTCCATCATCGCGGTCGCCGCGATGACCCTCGGGCTCCCCGTGCATGGCCCGCTCGAACCGCTCGTCCTCGGTGCCGACGACCGGCTCGCGCAGCTCATCCGGTTGTTCATGGAGGAGGCGTCCGAAGGTGCCTCCATGAAGGACCCGCTCATCAAGTCCCTCTCGGACGCCACGGTGTTCGGCGTGGCGCGAGCCTCGCTCCACTCGCCACCCTCGGGTGCTCACCTCGACCGGCGCATTCGTCGGGTGCTCGCGACCATGAACGATGGATATCGCGAGCGACTGTCCGTGGAGGACCTGGCCCGCGTCGCGGGGATGAGCCGCTATGCGCTCCTGCATGTCTTCCGCGCGCAGGTCGGCGCGAGCCCGTATCAGCACCTCACGACACTTCGGCTCGAGCGCGCCGCTGAGCAACTCCGAGCGGCCCGGACGCCCTCCGTGCTGGAGGTCGCCCTGGCGTGCGGCTTCACCGACCCGGGACGCTTCGCGCGCGCGTTCCGGGCCCGCTATGGCTGCTCGCCTCGCGAGTACCGCGTGCGTGCCTCGAATGGAGCACCTTTCGCCTAGGTCGCGCACCTTCCGCCGCGACCCTCTCGGCTCGCACGCCTACCTTGCGTGTCCTCTCGAAGCTTCATGCATTCACGAGGAGGCGACATGTCGGTGCGGATGCACGGCACGAACATTCATCCAGGCACGGTCTCGGCACGCGGGTCGCTTGTGGGGAAGGGACTCGTCACCTTCGTCGCAGGGGTGACGATGGTGGGGCCGTTCCTCGCGGACTGGAACGCGACGCATCTCTTCAATCCCCTGTGGCCACCGCATGCGAGGTTTCACGGTGCCCAGACGATGTTGCTGGGCTTGGGGCTCGGTGCCTGTGCGCTCGGGTTCACCTGGTGGCGCGGCCAGGATGCGGGGCCGCGACCACGCACCGGGATGCTCTTCGCCTCCCTGTATTGGCTGGCGCAGTTGGGGAGCATCGCGTTTCCGGGAACGGCTTTCGTCGACCCGGAGCGAGCGGGGACCGGACAGGTGCTGGGCATTCCAGCGCAGGTCGTCCTGAGCGCGGTGCTGCTGGGACTTCTCTGCGCGGCCAGCCTCCTGGAGCGGCGGCGCGCGGTGTCCTGAGCGTGCGCGGTGGCGGCCTCCCGCCGGACGTCCTGGAGGCCTGTTAGAGTCAGGCCCTCGTGGTCGGACTGAAAGACATCACCGGGCCGCACCCCGTGTCCTCCGGCGAGGAGGCCCGCACGTTCCGTTCGCGTTGGCTCGGGCCCGCGTTGGTGTTGGCCGGGTACACGGTGCTCGCGCTCATCTACGGTGCGCAGCTCTCCGTCTACAAGGCGTCCATTGGCGCGCCCCCCGTCTTCGGCGAGACGCTGCTCACGGGGGCCATCGTCTGGGGGGGCTGGGCGGCGTTGACGCCGTTCATCCTCGCCGTGGCCCGCCGGGTGCGAGGCACGGGGCGCCCCTGGCCCGTCCAGCTCGCGTTGCACCTGCCCCCCGCGGTCTTCTTCGCCACGGCACACCTGGCGCTCCTGGCGGGGCTGCGTCAACTCCTGCTCCAGCCCGCGGGAGGCGGTGGGGCCGCCGCGTGGACCTACTTCACCTGGCTCCTGTCGAAGACCACGGACTTCGACCTGCTCATCTACCTCTCCGTAGTGGGGCTCGATGCGACCCTGCGCTACGCGCGACAGGTGCGTGAGGAGGCCGTTCGCGCCTCGGGGCTCCAGGCTCAGCTCGCGCAGGCGCAGCTCCACCTCTTGCGCAGCCAGTTGAGGCCCCACTTCCTGTTCAACACCCTGCACGCCATCTCCACCCTCATGCACCGCGACGTGGACGCGGCGGACCGCATGGTGGGCCAGCTCAGTGAGCTGCTGCGCGCCAGCCTGGAGCGCGACGGTCGCCACGAGGTGCCGCTCTCCGAGGAGCTGGACCTGCTCGCGCCCTATCTGGACATCGAACGCACCCGCTTCTCCGACCGGCTCCAGGTGGATGTGGAGGTGGCGCCCGATGTGCACGACGCCCTGGTTCCGCCCCTGGTGCTCCAGCCCCTGGTGGAGAACGCCATCCGTCATGGCATCGCTCCCCGTCGGGGGCCCGGCCGGGTCTGGGTCCGCGTCCAGCGGGCCGGGGACCGACTGTCACTGGAGGTTCGAGACGACGGCGTCGGGCCGCCCGCGGAGGGGCTCTCCGGGCTGAGCGAGGGAATCGGACTGGGGTCGACTCGCGCTCGGCTGGAGCGGCTCTACGGTGTCTCTCAGTCACTGACGTGCGAGGCCAACGCGCCCCGAGGCTTCGTCGTCTCGCTCTCGCTGCCCTTCCGGAGCGCCCGGGCATGACGGTCCGCACGCTCATCGTCGACGACGAACCCCTGGCCCGGGAGCGCTTGCGCACGCTCCTGGCTTCGGAGCCGGACCTTCATCCGGTGTCCGAGTGTTGCGACGGGCACGAGGCCCTGGAGGTCATGGCCCGCGAGCGGCCCGCGCTCGTCTTCCTGGACGTGGAGATGCCGGAGCGCGACGGATTCGGTGTGCTGGCCGAAGCGGCGCTGACGCCTCCGCCCGTCATCGTCTTCGTGACGGCCTGGCCTCAGCACGCGCTGCGGGCCTTCGATGCCGCCGCGGTGGACTACCTGCTCAAGCCGTTCACGGTGGAGCGCTTCCGGCGCACGCTGGTCCGGGTGCGCGAGCGACTGGCCGCGCCTCCTGGGGACTTGCGTCAGCAGCTCCAGCGCTTGTTCCAGGAGCTGCGCCCGGAGCCCGTGGCCGTGCCCACCGAGCGACTGGTGGTGAAGACGGGGAGCCGGACGCTGCTCGTCCCAGTGGAGGACCTGGACTGGGTGGAGTCCGCAGGCAACTACGTCACGTTGCATGTCGGCGCGGAGGCGCACCTCTTGCGCGAGACGATGGCGGAGCTGGAGGCGCGGTTGCCGCCGCGTCGGTTCGCTCGGGTCCACCGCTCGGCGCTCGTGAACGTGGAGCGCATCGTCTCGCTGTCGCCCACGCTGTCGGGCGACCACCGGCTGGTGCTGCGCGACGGGCAGGAGCTGACGTTGAGTCGCACGTACCGGGCCCGGCTGGAGCAGGTGCTCGGCCATCCCCTGTGACGTGTGCCTCCCCGCACTCCAAGCTGCTTCGCCTTCAGGCTTCTTCGGGCGAGCTGCTCGACTCCCCGTGAGCCGGGAGCGGCTCTTCCGTGGCGTCGAGAATCGCCAGGGCGAGCGGTTTCGCTTCACGGTTCAGGTTGATGGCGGACACCGCTCGAATGCGCTGGATGGACGCGCGGTCTCCGAGCAGGGCGAGGCTCAGGGCGGCCAGCGCATACTCATGATGTGAGTTCGTCGCGGCGAAGAACCTCTCGTCGAAGACGCGATGCAGCGTGGGGACCCCGCCGCGCTCTCCCGCGAGGGCACCCCTGACCGCGGCCGCGAGCTGCTCGTAGCCACTGGATGGGTTGCTCTCCTCGGGAGTCGCCGGTTCCCAGTGGGGCACCTGCTCCAGGAGGATGGCGCGAGCGCGCTCGATGAGTCTCTGCTTCTCCTCGGGAGTCATGGCGCTCGGGAGGCTAGACGCACGCACGCGCCTGCGCCATCGCCCGTGAGGCGTCGTGACTCGTCCTCGTCCGGCTTCGGCTCGTCCCTCGATTCCGCGTCTCATCCCATCCGTGCCCCACCGGACAGCTCCGTTCTTAGTCTTCCTCGCGCTGGGAGGCCGGTCGCCTCCCCATGGAGGACGTCATGAGGCCTGTCGTGTGTGTGGGATTGGCTGCGCTCGTTACCGCCTGCGCCGCCGGGAAGTCGGCGCGTGGGAGCGGAGACCCCGTCACCCTGGAAGAGGGGCGACGGTTCACGGAGGCGGCCGTCACCGTCATGCAGGCATATGACCTGGAGAGCCGCTTCCAGGAGGCCGCGGCGCTGGGCCGGTTCGCCAGTGAGCGGGCTCGACTCCTGAAGGACCCGGGCGGTGAGGCCCGCCTCCAGGTGGAGTTGGGACGCGTCCTGTCCCGCCAGCTCCGTCATGAGCCTGGGATGGATGCGGCCCAGGTCCTCGACTTGCTGCGTCGAGCGCGGAGGCTCGCGGAGGACTCGGGGGATGCGCGCGCGCGGGTCGCCGCGCTCGATGCCGAGGGCATGTTCCACTACTTCGACAAGCTGCTGGCGGGGAAGGGCGAGTGGGCGCCCATCGTCGCCCTCTTCGAGCAGTCACGGGACCTGGCCGAGTCCTCCGGGGACACGCGCGGACACATCGTGGCGCTCTTCCACCTGGGCCTCACCCAGCAGTTCCAGGAGGACTTCACGGGCGCCAGGTCGACCTTCGAGCACTCCCTGGCGCTCTCCCGCGCCTCGCGAGACGCGTTGATGGAGTCCTACAACCTGCGGCACCTCGCGGGGCTGGCCGAGGACCGGGGGGAGCTTCAGCTGGCCCTGGAGCAGTTCGAGGAGTCGCTGCGCCTGAGGGAGCAGGTGGGCTTTCGCACCGGAGAGCTGTTCGCGCTCGTGACGGTGGCCCAGGTCCGCTCCCGAATCGAGCCCAAGGGCACCTCCGCGCTGGAGCCCGCGAGAAAGGCGCTGGCGCTGGCGCTCGAGCTGAAGGACCCGTCGGGAGAGCGCGAGGCCCGGGCCGTCCTGGGCCGCATCCACCTGCGCCGCGAGGACGCCACCTCCGCGCTTCCCTTCCTGGAGCAGTCCCTCTCCAACGCGGAGTCCCACGAGGACTGGCTTTCGACGGTGGACCTGCTGCTGGATTTGACGCGGGCCCACGCGCTGCGTGGCGAGCGAGCGCGAGTGGAGGAGCGACTGGGACGGGCGCGCGCGGTGGCGACGGACCATGGACTGAAGGCGTCGCTCGCGCAGGTGGAGAAGGTCGAACGCGAGCTGGCTCGCGCACCGTGATGCGTGAAGGCTGACGCGCCATTCGTCCGCTGTCGTTCATCTTCCCGAGGGGATGGCTCTCATCGCGTGCGCATCGGCGTACGCTGTGGTTCGTAATTCACGCGGTTCCCCTTTCTGGAGGAGATGGAATGACTCACGAGACCGTCAATTCGCAAATCACCGATGCCTTGGCGCCCGCGGACCTGGGTGGGACCTCAGACTCGTCGTCCGTGACGCGCAAGTCGCCCGCGCGGCGGCGTCGGGCCACGAAGAAGGCCGCTGGCCGCACCGGTGCTCGTGCGAAGAAGACCACCTCGCGCCGTGCCTCCGCGAAGCGGGGCAGGACCGCCGCGCGCAAGTCGACGACGCGCAAGTCGACGACGCGCAAGACGGCCAAGCGGAAGACGGCCGTCCGGGGCACGCGCAAGGGCGCTGCCCGCAAGGCCACCACGCGCCGGACGGCGGCCGCGGGACGCACCGCGCGCAAGAGCCCGGCCCGTCGCACCACCACCCGTACCACCGCGCGCAAGGGCGCCCGGAAGACCACCCGCCGGACGACGCGCCGCTAGTTCGCGACGCGAAAGCAAGCGGGGACCCCTCGCAAGAGACGGGTCCCCGCTGCCGCGCTCAGCGCTTCAGGTGAGGCCGAGGACCCTTCAAGAAGGTCCCCACGGGCCTCCTCCCTGCGCTCAGCGCTTCATGCGAAGCAGGAACAAATCACTCCGCGCGGGCGACCGACGGCCCGTGCCGAAGTCGGATTCGCGGTCCGTGTGGCCGAACAGCAGGGCATCGCCGTCCGGGAGCACTTGCACGAAGCGGATGTCCTCCAGCCCATACAGCTCGCCTCGGGGGCGGGGCGGGTCGGACAGGTACAGGCGCAACCCGAGCGACGCGCCATCCGGTCCGTAGCGCAGCGCCAGGGGCTGCGCCGAGCCGAGCCCGTCCGGCCCTGACGCGCCATCCACGATGAGCGAGTAGGTGAACCCGGCGACGACGACTCCGCCCGTGGGCTCCACGCCCAGCGCTCCCGCCTGGAGTCCATCCCCCAGGTTGCGGCTCCAGCGCTCCTTGCCCGTGGCATCCGCCGACACGAGGAACGGGCTGGCCCGGTACACATGTCCGTGGAGCTTCGTCGTGCCCCAGGACACCGTGCCCAGGAAGGAGCCCAGCGCCATCACCGTGCCCTGACTGTCCACGCCCACGTCGCTCATGGTGCCGCTGGCCTGGGCGAGCGGCCTTGCCCACACCAGGACTCCGGTCGCCTGGTACACGGCGACGAACGGGCTGCCGTCCTTCGACGACTCCGTGCGCTGGGTGCCGAAGCGGGCCGCGCCCAGGTAGCGCCCACCCACCACGAGCCTGTCATTCGCGCCGCGCGCCAGGGTGGTCACCGTCACCCGCGAGTCCGAGCCCTCCGCCCGGCCGATGGACAGCGCCTGCTCGGGCTTGCCGTCCAGCGAGTACGTCACCACCACCGCGCCGGAGCCCACCACGCCCCCGCCGAAGTCCGTCGGGCCGGAGGTGTTGAACGCCACCATCGGCCGTCCCTGGGCATCCAGCACCAGGTCCGCCACGGTGGCATCCCTGCCTGGAACGGTGGCGGACCAGAGGACATTGCCCGCCGCGTCCAGGCGGACGAGGAAGGCGCCGTTGCCCAGCTCCAGCGGCTCGAAGTCCACGAGCCCCCGGGCATCCACCGCCACGAAGAGCCCCCCGTCGGGCGCGGGGGCGACGCGTGCATTCACGTCCGCGCGCAGCGACTCGGGCGTCTCCGCCACGCGCACCGCGAAGCTGCGCGTCCACCGCATCTCTCCCGTCGGGATGCGCCGCGCGAGCGTCAGCCGCACCGTGTTGTCCGTGGGCTGACGCTCCTGGAGGTCATCCAGCTCGTACAAGGCCACGGTGAGGATGTCGCCATTCGCATCCACCGCCGCGCCGAGCGCCAGGTCATCCTGCGCGGTGCCCTCGCGCGCCAGCCACAGCGTGCTTCCCGGTGTCGCCGGGGGTGGCGGAGGCGGTGGCTCTATCGGCGGTGGGCCGCCCGCATCCGGAGCGCCCGCGTCCGGAGTCTCCCCGGGAGGCGGCGTCCCCGCGTCATCTTCCTCCGAAGGCGTCTCCTGCGCGGGACAGTCGCTTCGCGACTCGTTCGGACAATCCGGAGGCGTGTCGGCCTCCGCGTCGTCACAACCTGTCAGCAGCCCCGCCCAGCCCACCGCTGTCGCGAACGCGACAGTCCGCAACCATCGCCGCCCCTGGTGCATGAAGCCCCCTCCCGCCCCTCGGAGGTTCTCCATGCTGGTAGGTGCCAGCAATACCGTGTGCGACGTTTGCCCGCCCGCCCGCTCCGAAGCGCGCGACGCATCACCCGCGAGGCGTCCGTGTGCCTCGCCTGCGCACCGGACCTCTCCTGTGAGGGAGGCGCGCTTCCCAGCCCGGGCAACGCGCACCTCGCTCCTTGGGCTTCAGCGCCAGAAGCCCACGGACAGGCCGACGTTGGTGTAGCGGCTCGCCAGGTCGAACGAGGTGCTGATGGACCAGTCCTCCCAATAGCGCAGGATGAAGACCTCGAAGCCGCCGGTGAGGTGGGGGCGGGGCGGCCGACCGTCGAAGGGCGAGGGCTCCGCGTACACGCCCGCTCGCAGCCGAATCATCCCCGGCACCGTGTCGTGCTCCACGCCCAGTCGGGGGGCGAACTCGGAGCCGTGGCCCACGCGCTCCTCCTCCGCCGTCGACGCGAAGCTGCGCAGCGGCACCGCGTTGTCCACGCCGGACAGGAGGTCCACCTGCGCGCTGATGAGCCACCGTCCCGCCGGAGCATCCTTGGGTTCCTCTTCCGGCACTGGCAGCGCGTCCCCTTCGATGACGAGCTGACGTCGGGCGGCGGGAGACAGGCGGTTGTAACGCTCCGCGCCCTCGCCCAGTCGCCAGCTCGCGCCCACCGACAGCACCGCCGGGGACACCACCGCGCCGAACAGCGTCCGGTCCGCCAGCACCGGCGCCTGGCCTTCCTCTCGCCTCCAGTCCGCGACGACCTCCGGCCGCACCGTTACACCCATGCGCCAGGGACGGCCATGCGGGCGGTACAACATGTCCACCGCCACGCCCGTGTCGCCGTAGCGCAGCTCCGTCCCGCCGGATTGCAGCCGGAAGGACGCCTGCGCCGCGTAGATGCCCAGCGCGAGGATGAAGTCGTCCTGTCCGAAAGACACCGCTCCGGCCAGCACCGACTGCGTCAGCGACACGCGGATGCGCTCGCTGTCCCCGGCGCAGGCCTCCGTCGCGCAGTAGGAGACGGCGCTGTTGCGCAGCGCGAAGCCGATGCCGAAGCGCTTGTACTGCAACAGCAGTCCGCCCAGCAGTTGTCGCCGGTCCTGCGACTCGTCCGGACGCCCGTCGTTGTCCACGTCGCGCGCGCGTCCGCTGGTGAACGGCAGGTCCAGCCAGGACAGCGTGACGCCCAAGTCCCAGTCCTTCTCCAGCGCGGGGCCCCGGTGGGCCAGCGCCGCCAGGTTGCTGGGGAACCCCGCCGCGCCCTCGGCGATGCCCACGTAGGCGCCGCCCAGCGCGACCACGCGCGCCGAGCCCAGGAGCGCGCCGGGATTGAAATACAGCCGCTCCGGACGCGGCTGGGTGGGCTCCTCGTCTTGCGCCCAGGCCGCGGGCGCGAGGCCCAGCACCGCGCATCCGCCGAGCGCGCGAAGCCATCCGTTCCACCGCGTCGAGCTGCCCATCCTGGAGTCCATCACGTTGTTGGAGGCACTCACCGCGAAGTGCCTCACCGAGCCCGCACCACCTCGGCGAAGAGCCGGTCGGCGTCCGCGGCCAGCGCGGTGTCGCGGAACGTGAGGCCCCCGGCGTCGTGCGTGACGAGCGCCAGCGTCACCTTGCGCCACCGGATGTCGATGTCCGGGTGGTGGTCCGCCTTCTCCGCCGCCTGGGCCACCTTCTCCACGAAGGCGATGCCCGCGAGGAAGGAGGGTGCCTCGTACGTGCGGCGAATCATCCCGCCCTCATGCTTCCAGTCGGGATGCTGGGTGAGGAAGGACTGGAGCGCCTCGGGAGCGAGCAGGGTGCGGTCGTGGGCCATGATGACCTCCTTCATATCCGCTCTCGCGCCCGAGGGAAGCCATCCGAATGGCGACGTCAGGGGCTGGACGTCCACGGGTGGATGCGCAGGTCGGTGAGCCCGTCCAGGTTCACCGTCCAGGTGAAATGGTCCGAGACGCGTGTAATGCCGGTGTTCGTTCCCGGGCCGGGCAACAACACGAGCAACAGCGCGTTGCGCTCCGCGTCCCAGCGCGGGGTGGCGGCCGGTCCGGTGCTTCCGAAGGAGGTGATGACGGGCAGGGCGGGGCCCGCGCGCAGCTCCGGCACGGAGACGGAGAGCCCGTCACCCAGGGCCAGCACGCCTTCCTCCACGAGGCCGCGCTCCGCTGTCACCAGGTGGCGATGCAGGACGCTGGTGAACCCTCGCGGGGTGGAGGTCACTTCTCGCGTCCACAGCACGCCGTCGCCATGGCCCAGTGGCTCACCGGCGAGGACCTGGCAGGGCTGGCCCGACACGGGGACATAGTGGTCCTGCGCGTCGAGCTGGAAGGGGCAGGCCCGCGTGCGCGCGAGGAAGGTCACCGGCTCCTGGAAGCGGCTCACCAGCCACAGCGTCGGACCCACGCGCATGGCGATGACCTGCGTGGAGTCCGAGCCGAAGGCCAGCCCGGGCTGCTCGGTCCACTTGGACGTCCGGGCGACGCTGAGCCCCAGCTCCTCGGTGAAGGTGTAGCGGTACAGGGTGGTGGCATCCAGCACCAGGTACTCGTTCTCCGTGGCGAGGCGGGTGTGGGGGGAGACGTCCGTCGCCATGCTGGTGGGGTAGAGCGCGCTGCCGGCGCGCACCAGGGGCCCCTCGCCTGTGTCGACGAAGCGGCGCACCTGACCCTCGACCATCGTCCACACCACGTTCCCCACCACGGCCGTCGAAGGGCGGTGGTCCCTTCCCACCGTCTGCTCCGGGAACCCCGACCCCCGATGGGCCCGGCCGTCACACACCCAGGTGCCGCTGCTCGTGCGGTCCAGGTGCTGGCACTGGGGCACGCCGGAGAGCCGCGCCACGGAGGGGCGCTGGCGCTCGTCCTCCGCCACGTACACGTCGAACTGGCTCAGGCTGCCCACCGGCGCGAAGGCGACGATGACGTGGTAGCGGCCCGTCATCGTCGGCGTGAAGCGGAGCGTGGCCCCCCAACCGGAGGTCAGCTCCACCGTGGCCTGCACGGGGAGGTTGTCGGGGTCCTGGACCTCGGCGGTGACGGACTCGGGGAAGCTGCCCTCGTCGAGGGCGCAGTTCATGTTCGGGTTGGCGGTGACGCGCAGGCTCGCTTCCTGGCCCACCGGCACGAGCACCAACGGCGGAATCGGGCCGATGGGGTCGCCGCTGATACACGACTCCGGCGGCACATCGCCCGGGCAGCCCGTACCGACAACCAGGGCGAGCATGGCGGCGAGCAGCGGGCCTGTGCGCGCCCCCCGGCTCATGCGCGCTCCACCGCGCGCTTCCACTTGCCCAGGTGACGCTCGCGCAGGTCGGCCTTCATCTTCGGCTTGAAGACCTTGTCCGCCTTCCACGCGCGGCGGATGGCTTCCGGACTGTCCCAGACGCCCGCGCCCAGGCCGCCGAGGAACGCCGCGCCCAGGCTGGTGGTCTCGAGGTTCTTTGGGCGCACCACCGGCACGCCGAGCAGGTCCGCCTGGTACTGCATGAGCAGGTTGTTGGCCGCCGCGCCGCCGTCCGCCTTGAAGACGGGGATGTTCCGGCCGCTGTCGCGACGCATGGCCTCCGCGAGGTCGTGAATCTGCAGGGCGATGCCTTCCAGCACCGCGCGAGCCATGTGGGCCACCGTGGTGGAGCGGTCCATTCCGGCGAACAGGCCGCGCGCCTCGGGGCGCCAGTGGGGTGCGCCCAGGCCCGCCAGCGCGGGGACGAAGACGACGTCGCCGGTGTCCTTCACGCTGGCGGCGAGCGCTTCGATATCCGGCGCGCGCTTGATGATCTTGAGGCCGTCGCGCATCCACTGCACCGCGGCGCCCGCGATGAAGCTGCTGCCCTCCAGCGCGTACGTGGTGGAGCCCGTGCCGCCCAGCCGCCACGCTACCGTGGTGAGCAGGCCCGCCGACGAGCGCACCGGCTCCGTGCCCGTGTTCATCAAGAGGAACGCGCCGGTGCCGTACGTGCACTTGGACTCGCCGGGCTCGAAGCACGCCTGACCGAAGAGGGCGGCCTGCTGGTCTCCCGCCATGCCCGCGACGGGGACGCCGTCCGGCAGGCTGCGCATGCCGCGCGTGGTGCCGTAGACCTCCGCTGAGCCGCGAATCTGGGGCAGGCACGCGGCCGGTATCTTCAGGAGCGCGCGCATCTCGTCGCTCCACTGCAAGGTCTTCAGGTCCATCAACAGCGTCCGGCTGGCATTGGACACGTCGGTGACGTGGGTGGTGCCGCCGGTGAGCTTGTAGACGAGCCATGTGTCGATGGTGCCGAAGCACACGTCCCCGCGCTCCGCCTTGGCGCGTGCGCCTTTGACGTGCTCGAAGAGCCAGTGGAGCTTGGTGCCGGAGAAGTACGGGTCCACGACGAGGCCCGTCGTCTCTCGCACGCGCGGCTCCACGCCGCGCTCCTTGAGCTGGCGACACAGCTCCGAGGTGCGCCGGTCCTGCCAGACGATGGCGCGGTGCAGGGGCTTGCCGGAGTCGCGAGCCCACAGGCCCGTCGTCTCGCGCTGGTTGGTGATGCCCACCGCGGAGATGTCCCGGCCCACCAGCCCCGCGTCCTTCAGCGCGCGGCCGATGCACCACTCGCTGGTGGCCCAGATTTCATCCAAGTCATGCTCCACCCAGGACGGCTTGGGGAAGTGTTGGGTGAACTCCTTGTAGGAGCGGCCCACCACCTTGAGCTTCGAGTCGAGGATTGAGACGTGGGTGCCAGTGGTGCCCTGGTCAAGGGCCAGGACGTACTTCGCCTTCGGCATGGGGTGGGTCCTCCCAACGATGGACGGCGCGTTGGGAGGGACCCTACTCCACGTCAACGGCCGGTGTAGATGCCGATGGAGCCCGGACGGGTGATGTTGTTCGCACCATCACGTGTCGCCCCGAAGGCCACCAGCACCACGCGCGCGTCGCCCGTGCCCGCCACCTGGATATCCCAGACGGGCTGGCCGGCCAGGCCCCCCAGGACCTTGTTATGGGTGATGAAGGTGCCCTCGGTGTGCAGGCGCATCAGGCCCCTGCCCCAGCGGTGTCCAATCCACAGGCTGCCGTCGCGCGAATCCCGCTCCAGTGAGGACACGAAGCGCTCCGCGTCACCCGTCAGCGCCTGGTCCACCACCAGCCCCGCGTCGCTCAGCTTCGCCATGCCCCACGCGAAGCTGGACACCCAGACGGTGCCATCCGGCATCAGCGCGAGGTCGCTCACCACGTCGTCCTTGCGCTGTGCGGGCGTGGGTGGAATGGGTTCGGCGACGGCGTCGGGCCAGATGTCGATGCGGTTGGCCTTGTGTTTCTTCTCCTCGGACTGCTTGCGCGCCGCCTCGAAGTTCCAGGGCGCGCCGGTGCCCACGTGGCCCACGCCGTTGGTCATGATGCGGAAGCGCGAGCTGCGGATGGCCGTGCCCATCCACACGTCGCCGTCCGGACGCACCGCCACGCCCCAGACATCTCCCGCGAGCCGGCTGTCCTCGTCCGTCTCGTCCGTGCCGTGCATCTGGATGGCGGGGTGGACGTGCTCCATGACGCCGAACTTGCAACGCTGGCGCAGCTCGCGGTCCACCTCGTTGCCCTGGGCGTCATGAGTGACATAGGCCCACTCGTTGACGGCGCGGACCTGGGCGCTGGCACAGGCCTCGCCGCCCTGGTAGTTCGCCTCACCCCACGCGAGGCCATGGTTGGCGGCGAACCACAGGCCCTGGGTCGCCTTGTCCCAGACGATGCGGTTCACCGTGCAGAGCTTCTCGCGGTGGCCGTAGCCGGGCACCGAGTGGGCCGGCGAGTGGATGTCATAGTGGACGACGGACAAGGTGCCATCGGCCTTCAGCTCCACGCGGTCCGCGTCGCCGCTCTTGTAGATGGCGGGGTCCTCGGGCTGGCCGGGGGGCTTGTAGAATTCGTTCTCGCAGTTGGGGCGGCCCTGGTAGCCGACGAAGACGACGCCCGAGGGGCCGCCCGTCACCGCGGTCACCTTGAGGTAGCGGTTCTCCGGCAGCGGGTCCTTGCCCTTCCACGCGGCCCAGGGATGCAGGCCGTCCGCCATCGTGAAGCACTGGACGGTGGTCGCGCCGGGGCGCACCAGACACAGGCCGTCCTCGCCGCCCGCGACCCAGATGTTTCCGCCCTCGTCCTGGGTGACGCCCAGCACCTCGCGCGGTCCGCCCTGCGCGGAGCCGAGGAAGCGCCAGCCGCTCGCATCCGGAGGGATGGGAGGGCCGCTGGCCGGGCCCGCGTCGGGCGCTCCGGCATCCGGTGGGCCCGCGTCGGGTGTGCCCGCGTCGTCCGGGAGGCCCGCGTCGGGAGGCTCGCCGGCATCGGGCACTCCGGCGTCATCGTCGACGGGAGGCGCGCCCGCGTCGGGTTGTCCGTCCTGGTCCTCGATGGGAGGAGTCCGCGTCTCCGCGCCTTCCTTGCAGCCGGCGAGCAAGAGCGCGCCCAGCAATCCCAGCCACCATCCGCTTCGTCCATGCCCGCACATGCTTGTCCCGCCTCCGACGTCCTTGGGCGAACGTCCCCCGAGCGCCGGTGGCTCACAGGCAAGTCAGGTGCCAGCCGCGTGGAGGCCGGGATGGGACGTAGCGCGGGATTGACTGGGTGACGCGAGGTGCGTGAGGAAGCGTCGCGCTGCCCACGGGAGGAAATGCGCGGCCTGGCACCCGAAGGGGGGAACAGCATCACGTGGTGAGCAGCGCGGCGCGAACGGAGCCCATCGACAGGGCGGATGCGCCTGTCTTCTTGGTCGACGTACTGGGATATCTGGCGGATTCGAACAAATGGATGGCCGATGCGCGAAAGCGCGCCAGACGCTCCGCGCGCATGTTTCGCCTCGCTCGCTGGGGCCCCTGGAGGTCCCGGCATTCCAACGCGAGGACGATGACCATGGGCTTCACGATGAACTCGACGGTGCTGACGCTGGGGGCGCTGCTGGTGCTGGGGTGCGCGGGGACGAAGGCGAACCTGGGCGACTCCGAGGTGGCGCATTACACGAGTGACGCGAACGGCTTCGACACGCACTCGTTCTTCTATGACACGGGTGCGGAGGTGGTGGTCTTCGACGCGCAGTTCACCGAGGCGGAGGCGAACCGGGTGCTGGAGCACATCCGCTCGCGGACGGACCACCCCATCCGCTACGTGGTCATCACGCATCCGAACCCCGACAAGTTCAACGGCGCGGCGGTGTTCCAGCGCGCGGGCGCGAAGGTGGTGGCGAGCGAGGCCACCGCCGCCGCGATTCCCGCCGTGCACGCATACAAGAAGTACTTCTGGGTGAACGTGGCGAAGGCCTTCACCGAGGAGACCTATCCGGCGCAGGCGACGGTCGATGTCACGTTCAAGGGGGCGTACTCGCTGCCGCTGGAGGGCGGCGCGAAGGTGGAGCTGACGGAGCTGAAGCACGCGGGTGTCACGGTGACGCAGACGGTGGCGTACGTGCCGGGGCGTGAGGCGCTCATCGTCGGAGACCTGGTGCACCACGGCGCGCATGCGTGGCTGGAGGGTGGGGTGCGTGACGGCAAGGTGGTGCCGGACGTGGAGGCGTGGAAGGCGGCGCTGGGGGAGCTGTCCGCGTGGCCGCGCGCCACGGTGTACGGCGGGCGCGGGACGTCAGCGCCGGTGGCGGAGGCGATTGCCGCGCAGCAGCGCTACCTGGATGGAATGGTGACGGTGGTGACGACGTACGCGGCGGAGCTGGGTGGGCGCAAGGCGGAGCTGTGCGGTGACGCGGCGGCGCCCCACCACGCGGAGCTGGAGAAGCGCGCGGCGGCGGCCTTCCCGGAGTACGCGCTGCCGTACATGGTGCGCTACGGCGTGTACGGACTGGTCCACCGCGTCGCTTGCGGCGGGTGAGTTTCATCCGGGCCAAGGCTTCACGGGCCGCCGCGAGAACGGCGGCCCGCGCTCAGAAGAACGCTAGAAACCGAAGCCCACGGCGACCGAGGTCACGATGTCGCCCGACAGAGGGTCCCGCGCCAGCTCGATGCCGACCGCCGGAATGGCCACTTCGCGGACATAGGCGCGAACGCCCACGCCGGGGGAGACGTACTTGAGCAGTGAGTTCCTCCACTCCACCCGGCCCACATCCACGAAGGCATGCGCGGTGAGGGTCAGCATGCTGGGGCTCCAGAGTGGCACCTGGTACTCCAGCGTCGCGGAGGTCGCCATCTCCGCCCACAGTGTTCCAGCGGCGAAGCCCCGGCTCCCCGTGCGGCCGCCCAGGAGCTGCGCGTCCAGGAACGCGTCTCCTCGCGTCTGTCCGTGCTGGGCCGTCAAGGTCAGCGCATGGTTGCCAAAGACAGGCAGCGTGTAGCTCGCGAAGAGCGACACCTGACGCATTTCGCGAGAAGAGCCCAGGAAGCCCAAGCCCTCACGGTAGAGCGCCCGGGCCACCAGCCCCTCGTTGAAATAGAAGTGGAAGTCCTGGCCCAGGTACTCGGCCGAGACGCTCACCCCGTGCACCTCTCCCCGCTGGGGTGTCTCCGGGCCCTCCGGCAAGGCCAATGGCTTGTTGATGAGGGAGAACCAACCCGCGCCGACATTCAGCTCAGGCGTTACCTGGTAGCCGAGCGTCCCCGCGATGTCGAAGCGCCTGTCCGTGTACGTATCCCTGATGACATCGCGGACATGGCGCTCCCGGTCCGTCTTGGCGAACTGGAATGAGAGGAGGCCCGTCCACTGGCTGCCGCCGATGCTCGGGTCCCGGTACATGGAGAACAGGGTGCCGCCCCGGTTGCCCCACATGCCTCCGCCCACCAGCGTCTTGCGCAGCCCGAAGAGGTTGCTCTCGACGGCGAAGACACCGGCCTGCCATTGCCCCTTTCCCGAGGAGAAGACGGGGATGGGCAGCAGCGTCCAGCGCTCCTCCACCGTGATTTGGAGTCCGACGCCTTCGCCCTCGGGGCGTGTCAGCACCTCCACGCTCTTGAAGAGCTGCAGGTTGAGCAGCCGTCGCTTCAGCTCGGCGGCGTCCCCGGTGGTGAGCATGTCCCCCGGAGCCATGCGCATGGCCCGGAGGATGACGGACTCCTGGGTGCGGGTGTTGCCCTGGATGTCGATGTGCTCGATGCGCCCCGTCAGCGTCGCGGGTGGTGGCGCCGAGGCTTCAATCGTCACTTCTCCAGCGACTGGCACGGGGCTCGGCGTGGGCGCTGTGTCTTGCGCCCAGGCCGTACACGTGAGTCCGACCGCGTGCAGCACCACGAGTCGGCGGACCTGGGTCAGAGACGTGTTCATGATGGATGCGTTCTTCATGGCGTTCACGGCACGGGCGCCAGCGAGTTGCCGGTGGGGTCGAAGAGTCCCGTTGCTCGGGCCAGGGCCAGGCGTGACAACTGCACGTTGAGCGCCTCCGTCACGGCGGACATCTGTGCGCTCGCGAGCGTCGCGTTGACGTCCGTCACCTGGAGATACGTCGTGGCCCCCGCGTCGAAGCTCTGCTTCGCGAGTCGCGCGCTCTCCCACGCGAGCTTCACCCGCTCCTCGGCCGTACTGAGGTTGACCTCCGCGCTCTCCAGTTCGCTGCGCGCCTTGCGCACCTCATCGCGAATCTTCTCCTCGGTGCCGCGCAGGTTGGCGCTCGCCTCGGCGATTTTTCCAGAGGACTCCCGCAGGTTGGCCTCGCGCAGTCCGCCGTCGAACAGGTTCCACGACAGGGCCAGCCCCGCTGTCCACGTGGACGCGACGCCGGTGAGGCCGGCGGTGTTGCTCGTCGAGACGTTGCCCGTGGCATGCAGGTTGGGGAGGTACTCGAAGAGCACCTGCTTGCGCCCGCCGCGCGCCAGGTCCACGTTGAGGCGCGCCGCCGAGGCATCCGGCCGCCGGTCGAGGGCCGTCTTCTCGGCGGACGCCATATCCCCTGTCTCCGCGGGAAGTGGCACGGCCGTCTCCTGGGGGGGCGCCACGTCGAAGTCCACCGGCCGAGCGAGGAGCGCGGCGAGGGAGCTCTTCGCCGTCGCATAGGCGTTGCGGCTGCGCACCACCTCCTGCTCGGCCTGCTTTCGGTCCAGCGTCGCGCGCAGCAGTGCCAACCGCTCCACGTCGCCCACGTCGAAGCGGTTCTGTGCGTCGCGCTCGAAGCCGCGACGAACCTCCAGGAGCTGCTCCTGCACCGCCATGGCCTCCCGCAGGCTCGCGGCGCCGAGATAGGCCTGGGCCACCGAGAAGAGAATCTCGCGTCGCGAGTTCTCCGCCGTCAGCCCCGCCACCTTCTCGCCCAGGTAGGCATTCTTGATGGCGGGCCACAGCGTGGGGACAATCAGGGCCTGCCGCGCGGAGATTTGACCGGAGAGCTGATCCTGCTTCTGCAGGGTGACGGGGTCCGGAGCACCGGGGAGCGCGAACGTCAGCTCCTTCGGATTGCGGATGTACGAGCCGCTCGCGGTGACGCTGGGGAGGTAGCCGGACCAGGCCTTGTTGCCCAGCTCCTTGGATTGCTGGAGCCGCGCGCGTGCGGCGTCGAGGCTGGGGCTCTGCTTCTCCGCGAGGGCGATGGCCTCCTGGAGGGTGAGCAGCGGGAGCGCGGTCGCCTTCGTGCCGGACGCGGACATCGGCACGGCGGAGTCGCTGGAGGCCGCATCCCGTACGGGCGTGTCGGTGGCGGCGGGGGCCGACTGGAAGGTGGGCGTGCGTCCGGGAGTGGCGGAGACGCTGGGGGCCTGCGTCAGCAGGACGCTGGTGAGGAACGCGTGGAGGAGCATGGTGAAGACCGAGGTGGGTGCGTCAGGGAAGCGAGGGCACACGAGGTGCGTCGCGGTCGCTTGAAAGGACCGGAGCGTCGACCTCGCGAGTCAGGTGGAAGAGGCGGAACCGGGCATGTGGCTCCCGGTTCCGCCGTCAGCGTGGCGTGAGCTCGTACTTCAGTGGGAGCCTTCCTCCGCGAGGAGCGGGCCGCTCGGCGCGACCAGGGCCTCCGACGTGGGGGCGTCACTCTTGCGACGGCTGAAGCGGGCGGAGAGCCCGTCCAGCAGCGAGTAGACGACGGGCACCACCACCAGCGTCAGCACCGTGGAGCTGATGAGGCCGCCAATGATGACGAGCGCCATCGGCACGCGAGTCTCCGCGCCGTCACCCTTGGCGAGCGCCACCGGAATCATGCCGGCCACCATGGCGATGGTCGTCATGAGGATGGGGCGCAAGCGCACCGGCGCGGCCTCCAGCAGTGCCTCGCGAGCGCTCTTGCCCGCGTCGCGAAGCTGCTGCGTGAAGTCGACCAGCAGGATGCCGTTCTTCACCACCAGACCCATCAGCATGATGACGCCGATGAGGGCAATCATCGACATGGCGTTGCCCGACAGCAGCAGCGCGCCGATGGCACCGATGAGCGCGAAGGGCAGCGACAACATGATGGTGAACGGGTGGATGTAGCTGCCGAACTGCGCCGCCAGAATCATGTACAGCAGGAGGATGCCCAGCCCCAGCGCGGTCGCGAAGGCGCCGACGGTCTTGTTCATCTCCTTCGCGTTGCCGGCGAAGCTCCCCACCACGCCCTGGGGCAGGTCCTGCTCCGCCTGCGCGGTGAGGAAGCCCATGCCCTCGCCCAGGGTGTAGTCGGGCGCGAGGTTGGCGAGCAGGGTGATCTGCCGCTTCTGGTTCTGACGGTCAATCTGCACCGGGCCCTCGGAAGGGGTGATGGTGGCCACGTTGCGCAGCTCCACCAACTGCCCGCCCGTGGTGCGCACGGTGAGCTGTCCCAGCGCCTCCTCGGAGGCGAGCGTCGCGTCGGGCAGGCGCAGCTTCACGTCGTACGTCTCGCCGCCCTCGCGGTAGGTCATGAACTCGTCGCGCCCCAGGTAGGCCCGCAGGGCGATGCCCACCTGGGCCGCCGGCACGCCCATCTGCGCGGCGCGCTCGCGGTCCACGCGCACGTCGAACTGCGGCTTGCCGCTGCGGAACGTGGTGTCGACGTCGGTGAAGCCCGGGTGGGACTTCATCGTGGCGAGCAGCTTCTCGCTGGACGCGACGACCTGGGGCCAGTCCGTTCCGCGCAGCACGTACTGGACCTGCTGGGTGCGGCCACCACCGCCGACGCCGGAGACGTCCTGGACGGAGAGCATCACCCCGGGGCGCTCGGCCAGCGCGTCGCGCAGGCGCACCTTGAAGGCCTCCTGGTCGAAGGCGCGCTCCTTGCGCGGCACCAGGTTCACCAGCACCTCGCCCTTGTGCACCTCCTCGAGTGTGCCACCACCGGCCGTGCTGAACGTCTCCTTCACGCCCTCCAGCGGGCGCACCTGCGCGGCGACGATTCCCAGCTCGCGCTCGGTGTCCTCCAGGGTGGAGCCCACGGGCAGCTCCATCGTCACGCGCACGGCGCCGTTGTCGGAGGGCGGGATGAAGGTGAACTTGAGGAAGCGGGCCATGCCCAACGTCAGCACCAGCACACCCACCGCGACGGCGATGGCCAGGGCGCGCCGCTCCAGAACCCAGCCGAGGATGCGGCGGTAGCCGCGCTCCATCCCCACGAGCACGCGCTCGATGGCGGCGCTCACGCGGTTGCGAGGCCCGCTGTGGGCGTGGGCCTTGAGCAGGCGGCTGGAGAGCATGGGCGTGAGCGTCATCGACACCGCGTAGGAGATGAGCACCGCCACGGCCACCGTGACGCCGAACTGGTAGAAGAACTGGCCAATCGTCCCCTCCATGAAGGCCACGGGGATGAACACGGCGACGATGGCGAGCGTCACCGCGAGCACGGCGATGACAATCTGCGAGGTGCCCTCGAGCGCCGCCTGCATGGGCGTCTTCCCCTCCTCCAGGTGGCGCACGATGTTCTCGATGACCACGATGGCGTCGTCGATGAGCAGGCCGATGGAGAGCGTCAGCGCCAGCATGGTGATGATGTTGAAGGTGAAGCCCAACATCGCCATCACCGCGAACGTGCCGATGACGCTCACCGGCAGCGCGATGGCCGACACGAAGGTGGAGCGCCAGTCCCGCAGGAAGATGAGCACGATGAGGACGGAGAGGACGCCGCCGATGAGCATGTCCTCCTGCACCGCGTGGATGGAGGCGCGAATCGTCGTCGAGTTGTCGCTGATGGTGCTGACCGTCACGCCCTGGGGCAGCTCGGAGTTGAGCTCCGCGAGTGACTCCTTGACGTTCTCCGCGACCTGCACCGTGTTGGCGCCCGACTGCTTGCGCACCACGAGCGCCAGGGCCGTGCCCGTGTCGGAGCGCGCCAGACCCCGCGCCTCCTGCGCGCCGTCCACCACCGCCGCCACGTCACGCACGCGCACCGGCGTGCCGTTGGGGCTGGCGACGATGATGCCGCCAATCTCCTCCACGCTGCGCGCCTCGGCCGTCAGACGGACGACTCGCTCGCGGCCTCCTTGCGTCGCGCGGCCGCCGGGCAGGTCCACGCTCTGCGCCTGGAGTGCCTGGCTCACGTCGCCGATGGCCAGCCCGTAGCCGCGCAGCCGCTGCGGGTCGACCACCAGTTGAATCTCCCGCTCGCGGCCACCCACCACGCCGATGCTGCCCACGCCCGCCTGACTCTGGAGCGAGGGCTTCACCACGTCCTCCGCCACGCGTGTCAGCTCCTCGATGGGCAGCGCGCCGGAGAGCGACAGCGTGAGGATGGGCGCCGCGCCGATGTCGAACTTCTCGACGACGGGCGTCTCGATGTCGTCGGGCAGTTCGCGCAGCGTGGCCTGCACCCGGTCGCGAACGTCCTGGGCCGCCACGTCCACGTTGGTGCCCAGCTTGAAGCTGATGGTGACCTGACTGACGTTCTCCAGGTTGATGGAGTTGAGCTCGTCCACGCCGCTGAGCGTGTTGAGCGCCTCCTCGAGCGGGTCGGAGATGTTCTTCTCGATGGACTCGGGGTCCGCGCCCGGCAGCAGCGTGGTGACGGTGACGACGGGGATGTCGACGTTGGGGTACTGGTCCACGCCGATGCGCGGATAGGCGTACAGGCCGAAGACGACGACCGCCGCCATCAGCATGACGGTGAAGACGGAGTGTTTGATGAAGGTCTGGAGCATGGCAGTGGCGCTCGTCGGAAGAGGGGAGGAAAGGGGCTACTGCACGACCTGGAGCGCGACGCCGTTCTGGAGCGGCAGGCTGGCGTCGGCGACGACGCGCTCCTGGTGGCCGAGCCCGTGCACAACGCGCACGAAGCCGGGCAGCACGCGCTCCACCTTGACGTCACGGCGCTGCGCCTTGCCGTCCTGGACCACCCAGACGAAGCCCTGCTGGCCCTTGGCGTTGACGGCCTGTGACGGCAGGAAGAGGCCCGCCTGTCCCGGGGCGCTGTCGGTGGCCATCATGTCGGAGAAGTCCAGCTCCACCAGGGCGCCCGCGCGCAGCCGCGCCCCGTCCTCCTTCGAGGGCAGCACGTCCGCGAGCACCTCCACGGTGCGCGTCTGCGAGTCGATGACGGCGCCGAGGCTCCGCACCTTCGCCTCGAAGGGCGCGCCAGAGGGGTTGAGTGTGCCCTTGACGATGGTGCCCACCTTCACGCGGTCCACGAAGGCCTCGGGCACCGGGGCGCGCACCTCGAGCGCCTGCGTGTTGACGAGGCCGAAGATGGCCGTGCCCGGCGACACGTAGTCCCCTTCGTTGCGGCTGCGGCTGGTGATGACGCCGTCGAAGGGCGCCGTGAGGGTGGCGTCGCGCAGCGCCTCCTGCGCGCTGGCGAGGACCGCGGCGGCCTGCTCGGCCTGGGCCTGTGCCTGTCGGTAGCCCACCTCCGCCTTGTCGAGCGAAGCGCGCGCGAGGCTGCCCGACTGCGCCAGCATCCGTGCCCGCTCCACCTCCGTCTTCGCGCCCTCCAGTGCCGCTTCAGCCGCGGCCTTGGCGGCGCGTGCCTGGTTTGCGGTGAGGCGCGCGTTGGAGGTGTCCAACTGCGCGAGCAACTGACCGCGCTTCACCGCGTCGCCCGCGTTCACCGTGACTTTCGTCAGGGTGCCGGAGGCCTCCGCGCTCAGCGTCGCCTCCTGTTTGGCGCGCACGCTGCCGGTGGCCTGCAGGACGCTCGCCTCCAGCTTCGTGGCCGGCGTGAGCGCCTTGACGCCCACCGGCTTCTGGACGGCCTGCGCCGAGGGAGACGGCGCCACGGGCTTGCTACCGCCACCACACGCCCCCGCCACCACGGCCACCACCACCACTGCTGCCTTCAAGGTCGTCTTCATCGCTGCGTTCCTCGTCGTGGGGCCGGCACTCATGGGGCTCCGGCACTGGATGACTGAAATGGTTTTCTGGTCAGTCCCGGGCAAACGAACACCCCATCCTCCGGGCACGGAGTGGGGCCTGGGGAGTCAGCTCATGGGGGGCTTGGAACCAGGTGGGGCGGAGAGGCCGCGGATGAAGACCTCGAAGGCGGCGTCCAGGGATTGGAGCGTCAGGGGCGAGGTCTCCTGGGTCATCAGCCTGGGGACGAGCATGGTGATGAGCTCCACGAAGCCGCGCGCCGCCAGTTGGGGGTCGCTGACGAAGAAGGCCCCTTGCGCCACCCCGTCCTCGATGACGCGCGCCAGGATGGCCGCGTCCGCCTCCTGCATCTGGGGTACGAGGTGCTGCACCTGGGTGCCCAACTCGAAGAGCGTGGCCAACTCAAGGCGTTCCCCGTCGGGCTTGCGGACGCTCTGCTCCAGCTTGCAGCGAATGTAGGCGCGGACCTGGGCCTCGGGCGTCGTGGCGCGCTGGACGCTCGCCTTGAGCTCGGCGAGGCTCATCTCGTGCGATTGCCGGACAATCGCCTCGAACAGCGCTTCCTTGCTCTCGAAGTGCAGGTAGATGCTGCCCTTGCCGACGCCTGCTCGTTTGGCGATGTCCTCCACCGAGGCCTTCTTGAAGCCGAACCGGGCGAAGACTTCGCCGGCGGCCTTGAGGATGGCGATGCGAGGGTCGGAACTCATTGACCGGGATTGTAATCTGGTCATTCGGTCATCGCAAGTCCCCTTGCGGCTGGGATTGATGTGCCGCCGGCACCTACCTGAAGCGCCGTGGAGTTCGGGCGGGCCTCAAGGGGCTCGTCTGGCAGGTCGCCTCGGGCGGGGTGTGGCGCGGGGCGGTGGGACGACGACGCCTCGTGCGACGCGCTGGCGGAAGTCGCGAGGCCTCTCGCCGGTGAAGGACGTGAAGGCGTGGGTGAACGCGGCGAGGCTCTCGAAGCCGACGGTGTAGGCCGTCTGGGTGACGCGGGCGCCGTCCTCGGCGAGCAGCTCCATGGCGCGCAGCATGCGGGCGTCGTGGAGGAAGCGGCGCCACGAGGTGCTGGCCTCCTCCTCGAAGCGGCGCGCGAGGGTGCGCTGGGACAGTCCCGCCGCGCGTGCGGCGCCGGCGAGGGTGGCGGGGCCGGCGAGTCGGGCCAGGGTGTAGACCATGGCGCGCTCCAGTTCGGGAGTGCGGGCGCGAGGCAGTCGCCATTCACGAGGTTCCGCGGCCCATTCCGAGAGCAGGTGGGCCAGGGCGGAGAAGAAGCTCTCGGCCACGGCATCGCGTGGGGAGCGCTCCGGTCCCCAGCGGGTGGAGAAGAGGAGCATCTCGCGCGCGAGTGGGGGGAGGACGAAGACGCGGCAGGTTCCCTCGGGGGCGGAGGGGACGCGCGAGGGTTCCAGGTACACGGTGCAGAGGGTGGCGGGCTGGGTTGCTCGCACGCGGTGGCGGGTGCCGGCGGCGAGCCAGGCGGCGCGCTGGGGTGGCAGGAGCCACTGGGCCTCGGCGACTTCCAGGTGGAGGGCGCCGCGAGCGGCGTAGAGGAGCTGGTGGCGGCGGTGGGTGTGCCAGCCGGAGGTGAAGGGCGTCAGTGTGTCGGTGAGACAGAAGGAGGACGCGGGGGCTGCGTCCACGTCCACCAGGGGCTTGGGCACCGTGACGTTCCTCCGTGCTCAGGCGCCCGGCGCTCGTGAGGGCGCGCCGGGGCCGAGCATACGGCGGGCGGGTGCCTCAGGCGGGCTTGGAGTTGGAGTGGTCGGTGGTCTTGCTGACGAGGTAGCCGCCGTGGCTGATGGCGAGCAGGGCGACGAGGCCTTCGGAGAGTTCTGGGAGGCTGGTGAGGGAGCCGCGTTGGATGGCCATGGAGATGTCGACGAAGTAGCTCACCGCGGCGATGGCGGTGAAATAGAACATCTGCACCTTGGCGAGGTCGATTTGCGCGGTGTTGCCGACCTCGTCTCCCTGGAACATGTCTGAGATTCGCGCGTCCTGGATGCCCTTGTTGGCATAGAGGGCGCCCTGGCGCTGGGCGTTGATCTCGGAGGGGGTCTCCGCGAGCTGGGCGGCGGTGGCGTCGACGGCCCTGGCGTCAGGGGTCTTGGAGCGTTTGCCGCTGAGCAGCAGCGGTGTACCGAGCATTGAAGTCGAGGCGATGCCCATGGCCCACCAGAGCTCCTGGGGGATGGCGACGTCGACGGCGTTGGGTGTGTTTGCCTTCACGCGGGCGATGACCATCGTCAGGTAGCCGGCGACGACGACGACGGTCCACGTGACGGCCTGGAAGCGAGACAGGCTCATGATGTTGCGCTCGCTGATGAGCACGCCGAAGGGTGTCCCGGTGATGCTCTGGCCGAGCACGGCGAGGAAGGCGAGCAGCACGGCGGACGCGGCGATGTAGCTCCAGCCGGGCGCGACGAACCACGCCGCCGCGAGGCTGAGCAGCGGCAGCGCGGTGGTGAGCATCAGCAGTCGCTGATTCTGGGGGAGGGGAATGGCGGTGATGGTGTTTGTCGGGGGAGGCGCGATACCCCCATCGGATGGCACTGCCGCAACGGCGGACACTCCTGTACTGGTGTTCGCTTCATTGTCATGACTCATGACACCCCCCGGGTGAGGGGTGAAGCATAGGCTTTCTTTCAGCCTGCCCGCCAAGGGCGCACCCTCGTGTGCGCAATGGCTACATCGCCACCCATCGTCACGGCAGCTGGCTTCTGAGCTGTATCCAGCCGTGCAACTCGGGGTGATTCCTCACGAAGTCCGTTTCAGCGAGTCGCGACAGGGGTGTGGTCTCGCTGGAGTCAGTGGCGAGGACTGTCTGTCGTTGGTGTGCTTCGGGCCTCCGGAGTCCCCCGGGCCCGGGCCTCTGGCCGTCGTGTCGAGGCCGCTGTGTCCGCGTACCCCGTCAGCTCCACGTAGCCGCGTCCCTTCACGGGCTGGCCCTGGCGCACGCCATCCAGGTTCACGCTGCCCTCCCAGTAGCGCACGCTCACGGGCAGCTCCTGGTCCGCGAGCTTCGGCGTCACCGTCAGCTCCAGCCCGAGCTTCCCCACCCGCAGCTTCCACTTGGACGGATACACCCCGCCGCGCGGACTCTTCCACGTGTCCAGCACCGCGAGCTCCACGTCATCCCGGGTCAGATGCACGGACGCGCTGTCCGCCGCACCCACGGGAGGCACCCACGTCCCCGAGCTGAACGGGTCCACCGTCCCGTCCTCGCGACGCAGTTGGTAATACATCAGCTCGCTGCCGTCCGAGAGCTGGAGCGAGAACCAATCCCAGCCCACCTGGTCCGCGCCCAATGCGCTGGTGCTCCACTCGCGGTCCATCCAACTCTCACCCGTCACCGCGTACGTCTGTCCTTCCAGTCGCACCGTGCCGCGCGAGGGCATGCGTGTCATCGAGTAGTAATACGACGCGTTGCCCGGCTCCGCGCTCTTCTGGCTCAACCCCCGGTCGCCTTCGAGCACCGGCGGCTTGCCCGGCTCCAGCAACAACTCCAACTCGACTTCGTCCGTCTCCGCGCGCAGCCGCACGGGCCACATCGCCTCGCCCACGCTCGTCGCTTCCCATTGCTCCAGCCACACCTTGAACGGCTGCGTGCGCGCGCCCGCGAGGCCCAGCGCCGCGCGGCTGTAGCGCTCCGCGACGTGGAACCGCCCCGCCGCCACGTCCGTCACCGTGAAGTGCCCCAGGTACACCTCTCGCGTTCCCCACGAGGAGTCCCGCGCTGGTGCATCGGGCGCCAGCGCATTGCGGAACAGGGTGAACTGATAGCCGAAGGCGCGCCCATCCGCCGTCTCGAGATTTCCTGTCCAGTACCACCACTCCGTGCGGAACTCCGGATGCGGGCCGTGGTCCTCGGGGAAGTGGAAGGGTCGTGGCTCGAAGGCGCGTGCATAGCCCTCCATTCCCCCATCACTCCCACCGAGCGCCTTCGCCACCGTCAGCGTCCCGCTCCTCGCGAGCGCGGGCGGCTCCGTCTCTCGCGTGACGATGAACGCCGCCACCGCCAACGCCGCCAGCACCACCGCCGTCCCGACGACGAGCCCTCGGCCGTTGCTCATGGCGTCACTCCTCCCTCAACGCGAGCGCGGGATTGGCGCGTGCCATCTTCCACGCCGGATACAGCCCCGCCAGCGCCGACGCCACCAGCGCCAGCAGCATCGCCTGCCCCAGCGTCTCCGGCGTCACCGCGAGCCGCAGCGTCCAGCCAAAGGACCGCTGATTGATGACGTACACGAGGATGTACGCCAGCCCCACCCCCAGCGGCATGGAGAACAAACCGGCCAGCAGCCCCAGCAGGCCCGTCTGCAGCGACACCAGCCCCCAGAGCTGTCGAGGCGTCAGCCCCGTGGCCCGCAGCACCGCGAACTCGCGCGCCCGCTCCAACTGCAATGACATCAACGCGCTGAGCACCCCCACGAAGGCCACGCCGATGGCCAGCAGTCGGAGCACCTGCGTAATCGTGAAGGTGCGGTCGAACACATCCATCGACGCCTGTCGCAGCGAGCGATTGGGTCTCACCAGCAGCGCCTGCTCGCCTCCCGCGCGCTCACGCACCGAGGCCACCAGCGCATCCACGTCCTGTCCCGGCGCCGCGTAAAGCGCCACGCCGCTCACACCCCGGTCTTCGTACCAGTGCTCATACGTGGCGCGAGGCATCAGCATCGTCCCCACGTCGGAGCCATAGTCGAAGTACACGCCGACCACGCGGAAGTCGTGAGGCCCTCGGTCCGTGGCCAGTTGCACCGTGTCGCCGACACCCACGCCCCGGTGAAAGGCGAAGGGCTCCGAGACGATGAGCGCATCCGTCGACGCATCCAGCTCCCGCCACACGGCCGCCTCGTCGCCTTGCTTGAAGCGATAGGGCCGTGCCGGCGAACGGCTGAAGTCGACCGCGAGCAAATCCGTGGGCACGCCATTCACCCGGGCGCGCGTCACGCGCAGGGTGCTGCTGCCCGAGGCGCCCGGCGTGGTGCGCAGTCGCTCCACCAGTCCCGGCACCAGCGTGGAGTCTCCGCGTCGAGCCACCAGCGAGGGCGGGGAGATGAACACGTCCGCCAGAAGAGAGGCCTCCAGCCACGACAGCACCGTGCCTCGGAAGCTGGACACCATGAGGCCCACGCCCACCGTCGTCGCCACCGCGACCATCAGCGCCGCCAGCGCCACCGCCGTACGACTGAGGCTCGTCCTCACCCCGCGCGCCGCCATGCGTCCCAGCAGACCGAAGGCGAGCCCCAACGGCACCGCCGCGAACAGGGACAGCCGCTCCGTCACCCACGGCACCAGCAGCGCGGCGCCAATCAACACGGCGAAGAGTCCCGCGTACGCCGGCACCAACGCCTGCGTGGGCCAGCCCAGAAGGCCAATGCCTCCCGCGAGCACCAGCAACCCGAGCAGCGCCAGCCTCGGCGCCCGCGTGCGCGACACGTCCTCCAGCGTCGAGCGGCGCAGCGTCGTCGCGGGCGCCGAGCGCGCCGCCTCCCACGCGGGCACCAGCGCCGCCAGCAACGTGGCCCCCAGTCCCAGCGCCAGGCCCTTGGCCAGCGTGAAGGGCTCCAGCGCCAGTCCGCGCACGCTGACCACGAAGTAGAGGTCATTGATGGTCTGGGTGATGAGCCCCACCAGCCCGCGTCCCAACAGGATGCCGAGCAGCAGGCCCGCCACCGTGCCGACGATGCCCAGCACCAGCGCCTCGCCCAGCACCAGCGCGAACAGCTCGCCCCGGGTGATGCCCACCGCGCGCAGCCGCCCCAGCAGTCCGCGCCGCTGCACCACCGAGAACGTCATCGTGTTGTAGATGAGGAACATCCCCACCACGAGCGCCAGCAGCGACAGCGCGGTGAGGTTGGTGCGGAACGCCTTCGTCATCTGCTCCACCGTGCCGGCCCGCGCCGACGCGCGCACCACCTCGGTCCCTGTCGGCAGCGTCGCTCGCAGTCGGTCCGCCTGCGCCTCTCCCCCTGGCAGTCGCAGGTCCACGCGCGTCAGTCGCCCCACGCGCCCCAACACTTCCTGCGCCGTGGACAGGTCCGTCAGCACCAGCGCCTCCAGCGCCCGCGCGGTGTCCTCGTCCTCGGGAGCCAGCAGCGCCGCCACGCGCAGCGAGGCCTCGCGTCCCTCCACGCGCACCGGCAACACGCCGCCGGCCTCCACGCCCAGCGCCCGCGCGGCCCGCGCGCTCAGGAGCACCGTCCCCGGCTGGGTGAGCAGCGCGCCCACGTCGCCCACGGCTTCGCCGCCCGCGTAGTCGCGGAACGGAGTCTCCGCGAAGGGGTCCACGCCCAGCACCGTGAGCGTGCGCCGGTCGCCCACCGCGGCCTGCACGTACCCTTCCACCACCGGCGCGGACACGGGCGCGTCCGGACGCAGCCTCAAGTCCCGATACACGGCCTCCGGCAGCCCCGAGGTGCCCCCCACGAGCTGGTGCGTGGCGCGTCCCGCCACCGCGTCCGTGGAGCGCTCGAAGGCCCGCAGCGCGCTGCCGCTCGCCAGGTCGATGGACACCACCACCGCGACACCCAGGGCGATGCCCAGCAGGGACAGCGCCGTCAGCCACGGATGGCGGCCCAGGTGGCGCAGACTGGAGCGCACCAGGAGGTTTGTCACCGGGGCTCCCTTCGCGGCACGTCGCGTTCCACCAGCCGTCCGCCCGTCATCTCCAGCACCCGGTCCGCGCGGGCCACCAGGCCCGGCTCGTGTGTGACGACGAACGCGCACGCGTGACCTTGCCGCGTGAGGCCCTCCAGCAGGTCCAGGACCTGTCGCCCCGTGGCTTCATCCAGGTTGCCCGTGGGCTCGTCCGCGAGGAGCAGCGGCGGCGAATGCGCGAGCGCCCGCGCCACCGCCACGCGCTGTTGCTCGCCACCGGAGAGCCGGTCCGGAAAGCTGTTCGCGCGAGAGGCCAGTCCCACGCGCTCCAGCAGGGCCCGCGCCTTCGCGCTCGCCTCCGCCGCATCGTGCCCGTTGAGCTCCACCGGCAGCCGCACGTTCTCTTCCACCGTCAACGTGGGGAGCAGGTTGAACGCCTGGAAGATGAAGCCCACGTGCTCGCGGCGCAGCAGCGTGCGCTCGCGCTCGCTCATCGTGCCCAGGTTCCGTCCGTCGACGAGCACCTCGCCGCGCGTGGGCAGGTCGATGCCGCTGATGAGGTTGAGCAGCGTGGACTTGCCCGAGCCGCTGCGGCCCAGCAGCACCACGAACTCACCCCGGCGCAGGGTCAGCCGCACGCCGGAGAGCACCTCGCGCGCGGTGTCGCCCTCGGCATAGGATTTCGTGACGTCACGCAGCTCGACGAGCGGAGGAGTGTCGGACTCAGGCATGTGCGTGCCCTTGATATACGGATGCGGCCCCTTTCGCCGCGTCCCGAGCCCCGCTCACGCGCCCGCCGGTTGTGGCTCCCATTCCCCGAAGTCACGCCACTGCGTCAGGAAGCCACCCACCTCGCTCGCCAGCAGGGGGCCGTCCGTGTCCCGGGGAATGACGTGGAAGCCGCGTCGCAGCGACACCACGCGCACGCTCGGCGACGCGGTGAGCCGGCGCGCCAGCCACCGTCCCCCCTCCGGGTCCACGACGTGGTCCTGCTCGGCCACCGCCACCAGGACAGGACAGCGCACCCGCGATACACCTCGCGCCGCCGCGTCCTGCAGGGTGACCAGGTCCCTCAAGCGCGCCACCGGGAAGCCGGAGAGCACCGGCGCCTGGGCCAGCGCCACCGGGTCCGAGATGTCCGTGCCCGTCTTCTCCACCCACGGCCGGGCCCACTCCAACAACGGCGTGCGCGACAACTGCCGGATGAGCATCATCCGAGGCCCCCGGAAGCGCACCGCCGGGGCGACGAGCGCCAGCGCTCGCACCGCTTCCGGATGGTCCGCCGCCAGCCCCAGCGCCAGGAGCGCGCCCATGGACAGCCCCGCGACGAAGATGCTCCGGTGACCCCGCAGCGCGCCCAGGGCGTGCTCGGCCGCGTCCCGCCAGTCGCGCCAGGTGACGCCCAGCAGCGCCTGGGGCGTGGTGCCGTGGCCCGGCAGGAGCGGCGCCACCACATGCATCCCCCGCGCCGCCAGCGCCTCTCCCAGCGGGCGCACATCCCAGGGACTGCCGGTGAAGCCGTGCAGCAAGAGGCACGCGTCCGGGCCCCGTCCCAGCTCGAAGGGCTCCGTCTTCTCCGCGTCCATGGCGAGCGAGGCATCCATCATGACGTCAGGCTGGCCACGCGGAGGCGCAGGCGCTATGCCCCATGCCTCATGGCGGACACTCCGAAGCCCCCGGACATGCAGTTGCAGATTCAAATCGACGAGGACGTCGCCAATGGTCAGTACGCCAACATGGCCCTCGTGAACCATACGGACACGGAATTCACGCTGGATTTCATCTACGTCCAGCCGCAGCAGCTCCGGGCCAAGGTGCGCTCGCGCATCATCACCAGCCCCAAGCACATGAAGCGGCTGATGCTGGCCATGCAGGACAACCTCAACCGCTACGAGGCGAAGTACGGCGCCATCGTCCTGCGCGAGGACGACGGCGGCATGCACTGACGCGAAGCCCCGGCGCCCGGCGGCGTGCTCACTCCTCCTCGGTGGGCGCGCTCGGGTCCTTCCGTCCGGTGGCCAGGTACGCCTCCGCGCGGGCCTCCAGGTGGGCGGCGAGCCTGGGCTCCACGCGCGACAGCACCTCCCATTCGATATCCGAGGCGCGGCGCACGATGGGCTTCGCCGGCGACATGGGC
This sequence comes from Myxococcus sp. CA033, assembly GCF_013336625.1. Lineage (NCBI taxonomy): Bacteria > Pseudomonadati > Myxococcota > Myxococcia > Myxococcales > Myxococcaceae > Myxococcus > Myxococcus sp. CA033. The sequence goes on along the minus strand of NZ_JABUMU010000002.1, from coordinate 709,465 downwards.
TCCCCCTGGACGTAGGCCGTCGCCGCTCCATCCCCCAGCTTCGAGTCCCGAGTGCCGGCGCCCAGGGTCGGGTGCATGGGCGCGCGCCCGTTGGTGGTGTAGGCCATCCGGTAGGCTCGCACCACGGCGCGGCCGTCCGACAGCGGATGGACCTGCACGAAGATGCGACTCCAGCTGGCGCCCATGTCCGTGTTGCCCCGGATGCGCCAGGTGGTGTGGATGTAGAGCGGGTCCGAACTGGGGAGCAGCTCGTACTTCTGCTCCGCGAGCAGGCGCCGCGTCGTCGTCAGCAGGGCGTCCGCCGACAGGTTGTAGATGGCGTTGCCGCTGGTGGTCTCCACCAACTGCTGGCGGGTTTCAGGCGTGACGGCGCAGCCGCAGGCTCCCCACAGGAGCCCGACCGTCACCCACGTCGAAAGGCGTGAGCGCATGGTGATGTTCTCGGAAAGTCCCCGGAGGAAAACGGAGGGAGCAGCTGCCCGCGAGCCCGGGGCCCGGCGCGCGGGGGACTATTCCTGGAAACGCACGGTGCGTGTCCCCCATATCGCCGGGGACACTGAACGGGTTGGCATCCATCCCGCAGGGGCGCAGACTTGGGAAATCGTGCTCAGAATCCTCGTCTCATTGTTCGTGCTGCTGTGCGCTCGTGCCGCCTCCGCCCAATGCCTGGGTGACGGAGTGCAGCTGTTTCCCACGCCCGGCGCCATCGTCCCCATCAACAGCCGCTTCCTGCTGGAGGGCGTGGGCACGGCCCGGGAGTCCGTGGTCGCGCTGGTGGGCAAGAAGCTGCGGCTGGTGGCGGACACCCACGAGGTGGAGGTGAAGGCGCAGCGCGGCTGGGAGAGCAGCCTGGGTCGAGCCACCATCGTCCTCAAGGTGGTGGGCAAGCTGGAGCCGGACAAGCGCTACACGCTGCGGCTCGACGAGCTGCTGCCCAACGTCGCCGTGCTCAACGGCCGGGCGGGGGCGCTGCCCGAATGGAACACGGGCAAGGGCGCCGACACCCAGCCGCCGCGCTGGCAGAAGCGCCCCGCCGTCTCGGAGGGCTTCCTGCGCCGCACGGCCCAGGGCACCGCGCGCTTCGTGCGCCTCAACCTGTCGCTGAAGGAGGAGAGCCCCGCGTATCTCGTGGTGAAGCTGGAGCCCCGGCGTCCGGGCCCCAGCATCCAGCAGTACGTGGTGCCGGTGCACAACAACACGGCCTTCATCGGCCACGAGGCGTGCAGCGGGACGTTCGCCATGGAGGACGGCCGCAGCTACCGGGCGCGCATCGAGGCGTTCGATGCGGCGGGCCACAACGCGCCCCCCGTTCCGCCTGTGGACTTCGAGGCGCCGGCCGACTACTCCGCGCCGTAGCGGCAATCGCCAGGAGCACGCATGACGAAGGTGGACGTGGAGAGTCTGAAGGAGCGGATGGCCGCCTTCACCCAGTCGCTGCAGGACGACATCTGCGGCGCGCTGGAGCGCCTGGACGGCACGGGACGCTTTCGCGAGGACGCCTGGACGCGGCCCGGCGGGGGCGGTGGACGCAGCCGCGTGTTGGAGGACGGCGCCGTGCTGGAGAAGGCGGGCGTCAACACGTCGGTGGTCTTCGGAGAGCTGGAGGACCAGTTCGCCAAGAAGCTCCAGGGTGAGGGGCGCTCCTTCTGGGCCGGCGGCATCTCCCTCGTCCTGCACCCGCGCAACCCTCACGTGCCCACCGTGCACGCCAACTACCGCTTCATCCATCAGGGCGGGAAGGCGTGGTTCGGCGGCGGCGCGGACCTGACGCCGTACTACCTCTACGAAGAGGACGCGGCGCACTTCCACCGCGTGCACAAGGCCGCGTGTGACGCGCACGACCTGGCGTACTACCCGCGCTTCAAGGCCGCGTGCGACCAGTACTTCCACCTGCGTCACCGGGAGGAGACGCGCGGCGTGGGCGGCATCTTCTTCGAGAACATGGGCGGCGACCTGGAGCGCGAGCTGGACTTCGTGCGCGACTGTGGCCGGGCCTTCCTGGACGCGTACCTGCCCATCGCCGAGCGACGCAAGGACACGCCCTTCTCCGAGGCCCAGCGCTTCTGGCAGGAGGTGCGGCGCGGGCGCTACGTGGAGTTCAACCTCGTCTATGACCGCGGCACCGTCTTCGGGCTGGAGACGCGCGGGCGCACCGAGTCCATCCTCATGTCCCTGCCGCCCCAGACGCGCTGGCGCTACGACCATCATCCGGAGCCCGGAAGCTGGGAGGCCCGGCTGGTGGACGTGCTGAAGCAGCCCCGCGACTGGGCCGCCTGGACGCCGGAGAGCTGAGGACCATGTCCGACCCCTCCACATCCCCTCCGCCTCCGTCCCCGCCGGGCAACCTCCTCAAGCGGTGGCCCCTGCTCGCCGCCGGGTTGGGAGTCCTCGCCGCCATCCTGGGCGTCCTCGGCCTCCGGCACGTCGGGCAGTCGAGCGAGCGACCCACCGACACCGAGGCGCGCCTCAACGTGCTGGCGCTGTGTGACGCGGTGCAGGCATACCGTGACGAGCATGGCGCCTATCAGGTCGCGGGCCCCACGCCCCGGGACGTGCCGCGCGGCGGCGAGTCGGTGCCCTTCCCGGAGAACGACGTCTTCCACCGCCTCGGCTTCGAGCCGGAGGGGAAGGTGCGCTTCCAGTACGAAGTGGTGGTGCAGGAGAGCCCCGTGGGCGAGCCGGAGGTGTCGTGCCTGGCGCGCGGCGACTTCGACGGCGACGGGCTGAACTCCGTCTACCGAGTGCGTCTGGACGCCAACGGAATGACCACGCCCGTCGAGGTGGAGCGCGAAGGCGAGTAGTTGGCCGCAACCTGATCCTCGCTCCGGGCGAGAATCTGGGAAATGGGCCACGTCGGCGACATGAGGGGGCCCCGCGACGGTCCCCGGGCAGGAAGGGGCGGCGGGGAGCCTCGTGGCGAGCATGGCCCGCGCACGTCGTCCAACTCGGGCGCCAGCCCCCGGACGCCTCCAGCGGGACTTCCCCTGCTGGCGGATGGCATGGAGCCAGAAGGCGCGGAGCCCACCCGCATCTGGCGCGCCCCCGTCTCCGACACACCGCGTGAGAGCGGAAATGCTCCCCGGGGCACGGCGTCGCTGGCGGACACTTCGTTCAGCTCCCAAAACAGCCCCCGGGACGCGCCCGCGTTAGGCTCCCGGAGTCCTTCGGCGGAGCCCACCGGGGACGTGCCAGAGACGCCCCTTCCCACGACGGATGACGAGGCACCGCTCATGTCCGCTTCCTCGCGAATCACCTCCAACTTCAGCCAGCTCGCCCGGCTCATCCTCAAGTCGCCCGCGGGAGGGCCGCGCGGCCCCAAGGTCCCCGAGGGTGGCGGGCTGGAGGGTGGGGGCCATGGGAAGCACGACGCCTTCCGGACCAAGGGCGCCATCCCCGGCGGCCATCCCACCCTGGGCGGCACCGAGCGGGCGCCGCTGCGCAAGGTGGCGGAGCTGATTCCCCCCGGGCTCGAGAAGGTGGCGGGCCAGGAGGAGCTGGGCTTGCGCTTCGGCTCGGACGCGGCGCTGCTGGCCCAGCACCTCAAGCCCTCGCAGCTGTCGAGCACCGAGCGCGCCACCCGGCTGTGGGCCTTCTTCGCCGCCTACGCCGAGGCCGCCGTGGCCCAGCCGCCCCAGAAGGAGGGGCAGGAGGCCTTCCGCGAGTCGCTCAAGGGCCAGGGCTTCGCGGAGCTGCGCGACGCGCGCACCGGCCAGGACGGGGTGACGCAGGGCCTGTGGGTGCTGGAGGCCAGGACGCCCGACGAGGCCCGCGAGCGCGTGGCCACCGTCCGGCTGGAGCCGCCCCCGGAGGTCCGCCACTCGGAGGCCGCCGTCCGCAAGGAGGGGGTGGCCGAGGGAGCTCTCGCCATGCAGGCCCGCGGACCGGACACGCTCCGGGGCGGCCCCGCGCCGCTGGGCATGAGGGCGTCCGAGTCCGAGGATTCCGACGAACAGCCCTCGGATTCCGACGGCCGGCGCCGCTCCTCGGGCAAGCGGTTGGGGCCGCAAATGCTCTGGAACGTGCTGCACCGGTTCCGCGCGGACCCCGAGGACGGGGCGGTGTCGCAGGGGCAGTGGGACAGGGCGGCCTTCGGGGCCATGCTGGCCCTGGCGGGCATCGCCCTCCTGGTGCTGGCGCTCGTGAGCCTCTAGGGAGACTTGCCGGGGAGGCTGCCTGGCGGTGGAAAGTCCTCGGCGTTGGCCGGCTTGTGGTACGTTGCCGCACCCATTGGCAACCGACGACCTTACACTCGTCAAGCGCGTCCGGAGCGGCGACCAGCGCGCGTTCAAACTCCTCGTCGAGCGTTACCAGCGCAAGGTGTACGCAGTTGCGCTCGGCATGCTCAAGGACAAGGAGGAATCGATGGACGTCTCCCAGGAGGCGTTCGTCAAGGTCTACAAGTACCTGGACCACTTCAAGGGCGACTCGTCGTTCTACACCTGGCTCTACCGCATCACCGTGAACATCTGCATCGACGTGCTGCGCAAGCGCGGAGGTGGAGGCGAGGCGGTGGAGTTCGACGAGAACCAGGCCATGGACCTGTCCGAGGCCCGCATCGGCGCGCTCGGCAGCCGCCTGGGCACCAATCCCCAGAAGAGCGCACTCCGGCGTGAGCTGGCGGAGAAGATTCAGGAAGCGCTCGCCACGGTGCCCGAGAAGCACCGCGCCATCCTCCTCCTCCGGGAGATCGAAGGCATGTCCTACGAGGACCTGGCCCGGACGCTCGACATTCCCAAGGGCACGGTGATGAGCCGCCTCTTCCATGCCCGGGCGAAGGTCCAGAAAATCCTGAGTGAATACCTGGAGTTGGACGAAGCGAAGAGCGGAGTGGGCAGCGAATGAAGGGCCCTCGAATATCTGAGGGACCCCCGCGTCACAGCGTTCGCAGCATCCACCACCGAGCAGGGTGAAGGTTATGGCCGGAAATCCCGCATGTGAGCGTTTTGTCCCCATGCTCTCCCCGTATGTCGACGGGGAGCTGACCCCCGCGGAGCGGGTGAACGTGGAGCGTCATCTTGGCGCGTGCCGCGACTGCACGGGGCGCGCGGCGGACCTGCGGGCCGAGTCGGGCCTGCTCCGGGTCGGCCTGGACATGGCGGTGGATGACGTCGACTTCAAGGACTTCGCGCAGAAGGTCATGGCGCGGGTGACGCCGGAGAAGCCGCCCCTCCTGGAGCGACTGAAGCTGGCGCTGTCCGAAATGTTCCTCTACCAGCGCACGGCGATGGTCTCCTCGCTGGCGACGGCGGCGGTGCTCGTGCTGGTGGGGCTGCCGCTGCTGCTCAGCGACAAGGCCCCGGTGGGTTACGGCGCGGAGCGGATGACGGTGAAGTCCATCCAGCCCTATCAGGACGCCCGCGTGGCGCCGGTGGTGATGGAAACCGACAACGGTGGCACCATCATCTGGCTGGTGGATGAAGAGACGCAGGACGGCTCCCCGTCGGAAGAGGACGAGGAGCTGGAAGAGGACATTGGCGGCGGGCTTCGCAACAAAGGCAAGGGGCCCAAGCCCCTGGGCAAGCCGAAGACCGACGTGGAGCGCCCCTCGGGAGGTCCCCTGTGAAGAAGAACGCGTCGTCCGGCCGGCTGCTGCTGGCCGTGCTGGGCCTGGGCTTGCTGATGCCGGTGGTCGGCCAGGCCCAGGAGGAGCAGAAGGTCAGCATCCAGGTGGAGGTGGTGCTCGCCTCCAAGAAGGGCTCGGAAGTGGAGCCCCCGGAGCTGGCGAAGATGAAGGAGCAGTTCCAGAAGCAGAACTTCAACTTCACGTCCTTCAAGCGCCTGTCCAACGAGAAGCTGGAAGTGGGCGCGAAGACGGCCACCGAGGTGAAGCTGCCCAACGGCAGCAACGCGTCGCTGCTCCTGCTGGGCATGAAGGAAGGCACCGCCACCGTGCGCGTGGCCATTCCGCGCCAGCCCACGCTGGACGTGGAGCTGGGCCGGCAGGGCGCCGTCTATCAGAAGGCGGGCAAACACGTGGGCGGAGAGCTCATCCTGGTGCTCTCCCCGCCCTCGAAGTAGTCGGACCTGCCGCGGGTCGCCTCAGGCGGCCCGGTCCACCGCCAGCGCCACGTCGCTGAAGTCAGCCTCATCCAGCTCGAAGGGCTCCTCTGCCTCCGCGTTCGCGGCCGGGGCCAGCGTGGCGCGGCGCGGCTCCGTCTGGTCGGCGCGCTCGTGCTCCAGGTGGATGCGCAGCCCGTCGAACATGGTGTCGAACGCCGCGTAGATGCGGTTCACCATGGCCAGCGCGTCCTCGCGCACCTCCGGCGCCAGCACCATGGCCTCCAGCTCCTCCGCCAGCTGCTGCTCGAACATGGCGTGCTGCGCTTCGGCCTGCATGTGGTGGTCGGAGAAGTACTTGAGCTTGTCGTCCGCGCCCTGTGTCGCGCTGATGACCGCGGTGCGGCTGAAGAACACGTGACTGGTGGACTCCAGCGCCCACAAGAGGACGATGCGCAGCCGGTCATCCACCGAGCGGTAGACTTCGCTGATGATGGAGTAGGCGGCGTCGCGCGTCTTCGCGTGAGCCTTGCCGTAGAGCGCGCCGATGCTCAGCGAGCCCCCGGTGAGCTGGGCGATATCGTCCTCGAACCACTGGTCATGCCCGCCTTCCTCCGCATGGTGATGCGTGGCGAGCTCCTTCAGGTGCGCGTCCTGGATGAAGTGCGCGTTGAGGCGCAGCACATCCTGGAACGTCATCACCCAGAAGGTGAGGCGAGGCGCGAATGCCATCACCTGTTCTATCGGTCGGTCCTGCTTCAGGTCCGCGAAGAAGGGGTGTGAGGCGAACCGCTCCTCGCACACCGCGATGTGTTGGAGCACGGCCTTCATGGATGTCCCTCCCGGATGCATGTCTCCGTTCGGCCCTGGCGGAGTGTCTTTGACGACGTGCCCAGGTCCGCGCGGGGAGCCACGCGGGCCTGGAGGCCTGCGATGTGCGCTACCAACTGATGTTGTACGTGCAGGCCCCATCTCCCCTGCGACGGCAACTCCTGGGGTCATGTTCAATACGCACCCAAAGCGAATCCTTGGGGCGAAACCTGTCCGTGATTGCCTCCAGCAGGCCGTAGTCCAAGTCGCACGGATAGGGATTGTCACAGCGCATCTTCGCGTTGCGCTTGTCCACCGGCTCGTAGTGGTAACCCCCGATGTTGCCCTTGCCCCGGTGGTTCATCTTGTACGCCAGGTCCACCGCTCGCAGGCCTTTTTCCAGGTTGTCGATGTCTGGCGGGAAGTGCGCGCTGTCTGGAATCTTCCGGCCAATCGTTCGCACCGTGCTGGGGCCAATCTTCTCGAAAACCAGGCTGAAAGATTTCAGCAACGCGGGCATCGGGTACCACGTCTTCGCTTCCAGTGGAGTGATGCCATTCTCCGCGAGGATTCGCAGCGCCCGGGCCTGCGCCAGCTCCATTCCGTTGACGATGGCGAGGATGGATTGTCCGACGATTTCGACGCCCTGGTAGGTCGCGAAGGTGGGCTGTGCGGGAGGAGTCTTCAATTCCATACGTGGATGTCCTCGGAAGAAGCGATGCCACGCATTGAAACCGTTTTCTCAGGTCTTTTCAAATTGACTGATATGTTTAAACTTTTCCGCTGGCGTGAATACGTTTTACATTGGGGGTAAGGCTGACCCATGTCTCGATGTCTCGTGTCTGATTCCAAACACTCACGTGGGAGGAGTGGGGCGCGGGTGTGCTGGCGCGGCGGGGCTGTCAGGTCGTGCGGAGTTCGCACGCCGGACTGAAAAAATGGCAGTCCTTCCCCTGGGTGAGGGGCGGATTGGGGTGCCCGATTCCAGTGAAGACGCGGGGTTGTCGTTCGGCACGTGGGTTGCTCTTGGGCTGGGGGCAGGCGGGCGGCGGCGGCGGCGGCGGTGGTGGCGGGTCGGTGTGGTGGCGCGGTGCATCCCTCATCCTTGGAGAAGAACCATGGCGAAGACTCAGCAGCGTGGGCAGGTCATCCGTCGTAAGGCTCGGCAGGTGAAGGCGACGACGGCTCGGGCGGTGTCGGGTGCGGGGAAGCACGCACGGCAGGTGCAGGTGACGCTGGGAGACCTCATCGCGGCGGCGTTCGACACCGTGGGGGGCGAGGTGAAGAAGGTGAAGCAGGTGATGTCCTCCACGGACATGACGCTGGCCACCGGCAAGCACATCGTCTTCGTGGGCTGAGGTTGCGCGCGCGGGGCGCCACGGGGCGTGGCGCTGGGGGAGGGCGGCGGCGAGGGGAGCGGACAGCGTGAAGCGCATCATCATTCCCGGGCGCAACTGCTGGACGGTGGAAGAGGCGAGCGACGGCGGCGTGCTGGTGGACGGGCGCGCCTACTACCGAGAGCTGTACCGGGCCGCGAAGAAGGCCCGTCGCTACATCGCGATGACGGGCTGGCAGTTCGACAGTGACGTGTCATTGCTTCGGGGCGAGGACCTGGAGGAAGCGCGGGGCGGCGAGGTGCGCCTGCTGCCCATGCTGGACGCGCTGTGCCGGGCCAACCCGGAGCTGCACGTCTACATCCTGGCGTGGGATTTCAGCCTGCTGCTCGCCATGGAGCGCGAGTGGATGCAGCACCTGTTGTTCAACTGGACGACGAACGAGCGCGTGCGCTTCCGCTTCGACGCCTCCAGTCCCTTGTACGGCGCCCATCACCAGAAGCTGGTCGTGGTGGACGGGGTGCAGGCCTTCACGGGCGGGATGGATGTCTGTGATTGCCGTTGGGATGACCGCGACCACCGGGTGGGTTCGGCGCTGCGGTGTGACAGCGGCAGGGACCCGCACGGGCCCTACCATGACGTGCAGTCGGTGCTCACCGGGCCGGTGGTGGAGCGCCTGACGGAGCTGTTCGAGGCGCGCTGGGCGCACTCGGGCGGAGGAGAGCTGCACCTGCCGCGCGTGGCGAGGGATGACGTGACGTTCTCGTCCAGTGTGCCGGCGCCGCCCGGGCCGGTGGCCATCAGCCGCACCTTCGGAAAGACGCTCGTGCCGCCGCAGGAGGCCGTGCAGGAGGTGCGCGCGCTGTTCCTGGACGCCATCGAGGCGGCCGACCGGTTCATCTACATCGAGAACCAGTACTTTTCGTCGCGGGCCATCTTCCAGGCCCTGGTGAAGCGCTTCCGCGCGTCCGGACGTCCACCGATTCAGGTGGTGCTGGTGTTGCCCCGGCAGCCGGAGGCCCTGCGCGAGCAGTTGGCCATGGGCGTGGCCCAGGTGCGGCTGTTGCGCACGCTGGAGCGGATGGCGCTGGAGACGGGACACACCTTCCGGGTGTACTGCTCGGCGGGGCGCAATCCGGAGACGGGCGCCGATGTCTTCACATACATCCACTCGAAGGTGATGGTGGTGGATGACCGCTTCCTCACGCTGGGCTCGGCCAACACCACCAATCGCAGCCTCGGGTTGGACTCGGAGCTGAACCTGAGCTGGGAGTCGGAAGAGGCGGGCGACGTCGTCGCTCGTGCCATCCGCCGCGTCCGCGTGTCGCTCCTGGCGGAGCACGCGGGGCTGTCGGGCGCGGAGGAGCTGATGCCACTGGCTCGCGCGGACCCGACGTGGGTGGAATGGCTGGACGCGGTGGCGAGCGCGGGCCTGCACCGGCTCCGCCCGCACCCCCTGGAGACGGTGTTCGACCAGAGCCCGCTGCTCAAGTCGCTGGAGCCGGAGGAGCTGGTCATCGACCCGGAGGACTCCGTGCTGGACGAGTCCCTCTTCGAGGCGCTGCGTGGCGCGGAGGACGGGCTGTTCGCTTCCGGCGTCCGGCTCTTGTCGCGCTGGCTGGTGGGCGCGGCGGAGGAGCGTCCCCACCGCGCGATTCTCCCCGCGGGCCCGGATGACGAGAGCGGCCGTTGCGGAGGCTGAGGCCGTCGGCGCGCGGGCCCGCTCGGGCAGCGGCGGAGCGTGACATGGGTGTCACCCCCGCGCGGCGGGTGTGCCGAGGCTCGGCAGTGTCACCCACACCGTGAGGGCTGGCTGCTTCGCTGGAGCACGGGGCCGGGTAGACTCAGGGGACGATGACTGGTGCCCCCCTTCTCGCTCTCTTCGCCCTCGTCTCCAACCAGAGCTCCACCATCTACGAGGAGGAGCCCGCGCCCTCCAGCCAGGACACGCCCGTGTCGGCGGCGCGCCTGGATGAGCCCGCGCCGCCCGGCAGTCGCGTGGGCGGCGAGGGCTTTGGCTTCAGCGGTCAGCTCGAGGCCGGTGGCCTGAGCCTTCCCTCCGGGACGCCGGACGGCGGGCAGGACCTGTTCATCCGGGTGTACCCGTCGTTGGGGCTGACGAAGGGGGACAGCTTCGTGCTGCGACTGGGCGCGAACCTGCGGCTGCGCATGGTGGACGAGGAGCCGAAGCAGGCGGACGGCGACTACGGCGGGCGCCTGCGCCGCGAGGACTGGGACGAGCTGAGCGATATCGGCCAGGTGGTGCGCATGCTGCGCATCGGCCAGGAGGGACAGTCGCCGTTCTACCTGCGCGTGGAGCCCTTCGCCGACGAGTCGCTGGGCCGTGGATACCTGATGGGCCGCTACAGCAACGTGCTGTCGCCGGACTATCACCCCGCGGGTGGCTCGCTGACGATGTTGAAGGGGCCGGTGCGCGCGGAGATTCTGGCCAGCGACGTGCTGGGCGCGCGCATCTTCGCGGGCGAGGTGATGTTGGACCTGGGCCGCGCCGCGAGTGACGACGCGAACAAGTTCGACCGCTACCTGCTGCGCCTGTCCGCCGCGCACGACGCGGCGAAGGCGGGCGGCGAGACGCCGAACATGACGTTGGCCTCGGTGGGCGGCGACGTGGCGCTCTACAAGGGTGAGCGCCTGCGCGCGTGGGCGCTGCTCGCCGGTGGCGCGCGCTTCGCGGAGGCGCACTCGCCGGCCGTCGGTGGCCTGCTGGGCGTGGCGATGGAGGGGCAGATGGAGAGCGGCACGCAGCTGAGCTTCACGCTGCAGGGCCGCAAGCAGGGCGGGCGCTTCCGCTTCGGCATGTTCGGTCCGGACTACGAGCTGGGGCGCTTCTCCGGCACGGGCCTGACGGAGCAGCCCATCGCCGACGAGGAACTCCCCGACGGCTTCGCCGGCTACCTGGAGGCGTCCATCGCCAAGGGCAGCGCGGATACGACGCTGCTGTTGGGCAGCCTGGCCGCGCAGTACCACGGCTTCGGTCGCACGGACCTGGATGTGTCCGCGGGCTTCGAGCTGCCTGGAGGCCGCACCCGGGCCCTGGCGCGCGCGGTGCTGACGGCGCTGGGAGACAGGCCGCGCTACTCGCTGGGCGTGGAGGTCCGCCAGCGGTTGGTGAACCACCTGTACGCCTGGGGCTCCGGCGGCACGGTGCACTTCCCGCAGGCGGATGGGCAGCTGGTGCGCGGCGTGACGGCGGGCATGGGCGTGGGCGTGGACTTCCAGCGCTGAGCCTCAGGTGTCCCCGGGCTCCAAGGGCAGGGTGACGCGGAAGGTGGAGCCCTTGCCCACCTCCGTGTCCACCTCCAGGTGGCCGCCGTGGCGCTCGACGATGTCGCGGCAGATGTAGAGCCCCAGCCCCAGCCCGCCAAAGCCGGAGATGGGCGCGTTGCGCGCGCGGAAGAAGCGCTGGAAGAGGTGCCCGCGCTGGTCCTCGGGGATGCCGATGCCCGAGTCCTTTACCGCCATCCGGGCCTCGGCTCCGTCGCGCTCCAGCGTCAGCCGCACCACGCCCCCGCTCGGGCTGTACTTGAAGGCGTTCTCCAACAGATTGGTCAGCACCTGCGCGAGCCGTCCCCGGTCTCCCTTCACCACGAGCGGCTCCGAGGGCGCTTCATATTCCAGCGTGTGCTGCGGGCCGAGCGGGCGGACCTCCGCGAGCACCTCGTTGGCGAGTGCCTGCAACTCCACGGGCCCCCGGCGCAACTCCAGCCTGCCGGCCTCGATGCGTGTGGCATCCAGCAGGTCATGGATGAGCACGGACAGCCGCGTTACCTGGGCGAGCGCCTTGTCCACGTGGTGCTGCTTGGGGGCATGGCCGGCGGAGGCCTGCTGCTTCATCATCTGGAGGTGCAGCTTGAGCGGCGTCAGCGGCGTCTTCAGCTCGTGGGCGGCGATGGACAGGAAGTCGTCCCGGACGCTGATGGCCTCCTGTGCTTCCTTCAGCAGCCGCTCCCGCTCCTGCTGGGCGCGGTGCTCCGCCGTCACCTCCATGACGACGGCGCCCAGGCCGACGATGCCGCCGCTGGGGGTCCGCACCGGGTAGTAGCTGACGCGCCAGTGCCGCAGTTCGTGGGGAGTCGCGGGCACGTGGCCGGACATCTCCATGTCGCTCAGGGGGACGCCCGTCTCCATGACCTGGAGCATCAGCGGCGCGAAAGCGGGGGCCATGTTGGGGTTCATCTCCCACACCGTCCTGCCCAGCTCCTCGTTGCGCGTGCGTCCATGCAGTGACGCGAGCGCTTCGTTGATGCGCAGGTAGCGCAGCTCCCGGTTGATGAAGGCGAGCCCCACGGGCGCGTGGTTGAGGAACGTGTCGAGCAGCGCGAAGGACTCCTCGGCCTGCTCCCGGGCATTCTGCTCCGCGACGAGCAGCCGCTCCCGCTCCACCTTCGCGCGGCGCTCCTCCGTCACGTCCCGGTAGCTCCACACGCGGCCGATGATGGCGTCGCCCATCCGCTGCGGCAGGGACGTGCCCTCGAAGATGCGTCCGTCGCGCAGCTCGATGGGGTCCACGTTGATGGCGTCCGAGGGGAGGTACTGGTCCTGGATGCGCGAGACGAAGCGCGCAGGGTCCTTCGTCAACGGCGCCGCCGCCGCGAGCGCCCGCTGCGCGACGCGTGACTCCATCACCTCGTCGCTGAGGCCCCACATGAGTTGGAAGCGTTTGTTGTAGGCGATGATTCGTCGCTCCGCGTCCACCACGATGACGCCGTCCGCGATGGAGTCGAACGTCGCGCGCAGCACCGAGTGGGCGTGCTCCAGGCGTTCGCGGGACTGGCGCTGCTCGGTGACGTCCACCATCAGCCCGCGCAGCAGCATCTGCTGGCCATTTTCCGAGACGGCCGTGACGTGGGCGCGCATCCAGACGATGTGCCCGTCGGCGGCCAGCATGCGGTACTCGAACTCCTGGGGCCGCCCCTGTCGCCAGGCGGTCAGACAGGAGGACACGACTCCGGCCCAGTCATCCAGGTGGACGTGTCGCGCCCAGAAATCCGGGTCGCGCATCCACTCCTCCGCGGGGATGGCCAGGAGCCGCTCGGCCTGTTTGCTGACGAAGGTGAAGCGAAACCCGGCATCGGCCTCCCAGACGATGCCGTCGATGCTGTCGATGAAGTCCTCGTAGCGCTTGCGGACGTGTGAGAGCTCCGCGGTCAGCGCGTCCCTCGCCACCTCTGGAGACTCCCGAGGCTGGAGTCGCGCGCAGGCTCCCAGCACCGAGCCGTCGTCCCCATGGACGGCCAGCACCAGGGCTCGCAGCCGCTGCCCTCGTCCGCTGCCTTCGCCCAGCCCCTGTCCACTCGACAGTGCCGACTCCACCGCGCGCGCGAGCCAGGGCAGCCGGGCGAGCACCTCCTCTGACCTCCGTCCCTCGACGTCGCCCTGCTCCCAGCCGGCCGCCAGGGCCAGCACTGTGTCCATCCAGACGATGCGTCCTTTCGCGTCCACGATGAGCGCGGCGTGGAGGCTTGTGCCCACCTGGAGGAGTCGCTCTGGCGCACGGGACGGACTCGCCGGAGCGGAGGCGTCCGGCCTTGCCTGCCCCTCCCGCATGTCGCCCTTCGACACTGGCGCCACCTCCGTGCGGCATGTCGCCCGCTCATTCCCAAACATGGGACTCGTCCCAGTGGCGGGAAAGGGTCGCTTCTTCCCTTGGTACCCGCTTGACTACGGCTGTAGTCACGCGTACTTCTCTTGTGACTACAGTTGTCGTCAGAGGACGGTCATGAAGAAGCCGGTGGGAGAGCAGGAGCTGTCGGTGCTGCGGTACGTGGCCGAGCACGGGCCCGCGACGGTGGGCGAGGTGGTGGAGCGCTTCGGTGAGCCGCAGGGGTTGGCGCGCTCCACCATCCTGACGGTGATGGAGCGGCTGCGGCTGAAGGGTTACCTCACGCGGCGCAAGGTGGAGGGCGTGTTCCAGTACGCCTCGCCGGTGCGGGAGGGGGAGCTGCTGCGGGACGTGGTGGGTGACTTCGTCCAGCGCACGCTGTCCGGCTCGCTGTCGCCGTTCGCCGCGTATCTCTCTGACGCGGATGACGTCTCCGACAAGGACCTCGCGCAGCTCCAGGATGTGGTGGCGCGGCTTCGCTCGAAGAAGCGGAAGGAATAGCTCCATGCGGACCGAATGGCTGATGGATGGGGCCACGTGGTTGGCGTCGTGGCCGGAAGGGTTGTGGCGAGCGTCGTGGCAGGGCGCGCTGTGTGCCGCGCTGGTGTGGGCGGTGACGCGACTGTGGACGCGGATGCCGGCCTCGCTGCGCGCGGGCATGTGGTGGTTGGTGGCGCTCAAGTTCGTGGTGTCGCTGGGTGGGCCGCGTCCGCTGGCGCTGCCGGTGTTGCCCGCGTCGCTCGCGTTCCTCTCCGGGCAGGCGGAGTCGTCGGAGTCCGATGGCGCGCCGCTCGTCGAGGGCGGAGCGGTGGGGGCGTCGCCCGTGTCACGAGGTTCGGAGGGATGGGCTCCGTCCATCGGCGCGGCGCACGGTCTGGTGGGCGAGCGTGACGCGCACGTGGGCAACCTCGGGATGGTGGGAGGCGCCGTCCACCTGGTGCCGGCGGGACAGAGCACGAAGGCGCCGGGGGCCGAGTCTCCGCGTCTCGCGGAAGGCGGGCAGGGCGCGAGGATGTCGGAGGCAGGATCTCCGAATCTCACGGAGGGCGGGCAGGTCGCGAGGATGCTCGGAGCCGAGTCGCCGCGTCTCGCGGAAGGCGGGCAGGGCGCGAGGAGGTCGGAGGCAGGAACTCCGAATCTCATGGAGGGCGGGCAGGTCTCGAAGGTGCTGGGGGCCGAGTCTCCGCGCCTGACGGAGGGCGGTCACGCCGCGAAGGTGCTGGGGGCCGAGTCTCCGCGTCTCACGGAGGGCGGGCAGGTCGTCGCGGGCGGACTGCTGAAGCCGTCGACGCCTGGGGCACGTGCCTCGGGAGCAGGCTGGAAGCAGTTCGTCGTGCTGGCGCTCCTGGCTGCGTGGGTGGTGGGCGTGCTGTGGCAGGTGCGAGCGCAGGTGCGGAGCTGGGCGTTGATGCGGCGGTTGCGCCGGAACGCCCGCCCCCTGGAGCACCCGGTATTGGAGTCCGAGGTCCTCGAGCTGTCCGAGAGCGCGGGACTGCGACGTGCTCCCAGGTTGCTCGTGTCGGACGAGGTGGCGAGCCCGCTGGCCACGGGGTTGTGGTCTCCGGTGGTGGTGCTGCCGACGAAGGCGGTGCGGCGGCTTCCGGTGGAAGGGCTGCGCATGGCGCTGGCACACGAGGTGGCGCACCTGAAGCGCGGTGACTTGTGGCTCGGCTGGGTGCCGGCACTCGCGGAGGCGCTGCTCTTCTTTCATCCGCTCGCGCGTCGGGCGGCCCGTGAATACGCGCTGGCCCGTGAGGAGGCGTGTGACGCGGAAGCGCTGCGGCTCACAGGCGCGGAGCCCGCGGATTACGGCGAGCTGTTGCTCGCCTTCGGAGTCACCCGTCCTCATGGGACCGCCGCCGCGCTCGGTGCGTCCGCCCACGTTCACGCGTTGCACAGGAGGTTGAGCATGCTGGAGCACGTCGACATCGGTTCCTCCCGTTCCCGTCGTTGGTTGAAAGTGACGCTCTCCGCGCTGGGGCTCGTGGCCCTGATTCCCTTCCAGGTCGTCGCCCGACAGGAAGCGAAGTCGGTGGCGGAGACAGAGTCGAAGCAGGGGAGCGCGCCTCCCGCGCTGACGGCCGTGGCGGAGACGCGTCCCGGTGGGCCGACGTCGACCGACAGCGCCCAGCCAGCAGCGGTGCCTTCCAGGAAGCAGGGCACGGTGCGCACCGGGACGATGGCCGCGCCGACGCCGATCGCCGTTGCGAGTCCTGTTGCGCCGATAGCGGCGTCTCCGGTGGGGCCGCGCCCTGTCGCGCCGGTGGCGGCCCTGTCTCCGACTGGACCGAGCCCTGTTGCACCGGTGGCGGTAGCGTCTCCTGCTGGGCTGAGCCCCGTTGCTCCGATGGCGGTGGCGTCTCCAGTGAGTCCGACCCTCGTCGCTCCGGTGGGGGTGGCGTCTCCGGTGGGGCTGCGCCCCATCGCGCCGATGGCGGTGGCATCTCCAGTGAGTCCGACCCTCGTCACTCCCGTGGGGGTGGCGTCTCCAGTGGGGCTGAGCCCCATCGCGCCGATGGCGGTGGCGTCTCCCTCCGGGCCGTCCCCTGTCGCGCCGAGGCCGATGCTGGCCCTTGCGGCGCCGCGCGCTGCCCCTCTGACGCCGCGTCTGGCGATGGCCGGTGTGCCCGCCGCCCCCGTGGCGCCTCCGACTCCGCCCTCGCCGCCTTCTCCTCCCGACTACGACGATGAGGACGACTCCAGCTACGTGCTGCTCTCCGGTGACAAGGCGACGATGCGCGGCAGCACGGTGGACCTGAAGCTCGCGAAGATGTTCAAGGACAAGAACGGCGGCGAGCTGCTCTACGTCCGCCGCAAGGGCGAGGCGTTCATCATCCGCGACACGGCCACCCTGGCGGCGATGAAGGCCGCGCTGGAGCCCATCCGGAAGTTCGGCCTGGTCCAAGGTGGAGTTGGTACGCGCATGGGCGCGCTGGGCGAGGAGCAGGGCAAGCTGGGAATGAAGCAGGGCGCGCTGGGAGTGCAGCAGGGACAGTTGGGCCTGCAGCACGCCGAACTGGCTCACAAGCGGGCGGGGCTGCATCTGCAATCCGCTCGTCTGGACTCGCTCTCCGAGGCCGAGCGCGAGCGTCGCGAGGCGGAGCTGGACAAGCAGGAGGCCGAACTCGACAAGGAGATCGACGCCCTCGACGCGAAGCAGGAGGAGTTGTCGAAGCAACAGGAGGAGCTGGGTCGCGAGCAGGAGAAGCTCGGCAAGCAACAGGAGGAGCTGGGCCGCGAGCAGGAGAAGCTCGCCAAGCAACATGAGAACCAGGTTCGCGACGCGGAAAAGAAGATCCAGTCCGTCATCGACGAGGCGCTGCGCAAGGGCCTGGGCAAGCCGTTGCCCACCTGATGACGGTCCGCGTGGGGACTTGTGACGCGCGGGCTGGCGCTCCTCTACCTTGAGGAGCCCGCCCGCTGCCGGAGGTCCCCATGAGCCTCGCCGCCACGCCCCGCAGTACTCCCACCGGTACGCTGGAGACCATCATCCAGCGGGTGAAGGCAGGCTCGCGAGCGTGGGTGAAGCTCGGGATTCCCGAACGCCTCTCGCTGCTGGAGGACCTCAGCCGTGGCTACATGGCCATCGCCGAGCCGAGCGTGCGCGCGGCGTGTGAGGCGAAGGGAATCGACCCGAACAGCCCCCTGGCTGGCGAGGAGTGGCTGGCCGGGCCCATGGTGGTGGTGCGCAATCTGCGCCTGCTGGCCGCCTCCCTACGAGACATCCAACGTCACGGTGTCCCGCGCATCCCGGCCTCTCGCCTGCGCACGCTGGAGGACGGAAGGCTCGCGGCGCGCATCTACCCGATGAACGCGCTCGAGGGGATGCTGCTGCCCCACGCCGAGGGGGAGGTCCACTTCCTCCCCGGCGTCACGGCGAGCAACCTCCGCGAGCACCAGGCTTCGTTCTACCGCAAGCCACACGACGGACGCCTGTGCGCGGTGCTCGGAGCGGGCAACGTCAACTCGATTCCGCCCGCCGACTGTCTCTACAAGCTCTTCGTCGAGGGCGCCGCGTGCGTCCTCAAGATGAACCCGGTGAACGCCTACCTGGGGCCCATGCTGGAGCAGGCCTTCGCCTCGCTGACGCGGCGGGATGTCTTCGCCGTGGTGTACGGCGGCGCGGAGGAGGGCGCGGTGCTGGTGGGGCACGCGGCGGTGGATGAAGTCCACATCACCGGCAGCGACAAGACGCATGACGCGCTGGTGTGGGGGCCGCCCGGTCCGGAGGCGGAGGCCCGTCGCGCGCGCAACGAGCCGTTGCTGCGCAAGCCCTTCACGAGCGAGCTGGGCAACATCTCGCCGGTGGTGGTGGTGCCGGGGCCGTACTCGGAAGGGGAGCTGCGCTTCCAGGCGGACAGCATCGCCGGCATGGTGGCCAACAACGCGTCCTTCAATTGCAACGCGGCGAAGCTGCTGGTGCAGCCCAAGGCCTGGAAGCCGCGCGAGCACGTGGTGGATGCGGTGGAGGTCAGCCTGGGCAAGGCCGCCGTGCGACGCGCGTACTACCCGGGCGCGGACCAGCGCTGGCGCCAGTTCACCGAGGGGCGTTCCCAACTGCGGCAGGTGGGCCACGCGGGCGTGGGCGAGCTGCCCTTCGCGTTGATTCCGGACGTGGACTCGCGGCAGGCCGAGGACCGCGTCTTCCGTCACGAGCCGTGGTGCACGGTGCTCTCGGAGACGGGTTTGCCCGGCGCGGATGACCCGGTGGCCTTCCTCGACAGCGCGGTGTCGTTCCTCAACGACAAGGTGTGGGGAACGCTGAACGCCACCCTCATCATCCACCCGCGCTCGCTGAAGGACCCGGCCGTGGCGGCCGCGCTGGAGAAGGCCATTCGCGAGCTGCGGTATGGCACGGTGGCGGTGAACACCTGGCCCGCGGCGGGTTATGCGCTCATCTCGCTGCCCTGGGGTGGGCATCCGTCCTCGACGCCCCAGGACATCCAGAGTGGCCAGGGCTGGGTTCACAACAGCCTCATGTTGGAGCAGGTGGAGAAGTCCGTCCTCCGCGGGCCGCTGACGAGCCTTCTCGCCCCGCCGTGGGTCCCCGGACACCGGAGCGTGCGTGACCTGGGGCGGAGGCTGGTCCAGTTCGAGCGGTCCCCGTCCTGGCTCAAGATGCCGGGCATCGCGGCGGCGGCGCTGCGTCGCTGAGTGTCGTGGAATCGCTCTGTGAGCGGAGGCTCGGGGGTGGCCCTTCCTCGGGCTGCCGGGGCTCGCCACCCCGTGATAAACCCGGGGCATGTCATCGACGCATGCTCGGGAAGGCGGACGGTTTCTCCAGGTGGGTCAGCCCCAGGACGCGGTGAAGAGCTTCCAGAAGGGGCTCGCCATCGACCCGAACGACGTGGACTGTCTGCTGGGACTCGTCCGGACGTACCTGAGCACGGGCGCGGCGGGCGACGCGGAGGCCGCGGCGTTGCGGCTCCTGAAGGCGAAGCCGGACCATGCGGAGGGGCAGGGGCACCTCGCCATGTTGAGGGCCCAGGCGGGCAACGCGGAGGCGCTGGAGGCCCTCAAGGTGCTGGCCGCGGCCCCCACGTCGGGCTACTTCGAGCGCTTCAACCTGGGCGGCCTGTTGCTGGACCGGGGCGACTTGAATGGCGCGCGGGCCGCGTATGAGTCCGCCCTCCAGGTGGCGCCCGACAGCGCGCACACGCATTTCGAGCTGGGGCGCATCCATCTGCAGCAGGGCACGCCGAGCGCGGCGGTGACGCACTTCCAGAAGGCGGCGGAGGGCGCGCCGCAGGAAGCGATGCCGCTGCTGATGTTGATGCGCGCGCATTCGGCACAGGGCGCGCTGGGGTTGGGCATCCAGGCGGGCACGCAGGCGTTGGACAAGGCGCAGGGAGGCCTGCGGCGCGCGGTGCTGGAGGACCTCTTCAAGCTGTACCTGTCAGGGGGCAGTCCCGAGGGCGCCAAGCGCACCGTGCTGGAGCTGCGCCAATTGGAGCCGACGCACATCAACTACGTGTACATGCACGGGCTGGCGGTGATGAGCGCGGGCAGCTTCGCGGAGGCGAAGGACCTCTTCGAGGAGGCGCTGCGGCTGGCGCCCAGGAGCTGGCAGACGTTGCAGGCGCTGGCGCAGATGCATGGCGCGTTGGGTGAGCGCGCGGAGTCGCGTCGGCGACTGGAGGAGGCGGTGGCGCTGGTGCCCACCGAGCTGGGGCCCGTCAATGACCTGGCGCTGCTCTTGATGCAGGACGACGAACACGCTCGCGCGAAGCCGCTCCTGGAGCGGGCACTGGCCGCGCATCCCGAGGATGCAACGACGCACCTCAACATGGCGGTGGCCACCTTCCTGACGGACCGCGCCGCGTGCATCCACCATGCGCAGCGTGCGCAGGCGCTGGGCGAAGGCGTCGTCCGGGAGCAGGCCGAGCGGTTGTTGAAGAAGCTGAACGAGGGCTGAGGGCCTCGCGCGGTGTTGTTGGGCACGGCACCGTGTGCCCAGCAAACCCTCGGGCCTCGTCGCATCGAAGGCGCGACGCCGGGGTGGAGACGCCCTGGCGCTTCGTGCGCTCCACCCTCGCGGGTGCTACCGGCCGAAGAGGCCCCAGCGCTTGGTGGGCGTCTTGCCGCCCTGCACGCGCGACAGCCGCTCTCCCAGGATGCGGCTCATCTCCAGCGCCACGCCCGGGTTGGCCATGACGACGCTGCGGAAGTCCTCGCGGCCCACCGCCGCCAGCTCGCAAGCCGTGGCTGTCACCGCCGTGGCCGTGCGCGGCTCTCCCGTCAGCAGGGCCAGCTCCCCGAAGAAGCCTCCTGGCTTCACCGTGGCCACGGCCTGTCCTCCCGTGTCCCTGAGCTGCACCTCGCCCGCGAGCACCACGTAGAAGCTCTCTCCCGCGTCGCCCTGTCGGAACAGCTCCGTGCCCGCCGGCCACTGGAGGTGCTCCGCGCCGCGCGCCACCGTCTCCAGTTCCTCCGGATTCAACGGCGCCAGGAAGTCCACCTTGCGCAGCGTCGCCGCCAGCGCCGCCGCGCCCGTCGTCCCCACTGGCTCCGCCGTGAGGAACGACACCGCCTCCGCGAGCTGCGCGCGTCGAGCCACGAGGATGATGGTGTGCCCCGCCTTCAGCACCGTGCTCCCATCCGGCAGCGCCGCGCGACCCTGCGGGTCCACCATGCCGATGAAGATGCACTCGCGCGGGAAGCCCTCCATGGCTCGCACCTGCGCCACCGTCTGTCCCGCCACGCGCGCGCGCAACGGCAGCGCCAGCTCGAACAGCACCGTGTCACCGTCGCCCAGCGGCAGCGAGCCCGCCACCTGCGGGAAGTCGATGGCCGTGGTCATCTTCGCCACCACCACCTCCGCCTCCGCCACCAGCTCCTTCACTCCCGCCAGCCGGTACGCCTCGCGATAGCTCGTGTCCAGCATGCGCACCATGATGCGCGCGGGAGACATGCTGCGCACCAGCATGGCGAACGCCAGGTTCTCCGAATCTCTCGCCAGCACCCCCGCCGCCACGTCCGCGGACGCCACTCCCGCCGCCTCAAGCACCTGCGGACTCGTCGCGTCCCCGCACACCGCCACCACGCCCACTTCCTCGAAGAGGCGCGTGCAGATGCTCGCGTCCCGCTCGATGACCGTCACGGTGTGCTGCTCGGCCACCAGCCGGGACGCCAGCACACTGCCCACCCGTCCCCCACCCGCGATGACGATTTTCACGACGCCTTCCTCCCGGGCTCCGTTGCCGGCTCGTCGCCGTGCGCTCCGTGCAACACCTTCTCCAGATTCAGTGTCCGCTCATCCAACTGCGCCAGCATGTGCTCCGCCGTCGTCTCGGGGATGAGGCCGCTCCTGCGCGCGACCTGCAGCGCCGTGCGCTCCGCGTCGATGAGCCGACGCCGCATGGCGATGAGGTCCCTCGCCCCCTGCGCGAGGTGATGGTCATTGAGCCGCCGCAGCTCGCGCTCCGCACGGGCGATGCTCACCTGGTACTCGCTGCGCAGGTGGTCATACGCGGCGCGGGGCACCAGTCCCTGCTCATGCAGCGACGCCAGTTCCTGATGCGCCGCGCGACTGGCGATGAGCTTGCCGCGCTGCTCGGACATGGCCAGCGCCACCTCGTCCTGCTGGAACAGGCCCAGCCACTTCAACGCGTGGGTGAGCACCAATCCCTGACCCACCAGCGACACCAGCGTCACGCCGAAGGCGATGGCCACCAGCTTCTCGCGGCCCGGCGTCGTCTCCGGAAGACCCAGCGCGAGTCCGATGGAGAGCGCGCCCTTGATGTTGCCCACGATGAAGACGTGCTGCCAGCGCGGCGGCACCGCCTCCGCCGGACGGATGAGCCGCAGGAGCAGGAAGGGCCCGTAGATGGCCACCGCGCGCCCGCCCAACACACAGCCCACCGCGATGGCCGTCTCCGGCAGGTAGCCGCTGAGCGTCTCCGGCTTGGTGGTGAGTCCCACCGCCAGGAACAGGAAGGTGTTCACCCCGAACGTGGCGTACTCCCAGAAGGAGTGGATGGCCACCCGACTCTGTGGGGACACGTCCTTGCGCAGCCCGACACCGACGGCCAGTCCCGCGACGACGGCGGAGATGGCACCCGACAGGTGAATCTGCTCGGCGACCACGAACGAGGCCAGGGCCACGGCCGTCGTCACCATGATTTCGGCCAGCGGGTCCTCGGTGCGGCGGATGACGAAGGCGCCCAGCATGCCCACCGCGAGCCCCACCACCGCGCCACCCGCCGAGGCGAGCAACACGCGCGCGGCCAGCATCGGCAGCGACGGCGCCGCTGCTCCCGCCACCACGCTGGCGATGGCCGCGTAGGCCACCAGCGCCGTGCCATCGTTGAAGAGGCTCTCGCCCTGGATGATGCCGGACAAGCGCGGCGGCACCGGGGCGCGACGGAACGCATAGAGGATGGAGACGGTGTCCGTCACGGCCAGCAGCGCGCCCAAAAGCAGCGCGGGCCAGATGGCCAGGTCCACCAGGTAGTGCAGCGCGGTGCCCGTGGCGCCAATGGCCAGCACCATGCCCACGGTGGACAGGATGAGGATGGGCAGGGCATTGGCGCGGATGCCATTGAGGTCCGCGGTGATGCCTCCCTCGAAGAGCAGCGCCGGCAGGCAGACGAGGAACACCACCTCCGGGTTGAGTGGCGGCACGCCGGGGAGCAGGTTGCCCACCGAGATGAGCAGGCCTCCCACCACGAGCGCCACGTTGTAGGGCATGTTCGCCCGCTTGGCGGCGATGGCCAGGACGATGGCAGCCACCATCAATCCAATGACGAGAGGCATCTCCAAGTGCACGGCGCGCAGTCTTCCAGAACGGAAGAGCGAGGTCACGACCCCATCTTGAGAGGCCGGCCGGCCGCGGGCTTCAACGCCTCAGGCGGAGGATGAGGTCCTTCTTCGCCCCGCAGTCCCCACGCCCATCGCAGTTGCTCGTGGTGACGTACAGGTGGCCGTCCGGACCCATGCTCACCTCGCGCAGCCGGCCGTACGTGTCGCGCAGGTAGACCTCGTGGAGGGTGACTCGGGCGGGGTTGTCAGCGGCGAACCGCACGCGGTGCAGGTGCCGCGAGCCCAGCGTGCCCACCAGCAGCGAGCCCGTCCATTCGGGGATGGCGGTGCCGGTGTAGAGGGCGGCGCCCCCGGGAGGCATCGCGTCCGCGAAGGTGAGCGAGGGCGTGATTTGCCCCGCGTGAAGCTCGCACGAGTAGATGCCGGGCCAGCCCAGGTTGCTCCCAGGACGGGCGAGGCTCACCTCGTCGTGCCCCCGGCGCATCGTCTCTCCGCTCGGGCCGTGGTCCGTGACGTACAGCGTGGTGGCATCCTTCCAGTCCCAGCCCTGGAGGTTGCGGATGCCGGTGAGGAACGCGGGGGAGCCGGGGAAGGGGTTGTCCTGGGGGATTTGTCCTTCGGGAGTCAGGCGCAGGAGCTTGCCCGCCGGGTCATTGACGTTCTGCGAGCGGTCCGGCTCGCGGGCGTCACCGGTGCCCGCGTAGAGCATGCCGTCGGGGCCGAAGCGCAGCCGTCCTCCGTCGTGGTACGTCGCGGAGGGGATGCCGCCGAAGACGACGCGGTCGAACGTCGCGGTGGTGTGGTCCTCGGAGAGCGTCCACCGCTCCACGCGGTTCTCGTCCTGCCCGCCCGCGTCGGTGGTGACGTACACGTAGAACTGGCGGTTCGTCGCGAAGTCCGGGTGCGCGGCGATGCCGAGCAGGCCGCCCTCCGCGGCGCGGGTGATGCGCACGGTGGCCACGGGCTGGGGCTGGAGCACGCCGGCCTTGAGCAGGCGCACGCGACCAGGTCGCTCGGTGACGAGCGCGTCTCCACCCGGCAGCCAGGCGATGCCCCAGGGGACCTCCAGGCCCTCGGCGACGACGTCCACGGTGATGGGCACGGCGCCATCCGGGCCCCAGTCGTCCGCGACGCGCACGCAGTCCTCGGGTGAGGCGGTGCCCTGGGACTGGCTCTTGCGACAGGCGGAGGCCGACACGGCGAGCACCACGAGGGCGGAGGCGAGCAGGCGAGAGGCGCGCATGGGGCGATTAATGTCCGCGGTCGGGTGGGGGCGCCAGCGTGACGGATGGCGGACGTGAGGGTGAGGACGCTCGGGGAGGCGTCCCTCGTCGGGAGGGTGGGCAGGCGGGCGGGCCGAGCGCGGAGGCGCGCCTGTGTCGCCACGGGGCGCGTGGGCACCTTGAGCGCACGGGACAACCCGTCCATTCGCAACAAGGAGACGTCCTATGGCGCGCATCGCGTTCATCCTGGCCGACGACTTCGAGGATTCCGAGTTCCGCATTCCGTATGACCGCGTGAAGCAAGCAGGGCACGAGGCGGTCGTCATCGGCGTGGAGGCCGACACGCCCGTGAAGGGCAAGAAGGGCAAGGAGGTCATCACCCCGGACAAGGCCGTGCGGAACGTGTCGTCCCGGGACTTCGATGCGCTGGTGATTCCGGGGGGCTACTCACCGGACCACCTGCGCATGGACATCGACATGGTGGGCTTCGTGCGGGACTTCTACCGCGCGGACAAGCCGTTGGCGGCTGTGTGCCATGCGCCGTGGATGCTGGTGGAGGCGGACATCGCGGATGGGATGACGCTCACGTCGTGGCCCTCCATCCGCACGGACCTCATCAACGCGGGCGCGCGCTGGGTGGACCGCGAGGTGGTGGAGGATGGCAACCTCATCACCTCGCGCAACCCGGGGGACCTGCCGGCCTTCAGTGAGGCGCTGCTGCGACAGGTGGCCCAGGGCATCGCCCCACGTCTGGAATCACCGCGCGGGCGCGAGGCCATTTCGGAGCAGCCGTCCAGCGTGCACTGAGTCAGTCACGGGCCACGAGCGGACAGGGTGTGTCGGCTCGTGGCCTGTTGTTGCGGGAGTGCGTTCCTCGGTCAGACGGGCTGCTGGTTCATGAAGGTCTGGAGGGTGGCCGCGCAGTGGCCGCAGTGCTCCCGGAAGGGCGCGCTGAGTGCGGGCTCTCGTGTGAGCTTCTCCCAGTAGGCCAGGGCGAGGCGTGCGGCGTCGGACCAGACGTCCACGGTGCTCGCGGTGGGCGGGCGTGGCGTGAAGGTCCGCTCGACGAGGTTCGTTCCCACGGGCGCGAACACCATGGGCAGCATGTCGTAGACCGGCGCGAGTCGGAACCGCTTCGGCCCTTCTGGGAAGAAGGACAGGTTGCCGAAGTGGCGGTCCGTGTTGCCGGTGAGCTGGCCGAAGGTGTCGAGCCAGCGCATTCGCCGTGCATCGTCTTCGGAGACGAGCTGCGCCTCGTGCATTCTCGATGCGGCCTGCGTCCAGGTGTCGCGCGGGCCGATGTACTCGTCGGTGATGGCTCCGAGTGACAGCAGGGCCTTCCTGCCGCGTGCGCCGAGCCGGTCGAAGCGTTCCACTTCGAGGAAGCGATGGTCCTCCACATCCAGCCAACGCGCGTTGGCCGCGGGGATGCCCGCGTCGCGAAGGGTCTCAAGTGCGAGCGCTTCGGCGATGAGCAGGTCCCTCCATCGAAAGGCCGCTGCTCCATCGTCGGGGCCCGCGAACTTCACGATGACGTGGCGACCCAGGGAGTACGTGGCGAACTTGGGATGCTCTCCGCCCACGGAGGAGCCCGACGGTCCCTGTTCGGAAGCCCGTGCGAGCGCGAGGTAGTCGTCGGGAGTCGCCGTGGGCAGAGGCGTGGCGAGATATCGGTCGAGCGATTCGTCACCGAGGATGAGGTCTCCGACGCAGTCCTCTCCACGCAGGGCCAGAGCGACGAGACAGTGGTCATCCGTCCAGTCCGCCACGCGTTGGGGGAGCAAGAGCTCGGGATGGCGGAGCGAGAATGTCCGGCCGATGTAGCCCTGTGGACTCATGTCCGTCGCGAACGGCGGGAGCCCCTCGAAGTGCTTGGGCGCGCGTTCCGTGTATTCGAGCCAGTGTCGACCACCCGTGAGCAAGCGGAGCACGCCGTACCGGTGGACAGCGCCTGCTTCATCGATGCGGTGGACGTTCAGCCGTGTGCCGAGCGGGGGCAGCTCGCGGGTCCGCGCATAGCGGGTCGCCGGTCCTTCGCCCATGCGACACACGCGGTCCCCCGCCGCGAGGAGGAGGCGCGTCACCGAGGGGCGAGAAACCTTGAGCTGCGTCGCGAGCTCGCTCGCTCGGGCTTCATCCCGACGGCCGAGGGCCGCTAGAAGCTGTTCCACCGTGGCCATGAAGTGGGGCCCGCCCTGTCTCCCTGATTCAACCCGTGAACAGATTTCTGATTCGATTCGTGAACCGAATCCCGAAGGATGTTCGAGATGAGAGCCACGAGCATCTTCTTGGATTCACTGGGAAAATGAAACCGGGCCGCCCCGCGTGAGAGCGGAGTCGGCCCGGTGGGCACAGCAAGATGAACAGCTCCCTGGACCTCAGTGGTCGCCGTAGCGCTTCTCGCCGGCCTCCACGCGGAGGGCCAGGCGATTGCCACGCGGAGGCAGCGGGCAGGTGGCGAAGCGCGTGAAGGCGCAGGGCGGGTTGTAGGAGCGGTTGAAGTCGAGCACCACCTGTCCGTCCTTCGGCATGTCCGAGTACAGGAAGCGGCCCGCGCCGTACGTCGCATCGCGGTTCGTCTCGTCCGCGAAGATGATGAAGAGCTGGTTGGAGCCCTCTTCCTCCACCGGCGTCAGGCGGTACTCCTTGCCGTCCATGGTGAAGACGAGCGTGCCCGGCGCCTTCATCTCCTCCGTGGTGCCCAGCACGTTGGGAACCTGGAGCGTGCGCGGCGTGGCCGAGGGCTCGAAGCGCGCGGTGACGCGCCACGTGGGGCTCGCCGGATAGGTCTCGATGCCGTGGAACTGCTTGCGCGCCTGCGCCTGCGAGTCCTTCACACGCACGCCCAGCTTGTCGCCTCGGAGGATGACCTGGAAGTTGAGGCTGCCGAGCTTCACCACATCCGGGGAGCCCTTCTCGTCCGTCTTCAGCTCGCCCCCGGTGAAGGGCGCGTTGTTGCGCGTGAACTGCACACCCGACGCGGGCTGGAAGCTGACGGTGTTGCCCTTGCGAGTGAAGGTGCCGAGCTTCGCGGGCGTACCGGCCGGGAAGTCCAGTTCGCTCTCGGGCGCGGAGCCGGCGGTCTGCTCGCCCTCCTTGAGCCAGAAGAGGCCGACGAGCGTCAACCAACCCTCCTCGGACTGGAGTCGCTGGATGCGCTGCTCATGCCAGGCGCGGGTGGCGGCGGTGAGGTCTTCGGGCGTCGTGGGAGTGGACACAGTCTTGGCGGGGGCAGCGGGTTTCGGCGGCGGGGCCTTCTGCGGGGCCGGCGCGGCCTGGAGGGCGAGGGACAGGGCCAGGGCAAGGGGCGTCATGTCGGGTGCCTCGGTGAGAGGGGGCTTCCAGCAGCGGCCCCCTGTCTAACAGGGTGGGGTGCGCGGCGCAGGGTTGCAGGCGACCGGGCTCCGTGCGAAGCCGGACACCCGCCGTGGAACTCGACCTGAAGCCGGCACCGCCGCCGGGTGCCTTCCGCAAGCTCGCCCTGGGGGCGTGGCGTTCGCCCAAGGACCCGAGCGCCTATGCGTCCCTCGAAGTGCGCATGGAGAAGGCCGTTGCGTTCCTGGAGGCGTGGCGGGCTCGCACCGGACAGCGACTCACGGTGACGCACCTGGTGGCCAAGGCGTCCGCGGACGCGCTGCGCCTGTACCCCGAGGCCAACGTGCTCCTGCGCTGGGGCGCGCCCTCGCTGCGTGTGGACGTGGGTGTGTGCGTGCTCGTCGTGCAGCCCGAGGAGTCGGGACGGGCGGACCTGACGACGGCCACGGTGCCTCGGGCGGATACCCTGTCGTTGGAGGAGTTCGCGCGGGCGATGGAGGCCGTCGTGTCCCAGGTGCGCTCGCGCAAGGACGCGGTCATCGAGCGGGGCAAGCGTCGCTCGTATCGCATCCCCGGGATGTTCATGGGGCTGGCGCTGCGGCTCCTGTCCTTCGTCTGGTTCACGCTGAACGTGGACCTGCGCTGGGTGGGGATGCCCAGGGACCCGTTCGGTTCGGTGGTGGTGACGAGCCTGGGCTCGCTGGGGCTGGAGCGCGGCTTCGTGGCGACGGTGCCGTACACGCGGGTGCCGCTCATCCTCGCGCCGGGTGCGGTGCGGTCCGTGCCGGTGGTGGATGCGGGCGAGCTGGTTCCCGGGCGGATGATGACGCTGACGTGTACGTGGGACGCGCGGGCGCTCGACGTGGAGGTGGTGGCGAAGGTGCTGCGGCACGTGGGCGCGGCGCTGGAGTCGCCCGAGGAGACGTGGGGGGCTGCGAGCGGCGAGCGGGTGGGGTAGAACGGGACACGTCGCCACTGCTGGAGGTCCCGTCATGCCCGTGGATACCAATCGTCGCGTTGCCTCCGCCCGTCCCGTGGGGCGCGCGCTCGGAGGGCAGGACCGCTACGAGAAGGAAGCGCTCGAGGGTCCGGCGGAAGGTCCACTGGCGATGACTCGACGCCAGCGACTGGCGGGCGGGCCCAATCGCGCGGAAGGGGAGAGCCCCTTCGCCGCGAAGATGCGGCAGCTCGCGGAGAGCAAGTCGTCCAAGGACGAGGAGCGCTGAGGTCTTCGGTGGAGCAGGCCCTTCGATGAAGGTCTATCTGGACGACGAGAGGCCCACGCCGGAGGGCTGGGTGGCGGTGCGGTGGCCGGAGGAGGCCATCGCGTTGCTGGAAGGTGGGCAGGTGGTCGAGCTCAGCCTCGACCATGACCTTGGAGACGATGAGCACGGCACGGGCTACGACGTGCTGCTCTGGCTCGAGGAAGCGGTGGCCATGCGGGGCTTTGTTCCTCCGCGTGTCCGGGTGCATTCAGCGAACAGCTCCGCGCGCCACAAGATGGAGCTGGCGATGGAGCGCATCGAGCGTTTCGTTCGCGAGCGGTGACGGCTCAGCGTGAGCGCGGACTCGGATTTGGACTCGGGCTCGGCGCGACCTGGATGCGGGTCGCGTTGGTGCTGCCGTCGGCGATGAGGCTGAAGGCCGCCTGGACGGCGGTGCCTTGGGGCAGGCTCTCGAGTGAGATGCGTTGTCCGTTGCGGACCACCTGGGTGTTCTGGCCGACGCGGAGGTTGTAGAGGTCTCCGGTCTCCGCGTCTCGGACCACGACGCGTCCCTTCGAGGTCGAGGCCACCTGTCCGCGCATGACGACGCTGGCGACCACGGTCTTCTCGGGGTTCGCCCCCGTGTCCCGCGCGGGCTCCGGGGACGCGCTCTGTTTGGGGGGCGTGCTCTGGTCCGAGGTCGCCTGTCCCGAGGCCGCCTGTCCCGAGCCGCCGGTGCCTTCGTCCTGTTTGTCCGAGTGCGGGCCGCGCAGGGCGTTGACCTGTCGCTGGAGGCGCAGGACATCGGAGCGAAGCATCGCGACTTCACGAGTCAGTTGCTTCGGGCTCAGGTCCTTCCCCGAGGATGCGGCCTCCGCGCTGCCGCCATGCGCGTCACCCGCCGCGTCGGAAGGTTCGGTGCCTTCCTGCGTGGAGGGTGCCCTGCCGCTGGGGACGTCATTTCCAGCGCCTTGGTTCGAGGCCGGGGTGTTGTTCGTGTTTCCGGAGCCACCCGTGCCCGAGTAATCCGTGTTCGGCGTACCGAGGTTGTCCTCGGCTCCGGTGGCGCCCTGTGGGACGGGAGAGTAGCTGCCGGACTCATATGTGCCCGGTGGCTGCGTGCCGGTATCTCCCGAGACACCTCGGCCTTGCTGGTTCTGTGGAGGTGAGGTCATTCCAGGAGCGGACGACCCACCGCTCGACCCACCGCCCGCTGTCTGCGCGAGGGCAACGGGAGTCATCAAGAAGCTGAACGTCAGGGCCGCGGAGAAGAGCGCTCGTCGCATGGTGGGGTCCTTTCCTCGTGCTCAAGGTTGAGGCTTGGGGCCCTGGCGACAAGCGAGCCTCGCGGAAGCTCGCACGCTCGCATTCATCTGGAGTGATGTCCGTCCGCGCGGCGTCCCTGCGAGCAGGAAGGGAGGGGAGCGTGGAGGGTTCGGCCGGGCGTCGACGGAGAAGTGGTGTCTGTTGTGGGCGGGTGCGTCCTCGTCAATGAGGCGGGGAGGAATCCCAGGTGTCACCCTCACGAGGCTCTCCGCAAGGAGGCCACTGCACGGGGCGTGGTGCGAGGAGGGGCCGCGCCTTGAGGACTTCCTCCAGTTCATCCACGGTGATGGCCGCGTTCGCGTGAGAGGCTCGCAGGAACCAATCGCGACTCTCGAGGCTGAGCTCCGGATTGCACCAGGGGTCCTGTCTCATGGGGGCGTCGTAGACCGCCTTGAGCAGCGCGATGCTCGCGAGGTCGAGCTCCGCCCACTCCTTGCCGAAGATACTCCTGGCAACGTCGAAGACACCCTGTTGCTGCTCGTGGAGTGCGCGGTGCCGGAGTTCGTGCAGCACCAGGTCCTCCGCGCTCCAGTGGCGAGTGAGCCAGACCGCCAGCGCGACGCGCTCCCCAGGCCGAATGCGGTCGGCGCCGCGCTGCTCCAGGTCGGAACTCCAGCGATACGCGGCATCGAGTGCGAGCCCGAATCCCTCGGGTTCGATTTCTGCGAAGCAGGCGGTTGTAAAAGGGATCAATTGCAATACACCGAGGGCCACTGTCCAGGGCCAGATGGGTTGGACGTGAGTCACCTGGGGCCGTTCCATGCTCATCCACCATCGGAGCCGGAGTTGCTCCGCGGGTCGGAAAAGAGGCACGGGCTTGGAGGGAAGGACAGGGACCCTCGCGAGCGTGTGGCTGTAGAAGCCCTCCAGTGCGGCCAAGGGCACCACAACTGCGAGTCCCAGCAGACACACCAGCCACCGCAAGCCGCGCTTCCATCGCATGGGCTTCGGCGCAGTGCAGCCTTCAGGCCAGGACTCAGAACGTGTACCGCGCCCCGAAGCGAACCTGTCTCGGTGGTTGCTGCTCCATGGCCACGGTGGGGTCTTCGCTGCTCGGGGTCATCCGCGTCTCCGTCTGGATGTTGAAGAGGTTGAAGGCATCGAGGTCGAAGGACAGTGCCTTGCCGCGGTCGAATTGATAGTCCACTCCGAACCGCGCATCGACGACATGCAACCAAGGCGTGGATCCCCGCTGTCCTGTCTTGAGTGCTCCCGACGCGGCGACATAGGCAAGCCCCAAGTGCGCCAACATCGCCGGAGTCAACCGCTGTCGTCTTCCCCCGAAGGCTTTGAGGACATGGGTGCGCCGTGCCACGGCGGACGTTCCTCGCAGCATGTGGTTCAGCGGGTCCTCACGACTGCCGCTGAAGCGCGACCACGTGTAGCTGGCCTGCCCCATCCAGTCGTAAGCGGCCGTTCGTGCCAGCTCCAACGTTACCGCGTCATGAGTCTGCTCCTGCTTGGGCAGGCCGGAGCCCAACCCCTTCCCGGGATTGACGAGCCGCCATGCATCGCCTCCCGGGTTGCTCACGAGTCCCAGTCCCGTATCCAGCTCCCTGCGGACATAGGTCACGCTCATGACTGTTTCGCCCAGCACCGCCACGTCGGTGCCGAGTGTGACCTCGCTGGTCGAGGCAGGTGAAAGGTGGGGATCCACCTCCACCCCGCGAACCTGCTCACCCGATGCATCAGGAAGCAGCAGTCCGAGCAACACGCGCCCGCGATACTTGCCGTAGTGAGCGAAGAGGCGCATCTCGCCACGCTCGAATGGGTCCACGACCACGCCCAATTGAGGCGAGAGCATGTGGCTTTCAGCATGTGTCTCCCCGTGTGAGGGCACGAGCCGCTGCATGTCGTAACGAAGCCCGACGTTGAGGGTCAGAAGGTAGGAGTACATCCAGGAGTCCTGGACGAAGCCCCCCACCACGTCGCGATGTGTCCGGGTCGCGATGCTCGAAGGCGCTGACTGGAGGCCACGGGGAGACCGGCGTTGCGCGCTGGGGACTCTCTGCACCGCGTCGTGGACCAGCCACTCCGCGTCGAGCCCCACCTTCAGGGTGTGCTGCAGCTTGGGGATTCCCAGGGCTCCATAGTTCCGATAGTGGGCCCGTCCCTGGACCTGGAATTGATTCGTCTCGTGCTCTTCGTCTCCGCACCGGGTGTAGAGCGCCAACAGCGCGGAGCCGCAGGCGAGTCCTTCTGTCTCCGTCCCCGTGTCCCCCGAGAGAGCAGGGCGCTGGGAGAAGTGTTGTCGAAGCCAGCGCGCATCGATATCGAGCAACACCGCCTTGTCCAACAGTCCCCCGCGGTGCCCGAGTCCGAGCAGCAGGGTGTCTCGCTCCAGCGTGCGTGGTGCGAAAGCAGCCGTCCCCTCATGCAATCGCTGGGTGGCGGGCATCGTGATGAACGTCAGCGTCGTGTTGTGGTCCGCGTTGAACAGGTAGGTCAGGCGACCCAAGGCCTGGACCTCTCGTTGGTCGGATTGAATGGTGAGGGAGTCCTCTTCGGGGACGGCTGACCGCGAGCGTGTGCTCTCTACTCGCTGAACCGAGGGAATCAGCCCCAGGGAGAACCAGAGCTGGTCCTTCAGGATGGAGCCGGAGAGGACCGCGCCCAGCTCTCCCATGTTCTCAATCACTTCATGGGGACTGTCCTGGAGCGGCCGACGCCCCTGGAGCAAGCCGGTGGCCCAATGGGCGAAGACGGACCCGTTGAACTCATTGCCACCGGATTTGTTCTCCCCCGCATCGATGATGACTCCCGTGGCTCGTCCGTATTGGGGAATGCGCCCACGGAACAGCAGCTCACCCCAGTCGTACTGAAGAAGCTCCAGGCTTAGGGGTACGGCATTGCGTCCGAACACACCGTCCTGGGTGGAGAGGCCGTCCAGCACATATCCGTTCTCCGAGGGGCTCGTTCCGAGGAGTGTGAGCCCCTGGTCCGTGTCGACTGCTTCCGAGCGCAAGGACTGAAGCCTGTCGACCGAGCGCATCGCGCTGCCCGGGATGGGTCGTGCGATGGGAAGAAAGTCGGTGTCGAGATGGTCGAGGGACTCGGAGACACCCGTGCTCTCGGTGTCCACGGGGGGGAACTCGCCGCGAGTCGGCTCAAACAACTCTCGAAAGGACTCGGGAAGGAGGCTGGCACTGATGCGCAAGGCACGCGCTTCTCGCACGGGGACCGAGTCCCTCCTCAACGGTAGAAATCCTTCCCTCTCGAAGCGCAGTTCGTACACGCCCGGTGGAAGGAGCTCGAACCGGTAGGTGCCGTCCATTTCCGTGACGACAGTGAACTCGCCCTGGGGCTCGGACGCGGAAGCAGTCACGACGACATCCCCGACGGGCTGTCGGCTCTGGGCGTCAATCACCGTGCCCAAGATGCTGCTCGTGGGCTCCGCCCTGGCCGTGGGTGCCTGGCTCATCCCCACGAGGACTCCGACGACGACGTGAAACACGGTCAGGTTCCGCATCTCCCAGAACCTTCCATGGGGCTCGAGCGTCGTTCGTCATGGTTTCCGCACGAAGCAGGCAGGCACCCGTGATGATTCCGTGCTGTGCTGGAGCCAGCCTCGGGGTGGGTGGCTCGGAAGCGGGTCGGGCGCTATTCGTGTGAGGTCGAGGGCCGGGGCAGCACTGTCACGAGGTCTCAACCTTGAGTGGACGCGAGAGCGCGGTGACCACGGGAAGGAAGGGCGCACGCGCGTCCGCGAGGAATACGCGCGCTCGCAGCCTCCGGCCCTGGCCGCTCACCCTCGCCACCGCCGTCTCGCTGGGCCTCCTCCTCTACGTCGCCACCACCAGCCTGCCCTACCTCGTCTCCTCCCCGACGACGGACCCGAACTTCGGCGCCCTCAACCACTGTCTCTCCAAGGCCCACCCCGAAGCCCGGCTGGGCTGGGCCGTCTCCCCGGACGCCACGCGCGCCGCTGTCTACGGCCCCCACGCCGTCGCCGTCTGCGGCCCCGGTGACGCCGCCACGCGCAGGGAACTCACCGGCACCCTCGCCCTCGCCTTCGACGGAGACAACCGGCTGTGGCTCTCCGCCGCGGGCCGCTTGCTGCGCGAGGACGGCGCCACCCTGCGCCCCATGGGCGACTTCGAGCCCATGGCCCTGGCCGGTCACTCCCACGGCATGCTGGCCCTGGATGCCTCCGGACAGCTCGTCTCCGTGGCGCCTGGGGGCACGGTGCTCGCGCAAATGCTCGTTCCCGGAACCACGGGCCGACTCTCCGTGGGCTCGGGCGGCGTGCTGGCCGCCGTGCTCTCCGAAGGACTGCTGCGCGTCTTCGACACCCGCACCCTCACCCCCGTTGAACTGGACCTCCCCTGCGCGGTGGAGACCGTGTGGTGGCTGGATGAACCGGACCGGCTGTTGATCGGCTGCACACCGTCCGGGGCACCGTCGTTCTCGGTCGATGTGCGCACCGGAATGCGTGAGAAAGCACCGGAATACCGGAGTCTGGCCCCTGCTCGCCGGCTCTCCGGTCGGCCGCTCTATGTCCAGGGCTGCGACGGTTTTCCCTGCACGGCACCGCCGCCCTGACATGTTGCACAAAGGCTCCGGGTCCCGTGGTTTCCACACGGGCCGTCCGGAAGTTCGGAGTGGAAGTCCAGTAGGCGACAAATCGTCCTGTCAGGGCGGGCTTTGAATCGACAAGCCCGCGAACTCACAGGAGATTCGCGGCCCGGCCGTCCGTCGTGAAACACAGCTCACGGCGTTCATCCCGATCAGAAGGGTTCTCCTCGTGGACGACACCAAGGTTCCCAGCTCCAGCAATGGCAAGAAGCGCGCCTCGACGCGCAAGCAGCCTCGGAGCGATGTGGCTTCCAGCCCGCAGACCTCCAGCGACACCCTCGCGGCCCACCGCGTGGAAGCCGAGCGCACCCGCACCCGTGCGAGTGACTCGAAGCCCTCTCATGGGGCGGGCAGGCAGGCGGACGAGGGTGCGCGGAGTCGTGGCGGCGGCGCCAGGACGCCCGGCGGTGGTGCGCGCATCCGAGGGGATGACCCGATGCGGACGCTGCTGGCCGCGCTGCGGGCCGTGCAGGGCGGAGACTTCTCCGTGCGCCTGCCGGACTTCTCCACCCTCCCGGTGATGGATGACATCTCCCGCGCCTTCAACGCGGTGGTGACGCTCAACTCGGCCATGACGCACGAGATGGTGCGCGTCTCCCGCGTGGTGGGCCGCGAGGGCCGCATGGGCGAGCGTGTGTCGCTGGGCGACGCGCGCGGCGACTGGGCCACGAGCATCAACTCCATCAACGCGCTCATCGGCGACCTGGTGCAGCCGACGACGGAAGTCGCTCGCGTGCTGGTGGCGGTGGCCGAAGGCGACCTGACGCAGAAGATGGCCCTCGAAATCGACGGCCAGCCGGTGAAGGGCGAGTTCCTGCGCATCGGCACCACCGTGAACGCGATGGTGGATCAGCTCAACTCGTTCGCCGCCGAGGTGACGCGCGTCGCGCGCGAGGTCGGCAGCGACGGCAAGCTGGGCGGACAGGCCGAGGTGAAGGGCGTGTCCGGCGTGTGGAAGGACCTCACGGACAACGTGAACCTGATGGCCAACAACCTCACGGCCCAGGTGCGAAACATCGCCGAGGTGTCCACCGCCGTCGCCAACGGCGACCTGTCCAAGAAAATCACGGTGGACGCGCGCGGCGAGGTGCTGGAGCTGAAGAGCACCATCAACACGATGGTGGACCAGCTCAACGGCTTCGCCTCCGAAGTGACGCGCGTGGCGCGTGAAGTGGGCACGGAAGGAAAGCTGGGCGGTCAGGCCGCGGTGCCCGGTGTGTCCGGCACGTGGAAGGACCTCACGGACAACGTGAACTTCATGGCGTCCAACCTCACGACGCAGGTGCGCGGCATCGTGAAGGTGGTGACGGCCGTCGCGAACGGTGACCTCACCCAGAAGCTGATGGTGCCGTCGCAGGGCGAAATCGCCGCGCTGGGCGCGACGCTCAACAACATGACGGACACGCTCAACGTCTTCGCCCAGCAGGTGACGAGCGTGGCGCGCACGGTGGGTGTCGAGGGCAAGCTGGGCGCCCAGGCCCAGGTGCCCGGCGCCGCCGGCACGTGGAAGGACCTCACCGACAACGTCAACCTGATGGCCAACAACCTCACGGCCCAGGTGCGCAACATCGCCGACGTGACGACGGCCGTCGCCAAGGGCGACCTGTCCAAGAAAATCACGGTGGACGTGAAGGGCGAGGTGATGGAGCTGAAGGACACCATCAACACGATGGTGGACCAGCTCCGCGCGTTCGCCTCCGAAGTGACGCGCGTCGCGCGCGAGGTGGGCACCGACGGCAAGCTGGGCGGTCAGGCCGATGTGAAGGGCGTCGCCGGCGTGTGGAAGGACCTCACCGACAACGTCAACAGCATGGCCTCCAACCTCACCACCCAGGTGCGCAACATCGCCCTGGTGACGACGTCGGTGGCCAATGGCGACCTGTCGAAAAAAATCACGGTCGACGCTCGCGGCGAGATTCTGGAGCTGAAGAACACCA
Organism: Myxococcus sp. CA033; assembly: GCF_013336625.1. Classification (NCBI taxonomy): domain Bacteria; kingdom Pseudomonadati; phylum Myxococcota; class Myxococcia; order Myxococcales; family Myxococcaceae; genus Myxococcus; species Myxococcus sp. CA033. The sequence continues at coordinate 672,859 of NZ_JABUMU010000002.1, read as the reverse complement.
TCAACACCATGGTGGACCAGCTCAACTCGTTCGCCTCGGAAGTGACGCGCGTCGCGCGCGAGGTCGGCACGCACGGCAAGCTGGGCGGACAGGCCGAGGTGAAGGGCGTCTCCGGTACGTGGAAGGACCTCACGGACAACGTGAACGTGATGGCCGTCAACCTCACCACCCAGGTGCGTGGCATCGCCAAGGTGGTGACGGCGGTCGCCAACGGGGATTTGACGCAGCGGCTGAAGATGGAGGCCAAGGGCGAGGTCGCCGAGCTGGCCGACACCATCAACGCGATGACGCAGACGCTCTCCATCTTCGCGCAGCAGGTGACGGACGTCGCTCGCACGGTGGGCGTGGAAGGCAAGCTGGGCGCCCAGGCCGTGGTGCCGGGCGTCGCGGGCACGTGGAAGGACCTCACCAACAACGTGAACCTGCTCGCGAACAACCTCACCGACCAGGTCCGCAACATCGCCGAAGTCACCACGGCGGTCGCCAATGGTGACCTGTCGAAGAAAATCACGGTCGACGCCAAGGGCGAGGTGCTGGAGCTCAAGAGCACCATCAACACGATGGTGGACCAGCTCCGAGGCTTCGCGTCGGAAGTGACGCGCGTCGCGAAGGAGGTCGGCACCGAGGGGAAGCTGGGCGGTCAGGCGGAAGTGCGCGGCGTGTCCGGCGTCTGGAAGGACCTCACGGACAACGTGAACTTCATGGCCTCCAACCTCACCAGCCAGGTTCGCGGCATCGTGCGCGTGGTGACGGCGGTCGCCAACGGTGACCTCACCCAGAAGCTCATCATGGACGCGAAGGGCGAAATCGCCGCCCTCGCGGAGACCATCAACGCGATGACGCAGACCCTGTCCATCTTCGCCCAGCAGGTGACGGACGTCGCCCGCACGGTGGGTGTCGAGGGCAAGCTGGGCGCCCAGGCGGAGGTGCCGGGCGTCGCGGGCACGTGGAAGGACCTCACCAACAACGTGAACCTGCTGGCCAACAACCTCACGGCCCAGGTGCGAAACATCGCCGAGGTGACGACGGCTGTCGCGAATGGCGACCTGTCGAAGAAAATCACGGTCGACGCCAAGGGCGAGGTGCTGGAGCTCAAGAGCACCATCAACACGATGGTGGACCAGCTCCGCGCGTTCGCCGCCGAGGTGACTCGCGTCGCGAAGGAGGTCGGCACCGAGGGCCGGCTGGGCGGTCAGGCCGACGTGAAGGGCGTGTCTGGCGTCTGGAAGGACCTCACCGACAACGTGAACGTCCTCGCCGGCAACCTCACGGACCAGGTGCGCAACATCGCCAAGGTGACAACGGCCGTCGCCAACGGCGACCTGTCGCAGAAGATCACCGTCTCCGTGAAGGGCGAGGTGCTGGAGCTGAAGAACACCATCAACACGATGGTGGACCAGCTCCGAGGCTTCGCGTCGGAAGTGACGCGTGTCGCGAAGGAAGTCGGCACCGAGGGCAAGCTGGGAGGGCAGGCGGCGGTGCCCGGAGTCGCGGGCGTGTGGAAGGACCTCACCGACAACGTGAACGTCCTCGCCGGCAACCTCACGGACCAGGTGCGAAACATCGCCAAGGTCACGACGGCGGTCGCCAATGGCGACCTGTCGCAGAAAATCTCCGTCGAGGCGCGGGGCGAAATCCTGGAGCTCAAGAGCACCATCAACACGATGGTGGACCAGCTCCGCGCGTTCGCCGCCGAGGTGACTCGCGTCGCGAAGGAAGTGGGAACGGACGGCAAGCTGGGTGGTCAGGCCGCGGTGCCGGGAGTCGCCGGTACGTGGAAGGACCTCACCGACAACGTCAACAGCATGGCCTCCAACCTCACCGCGCAGGTGCGAAACATCGCGCTGGTGACGACGGCGGTCGCCAACGGTGACCTCTCCAAGAAAATCACCGTCGACGCGAAGGGCGAGATTCTGGAGCTGAAGGACACCATCAACATCATGGTGGACCAGCTCAACTCGTTCGCCTCGGAGGTGACGCGCGTCGCGCGCGAGGTCGGCACGGAAGGCAAGCTGGGTGGACAGGCGGAAGTGCGCGGGGTGTCCGGCGTCTGGAAGGACCTGACGGACAACGTGAACTTCATGGCCCGCAACCTGACGACGCAGGTGCGCGGCATCGTCAAGGTCGTGACGGCCGTCGCCAACGGCGACCTCAAGCAGAAGCTGGTCGTCGAAGCGAAGGGCGAAGTGGCGGCCCTCGCGGAGACCATCAACAACATGACGGACACGCTGGGCACGTTCGCCGAGCAGGTGTCCACGGTGGCCCGCGAAGTCGGTGTCGAAGGGAAGCTGGGAGGACAGGCCCGCGTGCCCGGTGTGGCCGGCACGTGGAAGGACCTCACGGACAACGTGAACTTCATGGCCTCCAACCTCACCACGCAGGTGCGCGGAATCGTGCGCGTGGTGACGGCGGTCGCCAACGGTGACCTCACCCAGAAGCTCATCGTCGACGCGAAGGGCGAAGTGGCCGCGCTCGCGGACACCATCAACAACATGACGGACACGCTGGGGACGTTCGCCGAGCAGGTGTCCACGGTGGCCCGCGAAGTCGGTATCGAAGGAAAGCTGGGCGGTCAGGCCCGCGTGCCCGGTGCGCGCGGCACGTGGCGGCAGCTCACCGACAACGTGAACCAGCTCGCCGGTACGCTGACCAGCCAGCTGCGCGCAATCTCCGACGTGGCCACCGCGGTGACGAAGGGTGACCTCACCCGGAGCATCACCGTCGTCGCCGAGGGCGAGGTCGCCGCGCTGAAGGACAACATCAACCAGATGATCGTCAACCTGCGTGAGACCACGCAGAAGAACCAGGAGCAGGACTGGCTCAAGACGAACCTGGCGAAGTTCAGCGGGATGATGCAGGGCCAGAAGAGCCTGGACGCCGTCAGCCGCCTCATCATGAGCGAGCTGACTCCGCTGGTCTCCGCGCACCACGGCGCCTTCTTCCTGATGGACACCGACTCCGGCACGCCGGTGCTCAAGCTGACGAGCACCTACGCGTACCGGGAGCGCAAGCACATCGCCAACCGGTTCCGGCTGGGCGAGGGACTCGTCGGACAGACGGCCCTGGAGCGGAAGACGATTCTGCTCACCCACGTGCCGCCGGACTACATCACCATCTCCTCTGGCCTGGGCGAGTCCGCGCCCCTCAACATCATCGTCCTGCCCGTGCTGTTCGAAGGTGAGGTCAAGGCCGTCATCGAGCTGGCCTCGTTCCACACCTTCAGCGCCATCCATCAAATCTTCCTGGACCAGCTCACCGAGAGCATCGGCGTGGTCCTGAACATGATCATGGCGAACATGCGCACCGAGCAGCTCCTGCAGCAGTCGCAGGGTTTGACTCAGGAGCTGCAGAGCCAGTCGCGCGAACTGACGCAGCAGCAGGACGCGCTCAAGCGCAGCAACAGCGAGCTGGAGGACAAGGCGAAATTGCTCGAGGAGCAGAACCGCCGCGTCGAGGAGAAGAACAACGAAGTCGAACGCGCGCGCGTCAGCCTGGAGGAGAAGGCCGAGCAGCTCACCGTCATCTCCAAGTACAAGAGCGAGTTCCTGGCCAACATGAGCCATGAGCTGCGCACGCCGCTCAACAGCCTGCTCATCCTGGCCAAGCTGCTGTCCGACAACAAGGACGGCAACCTCAGCACCAAGCAGGTGGAGTACGCGAACACCATCTACGCCTCCGGTGGTGATTTGCTCAGCCTCATCAACGAAATCCTCGACCTGTCCAAGGTGGAGGCCGGGAAGATGCAGGTGGAGCCGCGGGACATCGTCCTGTCGGAGTTGAACCAGTTCATCGACCGGAGCTTCCGCCCCGTCGCGGACCAGAAGAACCTGGCCTTCACGGTGGAGGTGGCGCAGGGCGCCCCCCGCCACATCCGCACCGACCCGCAGCGGCTGCAGCAGGTGCTCAAGAACCTGCTCTCCAACGCCTTCAAGTTCACGGACGAAGGCAGCGTGAAGATGACGGTGAAGCTGGCCGAGCCGGGCACGCGCCTGGACCACGAGGTGCTCAAGCGCTCGCGCTTCGTGCTCGCCTTCTCGGTGACGGACACGGGCATCGGCATCGCCAAGGACAAGCAGCGCCTCATCTTCGAGGCGTTCCAGCAGGCGGACGGCTCCACCGCGCGCAAGTACGGCGGCACCGGCCTGGGCCTGTCCATCAGCCGCGAAATCGCGAAGCTGCTGGGCGGCGAAATCCACGTCCACAGCGAGCCGCGCAAGGGCAGCACCTTCACGCTGTATCTGCCGCCCGAGTACGTGGGCCCCGAGGACGACGGCATGCCGGTCATGCCGGTCATGCCCTCGCCGCTCGAGCCGCTGTCTCGCATGTCCCACGTCTCGTCGGAGCCCCTGTTCCCGACGCCCTCGCCGGTGCCGGTGCCGCCGACCGCCGCCGAGAACGCCCATGTGCTGGACGCGGCGCTGCCGCCTCCTCAGGTGGACTCGCTGCTTCCGCCGCTCGCGGTGGAGGACGACCGGGACCACATCCGCGAGGGTGACCGCGTCCTGCTCATCATCGAGGACGACCTGAAGTTCGCCCGCATCATGGTGCAGCTGGCGCGGGAGAAGGGCTTCAAGGCCCTGGTCGCCACGCGGGGTGACACCGGCCTGTCCATGGCCAACGAGTTCCAGCCGCACGCGGTGACGCTCGACATCCAGTTGCCCGTCGTCGACGGCTGGAGCGTGCTCGACAGGCTCAAGCGCAACCCGCGCACGCGCCACATCCCGGTGCACATCATCAGCGTCATGGACAAGCACCTGGGCAACGCCCAGGGCGCGTTCGGCTACCTCACCAAGCCCGTCAGCAAGGAGGGTCTGGAGCGGGTGTTCAACCAACTGGCGAAGTTCCTGGAGCGCACGGAACGGCGCCTGCTCCTCGTGGAGGACGACGACGTCCAGCGCAACAGCCTGGTCAGCCTGCTCGCCGAGGGCGGCGACGTCGCCGTCACGGCGGTGGCCACAGGCCAGGAGGTCCTCCAGAAGCTGGAGGAGGGTGAGTACGACTGCCTCGTCATCGACCTGCTCCTGCCGGACATGGACGGCATCAAGCTGGTGGAGGAGGTGAAGACGCAGCAGCGCTTCAGGGACCTGCCCATCGTCATCTACACGGGCAAGGAGCTGACGCCGAAGGACGACACGCGCCTGCGCCGCTACACCGGCAGCGTCATCCTCAAGAGCGGAACGAAGAGTCCCGAACAGTTGCTCAGTGACACGGCGCTGTTCCTGCACCGACTGGACCAGAACCTGCCTCCCCGCGCGCGGGCGGCCCTGGCGCAGCGCAGCGAGCAGGAGTCGGAGGTGGTGGGCAAGAAGGTGCTCGTCGTCGATGACGACATGCGCAACATCTTCGCCCTTACCAGCGTGCTGGAGAACCACGGCATGCAGGTGGTCTTCGCCGAGAACGGGCGGGCGGCCATCGAGACGCTCGAGCAGCACCGCGACGTGGATATCGTGCTGATGGACGTGATGATGCCGGAGATGGACGGGTACGAGACCATGCGGGCCATCCGCAAGGACGTGAAGTACGCCAGCCTGCCCATCATCGCCGTCACCGCGAAGGCCCTGAAGGACGACCGGGAGAAGTGCATGGCCGCGGGGGCCAGTGACTACCTGCCCAAGCCGGTGGATACGGACAAGCTTTTGGAACTCATCCGTCTCTGGGTGTCGGCTTGAGAGGTCGAATGATGGCTAGCGCACGACTCGTCACCGCCGGGCTTGGGGACGGCGGGGGGCGCGCCTAGCCTGTCCCGCCAGTGAACGGTGGGGCATACCTTGCTCCTATTTCAATGACGCCTAGCGAACACATCTCCGCCGAACGCCCCCAGGACGGCGCAAGCCGTCCCCGGGCGAGCATCCTGATGGTGGACGACCACCCGTCCAACCTGCTGGCGCTGGAGGCCATCCTCGAGCCGTTGGGGCAGGAGCTTGTCAAAGCGACCAGTGGCGAGGAGGCGCTCAAGTTCCTGCTTCAGCGCGACTTCGCCGTCATCCTGATGGACGTGCAGATGCCGGGCCTGGACGGCTTCCAGACGGCCACGCTCATCAAGCAGCGGGAGCGCACGCGCACCATTCCCATCATCTTCCTCACCGCGCTCAGCCGCGACGCGGCCCACATCTTCAAGGGTTATGCGCACGGCGCGGTGGACTACCTGCTCAAGCCCTTCGACCCGGAAATCCTCCGCTCGAAGGTCAGCGTCTTCGTGGATTTGTTCCTCAAGGAACAACAAATCCAGCGGCAGGCGGCGATGTTGCGCCAGCGCGAGCGCGAGGCGGTGGAGCGGCAGAGCGAGCTGCGCTACCGGCGGCTCACGGAGTCCTTGCCGGAGGTGATGTGGGCGGCGCGGGCGGACGGCTCGTTCACCTACGCCAACCGGGCGGGGCGCGACTACACGGGCATCCACGAGGAGCATCCGCTGTCGTTGGGCACGTTCCTGGAGTTCGTGCACCCGGTGGACCGGGAGGAGATGCGCTCGGCGTGGGAGACGGCCATCCGCTCCAGCCAGCGGGTGGAGCGGGAGTTCCGGCTGCGGCGTTTCGACGGCGTGTATCGTTGGCACCTGGCGCGCGCGGTGCCGGAGCGGGACGAGTCCGGGCACGTGGTGGGCTGGATTGCCGTGGCCACGGACATCGACGACAAGCGGCGGGCGGAGGAGGCGCTGGGGCGCTTCAAGATGACGCTGGACGCGACGTTGGACTGCGTCCTGATGTTCTCGCCGGACTCGCTGACGCTCACGTACGCCAACGCGGGCGCGGCCAAGCAGCTGTCGAGCAGCACGGACGAGCTGGTGGGGTTGTCGGTGCTGGAGGTGGAGAGCGCCTTCGACGAGGCGGGGTTCCGCAAGCTGCTGGCGCCGTTGGTGAGTGGGACGTTGCCCAGCCAGACGTACTCGACGACGCACCGGCGCAGGGATGGCACCGAGGTGCCGGTGGAGGTGGTGCTCCAGTTCGTGTCCGCGGCGGAGGGGCCCGGGGGGCGGTTCATCTCCGTGGCACGCGACATCACCGAGCGTCAGCGCGCGGAGACCGCGCTGCGGCTGGCGAGCGAGGCGAAGGACGCGTTCCTCGCGGCGGCGAGCCACGAGCTGCGCACTCCGCTGGCGGCGGCCAAGGGGCACGCGCATCTGGCGCTCTTGAAGCTGGGCGGCGAGACGGAAGCGGGGCCGGGCAAGTCGCTGAAAATCATCAACCGGCAAATCGACCGGATGGCGAAGCTGGTGGAGGACCTGCTGGACATCAGTCGGCTGCAGGCGGGGCGGCTGTCGCTGGAGCTGGAGAAGTTCGACCTGGGCCAGCTGGTGCAGGAGACGCGGGACCGCATGGCGGTGTTGTCGCAGGGGCATGAAATCCAGGTGGAGGCGCCGGAGCACCTGGAGGGGACGTGGGACCGGGGTCGGTTGGACCAGGTGCTGACGAACCTCTTGTCCAACGCCATCCGCTACTCACCGGAGGGTGGGGCGGTGCTGGTGCGGCTGGTGCGCGAGGGGAAGGAAGGGGTGCACCTGTCCGTGAAGGACAGCGGCGTGGGGATTCCCAAGGACAAGCAGGCGCTCATCTTCGAGCGCTTCGGGCGCGCGCACGGCAGCAAGTACGGCGGCCTGGGGTTGGGGCTCACCATCAGCCAGGGCATCGTCGAACAGCACGGCGGACGCATCTGGGTGGAGTCCCAGGGCGTGCCGGGCCAGGGGTCCACGTTCAACGTCTGGCTGCCCCGTGAGACGGAGTCCCCCGGAGTCGGCGTGCATCACGAGCACGGCACGCGCACCGCGAGCTGACAGGGCGCCGGCGCGCGAGCGCGGCGTCAGAGATTGAAGCCCACGTTGCCCACGGAGATGCTGGGCCCGAAGATGAAGGACCAGCGGCTGGAGGGGACGACGGAGCCGTCGGAGCGGCGGGTGATGTCGTCCCGGAACTCGCGCGCCACCCACGCCTGTGCCCCCACCGCCGCTCCCGGTCCAATGGGCACGCGCAAGCTGAGCCCCAGCACCACCGCCAGCGTCGGGGGGAACTCGATGTCGCCGGACTGGGGAATCAACCCCATGCCCATCAGCCCCATCTCGATGCCCAGGAGCCGCTCCTGTCCCTCGTTGTTCAAGAGCGCCAGTCGCGACACCACGCCGAAGTTGAGGATGAGCTGCCCGCTGGGCTCCGTCGCCCGGTAGAGGCCCGCCGGAATCGTCGCCGTCGTGTACAGCCGGAAGCGCCCTCCCCTGACGATGGCCGTCCATTGCGCCGACGGCAGCCCCGAGCGGTCCGACGTGCTCAGCGCGTACCGCGACTCGTCCGCCACCAGCGACACCTGGACGAGAATCCGGTCGAACTGCGCCAGCTGCCCCGGCACGGGAATGGTCCGGGCCTCGCCCTGCGGCCGCAGCAACATCCGCTGCTCCACGTGGCTCTCCCCTCGCGCCGAGCCGTCCGCCTTGGTGACGTCGATGCGCAGCACGATTTCCTGTGTGCCCTGCTCGGGCTTGAGCCGCTCCCGGTGGATGATGACCCGACACGAGTTGCGCATCTCGTAGTTGATTCGGTGCGGACGGCTGGGCTCCAGCACCTGGTCCTTGCCCTCCTTGTCCGCGCACACCAGCTCCACCACGCTCTCGATGCGGATGGGTACGCTGGCCTCGCGCACCGAGCGTTGCACCCGCTCGTTGACGACGAACAGGTCCGCCGTCGCCAGCTCTCCCGGCAGCGTGGACACCTGATAGCCGAAGCGCAGCGACACGAAGCCGCCCGCGGTGGGCTCGCCCTGCACATAGGTCGTCCCGTCCCGCGAGATGATGCTGTAGGCCCCGGCCACAGGGCGCGGAACGAAGCGCCCCTGCTCTCCGCTCGAGGCCACGATGAGCTCCGCAGGTCGGTTGATGGGGATGAAGTCGATGGCCCCCTGGTCCGACAGCTCCAGCGACGCGCGCGGCACGGGCAGCGGCTGCGTCTTCGTCGTATCCGACGCCACCACCGAGCCCTCCACCCGCGAGGTCTGCGCGATGACCGTCACCTGCTGCTCGGACGTGCCTCCCGTGCGCAGCAACACATAGACGCCGTCCTGCGCCTTCACCACGCGCTCCACCCGCGCCCGCTGGTCGTTCATCGACCACAACAGCTTGCGCGGGTCGTGCTGGCATGACGTGTCCAGCCGCACCACCATCGCCGCGTTCTCCGCGTCGCGCAGCACCGTGCCCTCCACGGCCGTGAGCGGACACGCCAGCACCGGGAGCGTCTCCAGCAGCACCTGCTCCAATACCTCGCCACGCGCGAAGTAGATGCGCGGCGCCAGGCGCAGGCGCAGCGTCACGCTCACGTCCACGCCCGGCACGTTGCGCAGCGACACCGTGCCCTCGTTCACCTCGCAGCGCACCGGCCCGCAGTCCACCGACGCCAGCGCCTCCGAGTGGCTCAGCGCCACCGAGCCCGGCCCTCGCGACACATCCACGCCACCCGACTGGATGAGCGGCTGGGTCAGCACCACGCGCCCGGGGCGAAGCCGGAACGTCTCCGGGTCCACCACGTTGCCAGACGCGTCGTACGTCGTGACATCCGGTCCATGCCGACCATGGGGCGGTGTCCAGTAGAGCGCCGCGTCCGTGGGCAGCCCGCGCGCCACGGGCACCGTGCAGCTCGCCGGCCCCCGCTCCGTCGAGGGCGCCAGGCACCGGTCCTGTCCCTCGATGAGCTGGGGCTGGGACTCACCCCGGGGCGTCCCGCTCCAGGAGATGCCCACGTGGTCCAGCCCCGCGCCGCGCAGCTCCACGCGGCCCTCGTCCGGAAAGAAGTTCGTCGCCGCCGCGTCCACGCGCGGGAAGGCGCCGGTGGCGATGACGGTGACGCGCTCCTCGGTCGTCTCGCACTGCCCCACCGACGACGCCACCTTCAACTCCTGGATGCGCGCGTCGTCCTGCTCCACCCGCTGCGGAGGCCGCAGGGTCCGACTGTCCGACGCCAGCGTCCAGCCTGCTCGCAACGGACCACAGACGACACCCTTCGAGACCACCGGCACGCCGGCGCCGCCCTCGGGCACCTGGACGACGGGCGCGGCGGCGGCGAGGCCACCCACCAGCAGCCATGCGAGACAGAGCGCGCGGATGGATTCCATCCCCCCGTTAAACAGCGAGGGAGGGCACCAGCGTCAAGCGCCGTCTGCCCCTTCTCGTCCGGGGTGTCACGCGACGTGCGGACCTTCGAGCACGCAGGGTCCGCGAGTGGTCTTCCGCGAGTGGTCTTCGCTGACGCCAGACATTCTGGTGCTGCGTCCGCGCGAGGTGCTCAGCGCTTGCGGGTCAGCAGCACGACGGCGCCCAGAATCGCGGCCATGGCGACCCACGACAGGGGGCTCATCGACTCGCCCGCGAACACGACGCCCAGGAGCACCGCCACCACCGGATTGACGTACGCGTAGCTGGTGGCCACCGAGGGGCTCGTGTGCCGCATCAGGTAGCCGTAAACGGTGTAGCCTACCAGCGAGCCGAAGGTGACCAGGTACGCGAAGGCCGCGAGCGCGCGCGCATCCGGCATGGCCGTCAGGTGCTCGCCACGCAGGAGCCCGAAGGTCAGCATCAGCGCGCCACCGCACAGCATCTGCGCCGCGGGCGCCATCATCCCCTGGGGCATCGGCATGCGGCGTCCGAGCACGGAGCCCAGCGCCCAGCTCATCGGCGACACCAGCAGGGCCAGCGTGGCCCACCCACTCCCGCCCAGCTCGCCCCCGAGGTTCAGCAGGACGATGCCGCCAAACCCCACCGCCAGTCCCCAGCGCTCCAGCTTTCCGGGCCACTGGCCGAACAGTCCACCGAACAGCGCCGACCACATGGGCAGGCTGCCCACCACCAGCGCCGCCACGCCGGAGGGCACCCACTGCTGCGCGAACACGAGCCCGCCGTTGCCCACACCCAAGAGCAGCAGTCCCACCACCGCGCTGGAGCCCCACTGTCGCGCGGTCGGCACCGGCGAGCCCTTGAGCCACATCGCGCCGAACAACAGCGCTCCCGCCAGCAGGAAGCGCGTTCCTGATGCGAGGAATGGCGTCATGCCACCCTGGAGTACCCAGCGGATGGCCAGATAGGTGGAGCCCCAAACGAGGTACAGCGTCACGAGGCACAGCAGGATGCGGCCGCGCGAGGCACCCGACTGGAGCGCGTCACCGGCGACAGGGGCCGCGACGGGGGAGAGGGCGGGAGTGGAAGGCGTGGACAGGGACGAGGCGGCGGACGAGGCGGACACGGTGGCGCGGCTTGTAGCGTCCGACCTCCCCACGGGCCATGTACGCATTGCCGTACCCCACAGTCGGTGGAGTCGTCGGGCGGTACAGTGCGAGTGCGCGCCAGGTTGGATGCGGCGGCGCCCGCCTGGCTCCCCGGTGGGTGGTGCGAGGGCGGGGACCACCCTTCGGCCGCATGTCTCCTTCCGACGTGGATTGAACCCACGGACAGGCTTTCTTACACTTGGGTCTCGTGGAGCGCTCGCGGCGCGGTGGCTGGCCGCATGCTTCAGAGTGAGAGCCCCTGGATGTCCGAAGAGCTGGGTGAACGCGAGAAGGAAGTCCTCCGGGCCGTGGTGCAGGAGTACATCTCCACGGGCGGGCCGGTAGGGAGCCAGCAGCTCGCTCGCCGGCCTGGGTTCGAGGTCTCCTCGGCCACGATGCGCAACGTGCTGGCGGATCTGGAGGAGCTGGGGTTCCTGGAGAAGCCGCACACCTCCGCGGGCCGGGTGCCCACTGACGCGGGTTATCGCTTCTATGTGGACACGCTCGTCAAACTGAAGGACCCCACGCCGCGAGACAGGGAGCTCATCCACGCGGGCCTCTTCCACGACGCGAATCTGGAAGAGGTGTTGGGAGATGCCAGTCGCCTCCTGCACTCGCTGACGCGGCACGCGGGCGTCGTCGTGACGCCCCGGCCCGAGTCCGCGGTGTTCCGTCGCATCGAGTTCGTCCGTCTGCGCGAGGACCGGGTGCTCGCCATCCTGGTGGGGCAGAGCGGGCAGGTGCACAACAAGGCCATCACCGTCGACTTCCCCATCACCTCGGACGAGCTGATGCGGGCGAGCAACTACCTGTCGGAGCTCCTGCACGAGGTTCCGCTGGAGGAGGCGCGTGAGCGCATCCGCTCGGAGATGGACCAGGAGCAGGCGCTCTACAACGCGATGACGGCCAAGGCGCTCAAGCTGGGCGCGGCCGCCACGGACCTGCCGACGACGGAGCGCGTGCTCATCCAGGGCACCAACTCGTTCCTGGAGCAGCCGGAGTTCGCGGACGTGGAGCGCATGCGCGCGCTCTTCAAGACGCTGGACGAGAAGCACCGTCTGCTGTCGCTGCTGGACCAGGTGCAGCGCGCCAACGAGATGCAGATCTTCATCGGCGCGGAGAGCGACTTCTCCGCCGCGGGCGATGTGTCTGTCATCGCCAGCCCCTACGGCAACCAGGAGCAGGTGCTCGGCACGGTGGGCGTCATCGGCCCCACGCGGATGGACTACCGCCGCGTGATTCCGCTGGTGAACTTCACCGCGCAGGTGCTGTCGCGCGTGCTGGAGAAGGTGTAGCTGGCACCACATCGCGCGGAGGGGAGGACCCCCGCGCGTGCGAGCGAAGCTGCGGCCCTCCTCACTCCGCGCGAGTGGCCTGCAGCTCGCGCTCTCCGCCTTCGCGCCGTACCTGGAGGCGCACGGGTGTACCGGGAGCGCCTCGGGTGCGCGCCTCCGCTTCCGACCTGTCGCGCACGACGAGCCCGTCCACCGCGAGCAACCGGTCACCCACCGCCACACCCGCGCGCGCGGCGGGCCCATCCGGCGTCAGCCACGCCACGGCCACCTGACCGCGCTCCTCGCTGAAGCCCGCGCCCACGGTGCCTGGAGTCGCGCGGCGCGGGGACACCGTCACGTCGCCCAGGTCCGAGGTCTCCGCCTCCGTCACCTTCACGGAGTGCGTCTCCACGCGACCCTCGGGCGGCATCAGCCTCACGGTGTGCGGACCGGGTCGGACCTCGTCCAGATGGAAGCGGCCGTCGACTCCGGTGGCGGTGTCGGGCCTGGCCGTCACCGCGCGGTCCAGGAACACCGCCACACCCGCGGCCGGACCACCACCCCGACTCCACACCGCGCGCCCGATGATGGAGGCCGCGCCTCCCGTCGAGAGTGACACCTCCACGTTCGCGCTGCCGCCCGGCTCCAGTGCCACCCTCGCCGAACCGGTGCGCCCGTCCTGCGTCTGGACATGCACCTTCACCACCTGCCCGGGCGCATCCCTCATCTCGAAGGTGTCTCCGCTGAAGCGCCGCGTGGACGGCGCCAGGGGCTCCCATGGAAGCTCCTCGCCGTTGTCCTCCGTCAGCCTCAACGTGAAGCCCGCGGGCACCGCTCCACCGCGCGCCACCACCCGGCCGCGCAGGTGGGCCGCGGGCTTCAGGCGCAGGTCCATCAACCCCTGGCCCTCGCGCACCGAGGGCACCCTCACCACGCGCCCACCGTTGTGGGCCGCCAGCTCCTGCAGCGGAGGCGCACCCGACGGCCGCGTGGGAATGGCGAACGTTCCGTTCTCGTCCGCCTGCACGCGCATGGTGAAGGGCATGTCTCCCCCCTGCACCGCGGCCACGACGGCGAAGGGGCTGGGCGCTCCAGAGGGCTCGCGCACCGTGCCGGAGATGCCGCGCTCCTCCACCAGCACCAGGTCCTGCTGTACGGCGCTCCCCGCCTGCACCGTCACGCTGGGGTCGTCATCCTGGAAGTAGATGAAGCGCGCGCGGGGCAGCACGGCGGTGAGCTGGTACACGCCCGCCGGCAGCTCCAACTGGTACAGCCCCGCCGCGTCAGTCTCCGCCCATGCCAGGTCGGAGGTGCCGCCGGGCGCGCCGCGGGGCACCGCGCGCACCACCGCGGGCTCGGACAGGGGCTTGCCCGAGGACTGCGTCACCACTCCCTGGACCATGCCGGACTCGGTCAGCGTCAGGTCCACGCGCGTGCGCGTGCCGGCCTTCAAGGTCTCCACGCGGCTGGTCCAGCCCTGCGAGCCATCGCGCCGCGCGCGCACCGACGTCCGGCCGGGCACCAGCCCGCTGAGCGTGTACGCGCCCTGTGCGTCCGTGCGCGTGGTGGCCGCCGCGCCCCCGCCGTTGCGCGGCGGCTGGGCTCGCACCTCCGCGCCCGCCACCGGTTGACCCTGGGGGTTGACCACCACGCCCTCGACCTCGGCGGTGGCCGGCTCCAGCTTCACGTCGAGCGTCGCGTGGGCACCCTCGGACACCACCACGCCGTCATGCGTGGCGCTGGCGAAGCCCGGAGCGTGGACCTGCACGTCGTACTCACCAGGAGGCAGGCCCAGCCGGTAGATGCCCTCGCCTCCGGACGTGGTGCGCGCCAGCTCACCGTCGGCTCCCGTGGGGCTGACCACCAGCACCGCGCCGCGCACCGGAGCCTCATCGCCGGTAGACCTCACCTGTCCGGTCAGTCCGCTCGTCGAGCCCAGCGCGACGGTGAGGCCGCGCAACGTCTCGCCCGGCGCCACGAACAGCGTGCCGGGCACGCGGCCCACCGCGTCGCCATGTCGCGCGGACAGCACCCAGTCGCCACCGCCGACCTCGAGCGCGAAGCCGCCGCCTTCGCTCGAAGTGGTGCTCACGGGCGCTCTTCCTCCCGAGGCCGTCACCTGCGCGCCGGTGACGGGCTGGCCCTTCCCGTCCACCACGAAGCCCTCCAGCGTGCCCGCGCCCCACAACCCCACCACCAGCTCTCCCTGCTGGGGCACGTGGAGGAAGCGCAGCGTGCGGCGGCTGAAGCCCGGCGCCTCGGCCGTGAGGCCATAGCGGCCTGGAGCCAGTCCGGTGAACTGGAACTGGCCGCGCTCGTCACTCGTCGCCGTCACGGCTTCCTCGGCAATCGCCGCGGGCTCCGCCCAGGCGATGGCGGCGCCCGGGTACGGATGCAGCGTCACCTCCGCCAGCGGCACCGGCTCACCGCCGTTCTCCGCCACCGTGCGACCCTGGAGTGTCACGCCCGCGCTCAGCGTCAGCTCGACGGATGTCTCCGCCTCACCCGCGGGTCGCGTCGCCTCGCGCCGCGCGGGAGCATGGCCCTCGGCGTGCGCGGACAGCAGGTAGTCGCCCGGCCGGGTGGGCAGCCGCAGCGTGCCGTCCTCGCCCGTGGTGCCCTCGGCCGCGAGCCGCCAGGAGGACGCCGCCGCATCGACGAGGTCCTTCGACTGTTTGCGCCAGGCCCGCACGTTCGCGCCCGCAACCGGACCGGACGCGCCCACCACGCGCACCACGAAGGCGCCTTCGTCGGGGGCCGCGGGCTCGTCGCGAACCGTGGCGGACACGGACTCGGCGCGGGCGGTGACGCCACCGCCGCTGGAGGAGGCTTGCGTCTCGCGAGGCGCGGAGGGCGCCGGGTCGGAGGGCGTGCCGGGCCTCGGGACGCGGAACCAGAGCAACAACACCGCGCCGATGGCGAGGAGGGCGGCGAAGAAGATGGGACGTTGGGACCGCAGGCGCATGGCTCGTCCTCGGGAGGACGCCAGCCTAGGACAGCCTGGGTCATTTCGGAATTCAGGAGGGCGCGGGCGCGTAGACGCGCAGGGCCGCGGGGGCCACCTCGAAGCGCATGGGCGTCATGCCGACGAGCTCTCCGTCCGCGTTCACTTCCTGCGGAGGCGTGGCCTCCACATACAGCCGCACGGCGAGCAGCGAGGTGACGGCGGGGTTCTCCCCGTGCTCCCCGGAGCGCACCGACAGCGCCACGCGCGCGAGCGTGGCCAGGTCCTGGAGCTGGCCCAGGCCCGTGCCGTCCCTGCCGGAGGTCGAGGAGGGCGCGGCGACGGCATAGACATGCAGTCGTCGGTCATCCAGGCGCGCATCGGGCGCCACCATGTTGCCCGCGCCGTGGTAGCGCCCATTGCCCACCACGAGCTGGAGCACATCCAGTTCCAGTTCCTGTTCATCCGCCTTGATGCGGATGCGGAAGGGCCGCAGGTCCTTCGCCTCGGCGGCGGCGGCCACCGGATAGGCCAGCCTGCCCGCGCGCTGCTTCAGGCGCTTCGTCAGTCGCCGGGCAATCGCGGCGGCCAGGCCCAGGCTCGCCGCGTTGAGGAAGGGGCGCCCGTTGGCGAGCCCCACGTCCACGCGCGCCGCATAGCCCTTCGCGATGACGTCACACGCGGACTCCACGTCGGGAGGGATGCCCAGGGAGCGAGCGAAGTCGTTGCCGGTGCCCAGCGGCAGCACGCCCAGCGTCACGTCACGCCCCAGCAGATGTGCCACCGCGCCGCTCAGCGTTCCGTCTCCGCCCCCGACGAGGATGCGGCGAGTGCCGCGCGCCAGCATCTGCTCCAGCACTCGGCGCAGCCGTCCGCTTTTCGACAGCGCGTGGCTCTCCGTCAGGATGACGCCCCGCGAGGCGAGGGCGTCCCGGGCGAGCGAATAGGCCTCCCTGCCCGAGCGGGACTGCGTGTTGACCACCAGGGCCGCCGGCCCGTCGTCCGGGGCCAGCCGGCGTGGAGGCTCGATGAGCGCGGGTTCCAGGGGGACCTCCTCCTTGCTGCGTGCGGGAAAAGGTGTGCACGCGGAGCCGAAGGGGCCAGCGGTCTCCGGGGGAAGAGGACCGAAAGACAGCGGTCATGCGACATCCCTGGGGACGCGGGGGGCGAGCTGGGAGGCGAGGGTTCAGCCCTCCGCGTCCACTTGAAAGGGTTCGCAATCCTCAGCGGTCGCGAGCCTTTTCACCCCACGGCCGTTGCCCCTGTATGGCCCCACGCGAGCAAGGGCGCGTCCCCTCGTGCTCGGGCGTATCAGGAACAGATTTCAGGACACTCCTACGATGACGCCTCCTGGGTGGGTGGCGTGGGCAGGAACAGCGGTGGCGTGAAGTTCGATGGCTACAAGGAGATCACCGCCATCCACACCCTGGCACGCCCCCTGGTACCCTCAGAAGAGCGAATCATGACCGTTCAATCCGCGCCCAGGGCCCACCCTGAGACCTACTACGCGGGTGCCCACTGGGGGCCGAGACGGGAATCCCCAGAGGAGTGCGCCCGACGAGCAGCGACCTTCCTCAACATGCTGGCCGCGTGTGACCCCCTGCTGGCGCACTGGAACAAGCTTCCCAAGCCGCGAAAGGGACGGAAAATCCCCCTCATGCCCCCTGACCTCCCCACCTTGACGGAGGCGTTCCGGCGCGGCGTCAACCGAGATTCCGGCGGGCCCCCCATTGAAGAGTTGGGTTGGACCGTCTCGGCATACAACGACGGCGCCGGCTCAAACTTTGTCTCAGTGAGAATGCAGTGCGGGGGCTACGTCGGATGCAGCACCGACAATGCATGCTTACTGTCACTTCCCTACCCGGGGAAGAACGCGGAGCGAATCCTCGCGGCATCCGTGCTGACCGAAGTGGTGCGCGCCATGGCGGTGGCCTGGGAGCCTGACTGGGCGGTGGTCATGTCTCGTGCGCACCGGGATATGGACGATGAAGAAGGCAAAGCCGACATTTGGGTGGGCTGGGTGACGTACCTCGCCCGTCATTGGGGCACGGTGCCCCCGCTTCCCGCTCCCGTGCGCGTTGAGCCGGTCGAGGACAAGGGTACGCTCATCGTTCTGACGCCGGAACGCTTCACGGTGGCCAACCCGGAGCACGTGGCGCTGTCGAGGCGCGTGCGGGAGCTGCTGGCGCGGGCCGGGCTCGTGAAGCCGCTTCAGCCCCCACCGTAGAAGAGTGGGGGAGCCGAGTCGCCCGCTGCTCGGCTCCTCAACGAGGGCGGGACGGCGGAGGTCCAAGACTCCCAGAAAAGTCGCGGGTCAGGGCGCTCCTGCCTCGGAGTTGGGTTGTCTCGTGCAGAGGTTCAGCCCTCCGCGTCGCGTCCTTCGATGATGCGGCGCTGGATGTCCTGACGCAGCGGGAGGGCCTCCTCCGTGCTCAGGCGGCCGTCACCGTTGGTGTCGTACGTGGCCAGCAGTGTCGCCCGGCGCTCCTGGGCGGCCTCCACCCGGTCCTGCCTCAGCGCGACATGCTCACCCGCATCGAGCACACCGTTGTCATTCGCGTCGTACGTGCTCAGCCGCTCCTGGCGCTGGGCCTCCCAGCGGGCGCGCCGAGCCTCCCGTGCCGCCTGCCGCTCCGGCTCGTCCAGCGTCCCGTCCCCGTTGGTGTCGTGCTGCTCCAGGCGCTCGGTGCGCAGGCGCTGGCAGCGCGCCTCCATGGCGTCCACCAGCGCGGTGCGCTCCTCGGCGGACAGCGCGCCGTCGCCGTTCTCGTCGAAGGCCCAGCGCACGCGCCAGAAGGCCCAGTGCCGCGCGCGTCGGCCCAGCTGCGCCAGCCGGGGACGCAAGGTGTCGCGCCGCTCACCCACGTCCGCCTTCAGCTCGCGCAGTTCCCGCGCGTTCAGCGCGCCATCCCCGTCGTCGTCGTACTTCGCCATCACCGTCCGCTGGTGCTCGCTGAAGTCGCACGCCTTCCCGTCGTCGGTGGGCTCCATCTCCAGGCCACTCACGTCTTCGTCGGCCATGGCCCCCTGCTGTGTCGCGTCCGTGTCCGCCACCGCGTCCGCGCCCAGCGCGCCGTCCTCCTCGGCCGCGGTGAGATACGACGCGGCCTCGCCCACGTACCGAGTGGTCTCGTCTGGTACGTCATCGCCGCAGGCGGTGAGCCCGAAGGGCAGGGTGAAACACAGCGCGGCGGCGAGGATGCGACGGTGAGCGGTGACTCGTTTCATGGGGATGGCTCCAGGTTCGAAGTGCGGCGGTGTCCGGCCTCGCTTTGCTGAAACCCGGTGCGTCGGAAGAAGTTGCGGAGGGACAGAGGTGGCCGTCGCGCCCCTTCCGTGTGCCAGGGTGGCTGCACACCTTTCAGGCGCGGCCGGCTCCGCGCCGGTGAAGCGCAAGGCCTGGAGGGCGATGCATGGCACGAGGAAGCAAGGCGAAGTACACGGCGAAACAGAAGCGGATGGCCGAGAAAATCGAGAAGGGTTACGAGGCTCGCGGCACGTCGGACAAGACGGCGGCGGCTCGGGCCTGGGCCACGGTGAACAAGGCCACCGGCGGTGGGATGAAGGGTGGCTCCGGCAGCAAGGCCAAGATGGCCCGGCGCCGTCCCAAGGTGCGCGCCGCCGCGAAGAAGGCCGCGCGCAAGCGCACCGCCGCGCAGCGGTCCGCATCGGCTCGCAAGGCGGTTGCTTCGAGGACGCGCAAGCCCGTGCGCGCCACGCGCTCTGGGAGCAAGTCCACCGCGCGTCGCGTCGCCGGACGCCGGGCCACGGCTCGCAAGACTTCCACGAGCACGCGCTCCAAGCGCGGCACGGCTCGCAAGAGCACCCGAGGTGTTTCCCGTCGCGGCACCACCGGAACGCGCGGCTCACGCGGCCGGGGCGGCTCGCGCAGGTAGTCGCGCGCGGCTCGCGCCCCATCCTCGGTGTGCTCGAGGTGGGGCGCGAACGCGCTGCTTCAGCGAGGCTCTTCGTCCTTGGAGGCCGGCGGCGTGGCGCCAGGTCCGTTCCACGGCCAGTCGACCGAGGAGTCCTCGGCCAGCCGCAGCAGCTCCGAGGGGTCCTTCACCAGGATGCGGCAGCCCGCGGAACGCAGGTCCTCCGGAGAGAAGCCTCCGGCCAGCACGCCCACGGTGGACAGGCCCAGCTTGCCGGCGGCGAGCGCGTCATAGGGCGTGTCGCCCACCACCACCGTGACGTCCGGCGCGGGGCGGCCCAGCCTGGCGAGTGCGCTCTCGAAGATGTCCGGGTGAGGCTTGCTCTTGTCCACCTCGTCCTTGCTCGCCTGGGTCTCGTACAGGCCTTCGATGCCGCACAGCCGCACGTAGTACTGGAGCTCCTCGTCCTTCGCGCTGGAGGCCAGGGCCAGGTGTCGGCCGTGCTGACGCAGCCGCTGGAACAGCTCCCTCACGCGAGGCAGGGGCCTCACCTTGGGCAGGAACTCCCGCAGGAACAGCGCGGAGCGGTACTCCTCCAGCTCCTTGCCGAAGCGCTCCAACTCGTCGTCGTTGAAGAAGACGGGGATGAGCTGGTCGGCTCCCTTGCCAATCTGACTGCGCACATGGGCGAACGGGACATCCCTGCCGAAGTGCAGGAACGCACGTCGCCACGCCTCGGCGTGCTCGTCCACCGAGTCCACCAGCGTTCCATCGACGTCGAAGATGACGTTCTCCACCATCGCGCGCCTCCCGGGCCAAAGTGGGGACGCCCCAGGTGGCGGTCAACCGCCCGTGGGCGGGTTCTCTGGGGTCGCCTCCACCAGTGTTCGTGTCTTCACATCGTAGCCCTCTGGTGCCGTGAGGGTGAAGGTGTCATTGGGCGGCGGGCTGTTCAGCTCCACACGCGAGAGCACCGTCTCCCCGACCTTCCGCCCCCCCAGCCACCGGGTGAGGCGCCGGGGGACGCACAGTGCCAGGGCCGCGTCGCAGTGCTCCTCCTCCATGCGGACCTCCGCCTGCGTGCCGTCCGGCGCGCGCGAGCGCTTGTCCAGGAAGTCGAGCCCCGGCCAGCGCAGCACGTACACCAGCTCCAGGCCCTGGGCCTCGCCCCCCAGCGTCACCGCCAGCTCCACGGCTTCTGGCGCGCGGGGATGTTTCACGCGGCGCAGGGTGGCGCCGTGGGACACGAGCGGCGCGCGGAAGCCCTCGGGCGTGAAGACTCCGAAGGTCTCCGTGAGGAAGCCCGCGAGCTTCGCGGGAGGCAGCTCCGACTTGAACGTGGTGAAGCGCTTCTCGCCGTCCAACTGCTCGAAGAGGTGGGTGCCGTCCCACGAGAAGATGCGCGTGGCGGGTGTGCCCAGCGTGCCGCGCATGCGCTGAGGCGCGCGGTAGTCGAACGAGAAGGGCACCTCGTCCTGGCCCTCGTCCTTCACCGTGCCGGCGATGTGATACCCGCCGAGCTTGGTGTCCCGCTCCGCCAGCCGCTGTTTCACCTGCGCGGCCAGCGCTGCGGTGTCGTCCGTCTTTCGTGGGCAGCCCGCGAGGGCGAGGAGGACACAGGGCACGAAGAGGCGCAGGCGCATGGAATGAGAAAGTGAGGCAGGAGGGGGGCTGAAAAGCAAGGAGGCCCGCCTGTCGCCAGGGGGCCTCCCGAAAGGTGCCGCCGTGAGGGCCGGCGGCCTGACTACTTCACCGCCACGCCGGTGGCCGTGGAGGAGGTGATGCCGATGATGGTGCCGAACAGGGCGTAGATGCCGTGACGGGGGGTGGTGGACGCCGACTTCAGGTCGACCTTGGACGCGCCCATCGCCTTCGCCTCGGCGATCAGGAGCTTGTTCACCACGGTGTCCAGGTCGCTCTGGACGATGTCGATGATGTGGAAGATGGCGGTCAGGCCCAGCGCGTTGGTCTGGATGACGGCCACGGCCTCACCGTTCGCCGCGATTTCGGTGCCGGAGACAACAGCGCTCTCGACGCTGGTGCAGCCGATGAGGCTGGACGCGGCAACGGCGGACAGGATGAGCTTCTTCATGGTTTTCCCCTCGTTGAGTGTTGCTTGGACGGTGGTCGAGCACCCCCGTGAAGGGAACGCTCGTCCGTTTGAATGGGACCTCAAGCGCCGGGGTACGTACCAGATGTCGACTCCATGTCAAGGTCCGTCCGGACACACTGTACGCCCGTTGGGTGAGCGCGCTCGCGTTGCAATGCACATCTCGCCTTGCTAGCCCCAAACCCCGAGGCTTCCGAATGGACATCGTCCCCGCCGCACGTCCCGCGCCCCGGTACTGGATTCACCTGCTGCTGCTGCTGCTGACGGTGGTGACGACCTTCACCTCGTACCTGCTGTACTTCCACTTCCAGCGGCCGTACTCGCCGGACGAGGTCTCCCGGGAAGCGGCGATGCGCGCGCTGTCCTTCAGCCTGTCGCTGCTGGCCATCCTGGGCACTCACGAGATGGGCCACTACGTGCTCGCGCGCATCCACCGCGTGGACACGTCGCTGCCGTACTTCATCCCGTTGCCCGTGCTGGGCGTGGGCACGCTGGGCGCCGTCATCCGCATCCGGGACCGAATCCCGCACCGCAACGCGCTGGTGGATATTGGCGCGGCGGGACCGCTGGCGGGCCTGGTGGTGGCGCTGCCCATCCTCTACTGGGGGCTTGCGCACTCCACGGTGGTGGACGCGCCCCACGTGCCCTCGCAGTTCCCCGGCGAGATGTCGCTGTGGGCGTACGGCAAGGACTTGTTCACCTGGGTGATGGCGAAGCTGACGCACGCGCCCGCCGCGCCGGAAGAGACGTTTCATGGCGTGCAGACCCTGTTTGGTGACAGCCTGCTGATGCGGGGGCTGACGTGGTTGGCGCTGGGGCCCTTGCCGGAGGGAAAGGACGTGCTGGTACATCCGGTGGTCATCGCGGGCTGGTTCGGCCTGCTCGTCACGCTGCTCAACCTGATGCCCATGGGACAGCTGGACGGCGGGCACCTGGCCTTCGCGCTGCTGGGCCGTCACGCGCACTGGGTGGGGCGGGCCATGGCCGCGCTGCTCTTGTTCCTCACGCTCTTCGTCACCGCGTCCTGGGGCCTGTGGCTCCTGGTGACGAGCAAGGTGGTGGGCTTCGGGCACCCTGACGTCGTGGCGCCGCTGGAGCCCCTCAGTCCCACGCGCAAGCTCATCTGCGCGCTGTGCCTCTTGGCCCTCATCGGCTGCGCGATGCCCGTGCCGCTGCGTCAGGTGGTGTCATGAAGTTCCAGTGTGAAGCCTGTGAGCGGCTCATCCCCCTGGAGTCCTTCCGGATGGAGGGGGGCGGGCTGGTGGTGTCGTGCCAGCGGTGTGGCGCGGAGAGCCGCGCGCGTGCGTCGCTGCCGCTCTCGGTGTCCCCGGCGCTGTCGGGCGAGGGCTCCGGCTCGACGCAGTCCTCGGTGGAGGACGCGACGGCGTCGGTGCCGCCGCTGCCCGCGCGCGCCAGCACGCCGGCCCTGCGGGTGGTGCGGGGCTCGGCGGTGCCGGTGACGCTGGACGACGAGGCGCTCTTCACGCCTCCGCCGGGACACTGTCCCAAGTGCGTGTCGCCGCGGCGGGAGGTGGACACGTCCTGCGCGCAGTGCGGGCTGGTGTACGCCAACTTCATGGCGGAGGAGCACAAGCCCTCGGACGACCTGATGGGGGCGTGGCGCTCGCTGGCGGAGCACTGGGAGGAGTGGGAGGCGCACGACAGGCTGCTGACCCTGGCCATGGGTCGCGGGGAGCTGGCCTCGGCGGGCCGCCTGTACCGGGTGCGGCTGGCGCGGGCGCCGGACGACGCCGTGGCGCACCGGGCACGGGAGGAAGTGGTGCGGCGGGCCACCCTGGTGGTGCCCACGGAGGTGGAGTCCTCGGAGGTGTCGCCAGGCAAGCGGCGGCTGCGAGCGGCCGCCATCGCGGCGCTCTCGCTGGTGGTGCTGGTGCTCTTCACGTTCATCATCCAGCGCGTGCGGCTGCTCTTCTTCAGCGACCTGCCCTGACGCGGCGGGCGGCGACTCCCCCGCGGGGCGGCCGGCCATGCGGGCGTGGGGCATGGATGGTGGATGGAAACGGGCCTGGGGCGCGGCTGGCTGCTATCGTGTCGGGCCGCTCCCGCGAGGCTCGCCACTCCCGATGACGCTTCCCGTCTCTCCGTCACTCACCGTCGACAGCCTGCTCGGTCCGGGGGGCGCGCTCCAGGTGGCCCTGCCCGCGTACGAGCACCGGCCGGAGCAGCTCCAGATGGCGCGCGCCGTGGAGCGGGCCTTCGCGGAGCGCAGCTACCTCTTGGCGGAGGCGGGCACGGGCACGGGCAAGACGCTCGCCTACCTGGTGCCCGCGCTGTTGTCGGGCCGCCGCGTCGTGGTGTCCACGGCGACGAAGACGCTGCAGGACCAGATCTTTTTCAAGGACCTGCCGCTCCTGCGCGAGAAGATGGGGCTCACCTTCGAGGCCGCGTACCTCAAGGGGCGCAACAACTACCTGTGCCTGCATCGCTACGGGGCCTTCGCCAAGGAGCCGCAGTTCGGCTCTCGCGACGAGGCGCGGTACTGGCCCAAGCTCAAGGCGTGGGCGGAGGACACGCAGACCGGGGACCGCAGCGAGCTGGATTTGCCGGAGTCGTTCAGTGCGTGGTCTCGACTGTCCACCACGTCCGAGACGTGCGTGGGCACGCGCTGCCCGCTGTACGAGTCGTGTTTCGTCACGCGCATGCGCAAGCGCGCGGAGAGCGCGGACCTGCTGGTGGTCAACCACCACCTCTTCTTCGCGGACCTGTCGCTGCGCAGCTCCGGCAAGCGCACCGAGGGCGTGCTGCCGTACTACGAGGCCGTCGTCTTCGACGAGGCGCATGCGCTGGAGGACGCGGCGAGCGGCCACTTCGGCGTGGGGGTCTCCAACTACCGGCTGGAAGAGCTGGCGCGCGACGCCGTGGCGTCGTTGAAGGAAGACGACTCGCGGCACGCGATGTTGCGAGCGCTGGCCGCGCGGCTGCGCACCGGCGCGGACGCCTTCTTCGCGCAGGCCCCCCGGGCGCTGGGGCTGTCGGGCCACGAGGCCTCCGTCTCGATTCAGCCGGAGGCGATGGGCAAGTTGTCCAGCGCGCTGGGCGGTGTGCGCGAGGGCCTGGCCGCGTTGTCCGCCTTCAGTGCGGGCGAGCGCGAGCCGGAGCTGGCCGCGATTACGCGCCGCGCGGACGAGCTGGAGGAGCAGCTCTCCTTCCTGGAGAAGGCCGAGTCGTCGGACCACGTGTACTGGGCGGAGCAGCGCGGCAAGGGGCTGTTCCTGCGCGCCAGTCCCATCGACGTCGCGAAGGAGCTGCGCGAGCGGATGTACGGCGCGCTCGACACGGTGGTGTACACGTCCGCCACGCTGGCGGCGGAGAGCCGCTTCGACTTCTTCGCCCGGCGCATGGGGCTGTATGGCGAGGATGGCCAGACGGTGACGCGCGTGCGCACGCTGGCGGTGCCCAGCCCGTTCGACTACCCGCGCCAGGCCGCGCTGTATCTGCCCACGCATCTGCCGGACCCGAGCGCCCCTGGCTTCATCGAGGCGGCGGCGGAGGAAATCGTCCAGCTCTGCCAGGTGACGGGGGGCCGCGCCTTCGTGCTCTTCACGTCGCTGCGCAACATGGTGCGCGCGTACGAGCTGGCGGCGGGGCGGCTGCCGTATCAGGCGCTGCTCCAGGGGGAGCGGCCCAAGGCGCAGTTGCTGGAGGCGTTCCGCGACACGCCGAGCGTGCTCTTCGCGGCGCACAGCTTCTGGGAGGGCGTGGACGTGCCGGGGGATGCGCTGAGCCTGGTCATCATCGACCGGCTCCCGTTCGCCTCGCCGGGTGACCCGCTGGTGGCCGCGCGAATCAAGCAGCTCCAGACGCGGGGCGAGGAGCCCTTCGAGCAGTACCAGCTCCCCCAGGCGGCGCTGGCGCTGCGTCAGGGCTTCGGGCGCCTGATTCGCACCCAGTCCGACAAGGGCATCGTCGCGATGTTGGACCGGCGCATCCTCACCAAGGCGTATGGCCAGGTCTTCCTGGCCAGCCTGCCGGACGCGCGGCGGATGGACGACCTGGTGGAGCTGAGCCGCTGGTTCAACGGCCCGGTGCGCCCCGTGCGGTCCTTGCGTTCGGTGGAGTGAGCTGAATTTCTGGGCGAAATTGCCCGAGAATTCCGCTCATTTCGTATGCCTTCGGCCGGGTCTGTTTCACCGGCTGTCCCCGCACACCCCAGAGCCCTGACGTGGACTGTCTGGTCCTTCCCTTCCTGCGCCTCGTCCTGCTCGCCGCGGTGGCGTTGGTGTGTGCGTGTGAGCCCATCTCGCTGGTGCCCATGGGGGAGCCTCCCCCGGACTCGGGGAGCGATTCACCGGACGGAGGGGATGAACTCGGTGGGAAGGAGGGGCCGGATGGCGGGGAGCCGGACGCGGGGCCTGACGGTGGGCGGGATGGTGGGATTCCGCTTTCCGAGGACGCGGGGCCTGACGGTGGGCTGAACATCCCCGTCCGGCCGCTGGGGGATGGCGGTGTGGATGCGCGGATGACGGCGTGGAGCGACTGCGAGGACGGCTGGCAGTCGCGCACGGTGCTGCCGCTGGGAGCAGACAGGGGGTATCCACAGTTCGCCCTGGATGCGGATGGTGAGGCGTACTTCGTCGAGTACACCGACGCGGTGCTGCGAGTGGTGACGACGAAGCCCTGGCGCGTCTTCGCCGAGACGGGTTTCGCGGGAGGGCAGTGGTGGTTGGGTGGCATCCGCGTGGATGCGGCGGGTGAGGTCCACCTGGCCATCAGCCCGCGGTCCGATGACCTGGCGCAGGTGGTCCCCACCGATTTCCTCCATCACACAGGGGGACGCTGGGAGCACGCTCGGCTGATGAGTGGCCTGGTGCGTGCCCATGACCTGGATGCGCAGGGCAGGCTGCATGCCATCAGCCTGGTGGATGCGGTGAAGCACCGGCTCAACCATGTGCAGGGTCGTATTGGTGATTTGTCTGTCATCGATACGGGCATCGAGCTCGGGTCGCTCTCCACGCGCGTGTCGCTGCGCGCGGATGGCCAGGGCAAAGCCCATGTGACGTATGAGTACGACGCCGTGCTTGGACGCGCTGGCATCTTCTACGCGACGAACGCCTCGGGGACGTGGGTGAGGGAGCAGGTGGCCGCGGCGGGTGCGAATCCGGTCATCGCGGTGTCACCAGCGGGGGTGCCGCACATCCTTTGGGCGAAGGCGGGCGTCTTGTCGCTGAGCAGCCGGAGTGCTCCAGGCGAGTGGTCGACGAGCATCCTTCCCTTCGAGTCGTCTTCTGGTGAGCTGAGGTTCTCCGCCTCGGGGGTGATTCATGTGCTGCGCAATCTCGGGAAGCGGTTGGAGTACCGGAACGACGCGCGGGGGGATTGGGCGCCGAAGACGGTCATCGACCTGGAGTCCAGCCTCCTCGATTCACCCTTCTTCGACTGGGCCCTGGAGGTGGATGAACAGGGCCGCGCGCATGTGATGTACACGGAACTGGTCGAAGCCCAGGAGCCGATGCGAATGCTCCGGCGTATCGGCTATTCGCGCCAGTGTCCGTGAGCATTACCGCGTCGCTCGTCCTCCACCCGCTCGCTTGCGAGGTCGCCGCGGGTGTTGCCCCTTCGGCGTGCGAACGCCCGGGGCGCGCGCGTCGAGCAGGCGTTTGTCGCGGGCCAGCTCTCGCTCCAGTTCTTCGACGCTCGGCAGATAGGTCACGTACTTGGCGGCGAAGAGTTGTTCATGCTCGTGGAGGATGGAGTAGCGGGCCACCGCTTCGTTCTTCTGCGCGCAGAGGATGAGCCCAATCGTGGGGCCATCGCCTTCTGTTCGTCCCTGCGCATCGAACAGCCGCACATAGCTGTCCATCTGGCCCACGTCCTGGTGCGCGAGCTTGCCAAGCTTGAGGTCGATGAGCAGGTAGCACTTCAGGATGACGTTGTAGAAAACGAGATCGACGTAGAAGTGTTCGTCCTCGAAGGACAATCGCTTCTGTCTCGCCACGAAGGCGAAGCCCCTGCCGAGCTCGAGGAGAAAGTGCGAGAGCTTGCCGAGGATCGCGTGCTCCAGGTCGCTCTCGCGCAGCAGCTCGCTCTCGGGAAGGTCGAGGAAGTCGAGGACGAAGGGGTGCTTGATGGCGTCGGCTGGTCTCTCGAGGACCTGTCCCCGGGTCGCGAGGTCCATGACGCCGTGCTTGTCGCGGCTCTTGAGCAGGCGCGCGAAGAGGTGCGTGTGAATCTGTCGTTCGAGGTGCTCGACGGGCCAGGAGCCGCGCTCGGCCTCGATTTCGTAGAAGCGCCGTTCGGCCTCGTGCTCGAGCTTCATGAGCAACCGATAATGTGACCAGCCGAGCATCGGCGAGAAACCCTCGAGAACGCCCTGGTGCCCGAGTGCTCGCTCGAGGTACTGGAGCACGCCTCGTTCCTTGTGGCGGAACTCACGCTCGGGGCCGGTTGATGCGCCCGAGGACGCCCTTGAAGATTCGCCACTTTCGATGTGGCGAATCTCAGGGGAGCGGTCTGCGTACGCGAGATAGAACGTCCTGAAGTAGCGGAGATTCGTCGTGGAATAGCCCCGACCTACTCGCTCTTGAAGGCGGGCGGAGAGGGCTTCGAGGAGCTGGTCGCCATAGCCTGCTCGGTGTGCGCCGCCTTGATGGAACTCGACGAGTTCTCGCCCAATCTGCCAGTACGCCAGCACCATCATGCTGTTGATGGAGCGAAGGACCTGCGCGCGGGACTTCTCGAGAATCGCCACCACGCGCTCGAGCAGGAAACCGACGTCGGGCGCTCTGGACCCCGCCAACGTCGACTGTTGTCTCCGTGGCGCCGAGGATTTCTTGCCCTTCGCTTTCGAGGTCTTCTGGCGGGACTGCTTCGTCGTCAACGACCACCTCTGTGCTGAATGAGTGCCACCATTCTTCCTGGCGGCGGAGAGGTCCACCCTACTGGATGGGTGTGACGGTGCTGCCGGGGATGCCGTGTGACCGCCTCGGAGGCTCAGGGCGCGTCACGAAGTCGCAGGCCCACGCGCGCGAGCAGGGGCGGGCCCAACGTGTCCACGCCCGCGCGGCCCGCGAGATATTCGCGGTCGAAGAGGTTCTCCACCGCGGCGAAGAGGTCCACCTTCCAGAAGAGCCGCCGGCTGACGGCCGCATCCACGACGAGCGCGCCACCCATGCCGCGCTCATTGAGGTCATCCTCGTATTGAGGCCCGGTGACTCGGAGCTGCACGGTGGCGGTGACGAGGGACGGGTCCTCGAAGGTGAGGCTGGCGGCCGCTCGATGCCTGGGGTCCTGCGCGAGGTGTCGGCCCACGAGCGCCGGCTGGCCGGGCGCATCCGTCACGGTGGGGTCCACGAAGGTGTACCCGAGGAGCGTCGTCCACTGGCGTGACAGTCGCCAGTCGATGCTGGCCTCCACGCCGCGCACGCGGGCGCGACCCAGATTCTGCCGCTCGCGGCCCATACCGTCGGGAAGGGTGACGTTGGTGATGGGGTCCTCGAGCACATTCCAGAAGCCGGTGACGCGGGCGGTGAGGGTGCGCAGGGGCTCGACTTCCACGCCAGCCTCCGCGCCCCACAGGCGCTCCGCGCCGAGGTTCGCGTTCGCGGCGGTGAACACGGTGCCGACCTGGAAGGGGCGATAGAGCTCGTTGAGCGTCGGGGCGCGGAAGGCTCGATACCCGGAGGCACGCAGCGTGACGGCGTCCCAGGGGCGCAGGCGCACGCCCAGGCGTGGACTGAGCTGGTGCTCGGTGCGGTCCTCGAAGGGCGTGGTGTCCACCGTGCCGCTGGCTCGCTCGACGCGTTGGAGCCCTTGCGTGTTGCGCCAGACGTCGAAGCGGAGCGCGGCCGACAGCTCCAGTGCGGAAGTGATGGCGTAGAGGTCCTGGAGGAACACGCCACCTGTCCACTGCGTGCCGCCGGCTTCACGGGTGAGAACGGTGTCGGGAGTTTGCGTGGGTGGGAAGAGTTGCTCGCTGGATGTGCCCGCCAGCCGCCGAGCGTCGAGTCCCGCGGAGAGCTGATGGGTGCCCCCCGCCGTCCAGCTCGGCGCGGTCCACACGAGTGAGGCACCCTGGTCATCAGCAGGCACGTCCTGGGACGCGGCGAGGGACTCAGCGGCGCGGTCCTGGGCGACGCGGGCGCGGTTCTGTTCAAAGCGAAGGGCACGGCCGTAGAGGTCCAGGGAGAAGGTGCCCAGCGTGTCGGTTTGAAATCGCGCGCCCGCGCCGAAGTGCGCCAGCTCCACGCGAGCGGTGGTGAAGCGGGTGCCTCCGTTCTGGTTCTCACGGAAGAGGTTGGCGCGAGCGGACAGCGTCAGCGCATCGGAAGGTTGAGCTTCGACGCGGCCGTTGAGGACGACATGGTTGCTGGGCGTGTCGCTGTCGATGGCGCCGCGTTGGCCCGGGGTGACGATGCGATAGCCGCTGCTGGTGAGCAGCTCGGTTTCGACGGCGGCGGCGATGGAGCCCCAGCGGTGTGCACCGCGCGCGGCGAGGAGGCCCGTGTCGCGGTTGCCGGCGGAGAGGTCCGCGTCGAGCGCCGGGCCGGTGATGGGGCGGGAGATGAGCTGCACGACGCCGCCGAGCGCGGAGCTGCCATAGAGGGCGGAGCCGCCACCGGGGACGATCTCGATGCGGTCCAGTCCAAGGCGCGGGAGCGAGCGCCAGAAGACCCAGCCCCCGAGCGGGTCATTGACGGGGACGCCGTCCAACAGGACGAGGGTGCGCGCGACGCCGGAGGGAGCGAGGCCGCGCAGGTTGAGGCCCTGGGCGGTCGGGTCGGAGACGAGGCTCGGCGTGCGGCGGAAGGTGGCGACCGAGGGCAGGGAGCGGACGAGGGTGTCCTGCGTCAGCGAGGGACTGCGGTCGATTTCCTCGCGAGGCAGCACCACGGTGGTGGCGGGCACATCTCGCACGGGACGTGGAAGGCGCGTGCCCGTGACGACGGTTCGCGAGGATGCGCTTGTCTCTGGCGTCGTTGTGGGCAGCGTCGTACTTGATGGAACCTCAGGCGCGGTGGACGCATCGGCGATGGGAGCAGCAGGCGCCTCGTGCTGTGAGGGTGCCTCGGCGAAGGCGCGGGAGGTCGCCACCTGCTTCATGGGCGCATCGACAGCGACACGAGGGGTCGTCTCAGGCGCCGTGGGTACATTGGCGGCGGGCAGCTCCTGTACAGCTACGGAGGAGCCGTCGGAGCCGTCGGAGCCGTCGGAGCCGTCGGAGCCGTCGGAGCCGTCGGAGCCGTCGGAGCCGTCGGAGCCGGCGATGCGAGTGCGCGACTCAGGCGATGAGGAGGTGCCAACAACGGTGTTCCGCGCGCTGGACTCCGTCGTCGTTATTTCGGTGTCTGGTGTTTGAGCCCAGGCCAGTGACGAGAGCAGCACCCAGGGAACCACGAGCCGACGAGGTGATGACGGGATGCATGACGACCTGCGCGGCATGTCTGGCGGTTCCTTTTCGGTCCGGTGGCTCTCGGCGCGGCAGTATGTCCCCACCTCGGGCACGGGCGCCCGCCGAGCGTCATGAGGCTCGTCGAGGCCTCGTGGTATCGTCCAGTTCGCAACGAGCGCGGGGGCATCCTGGATGTGTGGTCACGACGTGTTGGAGCGGACTTCACACCCGCGAGGCGGGGTGATGAAAGTGCTCGCCGCGCGGAGGCTCAATGACAGGGACTGCGCGGTCTCCCTCGAGCTGGCCGGGTCACGTTACGAACTCGTGGCTGAGCGCATCTGGGGACCGGAACAGGGACCAGGGCTGGCGTTGGGAGATTTCTCGCCCTCGCGAGTCTTCGCCGACCTGCCGCTCAGTGCGCGCCAGCTTCGCGAGTTGATTCGCACAGCGGTCCTGTCTCACCGGGGAGAAGCCCTGGAGTTCCCGGTGGAGGTTCCGGGCTAGCGAGCAGGCGTGCGCTTTGCCTCACCCGCCCGCGTCGCGAGGTGAGAGGCCGCGCACGGTGAGCACCGCGGTGTCCACCTCCGCGAGGATGCGGCGCGCGTGGTGAAGGAAGACCTCTCCAGCGGGAAGCAGGCGCATGCCCTGTCGAGTGCGCTCGAAGAGGCGCGTGCCGAGCTCGTCCTCGAGCGCGAGGATGTGGCGGCTCAGCGGCGGCTGGGTGAGATGGAGCCGGCGCGCGGCGCGGCCCACGTGGCGTTCCTCGGCCACCGCGACGAAGGACTGGAGGTGGGTGATGCTCACGGCCCCAGGTTACCGCGAGCGCCCCTGTCCTGCACCCCCGCCCTCGAGCGCGATACCGAAACAGCATTGGACGCTGACGCCCCCCAGGGACACCTTGGCTCCCCATGGGAACACCATTGTTCAAGGGCACCGAGGTGGAGCGTCTGCGTCGTGCGGGCGAGGCGGCTGCTGGCACGCTCGCCTGGGTCGCGGGGAAGCTGACGCCGGGCATCTCCACGGAGGACATCAACCAGTGGGTGCGCGAGGACACGGCCCGTCGAGGCGGCACGCCCAGCCAGCTGGGCTACCACGGTTTTCCCGCGACGGTCTGCACCAGCCGCAATCACGTCGTCTGTCATGGCGTCCCACGCCCGGACGAAAGACTGGCCCCCGGTGACATCATCAACGTCGACGTCACCACCAGCCTGAACGGCTACCACGGAGACACGTCGGCCACGTTCTGCATCGGGGACGTTTCCGCCGACGCTCGGCATGTGGTGGACGTGGCGCGCCGGTGTCGTGACGTGGGTGTCTCCGTCGTGCGTCACGGTGCTCGGATGGGCGACATCGGCGCGGCCATCCAGGAGCTGGCGGAGAAGGAAGGGTGCAGCATCGTGCGGGAGTTCGGAGGACACGGCATCGGACGCTCCATGCACGCGCCGCCCCATGTTCCGCATTTCGGCTCGCGGGGGACGGGCATCACCTTGCGCTCCGGCATGGTGCTCACCATCGAACCGATGGTGAACCTGGGCCGCCCCGAGATTCGAATGCTCGCGGACGGCTGGACGGTGGTGACGGAGGACGGAAGCCTCTCCGCGCAGTTCGAGCACACCATCCTGGTGACGCGCGAGGGCTGCGAGGTGCTCACCCCATATCCCGGTGCTCATCCGGTGGTGGAGCCACCCTTCCTGACGTCACAGCCCGAGGCCCGTTGAGTTGAGCCTGGCGCACGACGTGTTCGACGCAGCACCGTCGAGGTCTTCCCGCTGACGCCGTCCGGAGGCGCACCGGGCCGTTCGATGACACCCGTCGTGCTGCCCCGATCTCCGACCGAGTGACACTCCTCCGCGAGATTGTCTCGGGCTGAATGTCTCCGCACCTCGGCTGCTTGATGCTGGTGGGCGAGGAGAGTCCTCATTACGCCTGTCCCGGGCTGAATGTCTCCGCACTCCGGCTGTTTGATGCCGGTGGGCGAGGGGAGTCCTCCCCACGCCTGTCTCGGGCTGAATCCTTCCGAGACTCCGGCTGTTTGATGCCGGTGGGCGAGGGGAGTCCTCCCCACGCCTGTCTCGGGCTGAATCCTTCCGAGACTCCGGCTGTTTGATGCCGGCGCGAATTGCGGCTAGACGTGTGGCCTGCGAGTGGGGGCGGCATGCGCGCACGAGGCGACAAGGTCGGAGTCGGGAGCGTGGTGTTGGGCGTCGTACTGCTCGCGGCGGGAATCCCCCTGCTGGTGCCTCGGCACATGTCACGCGAGGACTCCGCCGCGAACTCGGCCACGGTGCAGCAGGAGCCAGCCGAGGTGGCTCGGCCTGGTGACCCGCGCAAGGACTCGCCGGAGCCTGTCCTTCACATCGAGCAGGTCCAGGGACCTGATGGCCTCACGGTGCAGGTGGCGAGTTCCACCCCCGCGACATCCCCGCTGACGAGGTTCGCGAAGGACGCACTGGTTCCCCTGACTCCAGATGAGGAAGCGCTCCTGCGCGAGGCGCCCGTCGACGACCTGGCCGCGCTCGTGACTCGCACGGAGCGAGCCTTCCAGGACGCGAGCCCTGAGACCCGGGCGCGACAAGAGCAGCGCTATCTCGCCGCGCTCAATCTCGTCGCGAAGCTCTCCGCCCCACCTCCGGATGACGCCCGTGCACGGGACGAGGACGCTCGCTACCTGCGCGCGCTCGCGGAGGAGCAGGTGAAGTGGAGAACTCTCTCGCCCGGGGAGCGCGACCGCGCGCAAGAGACATTCAAGGAGTGGTTCTTCCAGGGGGAGCAGAAGCGATGAAGTCGTTCATGGGGGCGCTTCGCATGGTGTTGCTGCTGGCGCCGATGATGGCGTGGGCGGGGCCGCACTACGTGGCATCGCGGGACTGGGGCAGCTTCATCTGGCTGAGCACCTGGCTCGACGCGGGACAGACGTACACCTTCGAGACGCGAGAGCTGACGGGCTCCGTGCCGGACACGGTGCTGCACGTGTTGCGCGACAGGAATGGCTGGAGTCAGGTCGCAGTGGGTGACGACTGCCAGGGCGCCACGCGCTCGTGTGTGACCTTCGTCGCGCCGGACTCCGGCTACTACCGCGTCTGGGTGCGAGCGTACGCGGATGGGCGCGGTGGCACGACGAGCCTGTATCGCAACGGGACGCTGCTCCTGTCGCAGCAGCCCTTCGGAGGCGTGCCGCTCCTCTTCGCGTGGAACGCGAAGGACACCTTCCGGGCCTCGGCCACCAGTCCCGGGGGAGGAGACCATCTCCTCTTCCTGCTGCGCTCCAATACCGAGTACCTCCAGCACGATGACGACAGCGGGCCGAAGTACTACCCGCTCGTCACCGCGACGAGCACGCAGAACGTCGGCACGCAGCGCGTGGTGGTGGGGCGCTTCCCGGGCAGCGCCGGAACGGCCAGCTTCGTCCACGACGAGGAACTCTGGTCCACCATCTTCGATGACAACGACGGTGACGAGGATGGGCTCTCGGACTCGCTCGAGCCGCTTATCGGACTGAGTCAGAACAACGAGGACTCGGATGGGGACTCGATAGCGGACACGCTGGAGGTGTTCGGCAATGACGGCTTCTCCTTCTCCGAGTGGAGCAGCCCCACGGCAAGGGACCTCTACGTGGAGGTCGACTGGATGCAGCACCCGACGAACCCGTACCTCACGCGGCAGCCGTACGCCGGCCTGGTGGCGGACGCGGCGGCCGTATTCGCCCAGGAGACGGGTGGGAGCGTGCGGCTGCATGCCTTCATCGACAGCGCGCTGCCATGGCATGAGGTGGTCTGCTATGGGAGCTGCGCCAACGGCGTCGACTTCTACGCGCTGAAGCAGAGCGCGTTCTCGTCCGCGAACCCCGAGCGCCGGCCGTACTTCCACTACGCGATGTGGGCCAACCGGCACACGAGCCTCACGAGCTGCTCGTCGGGAAAGGCCGAGCTGCTGGGCAACGACCTCATCATCAGCATGGGCTGCTTCAGCAGTCCGAGCATCCAGGAGCAGCGCGGCACGTTCATCCACGAGCTGGGCCACAACCTGAACCTGGACCACAACGGCAACGACGTGCCGGGGCAGTACAGCGTGGTGCACGACAGCGTGATGAACTACCGCTACCAGTTCGCGGGCGTGAGCAACTCGGGGTGGCACTCGTACTCATTTGGCGACAACGGCTGCGCGGCATGCGGTTCGTCACCGAAGGCGGAGTGTGTCTCCTGCCGCGATGGCTTCCTGGGCTGCGGCTTTCCGGGCTGTGGCTCCTGCGACTGCGACGTGGGCGAGTGGGGCTCGCTGGAACTCGACTTCTCCGACGACGGTGACGCGGATGACGGCGCGGGCCGAGGCTCGAAGCGCTCACTGCTGACCCGCTATGCGCCGGATGACAAGGGGGGCCCCGCGCGCTTCCAGCCGAGGGTGCCGCACGAAGAGTCCTCGCTGGTGCGACGGCGTGACGACGTCCGACGCAAGCGGGAGCGACTCCTGTCTCGGGGACGCGTGGAGGGACGCGACTTCCACGTGTCGGCGGATGGAACGCTGCTGTACGCGGAATGCCTCTGACCTCGACGGTCAGGATGCGTCAGGTTCGTCGGGAGCAGGGCGCCCAGCCCGCGTCAATCACCACCGGCCCCTTGCCCGGCTTGCCGTAGACGTCCACGGGGACATCCGCCACCCCATGGTCGAAGGGGTACTGGAGTTGTCGCGTGTCGTCATGCGGGTCCTTCCTCGGACGGGCGAGAGTAGGTGGGGCAGACCGTGACCGAAAGCCGCGAAGCAGACATGCCGCCGCATCGCTGGCCTCCCCTGACCAGAAGGGCGAAAGTCGGCGGAGGCGGAGGGCACTTGCCCTGCAGAGGAGCACGTGATGCCGAAGTCGGAAGGACCACACCGGCTGGGTGCGCGGAGCTGTGCGCTGGGGTTCTTGCTGATGCACGGTGCCTGCTGGCTTCGCCCCGAGCCTCCCGCGACGGACGCAGGCTCTGCTGTCGCGGAGCGGTCCGAGACCCCACGGTCTTCAGCCGTGGGCGGGGTTCGTGAGCCGCCCGCTGGAGGACTCGCTCCGTCCGACGTGGCTTCGCGTGACTCCAGGCGCGCGGTGCCCTCGTCCGCCGACGGAATCACGGTGTCGGGGGCCTCCGCGGAATCGACGCCGGATGGAGGCACACGCGCTGCGGAGTCACCTGGCTCCCTCGCGTGCGCGGACGTGTGGCGCGCGGCCCGGGTGGACGTGGCCTTCAAGGAGACGCCGGAGACGCGCTCCATCCAGCGCACGGGCCCACGGCTGGAGCGACGGTTCACCGTGGCCCGACAACTTCGAGGTGCATACCGCCATGGGGACCAGTGGGCCTCGGTGCTGGAGTACAAGGCAGGCGAGATGCGCGGCGGCCTGAGCTACGGGCTCACCGTGCCAGAGGTCCTGGCGGACCTGACGGGACGTACCGTGGGCTGGGTCAGCCACCGCGAGCCCGCGAGCTGTGTCTCCAGCGACGGAGAGCATCCAGAACTCCTCTCGGGCGACACGCTCCGCGACGCGGACGGAGGGCTCTTGCTGCTCACGGTACCGAGCGCGCCCACCACGCCGGAAGGCGAAGTCCTGCTGCCCACGGGACTGGTGCCGGAGCTGCGAGTCCGGTGGGAACTTGCTGACTGCGAGCGGCGAAAGGACGCACGCACCCAGGGCGCACGGCTCCGGTTCGAGGATGCTCGGAAGCGTGGCGCATCACCCGTCACTGTCTCTGTTGGAGAGACGAAGCGACTTCTGCTGGGAGGTGTCCGCTACGAGGTGCGCGTGGCGAGAGCGCAGGCGGACACATCGGACCGCTGCGGGCAGGCGGTATTCACGGTGTTCCGAGAGGGGCTCCGCGAGGAGTTGTAGTCCTCCTGTGCCTCGGGAGGCCGCACGGACACGTCGAAGCTCAGTCGACCCCGTACACGCGGCTCGGGGTGCCCTCATAATCGGTGATGCGCTCGAACCGCAGCCCGAGTCGCTCCGCGACGCGGAGGGACGGTGCATTCTCCGGATGGATGATGGCGACGAGGGGCACCTCGGGGAGGTGTCGCCGGGCCTTCTCCACGGCGACGCGCGCGGCCTCCGTCGCATAACCCAGCCCCTGGGTCCGAGGCGCGAAGCGATAGGCGAGGTTCAACACCGTCCGACCCTCGAACAGCTTGTGGCGCACGCCGCAGACGCCCACGACGACGCCCGGTGTCTCTCGTTGCTCCACGGCCCAGTACCCCACGCCGTGTTTCGCCCAGTCACTCAGCCACAGCGCTAGCAGCTCCCTCGCGGCGTCCAACGAGCGCAAGGGGCCGGAGGGGTTGAAGCGAGAGGTCTCCGGGTCGCCATGGAGTGTGAACACCGCGTCCAGGTCGGTCTCGCGAAACGGGCGAAGCAGCAGCCGTTCCGTCGTCGTGCTCTCGAAGCCGTGAAGCATGGTGTGCATCATGTTCCGCGTCGCCTGCTCGCGCACGTCGGTTCGTCGCGGTTCCAGGTCCTACCGAGGGTGTGTGCCTCAGCGTGGCTGGTTGGTCAGGACGGGCACAGGGAGGGCCGCGAGCGTGGCGGTGAGGTCTCCCTTCAGCCGATGGAACGTTCTCAGGAACTTGAGGGCCAGGGGACGGGTCGGCGCCTCGGGCCGCGGGGGATGGCTCCAGTAGGACACCAGCCGACTCTCGAAGCCGAGGTCATCCAGGAAGGGGAGCACGTCATGAACTCCCAGCAGCAGGCGAGGCGCGTGAGAGCCGTGGAGCACCACATGACGATGGCCGTCGTGTCCCCACTGCCTGCTCCATCCCGTGGCCGACGCGCGCTTGAGGTAGCTGTTCAAGGCTTTCTGTCCGGTGGGAAGCCGCAGCAGCTCGCGCAGGAGTTGCGCCATCAGACCGCGCTCGGTCGGGAGGCTCTTCTTTCTCGTGCACAGGCGCCAGGACTCCTGGGCCGACAGCTCCGCGGTGCTCAGGAAGTGCTTCTCCTGCTTCAGATGAGAGAGCGCGTGACGGCCGACGAGCCCATCGGGGAGCGCCTTGCGCATCAACCCCAATCGCAGGTCGCGAGGCTGGTCCAACGTCCGTTGTTCCGCCCAGCGGATGAAGGGGTTGACCTTGTCCGAGGCTTGTCGTTCCCACACCAGCCCCCGCATCTCGGAGGAGGTGTCTTCATCCAGCTCCGCGCAGTCCTCGGCGAACTCGGGGTCTCTGATGAGCTGGGCGACTCGGGTCCTCGAGCTGCGGCGGGAGCGCCGGTGCAAGCTCGCGCGACTCTTGCGAGCTGCCTGTCGGTGCGTGGAAGGCAACAGACTGCGTGCCATCTCGAAGGACTTGTCATCGCCGTAGCGCATCCAGGGCTCCCTTGCGGGCCCAGCGACGCCACGGCCTTGCCTTCCTGACACCGGCGGAAAAGGTCTCCCTCTCGCCCGGACATTTCCGCCGTCGCGGGCGGGCTTTGGGGCGACTACGCCTTCATCGACTCCGGCAGCACCCAATCCGGCTTGAGGCGCTGGATGACCTTGGCCAGGTTCTCCTTGTCCTGGGCCTTCTCCAGCGCGGCGTCGGGCGTGACGATGTTGTCGCGCACCAGCCTCTCCAGGTGCATGTCGAGCGTCTGCATGCCCTGGCCCTGGCCCGCCTGCATCTTGGATGCAATCTGGAAGACCTTGCCCTCGCGAATCATCGCGGCGATGGCCGCGCCACCCACGAGGATTTCCAGCGCCGCCACGCGGCCCTTGCCGTCCGCCGTCTTGATGAGCTGCTGCGCGACGATTCCCGCCAGGCTCTCCGCCAACATGCCTCGCACCTGCGCCTGCTCGTCGGCGGGGAACGAGTTGATGATGCGGTCGATGGTCGCCGGCGCGCTGTTGGTGTGCACCGTGGCGAACACCAACACGCCGAAGCTCGCCAACTGGAGCGCCAGCTTCATCGTCTCGTTGGTGCGAAGCTCGCCGATGAGGATGACGTTCGGGTCCTCGCGCCCCGCCGAGCGGATGGCCGTGGCGAAGCTGGACGCGTGCGGCCCCACCTCACGGTGCGTCACCTGTGCCCGCGCGGACTCATGCACGAACTCCACCGGGTCCTCGATGGTGAGGATGTGCGCGGGACGCGTCTGGTTGATGTGGTTCACCATCCCCGCGAGCGTCGTGGACTTGCCGCTGCCCGTGGGGCCCGTCACCAGCACCAACCCGCTGCGACGCTCGGCCAGCTTGCGCACGATTTCGGGCGTCTTGAGGTCGTCCAGCGTGAGGACCTTGCTGGGAATCGTGCGGAACACCGCGCCCAGGCCCGTCTGCTTGTAGAAGTAGTTCGCGCGGAAGCGGGCCTTCGTGCCGTAGCCGTAGGCGAAGTCGAGGTCCAGCTCCTCGACAATCTGCCGCTTCTGCTGCGGGTTGATGAGCTCGAACAAGAGCCCTTCGACTTCCTGGGGCGTGAGGGGCAACTCGTGCAGCGGCGTCAGCTCGCCACGGATGCGGCCCATGGGGGGATAGCCGGTGCTCAGGTGCAGGTCGCTGCCCTTCTGCTCCAGCAGCATGTCGAAGAGCGCGGAGATGCGCGGCGTGGTGCTCATCTCAGCCCCCCTTCCTTCCCATCAACGAGCCCATCTTGCTCAAGAGCCGGGCGCTGTCCTGCTGCGTCTCCGGCGCGGCCACGGACGTGCCCGGCCTCTTTCCCGTCACCACCGCCTCCAGCTCGTCCGGGTTGTCCACGAAGCCCTTGGCCACTTCCAACTTCACCTTCTGCGCGCGCACCAGGTCCGCCATCGAGTCCTCGAAGCGGATGATGCCCAGGCTCTTGCCGCGCTGCTGGAGCGAGGGAATCTGGTACGTCTTGTTGTCGCGGATGAGGTTGCCCAGCGCCACCGAGCCGGGGAGCACCTCCGCCGCCGCCACCATGCCCTTGCCGTCCGCGCTCGCCATCAGCCGCTGGCTGACGATGAGGCGCAGGCCGCTGGACAGCGACAGGCGCACCTGCTGCTGGTCCGCCGGCGGGAAGAGGTCGATGAGGCGGTCGATGGTCTTCGCCGCGCTCGGCGTGTTCATGGTGCTGATGAGCAGGTGGCCCGTCTCCGCGGCCGCCAGCGCCATGCGCACCGTCTCCGTGTCGCGCAGCTCGCCCACCACGATGACGTCCGGGTCCTCGCGCAAGCTGCCCTTGAGCGCGCTGGCGAACGTCTTCGTGTGCGCGCCCACTTCGCGCTGGCTGATGAGCGCCTTCTTGCGCGGGTGGACGAACTCCACCGGGTCCTCCACCGTGAGCACGTGGTGGGACGTCTCGCGGTTGATGAGGTCCACCAGCGCCGCCAGGGTGCTCGTCTTGCCGTGGCCGGACGGGCCCGTGACGACGATGAGCCCCTGATGATGGTGCGTCGCCTTGGCGATTTCGACGGGCAGCCCCAGTGACTCCAACGTGGGGATGTCGCGCGCAATCACCCGGAAGGTGCCCTTGAGGCCCGTGCGGTGCCGCGAGACGTTGACGCGAAAGCGCCCCATCTCCGGCGAGTCGAGCGAGAAGTCACAGCTGCCGTCGCGCTCCAGCACCGGGCGCAGTCGCTCCGGCACCACCGGCATCAACATGCCCTCCACCCGCGCCGCATCCAGTACGCCGCCTTGGGGCACCAGCTCTCCGGCGAGACGGAAGAGCACGGGGCGCTCGGCCACGACGTGCACGTCGCTGGCGCGGCTGCTGCGGCCCTGCTCCAGCACGACGGCCAGGTCCCTGGCTCCACCCGTCAGGCGCGACGTCGCCAGCGAGCGCGCGGCCTCCTGGGTTCCCGAGGGGGTGTACCCGGCGCTCTGAGGCGTGGCGGTATTCCCGGATGCGGTGGGCGCGGAGGCATACCCGGGCCCGGCGCTCTGAGGCGCGGCGGCAGGCACCGGCTGGGGGGTGGGGGGAACCGGAGCCGCCCGCGCCGCCACGGGTTGGGCGGGCGGTGCCACGGCGGCCGGGGCGCTGGCCGCGACTTCCGCCGCGCGGGACAACCTCAGGTGCATGAGGTCTCCCCGACGCATCGCGGCGATGGACAGGGCACCCAGTCCATTGGCGTTGACGGACCAGTTCGAGGGTGCGTCGGAGACGCTGGATGCCCGGGCCACACCCACCATGGCCTGGAGCGCCCGGACGACGTCGTCCGTCGTCACCGCGGCGGGGTCCACCGGCTCGTAGCCGTTGCTGCCCCGAATCATGGGAGGGCGCCCGGTGGCCAGGGTCAGCTCCGTCACTCCAGGCCGCGACAAATGGCGCAACAGCTCTGCAAGGGGTCTCATGCGGATTCGAACTCGAGCCACGGAGCGCGGAGCGCGGGGGACCGCAGGATAGTCGACATTGACGCAAAAGCGCCCACCCCTGGACGGAGTCACGCCGCGCTGAGCGCGGTGGGCCCCACACCCACCCTGTCGAGGGGGCCGGGCCATGTCCGCCAGGGTTGAAGAGAGGGGCTCCGGGGCCAGAAGGCCCGCTCGGAGCGAAGGCGGCGGGAGGCAAGCGTCCTCCCGCCAGCCAGGTCCAGGAACTACAGCTCGCGGGACATCAGGAGCCGGAGCTTGCCGGACTTCTTGGACACCACCGTGGCCACGGTGGTGAATCCCGCCTTGCGGTAGAAGCTCACCGCGGGCGCATTGGACGGGTCCACGCGCAGGGCAATGGTCTTGCGGTACATGTCCCGAGCGGCTCGGAGCGCCTGCTCCAGGACCACCGCGCCCAGGCCCTTCTTGCGCAGCTCCGTCTTCACCACGATGTTGCGCAGGTAGGCGGCGCCGGGCACCGGGCCGTCGCGCTCCACCGTGACGTAGCCGACGATCTGCGTCTGCAGCTTCGCTACGTGGATGAAGGGCTTGAGCTGGGCCAGGGCCTTGAGGCTGTCTTCCTGCGTCTCACCCCGGCTCTTCCAGGGCTCGGAGCTGGCGCGCAGGGCCGCCACCGCCGTCATGTCTTCGTCGGTGGGCAGGGTGAACTTCACCGCCGCCATCAGGTCGTTGGGGAGGCCCACCGCCGCTTCCAGCACCGGGGCTGGGGCCATCTCCACGCCCGGGTCCACCTGCTTCATCGTCATCGCCATCTCCTCCGTCGCTCTGCGATCCTAACCGCACCCCCGCCACCGGTGCACGCGGTCATTCCGCGCACATTGTCTTCCCAAGTGAGGAGATTGCCTCCCCCGCGGTTGTGAGGGGCGGATTCCGGTCAACCCGACTCTGGCCCGTCCCATTCCAAGAATGGGCATCGCTTCCACGGCTGGCATCCAGCCGGCCTTCCGCGCGGGGCGCCTTCCCACTATAAAAACCCTGGTCATCCACGGAGGGCTGGCCTCCTCATCTAGACCCCGCCTGCCCGAGCCATCCTTTGCAACTCAACCACGCCCAGCGAGAGCTGACGCTCAAGATCGTCTACTACGGGCCCGGACTCAGCGGGAAGACGACGAATCTGCGCCAGCTCCATGCCCGGGCGTCCCCCGAGGTGCGGGGCCGGTTGCTGACGGTGGAGACGCACGACGACCGGACGCTGTTCTTCGATCTGCTGCCCGTCTTCTTTTCCACGTCGTCCGGCTTCAAGGTGAAGGTGAAGCTGTTCACCGTGCCCGGCCAGGTCATCCACAACGCCACCCGGCGCATCGTGCTCCAGGGCGCGGACGCGGTGGTGTTCATCGCGGACAGTCGGCATGGGGCGACGGCGGAGAACAACGCCTACTGGCGAAACCTCCAGGACAACATGAAGGAGAACGGCCTGGACGTGGATCAGGTGCCCGTCGTCATCCAGTTCAACAAGCGGGATTTGCCCGACGCGCGCACGGACGCGGAGCTGGAGGAGGCGCGCAAGCGCGGCGGGGAGGCCGTCGTGGGCGCGGTGGCGCTCAAGGGCGAGGGCGTGCTGGAGACCTTCCACGCGGTGGCGCAGGCGGCCTACCGGCGGCTGGATGCCCGGGCGCACCTGGCGCGCAACGTGGGGCTGACCGAGACGGAGTTCCTCTCCCAGGTCTTCGGGCGGATGGACCTGTCGGGCACCACGCTGGCGGGCCGCTACTCGGCGGTGGGGCGCGACGAGCAGTTGGGGGGCGGGCGATGAGCGGCTATCAGGGGAACGCGCCACCGGAAGGCGCCACGGGCTCGCGCCGCGAGTCGGTGCTCCAGCGTCGCCTGTCGCTGGGCGAGATGCTGGACCTGCCCTCCTTCTCC
This sequence comes from Myxococcus sp. CA033, assembly GCF_013336625.1. Taxonomy (NCBI): domain Bacteria; kingdom Pseudomonadati; phylum Myxococcota; class Myxococcia; order Myxococcales; family Myxococcaceae; genus Myxococcus; species Myxococcus sp. CA033. The sequence continues at coordinate 629,938 of NZ_JABUMU010000002.1, read as the reverse complement.
GAGGTGGTGAAGAGCTTCAGCGAGCTGTACCGCGTGGGCATCAAGGTGCTGGACGCGCGAGGCACCAAGCTGGCCGACGTGAAGGTGGGCCACGGCGACTTCTGCGCCTACGTCTTCTCCTTCCCGGATGGCCGCACGCGCTGCACGGCGACGGTGGCGCGGGTGAAGGACGGCCCGGTGCACCCGCTGCAGGGCGCGCGCGTGGCGCAGGGAGATGGCGCGGAGGAGGCGGGCCTCATCGCGCTGCCGTGCTTCACCGGCCTGCGCTACCTGGTGATGCCGGTGCGCTGGGAGGGGGACTTCCTGGGCCGTGTCATCCTGGGGCCCTTCACGCCCGAGGAGCTGGGGGACTTCCCCGACACGCTCACGGACATCTCCGGGCTGGAGCTGACGCGCGCCCAGGAGCTGGTGGCCAAGGTGCGGCGCGCGCCCGAGCGCACGGCGGCGCAGGTGCTCACGCACTTTGGCCAGGTGCTCGCCGCGCTGGTGGCCAGCGGCCACCGCACGTACCTGACGACGCAGCTGCACATCGAGGCGATGCTGGAGACGCACCGGGAGCTGGAGGCGCAGAACTCGCGCCTGGCGCAGGTCAACACCCGCCTCAAGGAGCTGGACCGGCTGAAGTCCACCTTCCTGGGCACGGTGAGCCACGAGCTGCGCACGCCCCTGGCGTCCATCATCGGCTACTCGGAGATGTTGGCGGAGGGGCTGGCCGGCGTGCTCAACCCGGAGCAGTTGCTCTACGTGCGCACCATCGTCGAAAAGGGTGAGTCGCTGCTCAACCTCATCTCCTCCATCCTGGACCTGAGCCAGATTGAAGCGGGCAAGCTGCGCCTGGCGATTTCTCCCGTGGACCTGGCCGGCGTCATCCAGACGGCGGTGTCCACCGTCATGCCGCAGGCGCAGCGCAAGGGCGTGGAGCTGGAGGTGCGGCTGCCGCCCCTTCCCAGGCCCCGGCTGGCGGGGGACGCGGACAAGCTGCGGCAGGTGCTGGTGAACCTGCTCGCCAACGCGCTGAAGTTCACCGCCTCCGGGGGCCGGGTGTCGGTGGTGCTGTCGGAAGCGGGCCCGCAGGAGTCGCTGGGGATGTCCGGCTATCGCGTCAGCGTGGAAGACACCGGCGTGGGCATCCGCGAGGACCAGTTCGAACGCATCTTCCAGAGCTTCTACCAGGTGGACGGCAGCTCCACGCGCGAGCACGGCGGCGCGGGCCTGGGGCTGGCCATCGTCAAGAGCCTGGTGGAGGGCCACGGCGGCAAGGTGTTCGTGGAGAGCGAGTTTGGACGGGGCTCTCGCTTCACGGTGGTGCTGCCCATGCAGCCGCCCATTCCGGAGCATGGCCTGCTGGCCGCGCTGGCGCCGCTGCCGGAGATGCCGCCGGGGCCGGACCGCTTCTGACGCGTCAGGTCGCCTGAGGTGCCGTCAGGTGTTCGTGACATGCCAGGGCGGCTCGCGGCGCTCACGCAATCCCCCTGGAAATGGCGCGCGAGCGTATTGTCCGCGCCCATGCTCACCGGACGTCCCCCCGCCGCCTCCTATGTGCTCATCGATGCGGAGAACATCGACTGGGCCGTGTCCAACGTTGTCGGCCGCAAACCCGAGTCACAGGACCGCGTCCAGTTCGACCGGCTGGTGGCCTTCTGCGAGAGCTACTTCCCCGCGCCCGTGCGCTGCGTGGTGGTGCTCAACGCGCGGGGCGAGCAGCTGCCGGACATGATGATTGGCTTCATCCGCGCGCTGAAGTCCGCGGGGTGCGAGGTGGCGCTCCTGTACGGGCGGCAGGACCAGAAGGTGGTGGACCTGGGCATCCTCAAGTTGCTGGAGTCCATTCGCGTCCAGCGCCCCAAGGCGGCGGTGGGCCTGGCCAGCCATGACGGCGGAGACTTCGCCGAGGCGCTCAAGCCCATGTTGGAGGAGAAGCGCCAGGTGGCGGTGCTCGGCCTGCGCGAGTACGTCAGCCAGCGCTTCAGGGATTTGGTGCCCTCGGGCCTGAAGATTGTCGACCTGGAGCTCAACGCGAAGGTGTTCCAGCGCCCGCTGCCCCGGCTGCTGCCGGTCAACGTGGACGAGTTCGACCCGATGATGTTCGTGTAGTCCGCTCGCGGGCACGAAAGGGGGCCGCGCTACGGCGCGTCTCCCTCCGTCGTCATCAGGCGGCGGATGCTCAGGTCGAGCTGGCTCTGGAGCTGGGCGAGCAGACTGCCCAGCTCCGGCACGCGCGCGCCCACGCGGGCCGCGAAGCGCGTGCGGGTCTGGTCCAGCAGCCATTCGCGCGCGGTGGCGAGCCAGCGCTTCACCGAGGAGCGGTCCACGCCGTACGCCTCCGCGATGCGCGCGGTGCCCATTCCGTCCACCAGATGCATTCGCAACAGGGTCCGCGCGCGCGGCTCCAGCCCCGCGAGCGCCTCCTGGAAGGCGGCGTTGAAGTCCGCCCCATAGCGGGACTTGAGGTACTGCAGCTCCATGTCGTGGGGCGCGGCGCTCAGCGCCTCCAACGGCGTGTCATCGGGGAGGGCCGGCCCTTTGCGCTCGTTCACCAGCCCCCAGGCCAGCCGCAGCACGGTCATGCGGAGCCAGGCGGAGAGCGGACCGCGCCCGGAATACTCCATGATGCGGGGCGGCATGGCGCCGTCGGCGACGAGGAAACGCGCGCGAAAGACCTGGAGCGCCTCGTCGGTTGTCGTCTCGTCCACTCCACGGCGCTTCAATGCCACGCGGACCTGGGGAATGATGCGCGCCTCGAGCGCGGCCAGGGCCACGGTGTCACCGTGAGCGCAGGCTCTCGCGAGCGCAAGGTCCTCTTCATGGACCTCGGTGTCCGGTGTCTTGGCCATCCACCCGAAGCCTACCTTGAGGACTCATGCAATGTCCCACCACGGAGAACCTCCTCGCCTTCGGTCGGGGATTGTTGCGGGGTGAAGAGGCCACGGTGGTGCAGGAGCACCTGGATGGCTGCCCCGCATGCCGCGTGCTGGTGGCGGAGGCCGTGGCCTCCGTGGACGGTGACGCGAGCCAACCCACGGCTTCGCCGACACCGCCATGGGAGCCGTTGAGTCCCGGCACCTCGCTGGGTCGCTACGTGGTGATGGCGCGCATTGGCTCGGGGGGCATGGGCGTCGTCTATTCCGCGCGGGACCCGGAGCTCGACCGCCGCGTCGCCCTCAAGATTCTGCGCTTCGACACCATCCAACCCGCCCGTCTCGCGGAAGCCCAGGGCCGGCTGCTGCGTGAGGCCCAGGCGACCGCGCGTGTCGTCCATCCCAACGTCGTCGCCATCCACGACTTCGGCCGAGTCGACGAGCGCGTCTTCCTGGCGATGGAGTTCGTCGAGGGCACCACGCTGGGGGCCCGCATGCGCGCGGGACGGATGCCCTGGCGCGAGGTGCTGGGCCTGTTCCTCCAGGCGGGGCAGGGGCTCGCCGCCGCGCACGCCGCGGGACTCGTGCACCGCGACTTCAAGCCGGACAACGTCCTCATCGACAATGCGGGACGGGTTCGCATCACCGACTTCGGACTCGTGCGCATCCTCGACGAAGGTGTCGAAGAGCCGCCGAAGCCCGGGCCCGCGCTCGTGGCCCCATCCGTGCCAGGTGTGTCTCTCACCCAGACGGGGGCGCTGCTGGGCACGCCGGGCTACATGTCCCCCGAGCAGGCGAGAGGCGAACGGCCCGACGCGCGCAGCGACCAGTTCAGCTTCTGCGTCGCGCTCCTCGAGGCGCTCTATGGCGTCAGGCCCTCCGCGCGGGCCTGTCAGATGGACGTCACGCCCGCCGAGCGCGCTCGCGAGGTCCGTGCCCTCCAGCGCGAGACGGGGGTCCCTGACTGGGTTCACGTCGCGGTGTTGAAGGGCTTGTCGCCGACCCCCGGAGACCGTCACGCCTCCATGGATGTGCTGCTGCGGGCCCTGCGGCAGGAGCCTCGCTCGCGCAGGCAGAAGCTGCTCGGGGGCGCCGCCGCGGCCGTACTGCTCGCGGCGGTGGGGGCGGGCGTCTTCATTTCCACGCGGCCCGCGCTGTGCGCGGACGACCCTGGCGCCTTCACCGACATCTGGGACGCGAAGACCCGGAGCACCGTTCACGTCGCGCTCACGAAGGACACGCTGCCCTACGCGGCGGATGCGTGGCGCGTGGTGGAGAAGGGGCTGGACGCGTACGTGCGTGATTGGACGACGGCGTCGAAGCAGGCGTGCGAGGCCACGCGCATCCACGGGCGGCAGACGGAGGGCATGTTCGAGCGGCAGTTGCTGTGCCTGGACCAACGCCGCAAGGACGTCTCCGCCTTGGTGGAGGTGCTGGCGTCGGCGGATACGACCGTGGTCCAGAACGCCGCCCGCGCGGTGAGCCGTTTGGAGGACCTGGCCCGGTGCTCGGATGTGCAGGCACTGACTTCGCCACGTCCGCTTCCGAAGGACCTGGAGACGCGACAGCGACTGGAGGCGCTTCAGAAGGAGTTCGCCACGGTCCGCGCGCGGCTGCACGCGGGGCAGCTCAAGTCCGCGCTCGAGTTGGCCTCCACGCTTCCCGCGCGGATGGAGGGCCTGGACTACCCGCCGGCGCACGTGGAGATGCTCAACGTGCTCGCTCATTCGCAGGCGGGGCTCCAACCGCGTGACTCCGTGAAGACGCTGCACAAGCTCATCCAGACGGCCCAGGCGGCCGGGCTGGACAGACAGCTAGCGGACGGGTGGGTCGCGTTGCTGCGAGTCGCCAGCACGCTTGACGAGCAGGACCCCGAGAACCTGTACGCGAGCAATGCCACCGCCGCTGTCGCACGGCTCGGAGGCGACGCGGAGCTGGAGCGCCTGCTGGCCACCAATCTCGCTGTCTTCTTGCATGCCAAGGGGCGGCTGCCAGAGGCAGTCACGCAGGGCTTGCACGCGCTGGAGTTGGCCCGCAAGGCGTTCCCCGCGGGAGATGCCCGGCTCTCGACGCCCCTGCTGAGCGCGGGGCGGGTGCTCAGCGTCGCGGGCCGTTTCGAGGAGTCCGCCGCGCTCTTGAAGGAAGCACTGGCCCGCTACACCGAGCACTACGGGCCCAACCATCCGGACGTGGCCGCTGTTCTCCAGGCGCTGGCCGTGCAGGAGACCTATCTCAACCGTTACGAGGACGCGCTCGCGAACCAGCACCGCGCGCTCGCCATCTGCGAGAAGGTGTACGGCGAGGAATCTCCGGCCGTGGCGTCGGCGCTGCACAACGGCGCCAACATGCTTCGCCACGTCAAGGGTCGCGCCGAGGAGTCCGTGGCGTACTACCGCCGCTCGGTGGCGATTCGAGAGAAGGTCTTCGGCTTGGAGAGTGCCGTTGTCGCCGAGCCCCTGGCCGGAATGGGCCAGGTCCTGCGGGACTTGGGCCGCCACGCCGAGGCGCTCGCGCTCCATGAGCGCGCCCTGGCCATTCGAGAGAAGGCTCGGGGTCCCGACTCCCTGGAGGCGGCCTATGACCGGGCCCTCATCGGCGAGACGCTCCTGGCCATGAATCAGCCACGCAAGGCCCGTCCGCATCTGGAGCGTGCGCTGGCCGTCTATGAGAAGAGCGCCTTCGGCTCCGACGAACTCCTCCTCGCGGACATGCGGTTCCTGGTCGCGCGCGCCCTGGTGGACCAACCCCGTGAAGCCAGGCGCGCACGGGACCTGGCTCAGTCCACGCTCGAAATCTACCGGCGCTTCCCCAAGGCCCGCGTGAAGGAGGCGCTCGAGGTCGAGGCGTGGCTCGCGGCCCGCTGAACCCCTGGAGCCCCGGCAGCCCTCCGTCCTGACGATGGCCGCTTCCTCGCCCGGCGGGGACGCGTCCTTGGCGCTTGCGGATGGTTAACGACAGCGTTAAATATTGCCCATGGAGGCAACGAAGTTCGTTGCCAGGAGATCCGCCATGAAGAAGGTTCCAGAGGGCTGTGCGCGCATCACCCCCGGGCTGTTCTACGTGAATGCTCCGGCCGCCATCGACTGGCTGGAGCGGGCCTTTGGCTTCCAGACGCGGCTGAAGGTGGAGGGAGGGCCGGGCGTCATCGTCCACTCCGAGCTCGTCTTCGGCGAGGGCGTCATCATGTTGAGCTCGCTCAGCGCGAAGTACCCGGGGCGCACGCCGGCCGCGGCGGGAGGCACCAGCGCCGCCTACCTCATGCTCTACGTGGATGACGTGGACGCGCACTGCGCGCGGGCGAAGGCCGCGGGCGCGAAAATCACCCGGGAGCCGGAGACGACGAACTACGGCGACGACTACTGGACGGACCGGGGCTACGGCGCGGAGGACCTGGAGGGCCACGCGTGGTGGTTCGCCCAGCGCATGAAGGGCTGAGCCCCGAAAGCACACCATGGGAGCCGCCCGACGTCTCGACGACACCTTCGCCGCCCTGGCCGACCCCACCCGCCGTGGGGTCATCGACCTGCTGCGCGAGCAGCCCCTTCGCGCCGGAGAGCTGGCCGCCGCCTTCGACATGTCTCCCCCCGCCATGAGCCGGCACCTGCGTGTCCTGCGCAAGACGGGGCTCGTCCAGGAGGACGCCGTGGAGGACGACGCTCGCGTCAAGCTGTACCGGCTGAGGCCGGAGCGCTTCTCGGAGCTGCGCGTGTGGCTCGACGAGGTGGAGGCCTTCTGGGGCGAGCAGCTCCAGTCATTCAAGGAACACGCCGAGCGCACGCGCGCGAAGAAGCGGCCATGAGTCCCTCGCGAGGCCCGACATGACGACCGAGCAGATTGCCCGCGTGACGACCTTCCTGGAGGTGGAGCCAGAGGTCGCCTTCACCGTCTTCACCGAGGAGACCAACCTCTGGTGGCGGCGCGGGCCACGCTTCCGGGGCTCCCACGCGGCCGACAGCGTGGTGCGCTTCGAGGGAGGCGCCGGAGGCCGCTTGATCGAAGAGGACGGCGCCGGCACCTTCGAGATTGGCCGCGTGCTGACGTGGGAGCCCGGCGCGCGGCTCTGCTTCGAATGGCGCGGACGCAACTTCGCCCCAGGCGAACTCACCCAGGTGGACGTCCGCTTCGAGCCCTCCCAGGGCGGCACCCGGGTCGTCCTGGAGCACCGGGGCTGGGAGGCCCTCCGTCCGGACCACCCCGTCCGCCATGGCCAGGACGTCCCGGCCTTCCTCGCGATGATGGGGATGTGGTGGGGCGGCCTCGCCACCAGCCTGCGCTCCCAGGCGACACCCCGCGTTGAATGACTGCCTGAAAACCGCCCTGTCGTAGAATTATCGTAATGCCCACTGCGAGTGTGTATGCTGTTGGAAGTTGAACGCAGGGGGGACAGTCATGGCGGAGAACAAGTATCGACACTGGAACGGTGTCTTTCTTTGGGTGCTGCTGCTGGGGCTGGGATGCACACAGTCCCCCGGGGGTGGAGCCGGCGCGGAGCCGGTGGCCCCGGAGAGCCTGGTCACCCAGGAAGCCCGCGTGGTCACGTCTTCCTACGTGGACCTGCGGCTGCGCGTGGGCCGGGGCGTGGCGGTGGGCCGCACCTGCGGCGCGGCGAACGAGGTGACGCCCGCCTGCGGGGGTGGCAGCGGACCTGACCTGAGCTTCCACTTCATCGCCCCGTATGACGGCAGCTACACCTTCGTCACGGACCCGCTCGACACCACCGACTACGACACGGTGGTGCAGGTGACGGACTGGCACAGCAGCGCCTCGCTGGGCTGCAACGACAACGCCTCGGCCTCCACGCTCACGTCCTCCGCCATCCTCAACCTGGCGCGCAACCAGGAGGTGCGCATCACCGTGGATGGGAAGAACGGCTCCTGCGGCCGCTTCATGCTCAACATCCTCGTCGTGGAGTCCACCTGCGGCCCCTGCAACACCCCACCGGGGCCCTGCTTCTCCCCCTATGGGAGCTGCTCGGGGGCGACGTGTGTCTACACGCCGTTGACCGCCGGCGCCGTCTGCAACGACGGCAATGCTTGCACCCTCAACGACAAGTGTGGGGCGACGGGGAGCTGTGTGGGGACGACGGTGAGCTGCAACAGCGCGCCCGGCACCTGTTACGCCAGCCCCGGCACCTGCAACCCCGCCACGGGTGCGTGTGGCTACGCGGCGCGGCCGGCGGGCACGGCGTGCAACGACGGGGACTCCTGCACCCAGGGGGATGCCTGCTACGGCGGTGCCTGCTACGGCGGCGACCGGGTGTGCTGCCCCAATGGGGTGCTCTGCAACGGCGGGTGCTGCGCGCAAGGGGACTACTGCATCGGGGGGACTTGTCGGCCCATGTGCCTGACGCAGAACGTGGTGCGCACCCCGGAGAACGACATGCTCCCCGCCTGTCCCATGGAGCTTCAGTGACATTCCTTGCGTACCGGTGAGACGCGCCGGTGCGTACGGATTGAACGCGACATTGTCTTTGTCTCGCATCCTCCCGCGTGCCGGGAGGACGCGCCCGGCGTACCGCCCGGACGCGAGGGGTGTGCAGTCTTGACGCACCCAGGGTCAAAGGCTCGCGTGTCGTGGGGAATACTTATGTGTGTACGCATGAGCTGGCTTATGTGGGTATTGTGGTAATTCCGATGATGTCTTGTAATTATTTGTTGAATGCTTCATAAGGGCGCGCGCTGCACAGAAGCGGTGAAACCAGCTGTGTCAATTCGAAGAGGGGGAGCACATGGACAAGCGCGTGCGGCGCTCGTGTCTTGCTTTTGCATCGATTCTGGCTCTTGCGGGCTGTAGCACGCAGGAGGACTTGCTGGAGGCGCCGGAGGAAGCCCCGCCCGCGCGGACCGCTCCACTGCACTCCGAGCGTGGCGGTATCGGCCTGCTGCACGAGTCCGGTGACAAGTCCCAGATGGCCACGGTGACGGTGAACACGTTCCGCTCGCTCATCGTGACGGAGACGGCCATCGTCAACAACTTCTCCATGCGTGAGGTGTTCGACCAGCTGGCCGCGCAGAGCGGTGTCGCGGGCCTGACGGGCCTGGCCATCTACCGCCAGCTCTGGGACACGCAGAACGCGCGGCCGGGACTCAACCAGGGCCAGCACTGCAATGACCTGACCTCCAGTGGTCAGCCGGTCTTCAACAGCTTCCCGTACCAGTGCCGGACCCAGGAAGGCTCGCAGGCCAACCAGGACCCGTTCACCAACCCGGCTTCCGCCAACGCCTACAAGGCGGTGGGCCTGTTCAACCGCTTCGACCTGGCGCCCGCGGACGGCGCCAACTGCGGCGAGTACCGCATCATCTTCGCGCGCAAGTCGGGCGAGACGAACATCCTGTCGCGCAACTTCATCATCTTCGAGGCCGTGCTGCCCAACCCCCACCCGGAAGAGGGGCTGGATGGCTGCCTCCCCGTGGCGGAGTTCTGGCACCGGCTGACGGCCAACGCGGACCCCGCGTCGCGCACCCAGCAGCTGCGCAACTTCTACTTCACGGGCCTGCCGGGCTTCCGTCCCGTCGTCCACATCGACAACTACGGCGCGGACCCGGCCACCATCGCGGGCCAGATTCGCACCAACCAGTTCATGCAGAGCAACTGGCTCCTGCGTGAGTTCAAGCTGCAGAAGACCTGCGCCTCGGGCACCTGCACCTCGCTCAAGGCCATCATCTCCACGGACAAGGTGAACCCGTTCGGCGGGCTGTTCAACCCGAACTCCACCCACGCTCGCGCCGCGGACTTCCGCTTCTTCTTCGCGACCCAGGTGGAGGCGCTGGCCCGCAACGACATCAACCTCTTCAACATGGACGTCCAGGACCAGTTCAACGGCGGCCAGAGCGATGCCCAGGGCGGAGAGAACAACTACACCGGCCAGTTCGGCAACAACGCGTCCGCGCTGCGCACGCTGATTCAGGGCGAGCTGGACCGCATCGGCAGCACGCTGACGCCGGTCAACATCGTCAACCGCGCCAAGGCGCTGTCCTGCGCCGGCTGCCACGACCTGAGCAACAGCAACGGCCTGGGCGGCGGCCTGACGTGGCCCAACTCGCTGGGCTTCACCCACATCAGCGAGCTGACGGAGGCGGGGCCCGAGGGCACGCGCTTCCGCATCTCCCCGGCGCTGGAGAACGTCTTCCTGCCGCACCGCAAGGCGGTCTTCGAGGAGTACCTCAGCCGTCCGCGCCCGTGCCACAACGTGTGCAACCCGGGCAATCCCATCGCGACGCACTGCTCGCCGTGCGCGGCGTCCGTGTGCGAAGGCGACCCGTTCTGCTGCACGGGCAGCTGGGACGTCATCTGCGTGGACCAGGCCCAGGACGTCTGCGGTCTGTCCTGCAACGCGCTGTAGCGCGGAGTCTTCCGGTGTCCCGGTTGGCGGTCGTCGCACCCCCACGTCCGCCGGGGCGCCGAGCAGTCCCGTCGTGAGCGGGCATGGGCAGGTGCCCCATGCCCAGGGGGTCAAGGGCTCTCTCCTCGTTGGTGAGGAGGGGGCCCGTCTCAAGAGAAGTCATCGGATGCGTTGTGGTTGTCGTTGGCAAAGGCAGTCCACTGCAGCAGAGGGGGTTACAAATGAAGCCGTACTCGCGTTTCTCGGTGCCTGTTTCCGCGGCCCTGCCGCTCGTCGCGCTCGCGACGTCAGCCTGGGCCGGGCCGTTGCGCTCCCCGGACCGGGGGTTGGACCGCGCGACCCTGGTGGAGGACTCGCAGTACATGCGCCGTGTCCTGGAGGAGAAGTCCCGGGGCGCGACGGGTGAAGCCGTTGCCATCGACCTGGCGGACCCGGGCCAGTACCGCTTCGTGATGAACCGCCTGCGTGGCTCCGGCAAGACGGCCACCAACTCGCCCAAGCTGTTCCAGCGGCTGGGACTGGCGCGCGAGAAGGCCCTGGCGCTCAAGGCCTCTGGCAAGGAGGCGGAAGGCGCGTCCCTGGTGAACAACTGGGGCTGTGACCACTTCCTCAACCTGACCCGCGGCGTCACCGCCGGCGCGGTGCGCGTCTACGAGAGCAACCCCTGGGCCGCGTGTCTCAACGGCGCCAGCTACGTGTACACGGACATCGTGGCCTTCAACGCGAACAACGCGGAGACGGACACCGCCGTGGTCGACTCGGCGTCCGGTGAGGAGTACGCCGCCGGCCAGAGCTTCGACGACGTCATCGTCCGTCCGGCCATCCCGGTGAACCAGGACCGGCAGGTCATCCTCGACTCGATGATGATCGCCATGAACGAGAACACCGGCGAGGAGGTCGTCACCTTCGTGCGCGGCCAGTCCAGCACGACGACGGGCGGCGCGGACCTGTCGCTGGAGCACCCGCGGCTGTCGGTTCCCACGAGCATGAAGCTCAACACGGAGCTGTGCCAGATGCGCGGCGGCATCGACTGTGACTACGCCGCGGTGGGCGCCACGCTGGCTCCCTCGGGCGGCAGCACGCCGGCGAGCATCGCGCTGCGCAACACGACCGTCACCACCAGCTGGGTGGGTGACGCGGCCAACAACTTCCCGGTGACGGCGCCCTGGAACTTCACGCACATCTACATCCCCACCAAGTTCACCTTCAACGCGGGCAGCAAGAACGGCGTCGCCTGCCTCATCAAGGAGATCCTCCCGGGCTCCAAGGTGCGCATGGTGAAGCCCGTCACGGGCGGCACGTGCATGAGCCAGGCGGACCTGGTCCCCTCGCTGACCAGCTCCATCAACAGCCAGACGGCCACCGTCAAGCTGCTGGCGGACCTGTCGCGTGAGACGTCCATCGCCGGCACCGGTACGGAGAACTGCAGCACCCAGACGGTCCTCAACCAGGCGGTGGAGTACGTCATCACGGTGAGCACCAAGGTGAACTGCGGCACCCCGGCGAACACGGTGGCCACGGTGACGGTGCGCATGCTGAGCGACGCGCGCTATCGCTATGGCGTCATGGTCTACAACAGCTGCATGGCCGAGGGCACGAAGGTGGTGCTCGCCGACGGCACCATCGCCAACGTGGAGGACGTCAAGCGCGGCGCCCGCATCGTGACGAACGCCAAGGGCGAGACGCTGACGGTGACCGACGTGCAGACGGGTGGCGAAGTGGAGCCGATGGTGAACCTGCGTGACGACAAGGGCCACGCGGTCAGCCTCACCGACAGGCACCCCGTCATCATGGCGGACGGCAAGGCCGTGGCCGCTGGCACGCTGAAGGTCGCTGACCGCGTCAGCACCCGCGACGGCGTGGCCACGCTGACCTCCGTCACCCGCGAGAAGTACGCGGGCAAGGTCTTCAACTTCAACCTGGGCACCAAGGAGGAGCTGGCGCGCGCGGGCAAGGGCTCCAACACGCTGTTCGCCAACGGCTTCCGCGTGGGCGACAACGCGATGCAGGGCGAGCTGACGGCGCCCGTGGCCGACTCCCGCCCGGTGCTGGAGCGTCTGCCGGCCTCGTGGCACCAGGACTACGCGCGCTCCGCGTCGTTCGTGGCCGGCCAGCGCTAAAGCGGCTGCTCGTGGTGAAAGAGCTTCCGGGCTTCTTCCCTTGAAGAGGCCCGGACCCGGCGCCCCACCGACGGCTCGTCCGACGGTGGGGCGTCTGTTTATCGAGTCAACAGTCAAACCGGCAGTGGCAGGAGGGCGGATGCGAAACACGGTCGTCGTGAGCGTGCTGGTGGTGATGGGTCTGGGAGTGTCGGCCTGCGGGGAAGACCCGCCGACGCCGCCTCCTCCGAACTTCTGTCCGGAGCGCCCCGCCGCCCAGGAGCCCGTGCCGGGTCAGGCGCCCCTGCTGGTGCGCGCGCGCCCGCTGCCCCAGGCGTGGCTTGCGCGCCGCAACCTCGCCACCATGACGGCCTTCACGCGCGCCCAGGACCCCGGTGAGCCAGGCGTGGAGAGCCGGGCCTGGTGGGCCTCGCCCTGCTTGATGGGCACGCCGGGCCTGCAGGTGGCGACGCCCCGGGTGGCGGTGGCCGACGATGGCCGCGCGGTGACGGTGTGGACGGAGAAGGACGGCCTCGACGAGCGGCTCTGGTTCAGCGAGTACGTGCCCCAGACGGGCTGGACTCCCGCCGAGACGGTGGGCCTGTCGCGCGAGTTCCCGGAAGACGCGCTTCGGGTGCGTCAACCGCAGGTGGTCGCCGACACGCAGGGGCGCTCGCTCGCGGTGTGGCTGCAGAGCGAAGGCTCCGGGGCGGCGCAGCTCTGGTACTCCCGCCACGCGCCGGGGGAGGGGTGGAGCAAGCCGGACCGCGTGTTGTCGCGCTCGCTGGGAGACGCGACGTACCTGGAGGTCTCTCGCGACGCGGCGGGCACCGTCACGGCGGTGTGGACGCAGTTCGACGGGGACACGCTCAGCGAGAATGTCTGGTTGACGCGGGGCTCGCCCGAGACGGGCTTCGAGGACGCGCGCCGCATCGACACGCCGGTGCCGGGCTTCTCCCTGGAGCCGCAGGTGTCCGTCAGCGGTGACGGCCACGCGGTGGTGGGCTGGTACCGGTTCGACGAGATGGAAGGCATTGGCATGGCCTGGTTCAGCCGGTGGACGCCCGCCGAGGGGTGGAGCGCCGCGGAGCGCACCAGTCCGGACGGCGTGGACAGCTTCTACGCGGAGCCGCTCGCGGGCCCGGGTGGCGCGGTGCTCGCGCTGTGGAGCGAGCTGGGCGGGGTGAACGTGGAGCTGTGGGCGCGGCCCTTCGTGCCCGGCACCGGCTGGGGCGAGGCGCAGCGAGTGGAGGAAGCGCTGGGCAGCTCCGGCGCGGCCCAGGCCAGTCAGGAGCAGGGCGGACGGGCCATGGTGGTCTGGCCCCGCGCCCGTGCCTCCTTCACCCGGCTGTCCGCCCAGGCCTATGACTTCGCGACGTACGGCTTCCGCGAGCGGCGGGACGTGGACGCGCAGCCCCTGACGCTGGGACACGCCACGGACCCGCAGGTGGTGTCCCTGAGCCGCAACCAGGCGCTCGTGGTGTGGTCGCACGAACTGGAGGGCGGCCATCGCGTCGCGACGAGCCGCTACACCGCCAGCCAGGGGTGGGGCAGGGCGCTGCTGCTCGACACGGCGCCGTCCGCGCAGAGCGGCTTCCCCCGGCTCTCCGTGGGCCCCACGGGCGTGGGCGTGGCCACGTGGCTGCACGGCGGCGAGGTGCCGGGCCTGGGCGTCAGCGTGTTCCAGTAGTCGCCGCGCACGCGCGCGTTGCCTGGAAGCGGCGGCTGGTCTTTCCTGCCGGGCGATGCCTGGTGAGTTCGACTTCATCCGCCGCTTCCTGCACCACTTCCCCAAGGCCCGCGTGCCGGTGGGGCCGGGCGATGACTGCGCGGTGCTCGCGCCGTCGCGCGGCGCGCTGTGTGTCACCACCGACGCCGTGGTGGAGGACGTGCACTTCACCCGCGCGGGCTTCTCCCCGGCGGACATCGGCCACAAGGCCCTGGCGGTGAACCTCTCCGACGTGGCCGCCATGGGCGCCACGCCGCGCTGGTTCGTCTGCGCGCTCGCGCTGCCTCGAGACTTCCCCGCGGCCCACCTGTCTGGAATCGCCCGGGGCATGGCCGCGCTGGCGCGCGAGCACCGCGTGGACCTGGTGGGCGGCAACTTCACCTCCGCGCGCGAGCTGTCCGTCACCATCACGGCCACGGGCGAGCTGTCGCGTCCACCGCTCACCCGCTCGGGTGCCCGGCCCGGGGACTGGCTCTATGTGTCCGGCACGCTGGGCGACGCGAGGCTCGGCCTTGCCCACTTGAAGGCCGGCTTGAAGCGCGGCGCCGCCGTTCGCCGCCAGCGCCGCCCCGTGCCGCGCGTGGCCCTGGGCCAGCTCGCCTCGCGCTTTGCGTCCGCTGCGCTGGATGTTTCCGATGGGCTTGCACAAGACCTGGGTCACCTGTGCACCGCATCGGGAGTGCGGGCGGTGGTGGAGCTGGCGCGTCTGCCCATGTCCGCGGCGGTGCGGCGGGAGCTGGGGCCGGAGGGGGCGCTGGCGGGAGGCGAGGACTACGAACTCTTGCTGGCGGTGGCGCCGGGGCGCGGGCGGGCATTCGAGCGGGCGTGTGCTCGCGGCGGGCACGTCGTCACGCGCGTGGGCGTGCTGTCAGAGGGCGCGGGGTGGGTGATCCACGATGAAGCGGGACGCGCGGTGCGCCGGCCGGGCGGGTTCGACCACTTCCGGTAGCATCCCAGGTGGATTGACCCTGTCCGACAGCAAGGCTAAACCCAAGGCGCTTCCGCACCACCCCCGAAAGCATCCCGTGCGCCGTCCCCTACGTGACGACACTGCCCCTGGCCTGACCCCTCGCCGCGAGCCCATGCAGCGGCTCCTTCGCGCCGTGGAGGGTCCCCGTGCGACCAAAGAGGTCTCCCTCCGCCAGGTCATCTTCAATGGCTACGTCATGCTGGGGCTGGTGCTCATCGGCTGGATGTTCCTGGCGGACGCGCTCTTCAAGGACGTGTTCCCCCAGCTCGCGGCGTGGAAGGACGGAGTGCGGCTGGGCGTGGGGCTCCTGCTCACCCTCACCGCGGCGTTCCTGCTGCCTTCCTGGTTGGTGCGCATCACCCGCGTGAAGGTGCTCAGCCGCTCCGCCTATGAGATTTCGCAGGGAGACCTGTCCAAGCCGGTGGCCGCCGAGGGTGGCCGCACGCGCGACGAAATCGACGAGCTGACGGGCGCCATCATCCGCATGCAGGAGAACCTGCGGGAGCTGGTGGGCAAGATTCAGGAGACGGCCAAGAGCGTGGCGGACACCGCCATCGACCTGCAGCGCTCGGCGGAGAACGTCAACGGGTCCACGGAGGAAGTGGGCTCGTCGATGAACATCATCGCCGGGGGCGCGGAGTCGCAGTCGCAGCTGGTGTCCAAGGCGTCCAAGGTCATCACGGAGATGGCCAGCAGCATCCAGCGCGCGACGGGCAGCGCGGAGGACGCGGCGCGGACCACGGCGGAGACGAGCAGCGCGGCGGAGGACGGCTCCAAGGCGGCGCGGCTGGCCGGCGACAAGGTGAAGAAGGTCTTCAACCGAATCGAATCCGCCAGCCAGCAGGTGTTCGCCTTCGGCGAGAAGACGCAGGAGATTTCGAAGATTGTCGACGCCATCACCCAGGTGGCGCAGCAGACCAACCTCCTGGCGCTCAACGCGACGATTGAAGCGGCGCGCGCGGGTGAGTACGGCCGCGGCTTCGCGGTGGTGGCCGACGAGGTGCGCAAGCTGGCGGAGAGCGCGGGCCGTTCCGCCGAGCAGATTTCGAAGCTGGCGCGGGACATCTCCGGTCAGTCCACCTCCGTGGTGAGCGCCATGAAGGAAGGCATCGCGGAGCTGGCCGAGGGCCGCGAGGACCTCACCAACATCGTGCGCAGCATGGGCGCCATCACCGACACCATCCGCAAGGGTTCGGAGAAGGTGCACCTCATCTCCGAGAGCACCCGCGAGCAGCACAAGGGCAGCGAGGAGATGGTGAAGGCCATCGAGGAAATCAAGCTGGTGGCGCGCAACAACGCCGCGTCCACGGAGGCCATCCAGTCCGTCATCCAGGAGCAGACGGCCGCCGTGTCGCGCATGACGTCGCTGGCCAGCGAGCTGACCAACCTGTCCGTCGAGCTGCAGAGCGTGGTGCGCAGCTTCCGTCTGGGGCCATGAGCAAGTCCTCCGCTTCGTCGTCCGATGCCGCCCTGCGCGCCGTGGAAGTCCGTCTGCGCGAGGTCATGCTGGCGTTTCCCCACGTCACCGAGGAGTTTCCGTGGGGCCACCGCACGGCCAAGGTGCGGGGGAAGATGTTCGCCGTCCTCGTCCTGGACGAGCAGGGGCTGACCGTCACCATCAAGCTTCCCCAGTCCCACGAGGCGGCGCTGATGCTCCCCTTCGCCGAACCCACCGGCTACGGCCTGGGCAAGAGCGGCTGGGTGACGGCGCGCTTCGCCCCCGGTGAGGTGGCCCCGGTGGAGCTGTTGTCCCTGTGGGTTCACGAGAGCTTCCGCGCCGTGGCGCCCAAGGCGGTGCTCGACGCCGTGGACGGTGGCAAGCCGCCGCGTTCGTCCCAGGTGAAGAAGTCCACCCCGGCCAGGAAGAAGGCCGTGTCGGTCGGGAAGAAGCCCACGTCGGCCGCGAAGAAAGTCGCGCCGGCCGCGAAGAAATCCCCGCCGGCCGCCAGGAAGACGGTGGCGAAGAAGGCGGCGCCCGGGGTGAAGAAGCCCCGCACGGCGCGGCGCGCCACCGCGTCCCGCTCAAAGCAAAGCTGATACAACACGACCTCTGTGCGGCACGTCATCTTCCGGGTGGAGAAAGAACGCTACGGGCTGCCGCTGTCGGCGGTGCGGGAGGTCGTGGTTCCCCCGGAGAAGTTCACGCGGGTTCCGCGTGCGCCCCCGGCGATAACGGGGGTGATGAACCTGCGGGGCCGGGTGGTGACGGTGGTGGAGCTGCGTCAGCTCCTGGGGTTGCCGGACGGTGCCACGCCGCCGTCCCGCGTGGTTCTTCTGGACCGGGGCCGGAGGGATCTGGGACTGTTGGTGACGGACGTGGATGGAATCGAGGCGGTGGAGCGGGTGAGCACGGCACCGGGCAAGTCGACGCCGGCCATCCGTGGCGTTGCTCGGCTGGGCGGGCTGGGAGTGACCGTGCTGGATCCAGAGGGACTGGACGCCGCGGTGGTTGCCTTGTTCACCCATTCCAAGTGAGTAGCCCCCTGGAAAGCGCGGGTGATAGTGTCCGCGCTCCTCTAGGCTAGGCGATTCGGAGGCGGAGTTCTTCACATGGCTAAGCGGGTCCTGGTCGTCGACGATGCCATCTTCATGCGCAACATGATCAAGGACATCTTCGCGTCTGGAGGGTTCGAGGTCGTCGGCGAAGCGGCCAACGGTCTGGAAGCCGTGGAGAAGTACAAGGAGCTCAAGCCTGACCTCACCACGATGGACATCGTGATGCCCTTCAAGAGCGGCATCGAGGCCACGCGGGAGATCATCAAGCACGACAGCAGCGCGGTGGTCATCATGTGCTCCGCGCTCGGGCAGGAGAGCCTGGTGATGGAGGCCATCGAGGCGGGTGCCTCGGACTTCATCGTCAAGCCGTTCCGGGCCGAGGATGTGCTGGCCGTGGTGAAGAAGGTCCTGGGAGAGGCGTGAGCGGCATCGCCTCCGGGCGGGTTCGCGACGCTTCCTGACGAGGTCGGGCCATGACGATGGACATGTCCCGCTACCTGGGCCTCTTCATCTCGGAGGCCACCGAGCACCTGGAGGCGCTCGGGCGGGACCTGGTGCAGTTGGAGCGCGAAGGCTCCTCGAGCGCGGTGGACTCGATGTTCCGCCATGCCCACTCGGTGAAGGGCATGGCGTCGTCCATGGGCTTCGAGCCCATCGCCATCGTCGCGCACCGGGTGGAAGACCTGGTGGACGCCGTTCGGCAGGACCGTGGCCGGTTGGACCGGGACCTGGTGGACCTGCTGCTGAGCGCCTCGGACACGCTGCTGGCGCAGGTTCGCGCCGTCGCGGAGGGACGCCCACCGGATGACGCGTCGGCGCTGCTCGCGCAGCTGGGTGTCCGCGTCACGGCGATGACGGGCCATGCGCCCACCGCCACCCGCGTCGCCAAGGTCACCGTGCTCAAGCCGGAGGGCTCCGACAACGGAGAGGACCCCAGCTCGGGCTCGTCGGGCAGCGGCGGTGCGTCCGGCTCTGGTTCGTCGGGCACCGGCGGCGCGTCCGGCTCTGGCTCTGGCTCTGGCTCGTCGGGCAGCGGCGGTGCGTCTGGCTCTGGCACGGGTTCGTCGGGCAGCGGCGGTGCGGGCTCCACGGGGTCCACTCCTTCGAGCACGCCCGAGTCAGGCTCCGGTGGTGGCACGTCATCGGGGACGTCCGGGAGTTCGACTCCCGCGCCGGACACGTCGTCTGGCGGAACACCGGGGCCGGGCTCGCAAGGCACGACTCCTGGCAATGGCTCTCAAGCCTCGGGCGCCGTCGCGCCGGACGCGCCACCCCCGCTGACGGCTCCGGAGACCGGAGTGGGAGGCGTGCGGGAGGTGCTGGGAATCGGCGCGCCTCCGTCCTCCGGCAATGGCATGGCGTCCCCGGCGACGCCGCCCGTGCTCCCCGAGACGCTGGTCGCGGACCTGGGGACGGCCCTCAAGGCGGCCTCCACGGGAGTGCTTCCCGACGACCGCGCCACCCAGCGCTGGGCGGTGCGGCTGCGCATCTCCCCCACGTGTCAGGTGCCCGGCGTGCGGGCCTTCCTGGTGCACAAGCGGCTCACCACCCTGGGCACGCTGGTGGACCTGCGGCCCGCGCTGGAGGAGCTGAAGGCCGGGCGCATCCCGGACGGCTACATCCAGTTGGAGCTGGAGACGTCCGTGGGCGAGGCGGGCATCCAGTCCTCGCTCAAGAACGTGGCGGAGGTCGACGTCGTCTCGGTGAAGCTGGCCGTGGCCGTCCCGGTGCCGGTGGTCGTCCCCACGACGACGGCCGAGGGGGGCCGTGCGACGGGAGACTCCTCGGCGCGCACGGTGCGCGTGCGCACGGAGCTGCTCGACTATTTCCTCGACACGGTGGGCGAGCTGATGCTCGCCACGGCGCGCCTGCGCGAGGTGGGCAAGGTGCTGCCGGAGAACGTGCGGCCCGTGCTGGACGAGGGCGTCTACCGGCTGCACACGCTGGTGAAGGACCTGCACGACAAGGTGATGTCGGCGCGCATGACGCCGCTGTCGCTCATCACCGACCGGCTGCCCCGCGCGGCGCGCGACATCGCCCGCCGCAAGGAGCGCGAGGTCGACCTGGTCATCACCGGCGCCGAAATCGAGCTGGACCGCGCCATCCTCGACGAGCTGGCGGACCCGCTGTTGCACCTCTTGCGCAACTGCATCGACCACGGCCTCGAATCCCCCGAGGAGCGCATCGCCGCGAAGAAGGGCCCGCGCGGGCGCGTGCTTGTGGCCGTCAAGCGCGCCAGGGACCGCGTCATCCTCGAGCTGGAGGACGACGGCCGGGGCATGAACCCCGCGAAGCTGAAGGCCGCGGCGGTGGCGCGCGGACTGCTCCCTCCGGAGGTCGCCACACGGCTGACGGACCGGGAAGCGTTCATGCTGTCGTGCCTGCCAGGGGTGTCCACGGCGAAGGACATCACGGACATCTCCGGGCGGGGCGTGGGCATGGACGCCGTCAAGCGCGTGGTGGAGAGCGTGGGCGGCACGCTCGAAATCGACAGCGAGCCGGGCCGGGGCACGCGCTTCACGCTGCGGCTGCCGCTGACGGTGGCGGTGGTGCACCTGCTGCTGGTGGAGGTGGGGGACGAGGTGTTCGGCCTGCCCATCGCCAAGGTGGTGGGCGCCACGGAGGCGGACGGCGACGCGCTCAGCCGCAGCCGCGAGACGGCGCTGCTGCCGCATGGCAACTCGCTGTTGCCCGTGCATGCGCTGGACACGCTCGTCGGGGTGCCGTCGCCGGGGCTGCGGGGTGTGCGGCCCTTCGTGGTGATGGAGGGTGACTCCGGCCGGGTGGCGCTGGGCGTGGACCGGCTGCTGGGGCAGGAGGAAGTGGTGCTCAAGCCGCTGTCACGGCCGCTGGATTTGTTGCCGGGACTCTCCGGTGTGACCATCCTCGGGAGCGGCCGTCCGGTCTTCATCCTGGATGTGCCGAGGTTACTGTCCGCGTGAGCTTTCCCCTCCCCAGCGACGCGCAGCTCGATGCCCTGCGCGAGGTGGCCAACATCGGCTGTGGCCATGCCGCCAACGCCCTCTCCCGCCTGATGGGCGGGCGCCAGGTCGACCTGTCCGTCCCTCGGGTGGTGCTCACCGGCCCCTCGGACGCCGCGGGGTTGCTGGGGGGAGACGCGCCCGCGGTGGCGGCCTGGCTCTCCATCACCGGCGCGCTGCGGGGCGTGTTGATGCTGGCGATGCCGCTGGCGGATGGAACGGCGCTGGAGACGCTGCTCTTGGGCGGGCAGGGGGCCGGGCAGGCCGAGCGTGACAGCGCGGTGTCGGAGGCCGCCAACATCGTCGCGAGCGCCTGCCTGTCCGCCATCGGCAAGCTGACGTCGTGGCGACTGATGCCGTCGGTGCCCACGCTGCGCAGGGACACGGCGCGAGCGCTGGTGGACGCGGCGGTGTCCCAGGTGGAGGGCGATGCCAGCCGCGTGGTGGTGCTGGAGGCGCGCTTCATGGCGGCGGCGACTCCGCCGGTGAGCGGGCAGCTGCTCCTGGTGCTGGAGCGGGACAGCTCCCGGGCGCTCCTGGCGCGGCTGGGCGTGTAGCCCGTTTCGGAGTAGACGGGCCCCATGGATGAGAAGGCGCTGAAGCAGCTCCTGGGGAGCGTGAAGTCGGGCCGCGTCTCGGTGGACGCCGCCGTGGGCAAGCTCAAGGATTTGCCCTTCGCGGAGCTGGGCTACGCGACGCTCGACACCCACCGCAACCTCCGCTTCGGTTTCCCCGAGGTGGTGCTGGGCGAGCCGAAGACGGTGGAGCAGCTGTTGGGCATCGTCGGCGCGCTGGTGGAGCGCAAGCAGACGGTGCTGGTGACGCGGCTGCAGCCGGACAAGGCCGAGGTCCTCGTGTCGCGCTTCCCCAAGGGGCTGTACCACCCGGTGGCGCGCATCTTCCATCTCAAGCAGGGCAAGGTGCGCTCGGGCAAGGTGGCCATCGTCACCGCGGGCACCAGCGACATCCCCGTGGCGGAAGAGGCCGCGGTGACGGCCGAGGCCATGGGCGCGGAGGTGCGGCGCGTCTACGACGTGGGCGTGGCGGGCATCCACCGGCTGTTGCGGCGCCGGGAGGAAATCCAGGAGTGCCACGTCGCGGTGGTGGTGGCCGGCATGGAAGGGGCGCTCGCGAGCGCGCTGGGGGGGCTCGTGGGCATCCCCGTCGTCGCGGTGCCCACGTCCGTGGGCTACGGCGCCAACTTCAAGGGCCTGTCCGCGCTGCTGGCGATGGTGAACTCGTGCGCCTCCAACGTGGCGACGATGAACATCGACAACGGCTTCGGTGGAGGCTTCTACGCGGCGCTCGTCTCCCGCACGAAGGGACGGCGGTGAGCCCCATGCGACGCATCCTCTACCTGGAGCCGGTGGGCGGCATCGCCGGGGACATGTTCCTGGCGGCGGGCATCGACCTGGGGCTCAAGCCCGAGGCGATTGAAGCCGCGCTGCGGGGCCTGAGCGTCCCAGGGTGGAAGCTGGCGGTGAGTCGCGCCGTGCGCCACGCCATCAGCGGCACCCACCTGGATGTGGTGTTGGACACGCGCGAGGCGCATCCGCACCGCGCCTATGCGGACATCCGCCGCCTCATCGAGTCCGCGTCCACGCTGTCGCCTCGCGTGAAGGAGCGCGCGCTCGCGGTGTTCCGCGCCATTGGCGAGGCCGAGGCCAAGGTCCACGGCGTGTCCATCGACGACATCCACTTCCACGAGGTGGGCGCGGTGGACTCCATCGTCGACATCTGCGGCGCGGCGGTGGTGCTGGAGTTGTTGGGCGACCCGGAGGTCCACGCGGCGCCGCCTCCTTTGGGCAGCGGCTCCATCCGCGTGGCGCATGGCACCATGCCCATTCCGGTGCCGGCCACGCTGGAGCTGTTGCGAGACGTGCCCGTGCGCTTCGAGGGCGTGGGCGAGCTGACGACGCCCACTGGCGCGGCGCTGCTCAAGGTGCTCGCGCACATTGGCCACCCTCCCGACTTCATCGTGGAGAAGGTGGGCTACGGCGTGGGCACCAAGGACTTCAAGGACAGGCCCAACGTGCTGCGTGCGTCCCTGGGCCGCATGGAGGCGACGCGCTCGGAGGGGCTGTGGGTGGTGGAGGCCAACCTGGACGACGCCACGCCCCAACTGCTGGGACACCTGGTGGAGCGGCTGCTCGCCGTCGACGCGCTGGATGCGTGGGTGACGCCCGTGGTCATGAAGAAGAGCCGCCCCGGGCACCTCTTGAGCGCCCTGGTGGAAGGCGGCCTGCGCGACACGGTGGTGGACACGCTGCTGCGCGAGTCCACCACGCTGGGCGTGCGCTACCACCGCGTGGAGCGACAGGCGCTGGAGCGCGACTGGGTGGAGGTGGAGACGCCTTGGGGCAAGGTGCGCGTGAAGCGCGGCCTGCGCGACGGCGCCGTCCTCAACGCGCACCCCGAATTCGAGGACTGCCGCCGCCTCGCGGAGGCCGCTGGTGTCCCGCTCAAGCAGGTGGTCGCCGCGGCCCTGGTGGCGCTCAGCCAGCGAAGCTGAGCCGCGGTCCTCCAGGCTGTGTAAGGCCCCCCCGGCCAGATGACGGATGAACCGGGGGACATGGTCATGCGAAAACATTCTTGCTAGTTTGTTTCTGGCAAGAGGGGGAAATTCCATGACTGATGCAATCCGTAGGAGCCTGGGGCCTGTCATCCGGACGGTGGGGAACGTCGCCATCGAGAAGACGGTGCCGCCGCCGCTGCAGCAGGTGGCCAAGGCGGCCATGAACTTCGCGGTGTCGTCGTTCGAGCAGGCCCGACCCGCCCGCGCGCAGGTGTCGCTGGAGGTTCCGCCGCCTCCCGTGACGAACGCGTCGGTGCAGGGCAACGACAGGCTGGAGGTGGGGGACAAGCTCCAGGTGGAATCAGGGATTGGGGTGAATCTGCGGGAGCGCCCGTTGGCGAGCTCCAGGGACCTTGGCGGCTTCAGGAACGGGGAGCGATTGGAGGTCATCGCGCCGCCGCAGGGCTCGCCAGAGCAGGCCGGCTTCGTCTACGTGCGCGGCCCCGATGGGAGCACGGGCTGGGTGAGCACGTCCTTCACCCGGGAGCTGACGGAGGCCGAGGCGGCGCAGGCGCCCGTGGCGGTGGGGACTCCCAGCGACGAAAACACGGCGGCCTCGGCGGAGTACCAGGACGTCTACGTCGACCAGTTCGGCGCCGAGGGAGACGTGGGCGGCGACGGCGAGAACGCCAACTGCGGTCCTTCAGCCACCCTCACGGCGCTGCGCAACGAGGGCCTGGAGATTCCGCCCATCCCCGACCTCGTCACCACGCACGGTCAGGACACCACGGGCGCGGAAGTGCAGGCGGTGCGCTACTGGGGCAATCACGAGAACGACTCCGGCGATGACGGTGTCAGCACGAATGACCAGGGCGAGGTCGTCTACGCATTGGGGGAGAACGGGAGCTACACCGGCACCACGGACATCGAGCACGCGGTGACGGCCGCGGGCGGCACCTTCTACCGGCCGGCGGCGAATCCGGGGGCCATCGCGGATGCCATTCGCGACGGCAGCACGGTGGTCATCTCCGGCTCGTTCTACGAGTACTCGACGGCGACAGACCTGACGCCCGAGGCGTTGAGGGCCCCCGAGGGTCGCGTCTACGTGGACGACAACGGTGACTTCCTCCCCGACGAGACCGCGCCGGGTGAGTACACCCTCGCCACCGAGAAGAAGAAGGACACCTGGACCCAGGGCGGTGGCGCCATCGAACACTTCGTCGCCGTGGTGGGCGTGACGGACGAGGGCAACTTCATCGTGTGTGACCCCGCGCATCCCTCGAAGGCGCCCATCGAGGTGTCTCCCGAGAAGCTCGATGCCTTCATGCGTGGCAACCGCAGCGCCATCGCCATCGACGGTCCGACGACCGAGGCCTCGTAGTCTCAAGGAGTCCAGGTCCGGGGTGCCGCCCTTCGCCAGTTCGGGTGGCGCGGGCACCCCGGCCGTTCATCGCCAGCGCCTGAACCGGCTCCGCCACGGTGTGAACAACAGGGCGAGGAGGAACATCATCCCGATGCCCACCCAGCGCACGTCGCCCGGGCCGAAGCGAAGCAGTCCGAGCGTCACCCCGACATAGGCCCCCATGGCGAGGCACCGCGCGAACGTCGAGGGCAGCAGGGCCAGCAGCCCGGTGCCCACGGTGGAGTGACGCGCGAAGAGGCGCCACGCGCCGTGCTTCTGCTCCTCCGCGCGCAGCTTCCCCAGGAGGAACGCGTAGCGCTCCGAGTCCTCGCGGCGTTCCTGCTCCAGCCGTTGGAGCGCGCCCTCCCGCTCGACGCCGAGCTGCTTCGCGCGCTGCTCCCGGTGCTCGCGCGCGAGCTGCTCCCTGTAGGCGAGCTGCTCGGGCGTCCCCAGGTCCGCGCCGCACTGCTGGCAGTGTTTCGCGAAGCGGCCGTTGTTCGACGCGCAGACGACGCAGCGGGGAAAGTCCGGCCCGTCGTCTTCCGAGCTGTCGGGCCGCTGCTCCAACACCACCGGGGCCTGGGCCTTGAAGCGCTCCAGGTGCGCCTCGGGGACCTCGCCCTGGGGCAGCGCGCCGCGCTCGGCGATGTCCTCGAAGCGGCGCCCTCCGTCTTGAAGCTGGGGTGGCAGCTCCCGCTTCGCGCGCTCGCCCCGGTCCTTCTCCAGATGGAGGAAGCGCGACAGCTTGGAGCTCATGTCGCCCTCTGGGGCAGGGTCCTCCCGGACGAGGCCGGACGCGTGCGGCCTCTCGCCCAGTCGCGCAGCCGGCGAATCTCGTCGTGCATCGTCACCGACAGCGGGAAGGTGTCCTGGATGGTGCGCACCAGATGCCGCTGGGCCAGCTCGGTGTCCTCCGCGAAGGCTTCATAGAGCCCGGCCACCACCACCTGCTCGATTTCGGCGCCGCTGAAGCCCGCGGTGAGCGTGGCCAGCTCCTCCGTCGAGAAGCCCTCTGGCTCCCGCTTCCTCCGTCGCAGGTGGATGCGGAAGATGGCCTCGCGCTCGGCCTGCTCGGGCAGGTCGATGAAGAAGATTTCGTCGAAGCGTCCCTTGCGAAGGACCTCCGGCGGCAGGCCGTCGATGCGGTTGGCCGTGGCCACCACGAACACCGGCGCCGTCTTCTCCTGGAGCCACGTCAACAGCGTGCCGAAGACGCGCGCGGACACGCCGGTGTCTCCCGCGCCGGAGGAGGCCACGCCGGACAGCCCCTTCTCGATTTCGTCCACCCACAACACCACCGGCGCCACGCTCTCCGCCACGCGGATGGCCTTGCGCAGGTTCTCCTCGGAGGAGCCAATCAGCCCGCTGAAGATGCGGCCCATGTCCAGCCGCAACAGCGGCAGGTTCCAGTGCGCGGACACCGCCTTCGCGGTGAGGCTCTTGCCACAGCCCTGCACGCCCAGGAGCAGGAGGCCTCGGGGTTCCGGCAGGCCGAACTGGCGGGCCCGCTCGCCGAAGGCCGCGGTGCGCTGGCTCAGCCACCCCTTGAGGTTCTCCAGCCCTCCCACGTTCCCCAGCGACTCCTCGGGCGGGTAGTACTCGAGCAACCCGCTCTTGCGAATCACCTGCCGCTTCTCGTCCTGGATGCGCTTGATGTCCTCGGGGCCCAGCTTGCCGTCATGGGCAATGGCCTTGGCGAAGGCGTTCTCAGCCTCCGCCATCGTCAGCCCGAGCGCCGCCTTGATGAGCTGGTCGGCGTGGTCTCTCGACAGGTCGATGGTCGCCTTGTTGGTGCGCCGCACCACCGCGACAATCTCTCTCAAGAGCTGGAGCAAGTCGTTGTACCCGGGCATGGGCACGTCGATGACGGAGATTTCCTTCTCCAACTCCACGGGGATGAGCAGGGTGGGCGACAGGAGGATGACGGTGGTGAAGGTGCTCTTGAGGAAGTGCGCCAGTTCCCGCAGCGCGCGCACCACGCCCCGGTCCTCGAGGTAGGGATGGAAGTCCTTGAGCACCACCAACGCGGGCTCGCCCAGCTTCTCGATGGCGGCCATCGCGTCGATGGGATTGCGCGTGTCCTCGGGCAGGGGCGCGGTGCGCGAGGTGCCCATGCTGCGCAGGCCCCGGGTGATGGACCAGGTGAAGAGGGCCTTGCCGTGTGCGCGCGCCAGCTCCGCGAGGATGGCGTCCACGCGGTGCTCCTCCCACGACACCAGGTAGAGCAGCGGGTAGCGAGCCCGCACGAAGATGTCGAGCTCCTCGAGCCACGGCTCGGCGGGACGTGAGACGCGGGCGCTGCCGGGGGAGAAGGACGACATTCGTCCAGTACTCTAGTGGGCACCGCGCGGAAGCGAAAACGCGGATGCCCACGGGAGTGGCGTGCGTCCGACAGGGCTCTACGCGGGCCGGCTCGGCGCGATGAGGGTGAAGGCCGCCCCCACCGGGTCCGTCACCACGGAGTAGCGACCATGGGGCGAGTCGGTGGGCTTCACGTGGACCTTGCCGCCCAGCTCGGTGACCTTGCGCACCGAGGCGTCCGTGTCCGTGACGGCGAAGTAGTTCATCCAGTGGGGTGGCAGGTCGGCGGGCCACTGCGCGGTCATCTGGAGCACTCCGGCCACGGGCTCGCTGCCTTTGTCGAGGGTCCAGTAGTCCATGCCGAGGTCCAGCTTCTTGGCCTCCAGGCCCAAGAGGGCGGAGTAGAAGTCCTTCGCGCGGATGCCGTCGCGGGTGTTCACCTCGTGCCAGGCCATGGTGCCGGGCTCTCCCACGAGCTGCGCGCCTTTGTGCCCGCGTGATTGCCAGAGCCCGAAGCTCGCGCCCGTGGGGTCCGTACAGAAGGCGAGCCGGCCCGCGTCGAAGACATCCATGGGGGCTATCGCCACCTTGCCTCCCAGCTTCTCGGCGCGCTGGACGAAGGCATCCACGTCATCCGCCTCGAAGTAGACGCTCCAGGCGGTGGGGTAGGGCGCGTCCTTGGGCTTCAGGCCGATGCCGGCCACCATGCGGCCG
The DNA here is from genome assembly GCF_013336625.1 of Myxococcus sp. CA033. NCBI lineage: Bacteria > Pseudomonadati > Myxococcota > Myxococcia > Myxococcales > Myxococcaceae > Myxococcus > Myxococcus sp. CA033. The sequence continues at coordinate 602,531 of NZ_JABUMU010000002.1, read as the reverse complement.
TTGAGCTGGCACATCGAATAGAACCCCGACTCCTCGGGACCGATGAGGTAGGTCCATCCAAACAGCGCGCTGTAGAAGGCGCGGGTCCGTTCCAGGTCGGGCGTCGTCAGGTCCATCCAGGTGGGCGTTCCGACCGCATGCGCTTCGACTGTCGGCATGTCGTGCTCCTTCATGGGGTGGGGCTTCGTGCGGGTGAAAGGTAGCCACCGCCGGGGAAGTCGCGCGTGCCACCTTGCCTGCTCTGTCTGTCCGGAGGGAGTGGGCCCTTGTCGCGGCGTGTCCTTCACGCCGCCGAGGAGGAAGGCACGTGGACCCTCCGGCCCTCTTCGTTGGAGAGGAGCGCCGCCGCGATGACCTCCTGGACGATGGCGCCGTCTTCCACCGTGGCGAGCCCGTCGCGGGGTGCGCCGCGCAGCAGGCCGAGGAATCGGCGCGCGCCTTCTTCGTGGGCGCGGGCCCAGGGCTCGGGCTCTGCAGGTCGGGGCTCGATGCCGGGGGCGAGGTCCTTCCAGGTGCCTTGCTCGAAGCCGCGTACGGGGGAGATGCACCAGCCTCCGCGCGAGGGCACGTAGCCCCCGGAGAAGCCCACCTCCCAGCCGTGGCCGAGCAACGTCCATCCACCGTGAAGGCCCGGCTCCGGACATGCGGCATGCGTGAGCACCAGCACGGCGCCGGAGGAGAGTCCCACGTGCAACGCGGCGGTGTGCACGGGCCGGCCGGAGAGCGAGGCCTGCACCCAGACAGGCGCGTGTCCTGTCAGCCACAAGGCCGCGTCGATGACGTGCGACAGGCCGCCCCAGTCTCCGGATTCGCCCGTGCGGGGCGCGTCGGGTGCATCGTCTCCGACGGGCGTGAAGCCATTGCGCAGCGTGAGGACGAGGTGGCGCACGGAGCGTCCACGGAGCCAATGCTTCAGGGCGCGAAGGGGCGGCAGCATGCGGTAGGGGAAGTTGACGGCGCTGGGCGTCGGGGTGTCGTGGGCGTGGCGTGCCACGAGGCGTGCTTCTTCGACGGTGCGAGTCAGGGGCTTCTCGCAGAGCACCGCGCGTCCGGAATCCAGGGCGGCGAGTACATGGGTGGCGTGCAGTGCGTCTGGGCTTGCCACGACCACCGCGTCCACGGCGGCGCACAGTTGATGCACGTCCGTGGTGGCCAGGGGAATGCCTTCCTGCTCGGCCGCGATTCGGGTGGCCACGGGGTCGCGTCCGCACAGGGCCGCGACATCCGCACCCGCAGCGCGGAAGGCGCCCACGTGCATGCGCCCCCACTTCGTCCCGATGATTCCAATGCGCGCCATGGGGGCGCAGCCTGCCAGAGACCGAGGTCCGAGCGTGTACCCACGCTGATGGAAGAGCGCCCTCACGGTGTCGACCAGCGAAGCGAGGCCCTTCGTGTCATGCCTGACTGAGCCGTGCTGGCGAGCAACTGGCGTGAATGCCACCGCTGCGGACATTCGAGCCCGTTGGGTACAGCCCTCATGTGTCGGCCAGCGAAGTGAGGCCCTTCGTGTCATGCCGTGCCGGCAAGCACGGGCCGAGCAACTGGCATGAATGCAGCCGCTGCGGCCATGCCAGCCCGTCCGATACGACTCTCACGGTGTCGCCCCGCGAAGCGAGGCCGTTCGTGTCATGCCGTGCCGGCACGCATGGGGCGAGCACGCCTCCGCTGGGGACATGCGATGCTGTGCGCGGCCCGGCCTTCACATCCGGGCACGCCCGAGACGAGGCCCCTTGATGCAGCCCGCGGTTTCCCTGTCCTCGACGCCCTCCGCCGACTTCGTCGCTCCGTACTTCGCTCCCGTGCGCGGCACGCGAGAAGAAGCCCGGGTACCGCTGGTGCTCGCAGGCGTGCTGGCTCCCATCCTCATCGCCACGTTGCTGTTCAGCCCGGAGGGCCCGCTCAACTGGCTGCTCGAAGTGGGCCCAGGCCTCATCGGCATGGTCGTCCTGGCCGCCACCTTCCGCCGCTTCCCCATGTCTCGCTGGGTCTACGTCTGCGTCTTCCTGCACGTGCTCGTGCTGACGTACGGCGGCTACTACACCTATGCCCTCACGCCCCTGGGCGACTGGGCGCGAGACACCTTCCACCTGTCGCGCAACCCCTATGACCGGCTGGGGCACTTCGTTCAGGGCTTCTTCCCCGCGTTCATCATCCGCGAGGTGCTGCTGCGCGCCACGCCCCTGCGGCGCGGCGGTTGGCTGAACTTCCTCACCGGCTCGGTGGCGCTGGCCATCAGCGCCTCCTACGAGCTGCTGGAGTGGTGGGCCGCGCTCGTGTTGGACCCCGAGGGCGGCGACAAGTTCCTCGGCTCGCAGGGCGACATCTGGGACGCGCAGTGGGACATGTTCCTCGCCCTCTGCGGCGCCACCCTGGCCATGGCCCTCTTCGGCCGTGCCCACCTGCGAAGCGTGGAGCGACTGGTGGCGCGCGCGAAGCTCACATCCACTTGAGCGAGTAGCGCCGCACGGTGTGCCGAGGCGTCATCTTCGCCTCGGTGACTATCTTCCCGAACCCCATCAGGAAGCCGCGGAACGTCCCCAAGAGCAGCGGCGCGGGAAGGCGCGAGCCGCTCTCCAGCTCCGCCGCCAGGGGCATGAAGGCCACGGTGCGCGTGCTGTCCGTCGCGGGCAGGTCCTTCACCAGCGCGCGCAGCACCAAGTCGAAGTCGCTGAACACCTTCTCCACCGAGTCGAAGCCCTTCGCCCGAGCCAGCGGCAGCGTGCGCATCGCCGAGCGCTGGGCGATGGCCTCCACCGCCCTGTCTCCCAGCGCCGCGTGCAGCTCCCCCGTCATGCGCACGTAGTCCTCCCACGCGTACCACGTGTCGTCACGCATGCTGTTGATGGTGCGCTGGTGCGCTGGAAAGCGCGAAGACGCTGCCGTCATCGCGCCGAGGATGGCCTTGAACCAGGCGCCCTGGATTTCGCCGGACATGAGTTGCTCCCCTGACTGGAGAGCACTCCACCCGCGTGGCCCCTCGCGAACCAGAGGGCCCCCCACGCGGGCGTGCACGGCACGACGCTCGCGAGCGTCGAGGACAGGTCTTCCGTCTCCCGGTGGATGCTCCGCGCGTGCTCCGCAGGACACCCGCCCGGAGCGCTACACCGGCAGCCGCACCTGCACCCGCGTGTGGCCCGGCTCGGAGAGGACGCGCACGTCACCGCCGTGCCGCTCGATGATGCGCCGGCTGATGTCCAGCCCCAGCCCCGCCGCGTGCGGCTTCGTGCTGAAGAAGGGCTCGAAGATGCGCGGCATCAAGTCCCTGGGAATCCCAGGCCCGTCGTCGGCGACCTCCGCCACCACCTGACCGGCTTCCGTCCAGGTGCGCAGCTTCAGCGTCCCGCCGCGCTCACCCAGCGCCTCCAGCGCGTTCAGCACCAGCTGCGTCCACACCTCGTCCAGCGCGCCACCCTCCGCGCTCAGCTTCGGGGCTGTCCGCTCGTACTGCCGCTCCACGGTGACGTGGCCGCCGTCCAGCCGGTGGCGCAGCACGCCCAGCGCGGTCTCCAGGCCGTCATGCACGTCCACTTCCGTGGCCGGTGCCCGGTCCATGAAGCTGTACGCCTGCACCGCTTCCACGAGGGCGGAGACGCGGGCACTGCCGCGCTCCACTTCCGCCAGCAGCACGTCGCCGCTCACCGCCGCCACCAGCCAGGACAGCGTGTCGCGCAGCAGCGCTTCGCCCACGCGGTGCGCCACCGAGTCCAGCCACGCCACGTCCAGCCCGGACGCCACCAGCGCGGGCGCGACGTCCCACGCGTCCGTCATGCCGCGAATCTCCAGCCACGCGCCCACGTCCTCCTCGCGCCGCGTCCGCGCGAGCGGCTCCAGCGCGGGAGTCGCCCGGCCGCGGTCGGCGGCCTCGCGAGGCAGTGCGAGCAACGCGCCACGCTGCGCGGAGGACAGGCCATGCTGCCCCAGCGCCATGGCCCGAGCGGACACCAGTCGCAGCGTGTCGCGCAGTCGTGTCGCGCTCCGGTTCGCCGCCGTCGCCGGGTTGCCCAGCTCCGGTGCGAGCCCCGCCACCATCTGCCCGGGCGTCAGCAGCCCGGGCTGCTGCGTGGACACCACTTCCTGCGGCTGGGTGCGCTGGGCCGCCACCTCCATGAGCCCCCGTCCCAGCGAGGGCGCCTGTCGCAAGAGCTCCCAGAAGGCGGCGGGCTCCAACCTCAGCAAGCGCACGTCCGTCTGCGCATGGCCGGTGGTGGGATAGGGGGAGTTCAGGAAGAGGATGAGCTCCCCGAAGATGTCGCCCGCCTCCAGCGTGCCCGTGGGGGCGTCCTGGTCTCCCACCCGGCGGGACCACACCGTGCGTCCCTCGAGGATGACGGACAGGCCGTCGGCGGGGTCTCCCTGCGCGGCGACTCGAGTCCCTGCGGCGAAGTGAAGCTGGCGCCCATGACTGGCCACCCAGTGGAGCTGCTCGTCGCCCAGCCGGGAGAACAGTGAAACCCGGCGCAGCGCTGTGACGATGTCCTCGCTTCCCATGTCCCTTCGATGCTGCCTGGGTCCGAGGAAGGGTGTCCATCTCCGGATGGCCCCGTGGACCCGGAATCGACATGGACCGTGGGATGCAAGCCCTGTAGGCGCCCGGCGCCTTGGGGCTCAAGGGGGGCCTCACCCGACTGGGAGCAGGCGGCCTCCGCCTGGCTGTCCGCTCCCGCGCGACGCATGTCCGGCAGGGTGGGGGACGACGGAGCATGTGGGGAAGCGGGACTCGCGGACGGGGCGCAATGTTGGGGGAACCCTGACAGGAAGGAGCTCCGTATGGAGCCGCATGCCGCTCCCCCTCCGCGCACGGAGGCCCCGGGTCTGTCGCCGACGAGCACTCCGCCCACCTCGGCAGGAGCGGAGGAAGGCGACGCGGCGGCTGTCTTCCTGTCGGAGCTGCGGACCGTCTCGCTCTTCTCCGACGTGGACCCCGAGGAGGCCGAGTGGCTGCGCGGCGAGTCCACGCACGTGGAGCTTCAACCCCAGGAGTGGCTGGGCCACGAAGGGGAACCCGCTGCCTTCTACCTCATCCTGCAGGGGGAGCTGCGCATCACCAAGACGGTGGGAGGCGTGGAGACGCTCGTCTCCGTGTTCCGCGCCGGAGAGTTCTTCGGGGAGGTGCCGCTGCTGCTCGGCCAGCGCTTCCTCGCCAGCAGCCGTGCCCTCTCGTACTGCCGGTTGGTGCGGCTCAGTCACAAGGCCTTCTGGCAGATGCTCGCGGAGTGCCCCACGGCGAACCGGGAGATTCTCCGGAAGATGGCCGAGCGCATGAAGGCGCTCCAGTCCATCTCGCTCCAGCAGGAGAAGCTGGCGTCGCTCGGAACGCTGGCCGCGGGGCTGGCCCATGAGCTGAACAACCCCGTGTCGGCGGTGATGCGCGGCGTGCGCGAGTTGGGGGAGCGGCTGGGAGAGCTGCCCTCGCTGGCGCTGTCCCTGGACTGCCGCACGCTGTCCGAGCCCCAGGTGCGGGCGCTGGAGGCTCGCGCCTCGCTGGAGCCCGTCTCCCGCAGTCCCCTGGACCGGGGAGACGCGGAGGACGCGCTCGCGCGGTGGCTGGGCGCGCGCGGCGTGGAGGACGCGTGGGTGCTGGCGCCGGAGCTGGTGGAGTCGGGCCTGTCGCTCGAGCGACTGGAGCACGAACTGGAGTCGCTGCAGGGCGACGTGCTGAAGGGCACGCTGCGCTGGGTGGCCGCGACGCGGGGAATCTCGGTGCTGCTCGAAGAGGTGGGGCAGGCGGGGGGACGCATCGCCGCGCTGGTGAACGCGGCCCGGGCGTACACGTACCTGGATGAAGCGCCGCTGCAGCGCGTGGACGTCCACGAGGGACTGGAGAGCACGCTGGCCGTGCTGGGGCATCGGCTGCGAGGCGTGCGCGTGGAGCGGGACTATGACCGGAGCCTGCCGCCCATCACCGCGTACGGCACGGAGCTGAATCAGGTGTGGACCAGTCTCATCGAGAACGCGGCCGACGCCATCAAGGAGAACGGCGGGGGCACGCTGCTGCTGCGCACGCGCGGCGACGGGGACCACGTGGAGGTGGAGGTGGTGGACGACGGCCCCGGCATCCCCGAGGACGTGCTGCCACGGGTCTTCGACCCGTTCTTCACCACGAAGGGCGTGGGCGAGGGCACGGGCCTGGGGCTGAGCATCACCCACCGCGTGGTGTCCACGCTGCACCGAGGCGAGGTGGTCGTCACCTCCAGGCCGGGCGAGACGCGCTTCCGGGTCCGCCTGCCCCTCGAACTCGACAGCGCCTTCATCCCCGAGCCCGCGCGTCCGCGTGCGCCTTCTCCACAGCCGCGTCCGGAGCTCGAGGAGCTGCGCGGCGCGTAGCGGTGTCACCCCGGCGGAGGTGTCTTCAGCGGAAGCCGGACCTGGAAGGACGTGCGTCCGGGCTTCGACTCCACGCGCACGTCGCCGTGGTGACGGTCCACGACGACTCGGCGGGTGATGTCCAGGCCCAGGCCGGTGCCGTGGCCCATGGGCTTGGTGGTGAAGAAGGGCTCCCAGATGCGCGGCAGCAGCTCCGGCGGCACTCCGGACCCGTCATCCACCACCTCCACGAGCAGGAAGTCACCGTCCTTCGCGGTGCGCACGGTGAGGTGGCCCTTGCCGCCCATGGCGTCGATGGCGTTGTCGACGAGGTTGGTCCACACGTGGTTGAGCATGCCGGGCAGGGCCTGGACGCGCGGCAGGTCGCGGTCGTACTCGCGCTTCACCTCGACGCCGTGCTTCAGCTTGTAGTTGAGGAGCAGCAGCGTGTTCTCCAGGCCCTCGTGGACGTCCACGGGTTCGAGCTGCTCCTTGCCCGCATGGGTATAGGACTTCACCGCGCCGGCCAGCTCCGCCAGGCGCGTGGTGCTCTGCTTCACCTCCGCGAGCAGTGCCCGCGTGCGCACCATCGCCTCAAGCCACGCGAGCGCGTCCGGCAGCGCGTCGGCGGGAAGGGCCTGGGCCAGCGCCTCCAGCTTCTCCTGTCCGATGGCCGCGTCGAGCAGCGTGGGCGAGAGGTCCCACGCGTTCACCACGCCGCGCGCATCCATCCACGTCGCGAGCGCGTCCTCCGCGTCACCTCGGGTCAGCGGGTCCAGGTCCCGCGTGGCGCCGCGGCCCTGGCTCTGCCGGCACGTGCGCAAGAGCAGCACGCGTTGCTCCTCCGTCAGCTTCCAGCGCTCCAGCGCGAGGGACAGGTCCTCCTGCGCGTCCATGGCCACGGTGAGCTGCTCGGTGGCGCGGCGGCCCGCGGAGGCGGGGTTGTTCATCTCGTGCGCCAGCCCCGCCGCATGGCGGCCCAGCGCGGCCAGCTTCTCCTGGCGCAGCAGCGTGCCTTCCAGGCATCGCAGACGCTCCTGGGGCTCCTTCACGTCCGCGGACACGTCACACCTCACTCAGGTATTGGTGGATGAAGGAGATGGCGATGGAGCCCTCGCCCACGCCGGAGGCCACGCGCTTGATGGACGCATGGCGCACGTCGCCCGCGGCGAAGATGCCCGGCACGCTCGTCTCCAGGAGGAACGGTGGGCGGTCCGGCTTCCAGCCCTTGGGGCGCTGGCCTCCGGGCATCAGGTCCGGTCCGGTGAGGACGTAGCCGCGCGCGTCCCGGGCCACCAGTCCGTCCAGCCACTCCGTCCGGGGCACGGCGCCAATCATCACGAACAGCGTGCTGGCGGGCACGGTGCGCTCGGGTTGGTTCCGCGTGGCCAGGGTGAGGCGCTCCAGGTGGGCGCCACCCTCCACGCGCGTCACCTCGGTGTCGAGCAGCACGGTGACGTTGAGCAGGGAGCGCACCTGTTCGACGAGGTAGTGGGACATGCCCCGCTCCAGCGAGTCGCCGCGCACCACCAGCGTCACCTGCCGGGCGAACTGCGCGAAGTAGAGCGCGGCCTGTCCCGCCGAGTTGGCGCCGCCGATGATGTAGACGTCCTCTTCCTTGCAGGACACCGCCTCCGTGCGCGAAGAGCCGTAGTAGACGCCCGCGCCGGTGAGCGCCTCCATGCCGGGGGTCTCCAGCTTCTTCCATTGAACGCCCATTGCGAGCAGCAGCGCGTGACAGCTCAGCTCCGTCCCATCCGCCAGCGTGACGATGCGGTACGGGTCCTCCACGCGCAGGCCGCTCACCTCCTGGGGCGTGAGGATTTCCACGCCGAAGCGCGCCGCCTGCGCCACCGCGCGCCGGGTCAGGTCTCCGCCGCTCAGGCCCGCGGGGAAGCCCAGGTAGTTCTCGATGCGCGAGCTGGTGCCCGCCTGTCCGCCCGGTGCGCTGCGCTCCACCATGACGGTGCTCAGGCCCTCGGAGGCTCCGTACACGGCGGCGGCGAGCCCGGCGGGTCCTCCGCCGATGATGACCAAATCGTAGAAGGGCTTGGTGGCGCGGACCTTCAGGCCGATGCGTTCGGCCACCTCCAGCGTCGAAGGCCCCATCAGCCGCGTGCCGTCCGGGAAGAGGACCAGGGGCAGCTTCTCCACGGCCGCGCCGCCGGCCTGGGCCAGCAGCAGCCGGCCCTCGTCGCTGACCTCCACGTCGAGCCACTGGTAGGGCACCTGGTTGCTGCCCAGGAAGTCCCGCAGCGCATGGGAGCGAGGCGCCCAGCGGTTGCCCAGCACGCGGATGCCCTCGAACGTCGGAGGGTGGTGCGCCCACCACTCCTCGAGCAGGTCGGTCAGCACCGGATAGAGGCGCTCCTCGGGAGGCTCCCACGGCTTGAGCAGGTAGTGGTCCAGGTGCACTTCGTTGATGGCGTGGATGGCGGCCTGCGTGTCCGCGTACGCGGTGAGCAGCACGCGCCGGGCCTCGTCGTAGAGCGCCTTGGCCTGCTCCAGGAACTCCACGCCGGACATGCCTGGCATGCGCTGGTCCACCAGGAAGAGGGCCACCGGGTCTCCGCGCAGCCGCAGCTGACGCACCGTCTCAAGCGCCGCCTCACCCCGGTCCGCGCTCAGCACGCGGTACTCGCGGCCGTACTGCCGCCGCAGGTCGCGCTCCACCGCGCGCAGCACTTCCGTGTCGTCGTCCACCGCGAGGATGACGGGCTTGGCCATGCGGTTCGCTCCCCTTGGGAGAGAACGCACCGGACAGGTCAGGTCCTCCAGGCGGGCGGACGGGCCGTGCGCGGGCCGCCCGGAGCCCTGGCGTCAGCGAGCGCCCGCGAGGCGGGCTACGGCGGGCACGTGGCCGCCTCGTCATTGCTTTCGATGACACGCTCTTCGAGGGCGCCCGTGTGGACGGCCTCCGCGAGCAGGGTGGCCCAACACGAGGGGAGCCATGTGTTGCCGGTGACCATGAAGCCGACGCGGACCTGGGCCAGGGAGTCGAGCCGGAGCTCCGTGAGGCTGGGATTGTTCCGGACCGTCAGGCCGTCCACCTCGCGCAGCCCCTTGAGCCCGACGAGGGTCGGCAGGTTCGTGTTCCCATCCGCGTAGAGGTTGCTGACGATGGTCAGTCGCTCCAGGCCCGACAGGTCCATCAGGGACCGGTTGTTGGTGATGCCCAGCTCGCCGCGGATGCTCTGCAGGGAGCCCAGCTCCGTGACTTGATACAGCCTCGGATTTCCGATGACGCGGAAGTAGGGACCCACGTCCCGCAAGGCCCGCATGGGGCCGAGGACGGACAGGTTGTTGTTGTTCTCGATGGTGAAGCCCCCCACCCGGGAGAAGTTGGGCAGCTCCAGCCGCTTGAGCTGAGGGTTTCCCGACACCACGAACTCCCGGCCGACGGTCTGGAGGTTTTCCAGCAGGGCGGTGTCCTCCAGCGCCTCATTGCGGACGAGGGAGGCGTCACCCGGGATGTTCCGCAGCTTGCGCAGCCCGGCCAGCGAAAGGAGCGAGGGATTGTCGACGATGTGGAGGGACCCGACGAGGGCGACCTGCGGCAGTGGAACGTCTCTCAGCGCTGGGTTGCCCGCGATTCTCACGGTGCCCGTGATGCTCTCGACGAAACTGAAGGTCCCCGCGCCTTCGAGGATGGCGTTGTCCGTGATTTCAAGGCCCTGTCGAGGGGTGAGGGCGCCCGTCCCCGCCAGGGAGAACAACCGGGCGTTCTGCTCCACCCTCAGGCTCCGGCCCACCTGGACTTCGCGGCTCGGGGGGAAGGAGGCGGGGCCGAACATCAGCGAGTTCAGTTGCGGATTGCGGGCGATGACCACGTCATCCCGGACGAAGCGAAGCCCCGTGAGCGCCACGCGCACGAGCAGCGGGTTGTCGTGGATGTCCACGGAGCCTTCGACGAACTCCAGCCCGGGGAGCACCACCTCCGTGGCCACCTGCGAGGAGATGATGAGCCCTCCTCGGATGTGGGAGATGTTCTGGAGCGCGGCGACGTCCGTGGCGTCGAGCAGCTCGTAGGTGCCGTCATGGGTGGCGGCGGACCGGCATGCGTACTGCCGGCCCAGGACCTCCAGCTCCTCCAACACCAGACTCCCGTCCTCGTCTCCGCCGTAGGCCACGGCCACGCCGCCAGCGATGCAGTTCACGCCGGGCGCCTCCGCGTGCTGGCGTGTCAGGATGCTCCCCGGCGGTCTGCAGATGCGGGTGGAGGCGCGAAGCTCGTCGTCGTCGAGGGTGCCGTCCTGGTCCAGGTCGGGTCCCGACTCCACGGCGTAGACGTCCGAGGAGCCGCATTCACTGTCCTCGCGCGTCCCGAGCCCCACCACGCGCGTGAGCACCGTGTCCGGCTCCTGGCAGCCGTAGACCGCGCGGGTGATTTCGTCGTCGGACAGGATGCCGTCCTGGTTCGTGTCGTTGCCCGCGTGAGTCAGTTGGCCGCCCAGCGGACACGCCTCGCCCCGGGGCTCCCTCCGCGTGCGCACCAAGACCCCTGGGAAGGTCGTGGCGCAGACGTACTCCTCGGCCGTCACCTCGGTGTCGCCGAGCACGCCATCCAGGTCGGTGTCGATGCCCGACTCCACCCGGCGACCGCCGTGCTCGCAATGCGGGCCCGCCGGTTCCTCCCGCGTGCGCTGCACGACTCGCGGGGGCGCCTTGTCGCAGGAGTACTGGATGCTGTCCGCCTCGTCGTCGGACAAGAGCCCATCGTCATTCGCGTCCGGTCCCGCGAGCATCGCCTCCCCGCCATGCTCGCAGTGCTCGCCCGCGGGCTCTGGCTCCTTGCGCATCAGCGTCGCGTGGGGTTCGAGGAAGTCGCCGAGGCGAATCGCATCGCAGCCCCCCAGCAAGAAGAGCGGAACAACCCAGGTCCATCGCATCGGAGGTCCTCTTGGTCGCTTCTCGTCGCGCGCGCTGTCCCCGCCAGACGGACTCATGGGCAGGTGGCCTGGTCGTCGTTGTCCGCCACGAAGAGCACGCCGGGGGTGCCTGTATAGGCGCGCCCCACGAATTCGAGGACATGACAGGTGGGAAGCCGCGGGTTGCGCTGGGCGGACAGGTAGCTGGACACCTCCTGCACCGTGTCCAACCCCAGGCGGGTCAGGTTGGCGTTGTCCTCCACCATCAGCGATTCGATGGTGCGCAGCTTCGCGAACTCACCCAGGTTGCCGAGCGCGTCGCAGCGCCGCACCGAGAGCCCCCGCAGATGTTCCAGGTTCGCCAGCCCATGTAGCGCGGTCAGCTTGGGATTGTTGTCGAGGGAGAGCCAGGGCCCGTTCACGAGGGGAATCAGGCCACCCAGGGTCTTGAGCTCCGGGAGGGAGTCCACCGAGATGCCCGTCGCCACGCTCCGCAGCTCGGGCAGGTCCCCCCACACCGTCATCGCGTCGTTGCGGGCGAAGGTGATGCTCCCCGCATGCCGGAGCGAGAAGAGACCGTAGGAGTTGAGCATCCCCGCGTTCTCGCTCACCTCCAGCTCGCCGGAGACGACCTGGAGTGACGACAGTCCCATGAGGTTCGGCAGTTGGGGGGTGCCCTTCACCCGCAGGTTTCCACCCACGGACTCCAGCTTCGTCCCCCCGAGCGTGACCAGGTGGGTGTTGCCCTCGATGACGACGTCCCCGGCCACTCGCACCAGGTTGGGCAGGGGCAGCCTCGGAAGCGTGCCGTGAGCGCTGATGGTCAACGCTCCCTCGAGGAACTGGATGGAATGCAGCCCCGGGCTCTCGGGCGCGTGCGTGAGCGCCGCGTTGCCTTTCAGGAGCACGCCGCCGCGAGGAACCACGAACCGGAGGCCGTCCAGGCTCGTCAGCCGGGCGTTGGACTCGACGGCCAGATTCGTGGTCACCCACAGTTTCTCGCCGCTCGCGCCGCCGACCTCCAGCGTCTCCAGCATGTCGTTGCCGCGAATCTCCAGCCCCTGTCCGACGAAGCGCAAGCCGGGCAACTGCATGCGCGTCAGGGAGGGATTGCCTTCGATGACCACGGCGCCATCGACGACCTCCAGTGAGGGCACCCTCACCTGGGAGAGCGACGGACCGCCGCCCCGGAACTGGAGGGTGCCTCGGATGCGGCCGATGCCCTGGAGCACGGCGAGGTCCGTGTCGTTCCGCACCAGGAAGTCGCCCTCGAAGGTGTTCCGGTCCCGGCAGATGAAGCTGGAGGCGAGGACCTCCGAGGCGTCCAACACCCTGTCGGTGTTCTGGTCCATGCCCGCGAAGACGCGAGTCCCGCCCGCCGCGCACTTCTCACCCGCCGGCTCCCAGTCCAGCTCCACCAGGAGCTGGGGCTCCTTCGCGCAGAGGGAGAGGGTGGTCCGCACCTCGTCGTCGTCGAGGTTCTTGTCGCCGTTCTCGTCGGGCCCCGTGTCGACGAGGGTGAGCCTGGTGGGCTCGGGGCAGGAACTCGGGGGCGGCTCGGGGATGCGCACGCGGGAGAGGATGGGCGCGTCGGAGACCTTCCAGCAGGTGTACACCTCGCGGGCGACCTCCTCCGGGTCCAAGGTGTGGTTCCCGTTCGCATCGTGCCCGGCGCGGGTGACCTGGCCGTCTCCCAGGCACCGCGTCCCGAAGGGCACCGGCTCCACAATCACCAGCAGGTCGGGGACGATGGCGCACTGGACCTCGGTGCTCGTCACCTCGTCGTCGTCGAGCACGCTGTTCGCGTTGAGGTCCGTGCCCACGAACATCACCCGTCCTCCCAGGGGACAGCGCTCCCCCGGAGGCTCCACGATGGTGCGGGAGAGCGCGGGGAACAGCTCGCTCAACCGGAGGGCTTCACAGCCCATCACCAGGGGCAGCAACGCCAGCCATGACCATCTCATCGAGTGCTTCCTTGGGGGGCCCACGCGCCCTGCGCTGCTGTATCGCCGACAGGGAGCACCGGCGTCGCGCAGGTGGCCGTGTCGTCGTTGCCCCGGATGTCGCGCTCCGTCCCGATGAACACCCGGTCCGCCAAGGTGTTGGCCAGACAGGTGGGCAGCGCCGTGTTCCAGACGATGCCCAGTGTCTGGCGCACTTCCTGGAGGCCGCCCAACCCGAGTCGTTCGAGCGCGGGATTGGAGTCCACCTTGAGCTTCGTCAGCGACTTGAGGTGTGAGAGCCCATCCAGGTGCTTCAGCGCCGGGTTCCCCGTCACCTCGAGCTCCTCCATGCTCCGGAGGTTGCCCAGCCCCGACACGTCGTTCAGCACGTCGTTCTCCGAGAGCGCCAGTCGCGGCAGGGAGGACAGGGCCGGGAAGGTCCCCAGGTGCGTCAGTGCCTTGTTGCGCGTCAGGTCGAACCGGCCGTGGATGGCCGCCAGTCGAGGGAAGTCGCAGGCCGTCAGTGCGTCGTTGTCGGCGAGGGACAGCCAGCTCACGCTGTGCAGCTCGCCCAGCCCCGACGTGGAGACCAGGGCGTCATTGTCCGTCACGTACAAACCCTCCTGAATCGTCCGGAGCACGGGCAGGCCCGACAGGTCGGTCAGCGAGCCGTTCTGGCGGAGCGTCAGGGTGTTGCCCACCGTCTCCAGTTGCGTCAGCTCCAGCGCGGTCAGCGCCGGGTTCTCATTGATGGCGATGGAGCCCCCCACCTGCTTGAGGACCCGGAAGGGCAGTCGGGTCAGCTTCGCGTTGCCGATGACATCGAGCGAGCCGGGCAGCTCGGTGAGGTTCCACGAGGCTGGGAGGGTGAGCGAGTCGTTGTCGAACAAGGACAGGCTGCCCCGGGGCCTCACGTTCTTCAGCCCATCCAGGCTGGCGAGGCGCGGGTTCTGCTGCACGGACAAGTCCCGCTCCACCCACAGGATGCCCTGCTCCGTCGAGCCCCCGAGCGTCAGCGTCTCCAGCTCCGGGTTGGAGTAGACGGCGACGTCGCCGCCCACGAAGCGCAGCCCGTCCATCTCCAGACGCGTCAGGGCCGTGTTGCCGCCCACGTACAGCGGCCCCTCCACCGCGGAGAGCGATGGCAGGACGAGCTCGGCCAACGCGGTGTCCTGGATGTTCAGCGAGCCCTGGATGCGGGAGAGGGAGCGCAGCACCTCCAGGTCCACCGCGTCGCGCAGATAGTAGTCGCCTGTGAAGGTGTTTTCGGAGAGGCACACGTAGGTGCGCGTGGCCACCTCGGAGTCCTCGAGTGTGCCGTTGCCGTTCGTATCGGTGCCCACATTGAGGCGCGTGCCACCGGAGGCGCAGCGGGCTCCGGGCGGCTCGGGTTGCGGGCGCACGCGGACCATCGACGCGGGAGCGCAGACGATGGTTTGCGCGCGGCGCTCCGTGTCGCCCAGCGCTCCATCGCCATCCAGGTCCGGCCCTGCCTCCAGGAGGGACGTCCCCTCGTCGCAGGCGAGGGGATACGAGTTCAGGTCGCTCACGCGGTACACCACGGTCGACGCATCCCGACAGGTGACGACTTCCTGCGTGACTTCCGCGTCCTCCAGCTGCCCGTCGCCATTCACGTCCAGGCCCGCGCGAAAGCGCTGGCCGCCCAACGGGCAGGGTGTCCCCGGAGGGAGCGTCTGCGTCACCACCAGCACTCGCGGCGGTGCCAGGGCACAGTCGTAGGAGGTGCTGCTCACCTCGGCGTCGTCCAGGACGCCGTCGTCGTCCAGGTCCAGGCCCGTGAGCGTGCGCCGTCCGCCGTGCTCGCAGTTTTCGCCAGGGGCTTCGGGCTCGAAGCGGGACAGGGGATTGTGCTGACGGACGAGTTGCTCCAGGTCGATTCCGTCACAGCCCACGGTGAGCACGAGCAGCGTCATCCAGACAGGTCGCATCACGAAGGCTCTCCCCCGGGCCGCACGGTGTCAGCGTCTCAGCGCCAGCTCGACGCCGAACATCCGGTCCCACCTGTCATCGCCGTCCAGCGTGACGCGGTCTGCTGAGGCCGTCGCGGCCAGTCGCAGCTTCAGTCCCAGCAGCCGCCCCGCCACGCCCGCCGCCGCGTGTGTCGTCAGCAGCGTCGGGTCCCACATGCGCTTGTTCGGCGACGTCACCCCCAGCACACCCCAGCCGAGTCCCGCCTCGAGGAACAGCGGCGTGCGCTCCCCATCCCTCAGGCCGAAGAGGCCCTGCACCGTGGTGCGGTGCGTGCGGATGCCCTCGAACGCCACCGGCATCAGCGAGTAGGTGGCGCGCGCGCCGTAGTAGAGGTGCGGCCACGTGTCATCGCGCCAGGAGAGGCTCGGGCCGGTGGAGAACCTGCTCAGCCCCAGGGGCGCCTGATGCCCCACGAGGCCCACCTCCCACGCGGAGGAGGCGGAGGGGCTGGCCATCGCGAAGCGCCGGGACACGAAGTCGCCGCCGCCCGCGGCTGGAGGAAAGGCGCGGGAGAAGTCCACCGGCACCA
Source organism: Myxococcus sp. CA033 (assembly GCF_013336625.1). NCBI lineage: Bacteria > Pseudomonadati > Myxococcota > Myxococcia > Myxococcales > Myxococcaceae > Myxococcus > Myxococcus sp. CA033. Next base: position 586,896 of record NZ_JABUMU010000002.1, on the reverse strand, counting down.
GACCCGCGGCGACCACGTACTGGTCATAGAAGTCCTTGTCGAGCGGCACGGCGAACAGGCCCCGGCGCAGGGCCTCCTCGGCGGGACCGCGCTCCTGGAGCTCGCGGGGCTTCAGGTCCGGCAGCACCTCCTGGGACAGCTCCGCCAGGGTGACGCGGGCCTCACTGGTGGGCGTGCGCAACCAGTACACGTCGCGCTCCGGCAGCCGCAGCATCACGTACTGGTCCTCGGAGCGACGCACGTCCGCGAGCCGCCGTCCGTCCGAGTCCTCCACGGAAAGTCGCGAGTGACCGAAGCCGCTGGACAGCGTGAGGCTGGGGCCGCTGGGGGCCGGGCCGACGAGGGGACGGCGGGGCGCTCCGGTGGGCGCGAAGGCGTGGATGCTCAGCCGCGCCGGCAGGCCCTTCACGCCTTGCAGCGACGCGGAGACGAAGGCGCCCAGTTCGCTGTATTCCACCTGTCCGTCGCCATTGATGTCCGCGGCGCCCAGGAGCCCCGAGCGCGCCACGTGGCTGAAGACGCCCGCGCGGATGCGGGACCACTCGTGGGTCTCTCCATCGTCGCTCTCCGCGAAGACGGCGCCCACGGTGGGCCGGGTGGCCAGTTGCTCGCGAGCGAGCATGCCGCGCAGCTCCGCCAGCACCGCCGCGTCCGTCTGCCCACCCCGACTGCCCACGACGCCGGACGCGCGGCAGGCGTCGACGATGAGGTGCACGTAGTCGGCGCCCAGGGGGTCCACCACGTCCGCGTAGAGGCTCGCCTTGTCCAGCCGGCCTCCCGCCAGGGTGAAGTAGGCGCGGCCCGCCTCGTCCGTGTTGCCGTGGCCCACGTACACCACGAGCACGTCCGTCTCGCGGCCCAGCTCGTCGTCGGCGAGGCTGGCGGCGCGCAGCCGGGCCACCTCGCGCTTCACCTCGTCGGGCGTGGGAGGCCGCGCGCCCGCGAGCACTGGCCGCGCGCCCGCGAGCGTGGAGGCGTCCGGGTCCACCAGCAGCGTCGTCTCCACTCCCAGCCGCTGGAGGGTCTCCGCCCACAGCACGCCGTCATCGTCCGCGAAACGCAGCGCGGGCAGCGACGGGTCGTCGCTGCCGTTGTGGGCAATCACGAGCGCGCGGCGGACCAGGGCATCCGCCGAGGCGTCGCGTGCGGCGAAGAGCGCGGCGACCCCGAGGAGCACTCCCAGCTTGTTCATGGACCTTCCTCTACCCTCAGGGCCTGCTTGAGCACCACTGCCCCCCCCTGCTCCTCACCACGCAAGGCCGCCAGGGCCGCGGACGGGCTGTCGGCGAACGCAGCCGTCACCTCCGCCTCGCCCACCGTCTCCGGCAGCGGCACCGTCAACGCGAGGGGCGCCTCCTTGCCTGGCGCACCGGACAGGAGGAAGGGGCCGGCGGTGAGCTCCGCGCGCTGCGTGCCGCGCACCTGGACGGCGATATGCGTGTACGGCGCCTGCCCGCCCGCGGCGAAGGCCAGCATGGCGCCCGCCGGGCAGGCTTCACCCGAGTGCAGCTCCCGCAGCGGCTGACCCGGGGTGGCGCAGAAGATGCGCAGGGCCACGCCGGGCGGCGGCGTGCCCAGGCCTCGGGCGCGGAACTCGTCGGTCAGGGTGGGGGCCAGCACCATGGCGGCGACGACGGCGGTCAGCGCGCCCGCGAGCGCCATCATCGACGGCCACCGTGAAGGGGCGGCCAGGGGCTCCGCCGCGGCCAGCGCCGCCTCCAGTCCCCCCTCCGTCAACGCGAGCCGCTCCATGGAGGAGGGCGCGTCCAGCGAGTCCTCCAGCGCGCGGTGCGCCTGTGCCCAGCGCTCGTAGAGGGGGCCACAGCGGTGGCAGACGTGGGCATGGCGCAGCAGTCGCGAGGCCTGGGCTGGGGGAAGCTCTCCCTGGGCCCAGCGCGGCAGGCTGGCGTCGATGTGTCGCTCGTACCACCTCATGATGGGATGCTCCCTATCGCGCACAGGGCGAGGGTGGCCAAGAGGACGCCCAGCTCCAGGCCTCCAGGCTCGGCCGTCGTCTCCAGCCAGCCGGAGGACTTCAGGTGCTCGGTGAACTGCGTGCGCAGCTTGCGCTCGCGCACGCGGACCTCGCCTCGGGTGAGTCGGAGTCGCTCGGCGGTGGTCTCCTGGGACAGCCCCTCCACGAACCGCAGCTGCGCCAGCGCGCGACCTTCCTCGGACTGCGTCTCCAGGAAGCGGCGCACCAGCGTCCGGACCTCGGTGCCGAGCGCCTCTTCCTCCGGGCTGCGCCCCTCATTGGGCAACTGGTTGAGCTCCGGTGCTTCGTCCAGCGAGACGGCTTCCCGGGACACCCGTCCCGACGCGCGCATCAGGTCGATGGCCGTCGAGCGAGCGACTGTCAGCAGGAACCCCAGGTAGGGCCGCACCCCGTCATAGGCCTGCCGCATGTTGGGACGAAACGCGCGCACGAAGGTCTCCTGATGGGCCGCGTCCAGGTCCAGCGCGGACAGGGACACGGTGCGCGTGGCCCCACCATCCGGGCCCACGGAGAAGCGTCGCGAGAGGTAGCGCAGCACCTCCGGCGAATAGGCGCGGTACACCTGGGTGAGGACGGACGAATCCCCACGACGGAAGGACTCCAGGACGGAGCGGTCATTGCCTGGCAGCACGGTCTCTCCGACACCACGCGAGCCGGCTCGAGCCCAATGCCCGACCAGCCGTCACCCTTGAAAGGGATACGGAGCTTGCTCGCGAAATGGGTTGTCCACGTCAACGAAGGGATGCCGAATTCCTTGCGGCACGACCCAGAAATAGTTGTCGGGACGCGGTCTTATGTCCTCGAACTATTTCTGGGCTGGCCTCAAGAAAAGGGGAGGGGCGAGTGGGGATGGACCTGGGTCCAGGCCGTCTGGAGCTGGGCGAGCACGGTGGCGCGGTGGGTTTCGTCCAGGCCGTACCAGCTCTCGATGAAGCGGATGGGGCCGACGAGGTGGGCGTTGAAGTCCTCCAGCTCCTCGGCGGGCACCCACAGCTCCTGGTGTCGCGCGGCGCCCACCGTCCGGACGGGGTAGCGGGTGAGCCAGGAGGACTCCACGTCGAAGGCGGTGACGAAGCCCACGTGGCCGGAGCCGGCGTCCGGGGCGTTCCAGTCCCGGGCGATCTGCCGCGCATAGTCCGCGTTCATCACCGGGTAGAAGAAGGGCTGGTCCGGCAGGCGGGGAGGAAAGCCGCGACAGTCGCTGGCCAGGACGAGCTCCGCTTCCTTCAGCCCCACCGGGCGGTACAGCGTGAGTGTCTCCGTCATGGGGTCTCTCATATCGAGCGGGTTGTGGGGCGGGGGGGCGCGCGGCGTTTGGAGTTGCCCGGGCCCGGAGGGCCCGCCGACGCGGTGCGAAGGCAGGCCCTGACGGTGCGGAGGTGGCGGCCGGGTTCGCGTCCAGCCACTCCGGCCCGTTGCCTCGAAGGCGCGTCCCGCGTTTCCAGGCATGAGCCGCCGACCTCGGGAAGATCTCAGTTTGAAGTCACTCGACGCCGAGCGGGTCGAGCGTGCGACGGTGCTCGTGCTCGGCGCAGTGGTCGCTCGCCGATTGAAGCCCATGTTCATGAGCCGGCGCGCGACGGTGCTCGTGCTCGTGCTCGGCGCAGCGGCCGCTCGCCAATTGAGGCCCGTGTTCATGAGCCGGCGCGCGATGGTGCTCGGGCCCGGCGCTGCTCGCCAATTGAGGCCCGTGTTCATGAGCCGGCTCGCGATGGTGCTCGTGCTCGGCGCAGCGGCCGCTCGCCGATTGAAGCCCATGTTCATGAGCCGGCTCGCGATGGTGCCCCTGCCCGGCGCTGCTCGCCGATTGAAGCCCATGTTCATGAGCCGGCTCGCGATGCTGCCCCTGCCCGGCGCTGCTCGCCGATTGAAGCCCGCGTTCATGAGCCAGCTCGCGATGGTGTTCGTGCCCGGCACACGGCGCCGCCCGACGCCGGGCGACCCGTGGGTACGGGCCGCTGTCATGGCGTCGAGCGGACTTCACCCTCGGCCGGTCAGAACGCCGAGCCGTCCACGCGTGTTCTGGGAGACGCGGTCGAGGAGGACAGCGTGTTGTGCGGCACCCAGCTCCCCGCAGCCGAGCCGTCCGGGCTCCGGTTGTAGGAGAGACCCTGGGTCGCGTTGACGTACTTGCCCTTGTCCTGCTCGGAGCCATCCGGGCGGACCAGGAAGGCGGTGTCGCCGGAGCTGCCCGTGTTGACGCCCCGGTTGAAGCGCAGCCCGTCGCCGCCGTTGGCGAACGCCACATCGGGCACGCCCGAGGGCACCGCCGACGCGCCGGAGTAGACGGTGTAGACCTTGCCGGGCTGGAGCATCGTGCCCCCGGGGAAGACGTGCCGCGCGGGCTTGTCGCCCCGCCGCGACTCCTCGTCGTGGATGGAGTAGCCGCCCAGGTCCACGGCCGTGGTGCCGGTGTTGCGGATCTCCACGAACATCTTGTCGAAGTCCACCGTGGTGGTCCCCGAGACGTTGTTCGGGTGGGGCAGGTACTCGTTGATGAACAACGTGGGCACCGGACGGTTCAGCAGGAACACGTTGTCGCTCACATCCGCGAGGGTGCCATCCTGCGCGTCGCTGATGCGCACCCGCGCCGTGGAGGACTCCACCGCGGGCACCGTCCAGGTGTAGGTCGCGGGCGATGCGGGCACGGACGCGACGATGTCGCTCCACGTGAGCCCGTCATCCAGGGAGTACTGCAGCCGCACCGTGTTCACCCCGGCCGACGTCCAGGTGACGTCGAACGCCACGCCCGCGCTCAATGACTCTCCGCCGTTGGGCGCGGTGAGCTTCACGGTGTGCTCCGGCACCTCCCCGAAGTTGTAGCGGCTGATGATGGGGTAGTGGTCCGACGTGGTGGAGCCGTAGCTGGGGATGTTCGGCCGCAGCACGGCGGCCGAGCCGGAGACGTAGTGGGCCAGCATCTCGTTGCTGACGAGCTGATGGTCGATGAACGTCGAGAAGCTCACGGTGGAGGCGACCCCTTGGAGCGACATGGCCTGGGTGACGAAGGCATAGCGCACGGTGTCGTCCACGAAGTCTCGGTAGGGTGTGTCGAACTTCCCCCCCGTGCTGGGGTTCGTCGTGGTGGACCCGTCCACGTCGTCGTTCCAGTCACCCACCACCATCACCTTCTGCGTGGGGAGGTTGAAGTCCAGGTAGTCCTTGAGGTGCTGCCCGGCCGCGAGCCGCCGTGCATAGTCGTCCGCCCCGGTCATGGCCTTCATGTGCAGCACCAGCACCGTCAGGTCCACGCTGGAGACGCCTCGGGTGATGCGCAGGTCCACGCGCAACGGCGGCCTGCCGGCGAAGTCATTCTCGTACTCGCTCAGGACGATTTGCGCCTGGCGCACCTCCACCAGCCCCGTCTTGTAGAGCAGGCCCACCTTCTGCTCGTTGAACGAGTAGTAGGTGGGTCCCAACGTCACGGTGGGGTCATTGGAAAGGAAGCCCTCGTACCCGGGCAGCTGGTCCTTCAGCGTGTTGAACTGCGCCGTGTTGACCATCTCCCCCAGGCCCCACACGTCCACGCCCGCGTCGCCAATCACGGACTGCACGTTGGCGAGCTGGAGCGCGTCGTCCGCCGGGTCCTCCGTCGGGGAGCCGAACCACTCGATGTTCCAGTTGCCTACCGCCAGCGGGAAGCTCGTCGAAGGGCCCCCATCGGGGATTCCCGTGCCTGGCTTCACCTCCAGGGAGAAGCGGCCCTCCGCCTTCACGCCGCTGGCGTCCTGCACCCGCAGGGTGAAGGTCTTCGTGCCCGCCAGCTCCGCCACGCCCGTCACCTCTCCGTCCTGAGTCAGCGACAGGCCCGAAGGCAGCGAACCCTCCGCCACGGAGAACGTCAGCGGGGGACGCCCGCCCGCCACCGAGAAGGTGTGCGTGTAGCCGTTGCCGGTGAACGCGGCGGACGGCGCGACGGCGGAGAGCACCGGCGCCGGCCACACCTTGAGGCTGTACGTCCGCGTATCCACGCTCTTCTCCACGTCCCGCACGCTCACCCGGAGGGAGAACTCTCCAGAGGCGCTGGCGGGGCCGGTGAGCTTCCCGTCGGCCGAATAGAAGGAGAAGCCCGGGGGGACTTCCGTCTCCAGCGTGTAGCTCAGGGGCGCGGTGCCACCCGTGGCCGTCAGGTGCACCTCATAGGTGGCGCCCACCGTGGTGTCGGTCAGCTCGGAGGTGGGGAGCTTGGGGCCCCCGCCTGGGTCATCGTGGCGGCTTCCCGAACAGGCGCTCAAGAAGGCCAGGACGACGAGTGCCCCGGCGGCGCGGATGAGAGACATGGATGTGGGCTCCAGCAGGGCGAGCCATCGGCCGGGCCCGCATTTGAAACGAGACACTCTAGCGAAATCCCTGTTGCGCGACGATGACACCCTCGAACACGGACGGAGCCCCAGGAAGTCGCGCTGCGTTGGAACGGCAATGGCCGTCCGCGTCGTCCGTGACATATTCGAGAGTCGCGGGAACCATGGGGGGCTGCCGCCGCCCGACGAGAGGACACGCTCAATGGCCGAGAAGTGGGACAAGCAGTTGATGGAGTTCCTCAAGCGCACCGGTGATGAGCTCAAGCGCACGACCGACGACCTTCGCGGCGAGGCGCAGCGGCTCCTCAAGGAAGTGAAGGACCCGGAGAAGCAGGCCAAGGTGAAGGAGGGCCTGGAGCAGCTGCGCACCTGGGCGGCCAGCACCACCAAGGTGGCGGCGGAGAAGATTGAGACCGCCGTGCGCCAGGTCGAGGGCGCCGTGGAGCGCGCCTTCCATCCGGAGGACGAGGCCACCACCAAGCCTCCCCCCAGCAAGAAGGCCAAGGGCGCCTCCCACGCCAGCGCCCCCGAAGCCCCGGCCACCGAGGCCCCGGCTCCGAAGGCCGAGCCTCGCGCCACGAAGAAGGCGGGCACCAAGTCCATTGGCCGCGCCAAGAAGGCGGGCGGGCGGGCGGCGAAGAAGGCCGCCCCGGCTTCCAAGAAGACGATGGGCCGCGCCAAGAAGCCCACCGCCGGAGCGTGAAGTTCCGTTCCGCCTGAATCGCGCCCGCACATACCTCGGGTCCGGGTTCCGCCAGTCGTTCCCGCCAGTTGGAACGGTGTGCGGCGCGTGAGATAGTGCGCGCCGTGGCCGGCTCCAGCGAAAAGGACAGCATCCAGGCGGAAATCGGGCAGGACGTCATCGACGCGGCGGTCCGCAGCGTCGAGCGTCGAATGGAGGATGACGAAGTGACCGTCATCGAGGTGGAGGCCCCCCAGGCCGCCGCCTCTGACGAGGACCTCGCCGCCTCCCCCGAGTCTTCCGCGATTCCCGAAGACCCCGTGGCGACTCCGGCGACAGCCGAAGAGGTCGCCGCCTTGCGCGAGGAGGTGGAGTCGCTCAAGGCGCAGGTCGAATTCAGTCAGGCCAAGGGCCGCGAGACGATGGAGCGGCTGCGCGAGGCGCACGAGCGCGCGAAGGATGCGCAGGAGCGCATGGTCCGCGCCGCCGCGGACCTGGAGAACTACCGCAAGCGCGCGCAGAAGGAGAAGGAGGAGGTCCAGCGCTTCGGCTCGGAGAAGCTGCTCAAGGACCTGCTCCCGGTGATGGACAACCTGGACCGCGCGCTCGAGGCGGCGGCCAAGTCGACCGACATCGACAGCTTCCAGAAGGGCGTCGCGATGACGCGCAAGTCCTTCGAGGACGCGCTCGCGCGCCACGGCGTGAAGTCCTTCAGCGCCAAGGGTCAGCCGTTCGACCCGCGCATGCACGAGGCCATCCAGCAGGTGGAGACGGCGGACGTCCCCGTGGGCCACGTGGCCTTCGAGGTGGTGCGCGGCTTCTTCCTCAACGAGCGGCTGGTGCGTCCGGCCCTCGTCGTCGTCGCGCGCGCGCCGGAGGCACCCGCGCCCGTCGACACCACGTCAAACACGCCGCCCGAGTCCGCGGAGGCGCCGTCCTCGCCGGACGGTGAGCCGCGTGCCGAGGCGACCGAGCAGCAGTCGGACAGCACTTCCGGGGGGAGTCAGTAAGCGTCATGGGCAAGGTGATAGGAATCGACCTCGGAACGACCAACTCGTGCGTCGCCGTCATGGAAGGCGGCGAGCCGGTGGTCATTCCCAACAGCGAGGGCAGCCGCACCACGCCTTCGATGGTGGGCTTCACGGACTCCGGTGAGCGGCTGGTGGGCCAGATTGCCAAGCGGCAGGCCATCACCAACCCGGAGAACACCGTCTTCGCGGTGAAGCGGCTCATCGGCCGCAAGTTCGACTCGCCGGAGGCGAAGAAGGCCATCAGCGTCAGCTCGTTCAAGGTGGCCACCAGCCCCAACGGCGACGCGTGGGTGGAGATTCGCGGCAAGGGCCACAGCCCGCCGGAGGTCTCCGCCATCATCCTGATGAAGATGAAGCAGACGGCGGAGGACTACCTCGGCGAGCCCGTCACCGAGGCGGTCATCACCGTCCCCGCGTACTTCAACGACAGCCAGCGTCAGGCCACCAAGGACGCCGGCCGCATCGCCGGCCTCAACGTCCTGCGCATCATCAACGAGCCCACCGCGGCGGCGCTCGCGTACGGCCTGGACAAGGTGAAGGACGGCGGCACCGAGCGCGTCGCCGTCTACGACCTGGGCGGCGGCACGTTCGATATCTCCATCCTGGAGCTGACCGCCGGCGTGTTCGAGGTGAAGAGCACCAACGGCGACACGTTCCTGGGCGGCGAGGACTTCGACCAGCGGCTCATCGACTACCTGGCCAAGCGCTTCGCCGAGCAGAACAACGGGCTGGATTTGCGCAAGGACCGCATGGCGCTCCAGCGGCTCAAGGAGGCCGCCGAGCGCGCCAAGCACGAGCTGTCCAGCGCGCCGGAGACGGAGGTGAACCTGCCGTTCATCACCGCGGATGCGTCCGGCCCCAAGCACCTGACGGAGACGGTGGACCGCTCCACGTTCGAGGCGCTGGTCGCGGACCTCATCGACCGCACGATTGAGCCCTGCAAGATTGCCCTGAAGGACGCGGGCCTGAGCGCGCAGCACGTCAACCAGGTGCTCCTCGTCGGCGGCATGACGCGCATGCCGCGCGTGCAGCAGAAGGTGCGGGAGTTCTTCGGCAAGGAGCCGCACAAGGGCATCAACCCGGACGAGGTCGTCGCCGTGGGCGCGGCCATCCAGGGTGGCGTGCTCAAGGGCGAGGTGAAGGACGTCCTCCTCCTGGACGTCACGCCGCTGTCCCTGGGCGTGGAGACGGCGGGCGGCGTCTTCACGAAGATCATCGACAAGAACACCACCATCCCCTGCAAGAAGAGCCAGGTGTTCTCCACCGCGGTGGACAACCAGCCGCTGGTGAGCGTGCACGTCCTCCAGGGCGAGCGCGAGATGGCGGCGGACAACAAGACGCTGGCGCGCTTCGAACTGGTGGGCATCCCCCCGGCGCCGCGCGGCGTGCCGCAGATTGAAGTGTCCTTCGACATCGACGCCAACGGCATCGTCCACGTCAGCGCCAAGGATTTGGGCACCGGCAAGGTCCAGCAGGTGCGCGTGGTGAGCAACTCCGGTCTGTCGGAGGCGGAAATCCAGGGGATGATTTCCGACGCGCAGGCGCACGCGTCCGACGACAAGAAGAAGAAGGAGCTGGCGGAGCTGCGCAACAACGCCGACGGCCTCATCTACACGACGGAGAAGAGCCTGGAGGAGTACGCCAGCCTCCTGTCGGAGAAGGACCGCGAGGAAATCAGGACGGACCTGGAGCGGCTCAAGGGCATGCTCAACACCTCCGACGCGGTGGCCCTCAAGGAGGCCTTCCAGCGCCTGGAGGGCAGCGCCTACCGCATCGCCGACGCCATCTACACCGGCCAGGCGAGCTGAACGAGCACCCCCGGATTTCGGACGGGGGGCGTGCAATCATCTCCGCGCCTCCCGCGTAGGTGAATCACCCCCTGTCCGTTTCGAGGTAGCGAGTCATGGATCCAGTCGAAGCCGTGGTGATTACGTCGGTGGTGGCGATGACGGTCGGCATCCCCTTTCTCGGGTTGACGCTGCGCTTCTCGCTCAAGCCGGTGATGGAGGCGTTCATCCGGCTGCGCGAGGCCCAGCTCGGCCAGCACCCGGACACGGCGATGCTGAAGGCGCGCGTGGCCCACCTGGAGCACATGCTGGAGATCCACGGCCTCATCGACGACCGTCGCGCCCTGCCGCTGCCCTCGGCCTCCTCCGAGCGGGTGTCCGGTAGCGGGTCCTTGAAGGACCGCGAGCGCGTCTAGCGGCAACCCCAGACTTTCCGGGGAAGCTCGTGCGGGTGTGTAATGGGCCCGTGGAATTCCCTTCATTGGAGACAGAGGTCGCGTTCCTGCGCGGCCTGGTGGCGGTTCATCGGATGTCGGACGACATCCTTGAGGACTGCCTCCAGCGCGGCCTGACGCTGGACGCGGGGCTGGATGTCTTCCTCACCCAGTGCGCGCGCATGGTGCACGCGCCCGCGGGCTTCGTGTCCCTGCGGGGCACGCGCGGGCCGGTGCTGACGCGGGTGTTGGGCGAGCTGGGCGCGGACGTCTTCGAGGCCGCGAGCTGGCGGGGACCCCACCGGCTGAAGAACGGGCGGATGTTGTTCTGCACCCGGCTGAAGCTGGGGAACCTGGAGCTGGGCGGCCTGGGGCTGGCGGTGGAGGGAGGCTTTGCGGACGGCGGCGGGCTGGTGATGAAGCTGGTGGAGGCCATCGGCGAGCAGCTGGACACGGCCGTGCTGGCCTTCCTGGCGCTGATGGACGGGCAGGGGCCCCTGGAGCGGCTGGACGAACTGGCGCTGGACGACACGCCGGTGCCGCGCGGGCGCATTGGCAAGTACGAGGTGCTGACGCCGCTGGGCACCGGGGGCATGGCCCAGGTGCTGGTGGCTCGGGCGCGAGGCCCGGAGGGGCTGGGGCGGCTGGTGGCCCTCAAGCGCATCCTCCCGCACCTGACGGCGGAGCCGGCCATCGTCCAGCAGTTCCTGGACGAGGCGCGCATCGGCCTGCGGCTGTCGCACCCCAACCTCGTTCACGTCTATGACTTCGGCGAGGCCCAGGGGGCGTACTTCATCGCCATGGAGCTGGTGCGGGGCGTGGACCTGGACCGGCTGCTGCGCGCGCAGAAGGGGCCGCTGACGCCCGAGCAGACAGCCGCGATTGTCGTGCAGGCCCTGCACGGGTTGCACGCGGCGCACCTGCTCAAGGGCGAGGACGGCAAGCCGATGCACCTGGTGCACCGGGACTTGTCCCCGCACAACCTGATGGTGGGCTTCGACGGCCAGGTGAAGGTCCTGGACTTCGGCGTGGCGAAAGTCCGCGCGCAGCGGACGATGACGCTGCCGGGCATCGTGAAGGGCAAGCCGCTGTACATGTCGCCGGAGCAGGCCCGGGGGCAGCGGCTGGACGCCCGCAGCGACCTGTTCGCCATGGGCCTCATCCTCTACGAGGCGCTCACCGGACGGCGCGCTTTTGACCGGGGGGACGAGCTGCGGTCCATGCAGGCCATCTGCGACGAGCGCCTGACGCGGCCGGACACCATCTCCCGTCCCTTGTGGGAGGTGCTCGAGGTGGCGCTGGCCAAGTCTCCGACGGCGCGTTTCGCGAGCGCGCAGGAGATGGCGGAGCGGCTGTTGGACATCGTCACGCCGGCGAAGGAAACGGAGCTGTCGCGGCTGATGGCCCGGCACTTTCCGGACCGGCTGCGAGAGCTGAACCGGCTGGACCGCACGGAGGCAGGAGGACAGCCTCCGGTGGCGTCCCGCGACGTGCGGGCTCCCCCAGAGGGGTGGCCTCCCCAGGAGGACATCGACACGGAGCCTCGCCCCGTGCCCCAGAAGAAGGCCGCGCCCTGACTCGGGCGGGCACCGGTCTCACTCCAGATGGAGCAAGGCTTGTGGCCCCACCTGGGTCGAAGCAGAGGGGGGCCGGCCCCACTCCAGGCGGAGTGGGGCTCCCGCCCCATTCCAGGCCGAACGAGCGCCCAGGCGGAAGGTGCCCGGGCGTCACTTCAGGAGCGGCGCAGCGACGGGTCGTCGGGCGTGGCGTTGAGCGTGCGCGGGGCGTCGACCTCGCCCTCGGTGCGGATGTCCACGTTCTCGTGGCGCACCCTCTCGGTGATGCGGCGCTCCTCCTCGACGACGTCCTTGTGGATGACGACCTCCTCGTCCAGGACCGAGCGCTTGGTGATGTCCACCTCTTCGGCGTGCAGCGGGACGACGATGGTCTCCTCCTTGAACGTCGCGCCCACCACGGGCTTGTCCGACGTCGCCGCCCGGCGCTCCACGCGGACCCGCTCGTGGCGCAGGGGGACCTTCACCACTTCCTCCTCCTCCACCACGTCCTTGTGCACGCGCAGCTCGCCCGCCTGCGTGTCGCGCTTCTCCACGGTCAGCTTCTCCCGGTGGACGGGGATGGAGATGTCGTCGGTGTCACGCCTCTCGGAGCCCAGGCGCTTGTCGGTCTCCAGGCGCCTGTCGGTCTCCAGGCGGGTGTCGCCCCTGCGGAGGTCGGTGTCCGCCCGCATGTTGGCCGCGTAGTTGGCGTCCGTGCCCAGGTTCGCGCCAGGCAGCGACGTGACGGAGCCCCGGGATGCGCCCAGGTCCGTGTCGCGTACCCGCGTCTCCGTCGTGGTCGTCGTGCGCTCGGAGGCCAGGCCCACGGCTCCGGCCGCTACGCCCGTGCCCGCGGTGGCCTTGGCGCGCTCGGCGTCGGAGACCTGTTGGAGCGCTTCCTTGCCCCGGTTGAGAATCACCTCTCCGTCGCGAATCTCGCTGACCTCCGTGAAGGCGACCCGGTAGTCCTTCGGGAAGAACAGGCCCCTTTCGATGTGGAATGCGTCGTCGCCGATGGCGAAGACCTTGCCGAGCTTCTCGCCGTCGATGCTGCGGACGGCCATTCCTTCCCTGACGTCTTTGCGCTGGAACATGGCTGGCTCCTCCTGCTGGCTGGCTGGATGGAGGGCGCGGTCCACCACTCCATCAACCGGAAGGTGGGAACAGGTCCGGGGATGAACAGTGCCGTGGCAACACGAGCGCGAGGGGCTCGGTCCCGTGGTTGCCCCCGACGGGGGTTGCCTGCCCTCTCCCGGCGTGCATCGCTTCTTCCTCCAGGGGCGTCGTCCTCCAGGTTCACGGGCCCTTTCCCCCCGAGGACCGCGGCATTTGGGGGTGGGATGGGCGCGCGAAACGCCTCGGTCCCCTCCGGCGCCCGGGCCCGGAACCCCACGTGACGCGCCGCACGGAGGGTACGTGGGGGGAGGGCCTGTCTGGCAGCGCGCTTGACCCATGGAGAGGGCTCCCCTAGAAAACCGGGGCTTTGAATCGCAGCACCCCCTGTTGAGGAGGATTGCTCCGCATGCGACGCCTTGCCCCGATGCTGCTCGCCGCGCTCGCCGTCATGGCGGGCGCTTGTGAGAAGAAGACGCAGCCCACTCCCTCCGGTGAGGCTGGCACGCAGGCCGCGCAGGGTCAGTCCGGGAGCACGGTGAGCGGCACACCCGCCGCTGGCTCCGACACCATCCTGCTGGGCCAGGTGGGCGCGCTCACCGGCGGTCAGGCGACCTTCGGTATCTCCACGCGCAACGGCATCGAGCTGGCCCTCAAGGAGGCCAACGCCGCGGGCGGCGTGAATGGCAAGAAGCTGGCGATTCGCGTCTACGACAATCAGAGCAAGCCGGAGGAGGCCGCGCAGGCCGCCACCCGCCTGATTACGCAGGACAAGGTGGTGCTCATCCTGGGCGACGTGGCCTCGTCCAACTCGCTGGCCATGGCGGAGAAGGCGCAGGCGGCGGGCGTGCCCATGATTACGCCCTCGTCCACCAACACCACCGTGACGCAGAAGGGCGACTTCATCTTCCGCGTGTGCTTCATCGACCCGTTCCAGGGCTTCGTCATGGCGAAGTTCGCCCGCGAGGACCTGAAGCTGGGCAAGGTGGCGGTGCTCCAGGACAACAAGAGCGCCTACTCCATCGACCTGTCGGACGTCTTCACGCGCAAGTTCACGGAGATGGGCGGCAAGGTCGCGACGACGGAGAGCTACAGCCAGGGCGACACCGACTACCGCGCGCAGCTGACCGCCATCAAGAAGACGCAGCCGGACGGCATCTACGTCCCGGGCTACTACAGCGAGGTCGGCGTCATCGCGCGCCAGGCCCGCGAGGTGGGCCTCAAGGTCCCCCTGATGGGCGGCGACGGATGGGATTCCGAGAAGCTCTTCGAGCTGGGCGGCAGCGCCATCTCTGGCAGCTACTTCTCCAACCACTACTCGCCGGACAACCCGGACCCCCGCGTGCAGAAGTTCATCGCCGACTACAAGGCCGCGTACGGCGGTGTGCCGGACGCGCTGGCGGCGCTGGGATACGACGCGGCCCGCGTGGCGGTGGAGGCCCTCAAGCGCGCCAAGGACCTGAGCGGTCCGGCGGTGCGGGATGCCATCGCGCAGACCAAGGACTTCCCGGGCGTGGCGGGCACCGTCACCCTGGATGACAAGCGCAATGCCGTGAAGTCCGCCGTCGTCCTCAAGGTCGGGGACGGCAAGACGCAGTATGTGACGACCATCTCTCCCTAAATGGCGCAGCTCCTCCAGCACCTCATCAACGGTCTGGCCGCCGGAACCATCTACGCGCTCGTCGCGCTCGGCTACACGATGGTCTACGGCGTCCTCAAGCTCATCAATTTCGCCCACGGCGACGTCATGATGGTCGGCGTCTACATGGGCTACGCCACCGCCTTCGCGATTGGACGCGAGGCGCGCGGCTCGTTCCTCGGCATCGCCGCCGTGTTCGCGGTGGCCATGCTCGGGTGCGCGCTGTTCGGCTTCCTCATTGAACGCTTCGCCTACCGGCCCCTGCGCGAGAAGCCCCGGCTGACGGCGCTCATCACCGCCATCGGCATCTCCTTCGCGCTCTCCTACGGCTTCCAGCTGGACATCGGCTTCCTGCCCGGCGCCAGCCCCCGCGCGTTCCCCGAAATCATCGAGCCCAAGGAGTGGCTCATCATCGGGGACCGGGACGTCGTCGTCTGGAACTGGCAGGTCATCAGCTTCCTCATCGCGGTGGGGTTGATGGTGGCCCTGCAGTACCTCGTCTTCGGCACGCGCTTCGGCCGGGCGATGCGCGCGGTCTCCTGGGACCACCGGGTGGCGGCGCTGATGGGCATCCCCACCGACCGCGTGATTGCCCTGACGTTCATGCTCAGCAGCGGCCTGGCCGCGGGCGCGGGGCTGCTCTACGCCATCAAGGACACGTCGGTGAGCCCGCTCATGGGCCTGTACGTGGGCCTCAAGGCCTTCGTCGCCGCGGTGATTGGCGGCATCGGCCATGTGCCGGGCGCGGTGGTGGGCGCGCTGGTGCTCGGGCTGGTGGAGGAGTTCGTGGTGGGCTACGCGGCCAGCACCTGGCGGGACGCGGTGGCCTTCGGCTTCCTCATCCTGGTGCTGCTGGTGAAGCCGGGTGGCCTGTTCGGCCGGGTCGCCGCGGAGAAGGTGTGACGATGGAATCCCCCGCGCTTTCCATCCCCGAGGCACCGTCGCTCGTCCCCCCCGCGCTGCGCGGCATCCTTCCGCTGGTCATCGCGATTCCCACGCTCGCGCTGTTCCACTGGTCGCTGACCGGCTCCGACTTCGCGACGTATCTGCTGTCCGTCGTCGGGGTGAACATCATCCTCGCGGTGAGCCTCAACATCGTGAACGGGATGACGGGCCAGTTCTCCATCGGCCACGCGGGCTTCATGGCCGTGGGCGCGTACATCGCGGGCTACACCTCCCTGCAGCTCAAGGAGGTGGCGCTGTCCTTCCTCCCCGTGGCCGCCAGCGACCAGGTGCTCTTCATGCTGGCGCTGCTCGCGGGGGGCGCCGCCGCCGCGGCGTGCGGCTTCCTGGTGGGGCTGCCCTCGCTGCGCCTGAGGGGCGACTACCTGGCCATCGTCACGCTGGGCTTCGGCGAAATCATCCGCGTCTTCGTCCAGAACACGGACGCGTTCGGCCGCGCGCTGGGCCTGTCGGGCATCCCCCAGTACTCCAGCCCGGGCATGGTGTTCTTCTGGGTGTTCCTCGTGGTGCTGGCCGCGCGCCGGCTCGCCGGCTCCAGCCATGGCCGCAGCCTGTGGGCCATCCGCGAGGATGAGGTGGCCGCCGAGGCCATGGGCGTGGACACCACCGGCTACAAGGTCCGCGCCTTCGTCTTCTCGTCGTTCTTCGCGGGCATCGCCGGCGGGCTGTTCGCCCACTTCGTGCCCATCATCAACCCCGGCTCCTTCACCTTCGTGCGCTCGATGGAAATCGTCGTCATGGTGGTGCTGGGCGGCCTGGGCTCCACCACCGGCGCGTTCGTCGCGGCCATCTTCCTCACGCTGCTGCCCGAAGGCATGCGCTCGCTGTTCGGCGCGCTGGGCACCGAGGGCAGCCTGGCGCAGCGGGTGGACCAGATTCGCATGCCCATCTACGGCCTGCTGCTCGTCGTGTTGATGTTGTCGCGTCCCCAGGGCCTGTTCGGCACGAAGGAAATCTGGGACGTGTTGCCCCGGTGGCTGCCTCGCAAGCGCAGGGGGCTGGCATGAGCGCGAACGCGCAGCCGGTGGCCCCTGTCGCTCCGGCCACGAAGTCCGCCGCGCTCCTGCGCACGGACGGGGTGAGCATCCAGTTCGGTGGCCTCAAGGCGCTGACGGACTTCCGCCTCTCCATCCAGCAGGGCGACCTGCAGGGCCTCATCGGCCCCAACGGCGCGGGCAAGTCCACCGCGTTCAACGTGCTGACCGGCGTGTACCAGCCCTCCCAGGGCGAGGTGTTCGTCAGCGGCACGAAGGTGAACGGGCGCAAGCCGCATCAAATCAACCTGCTGGGCGTGGCGCGCACCTTCCAGAACATCCGTCTGTTCCGCGCGCTCACCGCGCTGGACAACGTGAAGGTGGCCTGCCGCGCGCAGACGGCGCTGCACCAGTCCCGGATGGGCGTGGGCGCGAAGCTGGCGAACGCGGCCCACAACTACGCGGACTGGTGGAAGGCGCTCCTGCTCACCCCGTCCTTCCAGCGCGAGGAGCGCCGGCTGACGGCGCAGGCCGAGCACCTCCTGGAGGTCATGGGCCTGTCGCACCGCCGCGACGAGGAGGCGCGCAACCTTCCCTACGGCGAGCAGCGCCGGCTGGAAATCGCGCGCGCGCTGGGCAGCCAGCCCCGCGTGCTGCTCCTGGACGAGCCCGCCGCGGGCATGAACACGCGCGAGAAGGCGGACCTGATGGTCCTCATCCGCAAGCTGCGCGACGACTTCAAGCTGGGCGTGCTGGTGATTGAGCACGACATGAAGCTGGTGATGGGCATCTGCGAGCAGATCACCGTGCTGGACCACGGCGAGACGATTGCGCGCGGCGCTCCGGCCGAGGTGCGAAGCGACCGGAAGGTCATCGAGGCGTATCTGGGTGACAGCTACCTGGAGAGCCACGGAGGAGCGGCGTGAGCGAGGCGCAGGTGAAGACGCTGGGTGAGCGCCAGGCATTCCCCCCGCTGCTGGCGGTGGAGGGCATCAAGGTCCACTACGGCGCCATCCAGGCCCTCAGGGGCGTGTCGCTGACGGTGGGCAAGGGTGAAGTCGTCGCCCTCATCGGCGCCAACGGCGCGGGCAAGACGAGCACCCTTCGCGCGGTGAGCGGCATGCTCAAGGCGAGCGCGGGGAGCATCCGCTTCAGCGGGCAGGACACCACGTCCCTCAAGGCGCACCAGCTGGTGCCCCGGGGCATGGCCCACGCACCGGAAGGGCGCGGCATCTTCCCCAACCTCACCGTGCTGGAGAACCTGGAGCTGGGGGCCTACCTGCGCCGGGACACCGCGGACATCCGCGCGGACATGGAGAAGAACTTCACGCTCTTCCCCGTGCTCAAGGAGCGGCGCAACCAGATGGCCGGGACGCTGTCGGGCGGAGAGCAGCAGATGCTCGCCATCGCTCGCGCGCTGCTCAGCCGGCCCCAACTGCTGCTGCTCGACGAGCCCTCGCTGGGCCTTGCGCCGCAGGTGACGGAGACCATCTTCCGCACCCTGCGCGACGTGAACAAGGCGGGCGTCAGCGTGCTGCTCGTCGAGCAGAACGCGCACCTGGCCCTCAACTCCGCCCACTACGGCTACGTGCTGGAGACGGGTGAAGTGGTGATGGCCGGCCCCGGTAAAGCGCTGTTGGAGAGCCCGGAGGTGCGCCGCGCCTATCTGGGCGAGTAGGCTCTGGAAGGCCGAGTTTCCGCCTCCCGGCGCACCACGTTCGTCCTGCCGCCGACGCTTCTGGGGTCCTCGTGACACCTGGAAACTGGCGGGTCTCCGAATCTCGGGTAGTCAGAAGTCGAGCAGTTCGTCTAGCGTCGTCCGACGCACCGCGTTCAACTCTCCCAAACTCATTTCAGGAAGCGCGCCCATGCCTTCGTTGTCCCGCCTCCTTGCCTCGATTGCCACCCTTGCGCTGATGGCCCTCGCGTGCGTCGGTCCGCAGAAGACCGACAGCAGCTCCAACAACTCTGGTGAAGCGACCTCCACGGTGGAGGAGCTGCCCAACGAGGGTGGAGAGACGGGCGGCGCGCAGCCGGCCGCCGCGGGCCCGCAGCTCAACCCCGTGAGCGCCGAGGAGGGCTTCAACGTCAAGATGCCGGGCCAGCCCCAGGTCCAGCGCCAGAAGGTGAACATCCCCGCGGGCGAGGTGTCCACGGCGGCCTACTCGCTGCAGACCCCCGAGGGCGTCATCTACTCGGTCAGCATCGCCGACTACCCGGAGAAGGTCGTCGCCAGCCGGCCGCCGGAAGCGTTCCTGAACGAGGGCCGCGACGGCCTCACCAACCAGCTCAAGGGCACCGTCAGCAACGAGCAGGAGCTGACGCTCGACGGCTACCCCGGTAAGTCCTACACGGTGTCCTCGCCCAACGGCGAGGTGCGCGCGCGCAACTACCTGGTGGGCCCGCGCCTCTACACCATGCTGGTCCTCTACAACCCGAGCATCGGCGCTCCGGCGGCGGATGACTTCCTGGGCTCGCTCCAGCTCGTCAACCCGCCTCCGGCCATTCCGCGCGCGGGCGCGGCGGGCGCGGCGGATGCCGGCTCGGGTGACGCGGGTGTCGCCGCGGAGGGTGCCGCGGTCGAGGCGACTGCTCCCGACGCGGGTCCGCAGGACGCGGGCACGGCCGCTCCGGCCAAGCGCCGTCGCACGAAGTAGTTCGTCGTTGGTGCACGCCCGCGCTCGCGGGAGCGTGTGCTTGATGACAGGCGCCCCGTTCACTTGAAAAGGAATGGGGCGCCCTGGTGGTGCGGGGCGGCTTCCTTCTCCCCCTGACCGCCCACAGTCTTCCTCCTCGGTGTTCGGGGGAGGGGATTCATGACAGGGCTGACTGGGGCCTTGCTCGCCGTGGTGCTCGCGGCGGGCGGCTCGGCGTTGGTTCCGGTGAGTGGGGGCAATGCCCTGACGCTCCCGGCGCAGCGCCACATCGTTCGCATCGACAGAGGTGGAAGTCGTTCCCCCAGCTTCCTGGTGGCCATCCAGCACGGTGGCACCGAGGGCAAGGGGCTGGTCCTGTACCGCTCCGAGGACGCGCTGCGCACCGTGCGGCGCGTGGGGGACATCCAGTCGGACTCCACGCACACGGACCGGGCGGAGCTCCTGGCGGTGGGCCGGGATGTGGCGCTCGTCTACTCGTACGAGGGTCCGCAGCTGGCGCCCTCCCGACGCCATGACGTCTGGTTCCAGTGGTGGCGCTACCAGTCCTCGGCGGACACGTGGCAGCCCGAGCCGGCGGTGCGCGTGCTGGACTCGGCGGATGACCGCACGGGCTACTCGCGGGCGCTCCTGACGCGCGACTCACGGGGGCGTCTCTGGGTGCAGGCCTTCCGGGTGGAGTCGGATGGCGGCTCCACCGCGGTGGTGGCGGTGTCCACCGATGGCGGGCAGGACTTTGGCGCGCCCCAGGTGCTGGACAAGGTTCGCCGCCGAGGCGGCGGGCGCCTGTTGAGCGTGGGGACGAAGCTCGTCTTCGTCTACGCCATGCATGATGGCTTCGTGCCCACGCGGATGCGGGTGCGCAACGACGCGGACCCCGTGGAGACCTGGGGGCCGGTGCGCGAGGCCTTCTCCGACGGCATCTACCACGGCGCGGCGCTGAGCGCGGTGGCGGACGGCCGGGGCGGCATGCACCTGGTCTACAAGGACGAGCAGGAGCGGCTGTACCACCGGCGCTTCGACGGGACGTCCTTCGGGCCGCGCAAGCTGGTGGAGGGCACATCCGACTGGGCGCTCCAGGCCGCCACCACCCGCATCGGCGACACCCTGTACATCTTCTACAACCGCATGCGCGTGCTCAATCAACACAGCGAGCTGCGTGTGCGCGCCCTCCTCGAGGACGGCAGCCTGAGCGCCGCGGTGACGCTCGACGGGGACTCGACGTTCAAGGGGTATCCCAACGCGGTGGACGTGCTGCCGGAGGGCAGCAGCGAGGTGCCGTGTCTGTACGGCGAGGCCGTGGACGCGAGCTCGCGAGGCACCGTGTCGCGCGTGGCGATGGTGCTGGATGAGGAGCCGCCGGAGGAGCCCTCCGAGGAGCCCTTCACGTTGGAGCTGGTGCGCTCCAGTGCGAGTCATGAACTGCTCGCGGTGGATGGCGCGGGCACGCTCTACGGACTCGCGGCGGGAGGCGAGCGCTCGCGGTTGATGGCGAGCACGGATGGCGGACGCACCTTCTCCTCGCGCGGGCAGGACGGGGGAAATTTGTGGACGCTGGCGGCGATGACGAACGGGACGCTGGTGGCGGTGGCCAGCCACAGCGGTGTGTACAACCTGCAGCGCTCCACGGATGGCGGGCGGACGTGGACGGGCGAGGTGAGCCTGGGGAACTACCGGGCGATGGGGCCTCGCAGCTTCGCGGAGCTGGGCGGCACGTGGTTCTTCCTCGAGTACCAGAGCTTCACCTCGTCGTCCGCGCCGGTGCGGGTGTGGGCGAGCACGAATGGCGGGGCCAGCTGGTCCGTGCGCTCCACGCTCACCGCGCACCGTCATGGCTATGCGCTGGTCGCGGACCCGGTGACGGGGGCGCTGTGGGCGCTGATGGGCAGCAACAAGACGCAGGCGGCGGTGCTGCGCTCCACGGATGGCGGGCGGACGTGGAAGTCCCTGCTCCAGGGCTACGGGGCGAACGCGGTGGCGGGCGTGGTGATGGCGGATGGCTCGCTGCTGCTCGGGCAGTCCACGTTGTTCGAGCCCGAGCACCCGAAGCTGCTGCGGTTGTCCGTGGACGGCCGGGTGAGCACGGTGCGGGAGCTGCCAGGGCCCGCGTACTCGCTGGTCGCCGCGCCCGGAGGTGGCTGGGTGCTGGGGACGGCCTGGTCCAGCGCGGGGGACGTGCAGGTGCCGGGGGATGTCTCCGCGCGACTGTTCACCAGCGGGGATGGGCAGACGTGGAAGGAGGCGCGGCGCCACGAGCGGGTGAGCGGGGCCGACCTGGCGCGCGCGGACGTGTGGGGTGTGTTGCCCTCCGGGGAGCTGGTGGTGCGGATGGAGAACGTGAGCGGCTTCGGAAGCGCGGGAAAGGGCTTTCAGGTGCTGCGCATCGAGCGCTGAGCGGGCGGGTGGATTAGACCTCCCGGTGCGCGGCGCGAGCACGCCGCCGGGAGGCTGGCATGTGGGACCCGTCGCAGTACACGCGCTTCCGCGATGAGCGGAAGCGGCCCTTCTTCGAGCTGCTGTCGCGGGTGGACGTGGCCGCCCCGACGCACGTCGCCGACCTAGGGTGCGGGACGGGGGATTTGACGCGCGTGCTGGCCGAGCGCTGGCCTGGCGCGACGGTGTACGGCGTGGACTCCTCGGTGGAGATGGTGGAGGAGGCGCGCCGCCGCCCCGCGCCGGGCTCCCTGCGCTTCGAGGTGGGGGAACTCGCGGGCTGGGCGCCTCCGGTGCCGCTGGACGTGCTGGTGTCGAACGCGGCGCTGCACTGGGTGCCGGACCATGCGGCGCTGATGGCGCGACTGGTGGCGAAGCTTTCGCCGAACGCCGTGCTGGCCTTCCAGGTGCCGGCCAACTTCGATGCGCCCTCGCACCGCCTCGTCGACGAGGTGAAGGCGCTGCCGCGCTTCGCCCGGGTGCTCGCGCCCGTGAGGCGGCGGCCCGTGGAGACGCTGGAGACGTACGAGTCGCTGCTGGCGGGGCGGGGGATGACGGTGGATGCGTGGGAGACCACGTACCTGCACCTGCTGCCGGGTGAGGACGCGGTGTTGCAGTGGTTGTTGGGGACGACGCTGCGGCCGGTGTTGGCGGCGCTGGGTGAGGCGGAGCGACAGGCGTTCCTGGAGGAGCTGGGGCCGCGCCTACGCGACGCGTACCCCGCTCACTCGCGGGGCACTCCGTTCCTGTTCACCCGCCGCTTCGTGGTGGCGCGGCGGGGGACTTGAGCGCTCGCGTCCTCAGGGCCAGGCGGGCCAGCGCAGGATTCGCCCGCCGATGCCCACCACCCAGAGGTCGTCGGGGCCCGTGCCGGTGATGTCGTTGAGGCGCCCTCCGGAGGCCGCGTGAATCTCCGTCCACGTCTGTCCGTTGTAGCGGTAGATGTGGCCGTTCGCGCACGTCGCATAGGCGGACCCCGCGCCGAAGGCGATGACCGAGGTCAGGTCATGGGCGTTGGGGAAGCCCTGTTTGACCCACTGCGTGCCGTTGACCTTGCGCAGGACGGTGCCTCCGTCGCCCACGGCGAAAGCGACCTGGTCGTTCACCACCCAGACGGCCCGCAGGGGGCGTGCACCGGAGGTGTTCTGCTCCGCGTTCTCCGTCTCCCAGCGGCTGTTGGCGGGGTTGAACCGGAAGACGCGAGGCGTGTTCGAGGCGCCACCCACCAACAGCAGGTGGCTCTGGGCGCTCCCGTGGATGTTGTAGACGCTGGGGAGCGCGTTGTTCGCGGCGTTGTAGCTCAGGGTTCCGCCGCCATCCCAGGTGAAGGACGTGCCAGTGGTCTCGTTGTCCTCGCCCGTGGGCGAGTTGGCACCGTAGAGCGTGAGGACGTTGTTGGTTCGCAGCCCGGTCATTCCAAAAATCCACCGGTTGTCGTCACTGATGTCGGAGCAGCCCGCGGCGGTGGTGTCCTGGTGGGCCTTCTTGCCGCCCTCGGAGCCGAGCCACGCGCGGCCCGTGGTGGGGTCCGCCCAGATGGCGCGCCATTGGGTGTCGTCGGCGCCGCAGCTGTCATCCGTGATGACCGTGAAGTTCGTGCCGGTGGGCAGCAGCCGCGCGCGACGGTTGTCATCACCCCCGACCCACACTCCGCCGCGAGTCCATGAAGAGGCCGCGTACCAGTCCTTCATCCCCCCCGAGCCCACGTTCCTGCTGGTCCATGCGGGAGCGTTTCCGCCCGGGCAGACGCTCTGGAGTTCCTTCTGGCCGTCGCAGTCGTTGTCCAGGTCATCACACAGCTCGGTGGCGCCGGGATGGGTCCGCGAGTCGCCGTCGTTGCAGTCCGAGCTGTTGGTGACATAGGCGCCCGCGGGCTTCACGCAGGACTGCACGATGCCGGTGTTGCCACCGAAGGTGTCGCCGTCCTCGTCCGGGTACCACAGGGTGGCCACCGAGGACGTCACACACTCCAGGGCCGTCTGGACGCTGTTGCACTGGTTCGTTCCCGTGCACTGGAACGAATCCGTGCATTGCTGCGTGAGCGTGGGGAAGCCCTCGTCCTTCACTCCGTCGCAGTTGGTGTCCACGTCATCGCAGAGGTCGGTGAGCCCTGGGCGGATGTCGCGGTTCGTGTCGTCGCAATCGTCCGGAGCGCCGGTGGTGTAGCCGTCGGGCGTGGCGCCGCAGACGATGAGGGGCGTCGAGTCCTTCTTGCCGTGGCCGTCCTGGTCCCCGTCCAGATACACATTCCTGCTGGGCGGGGTGTCGCAGAACCGGGCGCGGTCCGTCGTGCCGCAGCGGAAGACACCGGAGCAGTCCGCCGACGTCGAGCAGGCCTCTCCCAGCTGGAAGTGGACCGTGTCGCCGACGCCGTCACAGTTGTCGTCCACGTCGTCGCAGAGCTCCTCGGCGCCTGGATTGATGGCGAGCACGTCGTCCCGACAGTCGGTGCCGTTGCTGCTCTCTCCGACGTAGCCATCCTGGTCCGCGTCCGTGGCCTGCAGGGACAGCGTGACGGCATGCACGGTGTCGAGCTCCACCGTCACGCGCTGCGAGTCGGAGACCACGGCCTTGCCTTCGCAGGATTGCTCGAAGGCCGTGGCGCGCACTCCCACGGACGCTCCCCAGTCGAGAGGAGGTATCAGCGCCACCATCATGCTGCCGCCGTCGGCGCGAGTTCCCTTCACGTCCGTGCCCACGACGTCCTTGCCGCGTGTCTGCCCGCTGGCCACGTCGAACGCCTCCACCCGGAGGCATCCCGGGAGGAAGGGGCCGTACTTCACCGTGACCTTGACCGCGCCCTGGGTGACGTCCTTCTTGCAGCCAGCGAGGAGGAGGAGGGGGAGGACGAGCAGGAGGCGTCGCATGAAACGAAGTGTATCCGCGCTTCCCGGCTCGGCTCACCTTCTCCGAGTCAGGGTTGAATACACCCCTGGATATTCATGACCCGGGCTGGCGCTCACTCGGGAAATCCGAGTGAACCACCGACAACCGCGCATCACGAGCAAGGCTCGCGGGTGTTA
Source organism: Myxococcus sp. CA033 (assembly GCF_013336625.1). NCBI lineage: Bacteria > Pseudomonadati > Myxococcota > Myxococcia > Myxococcales > Myxococcaceae > Myxococcus > Myxococcus sp. CA033. Next base: position 562,310 of record NZ_JABUMU010000002.1, on the reverse strand, counting down.
TCAGTTCCTGCTCCAGCGGAACCTGGGCGCCGTAGCGCTCGCGCATCTGCTGTTTCAGGCCGGCCACGTCGAGCGAGCCCAGGGCTTCCATTGCTCCGTATTCCACGCCCGCGCCCTGGGCGTAGGCCTTGCGTACCAGCTCCGAGCAATACATCGCCTCGTCGCCCCAGCCGAAGCGCCAGTCATAGGGCTTGCCCAGGTGGGACTTCGCCGCCGTCAGTGCGCGCTGCCGCTGCTCGGCGTCGAGTCCCTGGGGGCGCAGCACGAGGATGTGGCCCTTCACGCCGCGCGCCTTCCACTTCGCGAACGGGACGCGCTGCACGGGCTGCACCGCCTCCACCACGAACACGCCCTGTGCCGTCACCTCCACCAGCCCTACGTGGGACAGCGCGCTGTGCGTGGCCGCCCGGATGGCCTGGGACTGCCGCGAGCGCGAGGTGTGCAGCACGACGTCCCCGGTCTGGAGCTTCGCCGCCAGCTCCTCCCGAGGCGCCGCGACCGCGCTGAGTCCCCACAACCACACTCCCCACAACACGAGCCAACGCATGGACCCTGTCCTTTCCGGCGTTTGCCACGCCCGCTGTCTCACGATGCAGCCCCGATGCCAGGGCTCATTCCCACGCCCCCATCCGAGAGGCATGTGACGTCCCTGGCGCCGACGGTGTTCCCTGGAGAAGGGAGCGCGCGTGCAGCTGTCAGGCGGTGCGCGTCAGCGGCACTTCGGCCACGCGGTGATACTCCGGGCCACGGCTCTCGAAGAGGATGAGCCGGTCCACGCGGCCCTGGCCCAGGTCCGTGCCGGACAGGGCCTTCACGCACTCGAGCAGCGCCGGGTCTCCGGACGACGTGTGGCTCCGGGCCAGCGTCAGGTGCGGCGCGTAGTCGCGGTACTCCGACTCGAAGCCGAGCGGCTGCAACTGCTCCGCCGTGTCGGCCTGCAGGGCCTTGAGCGCGTCGGTCTCTCCATGCACGTCCGCCCAGAGCACGCGCGGATGCGTGGCTGTCCCGAAGGTGCCGCCTCCGCCCACCGATAGCGTGAAGGGCGCGTGCCGGGGGCCGACCGAGGCCAGCGCCTCACGGATGGCGGGCAGTCGCGAGGACTCCACTTCCCCCAGGAACACGAGCGTGAGGTGGATGCCTTCGACTCGCACGAAGCGGGCATGGTTCGCGAACTGGCGCAGCCGCTTCAGCTCGGCGGCGACCCGGGCCTCGATGCTGTTCCCCAGCGTGACGGCGGTGAACAGTCGCATGGCTCAGCGCTTTCTCGCGGACCCGCGCGGCCAGAGCGTGTAGGCCCAGAAGGGGATGAAGGCGAGCAGCTCCGCGCCGACGACATACAGCCCGCGCGGCGACAGCATGCCCGCGCCAATGGGCGACACCGGCAGTGGACGCACGGGCGCGAACAGCCGCGCATTCGAGAAGGGCCACAGCAACGCCGCGCCCAGCCCGCCATCCGTCAGCGAGTCCAGGAGCCCGTGGCTCGCCACCGCGAGGAACGCCAGCCCACCCCAGCGGCCCGCGGGCGCCCCCGCCCACTTCGCCACCCCCGCCACCGCGAGCGCCACCGCCGCAGCGAAGACGAACGAGTGCGACGCGCCCCGGTGTCCCCATGGCGCCGCATAGGGAATGCGGAAGACGAAGGCCACCACGTCCGCGTCCGGCAGCAGGGCCAGCATCGAGAAGAGTGCCATGGAGGCAACCAGGCGACGGGTCGACCCACCGTTCGCCTCATACCGCCCCAGGGCCATGCCCACCGCCACGTGACCGATGCTCGCCATGATTTCCTGGGGCGGAAGATACCGCACCTGGGCCTCTTGGCTCGCACGCGGGTGGCTCCCTGGAGGGTGGTGGTAGCGTGCGACCTCATGCGGGTGCTTTCCCATGTCGAGGATACGCTCGCGCGACGCCTGGAAGGGTGGCGCGCGCAGGTGGGCGAGTGGCTCAACCGGGTCCGCGCGGCGGGCACGGCGAGCTGGCTGGTGATGACGTGGCAGTTCGAGTGGCGCACGCCGCTCGGGGTGCTCGCCGCGTACCTGGCGCTGGCGGTGGTGCTGTGGGCCGGCGCGCGCCGCTTTCCCCGCCTGGGGCGGCGCCCGGCGCTCGGGCTCGTCTTCCTGGACATGCCCGCCGTCTTCGCCCTCCAGTCGCTGGCCATCGGCACGGCGAACAACGACAACGCGGTGCCCACCGCGCTCTTGACGCTGGGCGTGTACATCGTGCTGGTGGTGCTCGTGTCGCTGGTGACGCTGTCGCGCGTCATCGTCGTGCTGGCCACGGTGGTGGCCATCGGCCTGGAGAAGATGCTGGTGTTCCAGGCCCAGGTGGAGTGGCAGGCGTTCCTGCCGGGCATGGTGCTGGTGCTGGCGCTGGGCGCGCTCGCGGCGGCCTTCATCAGCCGGCAGGTGCTGGGGCTGGTGACGCAGGTGGCGCAAGAGGAGGTGCGGCTGGAGCGGCTGGGCCGCTACTTCTCCCCCGAGGTCGCCCGGCAGATTGCCCAGCACGGCACCGAGGCGGGAGGCGGCGAGCACCGCGAGGTGACACTGCTGTTCTCCGACATCCGAGGCTTCACCTCCATGTCCGAGCGCATGGACAGCCCTCAAGTCGTCGCGCTGCTCAACGAGTACCTGTCGCGCATGGTGGACGTGGTGTTCCGCCATGGAGGGACGCTCGACAAGTTCATCGGTGACGGCATCCTCGCGTACTTCGGCGCGCCGCTGGATTTGCCGGGGCACCCGAAGGCCGCGGTGGCGTGTGGGCTGGCCATGCTGGAGGCGCTGGAGACGCTCAACGCGGAGCGTGTGGCGCGCGGTGAGGAGCCACTGCGCATCGGCATCGGCATCCACACGGGGCGCGTGGTGGTGGGGGACGTGGGCAGCGCGCAGCGGCGCGAGTACACGGTGATTGGCGACGCCGTGAATCTGGCCAGCCGCATCGAAGGGCTCACCAAGAAGGTGGGCGTGGCCATGCTGGTGTCGGAGGCCACGCGCCGCTTCTGCCAGGACGATGCGTCGCTGCGCTTCGAGCCCGCGGCGCCCCTGCCCGTCGCGGGCAAGGCCGAGCCCGTGGCCACCTTCGTCCCGGGCAAGCAGGCGTTGCGCGAGGTGGGCTGAGCGGACGAGGGCCGGGCGGGGAGGCTCGGCGCCCTGGGGCCGGTGGGCTCACACCTGGAAGCCTCGCGCTCCCTCCGGTGACAGGAGGAGTGTGACCATGGCTCAGGGATATTCGTTGAACATCGGGTTGAATCTGGTGGACCCGGCGCACTACGCGGGCTGGGACGGAGCGCTCGTCGCCTGCGAGGCGGACGCCGAGGACATGGTGGCCATCGCCACGGAGCGGAAGTTCTCCACCGTGCGCAAGGTGCTCACCCGGGACGCGACGCGGGGCCGCATCCTGAAGGAGATGGACGAGGCGGCCCGCGTGCTCCAACCCGGAGACCTGTTCCTGCTGACGTACTCCGGACACGGCGGGCAGCTCCCGGACCGCAACAGCGACGAGTCGGACGCGCAGGACGAGACGTGGGTGCTCTACGACGGAGAGCTCATCGACGACGAAATCCACCTCGCGCTGTCCAAGATGAAGCAGGGCGTGCGCGTGCTGATGTTCTCCGACAGCTGCCACAGTGGCACGGTGAGCAAGGCGGCTTACGCGGCGCTTCGGGGGTCAGGCAGCCTGGAGTTGCTGTCGGACACGCTGCATGACCCGACGCCGGGAGAGCGGCGCTTCAAGGACATGCCCACGGCGATTGCCCTGCGCACGTACCGGGACAACAAGGCCTTCTACGACGACGTCATGGCGGGACTCCCGAAGGATGACCCCATCGCGAAGACGAAGGCGACGGTGCTGCTCATCTCCGGGTGCCAGGACAACCAGCTCTCCAGCGACGGAGCCTTCAACGGCCTGTTCACCGCGAACCTGTTGCGCGTCTACAACAGCGGGAAGTTCCGGGGCAGCCACCGCACGTTCCACCGCCGCATCGTCCGGCGCATGCCGCCGCTCCAGTCGCCCAACTACTCCATCGTCGGCGTCCCCAGCCGCGAGTTCGAGCGGGAGACGCCCTTCGAGGTGTGACAAAGGGCCGAGGGGGGACTGATGGAGTCCCTCCACGGCCCTCTGTCATGACGCCGCGTTCGCGGTGGGGCTCAGTACGCCTTGGAGAACACGATGCGGCCCGGTGAGTCCTCGCCGGTGACGACGCACTTGCCCGGCTCCTGCTTGAGCGCGAAGGGACGGTTGCGCGTGGTCAGGCCCGTCTCTTCCTTGATGCGCGCCTCCACCTTGGGGTCCAGGTTCCAGTGCGCGAGCAGGAAGCCCGCATCCGCCTTCTCCTTCATCTCCTCGTAGGAGTTGACCTCGAAGGTGTGCTCGTCGCGGAACGTCTTCGCCTTCTGGAAGAGGTCCTTCTGCATCTGGTCCAGCATGGACTGGGCCTTGGCGGCGGCCTCGCCCAGCGGGATGAACTCCTTCACCTTCAAGTCACGGCGCACCATGACGCAGGTGCCCTTGGCCAGGTCCTTGGGGCCAATCTCGATGCGCACGCAGGTGCCCACCAGCTCGTGCTCGAAGTACTTGAAGCCGGGGCCCTTGCTGTCGTCGTCGTCCACCACCACGCCCAGGCCGGACTTGCGCAGGTCGGCGGCGAGCGCGTGGCTCTTCTCCAGGACCTGGGCCTTCTCCGTGTCGGTCGCCTTGCCGAAGATGGGGATGATGACCACGTGCGTGGCCGCCAGCTTCGGCGGGACGATGAGCCCCGAGTCATCCGAGTGGGTCATGATGAGCCCGCCGATGAGGCGCGTAGACACGCCCCAGGACGTCTGCCAGACGAAGTGCTCGCGGCCGTCGCGACCCTGGAACTTGGTGTCGAAGGCCTTGGCGAAGTTCTGTCCCAGGTTGTGGCTGGTGCCGGCCTGCAGCGCCTTCTTGTCCTGCATCATGGCTTCGATGCTGTAGGTGCGCAGGGCGCCGGCGAACCGCTCCGACTCCGACTTGCGGCCCGTCATCACGGGCATGGCCATGTAGTCCTCGGAGAACGTCCGGTAGACCTCCAGCATCTGGAGCGTCTCCTTCTCCGCGTCCTCTTCCGTCTCGTGACAGGTGTGGCCTTCCTGCCAGAGGAACTCGGTGGTGCGCAGGAACAGGCGCGTGCGCATCTCCCAGCGCATCACGTTCGCCCACTGGTTGATGAGCAGGGGCAAATCCCGATAGCTCTGCACCCACTTGGCGAAGCTGCGGTTGATGATGGTCTCCGACGTGGGTCGGATGACGTAGGGCTCCTCGAGCTTGGCGCCGCCCGCGTGGGTGACGACGGCGAGCTGGGGGTTGAAGCCCTCGACGTGCTCGGCTTCCTTCTTGAGGTAGCTCTCGGGGATGAGCAGCGGGAAGTAGGCGTTCTTGTGGCCCAGGTCCTTGAACATCTTGTCCAGGACGCGCTGCATGTTCTCCCACAGCGCGTAGCCGTTGGGACGGATGACCATGCAGCCCTTCACGTCCGAGTAGTCGGCGAGCTTCGCCTTCTGGACCAGGTCGACGTACCACTCGGAAAAGCCCTTCTCTCGGGGCGTGAGCTTATCGGCCATGTGCTGAGCACCTTTTCAAGTCGTTGAAAGAGGACGGTTGCCTACGCTTTGGCCACCCGGAAATCAACGCTCCAGTCGTCCCAGGACGTCCCTCGGCTCGTCCCAGGGTGGGTCGTTCACGTTGCGAGGGCTTTCGGAGGGCGGCGAGGATGCCCCGGCTGTCCCGTGGTCGTCCCAGGAGGAAGACATGCTGCGCGCCGTGGCTGGAGAGGTTCATTCCCTGGCGGTTCCCTTCCGGATGGGGGCGTTCGACCTGGGGGGACGGATGACGGTCATCCGCCTGCCGGGCGGGGGGCTGTGGGTGCACTCGCCGGTCGCCTGCACGCCCGAGGCGCGCGCGACGGTGGACGCGCTGGGCCCGGTGAGCTTCCTGGTCGCGCCCAACCTGATGCACCACCTGCGGGTGGGGGCATGGGCGGCGGCCTATCCGGAGGCGCGCGTGGTGGCGCCGGCGAGCCTGAGGGCGAAGCGGAAGGATTTGCGCATCGACCTGGAGTTGGGGGACGCGGCGGACGCGGGTTGGGCGGGGGTCATCGACCAGGTGCAGGTGAAGGGAATGCCGAAGCTGGACGAGTTCGTGTTCTTCCACCGGCCCACTGGCACGGTGCTGCTCACGGACCTGGCGTTCAACTTTCACCAGACGGGCTCGTGGCTCACGCGCACGTATCTGAAGCTCTGTGGCGCGTGGCAGCGGCTTGCGCCCACGTTCATCACCAAGGCGGTGGTGAAGGACCGGGTGGCGGTGAAGGCGTCGCTGGAGCGGGTGCTCGCGTGGGACGTGAAGCAGGTGGTGGTGTGCCACGGAGACGTGCAGGAGACGGGCGCGCGCGAGGCACTGCGCGAGGCGTTCCACCGGCTCGCGGGCTGAGGGCTCACACGGTGTTGGCGATACACGGGCGACGCGAGGGCCTTGGCGCGGGTCGCCGCCGACCCTTTTTGATACCGGCTATCTGGAGTCCTCTCGCGTGGATGCAACGCGAGCGTCACACCCTGACGGATGCTGGGAAGCGTTGGCGCGTCGCGCTATGACGTGCTCTCCATTTTTCATGGTTTTCCACCTGGAGGCTTCATGCGGTCGTTTCTTCCGTCTCTCGGAGTGGCTGGCGCGCTGACGGCGTGCCTCGTCTCCGGCTCCGCCCTCGCCTACGCCACCGGCCAGACGGGCCACAGCGGCAAGGACAGCTCGCTGACGTGCGCGAGCTCGATGTGCCACTCGACCACGGGTACCAAGCCCACCGTGACCCTCGAGGGACCCGCGTCCCTCGAGCCCGGCCAGACGGGCACCTACGCCCTCGTCATCACCGGCGGCCCCGGCGTTCGCGGCGGCTTCAACGTGGCCACGGATGGCTCCGCCACCCTCACCGCCGGCACCGGCTCCAAGAAGGTCTCCGGCGAGCTCACCCACACCCAGCCCAAGGCCTTCGCCAGCGGCACGGTGCGCTTCGACTTCACCCTCGTCGCCCCGTCCACCGGCGCCACGCTCACCCTGTTCGGCGCGGGCAACTCGACCAACGGCAACAACGAGGACACCGGTGACGCGTCCAACACCGCCACGCTCAAGGTGAAGGTCGGCGACGGCGGAGACGGCGGCGGCGGTGGTGAGGACGACGGCGGTGGCTGCGCCGCGGCCGGTGGCGTGCCCCTCCTGGGCGCAGCCCTGCTGCTGCTCGGCGCGCGTCTGCGCCGCCGCGACGCGTAAGCGGCTGGCTGCTCCTCAATCAGGCACCTGGGGGGCGGGGAGACAGTGAGCGACGGCGCGGCCTAACATCCCGCCCTCGCTCTCCATGCACCTCCGCCTCCTCTCCCTGCTGCTCATGCTGGGGCCGCTCGCGTGTGCGACAGGCCCCGGTCTCCTCCCCCCGGAAGTCCCGCTCGCCGCCGTACACCGCGAGCCTGGGACGCTGCGGGTGATGACCTTCAACATCCAGTCCGGTGCCCGTGGACTCGATGGCGTGGCCCGCGTCATCCGCGCCTCCGTGCCGGACCTCGTCGCGCTCCAGGAGGTCGACGTCGGCTCCAGGCGCGCCGGCGGCATCGACCAGGTGGAGGCCCTCTCCCTCCTCACCGGCCTGCCTCACCGCGCCCACTTCCGCACCACGGATCTGCATGGCGGCGCCTACGGCATCGCCATCCTGTCGCGCTTCCCACTGGAGTCGCTCGCGCAGTACCCGCTGCCCGTGCCCTCGGGCGCGGAGCCGCGCACGCTCGCGCACGCCGTCGTGTCCGTGGATGGTCGCGAGGTGAGCGTCTACCTCACGCATCTCATCCGCCGCCCCTTCAACAACGCCACGCGCCTGCGCCAGAGCGGCTACGTGGCCCGACTGCTCGCCCAGGACTCCCGGCCTCGACTGCTCCTGGGTGACCTCAACGACGACCCGGACTCGCACTCGGTGCGCCTGCTGCGCCGCGATTTGCGCGACGTCGTCGCCGCCACCGGCGGAGCCAGGGGCACCTACCCGATGCCCCTGTTCCTGCCCACGCTGCGCATCGACTACGTGCTGGCCTGTGATGCCTTCACGCCCGTGGCCAGCCGCGTGCTGCGGGTCGCCGCGTCGGACCACTACCCCGTCGTCGCGGACCTGCGGCTGGACGTGCTTCCTCCCACGGACGCGGAAGGTCAGCTCACGTTGAAGCGGTAGAGCACGTCCGGGTCTCCCCGGCTGTAGCCCTTGAGGACCTCGTGCTTCAGGTCCTTCGCGCCGAGCACCGTCAGGCCGCCCCACGCGAAGCCCATCACCGACAGCTCGAAGTACACGTGCGGCTTGGGCACCTTGATGATGTGCAGGTCCGTGTGGCCAGCTCCCGGCAGCACCTCCAGCTCGCCCTCGGTGAAGTAGCCCTTCCAGATGCCGGGCGTGAAGAAGAGGAAGCGGCGGAAGTCACCCGGGCTGAACATCGCCTTGAGCTGCCCCTGGCCCAGCGCGTACTCGGCGGATTTGATGCCGAACTGCCACCACGCGTTGGGGTCTCCTCCGTAGAAGCGCTGGAGCAGCTCCTCGTTGAGCCGCAGGAACGCATCCACCGGAATGCGCGTCACCGGGAGGACGGGCTGCGCGAAGACGGGCTCCTTCTTCTTGATGTCCGCGATGAAGTCCTTCCACGCCTTCTCGCCGTGGGACTGCATCGCCATCTGCTGTCGCGCCAGGAACGCCACGCCTTTGACTTCCATCCGTGTGCCTCCACTGCCTGACCCCGCGCGGGGCCGCGCTCGGGGGAGTCCGTCCCGGCTTCCACGGGAAGGATAGGGTGCGACAACGTCGCGCGCAGGCGACGCCTGCCTGCTACTCGAGCTGAAGACCGCAGTCGGCGCAGGCTCCGGCGACCAGGGGCGCCACGGTGCCGCAGGCCGGACACGGCGGCTCACCGTCCTCCGTCGCGGGCAATGCGAAGGGCGAGGCGCCGTCCGCCAGCACGCCCTCGCGCTGGATGCTGTCCATCCAACGTTGCTGGAGCAGCGTCGCCACGCGCAGGCCGTCCTCGGGGCGCACCAGCACCTGGAACTTCGGGCTGCACCCGGGCTTCGCGCACGCCTCGCGGTGTACCAGCGCGGGGACGTCCGCCTCCAGACAGGCCTCCACCAGCCGCCGGGCGTCCGCCAGCGCCATCTCCGCGCACGGCACCAACTCCACGTCCGACAGCACCTTCGTCACTTCATCCTGGGTCATCACCTGTCGGATTGGAGCCCACGCATGGGCCCTCCGTCCAGCGGCGAGCCGTCTTCTCGGACTCGAGGGCACCTCGCGCCCGCCAGGTCGCATCCCCACCCTGCCCGTCACTTCTTCGAGATTCCACGGGCCTGTACGGGGCGGGTGGGGGCACGACGCAATGCTTCATGGGGCACGGGGCAGCAGGGCCTGCCAGGCGCTGGCGTTGCTGGTCATGGCCTGTCAGCAGTCCGAGGCGGTGGGCCCGAGTCCCTCCGTCGAGAGCCCGCCGGCCGTCGTGCGCGCCCCACAGGCAGGGTCGCTGACGGGAAGGACGCGCTGGCTGCGCGCCTTGACGGGCGCGGGCCGGGAGTCCGCGGTGGGGCTCGCGCACGACACGCGCGGCAACCTGGTGCTGGCCCTCGATTCGGAGGACGCGGTGGCGGACCTCTTCGGTCCGTTGCTGGTACCCGCTTCCGGAACCGCCGCGCCAAAGACCTTCGGCGTGGCGAAGTACGGCACGGGGGGAGAGCGGATGTGGTCCGTCTCCCTGCCGGGCTTCGCGGAGGTCGTCGCGGTGAGCTCCCGCGGACACGTGTTCGTCGCGGGCCGCAATCCGGCGGGCGCGGACCTGGGCGGAGGGCCCCTGCCGGCGGGACGCTTCCTGCTCAAGCTGGGACGGGAGGGAGACTTCGTCTGGGCTCGGAGTCTGGTGTCGCTGGGCGTCTCGCCCGACTTCGTCCTCCAGCGCGCGGAGGTGGACCTGCTGGGCAACGTGGTGCTGGCGGGCACGCTTCCCGACGCGAAGCTCGGCGGGGTTGCCGCGCTGGTGAAGGTGGACGCGAGGGGCGGCTACCTGTGGACGTACGCGCACCCGGAGCCGGGAGCGGCCACCGGCGTGGCGGCGGACCGCGAGGGCTCCCTCTACGTCACGGGGCTGCTGCATCCCCCGCGCTCGCCGGTGACGCTCGATGCGCAGCCGTTCCTGCTCAAGCTGGACCCTCGCGGGCGCCCGCTGTGGGAGCGACGACTCGACACTGCGTCCGGCGGGGCCACCGGGGTGGCGGTGCACGGCGACCGCGTGCTGGTGACGGGCGCGTTCTCCGAACCGCTGACGTTCGAGGGGAAGACGCACGAAGTGGAGCCGGGCGGGAGCGAGGCCTTCGTGGCCGCGTTCGACCGGGAGGGCACACCGCGCTGGGCTCGGGCCTTCGGCTTCCAGGGGCTGGGCATCGCGATGGACGAGCACGACGGCGCCGTCGTCGTGGGCCGCTACGCACACGGTGACGACCTGGGCGCGGGGGCCGTGGTGGGCGCGCCGGGCAGCACGCTCAATCTCTTCATGGTGAAGCTGGACCGCGTGGACGGTGGGGTGCGCTGGGCGCGAGGCTTCGCCATGGCGCCGTCGGGCGTCGGAGAGGTCTCCGAGGAGCGCTTCTTCGTCTCGTCGTCGAAGAAGGGGGCGAGCGCCTTGCTGGGCACGCGGCTCTCCGCGATGGAGTTCGGGACGGTGGCGCTGGGCGAGCCCGGAGGCGGTGGGCGGGAGCTGTTCCTCGGAGGCTTCGAGCCTTGAGGAAAGTCGTCGAGGCGGGCTGCGCGCGGCTAACGTGCGGCTCGTGCCTCCAACTTCGCTGAGCGCGCGGCCCGGACGCGTGCGTCGACTGCTCGTGGTGTCCGTGGGTGTGGCGTCGTGCGGCGTGTTCGGCCTGGCGTGGGTGGTGGACCGCTTCGGGCAGCGCGAGCGCGCGGAGCCCTCCGACGCCGTGGTGGTGCTGGGCGCGCGCGTGCTGGCGGGCGGGGTGCCGTCCGGCGCGCTGCGGGCCCGCACGGAGAAGGCGGTGGAGCTGTACCGACGTGGCGTGGCGCCCCGGCTCGTCTTCTCCGGTGGCGTGGGTGTGCATCCGCCGTCGGAGGCGCGGGTGATGCTGACGCTCGCGACGCAGCTGGGCGTCCCCGAGGAGGCGTGCGTGCTGGAGGAGTCGAGCCACTCCACGGAGGACAACGCGCGCCTGACGGCGAAGCTGCTGCGCGACTTGGGCGCGCGGCGCGTGGTGGTCGTCTCCGACCCGTACCACCTGCTGCGCGCGCGGCAGTACTTCCGGCTCAATGGCTTCGAGGTGAGCACGAGCCCCGCGCTGGAGACCGAGCGCAACCTGCACTGGGTGGACCGCTTCTACTGGACGGTGCGCGAGGCCGTCGCGCTGGTGCTGCACCCTCGCGTGTTGTGGGCCCGCGCGCCTGGGGACGCGGGGCCGGACGTCACGACTCCGGCGCGGTGAGCGCGCGCAGCTCGCGCCGGCCTCCGGGCACCGCCACGCGCAGCAGCACGGACTCGCCCGGCTCGGCCTCTTTCAGCACGCGCGCCAGGTCCGTCGCCCGTCGCACCGGCTGGCCTCGCGCCTCCACCACCACCATGCCCGGCAGCAACCCGGAGCGCTCGGCGCTGGAGCCCGGCACCACGTCCGTCACCAACGCGCCCGCGCGCGGCAGCTCCTGCGCTCGCGAGAGCCTGGGGTCCATGTCCGACAGGCTCAGTCCCACGCGCTGGTGCGGCGGCTCCGCGTGCTCCTCCGGCGGCTTGCGCGAGGCCACGCCCTCCAGGTCCGGCCGCGTGCCCAGCTTCGCCTTCAGCTCCGTCTTCTTCCCACCTCGGTACACGGTGAGCGGCAGCTCGGAGCCCGGCGCCTTGAGCGCCACCGTGCGCGTGAGGGCGCGGCCAGAGGTGACGGGGCGTCCCCCCGCCGCGACGATGATGTCATCCGGCTTCAGCCCGGCCTCGGCGGCGGGCGTGCCTTCGTTTACCTCGGTGACGATGGCGCCCTCGCCCTTGGACACCCCCAGCGCGCTGCCCAGGTCCGCCGTCAAATCCTGCACGGCGACGCCCAGCCAGCCCCGCGTGACGGCGCCATCCTTCTCCAACTGGGGCAACAGCTCCTTCACGAGCGTGCTGGGCACGGCGAAGCCGATGCCGGAGCCCTGGCCGACGATGGCCGTGTTGATGCCCACCACCTCGCCGTGGAGGTTGAACAGCGGCCCGCCGGAGTTGCCCGGGTTGATGGCGGCGTCCGTCTGGAGGAAGTCGTCGAAGGGCCCCACCTGGATGTCGCGGGCCTTGGCGGAGACGATGCCCAGGCTGACGCTGGAGGCGAGTCCAAAGGGGTTGCCGATGGCCACCACCCAATCGCCCACGCGCAGCGCGTCCGAGTCGCCCAGCTTCACCACCGGGAGCCCCTTCACATCTCCCTTGAGCTGGAGCACCGCCACGTCCGTGAGCGGGTCTGTCCCCAGCACCTTCGCGTCCAGCTCGCGTCCGTCGGGAAACTGAACGCGTATCTCCGTGGCATCCGCCACCACGTGGTTGTTGGTGAGCACCAACCCCCGAGCGTCGATGACGAAGCCGGAGCCCAGGCCCTGGCGCGGCCCTTCCTCACGCGGGTCCTCGAACGGAGAACCAAAGGGCATGCCGCCGCCGAACGGAGAGCCCGGCCCCCCTCCATTCCAGGGAGAGCCCCGACGAGGGCCGCGCGCGGGTGAGGCCTCCCGCACCTCCACGTTGACGACGGCCGACTTCACCGACTCCACCAGCGGCGCGATGGACGCGAGCGCCCCGCGCATGTCCGGCGGCATCGGCTGCTTCGCGGGAGGCGTGCCCTCCGGAGCCGCCTCGGGTGACGGCGCCGCGGGCTCCTGCTGCGCGGAGGGCGGCGGGGCGGGCGGCGCTTCTTCCTGCTCCCGGCGGCAGCCCGCGAGTGTCAGGACCAGGCCCACGGCCACGACGCGTCTGCTTCCCTTCATCGCGTTCCTCCCCTCGCATCAACGCCGCGCTGCCATGGTGCGGAAGTCGTCCGTCGGAAGAAGCACCGGGCCCTGCCGGCGCGAAAGACGCCGCGTGTCACTTGAGGTGGGGCCCCTGGCGGGAGAAGGCACGAGGAAGCGGGCCTTGCTCGCCCGCTCCACGGGCTTCAGGCCGAGCGCTCGCGCGCCGTCGTCGCGGCGCTCGGAGGCCCCAGCGTGTCCATCCGGCGCAGCAGCTTCTCCAGGATGCGGAAGAGCGCCTTGCGGTCGACGCCGTCGAGGATGGAGAGCAGCTGCCCCATGCCCTGCGTCATGAAGCGCTCGAGCCGCTGGTAGGTCTGCAGGCCGTCGGGCGTGAGCCGACAGCGGACCACGCGGCGGTCGGCCGCGCTGCGCTCGCGCATCAGGTGGCCCTCGCGCTCCAGCCGGTCGACGAGCCCGGTGACGGTCTTCTCGGTGACGCCCAGTCGGCGAGCAAGCTCGCCCATCGTGAGCGAGCCGTCCTGGCCGAGCCAGAGCAGCGCATGCACCTGCGGGGGCGTGAACTGGAGCTGCTCGCAGGTGCTGGCGATGGGGTCACGGAGCGAACGGCGCCGGCCCAGCGCGAGCAGGAGCTGCTGAAGCTTCAGCACGTCCGCCGAGATGTCCTCATCCTCTTTAGGGTGGATATTCCGTGACACGGAGTATGGCTTAGCGGGCAGGGCCCCACGGGTCAACCCGTTGTCACGGCGTGGGCAGCCGTGCGGACAATGCGCTCCCCGTTGGGGGGAGCAAGAGGAGCGTCCAGGAGTGCGTACCATGTCCAGGCTGTGCGTGCTGACCCTGATGCTCCTGGGAGGAGCCGCGAACGCCGAAGAAGGGCTCGTCTTCGCCGCGGCCAGCACCACGGACGTGCTCCAGGAGCTGCGGCCCGCCTTCACGAAGGCCACGGGGCATTCAGTGGTGTTGGCGCTGGGCTCGTCTGGAGACCTGGCACGTCAGGCGATGGCGGGAGCTCCGGCGGATGCCTTCCTCTCGGCGGATGTGGCGAGGATGGAGGCCGTCCAGAAAGCGGGTCTGGTGCAACCCGGGACGCGAGTCGACCTGTTGTCCAACCGGCTGGTGGTCGTCATCCCGCTCGACTCGAAGCGGAAGCTCGTCGGGCCGGAGTCACTGAAGGGGCTGAAGCGGCTGGTGTTGGCGGACCCCGCCATCGTCCCCGCGGGGGTGTACGCGAAGGCGTGGCTGGAGAAGGCGGGGCTGTGGAAGGACCTGGCGCCCCGGGTGGTGCCGGCGCTGGATGTACGGGCCGCGCTGGCGGCGGTGGAGGCGGGCCGCGTGGATGCGGGTGTGGTGTATGCGACAGACGCGGCGCAGTCGAAGAAGGTGCGCGTGGCCTTCGAGGTCCCCGCGACGGACGCGCCCCGCATCGTCTATCCGGTGGCGGCGCTGACGAAGGGCAAGGCACCCGAGGTCGGCCGGGCCTTCGTGCGCTTCCTCCAGTCCGAGCCCGCGAAAGCGGCCTTCCAGCGACATGGCTTCGTCGTGCTCGCTCCAGATGGTGGAGAGTCCGCGAAGTGACGGACGACACGACGGGACTGGTGCTCTTCACGGTGACGGTGGCGGCGGTGGCCACGCTCATCATCCTTCCGCCCGGAGTGGCGGCGGCGTACGCGCTCGCGCGCTGGCGAGGCCCGGGGCGGGGCGTGGTGGACACGGTGCTCGCGCTGCCGCTGGTGCTTCCTCCGACGGCGGTGGGCCTGGTGTTGCTGGAACTCCTGGGCCGCAATGGTCCGTTGGGACGTTTGCTGGATGCGGTGGGCGTGGAGGTGGTCTTCACGCCCGGGGCGGTGGTGCTGGCCAGCGCGGTGATGGCGTTCCCGTTGCTGGTTCGCTCGGCGCGCTCGGGCTTCGAGGAGGTGGACCCGAGACTGGTGGCGGTGGCGCGCACGTTGGGGGACTCGCGGGCACGGGCGTTCTTCCGAGTGACACTGCCCCTGGCGTGGCGCGGGGTGGCGGTGGGCGCGCTCCTGGCCTTCTCTCGCGCGCTGGGTGAGTTCGGCGCGACGGTGCTGGTGGCGGGGAACATCCCCGGGCGCACGCAGACGTTGTCGCTCGCCATCTTCCAGTACACGCAGATGGGGCAGGACGCGCAGGCGCTCCGGTTGGCGGGTGTGGCGGCGCTCCTGGCCTTCGTGGCGGTGTACGCCACGGAGGGGCTGACGCGATGGCGGGGACGGCGGGTGAGCGCGTGAGCCTGGAGTTGTCCGTGCGCTTGCCGCTGGCGCGCTTCGCGCTGGAGGTGGACGTGCGGTTGGAGGGCGCGTCGGTGGCGGTGCTGGGCCGCTCGGGCTCCGGGAAGACGTCGCTGCTGGAGATTCTCGCGGGGCTTCGACGCGGTGCGCGCGGGCGAGTCGTCGTGGGAGGACGCGTGCTCCTGGACAGCGAGGCGGGCGTGGACATGGCGCCGGAGGCACGGCGCATGGGGTACGTGCCGCAGGACGCGCTGCTGTTCCCGCACCTCACGGCGGAGCAGAACGTGCGCTATGGCGCGCGCGCGGGCCGGCCGTCGCGTGTCGAGGAGGCCGTGGCGCTGCTCGAGCTGGGGCCGCTGCTGCACCGCTATCCGGCCACGTTGTCGGGGGGCGAGAAGCAGCGCGTGGCGCTGGCGCGAGCGCTGGCCACGGACCCGGCGCTGCTGTTGCTCGACGAGCCGCTGGCCGCGCTGGACGTGACGCTGAAGGAGCGCGTGCTGCCGTACCTCTTGCGCGTGCGGGACGAGGCGCGCGTGCCGATGCTGTACGTGACGCATCAGCTTGGCGAGGCGCGGGTGCTGGCGAAGGAAGCCCTGCTGCTGGAGGACGGGCGCGTGCGCGCCTCGGGGCCCGCGTCCGAGGTGCTCGGGGCGTCCGCGCGCGGACTGCTGGCCTCGGAGTCCGAGGGTGAGGAGAACATCCTCGAAGGCGTGCTGGAGCGACCGTCCGAGGGTGGCACCCGCCTGCGGGTGACGGAGGGCCTGTCGCTCTGGGTTCCCGATGCACCGGAGCTGCCGCCAGGCACGAGAGCGGCCTACGCGGTGCCGGCCGAGGACATCCTGTTGTCCATGGGACCGCTGTCGGGCGTGTCCGCGCGCAACGTGCTGGCGGGCACCGTGGTGGGAGTGGAGGGCGCGGGGGCAGGGGAGGCCGCGGCCACGGTGGACATCGCGGGCACGCGATGGGTGGTGCGACTCACCGAGGCCTCGGTGGGTGAGCTGGGCGTGGCCTCGGGAGTCCGTGTGCATCTGGCGGTGAAGACCGCCGCGTGTCGCCGGTTGCGGTGAGCGCTGGCGCTCGGCTGCTCGCGGGAGACATGCCGAGGTGCGTTCGCCGGATTCCGGCCCGCCTCGCAATCCACGGCCTGCTCACCCCAGGGAGACGAGACACCGGACCGGGTGTCCCGTCGCCTGGAAGCGGGCTGTCACATCCGTCGGGTGTCCTCAGTGCAGGCGCTGGTAGAGGACGTCGACGAGGGTTCCGTCGTCGCCGCTCAGCTCCCAGAACATCGCGCCGCCCAGGTTCTTGCTCAGGATGTAGTCGGACTTCGCGTGGAGCGTCTGCGGGTCGTCATACGCAATCCACACCCCGGTGGACGGGCTGTAGACGTAGGCCTGCTTCGCCTCGGGGTGGGTGAACTTGGTGTACCCGGAGCCGGCGCGCTCGTAGTTGGCCTTCACGTCCTTGTAGTCGAACACGCCCGTCAGTCCGGACTGACCATCATCCCAGGTGCCGCGCGTCGGCACGCCGCTCTGGAACAGGCCGTTGTTCACGTTCGGCACGCCGCCCCAGCCACGGCCGTAGAACGGAACACCGACGACAATCTTGTTCGGCGCGACGCCCAGTTCGAGCATCTTCGCCACCGAGCCGTCCGTGTAGAAGCCCGTGTTCGCCATCGGGTCCCCCGTCACCCGGTTGAGCGCCGAGTGGAAGTTCACCGTGCTCTCGAAGGCGCCGTGATAGTCGTAACTCATCACGTTGATCCAATCGAGGATGTTGGACAGGTTCTTCGTCTCCTGCTTGTTCGCGAGCAGGTCCGGCGACGCACCCGTGGCGATGGTGAGCAGGTACGGCTTGCCCGTCTGCGTCGTCACCGCGTTGAGCTGGCTGCGGAACTCCGCCATCAACAGCGTGTAGTTCTGCTTGTCCGCCGGGTTGTTGGTGTTGCCGGGCAGGCCGCCGCCCACCGGGTACTCCCAGTCGATGTCGATGCCGTCGAAGACGCCCGCGCCATTCACCGGGTCCACGCCGGGGTACTGGCCCTTGATGAACAGGTCGACGCAGGACTTCACGAACGCCGTGCGGGACGCCGCCGAGGCCGCCACCTGTGAGAAGTACTTCGACCACGTCCAGCCACCGACGGAGATGAGCACCTTGAGGTGCGTCTGCGTCCGCTTCAGCTCCTTGAAGGCGCGGAAGTTGCCGCGCAGCTGTCCCGGGTCCCACTCGCCCGCCCAGCCGCCGCCCTTGTCGATGTCCGCGAACACGTCACCGAGCACGCACCTGCCATCCGCGGAGATGTTGGAGAACGCGTAGTTGATGTGCGTCAGCTTGGCCGCGGGGATGTGGGCGACCTGGTAGTTGCGGCCGTAGATGCCCCACTGGGTGAAGTACCCCACGATGCGCTTGCTCGGGTTGCCGCCGGGAATCGCCACCGTGACGGGGACCTCGCGGGTCCCCACGTTGCCGGCCGCGTCGAAGGCCCTGAAGACGTAGTTGTAGGAGCCGTTCTGCCCGGAGCTGGAGAAGCTGCGCGTGAAGCTGTTGCCCGTGGAGACGACGGTGCCATTCTCCAGCAGCTCCACCCGCGTCACGCCCACGTTGTCCGTGGCCGTGGCCGTCAGCGTGACGGAGCCCGGGGCGGTGATGTTCGTGGTGCTGGCATTCAGCGTGACGGTGGGCGCGGTGGTGTCACCGGGAATGGTGATGGCCACCGTGACGCTGACCTGCTGCGTGCCCACGTTGCCGGCCGCGTCGAAGGCCCTGAAGACGTACGTATAGGTGCCGTTCTGCGCGGAGCCGGAGAAGCTGCGCGTGTAGCTGTTGCCCGTGGAGACGACGGTGCCGTTCTCCAGCAGCTCCACGCGGGACACACCCACGTTGTCCGTGGCGGTGGCCGTCAGCGTGAGCGAGCCCGGCGCGGTGATGTTCGTCGCGCTGGCATTCAACGTGACGGCGGGCGCGGTGGTGTCACCGCCTCCCGAGGGCCCCAGGTCCAGCCACAGGGCCGCGACGGCCGGAGGCGTCCAGTCCGCCTGTGACGTGTGCGGCTGACGGCACTGGTAGAGCCGGCCGCCGTAGGTGACCTGCGCCCCCACCGCATAGGCGACGCCCACCGCCCACTCCGCGAGGAGCGGGGCCTTCATCACGCTGCCCGGGCCCTCACCCTGTGAGGAGGAAACGTCCTGTCCACAACCGCTCGCGGACAGGGCTGTCACCATCAGTCCAATGAACCACTTGCTGCGACGCATGCGTGCTCTCCTCGGTGCGAGCCCCACGCGCACCGCGCGTCGTTCACGCGGGGTCGACTCGGGAACTCGTTTCCAGGAGGGAGGCTTGGACCTATTTTTCCGGGTTAATGCCTTGCAGCATCAGGATGCGAAAGGAATGTGAGGCTTTGCGGTGGACGGTGTGGATGGAAGAACACGCGCCCGCCGGAAGCGGCCTCAATGCCACTGTTCGATTCCACCCACCCACGTGGCCTGCACGGAGAGGTCCTCGCGCAGCAAGGTGAGGTCCGCGCGATGTCCGGCGGCGAGCATTCCCAGTCGCCCTTCCAACCCGAGCACCTGCGCGGGATAGAGAGACGCCATGCGCAGCGCTTCCTCCAGCGGGACACCCAGCAGGTGGATGCAGTTGCGCACCGCCGCTGACATGTCGATGTCCGCGCCCGCCAGCGTCCCGTCCTCTGTCACGAGCCGACCGTCCCGGCGCAGGATGGTGTGGCCGTACAGCGTGAAGGTGGTCTCGTGGGTTCCCACGGGAGGCATCGCGTCCGTGACGAGCAGGACCTTGCCGCGGGGCTTGGCCTTCAAGAGCTGGCGCAGGTTCGCGGGGTGGACGTGGTGGCCGTCGACGATGACGCCGCACCACGCCTCGTCGGCGCTGAAGCCCGCGAGCACGGGGCCGGGCTGGCGATTGAGCACTGGGGGCATCGCGTTGAACAGGTGCGTGAAGCCGCGCACGCCCGCCGCGATGGACTCCAGGGTCCGCTCGAAGCTCGCCGCCGTGTGGCCCGCGAACAACACGGCTCCGGCGTCGCTGAGGCGTCGGAGGAAGGTGTCCTCCACGCGCTCTGGTGCCAGGGTCATCAGGAGCCGTCCGCCCGCGCGGGACAGGCGCTCGGCGAGCGCGGTGAAGGACTCGAGGTCGCTCGCCTCGGGCTGACGGATGTAGCGCGGCGCGTGGACGCCGGCGCGCTCGGGGCTGATGAAGGGGCCTTCCAGGTGGATGCCGAGCACCCCACCGCCGGGACGGGCCATCGCCTCGGAGGCCGCCTCGCAGGCGCGCGCGGTGAGGTCGGGCGCGTCGGTGATGAACGTGGGGAGCAGGCCCGTGGTCCCCGTGCGACGCATCGTCGTGGCGATGGCGAGCGCCGCGTCGACGGTGGGCGACTCGTTGAACAGCACGCCGCCCGCGCCGTTGACCTGGAGGTCGATGAAGCCCGGGACGAGCAGGGACTCGGAGGGCAGGGTGCGCGCGGTGACGCCCACGGGGGCTTGCTGTCGTGGCACCACGGCGACGATACGCTCGGCTTCGAGCACCACCGCGTGTCCGTCGAGAATGTGCTCCCCGGTGAACACGCGGGCACCCAGCAGGACCTGTCTCATCACACGGTCTCCGTCACCTTGCGCAGATGGGCGGGTGCATCGGGGTCCAACCCGCGCGCCGTGGCCAGCCGGTGGACCGCCAGGTAGAAGCTCTGCACCTGGCACAGCGGGGCCAGCGCCACCGGCACTCCGGGCACGGTGGGAAGTGTCACGGCGCCGGGGACGGGGAGCACGGAGCGCACGTCGGCGCCCAGCTCCAACATGCGGCGCACCACGCCGCGTGTTCCCTCCGCTGAACCGTCCTCCTGTCCCAGCGCGAGTACGGGGAAGCCCGGCCGCACGAGACCGAGCGGTCCGTGAAGCACCTCCGCCGCGCTGAACGCCTCGGCGTGCAGTCGGCACGTCTCCTTGAGCTTCAACGCCAGCTCGAGCGCGGCGCCGAGCCCGCTGCCCCGACCGACGACGTAGAGACTCTGGGCCGGGGCCAGGGTCTCCAGCCCGGGCCACCAGTCGAGCGCGCGCGCCGCGTCCAGTGCCTCCGGGAAGGCGGCCACCGCTTCGTGCAACCTCGCATCCGAGGACCAGTGCGCCACCAGTCGCAGGAAGGCGAGGCCGGAGAGCAGATAGGACTTGGTGGCGGCGACGCTCCGCTCCGGGCCCGCGCCCAGCGGGAGGCTCACGTCGCACAGCGCGCTCAGGGGCGCGGCGGGCTCGTTGACGAAGCCGACGACGAGCGCGCCACCCGCGCGCGCCGCCTCCGTCATCCGCAGCAGGTCGGGACTGCGCCCGGACTGGGAGACGGCGATGAAGAGCGCGTCGCGCAAGTCCAACGCGTGCGCGCCGTAGATGGACGCCACGCTGGGGCCCACCGAGGCGACAGCGCGTCCGAGCGTCGTCTCGATGAGGTACTTGCCGTAGACGGCCGCGTGGTCCGAGCTGCCCCGCGCGCAGGTGACGACGAAGCGCGGAGGATGGCGGCGCAGGCGCTCACCCAGCTCCGCGAAGGCATCCTCTCCGTGGGACAACTGGAGCCGAGCGACGTCCGCGGCCTGCGCGGCCTCGCGCGCCATGATGGGAAGGTGCGCTGACGGGGTCATCGGTTCGGCTCCTGGGGCCCGGCGCCCCCGCTCATGTTCAGCTCCACGACGAAGTCATAGGCGTCGCCCCGGTACTGCGAGCGCACCAGCTCCAGCGGCGTGCCGTCTTCCATCAGCGTGCGGCGCTCGATGTAGAGCGCCGCCGCGCCTTCCGGCACGCGCAGGTGCTCCGCCTGCTCGGCGGTGAGCCGCACCGCCGTCAACCGCTGGAGCGCGCGAAACGGCGTGAAGCCCCGGCTCCGCAGCACTCCGTACAGTGAGCCCTCCACCGTGCGAGGGTCCGGCAGGAAACGCGTGGGGATGACGGCGAGCTCCAGCGCCATGGGCGTCTCGTTGGCCGTGCGCAGCCGGTGCAGCCGGCTCACCGTCGCTCCCGGACTCAGCCCGAGCGACATCGTCTCTTCCGGCGTCGCCACCGTCACCACGCGCTGGAGCCACACCGAGCCCGCCGACAGTCCGCGCGAGGCCATGTCGTCGGAGAAGCTCGTCAACGAGGACAGTCGCTGCTCCACGTACGGCACGCGATTGACGAACGTGCCCGCGCCTTGTCGCTGCTGGAGCAGTCCTTCCGTCTGGAGCTCGCGCAGCGCCTTGCGCACCGTGACGCGCGAGACGCCGAACCGCTCCACCAACTCCCGTTCCCCGGGGAGCGCATCCAGGTGTCCGAGCTGCCCACCGACGATGAGTCCTCGCAGGTGCCGCGCGAGCTGGAGATAGAGCGGCATCGGCAGCGCGTTTGAAATCGCGCCCTTGTCGAAAGGGTCGGCTCTACGTGGGTCCACCGACATCGCTCCTCTCAGGTGTCGAACCAGTCGGATACCACTATAGCACCAGCCAGTATTCCCGACCAACCAGAAAGCTCGGTCAGTCAGCCATCCCAAGTGGCTGAATGTACTTGGGAATATCGGCATGGACGAAGTCGCATGTCGCACTGCGTCTCTGGAAAAAGCCGACTACTCCTTGAAATCAGGATTTTTGCTGGTATTGTCATTGAGTCCAGTTTGATACCAGTTGTTGCCGGGGGGCACAGTCATGGCGGAGGAGACGGAGCACATGGCTCGTCGTTTCCAGGGGTTGGACACCTGGGGGACGGCCGAGACGCTGGAGGCGCTCTGGGGCGGTCAGTCCCGGGCGGTGGCGGCCTGCCTGTCCGCGTTGCCGGCGTTGGGCGCGGCGGTGGAGGCCACGGTCGACCGGCTGGCGAGGGGCGAGGGGCGGCTGGTGTACGCGGGGGCGGGTTCGTCGGGCGTGCTGGCGGCGCTGGACGCGGTGGAGTTGGGGCCGACGTTCGACTGGCCGGCGTCGCGGGTGGCGGTGGTGATGGCGGGAGGGTTGGACCTCTCTCACGGGCTCGACGCTGTCGCGGAGGATGACGAGGGCGCGGGTCGGGAGCGTGCGCTGCGGGCGCGGCTGGGACCCGAGGACGTGGTGCTGGGGGTCTCCGCCAGCGGGCACAGCGCCTTCACGGTGGGCGTGTTGGACGTGGCGCGCGGTCGCGACGCGCTCACGGTGGCGCTGACGTGTCGCGCGAAGTCGCCGCTGGCGCGTGTCGCGGCACACGAGGTGGTCGTCGCCTCGGGCGCGGAGGTCATCGCGGGCTCCACGCGGTTGGGCGCGGGGACGGCGCAGAAGGTGATGTTGAACCTCTTCTCCACCTCCGTCATGGCGGGGCTGGGGCGCGTCTTCGACAACCTGATGGTCGACGTGCGGCCGGAGAACGCGAAGCTGCGTCAGCGCTGCGTGGCCATGGTGGCGCGGCTGGCCCAGGTGGATGAACTCCGCGCCGCCGAAGCGCTCACGGCACACGGCACCGTCAAGCGCGCGGTGCTGGGACTCGCGGGGCTGGATGTCGCGCGAGCGGACGCGGCCCTGGAGCGCGCCGGGGGCAACCTGCGGCTCGCGCTGTCGGCGCTCTCCTCGGAGGAGGTAGACCCCTCATGACCGGACTCCCGCTGAAGCTCGTCACCGCTCGTCCTTCCTCGGCCACGCTGCTGCTCTCCTCGCCGCTGTCGGGCTGGGCGGCGCGGCTGGAAGAGGTGCCCGACCCGGCCTTCGCCCAGCGCCTGGCGGGTGACGGCATCGTGGTGGACCCGACCTCCGCCGAGCTGCGCGCTCCCTGCGACGGTGTCGTCATCTCCATCCACGCCTCGCGCCACGCGTGCACCCTGCGCGCCGAGACGGGGGCGGAGATTCTCCTCCACATCGGCATCGACACGGTGGAGCTGCGCGGCGAGGGCTTCACCGTCCATGTCCAGACGGGCCAGAAGGTGCGCACCGGAGACGTACTGATTGGCTTCGACCTGGATCTGCTCGCACGCAAGGCGCGCAGCCTCCAGACGCTCATGCTGGTGGTCAACGCCGAGGGCTACACCGTGACGGAGCGGGTGGAGGGTCGCTCGGTGTCCGTCGGGGAGCCGTTGCTCGCCGTCACGGGGAGCGCGCCGGTGGCGCCGGAGGGAGCGGGTGAAGGGGGTGCGACGAGGCAGGTCCGGCTGCTCATCGCGCATGGGTTGCACGCCCGTCCCGCGGCGGCGCTCGCCCAGCGGGGCCGGCAACACGCGGGCACGGTGCGCGTCGCCTGTCATGGGCGCGTGGTCAACGGCAAGAGCGTGTCCGCGCTCATGGGCCTGGGGGCCACGCACGGAGACCTGCTGACCCTTCACGTGGAGGGAGACGCGGCCGAGCGCGTGGCGCAGGAGCTGGCGGAGTGGGTGGCCAGTGGACTGGGCGACCCGACGACGCCCGTCGCGGAGCCGGTGATGACCGCGCGCGGTATCACGCCCGTGCCCGTCGCGGCTCCGACCTTCCTGCCCGGAAAGGAGCTGCTGCTCGAGGGCATCGTCGCGTCGCCGGGCTCCGCCGTGGGGCGGGCCGTCCGGGTCATCGACCTCCCCGTCGACCTGCCCGAGCAGGGACTCGGCGTGACGGTGGAAGAACAGCGCCTGTCGGAGGCCCTCGCCCGCGTCCGGAGGGAGCTCGAAGAGGCGATGTCCGCGACGCCCGGGAATGGAGGCGCCCGCGCGGATATCTTCCGGGCGCACCTGGCGCTGCTGGATGACCCGGAGCTCATCGAGGCCGCGAATCGCGAGCTCGCCGCCGGACGTGGCGCGGCCTGGGCGTGGCGCGCGGTCGTCGAGCGACAGGCCGCCGTGCTGCTCGGCCTGGAGGACGCGCGACTGGCGGAGCGCGCTGGGGACCTGCATGACCTCGCGCGCCGCGTCGTCGCCGCGTTGACGGGAGAGGCCAGCTCGCGGATTCCCTCGACGTTGCCGCCAGAGGCCATCCTCGTCGCGGATGAGCTGCTGCCTTCGGAGCTGGCCGCGCTCGAGCCTCATCGCATCGCCGGCATCTGCACCGCGCGGGGCGGGCCCACCTCGCATGTCGCCATCCTCGCGTCGGGCATGGGCCTGCCCGCCGTCGTCGCCCTGGGGAATCAGGCCCTGGGCATTCCGGAGGGCGCGCCGCTCGTCCTCGACGGAGACCGGGGCGAGGTGCGGGTCTTCCCGTCCGAGGAGACCCGTGAGGCCACCCGTCGCGCGATGACGTCGCGCGCGGCCCACCGCCGTGTCCACATGTTGACCGCGCACGAGGACTGCCGCACCGCGGATGGAGTCCGCATCGAGGTGCTCGCGAACCTCGGTCGCCCGGGTGAGGCCGTGACGGCTCGGGACAAGGGCGCGGAGGGCTGTGGCCTCTTGCGCACCGAGTTCCTGTTCCTGGAGCGGGTCCGCGCGCCCGGTGAGGACGAGCAGTTGGCGCGCTACCAGGAAATCGCGGACGCGCTGGGCGGGCGGCCCGTGGTCATCCGCACGCTCGACGTCGGCGGTGACAAGCCGTTGGCCTACCTGCCACTGCCACACGAGGACAATCCGGTGCTGGGCCTGAGGGGCGTGCGGGTGTCGCTGCGAGAGCCCGAGCTGCTGCGCACCCAACTGCGCGCCATTCTCCGGGTCCGTCCCGTGGGGGTCTGCCGCATCCTCGTTCCGATGATTTCCTCGCGGGCGGAGCTGCGCGCCGTGCGCGCCCTTCTCGAATCAGAGCAGCGCGCGCTCGGTCTCACCGCGCCGATTCTCCTGGGCGCCATGGTGGAGGTCCCTGCCGCCGCGGTGCTCGCGGACCAGCTCGCCGCGGAGGCGGACTTCCTGTCCATCGGTACCAATGACCTCACGCAGTACGTGCTGGCCGTGGACCGAGGCAACCCGCACCTCGCGGCGCGGCTGGATGGCCTTCATCCGGGAGTGCTGCGACTGGTGGCGAAGACGGTGGAGGGCGCGCGGGTCCACGGGCGCCCGGTGGCGGTGTGTGGTGGCGTGGCGTCGGAGCCTCGGGCCGCGCCGCTGCTGTTGGGGTTGGGCGTCACGGAGCTGTCCGCCACGCCCTCGGTGATTTCCGACTTGAAGGCGTTCATCCGCACGCTGTCCCTCGCGCGTTGCGAGCAGGTCGCGCGCGAGGCCCTGGAACTGGAGAGCGCGGAGGCGGTGCGCGCTCTGGTGTCGAGCACCTGGCCCGGGCTGTAGCCCGGCTCCCAACCCTGGAGGTACGTCGTGGTGAGCAACTCGTTTGCTGGAGTGCAGCAACTCGGGCGTGCGTTGATGTTGCCCATTGCCGTGCTGCCCATCGCGGGCCTGCTGCTGCGGTTGGGGCAGCCGGACCTGCTGGACATCGCCTTCGTCGCGGCGGCCGGAGACGCCATCTTCTCGAACCTCGGCCTGCTGTTCGCCGTGGGCGTGGCCGTCGGCTTCGCCAAGGAGAACCATGGCGCGGCGGGGCTTGCGGGCGCGGTGGGCTACTTCATCATCATCCAGGGCACGCAGGCGCTGGTGACCATTCCGCCCGAGGTGACGGCGGGCCTGGAGGGCGCGGCGAGAGACCTGGCGCTGTCCACCTTCAAGACGCGGCTGGCGGCGAAAATCAGCACGCCGGCCGGCATCCTCGCGGGCTTGAGCGCGGGCCTGCTCTACAACCGCTTCAAGGACACGAAGCTGCCGGAGTACCTGGCGTTCTTCGGAGGGCGCAGGTTCGTTCCCATCGTCACGGGCTTCGCCTGTCTGCTGTTCGCCCTGGCGTTCGGCTTCGCCTGGCCGGTGGTGGAGCTGGGGCTGGATGGGGCCAGCCGCTCGGTGGTCTCCGCCGGAGGACTGGGGCTGTTCCTCTATGGCTTCTTCAATCGACTGCTCATCGTCACCGGGCTGCACCACATCATCAACAACCTCGCCTGGTTCGTGCTCGGTGACTTCAACGGCGTGACGGGAGACCTGAAGCGCTTCTTCGCCGGGGACCCGTCGGCCGGCGCGATGATGGCGGGCTTCTTCCCGGTGATGATGTTCGGTCTGCCGGCGGCGTGCCTCGCCATGTACCACGCGGCGCCCCAGCGCAATCGCGCCAGGGTCGGCGGCGTGCTGCTGTCCATGGCGCTCACCTCCGCGCTGACGGGAGTCACCGAGCCGGTGGAGTTCGCCTTCATGTTCCTGGCCCCGCCGCTGTACCTGCTCCACGCGGTGCTGACGGGCATGTCGCACGTCATCATGAACGTGCTCGGCGTGAAGCTCGGGTTCGGCTTCTCCGCGGGGCTGTTCGACTACGTGTTGAACTACGGCAAGTCCACCCAGCCGCTCCTGTTGCTGCCCGTGGGACTCGCCTACTTCGGCGTCTACTACGGCGTGTTCCGCTTCATCATCGTCCGCTTCAACCTCAAGACACTCGGTCGCGAGGATGAGCTCGCCGCCGTGAGTGCCCCGAGTGAGGGCCGGAGCCTTCCCGCTCCGGCCCTGGCCCGAGGCGAGGCGTACCTGAAGGCGCTCGGAGGCGTGGCCAACCTGAAGGAAGTGGACGCCTGCACCACGCGCCTGAGGCTCCAGGTGGTGGACTCGGAGCGTGTGGACGAGGCCACGCTCAAGCAGCTCGGGGCGCGTGGTGTGCTGCGCCCCGCGCGAGGCAGTGTGCAGGTCATCATCGGTCCCGAGGCGGACCAGCTCGCCGCCGAGGTGAAGCAGGCGCTCCAGGGCGCCGCGGCGCCCGGGGCCGAGCACCGCACCCTGGCGAGGGCCATGCTCGACGCCCTGGGTGGCGCGGCCAACGTGCGCGTCGTGGACAGCTGCACCACGCGGTTGCGGCTGAGTGTCGCGGACGCGTTGCTGGTGAATGACGCGAAGCTTCAGGGGCTGGGGACGCGAGGCGTGGTGAAGCCCGTCAGCGGCAGCGTGCAGGTCATCCTTGGTCCCACCGCGGAGCGTGTCGCGGACGAGCTGCGCGCGATGCTCTAGCCCCCGACTCCCCATTCTCTCTTCCAACCGAATGAACCCCTCTCTCGGGAGGGGTGCTGGCCGTGCCTTGCCCGGAGGTTCACACATGATTCCCGGTGGCCCCTCAGTCCCGTTGTTCCTCGGTCGTTCCTCGCGTCCGCTGCTGGCCGCGCTCTGCCTGCTGTTCGCACTTCCCTCGAGCGCGCAATCCCTGGCGGACCGGCTCGACTTCTCCATGTACGGCCGCGTCGGCGTGGGCTGGGCGCCCACCAGCGGCGAGTTCATCCAGGGCAAGACGTTCAACCTCACGGGCCGCTCCGTGGGAGGACGGCTGGAGGAGGGCGACTACCTGGAGCCCTCCCTCAAGCTGCACCTGCTCAAGCCGGCCGAGGGCAGCGTGGATGCGCCCTACGCCTACGCGGTGCTGACGCCCGCGATGTGGGCCAACAACGGCCTGTTCATCGGCCTGACGAGCAATCGCTTCAGCTCCACGCTGGCGCTGGAGTTGGGAGAGGCCTACGTCGCGGCGGGAAACATCCTGGTCCCCGGCCTGAAGTTCTGGGGCGGCGTGCGCTTCTATCGCGGCACGAACGTGTATCTGGCGGACTACTGGTACTTCAACAACCTGTCCGCGCAGGGGCTGGGAGTTCAGTACGGGCCCATCGACGTGGCGGTGCTGCTCCAGACCTCCGCCACGCTCGCGGAGTACGCGGTGGACACGGATGGCGATGGCGAGCCGGACCGCCGCCGTCAGCGCACCGTCATCGTGGGCCAGTACACGCACACCTTCCAGAGCAAGCACGCCATCCATCTGCTGACGGAGATTCACGCGCTGCCCGAGGCGGCCTCGCTCGCTCCCGCCGACGCGCGAATCCTGCCGCCGGACGTGGGCGTGGTGGGAGGCGTCAAGGGGCACGTGGAGCTTGGCAACGGCAGCTTCAACGACACCTCGGTGCGCATCGGCAGCCGCATCGCCAATGGCAGCCTCGCGGGGCTTCCGACGTGGAACACGTATGGGCTGCCCGCGGCGAATGGCCGGTACTCGGGCGCGTATGGCGTGGAGGTGGTGAACCACCTGCTCTACAACGTGAACCCGCTCTTGAGCGTCAACGCCTACGGCACCCTGCACGCGGGCCGGGGCGCGAGCGGCGCGGTGACGGACCGCTATGTCGAGTACGCGCTGGGCGCGCAGAGCACGCTGTTCCTCCACGACCAGTTCCACCTGGTCAACGAGGCGAGCTTCCAGGGCTTCCGCGAGGGACATCAGCGGTACGGGACGGCGCTGAAGCTGTCGCTGGTGCCCACGCTGGTTCCCACCGGCAAGCGCGACGTCTGGGCCCGGCCGCACCTGCGGCTGTTCTACACGCTGGCTGTCTACAACCAGGCGTCCGTCGACCGGCTCATCTCGCCGTACCTCCAGACGGTGGGCGGCTCCACCGTGGGCCACTACCTGGGCGCGCGCGTGGAGTGGTGGCTCTGACCTTCCTCGCGACACCCCATCCACAGTTTCGTTTCAGGACCACGCTCGACGTGGCGAAGGGAGACCCGATGAAGCGGCTCGTGTTGTGCCTCATGATGGTGACGTCGTTGCTGTCCGCGTGCCGTCGCCCGACGGAGCTGGCCGTCGAGTGGCAGCCGGTGGACAACTCGGTGGGCAGTTGGAAGTTCTTCCGCTCCGAATTCACCTTGGAGAACCGAGGTGAGCGGGAGCTGGGCTCGCGGGGCTGGAAGCTCTACTTCAGCTTCGTGCGCCGCATCCTCGACGAAGGGGAGGGTGACGCGACGGGAATCCAGGCGCTCGCGGCGCAGGGCATCCGACTCTCCAGGGCCGGAGTGGCGAAGAGCGGCGACTACTATGTGCTGGAGCCGCTGCCGGGCTTCGTCCCCCTGCGCCCCGGCGAGAAGCGGAAGCTGTCGGTGCTGGCCTCCGACTGGGCCGTCCTGAAGTCCGACGCGCCCGCCGGGTTCCACATCGTCTTCGAGGGCGGCCCGTTCGGGGCGGACCTCTCGCTCGCGGTGCCCGCCACGGTGCGCCTGGATGCGGCGGACCCGAAGCAGACGACGCGCTTCGAGGGAGACGTGCTGCCCGTTCAGACGCCGGCGCTGCGCTACGCGGAGAACCCCTCCTTCCAGTCGTTGGACTTGAAGGCGCGGCTGCTGCCGACCCCGCGTCAGGTGGACGTCCGGGAGGGCGAGGTGGTGCTGGGTGGCGCGGTGGGCATCCTCCACGCGCCGGGGCTCGGAGGCGAGGCGGCCTATCTCGCCGCGGCGCTCGGAGACGTGCTCTCGGCGTCCATCACCACGCGCGAGGCCCAGGGAGACGCGGGTTCGGAGCGCATCCGCTTGAGCATCGATTCGGCGCTCGATGTCGACGGCGATGGCGACAAGGACGCCGAAGGGTACGTGCTGGAGGTCGAGGCAGACGGCGTGTCGGTGGTGGGCTCGGACGCGGCGGGGGTGTTCTACGGCATCCAGACGCTGCGTCAGTTGGTGCCGGTGGAGGCCTACGCGGCTTCGGTGAATCCCACGAGCAGGCCCGCCGTGCTGTCGCTGCCTCGCGTGCGCATCACCGACGTGCCGGGCTTCGCCTACCGGGGCATGAGCCTGGACGTGGCACGACACTTCCAGACGAAGGAGACGGTGAAGAAGCTGCTCGACGTGCTGGCGCACTACAAGGTGAACGCGCTTCACCTGCGCCTCGCGGATGACGAGGGCTGGCGCATCGAGGTGCCCGGCATCCCCGAGCTGACCGCCTACGGCGCGCGGCGCGGCTATGACCTCCAGGAAGCCCAGATGTTGCAAATCGGTCTGGGCAGTGGCGGCGACCTGGCGCACGGAGACGGTGTGGCCTTCAAGCCGGAGTCGCCCACCGAGGCCAACGGTGGAGTCGCGCCGCGCTACCAGGGCTTCGAGCGGGCGATGCTCAACTTCGTGGGCGCGGGCCATGGCTACTACACCGTGAAGGACTACGAGGAGCTGCTGGCGTACGCGGCCGAGCGGCACATCGATGTGATTCCGGAAATCGACATGCCGGGGCACGCGCGGGCGGCGGTGAAGGCGATGGAGTACCGCTTCCGGAAGTACCAGGGCACGGACCCGGTGCGCGCGGCGGAGTACCGCCTGGTGGATCCGGCCGACACTTCGGTGCACACCAGCGTGCAGGGCTACACGGACAACTTCGTCAATCCTTGCCTGGAGTCGACCTATGCCTTCCTGGCCAAGGTGGCCCAGGAGCTGAAGGCTCGTCACGACGCGGTGCCCGGGGCGCGGCTCTTGGCCATCCATGCGGGGGGCGATGAGCTGCCGTCGCTCGCGGCGAATGTGTGGTGGCAGGGCTCGCCGGTGTGCCAACAGAACCCGGAGACGCGTGGCCTCACGGACGTGCAGCTCTTCAACCGGTTCTTCACGCGTTGGGGCGGGCTCATCACCGCGACGGGCGCGGCGGCCACGGGTTGGGACGACATCATCCACCACGGGTTGGACCTGCCGGGCTTCATCCCCATGCCGTGGAGCAACGTGTGGGGCTGGGGGCGCGAGGACGACGCGTACCGGTATGCGAACCAGGGCTACCGCGTGATTCTGTCGCACGCGACGAACCTCTACATGGACCTGGCGTACAACAAGGACCCGGACGAGCCCGGCTATTACTGGGCCAACTTCGTCGACGAGAAGAAGACCTTCGAGTACCGACCGTTCGATGTGTATGTGAATGGCACGGCGGACCGGATGGGCAACCCCATCGACCCGAGCGCCTGGGCGACGAAGGAGCGGCTCACCGAGGCGGGGCGCAAGAACATCCTCGGCATGCACGGGCTGCTCTTCGGGGAGAACGTCAAGACGCCGCAGGTGATGGAGTATCTGGCGTTCCCCAAGATACTGGGCGTGGCGGAGCGCGCCTGGAACCCGGAGCTGCCCGCGCCTGACCAGATGCCCGCGCTGTGGGCTCGCTTCGCCAACAGCCTGGGACAGTCCGTCCTGCCGCGGCTGGGCGCCTATCGCCCGGTGGACGTGCGCGGGGAGCTGCCCGACAGCGTGGGGGTGAACTACCGCATCCCCTTGCCCGGGGCTCGGCGCACGGGCGGGAAGGTGCACGCCAACGTGCGCTTCCCGGGCCTCGTCATCGAGTACTCGGCGGATGGCGGCCGGAGCTGGGCCGTCTATTCGGAGCCCGTGAGTGCCCCGGGCCGGGTGCTGCTGCGCGCTCGGGCGAGTGATGGCCGGAGCAGTCGCGAGGTCGAGCTGAACTGACGGGGGCGGCACCCTTCTGCTTCTCCGCTTCGCGGGGTGAGGGTGCCGCGTCCTCGACAGGTGACACCGCCCACCGGGAGCGCCCGGTGGGCCGGGCAGCGCCGGGCCCGACGCCCCTGCGCGGATGAGGCTGGGAGAGGCCATGGCGACTGCCAAGCTCGGTGTGGATGAACCTCGCGTCCGGGAAGCGAGTCGGGGGAATCGTGACGCGGTCGGCGCGCTCCTGACGGAGCTGTTGCCCCGGGTCCGGACGCGGGTGCGGTACCTGGTCCGCCGCGACACGGAGGTGGACGACGTGACGCAGGAGGCGCTCGTCGCCATCCTGCGCGGCCTGCGCGGCTACCGGGGCGACGGCGCCTTCGCGTCCTGGGCGGACCAGGTGGTGCGACGGGTGAGCTTCGCGGCCTCACGCAGGGCCCGCGTCGAGCGACGTCAGCGCGATGAAGCGAGTGCCCAGGGCTTCGAGTCCTGCGACGAACTGGCGAGGGAGGACTGCCTGCTGCGCCGACAGGTGGAGGGGCTCCTCGCGCAGCTCCCCGACGAGCAGCGCCGCGCACTCGTGCTTCACCACCTTCAGGGAATGAGCGTGCCCGAGCTGGCGGATGCGCTGGAGATTCCCTTCGAGACGGTGAGGAGTCGACTCCGGTTGGGGCGGGCCCACCTGCGCGTGCTCGTGGCCCGGCGTGGTGCTTCGCTTCAATCCTGAGTCACCCCGGCACCTGTCGGATTCAGGACCGCCGACGCCTGCGATGGAGATGCGCGGTGCCCCGAACCTGCGGTGCTCGCGCTCTGAACCTCATCCACGAGGGAGTCTGACGGAGTGGCCGACCCGGGCGAGGCCCGTGGGACATAGAGCCCTGGTGGAGGTGCTCCCGGCCCGCGCCACGCCTTGGACTGAACAACCCGTCGTGTGCGCCTCGGGCCCGGGGGTTGTTTCCCGGCGTGTGCCTCACAACTCCGTGAAGCCCCCTTCGCTGCGCGAGCGCCTGGGGTGTGCCCCCGTGCATGGAAAAGGAGTCAGGTGATGCGGAGTTTGCGAACGAAGACAGTCACGCTCGGCATGGTGCTGCTGGGCTGGGTGGTGCTCTCGGGCTGCGGGCAACCCGAGGAGGGCATGGCGCCCGACACCCGGGGAGACGACGTGGGGCGCCCCATGGCATCCCAGGAGGCCGTGGGACCGCCGAGCGTGCGCGCGTGGCAGGTGCTGGACACTGGCATGATCTATCGTGGCAACACGCGCTCCTCGCGCATCGTGCGGGACAGTGCGGGCAACGTGCTCACCCTGGCGAGCTACTGGCGAAACGGCTCCCAGCGCACGCTGGAGCTGCTCAAGCTGAACCCGCTCGGACAGGAGGTCTGGCGCAAGGTCTTCGCGTGGCCCGTGGCGCAGCTCCAGCCCGCCGAGTCGGACTTCTATTCGTTCCCGGACCTGGTGGTGGATGCCTCCGACAACATCCTGATGGCGGGCCATGCGCCGGAGACGATGGACCTGGGAGATGGCGCGCTGGGCAAGCGCTCGTTCGTGGCGAAGTTCTCTCCATCGGGGACGCTGCTGTGGCGGCACGCCTTGTGTGACGAACTGGGCATCCGCGCGGTGGCGGTCGACTCGCAGGGCGCGGTGTGGCTCGGAGGTCAGGTGGGCCTGAACTGCAACGTGGGCGGCGGCGTCCGGTGGGTGCTGGAGGTCCCGGGGTGGCAGGGCTACATCGCGAAGTTCGACGCGAATGGCGACTACGTCTTCGACCGCGCCATTGGTGGCAGGGGTGACCGCGTGGAGGTCATGGACCTGAAGACCTCCTCGGACGATGGCGTCGTCGTCGTGGGGTGGCGTTATGTCTTCAATCGCTCGCCGGAGCGGGTGGCCTTCGTGTCCAAGTTCGCCCGGAACGGTCCGCACCGCTGGTTCCGCGAGTACCCCGAGGCCACCGGTGGCTTCTATGCCGTCGCGGCGCTCGGTGATGACATCGTCGCGGTGGGCAGCTTCTCGGGGACCATGCGCTTCAAGGGACAGGACTATCCGGGAGGCATCTGGGGACGCGGCAACATCGCGGCGTACTCGCTCACCGGAGAGGAGCGTTGGATGTCACTGGTGGGGGCCTGGCTGAAGGATGTCTCCACGGGCCCGCTCGGCATCGCGGTGCTGGGGGCGTGCGACGCCACGTGTCCGCCGCCCGAGGTCCAGTTCGGCGGCACGGATGGAGTGCTCGGGCTCTACTCTCCGGCAGGAAGTCGACTCTGGGGCGCGGGAATCGGGCCCTTCCACGGAGCCGCGTGGGAGCTGACGTACCACCCCACGGGCGAGGTCTCCCTCACGGGGGACGCGGACGTCGATACCTCGACGACGCCGTTCAGCGCGAAGCAGCTCATCCAACGACTGCGGCCCCAGTAACGCGGGCGGCGCGTCAGCAGTGGCCTCCGAGTCCGAAGGAGGCCCTGTGCTGGACGGTATTCACCATGGGCGCGAGGCACTGGGCAGGGACGACGATGCGATCCGTGTGCACGCTGTCAGGGCGCGCGGGCCTGCTCGGGCTGGGCCTGCCGTGCCTCCAACTTGCGGTAGTGCTCGGCGAGGACGTCGAAGGCCTGCTTGCGCTGGCCCGTCTCCGAGAGCAGCCCCTTGCGATTCCAGCCCTGCTGGTAGACGGGATGCTGGCGCCGGGGTGAGCGGAAATCCTTCAGCACCCAGGGAGACAGGCCGCGCAGCGAGGGCACCTTCTCGCTCATCGCGAGCGTCTGCCGGTGGTACTCGGCCTGGAACTCCTCGGAGAACTTCCGCTTCAGCCCGGGCTCGTGGAAGCCCGCCTGGGCGTCGGCGCCGAACTCGGAGAAGACGAGCGGCTTGCCCGTGTCGTTGCGCCAGCCGATGCCCGGCAGGTCCGCCAGCGCGTCGTCGGAATACCAGCCGTTGTAGGTGTTCACCGCCGCCACGTCGAGGTGGCTCACCAGCGGGTCCTTCACCACCATCACCGACTGGCCCTTCTCCTGGACACGGTCGATGAGCAGCGCCGCCGTCACCAGCCGCGTGTCGTCGAGCGCTCGCGCATCTGCCGCCAGTCGCGCGAGGAAGGCGTTGCGCGCATCGCTCACGGGCGTCTCGTTGGCCACGCTCCAGAACGCGATGGAGGCGCGGTTGCGGTCCCTCAGGATGTTCTCCGCGAGCATCCGCCGCGCGGTCTCCAGCGTCTCGCCCCGGGCGAAGTTGACGCGCCAGTAGACGGGAATCTCGCTCCAGACGAGCAGCCCCAGCTCGTCCGCCATGCGCGTCATGACCTCCGAGTGCGGATAGTGGGCCAGCCGCACGAAGTTGCCGTGGAGTCCGTGCTTCACCTCGCCGAGCAGCGCGCGCGCCGCCCCGGGAGTCATGGCGCGGGTGGGGTTCTTGCCCAGCTCCTCTTCATGCAGGCTGATGCCGCGCAGGAAGACAGGCTTGCCGTTGAGCAGGATGTCGTGGCCCTTCACTGCCAGCGTCCGGAAGCCGATGCGGTCCACCAACCGGTCCTCGCCGGCCTCCACCGTCACCTCGTAGAGCGAGGGCTGTTCTGGGCTCCAGCGCTTCAGGGCGGAGGGCTCCGCCGCATCGCCCGTCCAGCTCCCATCCGCGCCGGTGCGTCCCTTCAACGTCAGGGACAGCGCGGGGATGCGCACCCGCACCTCGGTGTCCCCGGGCCGTGTGCCCTGAAGCCGCACCGTCGCGCGGAGGCGGCCGTCGTCGCCCAGGCGCACCCACGCATCGTCGATGTACGTGGTCGGCGTCAGCACCAGTCGCACGGGTCGGGTGAGGCCGCCATAGGTCTCCCAGTCGGTGACGGTGGGCGGCACGGTGTCGGCGGAGCGCACGGAGTCGACGCCGACCGTCACCTGGTTCTCCCCCGTGCGCAGCAAGGAGGTCACCTCGAACGCGAAGGGCGTGAAGCCGCCCTCGTGAATCCCCACGGACTTGCCATTCAAATACACACGCGCCACGTAGTCCGCGGCGCCGAAGCGCAGGAACGCTCGCTGGCCCGGAGCCTTGGTCGCGGTGAAGGTCCGCTGGTACCAGACGAGCCCGTCGTAGTAGCGCATCGTCTCGTCGTGGGAGATCCACGAGGCGGGCAGGTGGACCACCGGCGAGCGACGCATGTCGTATTCGTAGAGCGCCTGGGGATTCGCGCGCGTGACGGCATCGACATCGACGTCGTCATGGCGACGGTGCCCGGGGCCGGCCTCCGCGCCATGGAAGCCCGCGAGGCCGTCTCGGTACGGGTCCACGGACCAGTGCCATGCACCCGACAGGTCCTGTCCGGCGCGGGCCTCCACGTTGACCAGCACGGGCCCCACGCGCGCGGGTGTTGTCTGGGAAGGAGTTGCCGCAAGGGATTGCGTCGCCAGTCCGACAATCACGGTCAGCCCTCCGCACAGCTGCTTGAGCCACTGTCCCCGCATGGTCATGCTCCGTGAGTGCGAATGTGTCCGCCGTGCCTCGGCACGGGCCGCCAGGGGCGCAGGCTAGGCAGGGAGGACAACCCCTGTCGAACGCAGGTGCTCCAGCGCTTGCTTCGACAGTCTTTCCCGCAACGCTTCACGGGCTGGAGGTGACGCATGTCCAGGCCGCGGGAGGAGGCGGAGCACCCGCTGTCCGGTGCGACGGCGCGCTCGGTTCTCACCGTGTTCTTGAGTGTCCTGATGGCGTTCTTCCCCAAGTGCGCCATGTGCTGGGCCGCGTACCTCAGCCTGTTCGGAAGCGTCGGGCTGGCGAGCGCGCCCGCCGTGGAGTGGCTCTTCCCCGTGCTGCTGGGGCTCTCGGGCGTCCACCTGGGGCTCCTGCTGCGGCGGGCGCCGCGCAAGGGCTACGTCCCCTTCGTGCTCAGCTTCGTGGGCCTCGCCGTCATCCTGGGTGCGCGGCAACAACTCCCGGTGCGACCCTGGCTGTCGTTCCTCGGCATCGCGCTCATGGCCGGCGGCTCGCTGCTGAACGGCTTCTCCGTCCGTCCCTCGAAGGACGCCACCTGAGTCGGACCTGCCCTCGTGGCCCCGCGCGTTGACGCACGAGGACTTCTGGTGGGGCGCGCGCCGTGAAAACGGACAACCCTTCGTGGAGCCCTATACTGGGGGCCACTCAGGGAGACATCTCAGCATGGGTACGCGCATCCTCGGCATGGTGCTGGCCGGAGGCCAGGGAACTCGGTTGTCGCCGCTCACGCTGAGGCGCTCGAAGCCAGCGGTGCCCTTCGGTTCGAAGTACCGCATCATCGATTTCGCGCTCAACAACTTCATCAACTCCGGCATCTACTCCATCTACGTCCTGACGCAGTTCAAGGCGCAGTCGCTGACGGAGCACATCCAGCGCGGCTGGCGCTTCGGCTCGGTGCTGCTGTCGGACTACTTCATCACCCTCGTGCCCGCGCAGATGTACCTGTACGAGGAACTGGGGCCCGTCTGGTACCGGGGCACCGCGGACGCCATCTACCAGAACATGCATCTGGTGGAGAACCACCGCCCCGAGCACATGGCCATCTTCTCCGGCGACCACATCTACAAGATGAACGTGGCGCACATGCTGGAGCAGCACGAGTCCCAGCGCGCGGACATCACCATCGCCGCGTACCCCACGCCCCTGGCGGACGCGCACCGCTTCGGCGTCATGCAGGTGGACGAGCGGGGCCGGGTGACGGAGTTCCAGGAGAAGCCCAAGGACCCCAAGGCCATCCCCGGCCGGCCGGACACCGCGCTGGCCAGCATGGGCAACTACATCTTCCGCAGCAAGGTGCTCGCGGAGCTGCTGGAAGTGGACGCGAAGACGGAGGGCTCACAGCACGACTTCGGCAAGGACGTGCTGCCGCGCGCGCTGCGTGACGGCTATCACATCCAGGCCTACGACTTCGCCAAGAACCCCATCCCCGGCCAGACGGCGCCCAACACCTACTGGCGGGACGTGGGAACGCTGGACGCGTACCACGAGGCGTCCATGGACCTGGTGTCGGTGAACCCGGAGTTCGACATCTTCAACGCCGAGTGGCCGCTGCGCTCCGCCAGCGAGTACAGCCCGCCCGCCAAGTTCGTCCACGAGGCCGGGGACAGGGTGGGGCGCGCGCTCAACTCCATGGTGGCCGGCGGCTGCATCATCTCCGGCGGCGTGGTGCGCGAGAGCATCCTCTTCCGCCGCGCGCGGGTGAACAGCTACGCGAGCGTGCAGCGCTCGGTCATCTTCGACGAGGTGGACATCGGCCGGCACGCGCAGGTGAAGAACGCCATCATCGACAAGGGCGTGCGAGTGCCTCCCAACGCGAAGGTGGGCTACGACCTGGAGGCCGACAGGGCGCGCGGCTTCACCGTCACCGAGAGCGGCATCGTCGTGGTGCCCAAGGGCTACCGCTTCGAGTGAGCCGCGTGCCTCACAGCCCGCGCTTGCCGTCCGCCCAGTAGGCCTTGCTTCGCACCGAGCGGCGCGAGACGCCGTGCCGCTCCAGCAGTTCCTTGCGCAGCGTGACGATGGAGCCCGCGTGCCCGGCCAGGTAACACGTCGCGCCCGGAAGCACGTTGCGCCCAAGCCACACTCGCAGCGCCTCGCCTCGCGGCTGTCCGTGCTCGCGCGCGACGGCCGTCAGGGGCACGCCCACCCGCTCCAGCCAGTCCTCCGCTCCGGGCTCCACCTCGATGGCGCCCAGCAGCCGCAGCGGTGAGGGCAGGGCGCGAATCATCGCCTGGAACAACCCCAGACACGTCTCGTCGCCCAGGAACACGTGCGCGGGGGCCTCCTCGTCCACGCCGAGCCGGCCTCCGGGCCCGAGGATGTCCGCCGTGTCTCCCGGCTGGAGCGCCGCGGCCCACGCGCTGCCGGGCCCCTGCCCATGTAGGAAGAAGACGACCTCCATTGTCCCTGTCACCGGGTCCATCATCGACGGCGTGTAGTGGCGGAACGCCGTCGCGTTGACGCGGAACTCCACCTCCTGCCCGGGCTCGTGGACGACGCCGCGCAGGGACTCTCCCTCGAAGCGCACCCGCCGCAACCGGGGCGCCAGCGTCTCCACCCGGGCGACGTGCGAGGGCTTCGCGAACCAGGGCATCAACGTGTTCGCGAGGACCGCGGGCATCTCCGGCATGGCTCTCTCCGTCGGGGTTTCGGTGTTCAATCTTTAATATTGAAAATGAGAATCGTTATCAAGTAGGCTATCGTCCTGTCGAGTGGGCAGTGCTTCGCGGAAGCGTGGAAGTGGTGCCTGAGCGTCGGAGAGCGCGGCGGGGCCCTCGACAAGAAAACCCGGAGTCGCGTGCTCTGGGAGTCACGTCACGCAGTCCGCACAGGGAGAGGAATCAGGGAATGATGAGCGATAACGAGCAGGCGTTGCCGAGGCGCGCCGGACAGCAGGGGTTGTGGGTCCTCGTGGCCGTGGGGATGTCGCTGGCGTTGCTTGCGGGCTGCGGCGAGGACGACCCGAAGGTGGAGCCCGAGCCGGAGGTCTGTGAAGCAAGCCAGGTGACCTGCACCGAGCAGACCATCGACCGGCTGACGCTGCTGACGGCGGTCTCCACGGGTGAGGTTCGCGAGGAGGGGACGACGGCCGGTGAGTTCCACACCTTCGTGGACTCGCGCGCGGGTGGCCTGACGCCGACGATGTCCTATACGTACCTGCGCTTCACGCCGACGGGGCTGACGCAGGTGCAGGTGAGTGACCAGGCGGCGCTCGCGTCGACGGAGTGGGACCTGGCGGTGCGTCGCTACACGATGCGCGTCAACAGCGGCACGTCCGGGCCGTCCTGCGTCTCGGTGGCGAACACGCCCGAGGGCACGACGTTCGCCTCGGTGACGTCGAAGAGCGCGGCCGGGGAGTTCAAGACGGAGGCGTGGTTTGATTCCACCTGCACGCTCATCCCCGACGACTCCGGTCTGGGCGGGCCCGCGACGCTCCTGGGTGGCTTCTGGACGTACCAGAGCTGCGTGGAGATGACGGGTCGCATCTTCATCGTCCGGCTGGCGGACGGCCGTCACGTGAAGCTGGAGGTGACGGGGTACTACGAGCCTGCGGCGCAGCAGGTCTGCAACGAGACGCACTCGGTGCCGCAGCCGAGCGGCTCTGGCTCCATCCGCATCAAGTGGGCGTTCCTGCCATGAGGCTCGGGGCGTGGCTCCTGCTTCTTCCCCTGGGTTGTGGCCCCGTGCAGGCATCGAGGGAGCCGCATGAGCTTCCGGAGACGTTCGCCGGGTCGCGAGCGGGGCAGCAGGCTGGAGCGCGCCCCACCTCACCCCAGGCGGTACCGCCGAGCTTCGGCGTGGACGAGCAGGTGGAGTCGGCGGTGTCCCCGGGGGGGCGCTTCCGGGTCCACTTCTCGCGCGTCGGGCTCAACGCGGTGCCGCCGGGGGACGCGGATGGCAATGGCGTGCCCGACGCGGTGGACGTCGTCGGGCGGGCCTATGAGCGCGTCGCGGATTTCTATGTCGGGCTGGGGTTCCTCCTGCCGCGCGACGATGCGTCGGTGGGGGCGGACAACGGCGGTGATGGGCTGTTCGACGTGTACCTCGTGGACTTCGCGGGCCGGGCGGATGGCGCGTTCCGGCTGGATGGCTGCGAGAGCGTGGACCAGAAGTGCGCGGGGCACATGCTCCAGGAGAACGACTTCGCGGGGTACGACTACCCCTCCTTCGAGGAGGCGGTGAGCATCCTGGCCAGCCACGAGTTCTTCCACGCGGTGCAGGCGGCCTATCGACCGGGGCTGGGCAGCGTGGCGTCGGAGGGCACGGCGGTGTGGGCCAGCGAGCGCTTCGACGCGACGCTCGATGACCTGGAGCAGTTCACGTCGTCGTATCTGTCCCGGACGGACCGCAGCCTCGTGTTGGACCCGACGGGGCCGGCCGCGTCGTTCAGCTATGGCGCGGGGGTGTTCTTCCAGTACCTGGGTGAGCGCTTCGGTGACAGGGTCATCCTGGCGATGTGGCAGGAGAGCCTCGTCGCGCCGACGGCGCCCTGGGCCATCTTGTTGGACACGGTGCTGCGTCGCGAGTGGGGCGCGGACTTTGACACGGCCTTCGCCGAGTTCTCGCAGTGGAACCTCTCCACCGGCGCGCGGGCGCGCGTCGAGCAGGGCTATGCGCGAGGGGGCGGGTATGACGGGCTCGCGCCGTCGGCCCGGACGTTGCCCACCGAGGAGGCGGATGTCCGGGTGACGACCGCGTCGACGCGCTACTTCACGGTCCCGGGTGGCTCCGCGGAGGTGCTGGCCACGTATGTGCTCAAGGCCGGTGAGGACCCCGCGAAGCTGCACCTGCTGGTGGCGGCGGTGACGGATACATCGGTGCTCCGCGTGTCACGCGCGGAGGGGACGGGCGCGCTGTCCGCGAAGGTGGACGCGTCGGATGCGAGCGAGGTCATCATCGCGGTGGTGGATGGTCGCCACGAGGGCGTGGGCCGCTACGGGACGCTCTGCCTCACGGCGGACCCCGCGGGTGCGCCGTGTGTCGACGTGACGCCCGAGCCCGAGGACCCCGAGGACGAAGGGGGCTGTAGCGCGGCGCCGAGCGGACCTGGCTGGATGGCGCTGGTGCTGGCGTTGCTTGCGCTCGGTGCACGTCCGAGGCAGGCGCTTCGGCGGGCAGTCGTGGTGCGCCGTGACTCCGTGCGGTGAGCGCGGTGTGGCGGCTCCTGGCCTGAGCGAAACCTGACCTGGCTTGAGACGTCACCGCTGGGGCCGCGCGCGTCGCGGCCTCTCGTCGAGCCGCGCCCCCGGACGAAGGTCGCCTCGCTGGGGCGCGCGTCGAGGCCTCTCATCGAGCCGGGCTCCCCGGACGAAGGCCGCCTCGCTGGGGCGCGCGTCGTGGCCCCGCGTCGAGCTGGTGCCCCCGGACAAAGGCCACGTCGCCGGGAGCGCGTGCGTCGCGGCATCGCATCGAGCTGGAGGCTTTGGACGAAACGTCATCGCCGGGGCGTGAGCCTCGCCCCGCGAGGCCGAGGCCACGCGAGCCCGAGTCGAGTCAGGAGCCCTGGGCGGAGGTGTGCTGCTGGGGCGCTGAATCCTGGGGAGCAGGTGCCCGCTGAGGTGTCGGCGCGGGCGTCCCTGAGGGGCACTGGCGCTGGTACTCGGTCAGCGCACGCTGGAAGCGCTCCTGCTCCTCCTTGGGCCACTCGGCCGGAAGCTTCGCGATGGCCTGCTGCTGCTCGCGCAGCGCGTCCTCGCAGCGGCCTCGGTGGTAGGCCACCCGAGCCGCTGTCTCCAGCACATAGGAATTGTGGGACGCGGTCTCTTTCGCCGTGTGCGTCAGGGGCTCGGCCTCGACGTAACGGCCGGCCTGGACATGCAGCCACGCCAACTCCGTCGCGGCCCACCAGTACCTGGGCGACAGGCGGTTCAACTGGCGCAGCGCCTTCTCGTACGTGGCGTCTTTTGGATTGTCCCGTGCGAGCACCCGGGCCAGATGCGCCCAGGCCGCGGGGCTGGTCGGAAACTGCTCGGTCCGAGTCCGCGCCCAGTCCAGCTCCTCCTGGGCCGTGAGCTCCACGTCGCTGAGCATCGTGTTGAATTGGAAGACGTACTCCGTCTCGACCGGGTGTCCCGCCAGATTCGCCGGCTTGTACCGCATCGTCCGCACCGAGGCGACCAGGGCCTCCGTGACTCCATACGGCGCGGACTCCACCACTCGGATGTTCCGGACCTGCCCGTCCGCCCCCAGGAGGGCGGTGAGGACGACGATGGCCACCCCCTTGTTGAGGCGGGCTTCCAGCGGAACCACAGGTGCCTGGCCCGCGATGCGCTTGGGTGGCTGGAACCGCGTGCGGAGGTAGTCGCACGCTTCCTTCAAGCCTGCCCTGCACGCGGCGCCGATGCCCGCGGAGGCCTGGCGGAACTGCTCCTGGGTGAGCGTGCCCGACAATTTCTGGACCGCTTCCGCGAAGACACTGGGGGCCTGCTCGGGCTCCACCTCGGTGGTCGGCGCGGAGTCTCCGGGCGGGCTGACGACGGATCCGAAGAGCCTGGAGTCCTCGGTCCGCGGGTCCAGGTAGTGGGCCATGGCGCGCGACAGGTGCCCATGGCTCGCGGGCAGCGAGGGAATGCGGGCGGAGTGGCCACACGCGGTGGCTCCGAGCAGCAGCGAACAGAGAACGACATGCAGTGGACGCATCCTCGCCCACGCTAGCCCTTGCCCAAGGCATGTCCAAGGTTGCGGGCGGGGAGGTGCTGTCCGGGGTGTGACAGGGAGTCCAGCCTCCCCTTCCCTGGGGAGGAATTCGCCGTCGACCGCGCGACATTACGAGGCGAGCGAGGCGTCAGGACTCGTTCAAGTGGGTGCGAGGCATATCGCGTCTGTCCCGAGTTCCAGCTAAGCGTGTCCTCCTGACCGCCGCACGGACCCGAGACCTTCATGTACAGCGCATCCGGCCAGGACAGCAGCGCGCCCTTCATCCGCTCGGTGGGGCGCGCACTCCCGCCTCATTACGCCTCGCAGGAGCAGCTCATCGCGGCCTTCCGGGAGCTGTGGGCCAAACGGCACTTCAACCTGGAGCGGCTGGAGGACCTGCACCGCGCCGTGCAGGTGGGAGGCCGCTACCTGGCGTTGCCCATCGACGCGTATCCGGCCCTGGTCACCTTCCAGCAGCGCAATGACGCCTGGATTCGCGAGGCCACGGCGCTCAGCGAAGTCGTGGTGCGACAGGCGCTGGATGATGCGGGGTTGGCGCCGGCCGACGTGGACCACGTCTTCTTCGTCACGGTGACGGGCATCGCCACGCCCAGCATCGAGGCCCGGCTGGCCAACCGGCTGCGCTTCCGCGAGGACTTCAAGCGCACGCCCATCTTCGGGCTCGGCTGTGTCGCGGGCGCGGCGGGCATGGCGCGGGCGGCGGACTACCTGCGCGCCTTCCCCACGCACACCGCGCTCGTCGTCTCCGCGGAGCTGTGCTCGCTGACGCTGCAGCGCGAGGACCTGTCCATCCCCAACATCATCGCCTCC
The DNA here is from genome assembly GCF_013336625.1 of Myxococcus sp. CA033. NCBI lineage: Bacteria > Pseudomonadati > Myxococcota > Myxococcia > Myxococcales > Myxococcaceae > Myxococcus > Myxococcus sp. CA033. The sequence continues at coordinate 519,010 of NZ_JABUMU010000002.1, read as the reverse complement.
GGCCTCTTCGGCGACGGCGCGGCGTGCGCGGTGCTGAGGGGCGCCCAGGCGCCAGGCGCGAAGGGACCCCGGGTGGTGGCGTCGCGCTCGGTGTTCTATCCGGACTCCGAGCGCATCATGGGCTGGGACGTCGTCGACTCCGGCTTCAAGGTGGTCCTGTCCGCGAAGGTGCCCCAGCTGGTGAAGGACCACATCCAGGGCAACGTGGACGGCTTCCTCGCGTCCCAGGGTTTGAAGCGCGGTGACATCCGTCACTGGGTGGCGCACACCGGCGGGCCCAAGGTGCTGGAGTCCTTCGAGGAGGCGCTGGAGCTGGACAAGGACGCGCTGGCGCGCTCGTGGGCGTCTTTGCGCGAAGTGGGGAATCTGTCCTCGGCGTCAGTGTTGTTCGTGCTGGGGGAGACGCTGGAGAAGGTGACGGCGAAGCCCGGAGAGTACGGACTGATGATGGCCATGGGCCCGGGCTTCTGCGCGGAGATGGTGCTCTTGCGATGGTGACCGCCACACAGGCCGTCTTCCTGGGGTACATGGGCCTGCTCGGGGTGGAGCGGCTGGTGGAGCTGGTGCTCTCCAAGCGCAACGCCGCGTGGGCCTTCGCTCGGGGCGGGGTGGAGACGGGACAGCGCCATTACCGCTTCATGGTGGTGTTCCACTCGCTCTTCCTCGCGGCGTGCGTGGCGGAGGTGTTCCTTCTGCACCGGCCCTTCCTGGGGGGCTGGAGCGGGGCGGCGCTGGGCGGCGCGGTGGTGGCGCAGGGGCTGCGCTACTGGGCCATCTCCACGCTGGGCCCGCGCTGGAACTCTCGCATCATCGTCGTGCCGGACCTGCCGCCGGTGGTGGGCGGGCCGTATCGCTTCCTGCGTCACCCCAACTACGTCGCGGTGGTGCTGGAGCTGGCGTGTGTGCCGCTCATCCACGGCGCGTGGTGGACGGCCGTGTTCTTTTCGGTGGGAAACCTGGTGCTGCTCTCCGTGCGCATCCGCGCGGAGGAAGCGGCGCTGGGGGACGCGTATGCGCGCGCCTTCTCCCACCGCCCCCGTTTCCTTCCCGAGGTGCCCCGTGGCTGAGCTCGAACTGGAAGTCCTGGCGGAGATTCGTCGCATCGCCGCCGATGAGCTGGAGTGGAAGGGCGTGGTGGAGCCCCAGCACGACCTCGTTCGGGACTTGCAACTCGACAGCCTGGGGCTGACGGTGCTGGCGGTGGGGTTGGAGAACCGCTTCCGCATCCGCTTGTCGGAGGAGGACGCGCAGGGGGTGCGCACGGTGGCGGACCTGGCGAAGCTGGTGGAGCGCCGCGTCGCCACGACGGCGCGCACGCCGACGGAGGTCCGCTCGTGAGAGGTCCGACGTTGCCGAAGGTGCGGTTCCCCACGGTGAACGCGATGCTCTCGGCGGCCAGCCGGACGCCCTTCCAGTTGACGTTCGTCGACGCGGCCGAGCGCGAGGAGTCGCTGTCCTGGGCGGAGGTGTACCGCCGCGCGCGGCGCACGGCGGCGGGGCTGGCGCGGCTGGGGGTGCGCGAGGGGGAGCGGGTGGCGTTGCTCCTGCCCACCTCGCCGGGCTTCATGGATGCCTTCTTCGGGACGCTGCTCGCGGGCGCGGTGCCGGTGCCGCTGTATCCGCCCGTCCGGCTGGGGCGCCTGGATGAGTACCACCGGGCCACGGCGCGGATGCTCCAGGTGACGGAGGCGAGCCTCGTCCTGACGGACTCTCGCGTGCGGCTGCTCCTGGGTCCGAGCGTGGAGAAGTCCCGCCCGCGCCTGGGCTGTCACACGGTGGACGACGTGTCGCGAGGGGACGAGGTGCGCGAGGTGGCGGTGGCGTCTGAGGCGCTGGGCCTCATCCAGTTCTCCTCCGGCTCCACGGTGGACCCGAAGCCGGTGGCGCTGACGCACGGAGCGCTGCTGTCGCAGGTGATGGCGCTGGAGGTGGCGATGCCCCTGTCGTCACCCGAGACGCCGCGCGTGGGCGTCAGCTGGCTGCCGCTGTACCACGACATGGGACTCATCGGCTGTCTGCTGTCCGCGCTGCACTATCCTGGGCACCTGGTGCTGATTCCTCCGGAGGTCTTCCTGGCGAGGCCCGCGCTGTGGCTGCGCGCGCTGTCGCGGCACCGGGGCTTCATCTCGCCCGCGCCGAACTTCGCCTATGGCCTGTGCCTGAAGCGGGTGAAGGACGCGGAGATGGAGGGCGTGGACCTGTCGTCGTGGAAACACGCGCTCAACGGCGCGGAGCCGGTGTCGGCGGAGACGTTGCAGCGGTTCGTCGAGCGCTTCGAGCGCTGGGGCTTCTCCGCGCGGGCGCTGCGTCCGGTGTATGGGCTGTCGGAAGCGTCGCTCGCGGTGACCTTCCCTCCGGAGGGCCGGGGGCCTCGCTCGCTCGGCGTGGACCCGACGGTGCTGGCGAGCGAGGGGCGGGCGGAGGCGGGCGCGCGGATGCTGGTGAGCGTGGGCGCGCCGGTGGCCGGCTTCGAGGTGGAGGTGCGCGACGAGCAGGGCGCGGTGCAGCCGGACCGGCGCGTGGGCCGGGTCTTCACGCGAGGCCCGTCGCTGATGACGAGCTACTTCGGTGACGCGCTCGCCACGCGGCGCGCGCTGACGCTGGATGGCTGGCTGGACACCGGAGACCTGGGCTTCATCGCGGACGGCGAGCTGTACCTGACGGGCCGCGCGAAGGACGTGGTCATCATCCGGGGCGCCAACCACGCGCCGCAGGCGTTCGAGGAGCCGCTCCAGTCCGTGGAGGGCGTGCGCACGGGGTGCGCGGTGGCCCTGGGCTTCACGCCCGAGGGAGGCCAGGACGAGGCGCTGCTCATCCTCGCGGAACGCGGTGGCGACGCGGCGGAAGCAGACGTGGAGGAGCGCATCCGCGCGGCGGTGGTGGAGGCGACGGGGGTTCGGCCGCACACGGTGAAGCTCTTGGAGGCGGGGACGCTGCCCCGGACGTCGAGCGGGAAGCTGCGCCGGGGCGAGGCGCTGCGTCGCTACCTGTCCGGAGAGCTGTCGCCGCCGAAGAAGGTGGGCATGGTGGGCATGGCGGTGGAGATGGCGCGCAGCGCGCTGGCCATGGCGCGGGCGGAGCACGAGACGTGAGACGGTATGACGTGGCCGTGGTGGGGGGCGGGCCCGCGGGACTGGCGGTGGCCATCCACACCACGGTGCGCGGGCTGAACACCGTCGTCCTGGAGCGCGCGACGCTGCCCGCGGACAAGGCGTGCGGCGAGGGGCTGATGCCCTCGGGGCTCGCGGCGCTGGCGCGCCTGGGCGCGCTGGCGCACCTGGACCGCGCGGAGTGCTCGCCCTTCGTGGGCATCCGCTACGTGCAGGAGGATGGCAGCATGGCGGAGGGGCTCCTGCCGGGGCCGGGCGGGTTGGGGGTGCGGCGGGTGGCGCTCGCGTCGGCGCTGGTGGCGCGGGCCCGGGACGTGGGCGTGGAGCTGCGCGAGCGCACGCAGGTGCTGTCGCATCGGCGCGGCGCGGACGGGGTGACGCTGGAGACGGCGGACGGGCCCGTGGAGGCGCGGATGCTGGTGGCGGCGGACGGGCTGGGCTCGCCGCTGCGGCGCGCGGAGGGGCTGGAGGTGGCCACGGAGGGGCCTCGGCGCTTCGGGTTGCGCAGGCACTTCCAACTGGCGCCGTGGACGCCCTACGTGGAGGTTCACTTCTCGGACGGCGTGGAGGCGTATGTGACGCCCGCCGGAGCGCGCCGCGTGGGGCTGGCCTTCCTGTGGGAAGACGGTGGCGTGGAGGGGCGCGTGGGCTTCGACACGCTGCTCGCGCGCTTCCCTCGGCTCCAGGAGCGACTGCTCGTCGCGGCGCCTGACTCGCAGGTGCGCGGCGCGGGGCCGCTGGCGAGGGTGGCGCGGGTGCGCGTGGCGGACCGCTTCGCGCTGGTGGGCGACGCGGCGGGCTACGTGGACGCGCTGACGGGCGAGGGCCTGTCACTGGCCTTCGCGTGCGCGGAGTCGCTGGGGACGCTGCTGCCGGACGCGCTGACGAAGGGGGCGACGCGCCAGGTGCTGCGCCCCTACGAGCAGCGCTTCCAGCAGGTGTTCCGCAAGTACGCCTGGGCCACGCGCGCGCTGCTCATGCTGGCGCGAAGGCCCGGGTTGCGACGCCCCATCGTCCGGCTGCTGGGGCGAAGCCCGTGGATGTTCGAGAGAATCCTCCACGCCGTCGTGGCGTGACGGGGCCTACTTCGCCATCACCCACCCGACGAACAGCTCCACGGAGCGCTCCAGCAGGGGTTCAATGGAGTCGCTCCGGGTCTTCTTGCGCAGGGGCCCCTCATTCCACAGCGAGGCGAGGCCGTGCACCCAGGCCCAGACGGTGAACGCGAGCGTGTCCATGTCCACCTTGCCGCCCGTGGTCTCCTTCGCCAGCTCCTGGAGCCGCCCGTAGGCGCGCATGCCCTCCGCGTGGAGGCTCGCGTACTTCTCCTCGTCCCCCCACTCCTGCCGGAACATGACGCGGTAGTGCGCGGGGTGCTCCACGGCGAAGCGCACGTAGCACCGGGCGAGCGCCCGCAGCTGGTTGTCCGTCCGGGGGGCTCGGATGCTGGACAGCGACTCGTCCATCCGCTGGTTGAGCGCCCGGTAGCCCTCTTCCGCCACCGCCGCCAGGAGCGCATCCTTGTCCCGGAAGTGGTGGTAGGGCGCCGCCGCCGTCACACCGGCCCGCCGGGCGACCTCGCGCAGGGACACCGCACCCACGTCCTCCGTCGCGATGAGCTTCAGCGTCGCGTCCACCAGGGCCTGGCGCAAATCTCCGTGGTGGTAGGCGCGCTTTCGCGGCGCCGCCGGTTTCTTCCCGACCCGAGTCGTCATCGCCCCTGCCCCCTTCCTGGGATGTCGTTCATCTTGACACTGCTGAGATTGCTTCTTATCTGAACAGTGCTCATATAGACTGGGAGACGCGGGATGCGCGCATTCGTGACGGGTAGCACGGGCCTGTTGGGTAACAACGTGGTGCGGGCGCTGGTGGCGGGAGGGCACACGGTGCGGGCGCTGGCCCGCTCGCCGTCGAAGGCGCGCCAGGTGCTGGGGGGCCTTGCGGGCGTGGAGGTGGTGGAAGGGGACATGCTGGACGTGAAGGGCTTCGCGGCCGCGTTGGAGGGCTGTGACGTGGTCATCCACACGGCGGCCTACTTCCGTGAATACTACGCGCCCGGCGACCACTGGCCGAAGCTGTATGCCATCAACGTGAAGGCCACGGTGGAGCTTGCCGAGGAGGCGCACCGGCGCGGGGTGAAGCGCTTCCTGGACATCAGCTCCTCGGGGACGGTGGGGACGAAGCCGGACGGCTCGGCCGGAGACGAGCAGACGCCGCCCGCACCCGTCGCCTCCTCGAACCTGTACTTCAAGAGCAAGGTGGAGTCGGAGCGGGAGCTGAATGCCTTCAGCGCGCGCTCGGGCCTGGAGGTGGTCTACATCCTGCCGGGGTGGATGTTCGGGCCGGGGGACGCGGGCCCCACGGGCTCGGGCCAGTTCGTGCTGGATTTCCTCGCGGGGAAGATGCCGGCGCTGCTCGACGGCGGCTCGTCGCTGGTGGATGCGCGCGACGTGGCCGAGGCCACGGTGGTGGCGGCACAGAAGGGCCGTGCGGGCGAGCGGTATCTGGTGGGCGGTGAATTCGTGGACCTCGTGACGCTCTCCCAGGCGCTCGAGCGGGTGACGGGGGTGAAGGGGCCGCGCCGGACGCTGCCGCATGGGCTGGCGGTGGTGCTGGGCGCGTTGGGGCAGACGTGGGCCCGCCTGACGGGGGGCCAGACGTCGCTGACGGTGGAGGGTGTGCGCGTCATGCACGCGAAGCTGAGCGTGGATTCGACGAAGGCGCGGCGGGAGCTGGGCGCGTCGTTCCGTCCCCTGGACGAGACGCTGCGCGACACGGTGGCGTGGCTGCGCGAGCACACGCTCAAGGCCGCGCCCGTGCTGGAGAAGCCCCAGGTCGCCACTTCCCCTTGAAGAGGCCTGCGCGTCGTCACGCCGGCCGTTACGATGGGTCCCCAGCGCGCCCTGGCCGGAGGGCTCGGTCGCTTCGATGGAGTGTCGTGCCCATGCCCCTGGACCGCCAGTCCCCCACCTCGACGGTTCTGTTCCTGTTGCTGTGCGCACCGCTCCTCGGTGGCTGTCTCTTCGCGGGCCCGAGTCACCAGGGGCCGCCGCTCGCGCACTTCGATGGCGAGAAGTTCCACAACCTCGGGGACGCGCCGGAGCTGAAGACGACGGAGCTGGTGGAGGCGGCGCTGAAGGAGCCTCGCGGAGAGTGGCGGGAGTACGAGGAGCTGACGCCGGGCAGGCCTCCTCCGGCGCGGGTGGGGCCGGGCCGGCTGAGGGTGACGCTCATCAACCACGCCACCGTGCTCCTCCAGGCGGACGGGGTGAATGTGCTGACGGACCCCATCTACTCGGACCGGCCCAGCCCGGTGCCCTGGGTGGGGCCCAAGCGCGTGCATCCGCCGGGCATCCGCTTCGAGGACCTGCCGCCCATCCACGTGGTGGTGGTGAGTCACAACCACTATGACCACATGGATTTGCCCACGCTGCGCCGGCTGGAGGAGGCGCACCATCCGCGCTTCATCGTCGGCCTGGGCAACAAGGCGCTGCTGAAGGGCGAGGGCTTCCGGAACGTGGAGGAGCTGGACTGGTGGCAGTCCACGGATGTGACGCCGGAGGTGAAGGTGACGGCGGTGCCCGCGCAGCACCGCTCCAACCGGGGCCTCACGGACCTGTCCGAGACGCTGTGGGCGGGCTACGTCGTCTCCACCACGGGAGGGCCGGTGCTCTTCGCGGGGGACACGGGCTTCGGTCCGCACTTCTCGATGATGGCCGCGCGCTTCGGGCCCATGCGGCTGTCGGTGCTGCCGATTGGCGCGTTCCGTCCGCGCATCATCCACAAGGTGCACATGGGGCCGCGCGAGGCCCTGGATGCGCACAAGGTGCTGAACTCCTCCACGTCCGTGGCCATGCACCACAACACCTTCCCCATGGCCTTCGACGGGCAGGACGAGGCGAAGTTCCTGCTGCTGCGGTTGCTGGCGCGCGAGGAGGTGCGACCGCGCTTCTGGGCGCTGGGGTTCGGCGAGGGACGCTACGTGGAGCCGCTGCCGACGACCGCCGCGGCCCTCGCGGGTATCTGCCACCCGGATACGGTGGTTTCCGAGTAGCCGCTTCAGCGATTGAACGGAACTTCCTGGACCCAGTTGAAGCCTCGGTTGAGGAGCTGGAGCTGGGAGGTGTCCACCTTGCGCACGCGGACGTGGAGGGCGGCGCCCTCGAAGGTGCCCTGGATGACCAGGTGCTCCGGGTCTGGCTGCTCCAGGGTGAAGGTCGTCTTCTTCGCGTCCTCGCCCCGGCCTTCGGCGAGGACGAGCGTCCGGGTCTCCGGGCTGCCCGACACCTGGTAGCGCTGTGTGGAGTCGTCCATCTTCCGGAGGGTCATCCGGAAGCGGCCGATGGCGAGGCTGCGCCAGCGCGAGGTGTCGCCCAGGAGCGGGGGCAGCACCTGTCCATCCTTCGTGAAGGACTCGACCTCATAGAGGCCGTAGAGCGGCGGCAGTGGCGCGCCATCTCCCCACTTCATGTGGCCCTCCAGGGTCCGGCTGGCGTTGGAGTAGAGCATCCAGCCGATGAAGAGGAGCTTCACGCCTCGCAGCGCCCAGGTGACGCGGGAGGAGAAGGCGAAGGGCGTGTCGAGCACTGCGGGCTGGGCGGCGCGGTTGAAGACGAAGACGTCGGCCAGGCGTCGGAGGTCGGGCAGCAGCAGGAAGACGGCGTACAGCAGGAGCAGCGTGGAGTAGAGCTTGACGGGGACGTCGTAGAAGAAGTTCAGCGCTACTACGTTGGACATGACGCCGACGACCACCAGTGAGCCGAGCGTGGTGGTGCGTCGGAAGAGGAGCAGCAGGCCTCCCAGCACCTCCGCTCCTCCGGTGAAGAGGTTGTAGCCCGGGGAGAAGCCCATGAAGGTCCACAGCAGCCCCATGGGAGAGAACTCGCCCAGGGGTTGCGTGAGTCGGTCCACGGTGGGGAAGGGGAATTGGGACTTGAAGACCTTGGCGAAGCCATAGGACAGCATGGCGAGGGCCAGCATGTAGCGGACGTAGACGCGCAGGAAGTCGTGGGCCTTCACGTACCGGGTGCGACGCCGGTCGATGACGGACCACACGCTCGCCGCGATGAAGGCGAGCACCAGGCAGAGGGCCGTCTGTGCGTAGTCGATGGCCTTGTCTCCGCTGCCGGACGTGGCGATGGAGAGCTCCTGCTCGTAGCCGACCACATGTCGGGCGACCCAGGGCACGACGACCTGCCAGAAGCCCGAGATGGCCGTGGCCAGGGGCCTGCCGATGATGGGCAGCGCGTCCAACGGGAAGGCGAAGCAGTAGATGAGGACGAAGGCGCAGACGAAGCGGAACGCGATGCGCTTCGCGGGGCTCCAAGACTCGGGCACCGGAGGGGCGGGGACGGGCGCCGCTGGCACTGGCGCGACGGGCCCTGGCTCGGAGTGAAGAGGGGTGGCGGTGGTCATGGAGGGCTCCTGCGCCCAATCGTAGCCAGGGAGCACGGGGTGCCCAAAAGGATGATTGCCCTGTGGCGCGCTCGCGGGAGCCCGCTCCGTTCCTCCGAGGCGCCTACCGCGCCTTGCGCCGGGCCTTGGTCCGGCGTGTCTTGGGCGCGGTGAGTCCACGCTGCTCGCTGGCGGTGCGCAGGGACTCGATGAGGCGGAGCGCCGCGGGGTTCTCCGGGGCGCTCGCCCGCTGCACGGAGTAGATGAGGTTGACGACCTGCTGGCGGCTCGGGGCCTGGGGCACGACGACGGTGCCCTGACGGGCGGCCTGGGCGACGCAGTGGTCGGGGAGGATGGACCAGCCGTGGCCGGCGGCCACCGTGCCCAGCACCTCCTCCAGCTCCTCGAAGTGGTACGTGCCCCGCACGGAGCGGGGCTGTCGTCCGTAGTGGCCCTCGAACCACTTGCCGAAGACGTACTCACACTCGTCATACGTGATGAAGGCCAGGTCCTCGAAGGCCGCGAGCGACGGGAACGCGCGTCCCCGTGCCTGGGGCGGACCGACGAGCACCAGCTCCTCGCGCCACACGGGCGCGGTCAGCAGGCGGCTCGATACGTGGGGCAGGTAGACGAAGCCCACGTCACAGACACCGTCCTCCAGGGATGAGAAGACCTGGTCCGCCGTGGGGAAGCGCAGGGAGTACGGCGCGGAGGCCCGCTCACGGGAGAGGAGGGGATAGAGCACATAGCGTCCGAAGCCGCTCACCGAGGCGATGCGCAGCGGTGCTGGCTGGGTGTCGCCTTCCTTGAACGTGCGCGCGAGTCGACCGAACTCGTCGAAGAAGCGCTCACAGAGGGCATGCAGCTTCGTGCCCGCGTCGGTCAGCGTGAGTCGCCGCGTCGTGCGGTCGAAGAGCACGGTGCCCAACTGCTGCTCCAGTTGATGAATCTGGTAGCTCACCGCCGGCTGCGTCCGGTGCAGCACCGTCGCCGCGCGACTGAAGCCCCGCTCGCGGCTCACCGTCAGGAAGGTCTCGAGATAGCGAGGGTCCAGATCCATCGAACCATTCTATCGGCTCCATCCAGTCTATCCATTGGATTGATGGCGCGGAGCGCTCGCAGGATGCCCTCCACATCGCGAGGTGCGCGGTGTCGGAGGTGGAATCATGACGGGTTCATGGAGTCGGACGCTCGTGTCGCTGGGCTGTCTATGGGTGGTGCTGGGCTCGCGCCCGAGCGAGGCACGTGAGCCGGAGGTGTCCTCGGGCAAGGTGGGGTCGCGCACGGTGGCTCCAGTCCGAGGCTTCTCGCGGGCCCAGGCGTCCGCCGTGGAAGAGGCGCGTCCGTCGTTGGTGGTGTTCCTGGTGTTCGACGGATTGCGCTACGACGACCTGGAGCGGTGGCGCCATCGGATGGGGCCGGGAGGTTTCCGCAGGCTGCTGGAGGGCGGCACCGTCTTCGACTCCGCGCGCTATCCCTATGCGACGACGAAGACGTGTCCAGGACACGCCACGCTCGCGACGGGGGCCCTGCCCGGCGCGCACGGAATCATCTCCAACGAGTGGTACGAGCGGGAGTCCGGCGCGGAGGTGAGCTGTGTAAAGGACGCCGCGAGCCCACCGCTGGATGACCCGAAGGGAAAGGGCGTGTCACCCCGGCGACTGCTGGTGCCGACGTTGGGAGACCGGTTGCTCGCGACGCATGGGGCCTCGTCGCGCGTGCTGTCCGTCTCGTTGAAGGACCGCGCCGCCATCATGCTCGGAGGCCACCGGGGACAGGCGTACTGGTGGGGCACGAAGGGCTTCACGACGAGCCGTCACCACGCGGAGCAACTGCCATCCTGGGTCTCCACCTGGAATCAGGCCCAGGTCTCCCAGAAGGGTGGAGTCTGGGCACGAGGCGCGGAGCCCGGGGCGTACGGCGCGCTGGGGCCCGATGACGATGCGCGCGAGCGTCCACCCGAGGACCTGGGGCGGACGTTTCCGCATCCCCTCTCCACGGAGGACGCCTTCCTCTACACCCCGCTGGGCGCGGAGAAGCTGTTCGAGTTCGCCCTGGCGGGCCTGCGCGCCGAAGCGCTGGGGAAGCGTCCTGGTGCGAGGGACCTGCTGGCCATCGGCATGTCGAGTGTTGATGTGGTGAGCCACGCCTTCGGTCCGGAGAGTCACGAGACGGCGGACATGATTCTCCGAATGGACAGGGCGCTGGCCGCGTTCCTGGCGACGCTGGAGCGGGAGCTCGGATTGTCTCGGGTGCTGGTGGCCATGAGCGCGGACCACGGGATGGCGCCCGCGCCCTCGCGAGCCGAGCAGCGGATGCCAGGTGCGCTCGTGACGCACGCGGTGGACGCGGCGCTGGACCGCGCGTTCGGACCCGAGGACTGGGTGGAGGCCTTCAGCACGCCGCACCTGTATCTGCGTCAGTCGCGACTGAAGGCGCGCAAGGTGAGGTTGGAAGATGCCGTCGAGGTGAGCCGCACCGCGGTCCAGGCGCTGCCTGGCATCTCCGACGTCGTCTCCGCCTCGGACGTGAGCGCGGGTCGTGAGCGGGGCTTCGCTCGAAGGGTGCGCGGGGAGTACGTGCCGGCGCGGTCCGGGGAACTCGTCATCATCGCGGACCCGCATGTGCTGCTGGACCCGGGGGAAGACCATGCGAGCACGCACGGCACGCCGTACGAGTACGACATCCACGTGCCGCTCATCCTCTTCGGCCAGGGCCTCCCCGCCGCGCGCCATGGGCGGCCCGTCACTCCGCTCGACCTGGCGCCCACGCTGGCGACGTGGCTGGGCGTGACGCTGCCGGATGCCTCGGGAAGTCCGCTCTGCGAGGCCCTGGCGCCTGGGACGTCCGTGCCCGCGAGCTGCGCCGCGAATGCCGCCGCCGCGCGATGAGGGCGAGTGAGGAGGCGGTGGCGCCGCTTGACTGCCCGCTTGGGTGTTCCTGGACCTGACACCTCTTGTTTCGCGTCCGGGTCAGACGCCCCTGGTAGATAGGGGGCCACGTGGACGACGACCGGACCGGACAGGACAGCAGGCCCCCCAGGAAACAGAAGCGACCCCGGAAGGTGTCCGCCCGCTATCTGGAGAACGTGGCGCTGCACTACCTCAAGCGCTACGCCTCCACGGTGAGCCAGTTGAAGCGCGTGCTGGTACGCCGGGTGGACCGCTCGGTGAAGGAGCATGGCGGAGACCGCGCCGAGGCGCTCGGGTGGATTGACGCGCTCACGCAGAAGCTCGTCCGCAACAACCTCGTCAACGACGACGCCTATGCGGGGATGAAGGCGCAGTCGCTGCGTGCCTCGGGGCGCAGCACGCGGATGATTGCGCAGAAGCTGCGGATGAAGGGCGTGGCCTCGGACCTGGTGCAGCGCAAGCTGGCGCTGGCCACCGCGGAGGTCTCCGACGAGGACGCCGCGCGCATCTGGGCCCGGAAGAAGCGACTGGGGCCCTTTCGCAAGGACCTGGCCACGCGTGAGGAGAATCGCAAGCGCGACCTCGCGTCGCTGGCTCGCGCGGGCTTCTCGTTCGGCGTGGCGAAGAAGATCATCGACGGAGCACTCGACTAGCGCTGCGACGTCCGGCCCGGCGTGAACTCCCATGCCGTGATGCCGCGAAGCAGTTTTGCGGAAAAGAACGCAGCTATCAAGTTGCAAAAGTCTCCCGTACTTCCCCGCGTGACTGGAACACCTCCAGTCCCTCACGGGAGTCACGGGATGAACGCGACGAAAGACCTGCGGACAGTCACGCTCGATGGCCTGCGAATGCACTGCACGCTGATGGGCGAGGGCCCTCCTCTCGTCCTGCTCCACGGCTTCACGGGGACGGGCGCGGACTGGGTCCATGTGTTCGACCTGGACATGCTCGCCCGCGAGTACCGGCTCATCATCCCGGACCTGCGGGGCCACGGCCGGACCGACAACCCGTCAGAGGACTTCACCACGCGCCAGGGCGGGGTGGACGTGCTCGCGCTGCTGGACTCGCTGGGCATCGAGCGGTTTCGCGCCATCGGCATGAGCCTGGGTGGCAACACGCTGCTGCACCTCGCGACGCGTGCACCGGGCCGCGTGGAGCGGATGGTGCTCGTCTCCAGCACGCCGTACTACCCCGCGCAGGCGCGCCGCTTCATGGCCACCTTCACGGAGGAATCGCGCACCGAGGCCGAGTGGGCGGACATGCGCGCCAAGCACGTCCACGGAGACGCGCAGATTCGCGCGCTCTGGCGACACGGCCGAGGCTTCGCGGACAGCTTCGACGACATGAACTTCACGCCGCCGCTGCTCGGCACGGTGCGCGCGCGGACGCTGCTCGTCCAGGGGGACCAGGACCCGCTCTATCCGCTGGAGCTGTCGGTGGAGCTGTATCGCGCCATTCCCGCGTCCCGGCTGTGGGTCGTCCCGGGCGGGGGACATGGCCCCATCTTCGGGGAGCAGCGTGAGGACTTCGCGCGAACGGCGCTGGCGTTCCTGGAGGAGCCCGCGCCGGCGTCGTGAGGTGGCGATGCCCCCGTGTCAATTCGTGGGGAGCAGCTTGCGCGCCAGGGCGATGAAGGCGCGCAGCGGCGCCGACGCGCGGGCCCGGTGGGGGTAGTACAGGAAGATGCCCGGGACGGAGGGCGCCCAGTCCTCCAGCACGGGCACGAGGGTGCCCGCGCGCAGGGCGGGGGCGACCTGCAGCTCCGCCAGGTAGGTCAGCCCCACGCCCGCCACCGCCATGCGGTACATGACCTCGGAATGGTCCGTGGCCAGCCGGCCCTTCACCTGGATGCGCAGCTCCTTGCGACCCCGCTCCAGCTCCCAGTGATAGGGCAGGCTCGTCGTGGGCGCGCGGTAGGTGATGCAGTCATGTTTCGCCAGGTCCTCGGGGTGCATCGGGGTGCCGTGGCGCTTCAGGTAGGAGGGGGAGGCGAGGACCATGAAGCGGAAGGCGGGCGTGAGCCGCACCTGCACCATGTCCTTCTCCACGGCTTCAATCAGCCGCAGTCCCGCGTCGAGCCCCTCCTCGACGATGTCCACGAACCTGTCGGACAAGCGCACCTCCGCGTGGACATGCGGATTGTCCCGGAGGAAGCGGGGCAGCACCGGCTCGATGATGCTGGCGAGGGCGATGCTGGGCACCGTGAGTCGCAGGGTGCCGGTGAGCTGCGTGGTATCGGCGGACAGGTGCTCGAGCGCGTTGAGGGCGGACTCCAGTCCCGGGGCGGCGCGCTCCAGCAGGCGCTGGCCAGCGTCGGTGAGTGACACGTTGCGAGTGGTGCGAAAGAACAACGCCTGTTGGACCCGCTCCTCCAGCAGCCGCACGGACTGACTCACCGCGGAGGTGGAGACGCCCAGCTCCTTCGCGGCCCGGGTGAAGCTCTTGTGCCGTGCGACGGAGACGAACACGGCCAGCTCGTTCAGTGGGGTCAGTGCCATTGTGAAGCCATTCTAAACAGTGCTTTCGCGCCGTGTCTCTTCTCCGAAAGGCCCTCGGGCGGCAGTTTGAGGTCATTCACGGAGGCACACATGACGACGACGAACCGCATCGACTCGCTTTCTCGCTACCACCTGTTGGGGCGCTCGGGGCTGCGGGTGAGCCCGCTGGCCCTGGGGACCATGACGTTCGGCACGGAGTGGGGCTGGGGGAGCCCCAAGGACACGGCGCACCGCCTGCTGGCCCGCTACCTGGAGGCAGGGGGCAACTTCCTCGACACGGCGGACGGCTACACGAACGGGACGAGCGAGGAAATCATCGGGGACTACTTCGCGAAGCAGGGCGGGCGTGACGGCGCCGTCATCGCGACGAAGTTCACGGTGAACACGTCGCCGGGAGACCCGAACGCGGGAGGCAACGGCCGCAAGAACATCCACCGCGCGGTGGAGGGCTCTCTGCGCCGGCTGAAGACGGACTACCTGGACCTGTACTGGATGCACGCGTGGGACGGCATCACTCCGATGGAGGAGGTGATGAGCACGCTGACGGACCTCGTGAGGGCGGGGAAGATTCGTTACATCGGCCTGTCGGATGTGCCGGCCTGGTACTTCGCGCGGGCGCAGACGCTGGCGGAGCGCGAGGGCTGGGAGCGCGTCGTCGCGTTGCAGCTGGAGTACTCGCTGGTGGAGCGCAACATCGAGCGGGAGCACATCCCGGCCGCGCTGGAGCTGGGGGCGAGCATCACCCCGTGGAGCCCGCTGGCGTCGGGGTTGTTGTCGGGCAAGTACACGCGAGAGGGCCTGGTGGCGAAGGGAGAGGGGCGACTGCCGGCCGTGCAGGGCCGAGGCAACCCGGGAATGGAGAAGCTCTTCACGGAGAAGAACTGGCGCATCGTGGACACGCTGATGGAGGTGGCGCGGGAGCTGGACAAGCCGCCCGCGCAGGTGGCGTTGGCGTGGGTGACGCGGCGGCCGGGGGTGGCCTCCACCATCATCGGGGCGACGAAGCTGGAGCAGCTCGAGGCGAACCTGCGTGCGCTGGACGTGGAGATTCCGGAGGCGCAGGCGGCGAAGCTGGACGCGGCCGGTCGCCCGGAGCTCGTCCACCCGTACATCTTCTTCGAGAACGCCTTCTTCACCAGCGGCATGTTCACCGGTGGCACGTCCGTGCGCGCCGAGCCGACGTGGTTCCGTCCGGCGGTGCGCTGAAGTTCGGGTGCGCGCTGGAGGCTGGTTTCAGTCGGTGCGCTGAAGGGAGCGCCAGAGCCAGCCCCAGCGCAGCTCCAGGTCCTCGAAGGGTGGGACTCGGATGAGGGCGTCGTGCTCGTTGTAGACGCCCAGCTCGGCCCATTGTCCTTCACGCAGCTCGCTCACGGTGAGCGAGCGTGAGTCCAGGTCGATGAGCCACAGGTGTTTGATGCCGAGTCGCGCGTAGAACGGGCGCTTGATGCGCAGGTCATACGCACGAGTCGACGGCGACAGGATTTCACAGACCCAGTCGGGCTCCGTGGTCCATTGTCGCTCGGGAAGACGGGCGACGCGCTCTCTCCGCCAGCCCGCGAGGTCTGGGATGAACTCCGGGGAGCCTCCGGCCTGCACGCCGGGCTCGACCATGAGCCACCAGCCGCCCGGCCCTGGGTTTCCGAGCTGGAACGGACCATCCAGCTCACCAAAGAGTCTCAGCCCGAAATAGACATGCCCACCACCGGGGCGGGCATGCGTGTACAGCGCTCCATCGATGATCTCGCCCACGACGCCCTCGGGCAGAGCCTCGATATCGGCGAGGGTCGCGACACCCTCTGTCTCGCGCTTGCCGTAGGCCATGCCCCGAGTGTGGAGATAGCAGCGCTGTCTGACAAGCGGACGCGAGAGGCTATATCCCGGCGGAGGGCTCCACGAACGGCCAGAGCGCGCCGAGTCTCAGCTCGAGGTCTTCGAACGGAGGCACGCGGACGACGTCCTCATCACCGTAGGTCCCTACTTCCATCCAGAGTCCGTCGCGCAGCTCGCTCACCGTGAGGGTTCGTGCGTCCACGTCGATGAACCACAAGTGCTTGATGCCAATCCGCGCGTAGAACGGCTGCTTGATGTGCAGGTCATACGCACGTGTCGACGGTGACAGGATTTCGCAGGCCCAGTCAGGTGCTACGAGCCAGGAACCCGTGGGTAGCCGTGCCACCCGGTCCTTCCTCCAGCCCGCGACGTCCGGAATGAACTCCGGCGAACCCTCCAGCCGGATGCCGGGCTCCACCTGAATCCACCAGCCCCCAGGTCCGCCACTCCCATGCTGGAAGGGGCTCCAGAGCAGGGCATGCAGACTTCCAAGGGTATTCATATGCCCAGCACGTGGCTGGGCATGCACATACAACGTTCCTTCGATGATCTCGCCCACGACGCCCTCGGGCAGAGCCTCGATGTCGGCGAGGGTCGCGACACCCTCTGTCTCGCGTTTGCCGTAGGCCATGCCCCGAGTGTGGAGATAGCAGGGCCGTCCGACAAGCCGCGCCGCTGACGGCGTCCGTTTACAGCTAGAGCTTCAACTTCTTGAACACGGATTCCGGGATGCTCTTGATGATGAGCATGATGAGCGCCCAGATGCCGGGAACGTAGACCTCGTTCTTGCGCGCATCCGCGGCGCTGAGCAGTCCGCGTGCCACCTTCTCCGGCGAGGCGAACAGCTTGTTCTTCGGCAGGTGCGCCGTCATCGGTGTGTCCACGAAGCCCGGCTTCACCGTCACCACCGCCACGTTGGACTTCGCCAGGCGATTGCGCAGGCCCTGCAGGAACACGGTCAGCGCGCCCTTCGACGTGCCGTACACGTAATTGCTCTGCCGGCCGCGGTCTCCGGCCACCGACGAAATCACCACCAGCGTGCCGGCCTTCTGCGCCTCGAAGCGGTTGGCCAGCACCGTCAGGAGCGACGCCGCGCTCAGGAAGTTGGTGCGCAGCACCGCCTCCGTCGCCGTCCACGAGCGCTGCGCCTCCGCCTGGTCTCCCAGCACGCCGTGCGCCAGCACCACGCCGTCCAGCCCGCCCAGCGCCTGGAACGCCCCGTCCACCAGCGCCTCGTGCACGGCGAAGTCGTTCAGGTCCACCGCCTTCGACTCCACCTTCGCGGCGCCCCGCGTGGCGGCATCCTTCGCCACCGCGTCCAGGTTCTCCGCGTTGCGGCCCACGAGGTACAGCGAGGCACCGCGAGCGGCGAGCAGCCGCACCGTCGCCTGGGCAATGGCGCTGGTGGCGCCGAGGACGAGCACTTTCTTCATGGGGTCGGCAATCTCGGAGAGAGGTCAGCGAAGCGCAAGCAGGGACTTGGGATGCGGCGCTCCGGAAGCGCGCTCCGATTCCAGCGAGAAGGGCATGGCCACCGGATTCATCCGCCGCCAGAACGATGAGGAGAACGCCGGGTCGATGTACCCCGCGAACTCCGCGCGGCGCGGGAAGTACGCGGCGAAGCTCTCCGGACTCATCCGCGCGTCCTTCGCCGGATACACCGCGCCGCCCGCCTCGCGCGTCACCCGGTCCAGCTCCTCCACCAGCCGGTACGTCTTCTCCCCCCGGTTGGCGAAGTCCATGGCCAGCGTCACACCCTGGCGCGGAAAGGACATCCACCCCGGCGAGGGAAGGTCACCGAAGGTCTTCAGCACCGACAGGAAGCTGGGCAGTCCGCCGCGCGAGCTTCGCTCCAGGATGTCCTTCAGCGCGTCACGCGCGGTGGCGTAGGGCACCACGCACTGGAACTGGAGGAAGCCCCGGCTGCCATAGATGCGGTTCCACGCGTAGATGGCGTCCAGCGGATAGAAGAACGGGTCGTAGTGCGTCAGCCGCTGCTTGGGCTTGCCGTTCTGCCGGTGGAAGTAGAGCCAGTTGAACGCCGACACCGACAGCCGGTTGAGGCAGAAGGCCGGCATGTCCATCGGCACCGCGAGGCCAATGCCATGCGACAGGTGGCTCTTGGTCAGCGGGAGCCCGTCGAACTGCGGCGGCGCGAAGTTGCCCCGGTACAGCAGGCCCCGTCCCACCTTCTTGCCGCGCGCCAGGCAGTCCACCCACGCCATGGTGAACTCGTGGTCCGCCTCGGACTCGCGCGCCACGACGAGGAATTCGTCCAGGTTGCCGAAGGGCACCGTCTCCTGGAGCACGTACGGGTTGCTGATGGGCTTGAGCTGCACCTCCGCCCACGTGACGAGCCCCGTGAGTCCCAGGCCGCCAATCGTCGCGCCGTACCAGTCCGGGTTCTCGTCCGGCGCGCACACCCGGCGGCTGCCATCCGAGCGCACCAGCTCGAAGCGGCGCACATAGCGGCCGAACGTCCCGCCCCGGTGGTGGTTCTTCCCGTGCACGTCGTTGGCGATGGCGCCGCCCACCGTCACGTACTTGGTGCCCGGCGTCACCGGCAGGAACCAGCCCCGAGGCGCCGCCAGTCGCAACAGCGTGTCCAGCGTGACGCCCGCCTCGCAGCGCACCACGCCCGTGGCCGCGTCGAAGGCGATGAGCTTGTCCAGGCCCGAGGTGAGCAGCAGCGTCCCGCCCCCGTTGAGGCAGGAGTCGCCATAGCTGCGCCCCAGCCCGTGCGGCAGCACGGAGCCAGAGACTTGCGGCAGTGCGTCCGAGCGCCACGTCAGCGCCTGCGTGCGCTGCTCGACTTGGGGGTAACGCCCCCAGGACTCCAGTGACTTCATCGCGGAAGCCCTCTCACGTGGCCGCCCACAAGACCAGGGCGGAGACGAGCCCCACCGCGTAGCTCACCTTGTCCTTGAGCGCGAAGACGAGCGGGTCCTCGTTCACCTGCCCGCGATGCGCCAGCACCCAGATGCGGCCCACCCAGTAGAGCATCACCGGGCACAACAGCCACAGGCGCTCCGGGTGGTCGTAATAGACAGTCACTTCCTTTGACGTGATGTACAGCGCCAGCACCAGCACGGACACCTGGCCCGCCGCCGCGCCCAGGCTGGCGAGCTGCTCGTAGTCCTGCGCCAGGTACCCGCGCCCATGCGCGGACGTCTCGTTGGACAGCCGCAGCCGGCGCACCTCGCTCAGCCGCTTCACCAGCGCGAGCGACAGGAACAGGAACATGCTGAACATGAGCAGCCAGCTCGACGTGGGCACGCCCACCGCCAGCGAGCCGCCGAAGATGCGCACCGTGTACAGGCCCGCCAGCACCAGCACGTCCAGCATCACCACCTGCTTGAGCCGCAGCGAGTACGCCAGCGTCAGCGCGTAGTACGTCGCCAGCAGCGCCGCGAAGGCGGGCGGCAAGAGCAGGCACACCGCCGCCCCGGCCAGGAGCAGCACCGGCGCCAGCACCACGCCCACGCTCACCGGCAGCGAGCAGGCCGCGAAGGGGCGCTTCTTCTTCGTCGGGTGCCGCCGGTCCGAGTCCAAATCCAGCAAGTCATTGAGCACGTACACGCTGGACGCGCACAGGCTGAACGCCACGAAGGCCAGCACCGCCTGGGCCAACAGATTCGGCGCCGCGGCCTTGTGCGCGGCGAGCACCGGCACGAAGACGAGCGCGTTCTTCGCCCACTGGTGCACGCGCAGCGCCTTCACCCAGACGCGCGGGCCCACCTTGGGCCTCTCGAAGACGCGGTGGACCTGACGCCCCAGTCCCCGGGCCTTCTCGAGCACGCCCGCCGGCGCGTGGACCACCACGATGTTTCGCGACTCGCGCCACAGCGGCACGTCCACCGCGTCGTTGCCCGCGTAGTCGAACGTGCCCAACGCGGCCTTCAGCTTCGCCAGCTTGCGCGCGCCGGAGAGGTTCACCGTGCCATCGCTGGCGTGGATCTCCGCGAAGATTCCCAGGTGCGCGGCGACGGCCTGCGCGATTCGCTGGTCCGCCGCCGTGGCCAACACCAGCCGGCGGCCCCGCGCCTTCTCCTCGTGGAGGAACGCGAGCAGCTCCTCGTTGTACGGCAGCTGCGCGGCGTCCAGGCCCGCCCGCCGGGCGACTTCCGCCTTGAAGTACGCCTTGCCCTTGAGCACCCACAGGGGCAGCAGCAGGAGCAGCCACGGCGCGCGCTTGAAGAGCACGAGCAGGTTCTCGTGCAGCGTGTCGGTGCGCACCAGCGTCCCGTCGAGGTCGACGGCGAGCGCCACGTCGGGCGAGTCAGCGGTGAGGGGTGTCTCGGGAAGCATGGGCAACGGGGGCGAAGGCTACCCTGTTGGACCGCTCCTGGGAGCGGGAAGGGCGCGCGGCCCCCCGCCCGCCAGGGCACCGCTCAGTCGAGTCGGGCGATCAGCAGGGTTTGAAGGGGGAGGTTTCGGATGGGTCGGCTGCTCTCGATGCGGTAGCCCGCATCGTCGAGGAAGCCCTCCACCTCCGCGGGCGTGTAGGCGTCAGCGCCGGAGGTGACGAAGTAGTGCAGGCCGATGAGGGGCGCGGAGCTGGCGGGGTCCTGGATGTCCTCGCGCAGATACTCCAGCACGGCCAGCGTCCCCTTGGGGGCCAGCGAGGAGCGGATGCGGCGCAGGAGCGCCACGTTCTGCGCGGGCGTCAGGTGGTGCATCACCTGGAACAGCAGCACGCCGTCATAGAGGCCACCCAGCTCCGCGGAGAGGATGTCCCCGGCCTGATGGGTGACCAGGTGGCTCAGCCCCGCGGAGGCGATGATGTCCCGGCCCACTCGGACGCTGCCTTCCAAATCCAGCACCGTGGCCTTGAGGCCCCGGTGGCGCAGGCACAGCTCCGCGGCGAACCAGCCATGCGCACCGCCCAAATCCAACAGGTGTCTGGCACCCCGGGGCAGGGGGATGGCGCCGACTACTTCCGGGGCCGCCAGCCGGGCGAGCTGATGCATGGCGTGGATGTAGTCGCGCCAGCGCGGGTCCTCCGGCGCGAAGTCGTGGATGTCCACCGCCTCGCCCGAGCGCACCACGCCCTCCAGCCCCGTCCACCAGTCCCACTGCGCGTAGTTGAACTCCAGGAAGGCGCCCACGTACTTGGGCGAGCGCGGGTCCAGCCACCGCTTGGAGCGCGAAGCCAGCCGGTAGCGGCCGTCGCGCTGACGCTCCACCGCCTCGCACGCCACCAGCGCCTCCAGCAGGGAGCGGGTGCCTTCCGGGGACAGCTTCAGCCGCGCCGCCAGCGCCTCCGACGTGGCCGCGCCGTCCGCCAGCGCGCCGTAGATGCCCAGCCGCACGCCCGCCATCAGCGTGCGCGACGCCATCATCCCGAAGAAGGCATGGGCCAGGGGTTGGGGGGCCAGGTTGAACCAGTCCGCCACACGCTCCAGCAGGTTGTCCGCCTTGAGCCCCAGCCGCATGCGCGCGCCCCCTAACGCTTCTTCCGGGGGAGGGCCAGGCCGGCCAGTCCCACCATCACCAGCGCGGCCTCCACGCCCATCAGGCAACCCACCTGCTCCGCCTTGCGCACCCCCGTGTAGCGGCAGGTTCCGTCCTCGCAGGAGAAGCGCGGCGAACAGTCTCCGCTGCTGCGACAGACGGTGTTCACCCGCCCCGTCCCGTCCTCCCCTTCCGGGTTGTCCCGGTCGGGTCCGCCCTCTCCAGTGGATGCGTCCGGGAGGGGGATGATGATGCCTCCGTCCCCCGATGACTGGGCGAGGGCGACGGCGGGCAGCAAGAGGGGGAGGCAGGCCAGCAGAGACAAGCCCTGGGCGCGGACAAGGTGACGAAGGGACATGACGGGGTCGTCACCCTAACCGCCCCGCCGCACAGATGCATCCACCGTGGAAACCGGAACTCGGGGGTAGATTGTCCCACCCCACCGCCTTCATCTGGTAGCGTACGACCCGCGATGGCCGCCCCCAGAATCCTCGTCGTCGATGACAACCCGGAGCTTCTTTCCCTCCTCACGCAGCTGTTCGAGGACGCGGGCTACGAGGTCGTCGGCGCCAGCCGCGGCAGGCAGGCGGTTGACGTCGCTCGGGCCAATCCCCCCGGCGCGGCCGTCTTGGACATCCTGCTGCCGGACATGATGGGCTACCACCTGGCGGACGCGCTGCGGAAGGACAACCCCCAGCTCCCGCTGCTCTTCATCACCGGCGTCTTCAAGGGCGGCAAGCACGCGCTGGAGGCCCGGCAGAAGTACCAGTCCGCCGGCTACTTCGAGAAGCCGTTCGAGGCGCAGAAGCTGCTGGAGGCCGTCACCAAGGTCCTCCCTCCGGAAAAGAAGGCCCCGCCCGCCGGCTCCCTCCAGGACGCCTTCGAGGTGGAGCTGGACATCGACGTGGAGGAGGAGGGCCCCCAGGATGTGATGGAGCTGACGGGCCGCATCAAGGTGACGGGTGGCGGCAACATCACCGCGGAGATTCGCGGCGCCAACCTCACCGCCAGCCCCATGCAGAAGGTGCCGGCCACCCAGGTGCGGCGGCCCACGCCGGGCCATCCGCCGGACTCTCCTCCCGCGGGCTCGGGCGCGCCGGGCAGCCGCCGGGGCGAGCTGAAGGACAACCTGCCCTCGTTGCTCACCGCCTACTACCTCTCCCGTGAGACGGGCGAGCTGGGCATCCAGCGCGGCAAGGTGAAGAAGGTCGTCTACTTCGAGAAGGGCATGCCGGTGTTCGCCCTCTCCAACCTGCTGGCGGACCGCTTCGGGCAGTTCCTCGTCCGCGTGGGGAAGATCAAACCCGAGCAGCTCCAGGATGCCTCCGCCGTGGCGGGAGCGACGAACCGGCGCACGGGCGACGTGCTGGTGGAGCGCGGGCTGCTCAAGGACACCGAGCGGCTCTACTACGTGGGCCAGCAGGTGAAGGCCGTCATCTACTCGCTCTTCGCGTGGGAAGAGGGCACGTATCTGATGAGCTTCCGGGAGAAGGCCAGCTCGGAGTCCATCAAGCTGGACGTGCACCCGGCCAACCTCATCGTCCGTGGCATCAAGAAGCTCTACAAGCCGGAGCGCCTGCGCCGGCTGCTGCAGCCGGAGGACCGGCTCATCCCCGCGGTGGCCCCGGCGTACCAGCTCAACGAAGTGGAGCTGGAGCGGTGGGAAGCGGAGCTGTTGCCCAAGATTGACGGCAACCGCACCGTCGCGGAGCTGCTGGCGTTCGCCAACCGCCCCGAGCACGTCGTCTACGGCTTCCTGGTGGCGATGATGGCGCTGGGCATCCTGGACAAGCGCTCGTAGCGCGTCCGGGTCGCCGGGCGGGCGCCTGCTTGGAGCCTGGGGCGCCCGGGGTGGCTTGGAGCTCGAGCTCAGCCGCCCGTCAGGCGGGAGCCAATCCAGAACAGGCCGAGCGCACCGGAGCCCACGGCGACGACGCGCTGCACCCAGGTGGTGATGCGGTCGTTGAGGCGGGTGAGGCCCTCGGCGAAGAGCAGGCCCACGGTGCCCATGCCGATGAGGATGCCCAGCGCGAAGCCGGGCAGGTACGTCCACGCGGCCAGGCTCATGCTTCCGCCGACGAGCAGCGGGGGCAGGGCGAGCAGCAACGAACGCACGCCGCTGACAGCCATCAGCGCGCCGGCGGCGGTGCTGACGGTGTGCACGTGCTCGTGCGGCTCCTTGGAGTGGCCGGGCAGGTGGGGGTGGCCGTGGTTCAGGCTGTTGGGGAACAACAGCGCCGTCACGGCGAGGGCCACCAGCACGGCGCCGCCGAAGATTTCGGCCCAGCGCTCGAAGGTCTCGGACAGGCCCACGCCGGCCAGGAGGCACAGGGAGGCGATGCCGCCCAGCATGGCCGCGTGCCCCAGCGCGAAGCGGAAGGCGGTGGCGATGGCCGCGCGACGCCGGCCCCCATTCAGGGTTCCGAGCGTGGCCACGGCCGCGCAATGGTCCGGCCCCACGGCGTGGAGCAGGCCCTGGGACAGACCGAGCAGGAAGGCAAGGAGAATGGGCTGCACGACGCGGCACCCTAGCCGCGCTTCCCTCCGGAGGCCAGCAAGAGGTACCTACGCGTCATGTGGACTGCCTTCCGACCGCTGCCGGCCGCGCTTTCACTCGTGTTTTGTTGGGTCCTCTTCACCGGGTGTGACTCGGGGAAGAAGCAATTCCAGGAAGCCAATGCACAGTACGAGGCGCTGGTGGACCGGGGCGTGCCGCCGACAGACCCGGCGTGGGACGCGGTGGTCGCGTCGCTGGAGAAGGTGCCCGCCGGCTCACGCTCGCGTCCGGAAGCCGACAAGCGTCTTTCGGCCATTCGTGGCCTGCGGGGCAGCCTGCCTCCGCGTCCGTTGGCGACCCCCGGTGCGACGGGGCCCGGCACCAGCGAGGCGGACGTGAAGCGCGCCGCGTGCGAGGCGCTGGCGAAGAAGCTGGGACAGGCGTCGGACGAGGCCACTCGCGAGCCACTGCACAAGGCGCTCGAGCAGTGTCACGCGGACCTGGTCCGGCTGGAGGCCAAGAGCCACCCCCCCGGGGAAGAAGGCCACGAGCATGGGAGTCCGCCGCATTGACGCCGTGTGACGTCGCTCACGGATGATTGAGAACACGTCGGGTTTGTGGCTATGGAGCGCGCATGCCCATGCCCCAAGCAGGTGACGCGGCTCCCGACTTCGTGCTTCAGGACCAGGACGGCAACTCCGTGACGCTCTCGCAGCTCGCGGGGAAGAACGTCGTCCTCTATTTCTATCCGAAGGATGACACTCCCGGATGCACCGTGGAGGCGTGCAGCTTCCGCGACGAGCACTCGGTGCTGGAGGCCGCTGGAGCGGTGGTGCTCGGCGTGTCCGCGGACAGCACCGCGAGCCATCGCAAGTTCGCGACCAAGTTCAACCTTCCCTTCCCGCTGCTGGCGGACACCGAGCACCAGGTGTCGGACGCCTACGGCGTCTGGGGGGAGAAGTCGCTGTATGGACGCAAGTTCCTGGGCATCAACCGCGCCACGTTCCTGATTGGACCGGACGGCAAGGTGAAGCAGGTGTGGCCGAAGGTGAAGGTGAACGGCCATGTGGTGGAGGTCCTCGCCGCGCTGGGGGCGAAGCCGAGTGCTCCGGTGTCGGGCGGGTCCGCGTTAGATGTGGAGGCGGCGGCGCCCGAACTGCCCGCGGCGTCCGTGAAGGACTCGGAGTGGGTAGATGAACTCACTCCGCTCTCGGGCACTCCGTTGACGGCGCCGGCGCAGGTGACGAAGTTCGAGCCCGCGAAGCGGAAGTCCGCGGCGACGAAGGCTCCCGCGAGCAAGGCCGCGTCGCAGGATGAGACGCCGGCCGGGGCGGCTGTCGCGGTGACGACCGCGCCCGAGAAGAAGGCCGCGCCCGCGAAGAAGCCGGCCTCCGAGAAGAAGGCCGAGCCTGTGAAGACCGAGCCTGTGAAGGCCGCGCCCGCGAAGAAGCCGGCCTCCGAGAAGAAGGCCGAGCCTGTGAAGGCCGCGCCCGAGAAGAAGGCCGCTCCCGCGCAGAAGACCTCCGCGAAGGAGGCAGCGCCTGTGAAGAAGGCGCCCGCGCAGAAGACCTCCGCGAAGAAGGCAGCGCCTGTGAAGAAGACCTCCGCAAGGAAGGCAGCGCCTGTGAAGAAGGCGGCCGCGAAGAAGGCCGGGCCCGCGAAGAAGACCTCCGCGAAGAAGGCAGCGCCTGTGAAGAAGGCAGCCGCGAAGAAGGCGTCTGCGAAGAAGGCCACGCCCGCGAAGAAGACCTCCGCGAAGAAGGCGTCTGCGAAGAAGGCGCCCACGAAGAAGGGGGCCTCGGCGAAGAAGTCCGCTCCCGCGAAGAAGTCAGCTGCGAAGCGGAAGTAGCAGAGCGCTGCCGTGAAGCACGGCCACTTCCCAGATGCGTGGACGCGGCGCTTCAAGCCTCGTCCCCGTATCTGGGGATGAGGCGCCACGGAGCACTGTCTGTGCGGCGACGATGCTCGTGCTCGGACGCACGGTGCTTTGAACCAGGCAAGGGAGCAGGGACTCGCCGCGCAAAATTTGCGGCGAGACGCGGGCTTCTGTCCCGAAGAAGTCTCAATCCACCGTGACCATGAAGAAGACGGTGCGCGAGCGCCGAGGAGGGCGTAACTGAGCAAGCGGCCCAAGCGGCCGCCGTGTACCCGCCTCGTGGTTTGGACACCAGACGTGCCCATTCTCCTGGGATGCGGGGGACTTGAAGACAGACATCCGAGGAGTGGGACATGCGCGAGCGGAATTTCCGGCGGTGGGCTCAGGTGGCGGCGTTGACGGTGGGTGTCATGGGCGCGGTGGGCTGCGGTGGCCTGCCCGAGACAGGGGGCAAGCAGCCGGGCGAGAGTCGCGGCGGGCCGTTCGCTCAGCGTGGCATCCAGCCGGATGCGCTCCTGGACATGCAGGGCAACGTGCACCCCGAGAAGTCCCCGCCCTGGTTGATGGTCGCGGACCGGGGCCACAACGGCACCATCAAGGACATTGGTTCCAGCATCGACCCGCGCACGCCCAAGCTGGAGGGACAGCAGAACAAGTCCCTCTGGGACGACAAGGGGAAGATGATGGAGGACCGGTACGGCGTCGAGGGGGGTGCCACCTTCGCGCCGACGTCACAGGGGCTGGGTGGCGAGGATGGCGCGATTCAGGGTGGCTCGACTGACTTCAACCATGGTTGGGGTTACCGGCCGCAGGGCTGGCAGGACCGCAACGCTCGGCTGCGGCGCTAGGTTCGACTCGGGCGGACGGCTGGTTCTTCGCCGGCACCCGCGTACGAGGATGGGTATCCATCCCTCTGGGGCCTGAATGGCTCGCCGGAGGGATGGACACATGAACCAGGGAAACATTCGCCGCTGGCTCCTACCCGGCGCGCTGGCCGTGGCTTCGTTGGTGGGCACGGCGTGTCACCGGGAGGAAGAGCGCGTCCGTCGGGAGATTCCCAGGACGGGCGGCCCCTATCAGGGCGTCGCCAATGACTCGCAGCCCTTGAGCAGCTTCGGCCCGGGAACGGGTGGCTCGGGCACGCCCGACATCGCGCCCGTGCAGGACATCGTGGGCACGAACCTGCCGCCCACGGCGGTGGGCAATGTCCCTCCGCGTGTGGAGCCCGGCATCGCCGCGGGCTCACCGACAGCGATTCAGAAGGAGCAGCAGGAGCAGGACGCACCGCCCCAGGGGGCCCCGCCCGCGAAGAACACGCCGGATGGAACGTCGGCCCCGAAGCCAGGGGATGCTCCTCCACGCGAGGACTCCAAGGTCCCGCACTAGTTGCTCGGTGCACGGGGCCGGTGCCCCGTGGCGCTCATCGAGACGCGAGCATGACCTTGGTGGGGCCTGGGCTCGCTACACGGGGCCGGTGCCCCGTGGGGCTCCTCAAGACGCGAGCAGGACCTCGGCGGGGGCCTTGGCCCGCTACACGGGGTGGTGCCCGTGGCCGTCACGCTCAGCGAGACGCGAGCATGACCTCGGTGGGGTCCTTGCCCGCGAAGGCGCTGTCGAGCCCCTTGGCGAGCGCGTGATGCTCGGCGCCCCCCAGGGTGGCGAGCCGGTCCTCCGCCGGGTGCGCGAAGCGCGCGGCGAGTACGTCGAGCCTGCGGTGCGCCTCGGTGATGCGCTCGCGCGGAATCCTGCCGGACTCCACCGCCTTCACCACGGCCTCGACGGCGCGACGCTGCACCTCCGCGTGGTGGCACACGAGGAACAGGTCCACGCCCGCGAGCGTGCCCTGCACCGCCGCCTCCTCCACCGTGTAGTGGTCCGCGATGGCCTTCATCTCCAGGTCGTCGCTGACGAGCACGCCGTCAAAGCCCAGCTCCTCGCGCAGCACCCCCGTGAGCACGCGCTCGCTCATCGTCGCGGGCACGCCCTTGTCCAGCGCGTCGAACAGGACATGGGCCGTCATCAGCGAGGCCAGCCGCGCCTGCGCGAAGGCCCGGAAGGGCACCAGCTCCACACGCCGCAGCCGCTCCAAATCATGCGCCAGCCTGGGCAGCGTCAGGTGGCTGTCCGTGGTCGTGTCCCCATGCCCGGGGAAGTGCTTGCCGCAGGAGGCGATGCCGCCGGCCTCCAGGCCCCGCGCGAGCGCCACACCCAGCCGCGCCACCTCCTCCGCGTCCCGGCTGAAGCTCCGGTCCCCAATGACGGGATTGGCCGGGTTGGTGTCCACATCCAGCACCGGCGCGAAGTCCCAGTCGAAGCCCACCGCGCGCAGCTCGTGCGCCAGCAGCCGCCCCACGCGCTCCACCAACCGGGCGTCCCCGCGCTGTCCCAGCTCGCGCATCGGGGGCAGGGCCGTGAACGGCGCCCCGCGCAGCCGCGCCACCCGTCCTCCCTCCTGGTCCACCGAGAGGATGAAGGGCCGACCCGCGCGCGTCTTCAGCTCGCGGCACAGCGTCGCCGTCTCCTGTGCCGTACCCACGTTGCGCTTGAAGAGGATGGCGCCATAGACGCCGTCATCCATCAGGGCCGCCAGGTCGGCGTCGATGCGAGTCCCAGGAAAGCCCACCATGAACAGGCGGGCGCAGTCGCGGTAGAGGGCGGAGGCGGTCACGGGACGCAGTGTCGCAGAACCCGGGCCTCAGCTGGATACCGTTCCTTCGCGGTCCGCACCGGGCGTCGTCTGCCCGTCACCTCCCGGGGCGGTCATGTCCGCTGGCCGCCATCCCGGTCCGCCCGGGGCAGGGGTCGCCCGGCTCCTCCACGTGGCTTCCGGCGGGCTCCTCGCATCGTCATGTTGAGGCACGGCGGCGAGGCGCCAGCGCGGGATGCCAGGGCGCCTGCCCGTCCACCTGTCGGGGGAGCACGGGACGATGATTCAAATCGAGCGGGTGTATCACCACCTGGAGCCGCACGACTCGGAGGGGGCTCGCTTCCTCGTCGAGCGACTGTGGCCACGAGGTATCAAGAAGACCCACCTGAAGCTGGATGGCTGGCTCAAGGACGTGGCGCCCAGCACGGAGCTGCGCAAGTGGTACGGCCATGAGCCCGCGCGCTGGGAGGAGTTCCAGCGCAGGTACGCCCAGGAGCTGCGGGAGCATCGCGAGGCCCTGGAGCCGCTCGTCGAGGCGGCCCGACGGGGAGACGTGACGCTGCTGTTCAGCGCGCGGGACGAGGACCACAACAGCGCCGTCGTCCTGAAGGCGCATCTGGAGCGCGGGCTGCGTCCAGCCAGGCGGCGCTCGCGCCAGCACCCGACGGTGCATTGACACAGGGGCTTGTTCCGCCACGGACGGCTGCTACAAGGGCCCCGGGATTCCGAGGCACCTTCCGCGCCTCCGTTCAATCGAGGCCCTGATGGATTTCGCCACGCTCGAGCTGTCTCCACCCTTGCTCCAGGTCATCGCCGAGCTGGGTTTCCAGGCCGCCACGCCCATCCAGGCGCAGAGCATCCCCGTGTTGCTCAAGGGCAAGGACCTGGTCGGCCAGGCGCGCACCGGCAGCGGCAAGACGGCGGCCTTCGCGCTGCCCATGCTCCAGCACGTCCAGCTCCAGGACCGACGCCTGCAGGGGCTGGTGCTCTGCCCCACGCGAGAGCTGTGCGCCCAGGTGGCGGGAGAGATTCGCAAGCTGGGGCGCCGGCTGCCGGGCCTTCAGATATTGGTGCTGGCGGGCGGACAGCCCATCCGGCCGCAGTTGGAGGCGCTGGAGAAGGGCGTGCACATCGCGGTGGGGACGCCCGGCCGGGTGATTGATGTGCTGGAGCGCGAGGCGCTGGAGACGAAGCGCCTGGGCACGGTGGTGCTGGACGAGGCGGACCGGATGCTCGACATGGGCTTCCGCGAGGACATGGAGCGCATCATCGGCGCGATGCCGTCACGGCGTCAGACGGTGCTCTTCTCCGCGACGTTCCCTCCAGACATCGCGGCCCTGAGCCGCGCGTTCCAGAAGGACCCCGTGCGCGTGACGGTGGAGGACACCGAGGCCACGCCCGCGATTCGTCAGGTCCGCTACGACACGAAGCCCGAGGACAAGACCCAGCAGTTGCTGCGCGTGCTCCGGCTCTACCAGCCGTCCTCCGCCATCGTCTTCTGCAACCACAAGGCGACGGTGGTGGAGCTGACGAAGGCACTCTCCGACGCGGGCGTCAGCGTGGACGGGCTCCAGGGGGACCTGGAGCAGTTCGAGCGGGACCGGGTCATGGCGAAGTTCCGCAACCTCACCACGCGGGTGCTCGTCGCCACGGACGTGGCGGGGCGAGGCATCGACGTGGAGGCGCTCGACGCCGTCGTCAACTTCGACATGCCCTTCCAGCCGGAGCCGTACGTGCATCGCATCGGACGCACGGGGCGCGCGGGGCGCACGGGGCTCGCCATCGCGCTGGTGGCGCCGAACGACAAGCGCAAGGTGGAAGAGATTGAGCAGTCGCTGGGCCTGAAGCTGGAGCCGGGCGACGCGGCGGAGCTGGAGGCCGCGGCGTCGAAGCCGGGTTCGCTCGGCTCGGATTGGGAGACGCTCTACATCTCCGCCGGGCGCAAGGACAAGATGAGGCCGGGAGACATCCTCGGCGCGCTGACGGGTGAGGCGGGTGGCTTCGCCGCCACGGACGTCGGCAAGATTGAGATTCAGGACCACATCGCCTACGTCGCCGTCGCGCGCCGCGTGGCGAAGATGGCCTTCCAGCGCTTGAGCGAAGGCCGCATCAAGGGCCGCAAGCACAAGATTGAACGCGTGAAGTAGCGCTCGCGCAGAGCGAGCCCGCACGCGCAACGGGCCAGGCCCGCACCCTCTGGCCCTCCTCCCACCCCGCGACGGGTGACTTCGTCATGCGGGAAGCCTCCGGCGTTGAGTGGCTTGCCGCTGCTGGGCTGAAGTCGCCCGTGGAGCTTCGCCGCGTCACGTGTCGCGGCGGGGTGACGGGACTCCCCGCTTCCAGCCCGCATGGATTTGTGGCGTCCGTGCATCAGGCGCGAGTCTTTGCGATGGCTGTCTGACGAAAGCCACGTAAAGGCAATCGCGCAAGGGCGTCGCTCTGCCGACACGATGAAATTTCTATGAGTGTGTGGCCCCGCCCGAGGACCGCGTGACGGTCTTCGTTCGTGGCGCTCTCGAGAAGCCAGGTCGAATTTCCTGGACGCGGCGGTGTCCCCCGTCCGCCTGTCCTGTGCGGGTCTCTCCGAATGCGCAAGTCAGGGATGGCCGTTGTGCAATGTTTTTGCCCGGCGAGAGACTTCAGACGCGACTCACGGTTGTCTGACTGAGGTCATCAGGTAAATTCATACAAACCGGTCCCTCATTATTGGGGGGTCACGGTTTTCGCAATTCTGGTTTGTTTTCCAGCAAAACAGTCGGCGCCGCTTTATGGCTTGCAACGCACGACAATCTTTGGCATCTGTTTTCCCTGCATCGCGTCAAATCAAGGGGAGACGGGTTATGCCAGTCTAAGTCTCGCTTTCCGGGAAAACGTCATTGGCTTGCGGGCGCGCGAGTTAGAGGTTCCAGTGTCAGCGAACGATAGTGTGGTGAAGGACGGCCTGGCTGGGATCCAGGCGCGTCTGGCCCGTGTGCTTGCACAACGGTTGGGAGTCGATGCGCGCCAGTTGGACGTGCGCGAGAGCTTCAGCAGGTATGGGCTGGACTCCGTGATGGCCACGGGTTTCATCGCGGAGCTGGGAGCGATGCTCGGGCGGCCGTTGTCACCCACGCTCGCCTGGGAATTCCCTACCCTGGAGTCCCTGGCCGCGCACCTCTCTGGAGCGCGGGCTCGCCCGACCTCGCAGGTCCTTCCCAGACACTCGATGGAGGATGAGCCCATCGCGGTGATTGGCATGGCGTGTCGTCTTCCCCAGGCCCCCCACCCGGAGGCGTTCTGGCGTCTGCTGGCGGGCGGGACGAATGCCATCTCCGAGGTCCCCGCCGAGCGATGGGACGTCAACCGTCTTTATGATCGCGACCCCGCGGCTCCCGGCAAGGTGACCTCCCGCTGGGGGGGATACCTGGACCGGGTGGATGGGTTTGACCCGCTCTTCTTTGGCATCTCACCCAAGGAAGCGCTCCACATGGACCCGCAGCAGCGGCTCATGCTGGAGCTGACCTGGGAGGCATTGGAGGATGCGGGCATCCCAGCGGATCGGCTGCGGGGCTCGCCCACGGCTGTCATGTTCGGGGCCGTCTGGATGGATTACGAGGCGCAGCTGCAACGGCTCGGCTTGCGGCGCATCTCTTCGTACACCGCCACGGGTTACCACCACAGCATCGTCGCCAACCGCATTTCCTACGTCCTGGGTTTGAGGGGGCCGAGTCTGTCCATGGACTCGGCGTGCTCGTCTTCACTGACGGCGGTGCATCTGGCCTGTGAGAGTCTTCGCAGGGGCGAGTCGACCCTGGCCCTGGTGGGCGGCGTGAACCTGACGCTCGCGCCCGACAGCACGGTCGCCCTGTCCAAGCTCGGCGCCCTCTCTCCGGACGGTCGCTGCTACACCTTCGATGCCCGCGCCAACGGGTTCGTACGGGGCGAGGGGGGCGGTGTGGTCGTGCTCAAGCCCCTCTCCCAGGCTCTCGCGGATGGCGACTCCCTCTGCTGTGTCATCCGAGGCAGTGCCCTCAACAACAACGGTGGAAGCAACGGCCTCACCGCGCCCAACACCAGCGCCCAGGCGGACGTGATTCGCCAGGCCTGCGCCCGCGCGGGCGTCGCGACGACCGACGTGCAGTACGTCGAGGCCCATGGCACCGGCACGCAGCTCGGTGACCCGATGGAGGCCCGCGCGCTGGGCGAAGTGCTCGGTGAGGGGCGGCCCGTCGACAAGCCCCTTCACATCGGTTCGGCCAAGACGAACGTCGGCCACCTGGAGGCCGCCGCGGGCATCACCGGGCTCATCAAGGTCGCCCTTTCCATCCGGCACCGGGCGCTCCCTCCGAGCCTCCACTTCGAGACGCCCAATCCGCTCATCCCTTTCGAGGCGCTGCGGCTGGAGGTCCAACGCACCCTGACGGATTGGCCGGAGCCGGACCGGAAGCTCCTCGCGGGGGTCAGCTCCTTCGGCTTCGGCGGCACCAACTGCCACGTCCTGCTCGAGGAGCCGGACGCGCCCCGAGCCGAACTCGTGCGCGTGTCGGCGGAGAGTCCGGAGGCGCTCCGGGCCGCGGCGCAGCGGCTGTTCGAGCGTCTGGACGGCGCCATCCACCAGCCCTGGTCCGAGCTGCTGCGCTCGGCGGCGGACGAAGACGGGGCGCACGCGCATCGCCTGGCGATGACGGTCCGGTCGCGCAAGGACCTGCGCGCGAGCCTCCAGGCCTTCCTGGCAGGAGAGGCCCGGGCGGGCGTGTGCGTGGGCAGCGTGGGGCCCGAGCACGGCTGGAAGCCGGTCTTCGTCTTCTCCGGCCATGGCGCGCATTGGCCCGGCATGGGGTTGTCCCTCATGCGCACCGAGCCGGTGTTCCGGGCCGTGATGATGCGGTGTGAGCGGCTCATCCAGCAGAACGTGGGCTGGTCGCTGCTGGAGGTGCTGGGCGCGGAGGACTCGGCGGCGCGGCTGAAGCGAATCGACATCGCGCTGCCCGCCATCGTCGTCCTGGAGATGGCCCTGACGGCGCTCTGGCGCTCCTGGGGCGTCGAGCCCGCGATGGTGATGGGGCACAGCATCGGCGAGGTGGCGGCGGCCCATGCCGCGGGCATCCTGGGCCTGGAGGACGCCGTTCGCGTCGTCTGCTTCCAGAGCCGGCAGATGCACCGGCGCAGTGGCGAGGGCGCGATGGCGCTCGTGGCCGTGCCCTGGGCCGAGGCCGCCGAGCTGCTGGTGGGCTACGAGGGGCGGCTGGACCGCGCCATCGACTCCGGCCCGGACTCGACGGTGCTGTCGGGGGAGCCCGCGGCGCTCGCCGAGGTGCTCGCCGCCCTGCAGGCGCGTGGCGTGTTCTGCCGCCAGGGAGACATCGACGTGGCGGCGCACAGCCACCAGATGGACGTGCTGGGTGAGGTGCTCATCGAGGAGCTGCGGGGAATTCGTCCCGCGTCCGCGCGCCTCCCCATGGTGTCCGGTGTCACCGCCGCGGTGTTGGAGGGTGCGAACGCGGATGCCCCCCACTGGCAGAAGAACATCGCGATGCCCACGCTCTTCACGGGCGTGCTCACCCACGCGCTTGGCGAGGGGCACCGCGTCTTCCTGGAGGTGGGCCCCCACGCGATTCTCAAGCACCCCATCGAGTCGACCCTGCGCCACGCCGGTCAGCAGGGGCTGTTCGTCCCCACCCTGCGTCGACAGGAGGACGCGCGGGGCACGATGCTCGACACCCTGGGCGTCCTGTACGTCCACGGCCAGCCGGTCCGCTGGGAGTCGGTTTCCAGGGGGAGCGTGGAGGAGGGCGAGGCTCCGGCTCGGGTGCTGCCCCTGTCGGCCCGAAGCCCCGATGCCCTGACGTCCCTGGCCTCCGCCTTCCGTGACGTGCTGGGCGAGGCCTCCGGTGCGTCGCTCGAGGACCTCACCTACACGGCGGGCGTGCGCCGCGGTCAGCTTTCGCACCGTCTGGCGGTGGTGGGTGGCTCGCGGCGGGAGATGGCGGAGGCGCTGGAGGCCTTCGCGCGTGGCGAAGCCCATCCAGGCGTGAGCCACGGGAAGGTGAGTCCGGAGGGGAAGGCCAAGGTGGCGTTCGTCTTCCCCGGTCAGGGCTCGCAGTGGCTGGGCATGGGCCGCCAACTCCTCGCCGAGGAGCCCGTGTTCCGCGAGGCCATCGAGGCCTGCGAGCGCGCGATGCGTCCCCATGTGGACTGGTCGCTCACCGAGGAACTCCTCGCCGAGGAGCCACGCTCGCGCCTCCAGGACATCGACGTCGTGCAGCCGGTGCTGTTCTCGATGCAGGTGGCGCTGGCCGCGCTGTGGCGCTCAAGGGGAATCACGCCGGACGCGGTGGTGGGCCACAGCATGGGCGAGGTGGCCGCGGCGCACGTGGCCGGCACGCTGAGCCTGGAGGACGCGGCGCGCATCATCTGCCTGCGCAGCCAGCTGCTTCGCGGCAAGAGCGGGCAGGGGGCCATGGCCGTGGTGGAGCTTGGCCTGGAAGAGGCCCGCGCGGCCCTGACGGGCTACGAGACGCGGCTCTCCGTGGGGGTGAGCAACAGCGCGCGCTCGACGGTGCTCTCCGGTGACACCGAGGCCCTGGAGGCGCTGCTGCCCACGCTGGAGGGGCGGGGCATCTTCTGCCGTCGGGTGAAGGTGAATGTCGCCTCACACAGTCCTCAGATGGACTCGCTGAAGGGCGACCTCCTGCGTGTGCTGGAGGGCCTCGCGCCCCAGTCCGCGCCGGTGCCCATCTACTCCACCGTCACGGGACAGACGAGCGACGGGGGCGACTTCCATCCGGCCTACTGGGTCCGGAACCTGCGCGAGCCGGTGCTGTTCCACGGCGCCGTCGAGCAGCTCTTGGAGGACGGCTACAGCGTGTTCCTGGAGGTGAGCCCGCATCCGGTGCTGCTCGCGCCCATCGAGGAGACGCTGCGCGAGTCGAAGCGGGAGGCCCTCGCGCTCGCGTCGCTGCGGCGACAGATGCCTGAGCGGCGCAGCCTCCTGGAGTCGCTCGCGGCGCTGTACGCCTGGGGGTGCTCCGTCGACTGGTCGTCGCTGCACCCCTCGGGTGGGCGGGTCGTCGCGCTGCCTGGCTACCCGTGGCAGCGGGAGCGCTACTGGCTGATGGACGAGGCGGAGGCGGACCCGGAGCTCAGGGGCTCCGGGGATGAAGGCCGCGCGGGACATCCCCTGCTCGGCGCTTCGCTGTCCTCCTCCGTGCAGCCCGGCACCCACTTCTGGGAGCGGAGCGTGAGCACGGCGGCGTTCCCGTATCTCTCCGACCACTGCGTCTGGGGGGACGTCGTCTTCCCGGGCGCGGCCTATCTGGAGCTGGCGCTCTCCGCCGGAGCGGAGGTGCTGGGTGAGGCGGGGCTCGTGCTCGAGAACGTCTCCCTCAGCGAGATGCTCGCGCTCAAGCCGGCGGAGTCGCGGCGCGTGCAGGTGGTGCTGAACGAGGAGGAGGCGGGGCATGCCTCCTTCCAGATTTCCAGCCGCGCCGAGGGCGACGCGGGCTGGCGCAAGCATGCGGCGGGGCGCCTGCGCCGTGAGGAGCACGCGGCCACGAGGCCCGTCTCCGAGCCTCCCGAGTCACTGCGGCAGCGGCTCCCCGTGGAGCTCTCCTCCGAGGCCCACTACCAGCGCAGGCAGGAGCAGGGGCTCATGTACGGCCCCACGTTCCAGGGCCTGCGGCGGCTGTGGCGAAGCGAGCGTCAGGGGTTGGGGCGCGTGGAGCTTCCCGAGCAGGTGGCCGCCGAGAGCGGAGCATACCGGCTTCATCCCGCGCTCCTGGACGCGAGCCTCCAGGTCGCGGTGGAGCTGATTGCATCCGTGGCGGAGGCGTCGGCCGTTGCGCCCACCTATGTGCCGGTGGGACTGGGCCGGGTGCGGCTCTTCCAGCGGCCTGGGCGCGCGGTGTGGGTCCACGTGACTTCCGTGGGCGACGGGGCGGCGAACGAGCGGGAGCGCTCCTTCGACCTGCGGCTCCTGGATGACCAGGGACAGGTGCTGCTGGAGCTGGACGAGCTGCGCCTGTACCGGCTCGACGCGGGCGTCGCGGCCCGCAAGGCGCTCGGTGAGTGGCTCTACCAGGTGGATTGGGAGAAGCAGCCCCTGCCGGTGGAGCCGACGTGGCCGGAGCGCACACCGGGAAGCTGGTTGATTCTCGGTGACCAGGGGGGCGTGGGGCAGGCGCTGTCCACCCTGCTGCGAGCGCGCGGGGAGACGTGCGTGCTCGTCGTCCCTGGAGAGACGTATCGGCTCATGGGGCCGGGGCGCGCCGAAGTGGACCCCCGGAACGCGGAGCACCTGCGCCGGCTGCTCGGGGAAGCGCTGGGGGCCGGGACGCCTCCTTGCCGCGGGGTGGTGCACCTGTGGAGCCTCGATGTCGCCGCGAATGACGCGCTCACGCCGCGGGTGCTGGAGGACTCGCGCCGGTCCACCACCACCAGCGTGCTGCACCTGACGCAGGCGCTCTCCCAGGTGGGCTGGAGGGATGCTCCCCGCCTCTGGCTGACCACGCGGGGCGCGCGGTCCGTCTGCGGGTCGCCGGAGCGCGTCGCGGTGGCGCAGGCGCCGCTCTGGGGCTTGGGACAGGTGCTGGCCGTGGAGCAGCCGGACCTGCGCTGCACGCGCGTGGATGTCGAGGGCGGTGTGGACGCCTGCGCCGACGCGCTCCTCCGCGAGCTGTCGTCCACGACGTTCGAGGACCAGTCCGCCTGGCGCGGTGGCACGCGCTTCGTGGCGCGGCTGTCCAGGGCCCCGGACGCGCTGGTCGCTCGGGAGCCCTCGACGCTGCTTCGCGACGACGGCACCTATCTCATCACGGGTGGACTCGGCGGACTGGGGCTCGAAGTCGCCCGCTGGCTCGTCTCCCATGGGGCGCGTCACCTGCTCCTGCTGGGGCGCCGTGCTCCCACCGAGGCCACCGAGCACGTACTCACGGAGCTGTGCCAGACGGGCGCGCGCGTGGAGTCCTTCCAGGCGGATGTCGCCGTCGCGGATGACGTGGCGCGAGCGCTGGCCCGGGTGGACGAGGCGATGCCACCGCTGCGCGGCGTGTTCCACGCGGCCGGGCTCCTCGAGGATGGCCTGCTGCTCAACCTCACCGAGGAGCGCTTCGCCGCGGTGATGGCACCCAAGGTCCTGGGGACCTGGAACCTGCACGCCCAGACGCACCACCTGCCGCTGGAGCACTTCGTGCTCTTCTCCAGCGTGGCCGCCTCGCTGGGCACGCCGGGGCAGGCGAACTACGCCTCCGCCAACGCGTTCATGGACGCGCTGGCCCATGACCGCCGCGCGCGGGGACTGGCCGCGCTGAGCATCAACTGGGGAACCTGGACGAGCGTCGGGCTCGCGGCGGCGCAGTCCAACCGGGGTGAGCGGCTCGAGGCCCGGGGCCTGCGGGGCATGTCTCCGGACAAGGCGCTCAGCGTGCTCGGCATGTTGATGGGACAGGCGCGGCCACAGCTCAGCGTGATGTCGTTCGACGCGAGGCAGTGGCTGGGTTTCTACCTGTCCGCGGCGCAGTCGCCCTACTTCACCCGGCTCGCCCAGGAGCCTTCTGCCCGGCCCTCCGTGAGCGCGGGACGGAGCCGGATTCGCGAGCAGCTCTTCGCCGCTCGTGCCTCCGAGCGCCGGGCCCTGCTGGATGGCCACCTGCGCGAGCTGGTGGGCGGCGTGCTGCGCATGGCGCCCGCGCGCATCGACCCGAGGACGCCCTTGATGAACCTGGGGCTCGACTCGCTGATGAGCATGGAGATTCGCAACCGCCTGGAGGCGGCGCTCGGGCTGAAGCTCAGCGCGACGGTGGTGTGGACCTATCCGACGGTGGCCACGCTCACGCCCTTCCTGGCGGAGAAGCTGGGGCTTCCGCTCGAGGACCGGGCTCCGGAGCCACTGGACGAAGCGGCGCCGCCGGCCATCGCCGAGGCGAGCGCGATTGACGAGATGTCCGAAGAGGAAGTCGAGCGGCTGTTCGCTCAGCGCATGGGGCAGGGCACATGACGAGCTTCGCGGAGAAAATCGCGCAGTACTCCCCCAAGCGGCTCGCGCTGCTCGCGATGGACCTCAAGTCCCGCCTGGACGCGGTGGAGGGCACCCGCTCGGAGCCGGTGGCCATCATCGGCATGGGGTGCCGTTTCCCGGGTGGAGGCAAGGACCCGGAGTCGTACTGGAACCTCCTGCGCGATGGCGGGGACGCCGTCACCGAGGTGCCTTCCTCGCGATGGACGCGCGAGGAGATGGCGCGGATGGACCCCGAGGCACTGGAGAAGCTGGGGGCGCGGTGGGGGGCCTTCATCCAGGACGTGGACCAGTTCGATGCGGACTTCTTCGGCATCTCGCCGCACGAGGCGCACCGGATGGACCCGCAGCAGCGCATCCTCCTGGAGGTGGCCTGGGAGGCGCTGGAGGACGCCGGGCAGGACATGTCGCGGCTCGCGGGCAGCCGCACGGGCGTGTTCATCGGGGTGTACAGCGACGACTACGCGTTGCTCCAGGTGGGCAACCCGTCCGCGCGTGACTCCAGCAGCGTGACGGGCGCCATCAACTGCGTGGTGCCGGGGCGCCTGTCCTACCTGCTCGACTTCCAGGGCCCCTGCCTGACCGTGGACACCGCGTGCTCCTCGTCCCTGGTGGCGCTGCATCTGGCCGCGCAGAGCCTGCGGAACCAGGAGTGCTCGATGGCGCTGGCGGGCGGCGTCAACCTCATCCTCTCGCCGCTCTCCTCGAGCAGCGTCTCCAGGGCCCAGGCGCTGTCGCCGGATGGGCGCTGCAAGACCTTCGACGCGCGCGCCAACGGCTTCGTGCGCGGCGAGGGCTGTGGCGTGGTCGTCCTCAAGCGGCTGTCGGATGCCATCGCCGCCAAAGACCCCATCCTGGCGCTCGTGCGCGGCTCGGCCGTCAACCAGGACGGCAAATCCGCGGGGCTGACGGCGCCCAACGTGCTCGCCCAGAAGGCGCTCATCCGTCAGGCGCTCCAGAGCGCGAACCTGGAGCCCGCCGACATCGACTGCGTCGAGGCGCACGGGACGGGGACGTCGCTGGGTGACCCCATCGAGATGGAGGCGCTCCACGAGGTCTACGCCAGCGGCAGGTCCGCGCGGCAGGCGCTCGTCGTGGGCGCGGCGAAGACGAGCATTGGCCACCTGGAGTCGGCCGCGGGAATCGCCGGCATCATCAAGATGGTCCTCTCGCTGCGGCACGAGGCCGTTCCGCCGCTCACGCACTTCCAGCGGCTCAACCCGCGAATCGACTTCACCGGCGAGTCCATCACCCTCCCGACGTCACTCCACCCGTGGCCCGTCCAGGCCGAGCGCAAGCGCCGGGGCGCGGTCAGCTCGTTCGGCATCAGCGGGACGAACGCGCACGTGATTCTCGAGGAGCCGCCCGCGCCCGTGGCCGCGCCGTCCCAGCGCGCGGCGGGTGCCCACCTGCTGCCCCTGTCGGCGCGCTCGCCCGCCGCGCTCCAGGCCCTGGCGCGTGGTTATGCAAGCCTCCTCGTGGCGTCGCCGGACGTGTCGCTCCGGGACGTCTGCTACACGGCCTCGCTGCGGCGCACCCACCAGGAGTACCGCCTGTCCGTCGCGGGCGAGTCCCCGGCCGCCATCGCCGAGAAGCTCCAGGACCTCGCCTCGTCGGGCGTCACCGCCGCCATGAAGGGCACGGACGAGCGGCCCAAGGTGGCCTTCGTGTTCCCGGGCCAGGGCTCGCAGTGGCACGGCATGGGTCGTCAGCTCCTCGACCAGGAGCCTGTCTTCCGCGAGGCGCTCGAGCGCATCGACGCGGCCATGCGCCCCCATGTGTCCTGGGGGTTGCTCGACGTGCTCCGGGCGCCCTCCGAGTCGTCGCGCCTGGGGGAAATCGACGTCGTGCAGCCGGTGCTGTTCGCCATGGCCGTGGCGCTGTCGGCCCTCTGGCGCTCCTGGGGAATCGAGCCGGACGCGGTGGTGGGGCACAGCATGGGCGAGGTGGCCGCGGCGCATGTGGCGGGCGCGCTCACCCTGGAGGATGCGGCGGCCATCATCTGCCTCAGGAGCAGGCTGCTCAAGCGCATCAGTGGCCAGGGCGCGATGCTGGCGACGGAGCTGTCCCTGGCGGACGCGCGCAAGGTCCTGGTGGGGCATGAGCAGCGTGTGGCCATCGCGGTGAGCAACAGCCCGACGTCCACGGTGCTGTCCGGCGATGCGGTGACGCTCGAGGAGCTTCGTGGGTCGCTCGAAGCCCGCAACGTGTTCTGCCGCTGGGTGAAGGTCGACGTGGCCTCTCACAGCCCGCAGGTCGACTGCCTGCGAGAAGAGCTGCTCTCCGTTCTCTCCTCGGTCCGGCCGCGCTCCGCCTCCGTGCCCATCGTCTCGACGGTGACGGCCGCCGGCTGTGATGGCTCGGGCTTCGATGCGGCGTACTGGGTGCGCAACCTGCGTGAGCCGGTGCTCTTCTCCTCAGCCGTGCTCGGCCTGGTCGAGAGCGGGCACACCGTGTTCATGGAGATGAGCCCGCATCCGATTCTGCTGCCCGCCGTCGAGCGGTGCATGCAGCACGCGGGACGCGAAGGGGTGACGGCTCCTTCCCTTCGCCGCGAGGAGTCCGAACGCACGGTGATGCTGGAGTCCGTGGGCGCGCTGTACCGCGCGAGCTGCCCCGTGGCGTGGACGCGGCTGTTCCCGGAGGGCGGACAGGTCGTCCCGCTGCCCACGTATCCCTGGCGGCACAAGCGGTACTGGCTCGACGCGGTGGCGACGCCCGTCGTCTCCACCACCGAGCAGGTGACGTCCCTGAAGGGCCGACCGGTCCGTGTCGCGCATGGGGTCGACGGCCAGGTCTTCGAGCTGGAGCTGGGCAGCACCTCCCTGCCGTGGCTGGGCGCGCACCGGCTGGGCGGCGTCGCAGTGGTCCCTGCCTCGGCCCTGGTTGAACTCGCGCTGAGCGCCGCGTCCGAGTCGCTGGGCTCAGGCGCCCGGGAACTCTCCGACGTGGAGTTCGAGCGCGCGCTGGTGCTGACGGAGTCTTCACGGCGCATCGTGCAGGTCCACCTCTCCTCGGCTTCGGAGGGGCGGCACATGTTCCATCTCCACAGCCGGGCGGTGGACGGAGCCGCGTCCGAGACGGAGTGGGTGCGGCACTGCCGGGGTCAGGTCCGGCCGCTGGGGGTGCTCACGGGAGTGCCGGACGTCATCGAGGCGGTGCGCTCACGCTGCGCACAGCACGTCCAGGGCGCGGCCATCTACGAGGAGCTGGAGCGCAGCGATGTCCAGTACGACGCGCCGCTGCGGACGCTGAGCGAAGCCTGGAGGCGGCCCGGTGAGGCGCTCGGGCGCGTGGTGATGGGACCGGAGCGGATGCAGGAGTCCGCGCGCTACCAGCTCCACCCGGCGCTGCTGGACGCGGGGCTCCAGACCCTGGCGCTCGCCCTCGCGGCGGAGCCCGAGAAGGCCGCGCTGTTCATGCCCCTG
Organism: Myxococcus sp. CA033; assembly: GCF_013336625.1. Classification (NCBI taxonomy): domain Bacteria; kingdom Pseudomonadati; phylum Myxococcota; class Myxococcia; order Myxococcales; family Myxococcaceae; genus Myxococcus; species Myxococcus sp. CA033. The sequence goes on along the minus strand of NZ_JABUMU010000002.1, from coordinate 477,373 downwards.
AGCCTCGAGTCGTTCGAGTGCCTTCCGGGCCGCGCGGACGTGCAGTGGGCCCATGTGTCCATCGCGCCCACGGTCCGCTCCGAGGAGCGCGTGGGGACGCTGACGTTGCTGGATGCAGCCGGTCGCCAGGTGGCCGTGGCGCGCGGGGTGCGGCTGCGGCGCGTGGCGACGGAGCGGCTGTTGGAAGTGCTGGGCGAGGTTCGCACCCAGGACTGGTTCCATGACGTGACGTGGGAGCCCAGGCCGGTGTGCGTGGCCCCGCCTGTGCCCGCGGACTGGCTGGTGTTCGTCGATGGTGGGGGCTGGGGCGCCGGGCTCGTGGAGGCGCTGCGCCGCCAGGGTGCTTCGCCTGTCACCGTGACCTCGGGAGGCGGATTCCAGCGGCTGGATGCACGGCGCTTCGTGGTGGACCCGAAGCGGCCGGAGGACATGGAGCGTCTGCTGCGCGAGTTGCCCGCGCTGCCCTCGGGACACGAGGGCCGTGCACTCTTCCTGTGGGGCCTCGACGCGGTGCTCGACGAGCAGACGGGGACGCCGGAGTCCTGCGTGGCCGCGCTGCACCTGGTGAAGGCACTCATGGGCGCACCTGGCCGCGCGCGGCTCTGGATGGTCACCCGGGGCGCACAGGTCACCGGCGTGGGCGACGAGCGGGTGTCGCTGGCCCAGGCGCCGCTGTGGGGCATGGGTCGCAGCGTGTCCCTGGAGCAGCCCGGCGTGTGGGGAGGCCTCATCGACCTGTCTCCGGAGCGTCATCCCGAGGAGGTGCTGGCGGTGCTTCGCGAGGTCTCCGCGTTCGGCGTGGATGGCGAGGACCAGCTCGCGCTCCGCGAGGGGCGTTCGCTGGTGGCCCGTCTCACTCGTGGCCGGGTGACGGCACCCACGGAGCCGCTGAGGCTGCGCCAGGACGCGACCTACCTCGTCACGGGTGGGCTCGGAGGACTGGGCCTGAAGGTGGCGCGGTGGTTGGTGGAGCGGGGCGCGCGGCACCTCGTGCTGCTGGGCCGTGGGGGCCTGTCGGGCTCCGGCGACGCGGCGTCGGAGCGGCGCCGTGAGGCACTCGATTCGCTCCGGGCACTCGGCGCGACTGTCACCGCGCTGGCCGCCGACGTGGCGGACCGCGAGCGGATGGCGACGCTCCTGCGCGAGACGGCCGAGACGCTTCCTCCGCTACGCGGGGTGATTCACGCCGCGGCGCTCCTGACGGAGCGACGGCTGGAGGACCTGGACCTCACGGCGATGACGGCGATGCTGCGGCCGAAGGTGCTCGGCACCTGGGTGCTGCATGAGCTGACTCGCGGGTTGGCGCTCGACTTCTTCGTGATGTTCTCGTCGACGTCGACCTTGTGGGGCGCCTCCGGCCTGGCGCACTACGCGGCGGGCAACCAGTTCCTGGAGGCGCTGGCGCACCACCGGCGGGCCTCGGGACTGCCCGCGACCACCCTGCACTGGGGGACGTGGGACGAGATTGGCGGCGAGCGCGCCGACAGCGTGCGCGGCTTCGCGCGCTTCGGCCTCAATCCCATGGCTTCGGAGCGTGCGCTCGATGCGATGGGCCAGGTGCTGGGCTCGGGCGCGAGCCACAAGACGGTCGCGTCGGTGAACTGGAGCGTGCTCAAGCCCATCTGGGAGGCCCGGCGCCGCCGGCCCTTCCTGCGACACATGGGCGAGTCCGCGTCCGCGTCGGTGGGTGAGGCGTCTTCGCGGGCGCGGTTGCTCGCGGAGCTCCAGTCGCTTCCGCCCGACCGCCGCTTCGACACGCTGGTGCTCCGCATCCAGGGAGAGGTCGGGCGCATCCTCGGGTTCGCGCCCACCGAGCTTCCCCCCACGGACCGGGGCTTCTTCCAGATGGGCATGACGTCCCAGATGTCCGTGGAGCTGCGCGCGGTGCTCCAGCGGGGGCTGGAGAAGGAGCTGCCCGCGAGCCTCGCGTTCGACCACCCCACCGTCATGGCGCTGGCGAAGCGTCTGGCCAGCAGTGTCACCGCGGTGGAAATCCCCCTGCCCACCGTGGCGGGGGCGCAAGAGCCGCGAGCGCAGGTGGCGCCCGCGCAAATCGATGACCTCTCCGCGCGCCTGTCGCAGGTCACGGAGCTGTCCGACGACGAAGTCGAGCGGTTGATTGCACAGAAGCTGAGCTGAAGCGGCGGGCACGACGGCGATGAGCAAAGAATTCTACGAGAAGATTTCGAGCCTCCCTCCCAAGAGGCTCGTGTTGCTGGCGCTCGAGCTGCACGCGGAGAGCGAGGCCCTCAAGCGGACGCGTTCGGAGCCCATCGCCATCGTCGGCACCTCGTGTCGCGTGCCGGGCGGAGCGCGGACGCCGGAGGCATTCTGGCGGCTGCTGCACGAGGGCGTGGACGCCATCACCGAAGTGCCCCGTGAGCGGTGGGACGCGGAGGCGTTGTTCGACGCCGACCCGATGAAGCAGGGCCGCACCTATGCGCGCTGGGGAGGCTTCCTCGACGGCGTGGAGAACTTCGACGCCGCGTTCTTCGGCGTGTCGCCTCGCGAAGCCGCGCGCATGGACCCGCAGCAGCGCATGCTGCTCGAAGTCGCGTGGGAGGCGCTCGAGCGCGCGGGCCAGCCGCCCGACCAGCTCGCCGGAAGCAAGACGGGCGTCTTCCTGGGCATCATCGGAAGCGACTACGCGCAGCTCCAGGCGCGGCAGCTCGGCGGGGCCCCGGACATCTACCACCTGACGGGGACCTCCCTGAACGCGGCGGCGGGCCGGCTCTCCTACACGCTCGGCCTCCAGGGGCCGTGCATGGCCATCGACACGGCGTGCTCGTCGTCGCTCGTCGCGCTCCACCTGGCCTGCCAAAGCCTGCGCAACCGCGAGAGCGACGTGGCGCTGGCCGCGGGCGTCAACCTGATGCTGATGCCGGACGCGACCATCGCGCTGTCCAGCAGCAGGGGGCTCGCGCCCGACGGGCGCTGCAAGACGTTCGATGCCTCCGCCAATGGCTTCGTGCGCGCGGAGGGCTGCATCGTCCTGGTGCTCAAGCGGCTCTCCGATGCCCTGGCCCACGGTGACGAGATTCTCTCGCTCGTCGCCGGCTCGGCGGTGAACCAGGATGGCGCCAGCAGCGGACTGATGGTTCCCAACGGCCCGGCGCAGGAGCGCGTCATCGCCCAGGCCCTGGCGAGCGGTGGCCTGGAGCCCTCGCGAATCTCCTACGTCGAGGCCCACGGGACGGGCACCTCGCTGGGCGACCCCATCGAGCTTCAGGCCCTGGCGCGGGCGCTGGCGACGGGCAGGAGCGCCGAGTCGCCGCTCTTCGTGGGCTCGGTCAAGACGAACCTCGGCCACCTGGAGGCGGCGGCCGGGCTCTCCGGCGTCCTCAAGACGGCGCTCGCGCTGCGCAACGAGGCGATTCCTCCGAACCTGCACTTCCAGCGGCTCAACCCGGACATCGTCCTGGACGGCGCGCCGGTGGTCGTCCCGACGCGGGTGCAGCCGTGGCCGCGTGCCGGGCAGCCGCGTCTGGCGGGGGTGAGCGCGTTCGGAATCAGTGGAACGAACGCGCATGTCATCCTGCAGGAGCCTCCGCTTCCGGCGCCCCCGCCTCCGCTTCCTTCGCGGGGCGCGGAGTTGCTCGTGCTCTCGGCGCGCGGCGCTGACGCGCTCCGGGCGATGGCCGCGAGTCACGCGCGTTGGCTCACCGAGCACCCGGACGTGTCGCCGCGCGACGTGTGCGCCACGGCGGCCCTGTCGCGCTCCCACCACGAGCAGCGGCTCGCGCTCGCGGGCCGCACGCACGCCGACTTCGTGGAGAAGCTGGAGGCGTTCGCGCGGGGCGAGTCCGTGCCTGGAGCGGCCATCGGGCGCGGCTCGGGGCAGGTCCGCCGCCGCGTCGTCTTCGTCTTCCCAGGCCAGGGTTCGCAGTGGCTGGGCATGGGCCGGAGGCTGCTTGAGGAGGAGCCCGCGTTCCGCGCCGCGCTGGAGCGGTGCGACGTGGCCATCCGGGCCTGCGCCGACTTCAGTGTCCTGGCGGAGCTCGCGGCCGAGGAGGGCCAGGGTCGTCTGCACGAGATTGACGTCATCCAGCCCGTGCTCTTCGCCATGGAGGTGGCGCTGGCGGAGCTGTGGCGCGCGTGGGGCATCGAGCCGGACGCGGTGGTGGGCCACAGCATGGGCGAGGTGGCCGCGGCACACGTGGCCGGCACGCTGAGCCTGGAGGACGCGGCGACCATCATCTGCCGCCGAAGCCGGCTGCTGCGCGGCGTGAGTGGCCAGGGCTCGATGCTCCTGGTGGACCTGACGCTGCAAGAGGCGAAGGAGGCTCTGCGCGGCTTCGAGGACCAGGTCTCCGTCGCGGTCAGCAACAGCGTGCGCTCCACCGTCCTCTCGGGAGCCCCTGGGGCCCTCGAGAAGATTTCCGGCGCGCTCACTCAGCGGGAGGTCTTCTGCCGCTTCGTGAAGGTGGACGTCGCGTCGCACAGCCCGCAGATGGACTCGCTGCGGCCGGAGTTGCTCGCGGCCCTCCAGGGCATCTCACCCCGCGCGTCGCGTGTCCCCATCTGCTCGACGGTGACGGGAGCGCTGACGGATGGCGCGGCGTTCGGCGCCTCCTACTGGGCCGACAACCTCCGCGAGCCGGTGTTGTTCTCGACGGCCATCGAGCGACTCGCGGTCGACGGACACGACATCTTCATCGAGCTGAGCCCGCATCCCATCCTCCTGCCCGCCGTGGAGCAACACCTGCGGCACCTCGGGCGCGAGGGCGCGGTGCTGCCTTCACTCCGGCGCAACGAGGATGAGCGGGGCTCGATGCTGTCGTCGCTGGGCTCCCTGTACGCCGTGGGGCATGCGGTGGACTTCCAGCGCCAGCACCCGGTGCGGGGCCTCCGGGCGGCGCTCCCCACCTATCCCTGGCAGCACGAGCGCTTCTGGTTCGAGTCATCCCCGCGCGCGCGTCAGGTCCTGGTCGCCGGGCAGCACCCGTTGCTGGGGGCCCACGTGGCGCTGGCCGGAGAGGACGGCGCGCACCTGTGGCAGACCGGGCTGCTGGCGGACAGCCCGGCGTATCTGGGTGACCACGTCGTGCACGGAGAGGTCGTCCTTCCTGGGACGGGTTACCTGGAGATGGCGCTCGCGGGCGCCGCCGAGGCGCTGGGGCCCACGTGTCATGCGCTCGAGGACGTCAGCTTCCAGGAGATGATGGTGCTCTCCCGCGACGAGCCGCTCGCGGTGCAGATGCGCTTCACCCCGGACGAGGGCGGAGCGAAGCGGTTCCAGATTTTCAGCCGGTCCACGGAAGCGGGCGGTGGTTGGACGCTGCACGCCGAGGGCCGGCTCCGTGAAGCCGAGGCGGCGGAGGCCTTCGCGCTCGACGAGGCGCGTGCGCGGTGCACGGAGCGGATGGACGGTGAGACGCACTACCAGCTCATGAAGGAGCGAGGCGTCGACTTCGGTCCCAGCTTCCAACTGCTGAAGGAGCTGTGGAAGGGGCCCGGGGAGGCGGTGGGGCGCCTGGAGCTGTCGTCGTCGGTTGCTTCGGAGATGGCGGCCCATCAGCTCCATCCGGCGCTGCTGGATGCCTGCCTCCAGGTCATCAATGGAGCGGGGTTGGGCGACCGGCCGGGAGAGACGTTCGTTCCGATGGCTGTCGAGAGCCTGCGTGCCCACGGGCGCCCCGGCGGGGAGCTGTGGGGACACGCCCGCATCCGGCCCGGCACGCGCAGCGGCGCGGGCTCGCTCGAAGCGGATGTGACGTTGCTGGACGGCGAGGGCCGCGTGCTGATGGAGGCCCGGGGGCTGCTGTGCCGCCGGCTGGAGGCGATGCGGCGGCGGTCCTCCGACGAGGTCGATTCGTGGATGTATCAGGTCGACTGGCAGGAGATGCCGCGTGAGCAGGTGACGCCCGCTCCGGACTCCACGCCCGGGGCCTGGCTGGTGCTCCTGGACCGGCAGGGCTTCGGCCGGAAGTTGCAGGCGGCGCTGAGCGCGCGCGGCGAGCGGTGCATCCTCGTCTCTCACGGCGAGGAGTCCCGCCTCATCGAACCCGGGCACTACGTGGTCGACCCGTCCCGGGTGGAAGGCTTCGAGCGGATTCTGGAGGCCGAGTTCGGCGCCGGGCGGCAATCGTGCCGGGGCGTCGTCCACCTCTTCAGCCTGGATGCGCCTCGTCCCGAGGACGGGCCCCAGGCCCTGGCGCGAGCGCGGATGCTCGGGGCGGGCAGTGCGCTCCACCTCACGCAGGCGCTGGTGGCTTCGGGCTTCCGTGACATGCCTCGCTTGTGGCTGGTGACGGAAGGTGTCCAGGCCCCCCGTCCCTCGGAGCAGGTCCTCCATGTGGAGCAGGCCCCCATCTGGGGTCTGGGCCGGGTGCTCTCGCTGGAGCACCCCGAGCTCCGGTGCTGCTCGGTGGACCTGGGCGCGCTCGACGAGGACCAGGCACGCGGGCTCGCCAGTGAGTTGCTCGCGTCGACGCCGGAGGAGCAGGTCGCGCTTCGTGGGCCCGCGAGGTTCGTGGCCCGACTGTCGCGCATGGAGCGAAGCAAGGCCGCGCCGGCGGAGCTTCGCGCCGATGGCACGTACCTGATTACCGGCGGCCTGGGAGGTCTGGGCCTGAAGCTCGCGGAGTGGTTGGTGGAGCGCGGCGCCCGCCACCTCGCGCTGCTGGGCCGGGGCGGTGCGTCCGAGGAGGCGCAGCGGACGCTGGAGGGCCTGCGCGCGGCGGGCGCGGAGGTCCGGGTGTGCAAGGCCGACGTGGCGGTGCGAGCGGACCTGGAGCGGGTGCTCGGAGAACTCGCGGCCCAGATGCCTCCGCTGCGGGGCGTCTTCCACGCGGCGGCGGTGCTCGATGACGGCGTGCTGGCGAACCTCACCGCGGAGCGCCTGCGCAAGGTGATGGAGCCCAAGGTCCATGGCGCGTGGAACCTGCATGTGCTGACGCAGGCCCTGCCGCTGGACAGCTTCGTGCTCTTCGCGGCGGCGGGCTCGCTGTTGGGCTCACCGGGACAGGGCAACTACGCGGCGGCCAACTTCTTCCTCGACGCGCTGGCGTCGTACCGGCGGGGACTGGGCCTGCCCGCGCTGAGCGTCGACTGGGGCGCCTGGGCTGGCGTGGGACTGGCGGCTGCGGCGGAGGCGCGCGGCGAGCGCATCTCCCAGCGAGGCGTGGACAGCATGCCGCCGGCGCAGGCGCTCGAGGCGTTGGGCCGGATTCTGACGGGCTCCCACGCGCGGGTGGTGGTGATGCGCTTCGACATGCGCCAGTGGAGCGAGTTCTACCTGACGGCGGCGAAGTCGCCGTTCCTGTCACGGCTCGCTGGCGAGCAGTCCCGTCGCGCGGAAGGCCCGGCGGACCGGGGCGCCTTCGTGGAGACGCTCCGCGCGGCGGAGCGGCCGAAGCGGGCTCAACTGCTGGAAACACACCTGTGCGAGCAGGCCGGGCATGTGCTCCGGCTGGCGCCCTCCCGCATCGACCCGCAGCAGCCCTTCGGCAACATGGGGCTGGACTCGCTCATGGGGCTGGAGCTGCGCAACCGGCTCGAGGCCAGCCTGGGGCTGCGGCTCCCGGCGACGCTGGTGTGGCGTTACCCGACGGTGGAGTCACTCGTCGAGCACCTGGCCGAGCAACTGAAACTTCCCATCACGACTCAGGCCGAGCAGCCCCGCGATGAAGCGGCGGCGCTCGAAGCCGTGCTCGTCAACAACGTCAATCAGCTCTCGGACGAAGAGGCCGAGGCGCTCCTCGCGGAGAAGCTCGCCGCATTGGCTGAGTGAAGAGAACCCCCATGGCAAACCGCAACGACGAGTCCAGCGAGCTGTCCCCCGCCAAGCGCATGCTGGTGGCGTTGGAGAAGATGCAGACGCGGCTGAACGCGGTGGAAGGTGCCGCGAAGGAGCCCATCGCCATCGTGGGCATGGCGTGCCGCTTCCCTCAGGCCGACGACGTGGACGCCTACTGGCGGCTGCTCGAGGCCGGTGTCGACGCCGTGCGGGAGATTCCGCTGGAGCGCTGGCGGCGGGATGAGGTCTCCGGCCTGGGTGAAGGGGCGATGCGCTGGGGCGGCTACCTGGACGCGGTGGATGGCTTCGACCCGGGCTTCTTCGGCATCTCCCCGCGTGAAGCGGTGCAGATGGACCCCCAGCAGCGCCTGCTGCTCGAGGTGGCGTGGGAGGCGCTCGAGGACGCGGGGCTGGATGTCGACAAGCTCTCGGGCAGCCGCAGCGGCGTCTTCATCGGCGCCTGCAACGACGACTACCACTGCATGCAGGTGGAGCAGCCGGAGACGGGAGACGCGTTCAGCGCCACGGGCGTCGCCGCGAGCGTCCTGTCCGGCCGCCTGTCCTATCTCTTCAACCTCCAGGGGCCGAGCCTGGTGGTGGACACGGCGTGCTCGTCCTCGCTCGTATCGCTCCACCTGGCATGCCAGAGCCTGCGGGCCCGCGAGTGCAACCTGGCGCTCGCCGGCGGCGTGAACCTCATCCTCTCGCCGCAGTCCCTGCTGCTCGTGTCCAAGCTGCAGGCCCTGTCTCCGGATGGCCGGAGCAAGGCGTTCGACGCCTCCGCCAACGGCTTCACCCGAGGCGAGGGCTGCGGAATGCTCGTCCTCAAGCGCCTCTCCGACGCGCTCGCCGACGGCGACCACATCCTGGCGACGATTCGCGGCTCGGCCATCAACCAGGACGGAAAGTCGACGGGGCTCACCACCCCCAACGTGCTCTCGCAGCAGGCGCTCATCCGTCAGGCCCTGGAGAACGCGGGGCTGAAGCCGGAGCACGTGAGCTACGTGGAGGCACACGGCACCGGGACGCCGCTCGGCGACCCGATAGAGGCGGAGGCGCTGCGGGAGACCTACGGCGTCCCGCGCGCTGACGGCGGCGTGTGCGGCGTCGGCTCGGTGAAGACCAACCTGGGGCACCTGGAGTCCGCGGCGGGCGTCGCGGGCATCATGAAGGTCGTCCTCGCGATGCGGCATCAGCGCATCCCGGCGCACCTGCACCTCAAGCAGGTCAACCCGCGCATCCAGCTCGAGGGCAGCGCGCTCACCATCCCCACGCGGCTCACCCCGTGGGAGGTGGCCGGGCAGCCGCGTCGCGCGGGCGTCAGCTCCTTCGGCATCAGTGGCACCAATGCCCACGTCATCCTCGAAGAGGCACCGGCGTCCCCGGTGAAGGACGTGTTGCCCCAGCGTCCGGAGCTGTTGCCCTTGTCCGCGCGCAGCCGGGAGGCGCTCCAGGCGCTCGCGGAGCGTCATGCGGAGCGGCTGGGTCGGGACGGGGGCGGAAGCCTCGCGGACGTCTGCTACACGGCCTCAGCGCACCGCACGCACCACGCCCACCGTCTCGCGGTGCTGGCGGACTCCCGCGAGCGCACCGCCGAGCGGCTTCGGGCCTTCGCGCGAGGAGAGCAGCCCGCGGACACCTGGACGGGCCGCAAGTCGTTCGGCGCGCGCCGCAAGGTCGTCTTCGTCTACCCGGGGCAGGGCGCGCAGCGCGCCGGCATGGGGCGGGCGTTGATGGAGCAAGAGCCTGTCTTCCGCGACGCGCTCGTCAAGGTGGACCAGGCGCTGCGGCCCCACCTGGGCTGGAGCGTGCTCGACGAAATCGCCGCGGACGAGCAGCACTCGCGTCTGGCGGAGATTGACGTCAACCAGCCCGTGCTCTTCGCGGTGGAGGTGGCCCTCACGGCGCTGTGGCGCTCGTGGGGCATCGAGCCGGACGCGGTGATGGGTCACAGCATGGGCGAGGTGGTCGCCGCGCACGTGGCCGGGGCGCTCAGCCTCGAGGACGCCGTCCTCATCATCTGCCACCGCAGCAAGCTCATGCGCACCCTGGGTGGGCGGGGCGCGACGATGGCGATGGTCGAGCTCTCCGCGGAGGAGGCCGAGGAGGCCATCCGTCCCTGGAGTGGCAGGCTCTGGCTGGGAGGCCTGAATGGCCCCCGCTCGCAGGTCCTGTCCGGAGACCCGGAGGCGGTCAAGGAAGCGGTCGACGCGCTCGGGCACCGGGGTGTCTTCACCCGCTGGGTGAAGATGGACGTGCCGTCGCACACCCCGCTGGTGGAGGTCATCAGTCGGGAGCTGGAAGGGCGCATCGCACGCATCACTCCGCGCGCCTCGGACGTGCCCCTCTGCTCCACCGTGACGGGCGAGTTCCTCGACGGCGCGAAGCTCGACGCGGCCCACTGGGGCAACAACCTCCGGCTCCCGGTGCGCTTCGAGGCGGCGGCGCGGCGGCTCCTCGCGAGCGAGCACACCCTCTTCATCGAGGTGAGCCCCCACCCCGTCCTGCTCCCGGCCGTCGAGCAGACGATGGGCGCGGAGGGCACGCAGCAGGGCCTGGTGCTCGCCTCCCTGCGGCGGGGCGAGGAGGAGCGGCACACCCTGCTGGCTTCACTGGGCTCCCTCTATGCCTCGGGCCACCGCGTCGCGTGGAACCGCGTGTATCCGGGCAAGGGGCAGCTCGTGCCACTGCCCGCGTATCCCTGGCAGCGCGAGCGCTTCTGGATGGAGCCTGTCTCCCGCGCCGCGCGCTCGTCGCGGACCGCCTCCGGGCATCCGCTCATCGGTGAGCGCATCGACCTGTCCGCGCAGGGAGACGTCTCCCGCCTGTGGCAGGTGCAGTTGGGACCGAAGCACTTCCCGCTGCTCGCGGAGCACCGCGTCCAGGGCGTGCCCGCGCTGCCGGCGGCGGCCATGGCCGACATGGCGCTCAGCGCGGCGAGGCAGACGCTCGGAGAGCCCGTCTCCCTGGAGGATGTGACCTTCAGCGCGCTGATGTCGTTCCCCGAGGACGAGGAGCGGGTCCTCCAGCTCTGGCTGTCGACGGAGCGTCCGGGGGCCCACACGTTCCGCCTCTTCAGCGCACCCGTCATGCGCGAGGTGCCTTCGGACGAGCTGAACTGGACGCTCCACGCCGAAGGCTCGCTGCGACAGGGCGAGGTCGCGGCGGACACGGCCCCCGTCGTGCTCGCGGAGCTTCGCGCGCGGCTGGGTGAGCAGTCCCCGGTCGAGGCGCACTACGAGACGCTCCGGGACATCGGGCTGGACTATGGCCCCACCTTCCGTGTCGTGCGGGAGCTGTACCGGGCGGACGGTGAGGCGCTGGGCCGCGTGCGGCTCGAAGGCGAGCTGACGGCCTCGGAGGCGCACTACAGCCTGCATCCGGCGCTGCTCGACGGCTGCTTCCAGGTCCTGGGCGCGGCGCTGGAGAGCATCGACAGCGAAGGGGGCGTCTACGTCCCCGTGGAGCTGAAGCACCTGCGCGTCCTGTCGCGCCCCCCGTCGGCCGGGCTCTGGAGCCACGTTCGCATCGTCAGTGGCGCGGCCACGGGTTCGAGCGCCATCGAGTGCGACGTCACGCTCCTGGATGACCAGGGTGGGGTGGTGGCGGAGGTGCGGCGGCTGGTGTGCAAGAAGGTCTCCGTCACCAGCGCCCCCGTCGATGAAGTGGACCGCTGGCTCTACTCCGTCCAGTGGCGGTCGCAGCCGCGTCCGACGGGGACGGTGGGCGCGCGCGGCGAGGGCCGCTGGCTCGTCTTCGCGGACACGCGGGGCCTGGGCGCGTCGCTGGCCACGGGACTCGGTGAGCGCTCCGGAGGCAGCGTCGTGGTGGAGGTGGGCGCCGCCTACGAGCGGCTCGACGCGGAGCACTACCGCGTCAATCCCTCCCGGCTCGAGGACTTCCAGGCGCTCCTGCGCGATGCGTTCAGCGAGCAGTCGCCGTGCAGAGGCATGGTGCACCTCTTCGGGCTCGATGTGGCGTCCGACGTGTCGAAGCCCGAGGCGTTCGAGCGCGCGGTCTCCCTGGGTGGCACCAGCGTGATTCACCTGCTCCAGGCGTGGGCACAGCGCGGCTGGCGTGACACCCCTCGACTGTGGCTGGTGACGGCGGGCATGCAGGTGCTGGCCCAGGGCGAGCCGTCTGGCGCGCCCGCCGCGGCCTTCCTGTCGGGGCTCGCCGCGGTCATCACCCACGAGCATCCCGAGCTGCGATGCGCGCACGTGGACCTGGGCGCGGAGCCCTCACCCGAGGAGCTGGCGTCGCTGACGGAGGAACTCCTCGCGGATGGGGCGGAAGACCGCATCGCCTTGCGTGGGACGTCTCGTCACGTCGCGCGGCTGGAGCGGGGTACCTCCGAGCGAGTGGCTTCGGAGCCGAGTGAACTCTCCCCGGCGGGCACCTACCTCATCACCGGCGGCCTGGGAGGCCTGGGGCTGGAGGTGGCGAAGTGGCTCGTCCAGCGGGGGGCTCGCAACCTGGCGCTGACGGGACGGAGCGCTCCCTCCGAGGAGGCGCTTCGCGTGCTCGGAGAGCTTCGAGCGGGCGGAGTCGAGGTGCGCGTCTACGGCGCGGACGTCACGAGCGCCGCCGAGGTGGCGCGCCTGCTCGGGACGATGGACGCGGAGCTGCCGCCGCTGCGAGGCATCGTCCACGCGGCCGGCGTCATCGCCGATGGCGTGCTGACGCAACTCGATGAGACCCGGCTGCGCACGGTGCTGGCGCCGAAGGTCCAGGGCGCATGGAACCTGCACGCGCAGACGCAGGGGCGGCCCCTGGATTTGTTCGTGATGTTCTCCTCGGCGGCGTCGATGTTGGGCTCGCCAGGGCAGGGCAACTATGCGGCGGCCAACGCCTTCATGGACGTGCTGGCCCATCACCGCCACGCGGCGGGCCTTCCCGCGCTGAGCGTCAACTGGGGGCCGTGGGCCGAGGTGGGCCTCGCGGCCGTGGCCACGAGCCGGGGCGACCGTCTGGCGCTGCGGGGCGTAGGCAACATGCCGCCGTCGCAGGCCCTCGATGCGCTGGGCCGGCTGCTGGCGCGCGAGGCCGTGCAGGTGGCGGTGGTGCCGCTGGACCTGCGGCAGTGGCGTGAGTTCTATCTGAGCGCGGCGCAGTCGCCCTTCCTCTCCGTGCTGATGCAGGAGCGGGCGAGCACGCAGCCCTCGCGCAAGGGCGACGCGCGCGAGCAACTGGCGGCGGCGGAGCCAGCCCGGCGACGGGGGCTTCTGGAGTCCTACCTGCGCGAACAGCTCGGGCGCATCCTCCGCATGGAGCCGGCGCGCATCGAAGCCGACCAGCCCTTCGGCGACGTGGGCATGGACAGCCTGACGGGCCTGGAGCTGCGCAACCGAATCGAATCGGGTCTGAAGCTCACGCTGTCCGCGACGCTCGTCTACGCCTACCCCACGGTGCAGGCGTTGACGGAGTACCTGTTCAGCAAGCTGGAGCCCGCGCTCGACGCCGAGGCGCGTCCCTCGGCTCGCCCCTCGGTAAAGCAGACACGGACGTCCGCCCCGGAGACTTCCTCCGGACAGGGCCCCGAACTGCTCGCCGTCGTCGGCATGGGCTGCCGCTTCCCGGGCGGCGCCAACGCTCCCGAAGCGTACTGGCGGCTGCTGAGTGAAGGCGTGGACGCCGTCCGCGAGGTCCCCTCGGACCGCTGGCGGAGCAGCACGGACGCGGCGGAGCACAAGGGCACGCGCTGGGGTGGCTTCCTGGACCGGGTGGATGGCTTCGACCCGGAGTTCTTCGGCATCGCCCCTCGCGAGGCCGTGGCGATGGACCCGCAGCAGCGACTGCTGCTCGAGGTCGCCTGGGAGGCGCTCGAGGACGCGGGGTTGCCCAGGTCGCGTCTGGTGGGCAGCCGGACGGGTGTCTTCGTCGGCGTCTGCGGCAATGACTACGCCATGCTTCAGGCGGAGCGCGATGTCGCGGGCGACGTCTACTCGGTCATCGGTTGCTCCAACAGCGTGATTGCGGGACGCCTGTCGTACCTGTTGGACCTGCGCGGCCCGGCGCTGTCCGTGGACACGGCCTGCTCGTCCTCGCTGGTGGCGTTGCACCTGGCGGGACAGAGCCTGCGCAACGGCGAGTGCGACGCGGCGCTCGTCGGCGGCGTCAACCTGCTGCTCTCCCAGCGGCCCAGCACCTGGCTCTCCAAGCTGACGGCGCTGTCTCCCGACGGTCGCTGCCGGACGTTCGATTCGAGGGCGAACGGCTTCGTGCGTGGCGAGGGCTGCGGCGTCGTCGTGCTGAAGCGGCTCTCCGATGCCCTGGCCCAGGGGGACAACGTCCTCGGCGTGATTCGCGCCTCGGCGGTGAACCAGGATGGTGGCTCCACCGGCCTGACGACTCCCAACGTCCTGTCCCAGCAGGCGCTGATTCGCGAGGCCCTGGCGGCCGCGAGCCTGTCACCCAAGGACATTGGCTACATCGAGGCGCACGGCACCGGGACGCCGCTCGGTGACCCGATAGAGGTGGAGGCGCTGCGGGAGACCTACGGCGCGCGCCGCGAGGACGGCTCTCTCTGCTACCTGGGCTCCGCCAAGACGAACCTCGGACACCTGGAGGCCGCCGCCGGCATGGCGGGCCTCATCAAGGTCCTGCTCGCGCTGCGGCACGAAGCCATCCCGAAGCACCTGCACTTCAAGGCGCTCAACCCTCGCATCTCCATCGAGGACACGCCCTTCGTCATCCCGACGCGGCAGCAGCCGTGGCCCGTGTCCCAGCGGCGTCGCTACGCGGCCGTGAGTTCCTTCGGCATCAGCGGGACGAACGCGCACGTCATCCTGGAGGAGGCCCCCACGCCGCCGCCCGCTCCCGAGGCCACCGACGTGGGAGCCCAGCTCCTCGCGCTGTCCGCGAGGAGCGAGGGTGCGCTGCGGGCGCTGGCGCGCTCGTACCAGGAGCTGCTGAAACTACCGGAGGACCAGGCACCGAATCTCGAAGACGTCGCCTACACCGCCGCGCTCCGACGAAACCCCTACGAGCATCGGCTCGCGGTGGCGGGCCGCTCGCGGCAGGAGTGGGGCGAGCAGCTCCAGGCCTTCCTGGAGGGCGCGGCGCCGCCGTACCTCACGACGGGGCTCGCCGAGAGCCGACGGGAGAAGGTCGTCTTCGTCTTCGGTGGTCAGGGCTCGCAGTGGCAGGGCATGGGCAGGGATTTGCTCGCACGCGACGCGGTCTTCGCCGCCGCGCTGCGCGAGTGCGACTCGCTGCTGGCCCCGCACACCGGTGCCTCCATCATCCAGGCGCTCGAAGTCGAAGGGAATGCGTCGCGGCTGGACGAGACGGAGGTGGCACAGCCCGCCATCTTCGCCATCCAGGTCGCGCTCGCGGCGGCCTGGCGCGCGCTCGGGGTTGTCCCGGTCGCCGTCGTGGGACACAGCGTGGGTGAGATCGCCGCCGCGCACGTGGCCGGGGCGCTGAGCCTCGCGGAGGCCGCGCGCCTGGTGGCGCATCGCAGCCGCATCATGCAGCGGGTGACGGGCCAGGGCCGCATGGCCTCGGTCGAGCTGTCGCCCGAGGAGGCCGAGCGGGAGCTGACGCGCTACGCCGGGCGGCTGTCGGTGGGCGCCATCAACGACGCGCGCGCCGTCGTCCTCTCGGGAGAGCCGGCGGCACTCGGAGAGGTGCTCGAAGCCCTGCGCGCGCGGGGTGTCTCCACGCGCGACCTGGGGGTGAACTACGCGTTCCACAGCCAGCAGATGGCCCCGCTCCAGGCCGAGCTCGTCCAGGCTCTGGGCCGGCTCGAGACGCGGCCGACGTCCATCCCGATGATTTCGACGGTGACGGGCCAGGTCATCGAAGGTGAGTCGCTGGATGCGACCTACTGGGCGAGCAACATCCGGGAGGCCGTGCGCTTCTCCGACGCCATGAGCGCCCTGCTCGATGAGGGCCAACGGCTCTTCGTGGAGCTGGGGCCGCAGCCCGCGCTGGGCCGGTATGTCCTCCAGATGCTGGAGCGCCGCGAGCTGGAAGGCGCGGCGGTGCCGTCCCTGCGCAAGGGTCGGGATGGCCAGACGGTGATGCTCGGCGCGTTGGGCGGGCTCCACGTGAAGGGGTTCCCCGTGGAGTGGGGGCGCCTCTTCCCGTCGGGAGGCCGGCTGGCGGCGCTGCCGCTCTACCCGTGGCAGCGCTCGCGGTACTGGATTGAGTCCGACGACGCGAAGGCCCCTTCGGTGGTGGCCGCAGCGCCCGCTTCGGAGGCGAAGCGGCCGGAGGGCTGGGTCTACGACCTCACCTGGCAGGTGCGTGAGCGCGGGGCTGCTTCACCGCGCGCGCCTCGCGATGAGGGGACGTGGCTGGTCTTCGGTCACCGCGAGGGCATGGGCGCCGCGCTGGCGGCCCTGCTCGAGAAGCGGGGCGAGCCGTGCTGGCTGGTCATCCCGGGTGACGAAGAAGCGGTCCAGGGCCCCGGGGTGCGGTCGCTGAATCCGCGAAGCCCCGAGCACTTCGACCGGTTGCTTCAGGAAGTGGGCCCCGTCCGCGCCGCCGTCCACCTGTGGGGCGCGGAGGTCGCGCCGGTCTCCGAGCCCACGCTCGCGCAGGTCGAGTCCGCGCAGCAGCTCGGAGTCCACGCGGCGCTGCGCCTCGCGCAGGCACTCATGCGCAAGGGGGCCGAGAGCGCCGCCCGGCTGTGGCTGTGCACACGCGGAAGCCAGGCCGTGGGTGGGGTCACGGGAGGCTCGCCGCTGTATGCGCCCCTGTGGGGCCTCGGTCGCGTCATGGCGCTGGAGCACCCGGAGGTCTGGGGTGGGTTGCTGGACCTGGACCCGAGCGCTTCCGAGGGTGAAGTGGAGACGCTGTGGCGCGAGCTGTCCGGCGCGGATGAAGAGGACCAGTCGGCCTTCCGTGGCGGAGTCCGCTACGTGGCGCGCCTCGTCCCCTCGGCTCCGGCACCCGGGCTCACGCCTGTCGCGCTTCGCGCGGACGCGGCGTACCTCGTCACGGGGGGCCTGGGTGGGTTGGGGCTGCATGTGGCGAAGTGGCTGGTCTCCAAGGGCGCGCGGCACCTCGTGCTGCTGGGCCGCAGGGGGCTGCCTGACCGTGCCGGGTGGCCAGCGCTGTCGCGCGAGAGCGACGTGGGCCGGCAGGTGGCGGCCATCGAAGCCCTCGAAGCCGAGGGCGCCGTCGTCCACGCCCTCAGCGCGGACGTGGGTGACCCGACCCGCATGGCGGAGGTCATCGGGCTCATCCAGCAAGGGCCCGCGCCGCTGAAGGGCATCATCCACGCCGCCGGTGTGTCCACCGTCCAGCCGCTCGAGACGATGGACGAGGCGGCGCTCGCCGCCATCCTGCGTCCGAAGGTGTGGGGCGGCTGGGTGCTGCACCAGGCGACGCAAGGGCTGGACCTGGACTTCACCGTCTACTTCTCGTCCGTCTCCGCCGTGTGGGGTTCGGCCCGGATGGGCCACTACGCCGCGGGCAATCAGTTCCTCGATGCGCTGGCCCACCACCGTCGTGCGAAGGGCCAGCACGCGCTGAGCATCAACTGGGGGCCGTGGGCCGCCGAAGGCATGGTCGCCGAAGAAGGCCTGCGCTGGTTCGAGCGGATGGGCGTCAGCGGTCTCTCGGTGGAGGGTGGGCTCCAACTGCTCGGGGCACTGCTCACCACGGATGCGACCCAGCGCACCGTCGCCCAGATGGACTGGAGCCTCTTCAAGTCCGTGTACGAGTCGCGGTCGCGCAAGCCGATGCTGGAGGCGCTCGGCCCTGCTTCCGTGCCCGCGCCGCGGCCGGTGTCGCTGCCTTCCGGGAGCGACGAGCTCGCGCCGCTGCGCAACGCCTCTCCTGCTCGTCGCCGGGAGCTGGTGACGGCCTGGGTGCGTGACGAAGTGGCCCGGGTGCTCGGCTTCCCGTCGAGCGCCTCCGTCAAGCTGGAGCAGGGCTTCTTCGATACGGGCATGGACTCCATCACCGCCGTGGAGCTGCGGCGGCGGCTGGTGGCCCGGTTCGGCGTCCAGCTTCCGACCACGATTGCCTTCGACAAGCCGACGGTGCTGGCCCTGTCGACCTATCTCCTTCAGGACGTGCTCCAACTGGACGTGGTGGCGAAGGAGGAGACGGTCCGGTCCGCGAGCAACGCGACGGAGCCCATCGCGATTGTCGGCATGGGCTGCCGCGTGCCCCAGGCCTCGGGCCCCGAGGCTTTCTGGCAACTGCTGGAGGGCGGCGTGGACGCCATCCGCGAAGTGCCTGCCTCGCGGTGGAAGGTCGACGACTACTACGACCCGAGGCCGGGCGTTCCCGGGAAGACCTACACCCGCTGGGGCGGGTTCCTGGACGACGCCGACCAGTTCGACGCGCAGTTCTTCGGAATCTCCCCGCGAGAGGCCGCGAACATGGACCCGCAGCAGCGCCTGCTGCTGGAGGTGGCCTGGGAGTCCCTGGAGCACGCGGGGCTCGCGCCGGGGCGACTGGCGAACACCCGCACGGGTGTGTTCATCGGCATTGGCAGCAACGAGTACGCGATGCTCAACGGGGTGGGGAGCGCTTCGGCCGCGGGCGACGCGTATATCGCCACGGGCAACGACGCGAGCTTCGCCGCGGGCCGGCTGGCCTACCTGCTCCGATTCCAGGGGCCGACGATGAGCTTGAACACCGCGTGCTCCTCGTCGCTGGTGGCGGTGCACCTGGCCTGCCAGAGCCTGCGCTCGGGAGAAGCCAACCTGGCGCTCGCGGGTGGCGTCAACATGACGCTCGCGCCGCACTCGACCATCTACCTCGCGCAGCTGCGGGCCCTGTCCCAGGACGGACGGTGCAAGACGTTCGATGCCTCGGCGGATGGCTACGTGCGCAGCGAGGGCTGCGGCATCGTGGTCCTCAAGCGCCTGTCCGACGCGAAGCGGGACGGGGACGACATCCTCGCCGTCATCCGGGGCTCGGCGGTCAACCATGACGGCCCGAGCAGCGCGCTCACCGTCCCCAACGGGGATGCACAGCAGCAGGTCCTCCGCGCCGCCCTGGCCAACGCGGGCGTGGCCCCCTCGGAGGTGGACTACATCGAAGCGCACGGCACGGGCACGTCCCTGGGCGACCCCATCGAGGTCCAGGCCGTGGCCAAGGTGCTCGGTGAGGGCCGCACGTCCGAGCAGCGGCTGTTGATGGGCTCGGTGAAGACCAGCATCGGCCACCTGGAGGCGGCGGCGGGCATCGCCGGGCTCATCAAGGTGGTGCTCGCCCATCGGCACGGCGTGGTGCCGCCGCACCTGCACCTCACGCGCCTCAACCCGCACATCGAGCTGGACGGCTTCCCGCTGGACATCCCGACGAAGGCCACGCCCTGGCCCGAGCGCACGCGTCCGCGCATCGCCGGCATCAGCGCCTTCGGCCTGAGCGGCACCAACGCGCACGTCATCGTGGAGGAGGCACCCGCGCCCGAGCCGCTCACGGCACAGCCCGAGCGAAGCCTGCACGTGCTCGCGCTGTCGGCGAAGACGAAGGGCGCGCTCTCGCAGCTCGCGGCGCGGGTCGGTGAGCACTTCACCGCGCGACCGGAGCTGTCGCTCGCGGATGTCTGCCACGCCGCGAACACGCAGCGCACGGGCTTCTCACACCGGCTCGCGGTCGTCGTGGACTCGGCGGAGCAGGCCCGGGAGCGACTGCTGGCGCTCGCGAGGGGAGAAGAGGTGGCCCGGTTGGCCCAGCACCGTTTCGAGGGCGAGCCTCCCAAAATCGTCTTCGTGTTCACCGGTCAGGGCTCGCAGTACGCGGGCATGGGCCGGGAGCTGTATGAGACCGAGCCTGTCTTCCGCGCGGCCCTGGACCGCTGCGACGCCCTGCTCGCGGGCACCTGGGAGGAGTCGCTCCTCTCCGTGATGCACGGGACGGGTTCGCGCATCGACGACACGGCGTACACGCAGCCGGCGCTCTTCGCGCTGGAGTACGCCCTGACGGAGCTGTGGCGCTCCTGGGGCGTGGAGCCCTGGGCGGTGCTGGGGCACAGCGTCGGCGAGTACGTCGCCGCCTGCGTGGCGGGAGTGATGACGCTGGCGGACGCCCTGCGGCTCATCACCGAGCGCGCGCGGCTCATGCAGGCCCTCCCTCGCGATGGCGAGATGGTGGCCATCTCCGCGAGCGAGGAGCAGGTCACGCAGGCGCTGGCGCCGTACGCGGACCGGGTCTCGATAGCCGCGGTCAACGGGCCGGCGGACACCGTCATCTCCGGCGAGCGTGAGGCGGTAGAGGCCCTCGCCACCGGGTTCCAGTCCAAGGGCATCAAGGCCCGGCGGCTCACGGTGTCCCACGCATTCCACTCGCCGCTCATGGACCCGATGCTGGAGGCGTTCGAGAAGGTGGCGGGCGAGGTGGTCCTCCACGCGCCGCGCATCCACCTGGCCTCCAACGTCACGGGCCAGGTCCTCGCGGAGGATGCTGTGTTGGACGCCGCGTACTTCCGCCGCCACGTGCGGGGCGCGGTGCGCTTCCACGACGGACTGAAGGCTTTGCGAGCGCTCGGCGGCACCGTGTTCGTGGAGGTCGGCCCGCATCCGACGCTCACCGGCATGGCGCTCAAGGGGCTCGGAGACGACGCGGGCACCTGGTTGCCGTCACTGCGCCAGGGACAGCCCGAGCAGCCGCACATCCTCTTCAGCCTGGGCTCGCTCTACACCCAGGGCGTGGCGGTGGACTGGGCCGCGCTGAACGGTGAGCGTCACCGCTCGCGCGTCGCGCTTCCCGTCTACCCGTGGCAGCACCAGCGGCACTGGCTGGAGGCCGCCAAGGCCCCGCGCCCCGTCTCGTCAATCACCAGCGCGCAGGCGCTCGTCGGTCAGCGGGTGCTCTCACCTCTGAGCAAGTCGCTCGTGTTCGAGGGCCGCTACAGCGCGCGCTCCCTGCCGTTCCTGGAGGACCACCGGCTCTACGGAACCATCGTCGTGCCCGGCTCGTGCCACATCGCGCGCATCATCGCGACGGCGGCGCAGTCGTTCGGGACGGGGCCGTACACCATCGAGAAGTGCCTCTTCTCCCAGCCCATCGTGCTCGCGGACGAGGAGGAGCAGTTCGTGCAACTCGTCCTCGCCCCCAAGGGAGAGGGCCGGTACGACTTCGAAATCTACAGCCTCTCCGCGACCGCCGACGAGCACACCGAGGGGTGGCTGCTGAACGGCACGGGGACGCTCAAGGTGGGCGGCGAAGGGGCCGCGCGCCCGGCGCCCATCTCCCGGCAGGACATCGAGGCGCGCTGCTCGCGCCAGCTCGGAGGCGGACTCTACGAGCGCAACTGGGACATCGGGTTCAACCTCGGCCCCGCGTTCCGTTGGATTGAGCGCGTCCAGAATGGCGGGCGCGAGTCGCTCTGCCAGATGCGCTCGCCGACGGAGGGCGATGACCGGAGCCTGTTTGTCCACCCGGGACTGGTCGACTCCTTCCTGCAGGCGATGGGCACGGACCTCATCAGCGAGGACGCCCAGTTGAGCACCGTCTACGTGCCCATCTCCGTGGAGCGCTTCCGCTTCCACGAGCAGCCGACCGGGCCGGTGTGGGCTTATGCCGTGCGCCGCGATGCGGAGGAGGCCGTGGGTGAGGTCATCACCGGCGACGTGTACGTGGTGGACGCCGAAGGCCGGGTGCTCATCGAGATTGAAGGGCTGAAGCACAAGCGCGCCCCGCGCGAAGCGCTGATGGCGGTGCTGCGCCATGGCCAGCGTGACACCCTCTACGAACTCGCCTGGAAGCGTCAGCCCCTGCCCGAGGGCGCGCCCGCGACGGGCCGTTGGCTCGTGTTCGCGGACGAGTCGGGACTCGCGGAGGCGCTCGCCGAACGGCTCATGAAGAGTGGCCGTCGTCCCGTGCTGGTCCAACCGGGTGCGGCGTACGTCCGCCACGGCGAGGACCGCTTCACCCTCGATGCCCGGTCCGCCGAGGACTACGAGCGACTGCTCGTGGAAGCGGTGCTGCCCGGCGAGTCGCTCGGGGGCGTCGTCCATCTCTGGGCGATGCGTGGGCCCGAAGGGGAGGACGTGGAGTCGCTGCGAGAGGCTCACCAACTGGGCGGAGGCAGCGCGCTTCATCTGGCCAAGGCGCTGGTGGCCTCGGCTTCGGCCGCGCGTCTCTGGATGGTGACGCGGGGTGCCCGGGCGCTGGCGTCCAAGCCGTCGCCGCTCGCGCTGAGCCAGGTGCCCCTCTGGGGCCTGGGCGGCGTCTTCTCGCAGGAGCACCCCGAGCGGTGCGGCGCGCTCATCGACCTGGACCCCTCCGGCTCCGGAGACGACGCGTCGGCCATCTGGCGCGAGCTGAGCGCGGGTGACGGAGAGCGACAGGTGGTGATTCGCGAAGGCCAGCGCCATGTCGCCCGGCTTCGCGCCTCGCGGGAGGAGCCACGCAACGGCATGCCCCGGTTGCTGCCGGACGCCAGCTACCTGCTCACGGGTGGCCTCGGTGGATTGGGACTGTCGCTGGCCGGGTGGATGGTGGAGCAGGGCGCGCGCAACCTCGTGCTCGTCGGACGAGGCGGAGCCCGGCCCGAAGTCCAGCAGGCCCTCCGTGCCCTGGAGTCGGCGGGCGCGAAGGTCCTGGTCGTCCAGGCGGACGTGTCGAAGCTGGAAGACGTCCGCCGCGCCACCGAGGAAGCAGAGCGGTTGGCGCCGCTGCGCGGGGTGGTCCACGCCGCGGGTGTCCTGGACGATGGAATGCTCCTGCAACAGGACTGGTCGCGGTTCGCCCGGGTGCTCGCACCCAAGGTGGACGGAGCCTGGCACCTCCACACGTTGACGAAGGACAGGGCGCTCGACTTCTTCGTCCTGTACTCGTCGGCGTCGACGCTGCTCGGCGCGCCGGGGCAGGGGAGCTACGCGGCGGCCAATGCCTTCCTGGACGCGCTGGCACATCACCGGCGGGCGCTGGGGCTTCCGGCGCTGAGCATCAACTGGGGCCCCTGGGCCGAGGTCGGCATGGCCGCGCAGCTCGCGGCCCGCTACCAGTCGCAGGGCATCGAGGCGTTCACTCCCGCCGAGGCGCTCCAGGCCTTCAGCCGGGCCTTCGGTCGCGAGCAGCCGCAGCTCACCCTGCTGCGAATCCAGTGGCAGCGCTACCTCTCGCAGTACCCGCGAGGCACGGCGCCCACCCTGCTCGCGGAGCTGGTCAGCCCGGCGTCGGCGACCGAGGACACCGGACCCTCGGCCTCCGAGTTCCGGCGTCGGCTCGAGTCGGCGGAGCCCCGCCAGCGCATGCCGCTGCTGTTGGAGCACGTGCAGGGCGAGGCGGTGCGCGTGCTCGGGTTGGATGCGTCGGCGCCGCTGGAGCCCCGGGAGCGGTTGTTCGAAGTGGGCATGGATTCGCTGATGGCGCTCGAGCTGCGCAATCGCTTGCAGAAGACCGTGGGGACGTCGCTGCCGGCGACGCTCGTCTTCGACTATCCGACGGCGGAGGCCATCGCGAGCTACCTGCTCGGCGAGGTCTACGGCCTGGAGACGCAGCCCGTTGGCGAGGCGCGGGGAGAGGTCCAGGACTCCGCGCTGCTCGAACGCATCATGGAGCTTTCGCAGGATGAGCTCGCCGCCTCCCTGGAGGCGAAGCTCTCCGCACTGATGGAAGAAGGGTCATGAGCCAGCAGGAAAAGTCAGCCGAGCCGTCCGCGCTCCAGCGCGCCGCGTTGCTCGTGGAGAAGATGCAGTCACGCCTCGACGCGGTGGAGCGTGCCCGGACCGAGCCCATCGCCGTCGTGGGGATGGGGTGCCGATTCCCAGGGGGCGCCGTCGACGGGCCTTCCTTCTGGAAGGTCCTGCGCGACGGCGTGGATGCGCTGCGCGAGACGCCCGAGTCCCGCTGGGATGTGCCCGGCCATTTCGACGAGACGCGGGGCCTGCCCGGAAAGATGTACGGGACGCGGGGAGGCTTCCTCGACGACGTGGAGAACTTCGACGCGGAGTTCTTCGGAATCTCTCCCCGGGAGGCGGCGAGCCTGGACCCGCAGCAGCGGCTCGTCCTGGAGGTCGCCTGGGAGGCGTTGGAGAACGCGGGCCTGGCACCCCATCAACTCGCGGGCACCAAGACCGGCGTCTTCATGGGCGTGATGTCCAGCGACTACATGGCGCGCCTGCTGAAGGAGAACGACGCGACGCGCTTCGACGGGTACATGGCGACGGGGAACGGCTACAGCTTCGTTCCTGGCCGCGTCTCGTACGTGCTCGGGTTGCAGGGGCCGGCCATGCCGGTGGACACCGCGTGTTCGTCCTCGCTGGTCGCGCTCCATCTGGCCAGTGAGAGCCTCCGGAGAGGAGAGTCCAACCTCGCGCTGGCGGGCGGCGTGAATCTCATCCTCTCGCCGGAGACGACCATCTGCCTGTGCAGCATGCAGGCGCTCGCGAGTGATGGCCGGTGCAAGACCTTTGACGCGGCCGCGGACGGGTACGTGCGAGGCGAAGGGTGTGGTGTCCTCGTCCTCAAGCGGCTCTCGGATGCGCAGCGGGACGGTGACTCCATCCTCGCGTTGATTCGCGGCTCCGCCGTCAACCATGACGGGGCCAGCGGTGGCCTGACGGTTCCCAATGGGCCGTCGCAGCAGGCGGTGGTCCAGCGGGCGCTCGACAACGCGCGCATCGCCCCGGCCCTGGTGGGGTACGTCGAAGCCCACGGGACGGGCACCCCGCTGGGTGACCCGATAGAGCTGCGGGCGCTGGGCGCCGTGCTCGGCAAGGGGCGTCCGGAGGACCGGCCGTTCTTCATCGGCTCGGTGAAGACGAACATCGGACACCTGGAGCCCGCCGCCGGAATCGCCGGGGTCATCAAGACCATCCTCTCGCTCCAGCACCAGGAGATTCCCCCGCATCTGCACTTCCGCACCCCCAACCCGCATGTGGAGTGGGACCGCATTCCGGCCCGCGTCCCCGTCGAGCGGGTGCCCTGGCCCGCCCACGAGGGACGGCGCATCGCGGGGGTGAGCTCCTTCGGGCTCAGCGGAATCAACGCGCACGTCGTGCTGGAGGAGGCTCCCTCCGCCACCGTCCCCGCCGCGTCGGACGAGGAGGCCCAGGCGCGGCTCGTGGTCCTGTCCGCGAAGACGCCCGGAGCGCTGTCCTCGCTGGCGGAGCGCTGGAGCGCGTTCCTGAAGGGCGAGGCGCCGGGCTCGCTCGCCGATATCAGCGCCACGTCGACGCTGGGCCGGACGCACCATGAGCACCGGCTCGCCCTCGCGGCGAAGTCCAGGGAGGAGCTCCTCGCGCAGCTCGCCGCCTTCGCCGCCGGGGAGAGCCACGCGGGCCTGTCGGTGGGGCGCCGGGGCAGCGGAGCCGGACAGCGGATTGTCTTCGTCTTTCCGGGCCAGGGCTCGCAGTGGCTGGGAATGGGACAGCAGCTGTACGCGCGGGACGCAACGTTCCGGGAGGCCATCGACCGGTGTCACGAGGCGCTCGGCCGTCATGTCGACTGGTCCTTGCGCGAGCTGCTGACGAAGCCCGGACAGCAACCTCGCTGGAATGACATCGACGTCATCCAGCCGACGCTGTTCGCCTTGCAGGTAGCGCTCGCGGCGGTGTGGCGCTCGTGGGGGCTGGAGCCTCACGCTGTGGTGGGCCACAGCATGGGAGAGGTGGCTGCGGCGCACGTCGCGGGGGTGCTCTCGCTGGAGGACGCGGCGCGCATCATCTGTGAGCGGAGCAAGCTGCTCCGGCGCGTCAGTGGCAAGGGCGCCATGGCCGTCGTGGACCTCTCCCGCGAGCAGGCGGAGGCGGAGATTCGGGGCGCCGAGGACCGCATCGCCATCGCAGTGAGCAATGGCCCGAAGGCCACGGTGCTGTCGGGAGACCCCGCGGCGCTGAAAGAGGTGATGGAGCGGCTGGAGCGTCGCGAGGTGTTCTGCCGCTGGGTGAAGGTGGACGTGGCCTCGCACAGCCCGCAGATGGACCCGCTGCGGCAGGAGCTGCTGGAGCGGATGGCGGCCGTGCGTCCCACCGGCGGCACGGTGCCGCTCTACTCCACGGTGACGGGTGCCCCCATCGAGGGCCAGGAGCTGAACGCCTCGTACTGGGTGCGCAACCTGCGCCAGCCCGTGCTGTTCGCGGACGCGGTGCAGCGCCTCATCCAGGATGGAAACGTCCTGTTCATCGAGCTGAGCCCGCACCCCATCCTCGTGCCCTTCGTGGATGCGATGTTGAGGGAAGGGGACACGTCGGGTCGCGGGCTCGTGGTGCCGAGCCTGCTCCGAGAGCAGGAAGAGTGGCCATGCCTGCTCTCGTCCCTGGGAGCGATTTCCACCCGCGTGGACCGCGTGGACTGGCTCCGGCTGCATCCGGACAAGCGCCGTCGCGTCGCGCTCCCCTCGTATCCATGGCAGCGCGAGCGGCACTGGCTGGAGCTGAAGCCGGCCACCTCTCGCGGTCGCGTCGCGCGAGTGGGGGGGCATCCGCTGTTGGGTGCGTCGTTCACCACGTCCGTGCAGACGGAGAGCCGCTTCTGGGAAGCCACGCTGAGCGCGCGCGAGCCCTCGTTCCTGGCGGACCACCGCGTGGGCGGGCAGTGCGTGGTGCCGGGCGCGGCCTATCTGGAGATGGCGCTGTCGGCGGCGCGGGAGCTGACCGGTGGGACGGCGCACGAGCTCGTCGACACGTCCTTCAAGGAGGGCCTGCTGCTCCCCGAGGGACATGAGCGCACCGTGCAACTGGCGCTGAGCGGCGAGCGCGAGGGTGTCCTCTCGTTCCAGCTCTCGAGTCAGAAGGCGGGCACGGAGGCGAATGCCCCGGCGGGCTGGATGGCGCATGTCGTGGGGCACCTGCGTCCCATGGACGAAGCGCTGTCCGTCCCCACACCCGAGTCGTTCGATGCGATTCGGGCGCGTTGCCCGGAGGTGATGGAGTCGGCGGCGCACTACGAGGCGCTGGCGCGCGGTGGCGTGGCCTACGGACCGGCGTTTCAGGGTGTGCGGCAGGTGTGGCGTGGCCGAGGCGAAGCGCTCGGACATGTCCGTCTGCCGGAGCCGCTCGTGGCGCGGGCGTCGGCGTATCGCATCCATCCCGCGTTGCTCGATGCGTGCTTCCAGTTGGTGGCCGCGGCCGTTCCCCAGGAAGACCTCGCCCAGGATGCGGGCCCCGCCGTTCCCGTGGCGCTCGCGAACCTGCGGCTTCACGAGCAGCCGGGGACAGAGGTCTTCTGCCACGTGCGGTTGCGTCCCCTGGAGGGGGCGCGCGGCGGTGTCTACACGTTCGACCTGGAGCTGCGTGATGCGTCTGGCCGGCTCCAGGTGGAGGCGCTCGGGCTGCGCGTCCAGCAGTTGGACATGCCGGTCGCGGAGGGCACGGGGAGGGACCTCTTCTTCGCGCAGGAATGGCGGCATGCGCCGGCTGTCGAGCCTGTCCCGTCCTCGGGCACCGAGGCGGGTGGGCGCTGGTTGCTCATCGCGGACGGCAGCGAACTCTCCGACACGGTCGAGTCCCTGCTGCGAGAGCGACAGGGCGAGGTCCTCCGGGTCGACGTCACGGGTGCGGGCCCGGGGCGCCGGGTCGTGGACACGGCTTCGCCCCAGGCCTTCGATGCGGTGCTGTCAGAGGCCTTCGGCGCGGGCTCGCAGCCACGCGGCGTGATTCACCTGACGGGCCAGGAGCCTCGCGAGGTGGACCCGCTGATGGGGTGTGGTGGCGTGCTGCATCTGGTCCAGGCGCTTGGCCGTGCGGGCCTGTCGAGCCCGCCCAGGCTGTGGCTCGTCACGCGAGGTGTCCATCATGGCTCTGACGGTCGGTCCGCCTCGGACGTGCTCCAGGCTCCGCTGTGGGGCCTGGGCCGGACGCTCGCGCACGAGCACTCTGAGCTGAAGTGCACGCGAGTGGATGTGTCCGCTGCCCTGGGCTCGGGTGATGCGGGCGTCGCGCTGGTGCGGGAGCTGCTCGTGGCGGACGCGGAGGAGGAGATCTCCCTGCGCGCGGATGGGCGCCATGTCGCCCGCATCGTGCGCGGTGTTCCCGGCAGGCCCGTTGGCGAGGCCGTGGTCCCCTCGGCGGGACACCCGTTCCTCCTGGAGCGGGACGTGCGAGGTCGTCTGGAGCGGAGGGCGAATACACGGCGCCCACCCGGGCCGGGCGAACTCGAAATCGAGGTCTCCGTGGCCTCCCATGGAGGGCTCGAGTCCGAGCCGTGGGAAGCAGAAGGTGGCGTCATCGGGTGCAGTGGGCGCGTCGTCGCCGTGGGCGAAGGTGTGAAGGATGTCGTGCTCGGCGAGGAGCGGGTCGCGCTGGTGGCGTCGCGCCTCGGGTCGCACGTGTGTGTGCCCGTGGTGTGCACGGCCCTCCGCCCGTCGTCCTCATCACACGAGGACGCAGCGGCGCTCGCGGCGGCCATCCTTCCCGCCTGGTACGCGCTGTTCCACCTGGGCCGACTGGAGAAGCGGGGCCGCGTGCTGATTCTGGGGACTTCGAGCGGGCTCGGGAGGGCGGCGGTCAAGCTGGCCAGGTGGGTGGGGGCGGAGGTCTTCGCCGTGGCGACGACGACCGAGCAGCGAGCCTCGCTGCGGGAACTCGGAGCCGACCATGTCGTGGACCCGGGCGAGGAGACCTTCGTCACCCGGCTCCTGGCCGCGACGGGAGGAAGCGGAGTGGAGCTGGCCGTGGTCGCGCCGGGCGCTGTCGGACTCGACCGGAGCCTCGTGGTGCTGGGCGAAGGCGCGCGCGTCTTCGACCTGCGTGCGTCCTCCGTGCCGGCTCCCGTGGGGGATGCGAACGTCGCCTGGTGCGGAGTGGACGTGCCTGCCTTCGCCCGACGCAGGCCCGAGCGCTTTGCTCGTCTGTGGCAGGAGGTGAAGGACGCGTTCGAGGTGAGAGGCCTTCCCTCCGTCGCCTCCGGGGTGAACTCTTTCACCTTGAATCACCCGAAGGCGCGCGTGGTGGTCCCCTCGGTGGGTGCGAAGCGGCTTCGCGCCGATGGGACGTATCTCGTCACGGGTGGGCTCGGTGGGCTCGGCTTCGCGGTGGCGAAGTGGATGGTGGAGCAGGGCGCCGGTCACCTCGTGCTCATTGGCCGCGACACGGCCCTGACACCGGAGCAGCAGCAGGACGTGGCCGCGCTCGAGGCCGCCGGAGCGCGGGTGCGAGTGGCTCGGGCGGACGTGTCCGACCGCACGCAGCTCGCCCGGGTGCTCTCGGAGACAGTCCGGGATGAGGCCCCGTTGCGAGGTGTCATCCACGCGGCCGGAGTGCTGGATGATGGTGTGCTGTCGCAGCAGACGGTGGAGCGGTTCCAGCGCGTCATGGCGCCCAAGGTGCGTGGAGGCTGGAACCTGCATGTCCTGACGCGCGAGGCGCCGCTCGACTTCTTCGTGCTGTACTCGTCGGCGGCTTCCCTGTTCGGAGCACCGGGGCAGGGCAACTACGTGGCAGCCAACGCCTTCCTCGACGCGCTCGCCCACCATCGTCGAGCGCTGGGGTTGCCGGGCCTGAGCATCAACTGGGGCCCCTTCTCGGAGGTCGGTCTGGCCGCGGCGCAGTCCAACCGGGGCGAGCGGCTGGCGCAGCGAGGCTCGGACAGTCTGACGCCCGCGGAAGGCCACGCGATTCTGGGGCGACTGCTGGATGGTGAGGTGACGCAGATGGCGGTCATGCCGCTGGAGCTGCGCAAGTGGGTGGAGTTCTATCCGCGCGCGCGCTCGTCCCCGTGGCTGTCGGAGCTGGTCCCCGCTGGCTCGGGCGCGGAGGCCCGCGAGCCGGGGAACGAGGCCCTGCTGGAGACGCTGAAGACCGCGTCCCCGAAAGAGGCACGGGCGGCCCTGGAGCAATTCGTCCGCGAGCAGCTTGCCCGTGTCCTGCGACTGGACTCGGCGCGCATTGCTCCGGATGCGCCGCTCCAGGGTTTCGGCCTCGACTCCCTGATGGGGTTGGAGCTGCGCAACCGGCTGGCCGCGGGGCTGGCGCTGTCACTGCCCGCCTCGTTGATTTGGAAGCACCCGACGCTGGAGGCGCTCTGCGCGCATCTCCAGAGTGAAGTCATGGATCGCAACCTCGCCGAGACGCTCGCGCGTGCGGACGAGGGTACCAGGCCGGTGATGGATGCGGCCGCCGCTGACGACAACGAGGTCTTCGTTCTATGAGTGTCCGTGAGTTGTTGAGCACCCTCGCCGCCAGGGGTGTGCGCCTGCGTGTCGACGGAGAGAAGCTGGTGGTCGAGGCGGGCAAGGCCGTCCTCACTCCGGAGCTGCGCGCCGAGCTGTCCGCGAACAAGGGTGACATCCTGGCGTTCCTGGGGAAGCACTCCGCGCGCGAGGTGTCGTCGAGCGCGCCGGCGCTGCCTCTCGCGAGGCCCGAGGTCATCCCGTTGTCCAGCGGGCAGGAGCGGCTCTGGTTCCTGGACCGCCTCTCGCCCGGCACGGCGCAGTACAACGTCCATCTCGGTCTCCGGGCGCGAGGCGCGCTCGATACCGTGGCCCTGCGCCGGAGCCTGGAGGAGCTGGTCCGGCGGCACGAGGTGCTCCGGACGCGCTTCCCGGAGGTGGAGGGCAGTCCCCGGCAGGTCATCGCGTCACCTGATGCGGGCGTGGCGCTGACCGTGGTGGAGCTGCCAGGGCTCACCGAGGCGCGGCGTGAAGAGGAAATCCAGCGGCGCTCGGATGCGGTGGCCCGGCAGCCGTTCGACCTGGCGACGGGACCGCTCTTCCGGGTCACCCTGGTGGCCCTGGGCCCCGACGACCACGCCCTCTTCGTGACGAAGCACCACATCATCACGGATGGCTGGTCGCTCGGCGTCTTCGTGCGCGAGCTGTCGGCGCTGTACGCGTCCTTTGTCCGGGGACAGACGCCCGTGCTGCCGCCCGTGTCGATGCAGTTCGCCGAGTCGGCCCTGCGCGAGCGTGCGTGGCTGGCGGGGGAGTCGGGTGCCCGCGAGCGGACGTACTGGAAGGGGAAGCTCCAGGGGCTGCCGCCGCTCCAGCTCCCCGTGGACCATGCGGTCTCCACGTCCACGAGCCATCGTGGCGCCACCATTCCCGTCGCCTTCTCACCCGCGCTCAGCGAGGCCTTGAGGGAGCTGGCCCACCGGGAGGGTTGCAGCCTCTTCATGGTGCTCTTCGCCGCGTTCTCGGCGCTCCTGCACCGTTACTCAGGACAGCTTGATTTCGGTGTGGGAACGGTGATCGCGAACCGGGGAAACACGCCCGCGGACCTCCTCGGCTTCATCGCCAATACCCTCGCGCTGCGCTGTGATTTCTCGGGGGAGCCGACCTTCGCGCAGTGGCTGGCCCGCGCGCGCAAGGTCGTGCTGGAGGCGCTGGACCACCAGTCGCTGCCGTTCAGCGAGGTGGTGCAGGGAGTGGGCGCCTCGCGAGAGGGCGGACTCAACCCGCTGGTGCGCGCCTGCTTCACGCTGGAGAACATCCCCGCGCCCGTGCTGGAGCTGCCGGGGACGCGCTGGTCGTTCCTGAACGGCGCGCCGGACGGCAGCGTGGAGGGCGTCGCCAAGTTCGAGCTCTCGCTCATCCTGGCCTCGGGCGACAACGGCCTGGGCGGCATGCTCGAGTACTCGCGCGAGGTCTTCGACGCCTCGACGGCGGAGCGGATGGTGGAGCACCTCCAGGTCCTGCTGGAGGCCATCGTGGCCCGGCCGGAGGCACCCCTGTCGAAGCTGCCGCTGCTGTCCCCGGCGGAGCGCGGAAGGCTCCTCACCGACTGGAACGGTCCGGTGCTCGACGTCCCCGCGCTGTGCATGCAGCAGCTCGTGCAGGCCCAGGTGGAGCGGACGCCCCAGGCCGTGGCCGTGGTGAGCGGGCACACGCGGCTCACCTATGCCGAGCTCAATCGCCGGGCGAACCAGCTGGCGCATCATCTGCGACGGCTCGGTGTCCAGCCCGAGGCTCGCGTGGGCCTCTGTGTCGAGCGCACCGAGGACCTCGTCATCGGCCTGCTGGCCATCCTCAAGTCCGGAGGCGCCTACGTCCCGTTGGACCCCGCCTATCCGAAGGAGCGGCTGGCGCTGATTCTCGAGGATGCCCGGGTGCCGGTGCTGCTCACGCAGCAGCGTCTCGTCCCGGAGCTGCCCGCCACCCAGGCGCGAGTGGTGTGCCTGGATACGGACGCGCCGGCCATTGGCGCGGAGCCGGACACGAACCCCGAGCAGGTCACGTCACCCGACGCGCTCGCGTATCTCATCTACACCTCGGGCTCCACCGGCAAGCCCAAGGGCGTGATGATTGACCACCGCAACGCCGTGGCCTTCCTGACCTGGGCCCTGAGCGTCTTCTCCCCGGAGGCGCTCGCGGGGACGCTGGCCTCGACGTCCATCTGCTTCGACCTGTCGGTCTTCGAGATTTTCGCGCCGCTGTGTCTGGGGGCGAAGGTCATCGTGGCGAAGAACGCGCTGGAGGTGTCGGAGCTCCCCGCGGCGCGGGAGGTGACGCTCATCAACACCGTGCCTTCGGCCATGGGCGCGCTGCTGCGAGCGGGCGCGGTGCCGTCCTCGGTGGTCATCGTGAACCTGGCGGGTGAGGCCCTCGCGGCGTCACTGGTCGACCACATCTACCAGCTCGGCCATGTGCGGGACGTGTTCAACCTCTATGGCCCGAGCGAGACCACGACCTACTCCACGTTCACCCGCGTGAGCCGTGGACAGACGCCGACCATCGGGCGCCCTGTCGGAAACACCCAGGTGTACGTGCTGGATGCGCACCGGGAGCCGATGCCCGTGGGCGTGCCGGGCGAGGTCTTCATCGGCGGCCACGGTGTGGCGCGAGGGTATCTGGACCGGCCGGAGCTGACCGCGGAGCGGTTCATCGCGTCCCCTTTCGCCGGAGGCACCAGCGAGCGTCTGTACAGGACGGGGGACCTGGCGCGGTGGTTGCCGGACGGACAGCTCGAGTACCTGGGCCGGATGGACCACCAGGTGAAGCTGCGGGGGTTCCGCATCGAGCTGGGCGAGATTGGCGCGGCCCTGATGGAGCACCCGAACGTCCGTGACGCCGTGGTCGTCGTGCGTGATGGACTGGGGGCGGACAAGCAGCTCGTCGCCTACGTCGTCGGACGCGAGCAGAAGGCTCCCGAGCCGGCGGAGCTGCGCGACCACCTGAAGTCCCGGTTGCCGGAGTACATGGTGCCCTTCCTGTTCGTGAGCCTGGAGGCGCTGCCGCTCACGCCGAACGGAAAGGTGGACCGCGCCGCGCTTCCGACGCCGGAGCGTCCGCGCTCGGGGGCCGGCAAGGAGCACGTCGCGCCCAGGACTCCCGGGGAGGTGTCGCTGGCGGCCATCTGGCGCCAGGTCCTGGGGGTGGAGCAGGTGGGTATCCATGACCACTTCTTCGAACTGGGCGGGCACTCGCTCTTGCTCTACCGGGTGCTCGTGCTCGCGCGGGCGGAGTCTGGAGCGGACATTCCGCTGCGGGCCTTGTTGCAGGCTCCGACGCTGGAGGAGATGGCACGGACCATCGAGGCCGCGAAGACGGGCTCGCTGCCGACCCACGACGTGGTGGCGGAGATGGAAGCGGATGCCGTGCTGGATGCGGCCCTGGAGCCAGGCGACGCACTGCCGCCCCTGACGGGCGCCGCGCGCACCCTCCTGCTCACCGGCGCCACGGGCTTCCTCGGGGCCTTCCTGCTGGAGGAACTCTGCCGCAAGACGGAGGCGCGCATCTATTGCCTGGTGCGCTCCAAGTCAGCGCAGGACGGCATGCACCGGATTCGCAAGAATCTGGAGAGCTACTCACTGTGGAGCGACGCCCTGGCGTCGCGCATCGTTCCCCTTCAGGGGGACATCGGCCTGCCCCTGCTGGGCCTGTCCGAAGCGGAGTTCCAGCGACTCGCGGAGGAGGTGGACGCCGTCTACCACAACGGCGCGCTGGTCAATTTCCTCTACCCCTACGAGTCCATGCGCGCGGCCAATGTGCTCGGCACGCGGGAGATTCTCCGGCTGGCGATGCGCACGCGCATCAAGCCCCTGCACTACGTCTCCACCGTCTCCGTGTTGCCGCTGGGGCGCCAGACACCGATTCTGGAGGACGAGCCCCTGGAGGGGGCGGAGAGCCTCGTGGGCGGGTATGCCCAGAGCAAGTGGGTCGCCGAGAAGCTCGTGAGGGAGGCTTCGCGTCGTGGGCTCCCCGTGACGCTCCATCGACCGGGACGGGTGACAGGGCACAGCCGCACGGGAGCCTGGAACACGGATGACCTGGTGTGCAGGACCCTCAAGGGGTGCGTGCGGATGGGCAGCGCCCCCCGTGTCGAGGCCCTGCTCGATGTGACGCCTGTCGACTACGTCAGCAGCGCCATCGTGGACTTGTCCCTGCGCCCGGCGTCATTCGGACAGACGTATCACCTGGTCAACCCGCGGTTCGTGCGCGCCGATGAGATGTGGAGCCACATGCGCTCCTTCGGGTACGGGTTGCGAGTCCTCCCGTATGACGAATGGCTCGCCGAGCTGGGCGTGGCGGCTCCGTCCGACAGCGAGCTGGGAGACCTGCTCATGTTCCTCCAGCAGGTGCCTCCGGAGGACCGGAGCGTGGGCGGGCCGCGGATGGTGGTCTGCGACAGCGGGAACACGTTGAAGGCCCTGGGAGGAACGGGGACGGCCTGTCCCTCGGTGGATGCCTCCCTGATTTCAACCTACCTCTCGTCCCTGGTGCAGCGCGGCTTCCTCGCTGCCCCCGGGACGCGGTAGCACCCGCCTGTGTGACGCGCGCCAGGAGTCCGGGCGATGAACCGCCTGGGCTCCGGGGCTGTCTTCTCCAACTGACGTCCGAGCAGGGCGGTGACACCGTCCAATCACAAGGCCAACACAGGACGTGATGGCGGCTCCGCGTGGGCCTCGCGACGTCGCGCCCAGGGATTCACGCAGTCACACCACGTCTGCCTTCAGCACGGCGGCATGCACCCCACGCGACAGTCCGCGTGGGGCCTGCGGGTCGGAGCTACTTGCGCAGCAGCGTCCCCTCGAAGAAGAACGCGACGCACGCAGCCAGGATGAGCCAGGTCCACAGCGGCACGGTGGGCCTGTCCTCGTCGCCGCTGGACGCCTTCACCGTCTCCTCACCGAAGTACGCGGTGAGCGTGTCCTGCGGAACGCGCGTCAGGTCACTCTCCGCCGGGTCGAGCATCGCCGCGAAGGACAGCGCCGGCTGCATCTTCCCGTCCGCGCCCAGCACCGAGTACGCCCCCGGCTCCAGCACCGGCCCCGCCACCACCGAGCCATCCGGCTGCTCCTTCACCGGCAACTCGCTCCCATCCGGCGCCTTCACGGCCGTCACCTTCTGCGAGCCCTCCGGCCGCAGCGTCACCTGCTCACCCACGCGCACGCGCACCTCCTCGCGCTCCTCCAGTGAGCCGGTGAGGTACGCCGCGAAGCGCTGCATCAGCGGCAGGAAGCTGGTGCGGATGGCGAAGTCACTCCAGTCACGGTCCACCGTGCTGGTGAACATGGCCACGCGGCCCTTGCCCTTGCGCATCACCGCCACCGCGGGCGCCCCGTCCTCGTACGTGGCCAGCACCTGGCTCGCGCCGGGCGACGCCGGATTGTCCGCCTCCAGCAACACGTACCGGTAGAAGCGCGCGCCGATGAGCCCCTCCTCCGCCCGCCCCGTGAAGGGCGAGAAGAGCACGTGCTCCTGCTTCACCTGCGCCAGCCGCGCCGCCTTCGTCTCCGCTTCCGGGTCCGTCTCGCGCTCCGCGCTGGTGCGCACCACGCGCAGCGGCCTGGGCAACACCGCCCCCAACCGCTGGTTGTAGTCCTCCGTGTTCACCCGGTCGCCCATGCTCAGGAACAGCCCGCCGCCGTTCTCCACGAAGGCCGCCAGCCGCGCCGCCTCCTCTGGAGTGGGCGCCGGCACGTTCAACAGCAGCACCAGGTCGTACGCGGCGAAGTCCTCGCGCAACCCCACCTCCGAGTCACGCACCGCGACTTCCACCGGAGAGCCCGGCGCCGTCAGCGCCGCGTCCACGAAGAACGCCTCGTCGCGGTAGCGCGTCGCATGGGGCGCGCCATTCACCACCAGCGCCTTGAGCGCCTTGGGCACCGGCAACACGAACGCCCGTCGGTCATCCTCCGCCAGCGAGTCCGACGCCAGCGTCACCTGACCCACCACCGTGCCGCCCTGCGGGAAGCGCACCGTCAGCGCCTTCTGCGTGGTGCCACCCGCGGGCACGTCGACGAAGCCCTTGGCCAGCGTCGTCTCACCCGTGCGCACCGCGGCCTCCAAATCCTTGGCCGCCTCCGTCCCGAAGTTGCGCACCGTGAAGGTGAACTGGAACGAGCGCGGCCCCGCCTGGAGCGCGGGCTCCACCTTCAGGTCCACAATCGCGTGGTTGTTGAGCGCCTCGCGGCCCTCGGCCACGTCGCGCAGCACGACTTCGGGCTTCACCGGCGCCCCGGTGGGGCCCTTCACCGTGGGCGGCGGCGCCTCCAGCCGGAACGCCGAGGCCGCCATGTCGGAGACCACCACCAGCCGCTTGGCGGCCATGGGGTTCTCCTCCAGCGAGCGCGACGCCATCTCCATGCACCGCGACAGGTCCGCCGCCCCGTAGGTCGGCTTTGCTTCATCCACGAGTCCGCGCAGCCGCGCCCGGTCGAACCCCGGAGGCGGAGGCGCGGCGGGGGAGCTGGTGCACACCAGCACCGTGGCGGGCTCTTCGGGCAGCAGGTCCTTGAGCGCGTCGCGCGCCTCGTCCCGTCCTCGCTCGAAGAGCGACGTCCCGTCCGTCCAACGCATGGACAGCGACGCGTCCAGGATGATGGCCGTGGCGGCCGGGCCCTTCACCACCTGCGCGGCGTGCGCGTCACGGCTCAGCTCCGGCCGGGCGAGGGCGATGGGAATCGCCAGCAGGATGAGCGTGCGCAGCGCGTACAACAGCAGGCGCTTGAGCTTGAGCCGGCTGGCGGTGCGCTTCTGGCTGCGCAGCACGAAGGCCAGCGGGCCGAACGGATGGGGCCTCGGCCGACGTCGGTCGAACAGGTGGACCAGCAGGGGGATGAGGGCACCCAGCGCGCCCAGCAGCATCCACGGATTGCCAAACGTCACCCGCGCCTCCCGCGTCGCCCCAGGTAGCGCAGCAGCACGTCGTCCAGCTTCTCGTCGGTGCGCACCAGCTCGTAGTCCACGTCCGCCTCCGCGCACGAGGCCTTCACGCTGGTCAGGAAGGCGTGGAACTCCTCCAGGTAGCTCTCCTTGATTTCGCGCGGATTCACCTCGATGCGGCCCTCACCCTCCATGTCCAGGAAGAGCGTGGGGTCATCGAAGGGGAACGTCAGTTCCGCCGGGTCCACGACATGGAACAGCGACACGTCGTTCTTGCGCTGCCGCAGCGCGAGCACCCGCTTGAGCGCGTCCTGCTTCTCGTCGAGCAGGTCCGACAGGACGATGACGGTGGAGCGCCGGGGCAGCACCTCCGCCAGGTGGTCCGCCGCGCTGCCCAGGTCCGTGCCTCCGCCCGGCGTCGTGGCGTCCAGTGTCTCCAGCAGCACGTTGAGGTGGCCCGCGGACGCGCGCGGCGGCACGTCCTTCCACTTGCCGCCGGTGAGCAGCGCGAGCCCCGCCGCGTCCTGCTGACGCACCAGCAGGTAGCACAGCGCTCCCGCCAGCGTGGTGGCGACCTCCAGCTTGTTCAGCGCGCCGCTGCCGTAGCCCATGGAGGCGGACGCATCCACCACCATGACCGAGCGCAGGTTCGTCTCGTGCTCGAAGCGCTTGACGTAGTACTTGTCGAACTTGCCGTAGGCCTTCCAGTCCAGGTGGCGCAGCTCGTCGCCGGGGGCGTATTCCTTGTGCTCGGCGAACTCCACGCTCTGCCCCTGGTGGGGGCTCTTGTGGAGGCCGGACAGCACCCCCTCCATCACCGCGCGGGCACGCAGCTTCACGCCCTTGAGGCGGGCCAGCGTCTGGGCATCGAGCAGCACGCGGCGCTAGCCCTTCACCACCGTGAGGAGCTGGTCGATGAGCTTCACGGAGGTGATGCCCTCGCTCTCCGCGGTGAAGTTGGGCAGCACGCGGTGACGCAGCACCGGCCGCGACAGCGCCCGCACGTCCTCCACCGTGGCCACGAAGCGGCCGTGGAGAATCGCGCGCGCCTTCGCCGCGAGCACCAGATACTGGCTCGCGCGAGGCCCCGCGCCCCAGGACACGTTCTTCGCCACGAAGTCCGGCACGCCGGGCTCCTTGGGGCGGGTGTTGCGCACCAGCTCCACCGCGAAGCGCACCACGTGGTCCGGCACCGGCACGCGCCGCACCAGCTCCTGAAGCGCGAGGATGCGCTCGGGCGACAGAATCTTCTCCAGCTTCGGCTGCTCGCCGCCCGTGGTGCTCTTGACGATCTGCACCTCTTCCTCGGCCGTGGGGTAGCCCACGTCGACGAGGAACATGAAGCGGTCCAACTGCGCTTCCGGAAGCGGGTACGTGCCTTCCTGCTCAATCGGGTTCTGGGTGGCGAAGACGAGGAAGGGCAAATCCAACGGATACGTCCGGCCGCCCGCGGTGATGCGGTACTCCTGCATGGCCTGGAGCAGCGCGGCCTGCGTCTTGGGCGGCGTGCGGTTCACCTCATCCGCGAGGATGATGTTGGCGAACAGCGGCCCCTGCACGAAGCGGAAGTTGCGCCGGCCGGTGGTGCGGTCCTCCTCCAGGATGTCCGTGCCGGTGATGTCCGACGGCATCAGGTCCGGAGTGAACTGGATGCGGTTGAAGGAGAGGTTGAGGACGTCCGCCAAGGTGGAGATGAGCAGCGTCTTGGCGAGGCCGGGCACGCCGACGAAGAGGCAGTGGCCCCGGCTGAAGAGCGAGATGAGCAGGTGCTCGACGACTTCCCGCTGGCCGACGACGCGCTTCTCAATCTGGCCGACGATGGCGTTTCGAGCCTCGGCGAGCTCCTCGACTGCGCGGAGGTCGTCGCTCGAGGGGTCGGGCACGGGACGTGGGGCGGGGGCGGCGCTTTCCATGGAAGGAGTCTCTTAATTCGCGGGCGGCGCCCGGACCAACGGTTTCCTCCTTCCGAGCAGCCGAGTCGTGAGGTGGCAACCGTTGGAGCGGGGGGCTATTCCGCTGCCATACACTCTGGAACAGGCCCGTAAGGGGCCTGGGCCCCCTCCGTGCCTGCACGCCCCCCGAGCAGGGCCAGCCCCCCGAGGGGCAGGGGGAATGCCGCCTCGCGGACACGCTGCTTACCGTCTCCGGAGAACCGGCCTCCGACGGACGGCGGCCGTCTCCGGGGTGCGCGCATGCGGTTTGAGCGAGCGGGACGTTGGTTCCACGGCTGGCGGGTGATGGGGCCCGTGGCCCTCCTCTGGGGGGCCGGGCTGGCGTGTGGCTCCCAGCAGGACGCTCCCGAGCCCCCCGGGGAGACCGCCGCGCCCGGAGC
This sequence comes from Myxococcus sp. CA033, assembly GCF_013336625.1. Classification (NCBI taxonomy): domain Bacteria; kingdom Pseudomonadati; phylum Myxococcota; class Myxococcia; order Myxococcales; family Myxococcaceae; genus Myxococcus; species Myxococcus sp. CA033. The sequence continues at coordinate 438,400 of NZ_JABUMU010000002.1, read as the reverse complement.
CGACGGGGTGGCGCCGTCCGGGCCGGAAACGCCGCCCTCGGAGTCCACTTCGCCGCCCTCGGGCGCGCTGCCGGAGGGCACCCTCTGGGAGACCCGCGTGGGTGGGCCGCAGGACGACACGCCGTCCGGCCTCGCCGTGGGACGCGGCGGCGACGTGGTGATGGTGGTGTCGCAGACACCCCGGCAGGACGCCGACCGCGAGCCGGTGGAGGGGGAGCTGCTGGCCGTGGAGCTGGCGCGGTATTCGCCGGAGGGGACGTCGCACTGGGTGCAGGACTTTCCCCGGGAGCGGCTCTCGGAGCTGAGGGTGGCGGCCTCGCCGGGCACGGACGGCGCGGTGTTCCTCACCGGCAATGCGTTCCTGTACCCGGCGAACTTCGGGCTGGGAGCGGCGCAGGACGGCTTCGTGGTGCGCTTCAACGCGGAGGGGCGCGCGACGTGGCAGCAGCGCGTGGGGCAGAAGGCGCGGGCGGTGGCGGCGGACCTGGCCGGGGGCGTGGTGGTGGCGGGCGAGGAGTGGGAAGGCGAGGTGCAGGACCCGGTGCTGACGCACTACGCGGAGGACGGCTCGGTGCGCTGGACGCGGCGGCTCACCGGGACGGGCGAGGGCACGGCGCTGCACGCGGTGGCGCTGGCGCCGTCGGGGCAGACGGTGCTCGCGGGGCAGCTCTCCGACACGCTGGAGGTGGATGGCGAGTCATTCGGCGCCAAGGGCCGGCGCGGCTTCGTGGTGCTCGCGTTCGACGAGGCGGGGAAGTTGGTGTGGGGACGGGAGCTGCCGGGCGCGAAGGGGCGGGTGACGTCGGTGGCGGTGGGGCCGGAGGGCGCGGTGACGGTGGCGGGGGACTTCACGGGCCTGCTCGTGTGGGGCGGCACGTCGCTGGGGACTCAAGGCCCGTTCGTGCTCGGCGTGGGCGCGGAGGGCGAGGTGCGCTGGCTGAAGCAGCCGGAGTGCGGCGACCAGGCGTCGGAGGGTGTCGCGGCGGCGGTGGATGGCGCGGGCGCGGTGATGGTGGCGTGCGGTGACGTGCTCACGCGCTACGCGGCGGATGGGACGCAGCAGGGCGAGCGGAAGCTCCCGGTGGAAGGCTGCGCGAGCGGCGAGTGCTCGCTCGCGGTGACGGGGCTCGCGATGGTGCCCGGGCGCGGACTGGCCGTCGCGGGCTGGCAGCGTGATGGCGGCGGGGACGGGTGGAACCAGGACGCGTTCCTGCGGGTGGTGACGCCGGAGTGAGTGGGCCCGGACGTTCGCCCGCGAGCGTCCCTCCACGTCTCCGCATCAATCTGAAGCGGACCTCAGGTGCCATGCGCACGCTCGGGGTTGCTCGGATGTTTGTGTAAAATTCGAGAGACATTGCTCACTGCTCCGTCGTGACGGTGTTGTGTGTTGCTCGCAGTCGGACACATGGAGTTCCTGGGATGGAACTCAAGTGATAGCCAGGGCCGGAATTCGGTACTTCGCGGTAAAAGCAGAAGTGAAGCCGACGAGCCCTGTTTTCATCCCATCCTGGAAAGAGACACCATGAGTCCCTTGAGAGTCGTTGCATCCCTGTCGCTGTGGGGCGTGCTGTCAGCCTGTGGCGGCGGCACGTCACCCGACGAGGTATCCGAGACCGCTTCCAGCAAGGCCGCGCTGGACTGCGCCGCCATGAGCGCGCCGGTGTATCACCGCATCCGGGCGAGCAACGGCGACAGCCTCTACACGCTCAACGCGAACGAGGCGGCCAGCGCCGCGACGAACTACGGCTACACCGATGACCGGGGCGTGGCCTTCCGCGCCGCCGCCGTCGCGGGCCCGGGCCTGTCCACGGTGTATCGGTTGTACAGCCCGAGCCGGAACGAGCACTTCTGGACCATCGACGCGGCGGAGAAGCAGCAGCTCGCGACGCAGGGCGGGTTCACCACGGACGAGGGGACGGGCTTCTTCGCGTCGACGACGGCGGAGCCGTGCCTGGTCCCTGTCTATCGCTATGCGAACGACACGCTGCGCAAGCACCGCTTCGCGACGACGGCGGCGGAGCGCTCGGCGCTGAGCGCGGCGGGGTGGGTGGACGAGGGCATCAAGTTCCACGCGGCGCCCACGACGGCGCAGCCCGTGGACACGAAGTTCACCCTGGTCATCATCCCGGACACGCAGAACGAGCTCATCTCGCAGTCCACGCTGATTGACCACCGGATGCAGTGGCTGGCGGATAACAAGGACGCGCTCGACATCCGCTTCGTGGGCCACACGGGCGACATGGCGAACTGGGACACGGCGGACCACATCCAGTACGTTCGGGCGAGCAACGCGTTCCAGAAGCTGGATGCCGCGCAGATTCCCTATGCCATCGCCATTGGCAACCATGACACCGCGGCGACGTGCCCCGGTGGCAGCGCGTGCCCTGGCAATGTGAATGCGAACCTCCGCAACACCACCACCTTCAACACGTACTTTCCGACGACGCGGTTCCGCGCGCTGGCGGGCGTGTTCGAGGCGGGCAAGTGCGACAATGCCTATCACACCTTCACGGCGGGCGGGCTGAACTGGCTGGTCATCAACGTGGAACTCTGGGCGCGGACGAATGCGGTCAACTGGGTGAAGAGCGTCGTGGAGCAGCACCCGCGTCACAACGTCATCGTGCTGACGCACTCGCACCAGACGAGTGGGGGCGGCATCGAGCAGGGCAATGGCGGGTATGGAAACAACAGCCCGCAGTACGTGTTCGACACCGCGCTCAAGCCGTACGCCAACGTGCGGTTCATCTTCTCCGGGCACGTGGGCACGGCGGCGTACAGCGAAGTCACCGGCACGCAGGGGAACAAAATCTACCAGATGCTGACCACGTACCATGACGGGTCGTCGAACCCGACGCGGCTCATCGAAATCGACACCGCGGCGAACACGTTCTCCTCGCGGGTGTACCTGCCGTACACCAACGTGGAGAAGCAGGATGGAACGAAGTTCACCATCTCCAACGTGAACTGGGTGCGCTGACGAAGCGAAGGGGCCGGCACGACCGCAGGCCGGCCCCTTCCTCCGACGTGCCCTGTCAGTCCTCCCGGTAGAGGCACACCCAGGGGACAAGACACCGCATCGGTGGCGCCGTAAGCTTCGCTGATGATGCCGAGGCGACACCTGCAGCTGCTCCTCACCCTCGTGCTGCTGGGAGGCCTTCTTGGCTTCTTCGCGCTGTGCGACTCCGTGGATGCGGTGTCGTATCTGCTGTCCTGGAATGCCGTCATCCTCAGTCTGGGATTGGGGCTCGGGGTCTATGGCTCCCGGTCGGCCCCCCGGGGGTTCCGTGTGGGGCTCCTGGTGGCCTTCGTCGGTGGCGTGGTGGGCATCCGCCTCACCGAGTGGAACTCCCGCAAGCCCTTCCTCCGAGACTTCTCCTTGCTTCGGATTGGCATGACGCGCGGTGAGGTCGAAGCCGTGATGGGCCGCTACATCGAGGGAACGGGCTGGCCCGCGAATCCCTACGTGCGGCCAGAAGCGCCTCATGGAATGGGGAGCGAGCACGCGAGAGATGCCAGACGGAGCCCGGGTGGCGCCTTGGAGCTCAAGGACAGCGTGGTCTACCGGCACACCCACCAGGGATGGGGCGACTCTGACTGGGGAATCGTGCGCTTCGAAGCGGGCCGGGTGGCTGAGCTGTCCTTCTCGCCTGACTGAAGCCGCACCGGCGTTCGTGGCGTCGAAGCACCTGCGAGGTGAGCGGGCCCGTCGAGTCGGGTGACACCGGCCCGCTCACGCGATGCTCATGGCTCAGGGCAGTTCGAGCTGGCAGGTGGCGTTGCAGCCGTCGAGGCTCCGGAGGTTGCCGTCATCGCACTGTTCCCCTTCGACGAGGTGAACGATGCCATCGCCGCAGCGAGGACCCCTGACGCAGCCCGGGGCGCACTGGCTGTAGCCACCGTCGTTGATGCCGTCATCACACTGCTCACCGGGGTCCGTGGTGCCGTTGCCGCAGAGGGGCTCCGGGTCGGGCCCGGGCACGCACTGGGTGCGTCGCGAGGGACGGAAGAAGTTGTTGAGCCCCAGCCGATACGAAGACGCCCGGGTGTGGCGCTCGGCCTGGAACACCGCGAGCTGGTAGGTGCCGCCCACGATGAGGCCCAACTGGCTTGCGCGCTGTGACAGGGTGAGGGAGGCGGTTTCGGCCGCGTGGATTCCGCCCAGGTCCACCGCGAGGATGCCGTTGATGAACACCCAGACATCGTCATCGCCACGGAAGGTGAGGACCTCGTCACCCCGGTACTCGAACCAGTAGCGCGTCTCGCTGGTGAAGTTGAAGTTGTGGAGCTGGGCGGGGGAGCTGTTGTCCGCCCGGAGAGGCTCGTGTCCGGAGGCCACCCAGCCCGCTGTGTCCAGGGGGAAGAAGGTCTGGTCGTCGAACAGGTATTGGCCAATGGCCTGCCGGGGGAGGTCCAGGGTGCCAATGACGGTCTGGTTCACGTTGGGCACGTCTCGGAACCACTGGTCGAAGGCCGCCTTGCCGTGGGTGGTGGCGGAGGCCATGGAGGTCTTCGCGTAGACGGGTTTGCCCTGGGCATCCAGGGTGGTGGCCACGATGCCCTTCTCACTGCCGAGGGCGTTCTCGAAGTCGATGTGGCCCCGGGGGAGTGAGCCCGTCGCGAGCAGGTCGTACCCGCGGAAGTCGCGGTAGACGATGGGGAGGGACAGCTGCGCGGGAGGGAGGTCGTCGACGGCCATGCAGACGAAGCCCGGCTCGAACTCGCAGGTCGGCGAGCAACCGTCGTTGGCGAGCGTGTTGCCGTCATCGCACTGCTCGGACCTCAACTGGCCGTCGCCGCACACATTCTCGCAGACTCCGTTGGAGCAGACAGGCTCGCGCGTGCACAGCGGTGTACAGCCATCGCCCAGGTCGTTGTTGCCGTCGTCGCACTCCTCCGAGGGGTGCTTGAGGGCATCACCGCAGACAGCGGGGCCGGCATCGGGTTCGGTCCCTGTTCCGGCATCGACGCCCGCGTCAGTTCCCGCGTCGTCGCCTGGCTCTCCGCAGCCCGGCTCCAGGTCAACAGTGGGGGCTTCCTGCGCGCCCCGCATCCGGTCCGGGGCCGTCTCCGAGTCGTCCTCCCTTCCGCACGCGAACAGTGAGAGGACCAGGGAGGCGAGCAACACGCTCGCGAAGCGCAAGGGAGTACGATGATGGGGTGTCATGGGCAGTGGGTGTCTGGGGTTGGTGAACGGAGTCCACGCGGCTCCGCACGGATGGGCCATCCTGCCCGACGGCCCTGACATGCCCTGTTGCCCGGCTGTTATCTGACTTGCTCAAGAACCTTGATTGTAAATGTAGTTCGATGTGGCTCGTGAGCAGGCGCCGGCCTACTTGTGGACGAGGAGGTAGTTGGCGGTGCCGCTGTGCCAGATGCCGTCCCGGTTGTTCCAGGGGCGCAGCTTGTACCGGGCGACGACCTGCCACGTGTACTGGTTGATCTGCACCACGTAGCACTCAAACTTCAGGAGTGCGTTGTCGCCCTCGGAGCCGGGCTCCTCGAACCCCATGTCCCGAGGGGACACGTGGATGACCCAGTCATTCACCGAGCCGGAGGGGACGGTGATGTAGTTGCCGTCGGAGGCCGTTCCGATGCGCGCGTTCTGCGCGAAGCTCTCGCCCGCATACAGACACGTGAAGACAGAGAGCATGGCCAGGAAGGAGAGGCTGGTGCGTCGCGACATGGAAACTCCGGGGGTGGGCGCGGGCGTACCGAGACCCGCTTGGGCAGCCAAGCTAGGCCTCCGTTGCGAGGATTCAACTGGCCAGCACCCGGGGACGGGGTTTTCGTAAGTCATTGAATGGGCGTGAGTCGTATGCCCGATTCTTGAGAGTCGAGTGGCCAGCTCAGTCCAGAAGGGGCCGGCGAGACAGGCCGGCCCCTTCATTTCATCCGTGCGTCACGGGGCGTTGAGTTGAGCCCGGTTCAGGAAGGTCCCCTGGTGATTGGCTATCAATAGGGGGGGATCTGGGGTGCGCACTCATGCATGTAGGGACACTCCGCGCACCACTGGTCCACGATGCCGCTGCAATCGTTGTCGAGGCCGTCGTAGCAGATGTCCATCGAGCCAGGGAAGACGCCTCCGTTCGAGTCATCGCAGTCAGAGTCAAGGTCGACATAGCCAGAAGGTTGGCCGCAGGCCTGGATGGAGATGTTGTAATTGCCATTGCCGTCTCCATCCGCATCCCGGTACCAGGTCTGGGTGGCAAGCCCCTCATCCACGGCGCTGTCGCAGTCGTTGTCCATGGAGTCACATGTCTCCGTCGCGTTGGGGTGGATGTTGGGGTTGCCGTCGTGGCAGTCCCCGGTTTGAGTGGTGTGGAACTGGATGAGGCAGCCCATCGTGCCCGGATGGCTGGCGGAGCCGTAGCCGTCGTGGTCCGCGTCCGGATAGAGCCTGCGCAGGGCTCCTTCATCCACCTCCCCATTGCAGTTGTTGTCGGCGAAGTCGCAAATCTCCGCGGCTCCGGGATTCCGGCTCGCCGAGGAGTCGCTGCAGTCATCGGCGTTCGCCACATAGCCGCCAGGCTGGGTGCAGGAGGCGGTCGGTAGGGTGGGGTTGCCGTAGCCGTCCGCATCCGCATCCCGATAGAAGGTGAGCAGCACGCCTTCGTCCGCGGAGCCGTTGCAGTTGTTGTCCAAGCCGTCGCAGCTCTCCGTCCTCCCGGGAGAGACATTCGAGCGGGCGTCGTCGCAGTCGGAGCTGTTCGCGACGTAGCCGCCGGGCCGGGCACAGGTGGACGCGGAGAGGCTCGAGGCGCCGTATCCATCGCCATCCGCATCCCGGTACCACGTGGGAATCACGCCTTCATCCGCCTGCCCATTGCAGTTGTTGTCCACGGAGTCGCAGACCTCCGAGGCGCTGGGACGGATGCTCGCGCTGCTGTCGTTGCAGTCGGTGGCATCCGAGACATATCCACCGGGCCGCGAGCAGGCCTGGGTGGGCAGGCCCGCGTTGCCATACCCATCACCGTCGGCGTCACGATAGAAGGTGGATTGCACCCCCTCGTCCGCGGCGCCGTTGCAGTTGTTGTCCACCGAGTCGCAGACCTCCGTGGCGCCGGGACGAATGCTCGCGCTGGCGTCGTTGCAGTCGGTGGCATCCGCGACATAACCACCGGGCCGCGAGCAGGCCTGGGTCGGCAGGCCCGCGTTGCCAGCCCCGTCACCATCGGCGTCACGGTAGAAGGTGGACTGCACGCCCTCGTCGGTGGCGCCGTTGCAGTTGTTGTCCGCACCGTCACAGACCTCCGTGCCCCCGGGGCGGATGCTCGCGCTGGTGTCGTTGCAGTCGCTGGCGTTCGCCGCGTACCCACCGGGCTGGGCGCAAGCGTGTGTCGGCTGGCTTGCGTTGCCGTACCCGTCACCATCCGCGTCCCGGTAGAAAGTCGACGTCACGCCTTCGTCAGTGACGCCGTCGCAGTTGTTGTCCACCGAGTCGCAGACCTCCGAGGCGCCAGGACGGACGCTCGCGCTGGCGTCGTTGCAGTCAGTGGTGTCCGTCACGTATCCAGCGGGCCGCGAGCACGCCTGGGTGGGCAGACCCGCGTTGCCGTGACCGTCACCATCCGCGTCCCGATAGAACGTCGACGTCACCCCTTCATCCGTGGAGCCGTCGCAGTTGTTGTCCACGGCGTCGCACGTCTCCGTCGCACCCGGCCTGATGCTGGCGCTGGTGTCATTGCAGTCACCGGCAATCGACACGTGCCCCGCGGGCTGGTCGCACTTCTGCGAGGTGCTGGAGGCCATGCCGTACCCGTCGCCATCGGCGTCGCGGTACCACGTCTGGGTGGCGAGGCCCTCGTCAGCGGAGCCGTTGCAATTGTTGTCGGCGCCGTCACAGACCTCCGTCGCGCCCGGCTGGATGCTCGCGTTGCCGTCGTTGCAGTCGCTGGCGTTCGACACGTAGCCGGAAGGTCGCGCACAGGCCTGCGTCGACTGCGCCGCGCTGCCGTAACCGTCCCCATCCGCGTCGCGGTACCACGCGCTCATCAGGCCTTCGTCGACCTGGGTGTCGCAGTCGTTGTCCACGCTGTCGCAGACCTCGCTGCCACCGGGCTTGATGGCCGCGTCGCCGTCGTTGCAGTCGACCGCGTTCGACACGTGGCCGGGAGGTTGACGGCAACCCTGGACGGCCTGCCCGACAGCGCCGAAGCCGTCTCCGTCCTGATCGCGATACCACGCCTGCGTGGCCAGCCCTTCGTCCGCCTGTCCATCGCAGTTGTTGTCCACGGCGTCACACACCTCCGTGGCGCCGGGGTGCAGGCTCGGCTGGACATCGTCGCAGTCGCCCGCGTTCGGCGCATGGCCCAGGGGCCGAGCACACGCCTGCGTCGACTGGGACGTCACGCCGTAGTTGTCGCCGTCCTGGTCCCGGTACCACGCCTGGAAGGTGAGCTCCTCGTCCGACTGACCGTCGCAGTCATTGTCCAGGCCATCGCATGTCTCCGACGAGGCGGCCTGCTTCTGCACGCATTCGATGGCACCATGGGAGCAGTGCGTCACGCCGTCACCACAGACGCCCAGGGCGCTCGTGCGACACGCCACCAGGCCGCCAGGGTTCTCCTCGTCCGCCTGTCCGTCACAGTCATTGTCCAGGCTGTCGCACGCCTCCGTGGACGCCGCCTGGTTTTGTGTGCAGACCACGCTTCCTTGCGTGCAGGCCGTGGTGCCCGCCGCGCACACGCCGGGCAGTCCCGTGGCGCAGCCCTCGCCGCCGCTCGGGTTGCCGTCGTCCGCCTGTCCGTCACAGCTGTCATCCACGCCGTTGCACTGCTCCGGTGCGCCCGGATAGGTGGTGGGCATGTAGTCGTCGCAGTCGATCTCCTCGACGAAACCGGGAGACGGTGTGCAGGCGGACTCGAAGAAGAACTCATCTCCGAAGCCATCCATGTCCCCGTCGAAATAGAACGTGTTGGTGAGCAGCGTGGACGTGGGCGTCGTCGTCGGCGTGGTGGACGTGCTGGTGCTGGTGCCGAGCTGTCCATGGATGTTGTTGCCCCAGGCCCACACGGGGCATCCCGGTCTCACCGCCACCACGTGCTGGGCTCCCGCGGAGATGGAGGTGGCGTCAGTGAGCCCTGTCGCGTCCACCGGCGTGGCGCTGTTCACCGTGGTGCCATTGCCGAGCTGGCCCGAGGCGTTGTGGCCCCACACCTTCACGAAGCCGTTGCCCATGATGACGGTGGACGTGTTGTGGCCCGCCGCGATGGCCGTGGCCGCGAACACGTCTCCTACCGGCGAGGGCGACAGTACGGGCGTGGGGGTAGCGCTGCCGGTCCCTGTCTGCCCGAAGGTGTTCTGGCCCCAGGCCCACACATTGCCGAACTGCTCGTCGATGATGAGCGAGTGGCCCGCTCCCGCGGCCATCGCCCTGGCGCGCGGAATTCCCGCCACCCGCGTGGGCGTCAGCACCATCGAGGGCGAGGTGCTTCCGGTGCCCACCTGCCCGGCGCTATTGAAGCCCCAGGCCCAGACCTGCCCGTCCGCGTCCAGTGCGAGGGTGTGATTCAAGCCCGCGGCGATGGCGCGAATGGTCGGCAGTCGCGTCACCTGGAAGGGCGAGGGCACCGATGCGCTCGTGGCCCCCGTGCCCAGCTGTCCCGAGGCGTTCTGTCCCCAGGCCCAGACCTGTCCGTCCAGTGACAGGGCCAGGCAGAAGCTGCCATTGGCCGCGATGGCCTGGATGTTGGACAGCCCGGGCACCTGGGTGGGCACCAACACGAGGCCGCCTGTGTTCCCGAGCCCTGCTTGACCTGAGGCATTCTGGCCCCAGGTCCAGACATGTCCATCCACATCCAGCGCCAGGGAGTGGGCCGTGCCGGCGGCGACGGCCTTGATGGGGGGAAGCCCGTACACCCGGGTGGGCTGCGGCAGGGCCGCGGGGGTGATGCTGCCCGTCCCCACCTGTCCGAACGAGTTCTGTCCCCAGGCCCAGACCTCTCCGTCCTTCTTCAGGAACAGGGAGTGATAGGCGCCTGTCGCCACCATGCGCGGCACTCGCACGGAGGAGAGCCCTTGTCGCTTCGTGGTGAGGCTTGTCTCCTCGGAGACCTTCGGGGCGAGCTCCGGCTCTTCCCCGCAGCTCACGGATGCGACGACGACGAGGACCGCGCACAACACGCGGACTCGTGACGCTTCAGAACATGGACTTTTCAAGGCACGGCTCCTGAGGGCCAACCCAGACCCGGCCTCCCTCGGGTCATGGATGTTTTTGCTGGGGGAGTCCCGCCGGATACGGCCTGAGTCAGACAGGTCCTTCGGGGTGTCTGAGATACCCCGGATATGGTTGCGAGCCGGAGGGAGCGGGAGGCGGAGCCTTTGTCGCCCGAGATGGATTTCCTGGGACAGCGTGCCCGTCATCCATGGGACTGGCTGTCTTGCCAATGTCTTGCAGTCTGGATTATGAAGAGAGGTCTTCGTCGACTGGCTGGTGGAAGGTGGACTCCGGTCGCGATGCGGTCGTGACGCTTCATGTTTCCGAACCGTGCGCCGACGACCCGGGTGGTCAGCCATGTCCTTTCCGCCAGCGCGGCGGCGAATCCCAGCGGGGGCATATCCCCCATGTCTGGAGTTGAGTGAACTCTATCTCCGACATGGGCGGGCCTTGCGTCAGCGGGCGCGGGCGTTGCTCGGAGGCGTGGACGAATCCGAAGACGTGCTCCAGGACGTCTTCCTGGCCATGCTGGCCAGCCCGGAGCTGCACCGGGGAGAGGCGTCGGTCTTCACGCTGCTGTCCCAGATGGTGACGCACAAGGCCCTGGACCGGTACCGGGCGCGAGCGCGCCGTCTGGTCTGGCACGCCCGACTGGGAAGTGAGGCCCGCTCCGATGATGGGGGCGAGAGCCTTCAGCGCGTCGAGGCAGCCAGGGATTTGCGTTGGATGGTCCGTTCCACGCCTGCCCAGGTCCTCACCGCCGCCCGCCTGCACTTCGTCGAGGGACACACGCAAGGCGAGGTCGCCGAGGTGCTCGGCGTGTCTCGAAAGACGGTGGTGCGCCTGCTCAAGCGACTGTGGGTCCAGGCCCGCTGCTGAGCGGCGCGCTGCCCAGCTTCAAATCCTTGTGCAGCCCCGCGTCGCGACTCACGCGCCAGATTTTCTGGTCCAGGTAGTAGTGGTGCAGCGCGAAGCCCCAGATGAAGCCCGACATGAAATCTCTCAGCGTCAGGCCCGCTCCCAGCGCGAGCTTCGCGTCGAACCCGCCACAGCCCGGATGCGCGCCAAAGCCACACCCCACGCCCCGGTACACCAACGTGAAGACCACGCCGCACACCGCGTAGATGAGGAAGCGCTGACTCACCTTCGGTGCCCAGCCGAAAGACGCCGCATCCGCGCCCGGTGAGTGATAGCGATTGCTGTGATAGAACCAGACGACGCCGTGGTACTGCACGTTGTGGAACGCCGTCACCGCCACGGCGAACATGATGAAGTCCATCCGCGCCGACACCGACGGCCAGAACACCACCGCCGACAGCCCCACCGCCGCCCCCATCATCAACAGCTTGGGCCCGTTCACCCGCTGACCTGTCCTCCACCGCCACACCTGCCGCCCCGCGCTCAGCACCCCCACCGCGAGCACCAGCGAGAAGCACGCCGCCGCGAGCACCGGCTCCCACGTGGGCGTCCCCGTCAGCCCCAACTGCTTGCGCGCTCCCGGATGCGTCACCGCGAACGCGACGAAGGGCGCGAGCAACCCCACATACAGCGTCACGCTGTCGAGCCGCCGGTCCACGAGCGACGTCTCGCCACCCTTGCGCTGGTACAGCGACATCAGCCCGTAGTGCTGTCGCACCACGTGCCAGTACGCCCACAGCGCGGCGAACGTGAGGAACAACAGGAAGGGCAGCTTGCTGCCCACCACCGTCGACACCGCGAAGCACAGGGGCCCCAGCGCGAACCACCCCAGACTCCCCAAGAGCAACCCGCGCCGCGTCTTCCACTCCCTCGCGTCCAGGTACGTGCGCGACACCGTCGCGAACAGGTGCGGCCCATCCAGCACCACCACCCACGCCCACCACAACGCCAGGCTGCTCACGCCACCCCAGACGTGAAGCCCGACAAGAGCGAGGCTCGCGCAGGCACCGCCCACCGTGGAAATCAGGTCGTGCCGGCGGTCGACGAGCCAGCCCGCGCGTGGCGCCTCGGAGGCGGTGAGAGGCAGAGTGCTCATGAGGCTCCTCGGGGACTCCACAAGATACAGGAAGGTGCAGGTAGGCCGCAGGCCCACCTGTCGTCGTCCATTGGCCGGTCGACCGACCAAGGGCCCAAAACCCTCTTGAGCCGGGCGCTGCGTACCGCGATGGTGGTGCGTTATGGATCAAGGCAGGCGCACCACGGACCGGAAGGCAGTCGGTCTGTTGGTGAAGCTCAAGCATGAAAGCGTGGGGAGCTTCGCGGAGGAGTTCGCCACCAACCTGAGCCCGGGCGGGATGTTCATCCGTTCGCGCACCCCCCAGCCCGTGGGGACACCCGTCAAATTCGAGGTGCAGATCGCCGGCGGCGTGCGCGTGCTGCATGGCACCGCCGATGTCCGGTGGATCCGCGAAGTGGGAGACCCCTCGGGCCCTCCCGGCATGGGCCTCCAGTTCCACGAACTGGACCCGGCCAGCCGCGCCCTCGTCGACATGATGCTCCTGCAGCGCAGGTCGGAGGCCGCCGCCGCCGTCGTCTCGCCGCTGCCCGCCATCGCGCCCTCCGTCGCCCCGCTGGCTCCCGCCATCGCGCCCCTGGCGCCGGCTGTCGCGCCCGTGCAGATCCGTCCCGCCGCGAAGCCCGCGCCTCGCGCGACGGAAGGCGTGGCGCTCGATTCGCTCTTCGACGACATCGAGGCCCCGCCCACCCCCACGCTGGATGAGCCCTTCGACTTCTCTCCGCCCGCCTCCGCGGAGAACGACGTGGATATTCCGCTCGAGGAGCTCATCGCGAGCACGCCGCCGCCCGTCTCGCTTCCGGATGACGAGCCGCTGCCCGGGTTCGAGTTCGAGATAGAGGCGGGACCGGGTGACGCACCCCTGGCCTTCGGGGAGGTGCTCGATGAGCCGGTGAGCCTCGACGAGGCGCCCATCGAGGTCGGCATCACCGTGGAAGAGGAGTCGGCTTCTTCCGCGCCGTCGCGCGCCAGCGGACCGCTGGAGTTCGACCTGGATATGTCCGAGGCGGCCCTCGCGCCGCCTCCTCCCGCTCCACGCGCGGCGCCGTCGCGGGCCAGCGGGCCGCTCGAGTTCGACCTGGACCTCAGCGAGGCGATGGAGGAGTCCCCTCCCACACCGCCCTCGCGCCCGGCCCCGCCTCCCGCGCGTCCCGCCGCGCCGCCGCCGGCTTCCACGTCGAGCGGTGGGAGCTTCGAGTTCGAGCTGGATTTCAGCGAGGCCGTGGAGGAGTCCCCTCCCGCGCGCCCCGCCGCCCCGCCGCCCGCCGTGGCTGCCAGGCCGAGCGGTGGAGCCTTCGAGTTCGACCTGGACTTCAGTGAGGCCGTGGAGGAGTCCCCTCGCGCAGCGCCTCCGCGCCCGGCCGCGCCGCCGCCTCCTCCGGCGTCCAAGCCGAGCGGTGGGAGCCTCGAGTTCGAGCTGGATTTCAGCGATGCCGTGGAGGAACTCCCTCCGGCGGCGCCGCCTCCGACGCGGACCTCGCCTCCTCCGCCTCCGTCCGCCACTCGCCCCGCTGGTGGCGGCCGCGAGTTCGACCTGGACCTGTCGGGGATGGGCGCGAGTCCCTCTCCCGGAGTCGCGGCGCCTCGGATGCCCGCGCCGCCTCCCGCCGCGGCCCGTCCTCCGCCTCCGCCCGCCGCGTTCCAGCCTCCACCGCCGCCGCCCTCGTTCCAGCCGCCGCCTCCGTCACCCGTGGCGGCCGCGTCGCTGCCCAATGTGCGCCGCGAGGCCCCTCGGGCTCCCGAGCCGGTGGGGACTCCCACGCTGCTCTCGCCGGCGTCAGCGAAGCCCGCGACACCGCTCGCCGCGCCCGCGCTGGATGAGCGGGGCCTGCCGAAGACGGTCTTCCTCCCGCCGCCTCCGCAAATCGTGGGTACGGGGCCCGTCATCGGCATCGACCTGGGCACCACCAACTCGTGCGTGGCGCTCTTGTCCAACGGGCGCCCCATGGTCCTTCGCTCGCGCGAGGGCTACAACACGATTCCGTCGGTCATCTCGCTCAACGCGCAGAACAAGCTGCTCGTCAGCCACCGCGCGAAGAACCAGCTCGTGTTGCGCCCGCAGCACACCATCTACGGCGCGAAGCGACTGGTGGGTCGTCCCTACGACAGCGCCGTGGTGAACCAGGTCCGCGAGCGCTTCCACTACGAAATCGTCCCCGATGCCGCCGGCCGCGCCGCCGTGCGACTGGCGGACAGCGTGCTCTCGCTGGAGGAGGTGCAGGCCATCATCCTCCGCGAATGCAAGGAGATGGCGGAGGCCCACCTCAATCAGAAGGTGGAGCGCGCGGTGGTGACGGTGCCCGCGTACTACTCCGAGCCGCAGCGCGAAGCGGTGCGCAAGTCCGGCATCCTCGCGGGCCTCAAGGTGGAGCGCATCCTCAACGAGCCCACCTCGGCGGCGCTCGCGTATGGCCTCAACCGCGAGCTGAACAAGAAGGTCCTCGTCTACGATTTGGGCGGCGGTACCTTCGACGCCACCATCCTCAAAATCGAGAAGAACGTCTTCGAGGTGCTAGGCACCGGCGGCGACATCTTCCTGGGCGGTATCGACTTCGACAACCTCATCGTCGACTTCCTCCTCCAGCGCTTCCAGGAGAAGGAGGGCATGGCCTTCAACGGCGACGGCATCGCCCTGTCGCGCGTCAGCGACGCGGCCGAGCGCGCGAAGATGGCTCTCTCCGAGCGCGCCAGCTTCGAGGTCCACATCCCCATGTTGATGATGGACGATGCGGGCCGCCCTCGTGACTTGCGTGTCGTGATGACGCGGCAGGAGCTGGAGAAGATTTGCGACCCGCTGCTCAGCCGCACCGTGGACGTGGTGCGCGACGTGCTGCTGGACGCGAAGCTGAAGGCCAGCGAGGTGGACGACATCATCCTCGTGGGCGGCATGAGCCGCATGCCCCTGGTGCGCGAAAAGCTCAAGGGCCTGTTCGGCAAGGGCCCGCAGGCGAGCGTCAACGCGGACGAGGCCGTCGCCCTGGGCGCGGCGCTCTACTCGGGCTCGGTGGACAAGGTGAGCAGCGTGGTGCTCATCGACGTGTTGCCCATGACGGTCGGCGTGGCGATGCCCGGTGGCGTCTTCAAGCGCGTCATCGAGCGCAACAGCCCGCTGCCCGCGCAGCGCTCCTTCGCCCTCAACACGACGAAGGACAACGAGGAGTTCCTGGAGTTGTCCATCTTCCAGGGCGAGGACAACCACATCTCCGCCAACGAGTACCTGGGCACGGTGCGCATCGAGGGACTGCCTCGGGGGCCGAAGGGCTCGGTGCGCGTCGCCGTCACCATCAAGCTCGATTCGGAGTGCGTGCTGCATGTCGAGGCTCGCGAGTACTCCACGCGCAAGGAAGTGAAGGCCACGCTGGCCACGCGTTACTCACCCGAGGAGCTCCAGAAGCAGCTCCAGGTGAGCAAGGAGTCGGTGAAGGCCGCCGAGGAGCGCCGTGGCGCGGACCTGAAGGAGCGCGCGGGTGGCTTCTGGGGCTTCGTGAAGAAAGCGCTGGGCCGCAAGTAGCGGGCACGCCGAGGGACGAAAGGACCGTACGTCTTGAGCCAGCACACTCCCTCCCGTCGGCGCTGCTCCTTCTGCGGCGCCCCCGAGCATCAGGCGGGCCCGCTGCGACAGGGCACCGGCGGCGCCACCATCTGCGATGCGTGCGTGGTGCGTCTGTTCGCCGAACTGGACCGGCAAGCCTTCGCCCCCAGCCCGAATCCGAAGGGGAACACCGCCACGCTCCACAGTGGCTCGGACGACGCCTGACCTCGGGAGCTCCATGTCGTCCGTCTCAGCGCCCCGGTACCTGACGCGCTTCCAGTGCCTCGCGGACGCGTGTGAGGACACCTGCTGCGCGGGGCTCGTCGTGCCGGTGAGTGATGCGCGTTGGCGCATCCTTCGCGACGTGGTGGCCGGTGGGCCCGATGCGGCGCGAGTCGAAGCGCTCGTGCTGCCGGACCCGGGCAGCGGCTCGGGCGCGGAGGCCGCGTACATCACCAAGCGCGAGGACGGGAACTGCTCGTTCCTCGACGAGCGCAAGCTGTGCGCGCTGCACCGGAAGTATGGCGAGGTCGCGCTGCCGGATGCGTGCGCGATGTTTCCGCGCGTGGCGACTCGCAGGGCAGGGCGGCTGGAGGTGACGGGCTCGTTCGGCTGTCCCGAGGTGGTGCGGCTGTGTCTGCTCGCGGAGGATGCGCTGGAGCAGGTGCCCGTGGACGCCTCGCTCGCGGCGCGGCCGGAGATTGCCCGGGTGCTGGGGGACGAGGACGCGTGGTCGGTGCACTCGGAGCGGGTGCGCGCCGTGGCGCTGCGCATCCTGGAGCGGCGTGAGCATCCGTTCGCCTCGCGGCTGTTCATGCTGGGCGAACTGGCGCGGCGGCTGGGGCCCTTCTACTTCCGGGGCACCGAGGTGTTCCGGGAGGAGGGCGCGGAGGCGCTGTTGACCCAGACGCTCGCGACGTTCGAGGACCCGGAGACGCTGGCCGCATTGCATGCGGCGGTCTCCCAGGTGTCGCTGCCTGGAGGACCGTGGGCGGGCATCTGCGGCATGGTGCTGAGGTCGCGCGTGGGGGCGGTGGGCAGCGAGCGATTCAGTGGCTGGGCTCGCGCGGTGCTGGCGTCCTACGGAGGGCCGCAAGCGGCGCCGGATGACGTCTGGGCCCGTTATGCGGCGCGCAGGGCTCGACTGGAGCCCGTGCTGGGCGCGCGCGTGGAGCAGTACTTCCGGCACCACGCGGTGAACCACTGGCTGCGCCATCCGTTCACCGATGCGCCGTCGGTGCTCGACTATGTCTTCAAGCTCGCGCTGCGGGCGGCGGTGTTGCGCTGGGTGCTTCTCGGCCATCCGACGGTGGTGGCGCTGTGCGAGCGCGACGACCTCGCGGCCACGCCAGAGGTCCGCGCCCAGCTCGACGCGGCGGCGGTGGAGTGCTTCCAGTTGAGCGCGAAGCACCTCGAACAGTCTTCCGAGTTGCACACGCTCGCCCAGGGACTCTCGGGCGGCGCGGGGCCGGACTCGCTGCCCCGGATGCTCGTGCTCCTCCAGGGCCTCTGAGCCTTGGGCTCAGGTCGCCGCGCGCGTCCGCACACGCGGCCGACCTTCGGCGGGAGTCTCCGCGCGCTCAGGTCGCCGAGCGCGGCTTCGCGCCCAGCCGCTCCATCGCCTGACGGAACACGGCGTAGTCCTGCGCGCCCTGGATGCCGAAGCGGTCTCCGAGCACGAACGTGGGCACCGCGCTGACGCCCATCTCCCGCGCCTCGCGCACCGCGTCGTCCACCACCTTCTCGAAGTGTCCGCCCTCCACGGCCTGCTGGAGCGCGTCCGGCTCCATGCCCACTTCCTCCGCCGCGCCGCGCAGCGTCTCCCACTGCCAGAGGTCCTGTCCCTCACTCCAGTACCGACGCAGCAGGGCCGCATGGTACGGCTCCAGTTTGCCCTGGGTTCGCGCGTACTCGGTCGCCTGGTGCGCCCGCTTCGTGGACGGAATGACGTCCCGGTCCACCATCTTCAACCCCGCCTGCGCCGCGCGCAGCTTCAAGGGGTTTTTGGGGTCCTTCATCTTCTCGCGGATGTGCGCGGGCAGGGGCAGCCCCTCGGGCGGCGTCTCCGGGCGCAGGAAGAACGGACGCCAGTCCACCTGGAGGTCGTACTCCTGGCTCAGCTTTTTGACTTCCTGCAGGCCGACGTAACACCACGGACAGACGAAATCGGACCAGACGCGGACGGTGACGGGTTCGCTCATGGCCCTCTCATTAACCCGGGCATACACGGGCCGCTCGCATGTTCCGAGGCCCCAGGGTGGACAGCGTCCAGAGGAGCGGGCACGGTCCACCCCCGTATGCCCCCAACCCGAGCGCTCGCCTGGAGGCCAGCGCCTGGGTCCACCCCAGGAGGACACCTTGTCGCTGTCGCTTGTCGCGGCCCTGGCCATCGCCGCCTCTCCGGCGCCCGCCCGGCCCCAGCCGTTCACCCACCACGACATGATTTCGATGCGCCGGCTGAGCAACCCGCGCGTCTCCCCGGACGGCAAACAGGTCGCCTACGTCCTGCGCTCCACCGACCTGGAAGCCAACCGGGGCCGCAATGACTTGTGGCTCGTCAACATCGACGGGAGCGGCTCGCGCCAGCTCACCTCGCATCCCGACTCGGACTCGGACCCCACCTGGGCCCCGGACGGCAAGAGCCTCTTCTTCCTCTCCTCGCGCGGCGGCTCCTCGCAGGTGTGGCGCCTGCCCGTGGACGGCGGCGAGCCCCTCGCCGTCACGAAGCTCCCCCTGGACGTGGGCAGCTTCCGCCTGTCCCCCGACGGCACGCGGCTCGCCGTGTCCATGGACGTGTTCCCCGACTGCACCTCCGGGCTGGAGTGCAACACCCAGCGCGAGACGGAGCGCTCCAAGCGCAAGTCCACCGGCCGCACCTACGACAAGCTCTTCGCCCGTCATTGGGACACGTGGAAGGACGGAAAGCGCTCGCACGTGTTCGTCGTCCCCGTCGCCGGCGGCACGCCCGTGGACGTGATGAAGGGCATGGACGCGGACGGCCCCACCAAGCCCTTCGGCGGCCCGGAGGAGTACACCTTCACCCCGGACAGCAAGAGCGTGGTCTTCACCGCGCGCGACGTGGGTCGCACCGAGTCCTGGTCCACGGATTTGGACCTCTTCGTGTCCCCGGTCGACGGCAAGGCGAAGCCGCGCAAGCTCACCGAGAAGAACCGCGCCACCGACACGAGCCCCGTCTTCAGCCCCGACGGCAAGACGCTCGCGTACCTCGCCATGGCCCGCCCGGGCTTCGAGGCGGACCGCTACCGCGTCATCCTGCGCACGTGGCCGGGTGGCCAGGAGCGCGTGCTCGCCGAGGACTGGGACCGCTCCGCCGGCTCGCTCGCGTGGAGCCCGGACAGCAAGACGCTGTACGCGTCCGCGGGCCACATCGGCCTGGTGCCCCTGTTCGCGCTGGACGTGGCAAGCAACCAGGTGCGCCAGCTCACCAAGGACGGTACCGACGACTCACCCCAGCCCGCGGCCAACGGCAGCCTGGTCTACGTGCATGACGACCTGGACTCGCCCGCGGACCTGCACGTCCTCAACGCGGACGGCACCTCCAAGCAAATCACCCAGGTGAACCAGGACGCGCTCGCGCGCATCCGCTTCGGCGGCTTCGAGCAGTTCGAGTTCCCCGGCTGGAACAACGAGACGGTGCGCGCCTACGTCGTGAAGCCGGTGGACTTCGACCCGAAGCGCCAGTACCCGCTGGCCTTCCTCATCCACGGCGGACCGCAGGGCTCCTTCGGCAATCACTTCCATTACCGGTGGAACCCCCAGGTCTACGCGGGCCGTGGCTACGTGGCGGTCATGGTCGACTTCCATGGCTCCACCGGTTACGGGCAGGCGTTCACCGACTCCATCCGTGACGACTGGGGCGGCAAGCCGCTGGAGGATTTGCAGAAGGGCCTGGCCGCCGCGCTGCAGCGCTACCCCTTCATCTCCAAGGAGAAGAAGTGCGCGCTCGGTGCCAGCTACGGCGGGTACATGATCAACTGGATTGCCGGCAACTGGCCGGACGGCTTCAAGTGCCTGGTCAACCACGACGGCATCCTCGACGAGCGCATGGGCTACTTCGACACCGAGGAGCTGTGGTTCCCGGAGTGGGAGCACAAGGGCACGCCGTGGGAGAACCCGGAGGGCTACGGCAAGCACAGCCCCATCAACCACGTGGCGAAGTGGAAGACGCCGATGATGGTGGTGCACGGCGGTCAGGACTTCCGCGTCGTGGAGACTCAGGGCCTGGGCACCTTCACCGCGCTCCAGCGCAAGGGCATCCCCTCCAAGCTGCTCTACTTCCCGGAGGAGAACCACTGGGTCCTGCGTCCCGCCAACAGCATCCAGTGGCACGACGAGGTGCTGGCCTGGCTGGACCAGTGGACGCGCAACTAGGCGCGTGACACCCCGGGGCCCGCGTCAGGCGAGCGGGCCCCGGTGGCCTTGCCCTACGGAACGACGAAGCAGTCGTCGATGCAGCGCTCCAGCACCTCGGAGCAGCTCTTGTCGGCGACACAGTCAGCACACTCCTCCACGGCGTCCTTCCGGCTGTCGGAGTCGCGGTCATCCACCCAGTCGTTGATGGTGTCCGCGCACTTCCCCGTGTCGAGGTCGGAGTTGAAGCACTCCTTGCGATAATCACAGATGGCGTCGGCGTTGCTGGAGCAGCCAGTAAGCACCGCGCTGAGCGCCAGGAGGGTCGTCACTGCGAGGTTTCGGATGGACATGGGGCGGTGTCCTAGCGCACCCAGTCGTGTTCGGGAAATAGCCCTTCTCGCTCAGTGTCGAGCGGCCTGCCGTGGGGGCCGAGGTCGGATGACCTTGCCGGGACGCGGAGGGGGCGGTGGTGGGCGGGGAGGGGAGGCGGTGGGACGCGTGTGTTCGCGCTCGGGCTGCCAGGGCCAGCGGCCCTCGAGCTCCACCGTCAGGGTGAAGCTGAGGAACGTCCGCACCAGGACGATGAGGCCCAGCACCAGGACATCGCGCAAGGTGGGCTCGTCGCTCACGGTGCGCAGGATGTCGGCGGCGACCAGGAACTCGAGGCCGAGCAGGATGGCGCGGCCCAGGTTCAGCCGGAAGAGGCGATAGGCCTCGGCGGGCGGGAGCCCCCGGTGCCGGAACAGCATCGCGACGAGGGCAATCAACGCGCCCAGGACCATGGCGCCGACGCCCGCGGCTTCCATCAGCCGGGCGGACAGCGAGACGAGCGGCCGGATGTCCATGACGACGCCTCCCCGGCTGAACCTGGACACTGCGAGGGCGGGCCTTCAGTGGCGGGCAGGCCCCTGCCTGTCGGCTCGCTCTCTGCCTGCTCCAGGCTCCACGCCGAGGCGCGCCGCGGGGACGGGCGCGCGTGCCCTGCTTTCCGTGTCGCGGCTCAGCGCCCCGCGTCCGTCGGTCCCGTGGCGGGCGCGACGGGCTTGCTCGGGGCGCCTCCCGTGGCGGGGACGTTGGTCTCCGACAGCACGCCCTCTTCGCGCAGGAACTGTTGCGCCAGTTGGTCGACCTCGGCGGGCTCCAGGCCGGTGAGCACCACCGTCGCCGCCTTCGCGCGGGTCGCCAGCGCCGTCTCGCCCAGCGCGCCGTGGATGCGCGTCAGCGCCACGTGGATTTCGGGGTCGAACGGGTCCGAGGCGAGCGCCTCCAGGTAGGCCGTCTTCGACTTCGGGTAGTCCTTGCGGTGCAGGAGGATGCGGCCCAGGTGCACGTTGGTGGCGGGCGAGCCCGGGTGCACGCGCAGGCTGCCGCGCAGCACGGACTCCGCTTCATCCAGCCGCTTCAACTCCAGGAGCGCCAGCGCGTACTTGTTGGAGACGGACTCGTACTTGTCGCCCACCAGCTTGTGCGCCTTGGCGTACTCCTCGGCGGCGGCCTTCACGCGGTTGCGCTCGCGCAAGAGTTCACCCAGGTGCGCGAACTTGCGCGCCGGCACCTCCGCCACCTCGTTGAAGTCGCCGAAGGAGATTTCACGGCCCTTCTTCTCGCCGTCCTCCTTCGACTTGTTCTTCGCGTCCTCCTTCAGCACCACGCGGTCGTCGCGCGGCACCAGCTCCGAGGGGAAGGGCTGCTTCTTGATGTGCGAAAGCCACGTCTTCTCGAAGAGGGCGAAGGGCATGCCCATGGCCGCCTCCACCGCCTTCTTGTCCGTCTGCCCGGCCTTCAGCTCGTGGACGACGGCGCGCAGCCCGGCCGAGCCCTTGGACTGGTGCACGTAGTCGATGGCGTAGAACACCTCCGCGAACGCGGTGGCCGCGTCCTCCGCGGTGGGCAACAGCGCGATGGACGGGTGCATCTTCTCGAACGGGATGAGCGTGTCCGCCTTCACGCGCTTGCCCAGGAGCGCCTGCGTGGACGGCGTCATCGCCAGGCCCGCCTTGCCGCGCCAGCGCGACTCCAGGAACTTGGCCAGGCCCTCGTGCAACCAGATGGGCACCGTGTTGCGGCTCATCTGACTGACGACCAGGTGGATGTACTCGTGCGCCAGCGTGTCCTGCCAGTCGTAGCCCTGCGCCACGGCCTTGGGACTGGTCACCATCAGCTTGTTGAACTTGCAGATGGCGATGGTGCCGGTGGTGCGAATCTGCTTCTCGGTGAGCGTGCTCACCTTGGACAGCTCGCGCGCGTTGTTCACCACCTCGACGCGAATCTTCCCGCCCGGCGGCGTCCAGCCCAGGTCCTCCGCCATGGCCCGGTGGATGGCCTCCAGCGTCTCCAGCGCGTAGGGCACCAGCACCGCTTCCTTGCCCTTCGGATAGAAGAAGATGAAGTGCTCGCTCTCCGCGCGCTCGTGGCTCTTGACGATGTCGCGCGTGTCCTTGGCCAGCCGCAGGTAGCTGCCCGGCTTGTCCTCGATGTTGGCGCCTTCCAGGAGCCCCACCGCGTCGTCGTAGCGGCCCTCCTCGAAGGCCACGCGGCCCTGGTAGTACTTCAAGGGCTCCACGTCGGAGGGAATCAGCTGCTCCACCGCGGCCAGCTCGCGCTTCGCCCCGGGCACGTCCCAGTCGTCCAGGCCCTGCTCCACCTGGCCCAGGCGCGTCTTCACCTCGTCCTTGAGGGAGGACGCGTCCTGCGCGACGGCGGGCGTGGCCACACCCAGTCCTAGGGCCAGCGCGAGGGCCACCCAGCGATTCATCCGGCGGTCTCTCACTTCACCAGCTCCTCGTAGTAGCGCTTCACCTGCTCGCGGTACTTCTCCGGCGCGCCCTGCTTCATCGCGTCCAGCAAGTCCTTGCGGAACTCCTTGGGGGCCTGGAACGCGTCCTCGTCGGGCAGCTCCACCTCGTCCTTCGGGTCCCTGCCGGAGTTGCCCTGCTTGCGCCCGCTCATCCCACCGGGAAGCGGCAGCCCGCCCTTGCGGCCCTTCTGGCCCTGCTGCATCTGCTGCTGGAACTGGCGCAGGCCCTCCAGCGCGGCCTGCTGCTCGCCGTAGCCGCGGCCCGGGTCCTTGCCCTGCATCCGCTGCGCGGCCTCGCCCATGCGCTGGCCCACGCCCTCCATCTGCTGCGCGGCCTCCTCGCCGAACAGCGGCGCCGTCTGCTCCATCTCCTCCATCTGCTGGCGCAGGTTCTGCGCGCGCTGCTCCAACTGCTGCTGCTGCTCGGAGAGCTGCTGGAGCTGCTGCTTCTCCTGCTGGGAGAGCTGCGAGCCCGGGGGAGGGAAGAGCGACTGGAGCTGCTTGTTCACGTCCTGCACGTTGCGCGCGTCGCGGTCCAGGCGCTGGGCCAGCTCCGAGGACTGCTGCCGCACCTCGGGCGGGTTGCCGAACATCTCGTCGAGCTGCTTCTGCTGCTCACCCATGCCGGCCAGCTGCCGGGCCGCGTCCTCGGCCCGGGCGGCGGCCTCCGCGGCCAGGTCGAAGTCGTTCACCTTCAGCGCGCTCTCCACGTTGCGCAGCTCCGACTGGGCCTCTTCCAGCGGCCGGGCGGCGCGGCTGTTGAGGTGCTCCGGGTTGAGCTTGTCGTAGCTCTGCTGGGCCTGCTGCACCTTGCGCATCAGCTCGTTCTTGATGGACTCGCCGCGCTCGGAGAGGCGCTCCTTGTTCTGCGCGCGGGCCTGGTCTCGCAGTTGTCGCGTCTGCTCGGCCACGCGCTGCTGCTCGTCCACGGTGCCCTTGAGGTCCTCCATGAACTTGCCGAACTTCTCCGCGAGCTCCGGGTACTGCTCGCCGCCGAACTCCTCGTTGGCTTCGTCCAGGCCCTTGAGCATCTCGTCCATCTGCATGCCCAGCTCTTGAAGCTTCGCGAGCGCCTCGTCCGTCTTGCCCTCGCGCATCAGCTTCTCCACCTCGTCCAGGGCGCTCTGCATGTCCTGGTCCTTCATCATCTCGGACAGGGCCTCGGCGTTGAGGTGCTCGTCGCGGATGCCCTTGCGCATCTCCGCCATGCGCTGCATCAGCTCCTGGATGCGCGCCTTGAGCTGCTGAATCTGCTCCATCACCGCCTGGCGCGCGGCCTCGTCGGGGTTGGCCTTGAACTGCTCAATCAGGCGCGACAGCTCTCGCCGCTCTCCGGCCAACTGCTTGCCCATCTCCTGGAGCGCCTCCAGCTTCTGCCGGTCCAGCAGCGCCTCCAGGTAGAGGATGTCCTTCTCCAGCTCCGCGATTTCCTCCGTCACCACGCCGGACAGGCGGTTGCCGGTGCCCCAGTCCTCGCCCCGCGCGCGCTGGGTGCGCAGGTAGAGGCGGCGGAAGTCCGCGGTGCCGTTGATGTGGCTGCCCAGGGACTCGGAGATGTTGGCGAGCGCGGAGACCAGCTCGGTGGGCACGTCGCGCTCGCGCGACAGCGTCTGCGCCAGGGTGCGCATGTCGGTGATGAGCTGCTGGCCACTGGTGTCCACGGACGCGGCGGTGGCGATGGCCTGGGCGTCCTTCTGCTTGTCGCGGTCCGGACCCTCCAGCCGGTCCGCCAGGTGGTCCACCATGCGGCCCCACAGCTGCTCGGCCTTCTCCAGCGCGGCGCGGTGGTGCTCGGCGGCGGAGTAGATGCGCAGCACCTGCGTGCGGCTGACACCCTTCTTGGGGCCGTCCACCGCGTCGTTGTCCTGCGCCTCGACGAAGTAGGTAATCCGGTCGCCGGCGTCCATCTTGAGCGAGCCCAGATCCCAGGTGTACGTGTCGCGGCTGCGCCGGCCGTCCTCGCGACGCAGCGGCACGCGCGTGTCCTTCTGCGCGCCGGGCGTGCGGAAGACGAGCGACAGGCCGGACAGGCCGTAGTCGTCGGTGGCTTCGTACTTGAGCGTCACCTTCTGGTTGGGGTCGACCTCCAGCTCCGCGGCGGGCGTCATCAGCGTCACCTGGGGCGCCTTGTCCGCCTCCACGGTGAGCGGGATGTCGGGGCCCACCGCCAGGGGCTTCTCGCGCCGGGCGTAGAAGACGAAGTGGTAGTGGCCGGTCTGCTTCGCGATGAAGGTGCCTTCCAAATCGCGGTTGCCGGTGACCTTGAGCGGCACCGACTCGGTGTTGATGACCAGCTCCGCGCGCTCCACGGGGCGGTCCGAGCGCGTCTTGATGAGAATCTCGGTGCCGGCCGGGGCGCTCACGGCGCCGTCGGTGCCGGGCACGGTGCGCTGGGACAGGCCGGTGTACGCGGGGTAGCGGTACGTCAGCTCGATGTCGCCGGTGATGGGTTCGACCTGCGTCGGGGCCTCCGGAGCGCGCGCCACCTCGAGGATGCGCTTCAGGCCCGCGGCCCACTTCTCACCGAAGAGCCCCAACACCAGCGCGAGCACCAGCAGCACGCCGCACGCGGCCAGGGCGCTGCGCTGCACGGGGCGTCCGTCGACGATGGAGCGCACGTCCACGGTGCGCACCCGCGTGTCCATCTGCGCGAGGAAGGCCTCCGCCAGCTCCGGCGAGCCGTTGGCGTGTCCGCCCTGCTCGCGCCGCAGCTCCACCGCGGCCAGCACGTCCAGCGACAGCTCCGGCCGGCGCTGGCCCACCAGTCGGGCGGTGAGCAGGTCGTCGCCCACCCGTCGCCGCGCGAGCCACAGTCCGAAGATACACGCCACCGCGGCGCCCAGGGGCACGGCCATGCCGAGCAGCGACCCGCCCAGGCGCGGGGCCACGAGTCCCAGCAGGCCGCCCCCCACCCACAGGAGGCAGGCGGCCATGAAGCCCAGCGCGAGGCCCTGGAGCCACAGGTACCGGCGCTGCCGGGTGCGCACGGCGGAGAGCAGGGCTTCCACGCCACGGCCCCGCGAGGACCTGCCCACCAGGGTGGGCGAGGCCGGAGGCGGAGGTGGCGGGGGCGGCAGCTCGGGGCCTGGGCTCTGCGGGGTGTCGAGGTTCACGCTGTCCTGTCCGCTCAGTGGCGAGGCAACTCCCGGCGGAGGTGCCTATTTCCCGATTCTCTAGCAACGTCCGACGGGCCGCGAGGTGCTTGGGCCCACGGATTTCACCCAGGATGGGCGGGGCTGTCCGCCGCCGGAAGCACGCGACCGGCGGAGGGTCCGGGAGGCAACGCGGCAAATGCCCCCGTTCGTCCCGTCCGAGGCCGCCAAGTGCCCGTCATGACTCGCGAGTGGGGGACGCAGCCCCTTCCCTCGGACTGGGCACCGGGGGACACGGACGCCGAGCAGGCGGGGCCGCGAGACGAAGTCCCACCCTGCCTCGGGTCTCTCGGCGGTGGGGTGGGGCGCGTCGAGGGTCCGCCCTGAACGCCGCCCTGACGGCGGTGATGGGGCGCGTCGCCCACGCTGAACGCCGCCCTGACGGGCCAGGGGTTCGTGGAGAGGCGGGGAGGGGGCCGGGAGCGTCGAGGGCCTGCGCGGAGGCGGCACCGGTCGACGCTCGTGGAGTTTGAAGCGACCGAGCGGAGGCCCGCCGAAAGGGCGGGCCGTGACACGCCTGTTCAGCGAGCGTCCGACTTC
Source organism: Myxococcus sp. CA033 (assembly GCF_013336625.1). Lineage (NCBI taxonomy): Bacteria > Pseudomonadati > Myxococcota > Myxococcia > Myxococcales > Myxococcaceae > Myxococcus > Myxococcus sp. CA033. The sequence continues at coordinate 411,856 of NZ_JABUMU010000002.1, read as the reverse complement.
TTCGCGGTCGGGTCGGCGAGGTCTTCTTCCGGAGGCGGTACGCCACCCAGCTCCTGGGCGAGCGCGGTGAGCACGTCCTGGGTGCAGAGGATGCGGTTGCGCGACATCCGGGAGAGGACGCGCGCCACGGCCGACTCGACGGTGCCCTCGGAGGGAACGTCCAGCCCGCGTCCAGTCTCCGTGAGGGCGAACAGCGCCTTGCGTCCGTCCAGCGGGTCCGACTTGCGCTCCAGCAGGCCGCGCTTCTCCAGCCGCTTGAGCACGCCCGTCAGGGTGCTCGGGTGGACGTGGAGAATCTGGGCGAGCGTGCCGGCGGTGATGCCCGGGAAGCGACCCACCAGGCGGATGACGAGCCGCTGCGGACCGGTGAGGCCCAGCGTCGACTCCATTCGCTTCGAGGTGGATTGGAGCCCGTGGTCCACGGCCCACAGCAGGCGCATGAACTCGAGCACTTCTCCGAGCGGCGGGCCCTTGGGCCGCTCACCTTCCTGGGGTTCAGGCTCCCCACTGGCCGTGTCCTTCATGACTTCATCTTCCCTCACCTGCCGCCTCCCTGTCTCTGCCAAGTCTTTTGAGTCGCAGGAGGTCTATCTCTTCGCGGTCCCCCCTGCCGTGTAGATTTCGTTGTGTATCAGTCACCGGCAAGACGTGGGTGAGGCATTCAGCGCCCGCCAGGTCTGCCTTCCAAAGCCCACGCCCGGAAGCCCTCGAAGGGGGCGCCCGTCTGCCCACCTCGTGGGGTGGGAGGCGGGGGCGCCCTGCCCGAGCGCCCCCGCTCGGTGGAACAACCCTGGGCGCCCCTCCCGGACCCGGATCCGGGAAAGGGGCCAGCGGGCCTACGGGGCGGGCGCCACCGTGGGCTTCGACGCGGGCGCCGGCGCCTTCTGTGCGGGGGCGGGGGCCGGAGCCGCGACGGGCTTGGGCTCCTCGGGCTCGGGAGGCATCTCCACGCTCTTTCCGCGCTCCTGGGCGATGCGCCGGTACCAGCTGTCCGGGTACTTGGGGTGGTTCACCTTGCCCTGCTCGTCGCGGACGTTGCCGTCGATGTACTTCACCAGCAGCGTCTCCCCGAGCTTCTTCCAGCGCGCATGGACCTTCTCGCCCTGCTGCACCGAGTAGGTGGTGAGGTACTGCCGCGCCTCTTCCGGGCTGCGCTTGTAGTGCTCCAGCGCCGTCTTCTCGATGTCGGCCTGGTCCGCGAGGAACTGGCCCTCCAGCGCGCCCTGCTCCTTGTGCACGTCCACGGAGATGTCGCTCCAGCGCGCATACGCCTGGTTGGACACCCAGTTGAAGACCCAGAAGGAGGAGTCCCAGGAGAACGCCCCACGGCTGGCCACGCCCTGGGAGAAGTTCCTCGGCACCTGCCGGATGCCCGCGTACATCGGCGTGTAGACCGTCATGGACGTGTCATCCACGCCGAACCAGAGCACCCCGCCGATGGGCGCCGGCATGGAGGCGCGCATCTGCGCGACGAAGGAGAAGCCCGTCTGCTGCGTGGAGATGGCGCGCTCGTGGACGTACTTCTTGCCGTCCACCTCCCACGTCATCGGCCGCCAGCGGTAGGGCGCCGCGTAGGGGCCCGCGCCCACGTCCTTGGACATGTCGAGCGGCGTGTTGTCGAAGTGGTCCCGCATCAGCGACATCACGTCCTGCACGGACAGCTTCTTGTCCGGCTTGACCCACAGGGGCAGCCGCTTGGCCGGCGCGGAGCCATCCGCGTACTCCGGACCGTAGTTCTTCGACGGCGCCGCGCGCCGGAAGATGCTCCACACCCGCGCCTCGGAGAAGCGCTGCCCGCCGAAGTCGAGCGGGTTGTACGTCTGCGCGAAGCTGAAGTCCTTGTCCGCGCCCTTGAACCAGCCCTTCTCGCGCGCGAAGGAGACGACGTCCGGCGAGAACAGCACGTTGTCCGGGTCGTTCATCGGGAACTGCTCGATGCGCGCCTGGTTGGCGTGCGCGGTGATGTGCCCTTCCGGCAGCCGACGAGCCACCCACACCGCGCCCTTCTGACCGGCGCCCTTGCCAATCAGCTCCAGCAGCCACGCCTCCTTCGGGTCGGCGATGGAGAAGGACTCACCGGTGGACGCGTAGCCGTGCTCGGCCACCAGCTTCGTCATCACCGTGATGGCCTCGCGGGCCGTCTTGGAGCGCTCCAGCGCGATGTAGATGAGCGAGCCGTAGTCGACGATGCCCGCCGGCCCCTCCAGCTCCTTGCGGCCGGAGAAGGTGGACTCGCCGATGGACAGCTGGTGCTCGTTCATGTTGCCGACGACGGAGTACGTCACCGGCGCCTCGGGGATGCGCCCCAGGTGCTTGCCGGTGTCCCACTCGATGATGTCGCGCATGGCGCCCGCGGCGTGGCGGCGCGCGGGCGTGTAGTACAGCTCGCCGTACAGCTCGTGCGCGTCCGCGGCGTAGGTCATCAGGGTGGCGCCGTCCGCCGTGGCTCCCTTGTTGACCAGCATGCTGGTACACGCGAGCACGGGCGGAGCAACCAGCGCGGCCGAGACGGGCAGCGCGGTGAGCAGTCGGGGCAGTCGTCGGTTCATGGCGGCGGATGCTCTACCAGCCGGGTTCCAGATACAAACCTCACGTGCACCGCGCCTGGCCGCTCCCCTGGCGCGAAGCCGGGACTCGACAGGGCCACCGCCCGGGCCACGAGGTAGACCCGGGCGGCGACCCCACTCCCCAGTGAATGGATGCGTCGTGTCAGTTGTTCGTGGCGACCACCTCCTTTCCTTCGGGAGGCGGAGGCACCTGCTCGACCTTCAAGGTGGTGGGCCCGCTCAGCGTCAGGTGCGGCTTGAGCTTGAGGAACTTCTTGCGCCCGAAGCCCTTCACCCGCACCAGCTCCTCCACGCGCTGGAAGGGGCGCTTGCCCCGGTGCTGGATGATGCGCTGCGCCGCCGAGTCACCGACCCCCGGCAGCAAGTCGAGTTCCGCGGCCGTCGCTTCGTTGAGGTTCACCACGCCCGAGTACTGGGTGCGCAGCCGCGCGGCGTCCGCCACGCCGGGCTTCCCCACCAGGAGCACCAGCGCCAGCAGTCCCCACGCGGCTCTCACGAGTGGCCCCCCACCGGCGCCGCGTCCAGCCCCACCTCGGGCGCGTACCGTCCGCCCACCCCCGGCGTGTCCCGCTTCTCCGCCGCCTCTCGCACGTGCAGCTTGCCGTCCAGCGGCAGCACATCCAGCAACACGTTCAGCGAGCCGTCCTTGTTCACGAACGCGCTTCCCGCCCGCACCCAGATGCTCCCGCCCTTGCCCTCGCGAATGGAGAACACCGCCAGTCGCTTCCCCGCCATCAGCATCTTCCGCCTCCACACTCCACACCGCGCCACCACGGCGCGACCGCCTCGCCGGCTCGACCGCCTGAGGTCGACACCTGCTTGAGCAGTCGCCGTGCCAGGGCCGTCTCCCTCGGAGGAGCGTTCTGGCCCCCGTGCAAGCATCCGCGAGGTGTCCCACCGCGAGGACGGGCGAAGAGGCTCCAGTGGCTTCTCAAGAGGCAAGAGCGCGTCGGCACCCGGTTCCACGCATCGAGGGCGGGGGCTCGCGAACGGTGCACGCGCTTTGGCGTGGAGGTTCGGGGGATTCCGCTCGACGGCAGGGGTGGCGTGAGAGAAGTGCACATGCGTCGGGAATGAATGGGCTCCCGGTTTGCTAAGACGCCCGCCGACGCATCCCCCGTCGTCTGGAGGTCGCATGAAGGCCGTCGCCGCCGTGCTCGTCCTGCTTCCCTGTCTCGCGCTCGCGCAGGAGCGTGACTTCTCCCAGGTGGAGGTGCGCGCCACGCCGGTGGCGGGCAACATCCACCTGCTCCAGGGGGCCGGCGGCAACATGGCCGTGTCGGTGGGGCCCGACGGTGTGCTCCTCGTGGATGACGACTTCGCCCCGGTCATCGACAAGGTGCGCGCGGCGTTGAAGACGTTGAGCAAGCAGAAGCTCGTCTATGTCCTCAACACGCACGTGCACAGCGACCACACGGGAGGCAACGCGGTGCTCGGGCGCGAGGCGACGCTGGTGGCGCATGACGCCGTTCGCGCGCGGATGTCGAAGCCGAGGGTCCGCCGGGGCGAGACGCTGCCTCCCGCGCCGGAGCATGCGCGCCCCGTGCTCACCTTCCAGCAGGGGCTCAGCCTCTGGTTCAACGGCGAGGAGGTGCGGATGACGCACCTGCCATCGGGCCACACGGATGGCGACAGCGCGGTGCTGTTCGTGGGCAGCAACGTGCTGCACCTGGGCGACCAGTTCTTCACGGACCGCTTTCCCGTCATCGACCTGGAGGCGGGAGGCAGCGTGGAGGGCTACGTGCGCAACGCGGAGGGCGTGCTCGCGAGCCTGCCCTCCGGCGTGCGCATCATCCCGGGCCACGGCGCGCTCGCGGGGCGCGAGGACCTGGAGCGCTTCGTCGCCATGCTGCGGGAGACGACGGCGCTCGTGCGTCGCAAGAAGGTGGCGGGCCTGACGCTCGACCAGGTGAAGGCAGAGGGCCTGCCGGAGAAGTACCGGAGCTTCGGCGAGGGCCACGTCAAGACGGAGAAGTGGCTGGAGGTCGTCTACACGGGACTGGGGCTGGTGGGGCAGGGCAAGCGCCCCTGATGAGTCCAAGGTGGACCGTCGCGACTTCATCCCGCCCTGGCTCCGTGGGAGAGTCCCCCGCGTCCCGTCGTTCCGAGGTGTCCGCGTGAACCGCTCCGTCCTCGCCGCCCTGCTCCTCCTGGGCGCGCCCTCCCTCGCCGCCGCTCCCGCCGCGCCGTCGCCCAGCTCCGCGAAGGCTCGCGCCATCCACGAGTCGGCGCTCATCATCGACACGCACGTGGACACGCCCCTGCGCATGCTCGGAGAGGGCTTCGACGTGGGCTCCCAGCCGCCCAATGGCCAGGGGCACCTGGACCTGTCCCGCGCCCGTGCCGGCAACCTGGGCGCGGCCTTCTTCTCCATCTGGGTGGAGCCCAAGGAGTTCGCCGGCCAATTCACCCACCAGTCGCTGCGCATCATCGACTCGGTGCTCAGCGCCGTGGAGAAGCACCCGGACCAGATGGTGCTCGCCCTGTCCTCGAAGGACATCGTCGCCGCGCGCGCCGGCAAGCAGAAGAGGCTCGCCACGCTCATGGGCGTCGAGGGCGGCCACTCCATCCAGAATGACCTGGGCGTGCTGCGCGACTTCTACCGGCTGGGCGTGCGCTACATGACGCTCACCTGGTCCAACACGAACGAGTGGGCGGACTCGTCGGGCGATATCAGTGACGCGTCGGTGAAGCACCACGACGGCCTCACCGACTTCGGCCGCGACGTCGTCCGCGAGATGAACCGGCTGGGCATGCTCGTGGACATCTCCCACGTGTCCGACAAGACGTTCTTCGACACGCTGAAGGTGACGCGCGCGCCCGTCATCGCGTCGCACTCGTCCGCCCGCGCGCTCACCAACCACCCGCGCAACATGACCGACGAGATGCTCAAGGCCGTCGCCACCAACGGCGGCGTGGTGATGGTGAACTTCTTCTCCGCCTTCATCGACGACACCTACCGCACGTCCTACGCCGCCATGGCCACCGAGCGGAAGGCCGCCCAGGACGCGGTGGAGGCGAAGCACAAGGCCTCGGACCCCGTCACCCGCTACCGCGCGAACTCCCAGGCGAGCTGGGAGTGGGCCGCGAAGGTGCAGCGCCCTCCGCTCGAATCCCTCATCAACCACATCGACCACATCGCCAAGGTCGCGGGCGTGGACCACGTGGGCCTGGGCTCGGACTTCGATGGCATCAACTCCTCGCCGCAGGGCATCGACTCGGTGGCGGACCTGCCGCGCATCACCGAGGCGCTGGTGGCCCGGGGCTACACCCGCGAGCAGCTCCACAAGATTCTGGGCGGCAACCTGCTGCGCGTCTTCCGCGAGGCGGAGCGTGTCAGCCGTGAGCTGCGCGCCCCCCCGAGCGTCCAGCGCTGAGTCATCCGCGACGGGCGCGAGGGCAGACTGGAGTCCGAGGCCCATGTCGCCCGTCCGCCGGAGGATTGCAGGCGCAGCGCGTCTTTTCCGGTGCGCCTGCCAGAGTGCGTCAGTGCGGTGAGGTGTGTTTGTCCCCGGGGCTTCCCGCGCGCACACACGAGACGCTAGCCTTCAAATCATGGCATCGGGCGTCGTGTTGATTCGGCTGGGGCTCGTCGCCGCCCTGTGCCTGGGCGTGGAGGCGCGCGCGGCGGACCGCGGCGGCTCGTGGCTCGCCGTGGCGCGTGTGGCCTCCGAGGAGGATGGCGCCCTGCTCGAACGCGTGCGCGGCCAGAGCAGCGACCTGCCCGTCGAGCTGCGCGCCATGCCGGGCCCGTCCATGGAAGGCTCGCCCCAGGCGCAGTGGCGCTCCGTCGTCGAGCTGGCGGATGTCCACCAGGCCCGCGCCGTCCTCTGGTTCCAGCGCTCGGGCTCCGAGCTGCGCGTCCACTTCGCCGAACCCGGCAGCCGTCACCTCTTCGTGCGCACCGCGCGGCTGGAAGGTCAGCCGGGCGCGCTCGAGTGGTCCGCGGGCGCCGAGGCCGTGGCGCTCGTCGTGCGCTCCGCCCTGCGCGCGGTGGAGGCCGGCACGCCCCTGGGGGAGGTCGTCGAGGTCGCCGCCCCGCTGTCCGCGCCCGCCACCCCCGAACCCGAGCGTGAGCCCACGCCCATGCCGCCGGAGCTCTGGGCCATGCCGCCGGCTGCCCTGGACTCGGTGCCACTGCGCTGGCAGGTGATGGTGGGCGGGATGGTGACGCTGGATGGGTATGAGCGGTCCGGCCATCGGGGCCTGCTGCTCGCCTCCGGCTGGGAGTTCCGCAGGGTGCGCCTTCGCCTCCAGGTCCTCGCGGGACTGGAGGCGAAGCTGCCGGATGGCCGCACGGACGTGAAGCTGGAGCAGTACGCCGGAGGGCTGTGGGTGGACACCCCGCTCCTCGAAGTGGGGAGCCTGCGCTGGGGCGTGGGCGCGGGAGTGGGCGTGCTCATCTTCGGTCGCAGCACGGAGTCGTATTTCCTGGGCATCGAAGCCGCCAAGCCGCGCTTCATCCCCGCGCTGCTGGCGGGGCCCGACACCTCCCTGCGCTGGCGCTTCTCCCAGTGGATGGGCGTGGAGGCCACCGTCGCCGCCGATGGCGTCCTGGGGCGGCCCCGGCTCGGTTACTCCGAGGACGGAAACTTCGTGCCACGCAACGAAGGCTGGGCGGTGCGGCCAAGGTTCGCCCTGGCGCTGGTGTTGTTGCCGTGAGTGGGGATGACCCGTTTTCGGCTCGACCTTCCTCCATGGGGTCGATGACGAGCACGGGACGGGAAGCCATCGGCAGAGCACGTCCTGGAGCGGACCCCCGCATCCAGGCGGCCATCCAGGGGCGCAGGGAGGCCGCCGAGTCCTTGTTGATGGAGCTGTTGCCTCGGGTGCGCAACCTCGTCCGCTATCTGGTGCACGGGGATGGGGAGGTGGAGGACATCGCCCAGGAGGCGCTCATCGCCTTGCTGCGGGGGCTCTCCACGTACCGGGGCGAGGGGCAGTTCCAGTCCTGGGTGGACCGGGTGGTGGCTCGCACGACGTTCGCATGGCTGAAGCGCGCCCGGGGCAACGAGGCGCGGCGCGTCGATGAGTCCGCGGAGTTGATGGCGGTACCTTCCGAGGATGCGCCCCCGGATGAATACGTGCATCGCCGTCGCATGGTGATGTTGTTGGACCGTATCCCCGACGAGCAGCGACATGCGATGGTGTTGCATCATGTGCTCGGCATGAGTGTGCCGGAGGTGTCGGACGAGCTGGGAATTCCCTTCGAGACGATTCGGAGTCGTCTGCGGCTGGGGCGCGCGGCGCTCCGCGCACTGGCGGCCGAGGACGGCGGCGTTCCGGATGGAGGCGCGGAATGAGTCGGCTCCTGGATGAAGAAGGGCTGCCTCCGGGGATGCTCGCGCCGCTGGACGAGGACCCGGGGCCTGCTCGTCGACTGTCTCGGCAGAAGTCCGCGGCGCTGGTGCAGGCCGCGGTGCTCGCCGCCCTGGACGCGCCTTCGCCGCCTCCGCGTTCCCGTCGCCGGCACGAGTGGTTGATGGGAGGGGCGCTGCTCGTGGTGGGCGCGGCGGCTGTCGCGACATGGCACCTGTCCCGCCGGAGCGATTCGCTGGCGCCCGTCGAGACGTCTGTCGTGGCAGCGCCCGCCGTCGTCGAACCCGTGCGTCCCGAGCCGGTGGTGCCGACGGTCGACGTGGAGCGGGCCGAGGTTGCCGGCGTCGGAGTCACGCGGACCGGAGCGGAGGTCGGCGTCGACGTGGAGCGGGCCGAGGTCGCCGGCGTCGGAGTCATGCGGACCGGCGCGGAGGTCGGCGTGGCACGGGCCGAACCCGACGTGGCTGGCGTTGGCATGAAGCAGACCGCGACCGGAGGGACGGAGGTCGGCGTGCCTCGGACCACTCCGGACGTCGCGGTCCCTTCGCCGTCCGCGAAGCCCCGTGGGACGGAGATGCTCCCCAGCGCGCCCGCTCCGGAGGACTTGTTGCGCCGGGCCAATGGTCACCGCGCCACGGGACAGTGGAAGGCCGCGGAGGCGCTCTATCTGCGCGTCATCCGGACCGACCCGCAGGGCATGTCCGCGTATGTCGCGCGCGTGGCCTCGGGCTCGCTGCGGCTGGAGCACCTGGGCGATGCGCGAGGGGCGCTGCGTCAGTACCAGGAGGCCCAGCGGGGCTGGCCCGGGGGCGTGTTGGAAGAAGAAGCGAGCCACGGCGTCACGGAGGCCCTGCGGGCCCTGGGCGACAGGGACGGCGAGGCGCGGGCGCTGGAGTCCTTTCTCGCGCGCCACCCCGATTCGCCCCATGGAGTGGCGGCTCGGACCCGACTGAGGGAGATTTCAGGTCGATGACTCGCGCCTTCGCATCGCGGTGGAAGCGTTCTCCGGGCAGCTTTGTCCTGCTGGGCTTGCTCGTGGTGGGGGCCGCGTGCACGGTGAGGGACCCGGTGGCCTTCATCAACACGCCGCACAGCGACGCGGGCCCGGTGGCCTCGTCGGACAGCGGGACGACAGGGGAGGGCGAGAACCCCTCCGATGACCCCGCGGCCTTCTGTGCCTCCACGGGCCCGCTGCTGCTGGTGGGTGACAGCGTCACGGGCGCCAAGGTGTGCAGCGGTCACCTCGCGGAGCGCGCCTTCCGTTACGCGCTGTGCTCGTGCGACAGGCTCGCGTTCAGCGCGACGCTCACCACGGATGCGTTCCGCGGCTCCATGGGCAAGTACGTGCCAGGAGGGCAGGGCGGCGCGGTGGCGACGAACGGCGGCGTCGCGGCGAACGACACGCTGAAGGTCGGCGGTGGGCTGAGCGCGGGCGGCGCGGATGGAATCTCCCTGGGACGCGGCCTGTCGGTGGGCGGTGGCCTGTACAGCGGAGGTCCGCTCACGGGCAACGTGTCCGCCCAGGTGACGGGGGATGCGTGGGTGCGCGGTGACGTGGGTCTGGCGTCGCTGACGGTGGAGGGCAAGCTGGCCGTGCCCGCCGAGCGCATCATGTCCGGCACGGTGACGGCCTCGGAGGTGCTGCGAGAGCCGGTGGACTCGGTGGCTCCGTGCGCGTGTGATGACGCCTCGCGGGTGGACATTCGCGGCCTCATCAGCAGCCACGCCGAGAACAACCACAACGAGGCCATCGGCCTGGATGCCTCGTCGCTTGCGGGCTTCAATGGGGAGCGCACGCTGGAGCTGCCGTGCGGGCGCTTCTTCCTGACGAACATCGAGGGACAGGGACGGTTGAACCTCGTCGTGCGCGAGCGCACCGCGCTGTTCGTGCGAGACGACGTCGTCATTGGCGAGCGGCTCTCGGTGGAAGTGGTGCCGCCTGGAGAGCTGGACTTGTTCATTGGCGGCGACGTGACGGTGGCAGGGCAGTTCCTCCTGGGCTCCATCGACGCGCCGGCCCGCGTCCGCGTCTATTCGGCGGGCACGGGGACGCTGGGCATCTCCGCGGGCAGCGTGCTCGCGGGGAACTTCTACGCGCCTGGCGCCACGCTGACGCTCAGTGGCAACGCGGAGGTGTACGGCTCCCTCTTCGTGCGCCACATCGAGTCCTCCGGCGCATTGGCGCTGCACTACGACGCGGACGTGGCCACGCTGGGGAGCGCCTGCGGCCCCGAGAAGTGAGGCCCGGATTGTTTCACCGTGGCTGGCGATGGGGTCGCGTGTGCGACCCGCGAGGTTCCCCCCGCGAAGGCGCCCTCGTGGACGTGTGGGGGTGGACAGACGGAAGGGGCGTGCACAGCTTTGCGAGCGCACCTTCCTTCCGGCCTGGAGGACCCTCGTGCTCCACCGTTTGTCCGCGCTGATGGCTCAGCTTCGGGAGGACCGCGAGGCGCTGCTGCGCGATGTCGGGTGGCCCGTGTTGGTGTGGGACTCGATGCCGAGTCGCCCGCGCCCGGTGTCTCCGGTGGATGCGCCGACCTTGATGGGCCCGTCGCCCTCGCGTGTCGTGGAGCCCGTCGTGTTCGAGCTGCGGCCGCGCCTTCGGGGAAGTGGTCCCGAGGTGACGGTGGGACGCAGCCCCGAGTGCGACATCGTCCTGCCCGAACCCACTGTGTCGCGTCAGCACGCGCGGTTTCGTCCGGAGCCGCACACGGAGGTGTGGAGCGTGACGGACCTGGAGAGCCACGGCGGCACGTATCAGGAAGGCGTGTTGATAGTGCCGGGCCGCTCCTCGCCGCTGTTCAGCCGCGCGTCGTTGCGACTGGGTGGCGCGGAGGTGGTGTTCCTCCAAGCGAGTGCTTTCGAGCAGTACGTGCGCTCGTGTGCCGCGCTGTCCCGGGTGCGCTTGACGCGACGGAGGTGACCCCCTAGAAGGGGTGCGCCCTTGGGTGCCCATGTCGGGCTTTCAAGAGGGAAGCCGGTGCGAATCCGGTGCGGTCCCGCCACTGTGATTGGGCAGCCCTGAGGACAGGGCCGGGGACTTCGGACAGTCGCCACTTCGGCAGCGGCCTTGAGGCGCCCCGGGGGAAGGCGGAAGCCCCCTTCCAGCCAGACGCGCCGTGCGCCTGAGGCCGGAGCCCATCAGCCAGGAGACCTGCCCAGGGGTGCGAACGTGTCGCGTGGCGACACGTGCGGACGGCCTTCTCTCTTCGATGGAGAGAGCGGAAGGCGGAGCATGCGGCGCACCTTCCTCGTCGGGCACCTGGTGTGCCTGGCGCTCAGCCTCCCTGTCGAAGTCCGCGCCCAGGTGCCGGACGATGCCGCCGCGGAGCCGGACAGCTCCCGTGCGCGCTCCACCGTGGTTCGCGGCAAGTCGCCGCCACCGCCGGACTCGCCCGAGCGCAGGGACCCGACGGGCGCCATCACCGTCATCGATGCCACCGCTCGCGCGGGTGAAGCGCGCGACACGGCGGAGCTGCTCGTCGGCTCGGTGGGCCTCGCGGTGCAGGACTCGGGGGGCTACGGCCAGAGCAAGAGCCTCGTCGTCCGAGGCGCCGCGTCGAACGGCGTGCTGGTGTTCCTCGATGGAATCCCGCTCAACGGCGCGGGCGGCATGGCGGACCTGTCCCAGGTTCCCGCCGCGCTGGTGGAGCGCTTCGAGGTGCTGCGCGGTGGCGCGGGCGCCCGCTATGGCTCGGGAGGCCTGGGCGGTGCGGTGAACATCGTCACGCGCGCGCCCTCCTCGCACACGCGCGGCAGTGGTGAGGTCACCTACGGAAGCTGGAACACGGCGCTGGGACACGTCGCGGTGACGGGCCCGCTGCTCGACGGACATGGACTGGTGCTGCTCCATGCGGGGCGCTCGGATGGAGACTTCGCCTACGAACTCGACGAGCTGCCAGCGGTGGACGACAACCCCGTCACCGCCGAGGCCCGTGCCCGCAACGACGCGAAGGGTGGTGGCGTGCTGCTGCGCTACCGACGTCGACTGCCCGGAGGCTCGCGTCTGGATGTGCTCTCCGAGCTGGCCCTGGAGGACCGTGCCATTCCCGGCACGGTGCAGAATCCCCAGTCCGCCGGGCGACAGGACCTGGACCGGCTCTCGCTCGGGGTGCGCTGGTCGGGAGCGCTCGGTGGCACTGGCACGCAAGGCAGCGCGCGAGGCTTCTTCCGGCGCGATGGCCTGGAGGTCACGGGCGGCCTCCTCGGCGCGGGAGGCCCGCAGCGCCACCTCGTCGGCGGCGTCGAACTGGAGGGGCGTACTCCGCTGGGCGGCGCTCATACGCTGACCACCACCGTGGCTTCCTCCGGCGAGCAGGTCACCGAGGCCCGGGGCGCGCAGTCCGCGGGCTGGTGGCGCGGAAGCGTCATGGTCATGGACGAGTGGGCCCTGTTGGGCGGCGTGCTGGAGGTGGTGCCCTCGTTGCGGCTGGAGCGCGTGGGGCCCTACTGGCTCTTCTCTCCGAAGCTCGGCGCGGCGGTGTCCCTGGGCGGTGGCTTCGGGCTGCGCGCCAACGCGGGCCAGTCCCACCGCGCGCCCTCGTTCCTGGAGCTGTACATCCGCCAGGGCACGCTCCTGCCCAACCCCGGCTTGAAGCCCGAGCGCGCCCTGTACGCGGACGCGGCCCTGGTCTGGGACTCCGAAGAGCGTGTCTCGGGTGCGCCCCGTTGGAGCGCGACGGCGGGCGGCTTCGCGGCGTTGTACGAGAACCTCATCGCCTACGAGCTGTATCCCCCGATGATGGCGCGGCCCTACAACTTCGACGCCGCCCGAGTGTGGGGCGTGGAGCTGGAGGGCGAGGCCCGGCCCTTCTCCTGGCTGTCCGCCAGCGGCAGCTACACGTGGCTGCGCACGCAGAATCGTCTGGGCGACCCACGCTTCTACAATCAGGACCTGCCCTATCGCCCGCGCCACAAGTGGGTGGGCCGCGTGCGCGCCGGGCCCGACTGGCTCAACGCCCGCACGGAGGTGCTGTACCAGGCCTCTCAGCTCGTCAACCGCACCGGCACGCGCGACCTTCCGTCACGCACCCTCTGGAGTGTGGGTGCCTCCAGCACCTTCCTGCACGCTCCGGACGTCACCCTGTCGGTCGAGGTGAAGAACCTCCTCGACTCGCGGGCCCAGGACTTCACTGGCTTCCCACTGCCAGGGCGCGCGGCCTACGCGACCCTCGCGGTGTCGCTCGAGCCGAACCCCCCGTCGCCTCCCTCCTCCGAGGACTCCCATGCCCCGCGCGCCCCGTCCCCTTGAGTCCACGCCGCTGGCGTTGCTGTCAGTCTCTCTCCTGGCCCTCGTGCTCACCGGCTGCCCGGATGAAGGCGTGGTGTGCACCGCCGGCCTCACGGTCTGCGAGGGCACCTGCGTGGACCTGCGCGGCGACACCGCCCACTGCGGCGCCTGTGGCAACACCTGCTCCACGGGCGAAGTCTGTCAGGACAGCGTCTGCGGCTGTCGCGCTGGCACCGAGTCCTGTGATGGCGCCTGTGTCGACACCGCGACGGACGTGGCCCACTGCGGTACCTGCGGCACGGCCTGCGCCACAGGTCAGGTGTGCGAGGCGGGCGCGTGTCGCGAAGGTTGCTCGGAGGGGCTGCTGCGCTGCGGTGGTGCGTGCGTGGATGCGCGGACGGACGTGCTGAACTGCGGCGCGTGCGGCGTCGCGTGTCCGGACGTGCAGTCGTGTCACGCCGGACGGTGCGCATACGACGTGGTGACGGCGTGCTTCACGAACGGACAGCTCGTGGGCATCCAGGCGGGAACGGACCAGCTGGGGCCCCGGCGCGAGTTCGGCGCGGGTGTGCAGTCGCTCGCGTCATGGGACGGCTTCGTGCTGGCGGCGGACATGACGAACGGCAAGCTGCTCCAGGCGGCGGGAGGCAACCTGGGGACCCTCGTCGAGGAGGACTCGCTGGGCGTGGTCTCCGGCTCGCCCAACGACATCCTCGTGGACCCGCCCTACGTGTACGTCGTCGACTCGGTGAACAACACGCTCCAGGTGCTCAAGCGCGAGGGCACGGCGCAGGGCAATGGCCTGGGCCTGCGCACGGTGGACCAGGTGAACCTGGGCGCGAACACCAGTCCCCAGGCGCTCGCGCGCTTCGGCGATACGCTCTTCATCCCGCTGTTCGGCACCGCGAGCTCCAACTTCCAGCACGGCAACGCCGTGGCGCGTGTGGACATCTCCAACCCCGAGCAGCCGCGCAAGGTGGACACGCTGTCGCTCGCGGGCCTGGACCTGAAGCCCTTTGGCGGAGGCCCGGTGATGCCGCTGCCGTACTCGGTGACGGCGACGCGCTCCGCCGTGTACGTGGCGCTCACCAATCTGAATCCCGCCAATGACTACCGTCCCAACGGGCCGGGCATGCTCGCGCGAATCGACCCTTCCACCGGCGCGATGAGCGCCATCGACCTGGGCGCGGAGCGCTGCCTCAACGCGGGCTACGTGGAGGCGGTGGGGGACCAGCTGGTGGTCGCCTGTATCGGCGAGGCCCTCTATGACCCGGAGAATGGCTACATCGCGACGTCCGTGCGCTCCACCGGGTTGGTGCTGGTGAAGGACGACACCGTCGTGGCCTCCTACGCGCTCAACCCTGGCTGTCAGCCGGGCGCTCCCGGGTGTGTGCTCTCCGTGGCCAGTCGCTTCGCGGTGGCGAAGGACGCGGTGTACCTGGCGGATACCAACGCCGGCCGCGTCTTCGTGGTGGAGGTGGGGGACGGCCGCCTCACGGAGCGCCGTGGCTACTCCACGCCCGAGGCGAAGGGCCCCGCGCTGGAGGCGTGCCCGTTGGACCCGCGTCGCCCCGTGTCCAATGCCATCGACGTCACCGCGCTCCATTGACAATGCCGGTCACCCGCCATATCCCCGCCGGCGTCCTCGGTGCTGACGTGGAAACACGGCGGCTCTAGGGAACCCGGTGTGAATCCGGGACTGCCCCGCAGCGGTGTGCAGGAACGACCGCCGTCACGAAGCACTGGTCCCTCCATGGGGCTGGGAAGCGACGGCCACTAGGTGGTTGCCCCCGGGGCATCCGCGCCTGCGAGTCCGAAAACCTGCCAAGGACCCGTGCCCTTCGGGCACGGACATCACCGAGGCCTCCGAGGGGAGGCGGCGGAGGCGTCAGCCTTTCTTCCGTGCACGTGGGTGTGCCCGGGC
Source organism: Myxococcus sp. CA033 (assembly GCF_013336625.1). Taxonomy (NCBI): domain Bacteria; kingdom Pseudomonadati; phylum Myxococcota; class Myxococcia; order Myxococcales; family Myxococcaceae; genus Myxococcus; species Myxococcus sp. CA033. The sequence continues at coordinate 396,816 of NZ_JABUMU010000002.1, read as the reverse complement.
CCGCCTTCGACCGCGTCCTCCTGGATGCCCACCCGCCCGTGGGGGCGGAGAGGGACTGAGGACGCCGATGAAGACCGCTGACTGGAAGCGCGTAGCTCCCTGGACGAAGTCTGTTTCGCTGGCAGTGACCACCTTCGCGGTGGCGCTGCTCGGCACGGGTTGCAACCCCGAGTGCGTGGACACATTCGACTGCCGCGCCGACAACGGCGAGCCCCCCGCGGGCCAGCAGTGGGTCTGCATCGACGAGAAGTGTGAGACGGAGCCGATTGGCCAGCCTCCGGTGCCTGACGCGGGCACGCCGGACGCGGGTCCCGTGGACTCGGGCACGCCGGATTCAGGTCCGGTGGACTCGGGCACGCCGGACGCCGGTCCCGTGGACTCGGGCACGCCGGATTCAGGCCCGGTGGACCCCACGCCGGACGCGGGCCCCGTGGACTCGGGCACGCCGGACGCCGGCCCCGTGGACCCCACGCCGGATGCGGGTACGCCGGACGCGGGCCCCGTCACCTGTGAGACGACGCCGCACGACGCGAAGCTGGGCACGCTCCAGCTCCAGGCGGGCTTCGTCGCCACCGAGACGGCCCCGCTGCCGGATGGCATCTCCGCCCTGGGCTCGTCGCCGGGTCCGACGTACTCGTTCTACGCGGTGCAGGGGGGCGGCAAGGACGCCGCGCTGTATTCGATGGGCACGTGGCCCGACCTCCAGCTGTCCCCCACCAAGCTCTATGACGTCGTCACCCCGGAGGACCGCGCTGGCAGCGTCGCGGTCTACGCGGGCGGCTACCTCATCAACGACGGGCAGCGCGTCTTCACCGGCTACACCACGGGTGCCTCCGGGTCTCCGGGCTCCCTCTCGCTCTACGACATCGCCACGCCGGCCTCGTCGTCCTTCCTCACCGCGCCGAAGAACTACTCCGCGGCGGCCTTCTCGAACGGGGACACGAGCGCGGTGCTCATCAACGGTGGTGGCCTGGGCACCCTGCCCACGGGGCTCGGCATCTACGGCGTGGTGACGTCCGCGAATCCCCTGGGCACGGTGCGCGTGGCCAACTTCCCGGCCGAAGGCGTGGTCGCCAGCGGCTTCACCGCCGTGGCGGACAACGGCGTCGCGGCGCTGGGCTTCTTCAACGGCGACTTCGTCAACGTCATCTACGGCGTGGCGCCGTCGGTCGTCGCCCAGGCCGTCACCAGCGGGACGCCGCTGGAGCTGGGCAGCCAGTCGCCCATCGAGGTGGGCAGCGACTTCGACAGTGCGTCCTCCTTCGGCGCGGGTGTCGTCGTCAACCGCGGCGGGTATGACGAGAACTTCAGCTTCGTGAGCACGGATGTGTCCCGCTTCGCGCTGTCCACCAGCACGGGGAGCGACACTGTCACGGTGGGCGCGCGCGCCGCCGTGCTCGACTACGTGGACCAGTGCACCACCGTCACGATGCTGGAGCCGCTCGGCTCGGACGTGCTGGTGGGCGTTGCCGACAAGAACGGCCAGCGACTGGTCCGCCTCCAGGTGGCCCCGTGAGTCGCCGCGTGTCCTGGCCGCACCAGCGGGGCGCGGCGCTCGCCCTGCTCCTGAGCCTGTCGGCCTGCGGTGGTGAGGACCCGTCCTCGCCCTCGGAGGACGCGGGGCCGGGGGACTCGGGCTCGCCTGAAGACGCGAGTGTCGCCGTGCCCGCGGACCCGTACGCGGACGAGGTCGTGGAGTTCCTTCCGGGCCCCGGCGCGGGCTTCGGACAGGACCGCTTCCCGTCCATCGTCCTCGGGCCGCCGGTGGGCTCGGGGTTGGACAGCGGCTCGCTCGACGTCCTCTCGCTGGGCAAGTCGGGCTCCATCACCCTTCGCTTCACGGACCTCGCGGTGATGGACGGGCCGGGCGTGGACCTGCTCGTCTTCGAGAACGCCTTCCTCATCGCCGGAGGCCCTCGCGCCTTCACCGAGCGGGCGAAGGTGTCCGTGAGCGACGATGGCGTGCAGTGGTTCGAGTTCCCCTGCGCCCCCTCGGACGCGGCGAACAACTACCCGGGCTGCGCGGGCGTGCGTCCCGTGACGGCCAACCCCGCCGCCGGCATCAGCGCCACGGACCCCGCCGTCGCGGGCGGAGACGGGTTCGACCTGGCCACCGTGGGCCTGAGCCGGGCGCGCTACGTGCGCATCCAGGACTCTGGCACCAGCGGCTCCGTCGGCACGTCCGCCGGGTTCGATTTGGACGGCGTCGCCGTGGTGAACGGCGTGTCGCTCACGGCCGCGCCATGACGAAGCTGGACCGCCGCGCCGCGCTCCTCACGCTGGCCCAGGGTGGCTGTGCCCTGGCCGCGCTGGGAGTGGGGTGCGGCGGGGAGTGGCGGGAGGCCATCGTCCTGGACCTCCCGCCCGACGGCGCCGCCTGTCCCGGGGCGCCAGTGCCGGGCACGGCCGAGGAGGGCTGGGTGGAAGTGCGGCTCGCGGACCACCCGGCGCTGCAGTCACCAGGAGGCCACGCCGAGGTGCGCGTGCCCGAAGCGCTCCTGGACGTGGTGCTCGTGCACACGCGGCCCGGCTGCTTCGTGGCGCTGTGGCGCATCTGCACGCACGGGGACTGCGCCGTGGACTGGCTCCCGGCCGAGGGCGTCATGGAGTGTCCCTGTCACGGCTCCCGCTTCGCGCTGGATGGCGCGGTGCTCCAAGGCCCCGCCCAAAGAGCGCTGACGGCCTTCACCGCGGTGCGCCACGGACAGTCCGTCTTCATCCACCGGCCGCGCTGAGGACTCGCCCTGGCGGGCACTTGCGAGTCGCCCGGAGCACTGTCAGTCTTGACGCGGCGCGAAGCACTTGCGCCGGCAGTCCGGGTCACTCCTGTCCCCCCTCTCGAAGCGGTGTCTCCTTCTCTCATGAGACGGGAGAGTCGTGTAATGTCGGGCATTCGATGTGGCAGATCATCATCAACGGGCCCGGCTACTTCGATACGTCCTACGATTTGCCCGAGGGCGTGACGAGCCTCGGCCGCGCGGACGAGAACGATATCGTCCTGGGTGGCGACCTCGTTTCGCGCCGGCACGCGCGCCTGTACGTCGAGGCGGACATCCTCCGCATCGAGGACCTGGGCAGCCGTAACGGCAGTCGCGTCAACGGCGCGCCCTTGCAGGGCTCACGACAACTGTCCCCCGGGGACACCGTCGCGCTGGGCGAGAACACGCTCGCGGTCCGCCAGCCCAACACGGTGGAGAACGCGGCCACGGAGATGGTGGACCTGGGCGCGGGCGGCGTCGTGCGCTTCGGCCATGGGCAGGACGTGGGTCCCTCCGTGCTGCTGGCCAAGAGCGTGCGGGACGCGGACGTGCTGCGCCTGTTGGACAACGTGGGGCCCATGCCCTTCGAGGACTTCAGCAGCGCGTCCACGCCGATTGCGCCCGCCAGTCCCCGCGTCGGCCAGGAGACGCTGGTGCTGATGTTCCGCACCGCGGAGGCGCTCTCCACCGCCACCACGCTGTCCACCTTCCTGGACATGACGATGGACCGGCTGCTGGAGCGCACGGACGCCACGACGGCCGTCGTGCTGCTCAAGCACCCCACGGGCGCGCTGGTGCCGGCGGCGGTGCGTCACCGGGGCAAGCTGGCCAAGGGCGAGGTGCCCGTGTCCGACGCCATCGTCGACGAGGCGCTGAAGCAGGGCCGCGCGCTCGCCGTGGGTGACGTGCGCGACGACCGCCGCTTCGCCGCCCGCGAGAGCGTCATTCTCTACGGCGTGGACAGCGTGCTGTGCATCCCCATTGGCGCCGAGCCCCCGTACGCGGGCGTGCTCTACGTCAACACCTCCGCGAAGGGGGATGGGCTGGAGCCGATGCTGGATGCGTGCTCGGCGGTGGCGCACCTGGTGGCCACGGGCGTGCAGAAGTTCTCCCCGAAGGAGGGCGGCGCCACGCTGGAGCGGATGCGCCGGATGCTGGAGCGCTTCCACCCACCGGATATCGCGGAGCGCCGCGCGTCGGAGGCCCTGCGTCAGGGGGGACGGCTGCCGGGGCTGGAGGAGCGCACCCTCACCGTGCTGCACGTGGAGTTGGTGGGCTTTGGCGCGCTGGCTCCGCGCATCGGCGCGGCCAAGGCCACCCAGTTGCTCAACGAATTCCACTCGCGGGCCACCGGCATCGTGTTCAGCTTCGAGGCCACGGTGGAGGGCTTCCAGGGCGACTCCATGCGGGCGCTGTTCGGCGTGCCCTACGTCAAGGGCGAGGACGCCGTGCGGGCCGTGCGCGCCGCCCTGTCCCTGCGCGCGGACTGGGAGCGGGCCATGAGCCGCCGTCCCCTGGACGAGCGCTGTGAGCTGCGGCTGGCCCTGCACACCACGCGCGCGCTGGTGGGGATGATCGGCAACGAGGTGCGCTCGGACTACACGGCGGTGGGGGAGGGCATGGCCGTGGCCGGATGGCTGGCCGCCACGGGCAACCCCGGCCAGGTGCTGATGACCGGCAAGATGCTGGCCTCCGTGGGGGCCCGCTTCGACGTGATGCCCCTGGGGGAGCGGATGGTGCGCGCCCCCCGGGAGAAGGTGGCCGTCTTCGAGGTGCTCGACGAGGATGTCGGCACGCTCACCAACCCGGGCCTGCGGTGAAAACCCCTCGCGGCAGGTTGACGGGTTGATGCCGTGGCCCTGGACGGGGTTCAATGGGGCCCGAGTGGTGGACCCCCGCCTCCATGAACGCCCATAACCCTTCCGCCCGGCTGCGTCCGTTCCGGCCCCAGCCCTTTGGCCGGTACACCCTCCTGTCCCATCTGGCGACGGGCGGCATGGGTGAGATCTATCTCGCCCGCCTGGAGGGCGCGCAGGGCTTCGAGAAGCTGTGCGTCATCAAGAAAATCCTCCCGCAGCTCGCGGAGGACAGCGACTTCGTCGAGCGCTTCGTGGGCGAGGCGCGCACCCTGGTCCGGCTGAGCCACGGCTCCATCGCCCAGGTGTTGGACATGGGGCTGCACGAGGGCGAGGCCTACATGGCCCTCGAGTATGTGGACGGCAAGGACCTGCGCAAGGTGGCCGCTCGGGTGCGGGACAGGCAGGTGCCGCTGCCGCTCACCTTCATCCTCTACATCATGGGCCGGGTGCTGGACGCGCTCGCCTATGCGCACCGCAAGAAGGATGACGACGGCGAGGACCTGAAGCTGGTCCACCGGGACATCTCTCCGCAGAACATCCTCATCTCCTACGAGGGGGAGGTGAAGGTCGTCGACTTCGGGCTCGCCAAGAGCCGGCTGTCCGCGGCGAAGACGAACCCGAGCATCATCCTGGGCAAGTTCCTCTACATGTCCCCGGAGCAGGCGCGGCACCAGCCGGTGGACCGTCGCAGTGACTTGTACGCGGTGGGCCTCACGCTCTACGAGCTCATCGCCGGCAAGAACCCCTTCGACGGCATCCACCCCGGCGAGCTGATGTCCGTGGTGGCCAACCCCAAGGTCGCCCCCCTGGACGACGTGGAGCCGCTCACGCCGCGCTCGGTGACGGCGCTGGTGGCCAAGGCGTTGGAGGTGGACCCCACGCAGCGCTTCCAGACGGCGGAGGAGTTCCGTGGCCGGCTGCAGACGTGCCTGATGGAGATTGACGCCAGCGCGGGCCCGGAGAGCGTCAGCCGCTTCATGCGGGAGCTCTTCACGGCGGACTTCCAGTCCGAACGGCGCCTGTTGGCCAGCCTCAAGGACGTGCCGCGCGGAGGTGTCCCCGAGCCACGGGCCGCGGCGCAGGAGCAGGACGACGGCGGCACCGCGCCCCGCGCGACGCTGCCGGCGGGGGCCATCCTCCCCGCGAAGACCATCCGGTTGGATGGCCCGGTGGAGGCGCTCTCCTTCCACCCCACGCCGCGCAGCCGCGAGGCCGGCGGTCCGGTGAATGACGGCGAGACGCGTCCGGGCATTCCCATGGACGAGGCCACGCGGCCCGCCTTCCCGCTGGAGGCCTTGGAGGAAGAGGCCCGCGCCCGGGCGAGCCGGCTGAATCCGGACACGTCGCCCTCGGTGGAGGTGGAGCCGGAGGCCTTCAACCGTCCTCCTCCCACGCCGCCGCCCGCCGTTGCTCCCGTGATGCGCCCGCCCTCGCAGACGCGGGAGGTGCCGCTGGCCACCCTGCCGCCGGAGGCCATTCCACCCGCCCCCTGGTCCCCGCCCGCGCCGCCGCCCCCGATGCCCGCGCGTCCGGACATGCGGCCCACGGAGCTGGAGCTGTTGCCGATTGGCGCAGTGGTCGGCCCCGCCGACTCGGACCCCTCTCCGTGGCCGGTGGAGCCGACGGAGCCCCGCGCGGAGCCGCTGCGCGTGCTGGGGGGCGAGCCTCGCCCTGGCGCGCCGATGTCCCGGCCCCCGGTGCCCGCGTCGGGTCTTCGTCCCGGTGGGTTTCCGCCTCCAGCGTCCCAGCCGCCGCCCGCGGCGCCGGTGTCCCCTCCCTCCGCGGTGATGCCGCAGCGGCAGGCGCTGGGTGCTCCCGCGGGCTCGCCTCCGACCGGGGCTCCCGCGCGCTCGGGGGCGTTGGTGATGCCCGCCGTCTCCGCGACGAGCGGACCGTTCTCCTCGCCGCCTCCGAGCGCCCCGACGCGCTCGGGAGCGATGGTGATGCCGGCCATCTCCATCCCCGCGAGCACGCCGGTGCGCACGAACCCGGGCGGTGCGCCTCCCTCGAGAAGTGCCGAGCCGGGCGTGGTCGTCTCGGACACGGGCTCCGAGCCGGAGAGCGCCGAGCTGCCGGTGCTCACGCCCGAGCAGATGGGGCACGACGAGCAGGCGGCGCGGGTGGAGGAGATGGACACGAATCCGCGCGCGTCCCGGCCGCCGCGCGCGGAGCGCTCCGACGACACGCAGCCGCGTGCGCCTCGCGACGCGGACACGGACCCTCGGGGGCCTCGCGCGGCCGACACGCAGCCCCGTGCCGCCGCCGGCCTTCATGAGGACACCCAGCCTCGCGTGGTGCTGGACGAGAGTTTCCTTCGCGACGCGGAAGGCGCCGCGCGGGAGCAGGAGGAGAGGTCCGGCCCGTCGCGTCCGAAGACGGGCTCACGCCGCGTTCGCCCCTCGTCTCCTGGCATGGCGCCCGTGTCGGGCCGGCGCACGGGGTCCGCCTCCGTCATCCGCCCCGCGCCCGCCCCGGCGCCCGCGCCAGTCGAGGACGAGGAGGAGGACGTGGACGTGCGCGTGTCCATGCCCTCGCATGACGAGACGCGCCGCACGGCGGTGCCCGTCCGTCCGAATGCGCAGCCCGCCGCGCGCCGCCCGGGAGAGGACACCCGTCGGACGACCATCCCCAGGCGCTCCCAGCGCAGGTCCGTCGTGGCGTGGGTGGTGGTGCTGGGCGGACTGGGTGCACTGCTGGCGGGAGCCGCCGCGCTCACCCTGGACCCCGTGCTGCGCAGGCGCCTGACGCACCAACTGGGGCTCACCCAGGTCCTGGAGGGCCCGCCGCCTTCCAGGCCCATCGAGCGGACCCCGCCGCTGCCCTCCGAGAGCGCCGTGGCCCGCGGGGAGCCCGCGCTTCCAGAGGCCGCGCCGGGCGAAGGGGCCGTGGCGCCTCCAGCCACGGGTGACGTGGCCGCCGTGAACAGCCCACAGGCCGCTGCCGACAGTCCCCCCGCGCCTCCTCCGCCGAAGCCTTCGGACGAGAAGCTGTCCGACGACCTGTTCCTGGCCCCGCTGAACAGCGCCCCGAAGTCCGCGCCCCTGAAGTCCGCCCCTCCGAAGCGCGCGGCGGCCCCGCGCGTGCGAATCATCTCCGGCAGCACGAACAAGTCCCAGGCCGAGCTCAAGAAGGAGTGGAAGGAGTCCGTTGCGGTGTTCAAGACGCTCCAGGAGTTCCGCTCCTGCGACGACCTGGGCTTCCTGTGCCAGCAGCGGGACGACCTGAAGGAACTGGTGGAGGCCTCCGAGGGAGAGGTGGACCCCGAGCTCCTCGGGAAGGTGAAGCGGCTCAAGAAGGCCGCGCAGCGACAGCTGGACAAAGTGGGGCAGTGAGGACGCTGATTCGTTCCCCGAGCGTCCAGGAGTCATGGAGTTGACCGGAAGTCCCGGGCGGGAAAGCCTTCAGGGATGAGCCTCCCCCTGATTGCCGGCGTGTTCCTGGTGGTGCTGGCCCTCGGCTATCGTTTCTACGGTGGCTTCATCGCCCGGCAGTTCCGGTTGGACGGTGAGGCCCAGACGCCCGCGCACGCGAAGAACGACGGCGTGGACTTCGTGCCGACGAAGCCCTTCTACCTGTTGGGCCAGCACTTCAGCGCGATTGCCGCGGCGGGTCCCATCGCGGGCCCCATCCTCGCGGCGCAGCAGTTCGGCTGGTTGCCGGCGCTGTTGTGGATTGCGGTGGGCGCGGTGTTCATCGGGGCGATGCATGACTTCGCCACGCTGGTGGCCAGCGTGCGCCACGGGGCCGTCTCCATCGCGGAGGTGGTGCGCACCCACCTGGGGGCAACGGCGGGGTTGGCGATGCTGGCCTTCATCTGGGTGGCGCTCGTCTACGTCATCGTCGCCTTCACGGACGCCACGGCCGCGACGTTCGTCAGCGGCGACGCGGAGCTGGAGGGGCTCACCTTCCGCTTCAACCCCGGCGGCGCGGTGGCCTTCGCGTCGATTGCATACCTGGCGCTGGCGGTGGTGATGGGGTTGGTGGACAGGTACCTGAAGCCGCCGCTGTGGCTGCAGACGCTCATCTTCGTGCCGGCGACGCTGGGGGTCGTGTACCTGGGCACGCGCTTCTCCACGCTGCTGGTGCTGGATGCGCGGGGCTGGGCGGCGCTCATCCTCGCGTACTGCTTCGTCGCGTCGCTCACGCCGGTGTGGGTGCTCCTGCAGCCGCGCGGCTATCTGGGCGGCTTCGTGCTCTACGCGGCGCTGGCGGTGGGCGTGGTGGGCATCTTCTACGGCGGGTTGAGCGGGGAGCTGTCGATTCAGCAGCCGGCCTTCGCGGGCTTCAACGTGCCGGGGGCGGGAGGCGCGCTGTTTCCCTTCCTCTTCGTCACCATCGCCTGCGGGGCGTGTTCGGGGTTCCACGGGCTGGTGTGCTCGGGCACCACGTCGAAGCAGATAGACAAGGAGCCGCACTGCAAGCCGGTGGGCTACGGGGCGATGTTGCTGGAGGGCTTCGTGGCGGTCATCGCGCTGGCGACGGTGATGATTGCCACGAAGGGGGAGCTGACGGGCAAGGCGCCGGGCGCGGTGTACGGCGCGGGGCTGGGACGCCTACTCGTCACGGTGCTGGGCAAGGAGCACCTCGTCTTCGCCACGACGTTCGGCGCCATGGCCTTCTCCACGTTCGTGTTCGACACGCTGGACGTGTCCACGCGGCTGGGGCGCTACATCCTCCAGGAGCTGACGGGGCGGAAGGGCCGGGTGTCGGCGATGGTGGCCACGGCGGTGACGTGTGGGGTGCCGCTGGCCTTCGTGCTGCTGGCGGGCACGGGGGCGTGGCGCTCGTTCTGGACGTTGTTCGGCACGTCCAATCAGTTGCTCGCCTCGCTGTCCCTGCTGGGCGTCTGTGTGTGGCTCAAGAGCACGAGCCGGCCGTATGTGTACGCGCTGGTGCCCATGTTGTTCGTGGGGGCCGTGACGCTCACCAGCCTGGTGCTCCTGGTGCGCGAGGCGCTGCAGCCGGCCAGCTCCGCCGTCTCCCGGGTGAACGGGGTGGTGGCGGTGGTGTTGCTGGCGTTGGCCCTGTCTCTCTTCACCGCGGGGGCGCGTGCGCTGCGCTCCCGGCGAGCACCTCCGGCCACCGCGCCCGCGGTCTGATTCAGCCTCCAGGTTCACCATGCTCCGCTACGCCGTCGCCATCTTCACCAGTGCCTTCCTTCTGTTTGGTGTGCAGCCCCTGGCGGGGCGGTATGCGTTGCCGTGGTACGGCGGCACGCCCGGCGTCTGGACCGCATGCATGCTGTTCTTCCAGGCGGCGCTGCTGGGAGGGTATGCGTATGCGCACGGGCTCGCCTCACGGCTGACGCCACGGACGCAGGCGAAGGTGCACCTGGGCGTCCTGGCGGTGGCGGTGGCGGTGCTGGGGGCGCGGGCCTTGTGGGTGGGCTCGCCGGTGGCACCGGGGCCGGAGTGGCGTCCGGTGGGCACGGACCTGGCGGTGCCGAGGTTGCTGGCGATGCTGGCGGCCACCATCGGCCTGCCATTCTTCGTGTTGAGCACGACGGGGCCGCTGCTCCAGTCCTGGTTTGCTCGCGCGAGGCCCGGCCGCTCACCGTATGCGCTGTATGCGCTGTCGAACGTGGGCTCGCTGCTGGCGCTGCTGGGCTACCCCTTCCTCGTGGAGCCGTGGGTGGGGCGAGCCACGCAGGCGTGGGGCTGGGGCGTGGGCTTCGTCCTCTTCGTGGGAGCCTGCGCGGTGTGCGCGCTGGATGTGCTGCGGCATGAGCGTGTGGTGGCGAGCACGGAAGCGACAGGTCCACGAGAGGATTCCCTCGTGGAGGGCGCCACGGCCCGAGTGACATCGGGCGAACTCGCATCGCAGGACGTCAGCGCCCGAGTCGGCGCGATGGCCACGCAGGATGCAGGCGCAGGTTCATCGATGGCGTTTGAGTCGGCGTCACGGTTTCAGACGGACGCGGAGGCGGCCCGGGAAGCCGCCTTCGAGGCGATGCGGCGAGAAGCACGAGGCGCCTCACTGGAGGCCGCGCCCGCCGACTCCGAGGCTCGACCCGGTGTGGGCCGGACACTGGCGTGGCTCGGGCTGGCCACGTGCGCGTCCGTGCTGTTGCTCGCGACGACGAACCAGCTCTCGCAGGACGTGGCGGCGGGTCCCTTCCTCTGGGTGCTGCCGTTGGCCGTCTACCTGCTCACCTTCATCATCGCCTTCTCGCGAGAGTCCTTCTATTCGCGCACGGTCTACTCGGTGCTGCTCATCGGCTCCGGAGCGATGGTGGCGCACGCGCACGCGGCGGGGGCCCACTTCCCGCTCACCCTCCAGCTCATCGCCTACGCCGCGTCGCTCTTCGCCGGTTGCATGGTGTGTCACGGCGAGCTGTACCGGCTGCGTCCGTCACCGCGCCATTTGAGCGCCTTCTACCTGTGGGTGTCCGCCGGTGGCGTGCTCGGAGCGCTGTTCGTCAGCGGCGTGGCCACCGCCTTCTTCCGCGCGTACTGGGAGTACCCGCTGTCCTTGGGAGGCTGCTGCGCGGTGGCGCTCGCGGGCATGGTGCGCGGGCCGGCGGCAGAGACGTGGAGTCAGCGCGGCCGACGGGTGCTGCGCGGCGCGATGCTCGTCATGGTGACGGTGAACCTGTTCCTGTCGGTGAACCGGGAGCTGGACAAGGCGCTGTTCAGCGAGCGGAACTTCTTCGGCGTGGTGAGGGTGACGGAGCAGAACGAGGAGTCGCCGGACAAGCACCTCTACAGTCAGCGCCACGGCGCCATCACCCATGGCATGCAGTACGTCAAACCGGAGCTGCGCTCGTGGCCCACGACCTACTACACGCGAGAGGCCGGTCTGGGACTGGCTGTCGCCGAGCAGCGTCGGCTGCGCGCGGCGGTGGGACTGCCTCCGGGTCTGCGCATGGGTGTGCTGGGGCTGGGCGTGGGGACGAGCGCGGCGCTGCTGGAGAAGGAGGACCGGGGGCGCTTCTATGAAATCAACCCGGTGGTCATCTCCCTGGCGCGAGGCGAGGGCGGCTTCTTCAGCTACCTGGGCGACTCGCCCGCGACGATTGAGGTGGTGGAGGGGGACGCGCGCATCTCCCTGGAGCGCGAGCTGGAGCGGGGCGAGCCCGGTGGGTTCGACGTGCTGGCGTTGGATGTCTTCTCCTCCGACTCCGTCCCCGTGCACCTGCTCACCGAGGAGGCCGTCGCCCTGTACAAGCGGCACCTGGCCCCGCACGGAGTCCTCGCGTTGCACATCAGCAACGTGCACCTGGACCTGGTGCCAGTGACGCTGTCGCACGCGCGCCGCCTGGGGATGTACGCGGCCTTCGTCTTCCACGACACGGAAGGAAGCGCGCTGCGCAGCAACTGGATGTTGCTCAGTCCAGACCGCGAGTTCTCCTGGGGCCCCACCTTCACCCGTGCCAAGGCGCGGGTGCGCCGCCTGGGGCTGCGTGACGAGCAGGACTTCGCCTGGACGGATGACCGCAGCAGCGTGCTGCGGGTGCTGCGCCAGATTGGCCCCGACGCGAACGTCGTGGATGTGGAGGCGCCCTCGGGCCCGCCGAAGGTGCCCATGGCGAAGCCCGCTTCGCCGTGACTCAGGCGCGCGAGGCCGAGTCCGGCTGTCGCCGCGCCGCCGGGCTCAAGTCCAGGCCAATGAGCAGGAGCAGCACCGCGCACGGCAACCCCAGTGCCGCGGGCCCATGGTGGACATAGAGCAGCGGCCCACTGGTGCACCCCAGCAGGAACGCGGCGCCCAGTCCCAAGTGCAGGCGCGTGCGCTCGAACTCGATGGCGGAGGGCAGGGCGCGCAGCCCGCGCAACACGCCGGCGACGCCCTGGCCGCGAGCCCCGTCCCGTACCCAGGCGAACATCCGCACCAACTGGATGCCAATGTCCGTGAGGATGCCGGTGACGTGTGTCGTGCGCACCACCGCGCCGGACACCCGGGTGACGAGCGCGTTCTGCAGCCCCATGGCGAAGGACAGGCCCCACATCAGCACGGGCGCGCGCGTCCCCGGCGAGGACGTGAGCGCCGTGCCGATGCCGGCCAACGCAACCACCTCCACCATCAGCGCGGCGACGTGCCGGCCTCGCGAGCGGTGTCGGGACGCATCCAGCAGCGCCGCCGCGCACACCGCGCCCAGCAGGAAGGACAGGAGCAACTGCCCGGCGAGCACCGCGAGGCGCGCTTCGCCCGTGGCAATCGACTCGCCCATCGCCGCCATGTTCCCGGACATGTGAGACGTGTGCATGCCGAGCGCCACGAAGCCCGTCGCATTCACCGCGCCGGCGACCGCCGCGAGCAGGAGCGAGAGCAGCGTATAGGCGCGGCGGTTGCTGGGAGAGGATTCCGTGGTGAAGGGCATGCGCGGCGCACCCCTGCGCTGTCGGGGAACGCTAGCACCCGCTCACCCGGCTCGCGTCCACTCCCGCGCCCTGGCGATCCGCGGCGCGTGCCTGCTCAGCCTGGAGGCCAGAGCAGCGGCCGACCCGCCAGGAGGTGCAGATGGATGTGGAACACCGTCTGCCCCGCGTCGCGGTGGGTGTTCATCACCACCCGGTACCCGTTGCTGTCATGGCCCCGCTGCTTCGCCAGCTTGGCCGCCGCCACGAAGAGGTGGCCCACCGTGGCCTCGTCCTCCGCGGTGACGTCGTTCACCGTGGCGATGTGCTTGCGGGGGATGAACAGGACGTGGGTGGGCGCCTGGGGATTGATGTCCTCGAAGGCCAGGCAGGCGTCGTCCTGATAGACGACCTTGGCCGGGATGAGGCCGTCTCGAATCTTGCAGAAGAGGCAGTCGGACATGGCCGGGGGCTTAGCAACGCACGAGGCGGCGGGAAATGGCCTCGGCGCTCATTGTTGAAGTCCCAAGCGATTCCCCCAGCGGGCGACCAGGGCTTCGCTCGGGTGGGTTATCGGGGGTAGAGGTAGGGGACGACATGCCAGGTGGGCACCTCGCCTCAAAAGGTCCCACCAGTGATATTCCAGGCCCCGACGATGAAATCCATCCGCATCTCCCAGCTCATCGAGGACCACGACTACGACTTGCGGCTCACGCTCATCGCGGGCGCGAGCGGGCTGACTCGGACGGTGGACTCGCCGCGCATCCAGAAGCCGGGGCTGGCGCTGGCGGGCTTCACCGAGCACCTCCACCCCCACCGGGTCCAGGTGTTCGGAAACACGGAGATTTCGTACCTGGCCACCCTGCCGGAGTCGCGGCAGCGCGAGGCGCTCTCCAAGCTCTTCGAGGAAGAGGACCTGGCGTGCGTCGTGGTGACGAAGGAGCTGGAGATTCCGCCCGTCCTGGTGACGGCGTGTGAGTCCGGCGGGCTGGCGCTGATGAAGACGCCGCTGCTCTCCAGCGAGTTCATCACCCGGGTGCAGTCCTTCCTGGAGGAAGCGCTCACCGAGTCCAGCAGCCTGCACGGCGTGCTGATGGACGTCTTCGGCGTGGGCATCCTGCTGCTCGGCAAGAGCGGCATCGGCAAGAGCGAGATTGCCCTGGACCTGGTGATGCGGGCCCACCGGCTGGTGGCCGACGACATCGTCGACGTCACCCGGCGCAAAGGGGCCGTCTACGGCGCGGGCAACCCGGTCATCAAGCACCACATGGAAATCCGGGGCCTGGGCATCATCAACATCAAGGACCTGTTCGGCGTGGCGGCGGTGCGCGAGCAGAAGAAAATCGAGCTCGTCATCGAGCTGCAGGAATGGGACCCCCATCAGGAGTACGACCGGCTGGGCGTGGAAGACAAACATCTCCAGATTGTGGGTGTGGACATCCCGCTGTCGGTGGTACCCGTGCGTCCAGGCCGTAACATGGCGACCATCATCGAGGTGGCCGCCCGCAACCAGTTATTGAAACTTCAGGGCCACCACTCGGCGAGGGAATTCGCCGAGCGGCTCAACCGAGCCATCGCCGAAGGGGCGATGCGCCGCACCCTGGGAGAAGAGGTCGAGTGACCGCGCCCGCGAAACAGTTGGTCGTCATCACCGGCATGTCCGGCTCCGGCAAGTCCACCGCCATCAGGGCGCTGGAGGATGCGGGGTTCTTCTGCATCGACAACCTGCCGGTGCTGCTGCTGCCCAAGCTCACGGAGCTCGCGGGCGGGGGCAACATCGAGCGGATGGCGCTGGTGATGGACGTGCGTGAAGGCGTGTTCCTCAAGGACGCGCCCCGGGTGCTGGACGAGGTCCGCCGCGCCGGTCACCACGTGGAGGTGCTCTTCCTCGACTCGAGCGATGACAGCCTCATCCGTCGCTTCAGCGAGACGCGCCGCCGCCATCCGCTGGCGCCCAACGGCACCGTGGCGGACGGCATCAAGGCGGAGCGCCAGGAGCTGCGTGACTTGCGCGAAATCGCCGACCAGGTCATCGACTCGTCGGTGCTGAACGTGCACGACTTGAAGCGCATGGTGCAGGCGCGCTTCAGCCCGGAGCCCGCCGCGGGGCCGAGCCTGTCGGTGATGTCGTTCGGTTACCGGTACGGGGTGCCGCCGCAGGCGGACCTGGTGCTGGACGTGCGCTTCCTGCCCAACCCGTACTTCGTCCCGGAGATGAAGGGGCTGACGGGCAAGGTGCCCAAGGTGGCCGCGTACGTGCTGGACCGCGAGGAAACGCAGCAGTTCCTCGAGAAGGTCGTGGACCTGTGCCGCTTCCTCTTCCCCCGCTACCAGAAGGAGGGGAAGGCGTACCTCACGGTGGCGCTGGGGTGCACGGGTGGCAAGCACCGCTCGGTGGCCATCGCCGCGGAGCTGACCCGACGGCTGGCCGACGAGAACACCCGCGTTCAGCTCTGGGACCGCGACATCGAGAAAGAGTAGTCCGTGGCCTCCGTGACCCTGCTTCTGCTCGCGCTCGGCGTGGCGATGGATGCCACCGCCGTCTCCAGTGGCATGGCCATCCGGGGGGCTCGGCCTCCGGATGTCCTCAAGCTGGCGCTGACCTTCGGCCTGTTCCAGTTCGGCATGTCCCTGGGCGGTGCGCTCGGGGGCAAGGCCATCCTCACGCACTTCGCGGCGGTGGACCATTGGATTGCCTTCGGGCTGCTCGCGCTCGTGGGCGGGCACATGATTTGGGAGGCGTTCTCCCATGACGAGGAGGAGCGCGCCGCCACCGGCATCCCCCTGCCCATGTTGCTGACGCTCGGCGTGGCCACCAGCATCGACGCGCTCGCCGTCGGCGTGACGCTGCCCGCGCTGGAGCTGGGCATCGTCCTCTCCACCGCCCTCATCGGGGTGATGACCTTCGTGCTGTCCATCGTTGGTGCCTGGGCCGGCAAGCGGCTGGGCGAGCGCTTCGGCACCCGCATCGAAATCCTCGGCGGCCTGGTGCTCATCGGCATCGGCCTCAAGACGCTCGTCGAGCACCTGTCCGCGTAGGCCTCCCGGCGGTGGGCTCGAAGCCTCCGCCCGAGCCTGTCGTTCATGCGACACCCTGTCGGGGCACCTCATGCATGCGTCATCCTTGTGAAGTGACTCATGGCGCGCCATGCTGGGAGTGCGTAGCGCGGATTCCCACTGGAGGCCTGGATGTCCCTTCCCCCGACGCGGCACTTCCACGTGGCCATCGCGGGCAGTGGGTTCGGCGGCCTGGGGATGGCCATCCGGCTCAAGCAGGAGGGGCTGGAGGACTTCGTCCTCTTCGAGCGCGCGGACGACGTGGGCGGCGTCTGGCGGGACAATGCGTATCCGGGGTGCGCGTGCGATGTGCCGTCGCATCTGTATTCGTTCTCCTTCGCGCCGAATCCGCGCTGGTCCCGGGCGTACTCGCCCCAGCCGGAGATTCACGCGTACCTGCGCGACTGCGCGGAGCGCTTCGGCGTGCTCCCCCACGTGCGCTTCCGTCACGCCGTGGAGGACGCGCGCTGGGATGACGATGCGCGGCACTGGCGCCTCCAGACGTCGGAGGGGCTCTTCACCGCGGACGTCTTCATCCTCGCGGCGGGGGCGTTCGGCGAGCCGGTGCAGCCCGCGCTCCCAGGACTGGAGCGCTTCCAGGGCAAGGTGATGCACTCGGCGCGGTGGGACCCTTCGCATGAGCTGACGGGCCGGAAGGTCGCCGTGGTGGGCACGGGCGCGTCCGCGATTCAATTCGTCCCGGCCATCCAGCCGAAGGTCGAGCGGCTGGTCCTCTTCCAGCGCACGCCTCCCTGGATTCTGCCGCGCAATGACCACGCGATTGCCGGCTGGAAGCAGTGGCTGTACACGCGCGTTCCCGGAGCGCGGTGGCTGATGCGCGCGGGCCTCTACGCGGTGAAGGAGCTGTCCGCGCTGGCGTTCATGTATCCGTGGATCATCCGCTGGGCCCAGCGAGGGGCATGGCGGCACCTGAAGCAGTCCGTCCCGGACCCGGTGCTCCGCGCGAAGCTGCGGCCCTCCTACACGATGGGTTGCAAGCGAGTGCTTGTGTCGGACGACTACCTGCCGGCGCTGACGCGGGAGAATGTCGAGGTCGTCACGGAGGGGCTCCAGGAGGTGCGCGAGCACTCCGTCGTCACGGCATCGGGCGTCGAGCATCCGGTGGACACGCTCATCTTCGGGACGGGCTTTCAGATAACGGAGCCGTCATTCGCCCGGCACATCCGGGGGCGCGATGGGCGCACGTTGGCGGAGACGTGGGCGGGGAGCATGAAGGCGCACCTGGGGACGTCGGTGAGCGGGTTCCCCAACTTCTTCATGTTGCTGGGGCCGAACACGGGGCTGGGGCACACGTCCGTCATCCTGATGATTGAGAGCCAGCTGGCGCATGTGCTCAGCGCGCTGCGCTACCTGGAGGGCAGGGGGCTGGCGGCGGTGGAGCCGACGGTGGAGGCGCAGGAGGCGTTCGTCCAGGATGTCGACACGCGGATGGCGCGGACGGTGTGGATGCGGGGCGGGTGTGTGAGCTGGTACCTGGATGCGACGGGGCGCAACTCGACGCTGTGGCCGGGCTTCACGTTCGACTACAGGCGCCGCGTCGCCACCTTCGAGCCCTCGGAATATGTCGCCATCACCCGGCGTCGGCGCGCGTCCTTGAAAACCGGGGCGAGCCCCCGGAAGCAGGCGCACGGCTGACGCGGTGGCGGTGGACGCGGAACGGAGCCAACGGATGAAATCGGTGAAGGACAAGGTCGCGGCGATTACCGGAGCGGGCTCGGGCATTGGCCGGGCCACGGCGGTGTTGCTTGCGCGTCAGGGGTGTCACGTCGCGCTGTCGGACGTGAATGTGCAGGGACTCTCCGAGACGGAGACACAGTGCCGTGCGCACGGCGTCCGTGTCCGGGCGGACCGGGTGGATGTCGCGAAGCGCGAGCAGGTGCATGCGTGGGCGGATGATGTGGCGCGGGAGTTCGGCGCGGTCCACATCATCATCAACAACGCGGGCGTGGCGTTGGGCGCCACCATCGAGGACACCCGGTACGAGGACTTCGAGTGGCTGATGAACATCAACTTCTGGGGGGTGGTGTATGGCACCAAGGCGTTCCTGCCTCACCTGAAGGCGGTGGACGAGGGGCACATCGTCAACGTGTCGAGCGTGTTCGGGCTGATTGGGGTGCCGACGCAGGCGGCGTACAACTCGGCGAAGTTCGCGGTGAAGGGCTTCACGGAGGCGCTGCGGCAGGAGCTGGAGGTGGATCCGGGGACCATCGGTGTCACCTGTGTGCATCCTGGGGGCATCAAGACGAACATCGCGCGCAATGCGCGGGTGACGGTGCGTCGGGGGTGGACGGACGAGCGCTCGTCGAGTGACTTCGAGAAGGCCTTGGCCACCACGCCGGAGCGGGCGGCGGAGGACATCCTCACGGCGATTCGGAAGAACCGGCGGAGGCAGCTCATTGGCGGGGACGCGGTCCTCATCGACCTGTTCCAGCGGTTGTTGCCGACCTTGTACCAGCGGGTGCTGGTGGCAGGGGTGCGGCGGCGACGGCGGAAGATGCTGAGCGCGGCGACATGAAGCGCACGCGCGTGAAGGACTCGCGGCGCGCGACGAAGGAAGCGCCTTCGAGGACGCGTCGGCCGGCCTCGCGAGAGAAGGCGCGGGCGCGGGTAACGCCGCTCTCGCAGCGACTGGAGGTGCCCTCGCGTGCGACGCCGCAGGACCTCTTCGCGCTGGCGATGCGGTGGTGGAACGAGGGTGAGCGCTTCGATATCGGCCGGATGGCGCAGGAGCTGGGCGTCAGTCGGGCGACGGTGTTCCGCTGGGCGGGGACGCGAGAGCTGCTCTATGGGGAGGTGCTGTCCTTTCGGTTCGAGGCCGCGCTCACCGCCGCGAGGAGCGAGTTCCAGGGGGAGGGGACGGCGTATGTGGCGGATGTCACCCAGCGCCTCATCCACCTGATTGTGGAGGACGCGCCCCTGCGGCGCTTCATCCAGCAGGACTCCGAGTACGCGATGCGCGTGCTGATGTCGAAGAGCAGCCGGGTGGAGGAGCGCTGCGCGGCGAGCATCCGGAGGGCGCTGGAGGAGGGCGTGAGGGACAAGCACCTCCGACCGGCGATGGGGCTGGAGGCGTTGTCGAACGTCATCGTCCGGGTGGGGCAGTTCTTCCTGTACCGGGACGCGCTCACGGGCGACCCGCCGGATGTGCAGGCCGCCATCACCGCGACGCTCATCCTCCTCACCGCGGAGGAGGGGGATGCGCGGTGGAACAGGCGGTGACGAAGAGGTGGGCTCGAAAGTCCACTTCCGTGTCACCGCCCGCTTTCACGCCGTGCGGACCCGCGATGGCCTGGTCATGCACGATTGGGCAGCGCTACTGCCACTCGCCATTGCAGCATCGGGCGTAGCACTCTCCGCTGCCGACGCAGGATCTGCCCGAGAAGGGGGACCGCCAAGACAGTAGCCGTCGTCCTTGGCGGAGCAGCTGGTGCTGCCGTCGATCGGGTAGCCCTCCCCATCGTTGAACGTCATGCCGCCGTACGTGCACGTGCGGCAGGACTTCGTGACGCCATCACAGGTGACGAAGCCCGTGGTGCCATTCAGCGCCGAGCAGGTGGACGTGCCGCTGCACGTCAACGTCGTGCAAGTGCCGCAGATGGCCGTGGCGGTACAGGCCGCCAGGGTTCCGCCGTTGGACTCGAGTCCCTGCGTTTGTTCATCCAGGGTGACTTCTTCGTTGGAAACCGGCGTCCCCTCGGTGGGGTCGGGGCTGCAAGCGGCGAAGAGCGCGGAGAGAAGGGCGGCGCTGAAGAGTGTGCGGCCAGTTCGCGACATGACGGGAGAACTCCGGAGGCACCATGGCTTGGTGCCTGTGTTGGGGAGTGGATGGAGACAGTGGACGAAGACGGTCCGTCGCCTGCTGCTGCTCCAGGAACACCCCATCGGTCGGCCTTGGGCCCGTCAGCCTGGGATGGTGGACGGCCTCCTGAGGGGAATCAAACCAGAGGCCCCTCCCGTCGCGAGCCCTTCGTCAGGTGGCAACTGTCAATCAGTTGGTTCTGAATGGTTGAAGCACCTGAATTGCAAATTTGGCGTGTGGCTTGTTTTTCTGAGCGTCTGGCGTTCGCGCATGCACCCTACGAGATGCGGGAACTGCCCTCGCTGTAGCCACGGCTCGATTCGGAGGCGCTCGCTGCCCATGGCCTCGGCACAGGCCCGCTCCCCGGAAGCAGGGAAGCGGGCCCGTCGCACAGTCTCTAGTTCGTCGTGAAGTACAGGTTGTCCAAGAGCAGAGCGTTGCCCGAGGGCCCACCGCCGGCGATGAACACGAAGGGCGACAGCACCGCGCCCATGCTCACGCCCGCGGCGGTGAAGTCCGACAGCGGAATGGCCAGGTGGTGCCACTGCCCGTCGTTCACATACCCATACTTCGCCACGTCGAGCTGCACGCCCTCCGTGTCGCTCATCCCAATCTTCACCGAGGCGAACCCCGGGTCCGACGAGTTGAGGCTCACGTGCAGCGTCTTCCACGCGTCCAGGTTGTGGCCCGTATCCCAGTGGATGCCAAACCCCAACCACCCCTTGCCCGCGTGGACGATGCGGTCCGCCGTCTTCCCCTCGATGCGAGTGCTCGAGGACTCAATCGTGACGGTGCCCTCGTACAGGTAGATGTGCGTGTCCACGTCGTTGATGATGATTTCCTCGGACCGGCCGCCCTCGTAGAAGCCGACGAAGAGGCGCCGCTGGCCCGCCTCGAACGGGAACGGCCCCGGGAGCACCTCGTCCTGGGGATTCGTCCCGGCGTCGTCCTGCGAGGACGGCTGGTGGTTCTCGTAGTCGGAGGCACCTGGGTCCGGCCGGCACGCGGCCAACGTCAACAGCAGCACTCCCACGGTCCGCTTCATGGCCGCACCGCCCTTTCACCACCACTCGAGGTCCGCACCAGCACCCAACCGCCCGTCACCGTCCCACCCATCTCCACGATGGCCTTGTAGGACGGCGTCAGCAGCTCGTAGGGAATCGTCCCCGTCGAGTCGTACGTCACCGCGTCCGGGAAGTTGTCCAACACCGACTGGTACGAGCGGATGGCCATGTCTCGCACCACCGGCAGGTCCTCCTGCTTCGCCAGTCCATTCTGGTACACCCCGAGCAGGTTGAGGCCGACGTAGTACTGCGCCTCCCCATACGGCCCCCGCGCGAGCACGGTGGCCCACGAGTAGAAGGCCGCCACCGGCCCCGCGTTGGCCTGGAGCACCCACTTCGTCTCCGTCCCCGGCGTCGAGTCCGCGAACGGATTGTTCGGGTCGTCCAGGATGACGGTGCTCGGATACACGCCCATGGTCGGGTCGTGGACCTCGAGCGTCAGGTCCTCCAGCGGCTCGCCATAGACATAGCTCGCGCGGTCGTAGCACCCGAAGGTGCCCAGCACCGCGAGGAGCACGAGACACGTCCTCATACGTTGTCCCTCAGAGCGAAAGGATTGCATACGCACCCACCTCGTATTCGCGGCCCTTGAGTCCCTCGGCGATGGCCGTCGTGCTCATGCCCTCCGAGTACTCATCCAGCATGCGCACCAGCCCCCGCAGACCGAAGCGCGTGGACACCGCGCCCAGCACCGGCCGCTTGAGCCCGTAGGACACGTCGCCCCCGAGCTGCACCGGATACGTGAGGTTGAACACGCGGTGGTAGTCGTACGGACCCCAGTCGTTGAACCGCAGCTGCGTGGCCAATAGCAGCGTGTCGTACAGCACGTTGGCGTCCAGGCCGAAGCGGCGCACCTGCCGCGCGTCCTCGCCTCCGGACTGCACGCTGCCCACGAAGGCCGTGCCGTACAGCTTCAGCCGCTGTGTGGGATTGCCCACCATGCGCAGCGTCGTCTCCCACTCGTCGCGCGCGGGAGGCGCTCCGGCGAAGGCCACCGCGCTGCCGTCCGCGAGGATGGCGATGCTCGCATCCCGTGACGTCGGCTGTCGGCGGTACACCAGGTCCAGGCCCGCGGCGAAGGGCGCGTCCTCGCGCATCTCCCGGTCCCACGCCCAGAACCACGTCCCCGGCGTTGGGTCGAAGGTGATGAGCAGCTCCGCGCCCAGCGTCTCGCGGTTGTCCAGGACGGTGAAGGCATCCTGCAACACGTTGCGAGCGCGCACGGCGGGGAAGTACGTGCCCGAGTCCTGGTCATACGTGTCGGGGATGTTCGGATTCGGGCCGATGAGCGGCTTCTGGTACAGCACGTTGGGCGCCACCTCGATGGTACCCAACTGGAAGGCCGCGCCCGCCTGCGCTCCGAAGTGGTTGCCGCGGCCGCTCTCCCTCAGGCTCCAACCCGTCAGCACGATGCTCGGCTCGGGACCACCGTCCGCCACCAGCCCGCGGAACGAGCCCTGGGCGAACAGCCGGACGCCGCCCAGGTCATATGTGGCCCGCGCCTTCGCGCCGAGCGTGTCGAGGAACTGCACCTTGTCGCGCAGCACCTCCTGGCCACTGCCCATGTAGCTGGCACCGCCCGTCGCCTCGCGCGTCCACGTGAACTCCTCGCCGATGCGCTGGGGCGCGGCCAGGATGCCACCGATGTCGAGCGCCAGCGGACCCCGGTTCCACTCGAAGGTCAGCGCCGTGCGGCGCGCCACGCGCTCGCGGATGACGGAAGCGGTCTGCTGCGTCGCGCCCCGGGCGATGTCCTCCTGATGCACCAGCGTCAGCGCCATGTCCCCGAAGCCCTTGCGGTACTTGGCGACGACGGAAGGGTTGGCGCCCCAGTACAGCTCCGGACCCACCGCCAGCTTGAAGCCCTCGAAGGAGCGCTTGCCGCTGAGCACCACGCCGAAGGGCGCGTTGCCGTGGTAGATGTCGATGTTCGGCCCGTAGTTGGCCTCGCGGTACAGGCCGAAGAAGTCACCCTCCTCGCCCCAGTGGTAGTGGCCGACGCGGTAGAAGCCCTCCAGCGCGAAGTCCGCGCGGTCCAGCTTGAACTCCGCCTGGTACAGCGCGAAGCGGTCGAAGCCATTCACACCCGGCTGGGAGACGCCCGGCGTCGGCGAGGCCCCCGGTGCCGGCGTCGTCGGCGTCGGCGTGGTGCCCCGGTTCTCGTAGAAGAGGTTGTTGAGGCGGTTGGTGGCCACGTTGCCCACCACGTTGAACGACGCGCGCCCGTACACGCCGGTCGCGGGCTGGAGCGCCAGGTCGAAGAAGATGGACTCCGTGTGGTCCGCGGACGTCAGGTTCGGCCGCGTCGTCGCGATGCTTCCACGTGACAGCGAGCTGTCCATGACGAGGCGCAGGTTCGACACCCGCACCGCGCTGAGCTCATCCGCCTTCGCCAGGGCGATGGAGGACTCGTAGCTCTTCGACAGCTCGGAGGGCCGCAGGCCCGCGAAGTGCGCGTGGATGCGGTCCAGGTCCGTGTCCTCCGCGTACGGGTCCAGGCGGAAGGCCGCCTGCAACACGTAGTAGGCCGTGCGCGGCTGGATGCGGGAGATGCCCGCGTCGTCCGGCGTGCCCAGGGCGCAGATGCCGAACCACTCCTCGTTCATGTTGTTCTGACCGGCCACGAAGTCCGCCGCGTAGCCGCCGTTGGGCCACGACGCCGTCGTGTCGTGCAGGGAGAGGTTGGCCTCCTGGCCCACCTTCCACCAGCCATCCACCCACTGGAAGACGAAGCCGCCCAGCGCGTTGCCCACGCGGCCCTGGCCGTACGTCTGCGTGTAGATTTCCTCCCACTGCTGGCGCAGGTACTCGGCCTGCGACAGGTGGTCCTCACGACCGTCCCGCGCGTTGAACGCATCCGCGCCGAACTCCGAGAAGAGCACCGGCTTGTCCACCTTGCGCAGCACCTCTTCGTACAGGTCCCGGACGCTGGGGCCTCGGTAGACGTTGGCGCCGAAGATGTCGATGTCGGTGGCGTGCTTGGCGATGAGGTCGATGTACTGGAGGTCGCCGTTGGCCATCGCCACCGGGTGGTTGACGTCGCGGGCCTTGATGGTCCGCGCCGCCTCGCCCATCAGCGTGTAGAGGTGCACCGCGCGCGCGGCGTCCTCCTGGCCCGGCAGCGCCTCGATTTCATAGCTGGTCCAGTGCAGGCCGTAGTTGTTCTCGTTGCCGAGCAGCCACATCAACACGCCCGGAACGCCCCGGTACACCTCCACCTTCTTCGCCAGCTCCTCGAGCAGCGCCTTGCGATGCGCGGCGTTGGAGTAGTCGATGTTGGGCACGAAGGTGCCGTTGACGGTGGCGCCATAGCGGCCCATCAGCGGGTTCACCACGGTGGTGATTGCATAGTTCTTGAAGATGAACTCCACCCAGCGCGGGGGGATGTCGTCGAACTGGCGGATGGCGTTGACGCCCATGTCGCGCAGCAGCGTCATCTCCCGCGCCAGCACCGCGCGCACGAAGTCGTCGGGCTGGTTCCAGAGCGAATAGCGGTAGTTCTCTCCAATGGGCGTGTAGCCCCAGTTCATGCCGCGCAACAGGAAGTCGCGGCCGTCCACCTTCAGCTTGAAGCCCCGCTCGTCGCGCTGGAGCTTGACGACGGTGGCCTGCTCCGCGCCCGCGGTGACGTCCACGGGCTGCAGGGTGAGGGGCTGCGGCGCGGGAGACGGCGCCGGGCTCGGAGGACCCGAGGGCGTCGTGGTGGTGGCCGCGGGCGGCGCGCCACCGGGAGGAGCGGCGGCCGGCGGAGTTGCTTCCACCGGCGCCGTTTGAGGTTGCGCGCCGCCGGGTTGGACGGGCTGCGCGTCCTGCCCGGCGTGGACGGGGGCCTGGTACAGCGCCGCCGCGAGGAGGGGTGCGAGGAACAGGGCTCTCATGCGGCCAGCTCCACATCCAGCCCGTTCTGGGCCACCACGGCGCGGTACAGGTGCGCGCTGTCCTTGGGGATGCGCTTCTGGGTCGCGTAGTCCACGTAGACCATGCCGAAGCGCTTCTGATAGCCGTACGCCCACTCGAAGTTGTCCAGCAGCGACCACGCGAAGTAGCCCTTGAGCGGCACGCCCTGCTTGATGGCCTCCAGCGAGGCCTCCAGGTGCGTGCGCAGGTAGTGCACGCGCTTGGTGTCCCGCACGCGGCCGTCCGCGTCCGGCGTGGTGCCGTAGGCGGCCCCGTTCTCCGTGACGTAGAGGCGCCCGGGCTTGTAGTCCTGGTTCAGCCGCACGAGCAGCTGGGTGAGTCCGTGGGGCGACACCTCCCAGTCCATCTCCGTCTTCTCGGGGCTGACGTGGACGGTGCGCGGGGCGTTCTGCGCCTCGGGGATGCGGTCGCTGCGGATGACGCCTCGGTTGTAGTAGTTGACCCCGAGGAAATCGATGGGCGCGGCGATGTCCGTCATGTCCCCCTGTCGCACGAAGGGCAGCGTGTCCGACTTCAGTCGCCCCTCGGCGACATGGTCGTCAATCACGTCGCGCGGGTAGCCCTTCCCGTAGAGCGGGTCCAGGTACCAGCGGTTGAAGCCGCCGTCGAAGGAGCGGCACGCGTCATGGTCCTCCTTGCTGGGCGACGCGGGCTCCGCGGGCACCAGGTTGAGGGTGACGCCGACCTCCGCCCTGGGCACGTTGGCGCGGATGACGGGGACGGCCTGTCCATGCGACAGCAGCACATGGTGGGCCGTGGCCAGCGCCTGGCCCCAGTCCTTGATGCCGGGGGCGTGCTCGCCGTTGGCGTAGCCCAGGATGCTGATGCACCAGGGCTCGTTGTGCGTAATCCACCGCGACACCCGGTCCCCGAGCTTCTGGCTCATCACGTCCGCGTACTCGACGAACGCGCTCACCGTGTCGCGCGAGGCCCAGCCGCCCTTGTCCTGAAGCGCCTGCGGCAAATCCCAGTGGTACAGCGTGACGACAGGCTCGATTCCCACCTCCAGCAGTCCGTCGACCAGCCGCGAGTAGAAGTCGAGGCCAGCGGTGTTCACCTTGCCGCGCCCCACGGGGAACACGCGCGGCCAGGCGACGGAGAAGCGATACGCCTTCAATCCCATCCAGCGCATCAGCTCCACGTCTTCGCGCCAGCGGTGGTAGTGGTCGCAGGCGACGTTGCCGTTGGTTCCGTCGGCGATTTTACCGGGCGTGGCGGCGAACCGGTCCCAGATGGATTCACCGCGCCCGTCGGCGTCGGTGGCTCCTTCAATCTGGTACGAGGAGGTGGCCACACCCCACACGAAGTCATGAGGAAACTGCCGCATCGTCAGGGACTCCTTTCGAGGACTCGAGATGGCAGCGGACGTGGTGCTCCGCCGCGGGAAGGTGAAAGGGAGGAAGCGCCTCGTGGCACCGCACGTCGGCGTGAGGACAGCGGGGCGCGAAGGCACACCCCAGAGGAGGCGCGGGCACGGTCGCCACGCGCGCGGGCAGGGGCGTGCGCAGGAAGTCCACGCCATCCGGAACGGCCGACAACAACAGCCGTGTGTACGGGTGGCGAGGCGCCTGGAGCACGTCGCTGGTGCGGCCCGTCTCCACGACGGAGCCCGCGTAGAGCACCAGCACGCGGTCCGCCAGGTGACGGGCGCTCGCCAAATCATGGGTGATGAAGAGGATGCCGATGCCGCGCTCGCGCGTCAGGCCCTTGAGCAACTGGAGCACCCCCCGGCGCGTGGACACGTCCAGCATGGAGGTGGGCTCGTCCGCGATGATGACGTCGGGCTCCACCGCCAGCGCCCGCGCCACGGCCACGCGCTGACGCTGGCCTCCGGACAGCTCGTGCGGATAGCGCTTCGCCAGCTGCTCCGCCGGCGTCAGCCCCACCGACTCCAGCAGCGCGTGCACCCGTCGCGTCAGCTCCACGCCTCGCGCGCGCCCATGGCGCACCAGCGAGCGCTCCAGGTGATAGGCCACCGTGTGCACCGGATTGAGCGAGGCGAACGGGTCCTGGAACACCATCTGCACGCGGCCCCGGTAGGCCAGTGACGCGGCGCCACCCTCGCGGGCGAGCACGTTCTCTCCGCCAAGAAGGATGTCGCCCGAGTCCGGGGTGTCCAGCCGCGCCAGGAGGCGGGCCAGCGTGGACTTGCCGCTGCCGGACTCGCCGACGAGCGCGAGGATTTCTCCGCGCTCCAGCGAGAAGGACACATCCGTCAGCACCTTGCGGCGCGCGTGGGACAGGAAGCCGCCCACGGGGAAGCTCCGATTCAGGCGCGAGGCTTCCAGCAGGGGAGGGCTCATCGACGACCTCCGGGGGACGCGGCGAGCGGCGGCTTCAGCGCGCTGGTGGCCTGCTCCAGCACGTCGGGTGACGGCGTCGGCGCGTCGGCCGCGCCCAGGTGAGGGAAGGACGACAACAGGAGGCGCGTGTATGGATGCCGCGCGTCGGTGCGCAGGCGCTGCGCGGTGTCCACCTCCACCAGCTTGCCGGCCTGGAGGATGCCCACGCGGTCCGCCAGCGCGAGCAGCAGCGGCAGGTCATGCGTGATGAAGAGGACCGCGAAGCCCAGCCGCTCCTTCAGCTCCACCACACGCTGGAGCAGCTCCTTCTGCACCACTACGTCGAGCGCGGTGGTGGGCTCGTCCATCACCACCAGCCGGGGCTCCAGGGCCAGGGCCAGGGCGATACCCACGCGCTGGCGCATGCCTCCGGAGAGCTGGTGCGGCCACGCGTCCACCAGCTCGGGCTTGAGCCCCACCATGCCGAGCAGCTCACGGGCCCGCGCATACGAGGACGCGCGCGAGCTGCCGCCATGTGCCGCGAGCGTGTCGTGGAACTGCTCGCCCAGCGTGAGCACCGGGTTGAGCGCGCTCATCGCGCTCTGGAACACCATGGACACACGGCTCCACCGGAAGGCGCGCAGCGCCTCCGGCGACAACGCGGTGACGTCCGTTCCGTCGAAGAGGATGCGTCCGTGGGTGATGGCCGCCGACGAGGGCAACAGGCGCAACAGCGCGGAGCCCAGCGTGGACTTGCCGCTGCCGGACTCGCCCGCGAGGCCGAACACCTCGCCGGGGGCGATGTCCAGGGACACCTGGTCCACCACGCGGGAGGGGCCCGCCTGCGTCATGTACTCGATGGACAGCTCACGCACGCTCAAGAGCGCGCCGGGCGTGGCGGCCTCCTGCGCGGGCGAGGCGACGGCGCGCACCGCCGCGGCGCTGGGCGCCTTCGGAGGGGCGCGAAGCGAGGGGTTGGTCAGCTCGTCGATGGCGGAGCTGAGCAGCGTGAGCGAGAAGCCCACCAGCGCGATGCAGATGCCCGTGGGGACGAAAATCCACCAGGAGCGCGTCAGGAGCGCCGCGTCGTTGCCGGCCCAGTAGAGGTTGGTGCCCCACGTCACCGAGCCCACGTCACCCAGGCCCAGGAACTCCAGGCCCACCTGCGCGCCCACGGCATACAGCGTGTTGCCAATGAACGACGAGGCCACGAGCGAGGCCATGTTGGGCAACAGCTCGCGGGTGATGATGCGCAGGTGGCTCTCTCCGGCGACGACGGCCGCCGCGACGAAGTCCCGACCTCGCAGCGACAGCGCCTCCGCGCGGAAGACGCGCGCGTTCCAGGCCCAGCCCGCGAAGGTGAGCACCACCACCATGCGGAACGGACCGGAGGGCAGGTAGGCGCCCAGGACGATGGCCAGTGGCAGGCCCGGGATGACCAGGAAGATGTTGGTGGTGAGCGTCAGCGCGTCATCCACGCGGCGGCCCAGGTACCCGGCGGTGATGCCCACCAGCGCGCCCACCAGCGTGACGAGCGCGCCCACCGCGAAGCCGATGGCCAGCGTCTCGCGCGCGCCCACCACCGTCTGCGCGAGCACGTCCTGGCCCTGGCCCGTCGTGCCGAACCAGTGGGCACTCGAAGGCGGCTGGTGGGGCTGGCCCATCAGCTCCGTCGGGTCCATCACGAACCACGGGCCCACCAGCGCGACGAGGAGGAAGCCCAGGAGGAGGGTGCCTCCCACCGCCGCCTTGCGCTGGCGGAGCAAGCGTCGAAGGGTGTCACGCATGGGCGCGGGTCCTCGGGTCCAGCCAGAGGCAGAGCAGGTCCACGGCGAAGTTCGCGGCAAGCACCGCCAGCGTGATGACCAGGAAGAGCCCCTGCATCAGCGGGTAGTCCTGGTTGCGCACCGCGAGGATGAGCAGGTAGCCGGTGCCCGGATACGAGAAGACGATTTCCGTCAGCAGCGAGCCGCTCAGCACGAAGCCCAGCGCCATGCCGAAGCCGGTGACGTTGGGCAGCAGCGCGTTGCGCGCCGCATAGCGCAGCATCACCTGGCGGGGCGGCAGGCCCTTCGCGTGCGCCAGCCGCAGCGTGTCCGTGCCCAGCACCGCCACCATGGTGTTGCGCATGCTCAGCATCCACCCGCCGAGCGTGGCCACGACGATGGACGTCGCCGGCAGCACCGCGTGCCGTCCCACGTCCGCGAGGAAGGTGAGCGTCGCTCCGGGCTCCACGTCGTGCGAGTACGCATGGCGCAGCGGGAACCAGCCCAGCCCGAAGCCGAAGAGGTACAGGGCCAGCATGGCCAGCCAGAAGTAGGGAAAGGCCCCCAGGAAGGCGAGCGCGGGCGCCAGCGCGGAGTCCAGCCAACCGCCCCGGTTCCACGCGGCCAGCACGCCCAGCATCGTCCCCACCGCGAAGCTGATGATGACCGCGCACCCGGCCAGCCCCAGCGTCCACAACAGGCCCGTGCCGATGACCTCCGACACGGGCGACGGGTAGTACGCGTACGACAGGCCCAAATCCCCGGTCAGCAGGTGCTTCAGGTACGTGAAGTACTGCACGTGCCACGGCGCATCCGTGAAGCCGAACGCCGTCTTCAGGGCCACCAGCGCCTCGGGGGAGATGCGGCCCTCGAAGCGGGCGAACATCGCCGTGGCCGGGTCTCCCGGCGCGAGCCTCGGGATGACGAAGTTCATCGTCAGCGAGGCCCACGCGGCGAGCAGGTAGAAGCCGAGCCTGCGGAGCACGTAGCGCATGGTCAGGGCGCCTCCCTCGGGGCGAGCGCCGTCAGCACCAGCAGGCTGTCGGGCTCGGCGTGGGGCGAAAGCCGGGCGTAGGGGTTCGCCTCGGTGGGAAAGCCCGTGAAGCGCTTGGAGTTGGACTCGCCCCAGGACGGGTTCGGGAACAACGGAATCGCCGGCGCCGTCTCGGAGAAGCGCCGCTGCACCTGCGCCATCAGCACCTGCTGCTCCTCGCGCGAGTCGGTGACTTCGAAGCGCTCCAGCAGCGCGTCCGTCTCCTTGTCGCCGTAGCGCTGCCAGTTGGCGGGAGCCACCTCGCCCACCGGACGCACCGTCGCGGACGACAGCATCCACTTGTAGAAGGTGTACGGCGTGGGTCCGTCCAGCGACCAGGAGATGGCCAGCTGGAACTCCCCCTTCTGGAGTCGCGCCTGCCACGCGCTGAACTCGTACGTGCGCAGCTGCGCCTGGAGGCCCAGCTTGCGCAAGTCCCGCGCGACGACCTGCCCCGCGCGCACCCAGTCCGACCAGCCGCCCACCACCTCGATGTCCAGCGTCAGCGGGCTGCCGTCCGCCTGGCGGCGCAGCCCGTCGGGCCCCCGCGTGAGCCCCGCCTCGTCCAGGAGTCGCGCGGCCTCCTTCGCGTCGTGGCGCACCCACGCGTCGTCCGCGACGTCCGCGTCCCGCCAGCCGGTGTACGCGTCGTTGAGGCCCGTGGCGTCCGCCGGCCGCGTGTAGCCATACATGGCGATTTCGACCAGCCGCTCCCGGTCCAACGCCATGCTCAGCGCCTTGCGCACGCGCACGTCGTTCAGCGGGGGCTGGGTGGTGTTGGGGTAGAGGAAGACGGTGCTGCCGAAGAGCGGGAACCAGCGCGCGTGGTGCTTCGGGTCCCTGGCGACGAAGGTGCGGTCCACCGCGGGGACGAAGTTGCCCGCCCAGTCCACCTCGCCCTCCACCAGCGCCAGGTTCGCCTGGTCATTGGTGGGGAAGGCCAGGAAGCGCAGCGCCCTGACGGCGGGCTTGCCGGGCTGCCAGTAGTACGGGTTGCGGCTCAGCTCGTACACCTGATTGCGGAAGACACTCACCTGCGTGAACGGACCGGTGGCCACGGGGTTGGGATTCGTGAACGTCACCGGGTCCGCCACCTGCTCCCAGATGTGGCGCGGGACGATGGGCTGCGCGGCCAGGTCCCCGAAGCCGGGGATGAACGTGCGCGAGAACTGGAAGGCCACCGTGTGCGGCCCTTCGGCGCGCACGTCCGCCAGGAAGCGCCACACGCCGCCCGCGTCCAGGGCCGCGTGCTTGCGCAGCAACAGGAAGGTGTAGGCCACGTCCTCGGCGGTGAAGGGCTTTCCGTCGGACCAGCGCACGCCCTCGCGCAGCGTGAAGCGCAGGGTGCGGCGGTCCTCGGACCACGCGTGCCCCGTGGCCAGCCACGGCTGGTAGTCACCCTTGGACGGTGTGTAGAGCTCCAGGCATTCGTAGACGCCCGCGCGCGTGGGCCAGCGAGAGCCCGCGCCCGGGAAGAGCGGGTTGAAGTTGCGCACCCACGCGCTCTGCTGCTCCACGGAGACGAACAGGGTCCCCGGCGGACGCGGACGGGGCTCGTTCGAGCACGCCGCGCACAGAAGCAGGAGGAGGGCGGAGGTGACGAGGCCCGCGGGCCTCATTCCACCCTCGAGTAGGCGCGCACGTAGTCCACCCGCATCTGCTGGGGGAACTGCGTGGTGCCGTCCACCGGGCCCACGAAGCCGCCTCCCACCGCGACGTTGAGGATGAGAAAGTGCGGATGGTCGAACACCCAGCGGGCGTTGCCCGGCAGGTCCCGGGGTGTCACCTCCATGAAGGCGATGTCATCCACGAACCAGCGGATGCGGTCGGGGTCCCACTCCACCGCGAAGACGTGGAAGTCCTCGTAGAGCCTGCCGCCCGCGACGACGTGCTCCTGGCCCACGTTCTCCCCGCCCGAATACCCCGGTCCGTGCAGCGAGCCCCGGACGATGGCGGGCAGCTGGCCCCGGTGCTCCATGATGTCGATTTCGCCGCACGTGGGCCAACCCACCTGGTTGAAGTTCGCGCCCAGCATCCAGAAGGCGGGCCAGATGCCCTTGCCCGTGGGCAGCTGGATGCGCGCCTCGAAGCGCCCGTAGGTCCGCTCGAACTTGCCGCGCGTGGTGAGGCGCGCGGAGGTGTAGTCGTTGCCCTGGTAGCGCTCGCGCCGCGCGGTGATGACCAGGCGCCCCTCGCCGTCCAGCGACGCGTTCTCCGGCCGCGCGGTGTTGTGCTCGTACTGGCCGTTGCCCCAGCCGTCTCCTCCGACGTCCGCGCTCCACCGCTCGGTGGAAGGTGGCGTGCCCGCCGGTCCGTCGAACTCGTCCTGCCACACCAGCTTCCAATCCTGATGCGAGGGCTGGACGGTGGTGGGGGGCGGGTCGGTGCGTCCTGAGCGGGCCGGGTCACAGGCCATGCATCCCAGGAGCGCGAACCACGGGAGGAGTCGGCTGGGCGTCATGCGGTTTTTCCGACGTGTTGGAGGGGAAATAACGTGCGGTCCCGGAGGGCCGCCTGGAGCACGAGTGTGGCCGCGCCCACCGCGATGGACTTGTCGCCCAGCGCGGACGTGACGATGCGCGTCTCCGCCATGGACGTGGACAGCGCGCGCTTGCGCACCGACGCCCGCAACGGGTCCAACAAGAGGTCGCCCACGGAGGAGATTTCCCCGCCGAGCACGACGATGGCGGGGTTGAGCAGGTTGAGCAGGCCCGCGACGGCGACGCCCAGGTACTGGCCCAGCCCATCGATGATTTGCCGCGCCGCCGGGTCGCCCGCGCGCGCGCCTTCGACAATCTCGCGAATCGTCGGAGCCTTGCGGCCCTTGGTGCCCATCAGCTCCCGCGCGCGCTCCACCAGCGCCCCGGAGCCGATGAGGGTGACGAGGCAGCCGCGCAGTCCGCACAGGCACGGGGGCCCCGCGGAGTCGACGGCGATGTGGCCAATCTCTCCGGCCGTGCCTCCGGCGCCGCGGTACACGTCGCCGTGGATGATGTGGCCGGAGCCGATGCCCGTGGCCAGCTTGATGTACGTCAGGTCCTCGCCGCTGGTGCCCGCGCCCCAGTAGCACTCCGACAGCGCGCCGAGGTTCGCGTCGTTGTCCACGAACACCGGCAGGTCGAACGTGGTGCTCAATGCCTCCCGCACGTCGTAGCCGCGCCACGCCGGCAGGATGAGCGGGGACATCTTCCCGGGCGCGGACGGGTGCACCGGGCTGGGCGCGGCCACGCCCAGACCCACGACGGAGCGCCGGGGAACGCGCTCGGCGTCCAGGCACTCCTGCACCAATGTCCGCACCGTCTTCAGTGTGCCCTCCGGGTCGTTGCGAACCTGCTGTGCGGCGCTGCGGTGGGTGCGCACCCGGCCCCGCAGGTCCGTGAGCACCACGGTGACGTGGGTGGCGCCCATCTCCACGCCGAGGATGCTGAAGGCGTCATCCCGGAAGCCGATGAGGGTGGGGCGACGGCCGCCTCGGGAGACGCCGGCGCCGATGCTGCGCACCAGCCCCGAGTGCTCCAGGTCCGCGACGATGGCCGACACGGTGGACGGGCTCAGCTCCGTCCTCCGGGCAATCTCCGCCCGGGAAATCTGGCGCTCGCGCCAGATCATGTTGAGCAGCAGGCTGCTGTTCTGCGCCCGCATGCCCGCCGCGTCGACCGTCAGTGCCGCCGTTCCCACTTTCATCGTCCCCTTACGCTCCATTCCGCCGCGCGGAAGGCGCGGTGGGTGTCATCTCCACTGGATGTCGTCGACGTAGAAGACGACCGGGGTCGGCTTGCCCCCCGCTACCCAGCCGAAACCACCCACCACCTTCCGGTATCGGACGCGGCTGACGTCGATTGTGTACTCCTTTGGCTCCGCCGTGAGCGTCTGGTCTCCGGTATCGAGGCTGAAGCCGTCGGCCGTGGTACTCAGACCCACCAGGAACTTGACGACCTCTCCTCCCGTGGCCCCCCACGCATAGAAGGACAGGACGGACGCGCCCTCGGGGACCTCGAAGCCGGGCAGGTCACCCCAATTGCTCTCGGGGTACTGCCACCACACGCCGCCCCAGTTGCCGCCGCCCGCCGTATAGGTGAACTTGTGGCAGTCGCCCTTGCCCGTGCCCGGCCGCGTCGCGGCGCACTCGGGCGCGGAGACGATGCCGCCCGACGCGCCGTCGCCCATGTAGCCGCTGGGCGCCCACGTCCCGTCCACCGTCAGGGGCAGCACCGTGGTGGGGCCCGCGTCAGGAGGCCCCGCGTCCGGCTCGCCCGCGTCCGGAGTCCCGGAGTCTGGCGGACCCGCGTCCGGCACCCCCGAGTCCACGGGCCCCGCGTCCGGCTGTCCTGAGTCCGGAGTTCCCGAGTCGGGCTTCGTCCCCGCGTCAGTCTGGGGGTCGGGCGTCTTGTCATCCTCCTCCGGGTCACATGCACCGAGCAGGCTCATCGTGGCGAGCAACCCCGCCGCGGCACACGTCCAGGCGAAACGCTTGTGTTGCATGGGCTTCCCCTCCCTGCTGGAAAACTTCGTTCGCACTGCGAAGAAACCAGACGACGCAAGGAACCGACGCTCGCGTGGTGCGATGCGTCAAGAAAGGCGCTCTGCTTCAGAGGAGAGTGAGGTGAATCACGCCGTGCCCATCCGCCCACACCCCCGGGGCTCACCGTCACTCCGTCACGAACCGTGCTTCATTCGTTCGAGTGACGAAGAAAGTACCAGCGACGTTGGTTGGATTGCAAGCCGCCGCGTGACAGGGCCTTGACGCCAAACCCAGACACGGCGCCGCACGCGGCCCGTCCCATTGCCTGACGCGTCGCGGCGACGGTGACGTGAGAGGGATAAGGGGGCACGAGGGGCGCCTCGAGCCCGCCGAGTGGGGCCACGCGCGGCGAGAACGCCGCCTGGAGGGGCGCTCGAAACTTTGTTCGGACGGCGAACAAAGTTCAGGGTGGGAGGTGCCGGGTCACCCAGGTGGGGCGCTGGACGGGGTGAGGCTCACGTCCGGCTCCGAGTGGAATGACGACAGCGGCTGCCACCATAGCGTGGGCCCGCCGCCTTGAACAGTTTCATCCAGCGCGAGAAGGAAGGGCTCCGCGCCCTCGGCTGGCGGGCGCGTCATGGAGAGGGCCAGGAGCGCGCCGGCCCGCGTCACCAGGCTGGTCGTGTCGATGCACCGGGTTGAACAGCGCCAGGTCCGCGCGGGACCTCCGAGGGGATTGGAATCCGGAGGTGCGCCGCCTGTTGTGAGGCTTCATGCGAGAGCTGAGTCGGCGTTCCGTCGTGCTGGGGCTGGGGTCCTGCGCCGTGAGTGTGGTGGCTTGCACCTGCGCGGTCCCAGCGGAAGCCGTCCCCGTGGCGCCCCGCGTCAGGGCCCAGCTCTACGCCTGCGAGGGATGTGAAGCCGTCGCGGAGCGGGTGCCAGAGCGGCTGGTTCCCACCGTTCGGCTGGCGAGCGCCGAGGAGCCCGGAGAGCGGATGACGCTGACGGGACGGGTGTTGAGCGCGCAGTCACGCGAGCCCGTCGCGGGTGTCGTCATCTACGCGCATCACACCAACGCGGCCGGGCTCTATGCGAATGGTACGCGGGAGTCCGAGTGGAGCCGTCGCCATGGTCGGTTGCGCGGGTGGGCGAGGACGGGTGGAGACGGCGTCTATACGTTCGAAACCATCAAGCCCGCGCCCTATCCGAACGACACCCTGCCGGCGCACGTACACCTGTTCATTGGCGAGCCGGGGCGGCCCGCGTACCACGTCGATGACGTCGTGTTCGACGGCGAGTTTGGCGTGACGCCGCGCTACCGCGAGAAGCAGGAGCTTCGCGGTGGAAGTGGCATCGTGAAGCTGTCGCGCACGGCCTCTGGCGTGTGGCTCGCGCGCCGGGACATCGTCCTGGAGCGTCACCCCTGAGGCGCGTGCGCGGGGTGCTCAGAACGGCGCCAGGCGGAAGGCTTCCATGAGGAGCGGCAGGGGGCGCGCGCTCCACAGCACGGCCCACTGTCGTTCGTTCACGCCTCGCATGTAGACATCGCCCAGGTACAGCGCGACGGCGGCGCGGGCCTCCAGGTCGATGAGGAGCGCGCCCGGCTCACCCGCCACCGAGAAGTGCCGGTCATCCGTGGCCGTGACGAGCACTTCTTGTCCGTCCTCGCCCACGGAGATGATGCGGCCGCGATGCAGGCCTCCCCGGGAGGAGTACTTCATCACGGTGCTGCCCACGCGGGGCGCCGCCACCCGGGGCACCCAGGACACGGGTGGGTACTCGCCCGTGCCACGCTCCGCCGGGTCCAGGGGCGCGGCGATGCAGGCGTCGAGCAGGCCCGAGGGGCTCCACTGCCTGGCTTCCGTGGCCATCACCTGGGCGACCCGGGTCTGGGTGATGACGTGGCGGAGCCAGCGCCCCTCGGGACGGCGGTCCACGATGCCGTCCTCTCCCCGCGAATACGGTGGAGGTTGTGGCACCAGTCCTCCTCCCATCGTGAGGCCGCCGGGCGCCGGTGGGAGGACGGGTGGTCCCAGCCGGTGCTCCACGGTGAGCAGCACGGGGTCGCCGGATTCACGCAGGCGGAACCAGCCTCCGAGGGAGGTCTCGTAGGGGCTGCCCTCCTCACTCAGCGGCTCTCCGGCGATGAGCCGGGGGCCTTTGCCGTGGCCGTGCGTGCTCATGGTCGGGCGAGACTCCAGAGGGAAGACCTGGCGTGGCTACAGCTCGCTCAGGCCAGGGTCGAACAGGGCGGTGAGCGTGACGAGGAACTCGTGGGAGAACACGGGCATGGGCGCGTGGCCGCCATTGTACGGCTGGGCGATGCGGAAGTTCTCGGCGAGCAGGCTGTCCC
This sequence comes from Myxococcus sp. CA033, assembly GCF_013336625.1. Taxonomy (NCBI): domain Bacteria; kingdom Pseudomonadati; phylum Myxococcota; class Myxococcia; order Myxococcales; family Myxococcaceae; genus Myxococcus; species Myxococcus sp. CA033. The sequence goes on along the minus strand of NZ_JABUMU010000002.1, from coordinate 360,146 downwards.
TGCCACCCCACCGCGACCCTCGGGCCACGGACGTGGGTGGGGCAGGACGGCGCAGGCACCTTGAAGCCCGTGTGTCCTTCGCGACGGAGTCCCCGGTGCGCGTGTAAGGGCTGTTCAGTAGGGCCGCAGGTGAAAGGCCTTCATCAGGAGCGGCAGTGGACGGGCCCGCCACAACACGGCCCACTGACGCTCCTTTACGTAGCGCATGTAGACCTCACCCACGTGCAGCCCGATGGCGGCACGGGCCTCCACGTCGATGAGGAGCGCGCCCGAGTCGCCTTCCACCGCGAAGGGCTGCTCACTGGTGGAGGTGACGAGCACCTCGTCTCCAGACTCGCTCACGCAGAGGATGCGGCCGTGACGCAGTCCGCCCCGCCGGGTGAACTTGAGCACGGTGCTGCCCTCGCGAGGCTCCGCGACGCGGGGCACCCAGGGCAGCGGCGGGTACTCGTCCGAGCCGAGCGACGGGGCCACGGGCGCGGCGATGCAGGCGTCGAGCGGACCCTGGTGTCCCGTCTCGGGTCGGACTCCCGAGGCCAGCACCCTGGCGACGCGCTCGCCCGACGTGGCGTGGCACAGCCAGCGCCCCTCGGGACGGCGGTTCACGATGGCGTCTTCCCCCTGCCAGCGCAGGCGCGGCGGCGGGCCTCCTACCGCGAGGCACGCGGACGCGGCCCTGATGGGGTCCGGCGTCAACAGGTGCTCCACGGTGAGCAGCACGGGGGCGCCGGACTCACTCAGGCGGAACCACCCGCCGAGCGTCGCCTGGAGGTAGCTGCCCTCTTCACATAACGGCTCGCCGGAGAGCAGCCGTCGGCCTTCGTTGTCCGCGTGGGTGCTCATGCCTGGGTGAGATTGGTGAAGTCGCAGGCGGCGGGAAGGCATGAGACCGGCGCGGCGTTCGCGGGGGCCAGGTGGATGACGCGCTCGTGGGGATTCGAGTGCTCCAGGGTGCCCACCCCCGCGCCGTCGTCCGCGAGGTAGGCGGTGCGCCCATTGGCCTTCAGCTTGACGGTCCTCACCACCCCCGACACCGGGAGGGTGATGTCGTAGGAGTCGTCGTCGGTGACGCCCGCAACGGCATACAGGCCATTATAGGCATACGTGCCTCCGACGTGGTTGCCGTCGGTGATGGTGACCGTGCCCGCGCCCAGGTCGTGGTTCACCGCGTGGGTCACCGTGCAGGAGGTGCCGTCATCATCCAGGGTGATGGCCACGGGGCCCGCCCCCATGCCGGTGTCCGCCATTCCGGCGACGCCGAGGTGGACGGCGCCGGTGGTGATGGCCAACTCGTAGCTCGTCTCATCGATGACCTGAGCGGTCTGGTGGTGCCCGTTCAGCGCCGCGATTCCCATCACGCTGAGGGTGACGCCATGCCTGGGGGTTCCCTGGGCGGGAGCCGCCGGTCCGGCGATGGCCAGCGGGGTTCGCGTCACCTGCGAGGTGATGTTCTGGACCGCGGCGGCGGGAGCGCCCAGGGGCAGGGCATAGTGGTTGGAGTCCACCACGGTGGCGGCATGCGCCGCGTTCAGCGCGATGACCGCGGCGCCGTTGATGGTGACGATGGGCGCGCCCTTGAGGCCATGGTTGGGGTGACGCGCCACCGCCTGGTTGCCCATGTGGTCCACCACCGTCACCGGGACGAAGAGGTCCACCTCCTCCTTGCGATAGACCTTCTCGTTGCGCGGAAGCGTGCGCAGCGAGGGGGTGCCGCCCACGTTCGCGAGCGTGCGCTCGCCGTCGTGGAAGTGGCCGGTGGAGCCCACCAACTCCACCTGGGCCGTGCCCCAGAAGCCGTCGGCTTGCGTCTGGCGCAGGAGGCTTTCGGTGGGGGCCTTGTCCAGCAGCGTGACGTTGTTGCCGGCGACCTGCCCGGTGACTTCCGCCGCCGCACCCTGGGACACGTCCAGGAGGGACCAGTCCGCGTCCAGGTTCCGGGCGACAGGGTGGGCGCCGTCGTAGGCGGGCACGCTGGCGCCCTGGAGCTTCACCATTCGCAGCCCTCGTCCATGGTTCGCGTGGGTGACGACACTTCCCGTGAGGTCCGCGTCCAGGACGACATCCACCCCGCCCAGCTTCGCCGTCGCATGCACGTTCACCGGGCTCGTCTTGTCCGTGCGGTAGGTGTTCGCGTCGACAATCTCGACGACCCGCTGAGGCCCGTCGAGTGATGGGTCCGTGCTCTCCGTGACGACCACCGGACCCAGCCCGCGTCCATGGGCCAGGTGGGTGACGATGGTGTCGGTGCCGTCATCGTCCAGCGTCACCGCCGTGCCGTCCACCTGGGCGGCCTCGCCGTTGGCCACCGCGCTGGTGAAGCGCAGCTTGTAGTGGTCCGCGTCGATGATTTCCGTCACCTCGTGGTCGCCATCCCACGCGCTGGCCGTGGAGCCGTCGACGTGGACGCAGCCCAGCGTGGCGCCCTGGCCGGGGTGGTGAAGCAGGCACTGGCCCTCGGGGAAGTCCATCAGCGTCACGCGCACGCCCACGCTCGGCAGCGTGTGCACGTGGTTCGTTCCCGCGCTGGCATCCAGCCGGTAGTGATGGGCGTCGACGACGGTGGCGTTGCGCGCGCCATCCAGGAGTGCCACGCCCGTGCCACGCAGCCTCACCTGCTTCGTCCCCACGAGCCCATGGGCCGGGTGGTGCACCAGGCATTCGCCCGCGGGGAAGGTGAGCAACTCGGTGGCCTCGACGACGGGAGCGCCGCCGCCCGGGGGCATGGAGGTCCCCGTGGCGCGTGGCCCCACGCCGAGCACGGGCTCCGGGACGGGCTTCGCGGCCACGGGATGTTGGGACGCGGGCGGCTTCTGGCAATGCACGAGTTGGAGCGGCAGCGGGCCTCCGTTCGTGTGGACCACCTGCACGGACGCGCGGGCCTGTCGCTCCGCTTCCTGGCTGGCCAGGATGGCGGGCTGCCGCAGCCGCTGCACGATGCCGTTGATGAGGCGAGAGGCCGCGCTGCGATTGGGCTCGCCGCGCGCCGCGAGAATCGCGTCGCGGAGGGCCATCTTGGTCGCCGCCGTGGGATGGAGGTTCACGAAGGCCGCGCCCGTCATTTCCGTCTCGGCCTCGTCCGCCACGTCGGCCGCGGAGTTGCCGGTCACCTTGCTCGCGGCCTCCGCCGCGCCCCCGACGAGCGTCGCCGCCTGGGCCTGGGCGTAGCAGTGGGAGACACGCGCGGCGGCCTGCTCATACGCCGTGGTGGCCGCCTGGATGTTCGTCGCGGCGAGCCCTACGGGCGGCGTCCCGGGTCCCCTCCAGCCCAGCAGGCAGTGGCGACGCTGGCCCACCACGCCGTTGAGCTCCATGCGCATGGGGGAGGAGTCATTCTTGTGATGGCATTGATCGACGGTGTAGTAGCCGGCGACGCCAGGGACGGGCTGCAGCCGCATCTGCGTCAGCGCCGCGGGGAAGCCGCCACCGTCGTACTTGCGCAGGCGGACCTGGATGCCGGGTGTGCGCGCGGGGCCCGGGTCCACGACCAGCGCGTCGCCGGTGGGCACCGCGATGAGCGTCACGGTGACGCCCGCGGTGGCGACCTTGTTCACGGTGGGCGTCGCCGTGGCGTTGGTGGACAGGGGCCAGATGTAGTGGTCCTCGTCCAGCACGGTGACAGGGTTCAGGCCCACGCCGTTCAGGTTGACCTGGGGCGCGCCGTGGGCGTCCAGGCCGTGCCGCTCGTGGCGGACGAGGCAGTGGTTGGCGGGCAGGTGGTAGACGGCGGCTGGCGCTCCATCCAGGGTGCCATCCGCGTCCAACTGGCTGGCCAGGACGGAGAGCGGCGCCGCGACGTAGTTCTTGTCACACCGGTGGATGGCGATGGCCGGGTTGTCGTTGGACGTCCCGGCGATGGCCACGATGTCTCCATCCGAGAGGCCGTGCCCGGGCTTGCGAATGAAGCACCAGGTGTTCGGACCCGCGTCGAAGACGCGCACGGCGCAGGTGGACAGGATGCCCGCTTCGACCCTCGGCGTGCCGTCGCGAGGCACCGGGAAGGTGTAGTGGTCCTCGTCCAGCTTGTGGATGGGGTGCGGCCCCGCGTTGTAGACCGCATGCGCGGCCCCGCTCAGGGTGACGTTGTCGTTGTGTTCCTTTCCATGGCGGGGGTGGACCACGAGGACGTTCGTGTTCGTGTTGATGAGGGTGACGTCGATGTCCTCCGCCGTCTTCTGGACGTAGTGGTAGCCGCGCACGCGGTACATGTCGACGGCTTCGGGGAAGGGGTGTCCCGCGCCGCCGTTCTTCGCGTAGCCGTGCTTGCCGACCTTGTTCTTGAGGCTCCCCGTGAAGAAGATGCCATAGGAGTACACCACCGTGGGCGGCAGGCCGTGCAGCGGCGGCGCGGCGAGCGGGATGTACTTCTCCTCCAGGCCGTCCTTGGCGCCATGGTGGGCCGCGAGGATGCCGACCACCTTGCCGTCCAGGTCTCCCGCGCGACACGAGGCGATGTGCTGGAACATCGCATCGCCAGTGAGCAGGACGTAGCGCTCTTCCGGGAACAGCTCTGGCCGCGTGCCGCCCGCGTCGAGCGCCCGGCGCTGGCCGATGGGCGGCGCGTTGCTGTCGTCCTGCACGCGCACCAGCGCCGCGAGGCCAATCTCGTTCTTGTCGATCTCCCTGTTGTGGTGGCCCGGCCAGTCCGCGCGCAGCACGAAGCCCCAGGGGTATTCCTCGAAGCAGAGCTGGTTGTTGGAGATGACGCGGACGTGGGTCAGCGCGTTGAAGAAGTTCCTGTCACTGGTGACGGGCTTGTTCTCGATGACCAGCCAGGGCAGGTGCATGGCCTGCGGCTTCTCCACCGCGAGCTGCCGGTGGTCCGTGTCGAAGTGCGACAGGATGACCACGGGGTTGCCGGCCATGCAGGGCTGGTAGTTCGTCGGGCGCGTGTACTTGTGGGACTTGTCGTCCCCCAGGCCGAAGTCGAAGTAGGCGAACGGGTGGCCATTCGCGTCGAAGAGGGCGTTGCAGTTGCCCTGACCGATGTCGAACACGCCGACATAGGACACGTGCTGGTTGAGGCTGGTGCTCTGCTGGCCCGTGCTGTCCTCGGGGCGGATGGAATAGATGCGCGCCAGCTCCTTGCCCTGGTCCCCAATCGCCTCCAGCTCCAGCACCCACCAGGTCTGCTCGGGCCCGAACTTCAGCGAGGGGAACTGCCGGTAGCACGACACCTCCAGGGGGCCGTTGTCGACGTCCATGGTGGGACGGGTGGACGAAACCCTGACCCGGAACCAGATGCCTTCCTGGATGTGGAACTTGCTGTTCCCCACGACGACGGTGACGGTGGGGACTCCCGCCTCATGGCGGTAGCCGTCCGCCTGGAACTCCAGCTCCCAGAGGGGCGTCCACCGGTTCTGGCGATGGAACTCCTGTCGCTCCAGCTCCGCGCGCTCGTCGAACCACTCCTCCTCGACGAGGTCCAACCACACCAGGGCGCGCTCCCCTGTGTCATCGGGTTCGTACTTGCTGGCGGTGGCATAGAACCAGCCCTCCGTCTCCTCGGGGCCCTCGTCCTCCTCCATCTCAGGGACGAAGGGGGGCGGTGAAGGGGGGTCGCAGGGGAGGACCACCAGGTCGACGTCCATCGAGGACGACGCCCGCGGAGGGAAGAATGGGTACTCGGGCTCTCCTGTCCGCGCGTATCTGTACCGAGTGCGTTTCTTGTCGTGGATGATGGGGGACTGGGAGTCGTCCCCACTGTCGTCATCACTGTCGTCGTCGCTGTCGTCGCTTTCCGAGCCCGAAGGCGGATCCCAGTTCCCGTGAACGCGCTTCTGTCCACCGTCCAGGGCCTTGGGCCCCTTCAGTCGGGTGGAGGGGCGCCACTCTCCTGGGACGACGGCCTCGGTCTCGGAGTCGCTGTCGTCCGTCAGGTTCGGCTCGTCCTCCAACGGGGGCGGGAAGGTGCCACTCGCGGGGGTCCTCTGCTTGTGGGGCGGCTCTCCATGGGGGGGCTTCGAGGACGAAGGGGCGGGACGAAACGGGGGTCTGGAGCGCGGGTCATCGTCGAAGGTGTCGCTCATCGTCCGGCCCCCTCTCCGGCGGGCACGCCCGCGCCCAACTCGTGGAGCAGGTCCTCAAGCATCGCCTCGCGCTCAGAGGGGAACGTGTCGCGGCCGAAGATGGGCCGCTTTCCTCCGCGCAACCGCAGGTCGAAGCCGTCACCCAGATGCCAGGCGGCCGCCACGAACAGCGCCGCGCCGCGCCGGCTCACCAGCCCATAGGGCCCGGCCTTGCTGACCTGCGTGTGGACGAACCCGGAGAGCTGCTCGGGTGCCATGCGGCGGGCCGCGGGGTAGTGCTCTCGCAGGAAGGCGGCGAGGAGGACCTCGAACCGTCGACGCGACTCCTGTTGGAAGACCTGCTTCTGCTCGTCACGGATGATCAACAAAGGGGTGCCTTATCGAGCCTGAATTCCTGGCCCCCCGCGCAACCGTGCTTCCAGGACTGAGGCGAAACGATAAAGCGTCCCTCACGAGTCCCGCAACGGAGGCGGCGCGTCCTTCCGCCTCGTGTTCCGGTGAAACCCACGAGGTCAGATTGCTCGACCGCTCGTGGGCAACTCCTCTACCGCCGAGGCGGCGTTCCGGTGAAGGCGTTGGCGTGCCCGGGCACCTGGTCGTCCGCCACGCGGAGGCCTGTCTTCACCTGCCTCGTCGCGGAGGACTCGTCGCCGGATGAATCCGTCCGAGACGCCTCCGTACCTTGCTTTCCTCTGATGTCCTGGAAATAATCCTGCGTCACTTCACCGGCGTGGGTGTCTCCGTTGTTGCGGATTCGTGAGTCGCAGATCACCACGTTGCGGCTCTCCGCGGAGGATGCGCGGGTCGAGCAGCGGGTCGGGGACCTTCTCGCGGAGCAGGCTCTTGTCGTGCCCGGGCCTGCTCGTGTGGAGCCGGCGTGGACGCGGGAGCGGCTGCGGCCCGTGGTTCGCCGGGCGGTGGACCGGGGCATCCTCGCGCTCGAGGACGTGCGGCTCTACGTCAGCCTCGCCGAGTCGCTGGGCGCGGACTTCGAGGAGCAACGCCCTCATGCCTGGATGCGAACCTGGTTGGATGACGCGGGCGTCTCGGACCCTGTCGCGCGCCTTCGCAGGGTGGTGAACGAGCGCCGCCGCCGCGAGGACGTGGTCCTCCAGAACCGACGGAAGGAAGAGGCATTTCGCCTCCTCCATGCTCCGCCTGGGACCGACACCTGACCGGAGTCGCACGGGCATGTCGCCGCCGCCCAGGCCGACCCGACACGCACGCCTGAGCGAGGACCCACTGCCATGCCACTCCCCACGTCCGGGACGGATGCCGCCATTGCCCCCTGTCCACTCGAGTCCAGGAAGGGCCAGGTGGAGGTGGTCGTCGTCGATGACCGGGAGGCGCCGCTGTCGGGCGTGGCGCTCGAGCTGACGCGGCTGACAGGGGATGAAGCCCTGCGCACGCGCACGGATGAGCAGGGCGTCGCGCTGTTCGAGGGGTTGGAGGAAGGCCGCTATCGCCTGCGGTTGCTCGACGTGGAGCCCGCGCTGTGGCGGGTGCTCGGCGCGTTGGAGCTGCCACCTCGCGAGGCGGGAGCCAGCGCGAGATGGGGGCCGGCGTCCCAGCCCAAGGCGCTCACCTGGACGTGCGAGGGGACCGAGTCTCTCACGGTCCTCGCCGCGAGGTGGGGAGTGCGCCCATCGCGCCTCGTGGATGCGCGAACGGGACAAGCGCTCGCGTCCGACGTGGCACCCGCGCCGGGCACTCGCGTCGTGGCGCGGCCCTTCGCCCGGGAGTGGGTCACCGTGGAGACAGGTTACCGGCAGGTGGTGCACCGGATTGGCATTCCCCTGGCCCTGGTGCTGGTGCTGCGCGACGGCGCGCACCAACCCCGCGCGCACCAGCCCTATCTGCTGAAGGTGTGGCTGGATGACGAGGAGGAGCTGCCCGCGCAGGAGGGCGTGACGGATGACGAGGGGCGCGTCGTGCAGGTGCTGCCGGAGCGCGCGGTGAGGGGCGAGGTGACGGTGGCGCCCGGTCGCCCCGATGAGCGCCGCCTGACGCTGCGCTTCGTCGCGCTGCGGTCGACGAGCGCGCCGGAGGGGCTGCGGGAGCGCCTGGAGAACCTGGGGTTCTCCTGCGGAGGCGAGCAGGGGGAGTTGGGGCCCAAGACGCGTCTGGCCGTCGAGTGGTTTCAGTACGCGCTCGGGCTGCCTCCGAGCGGTGACGTGGACGAGGCGACCCGCGCCGCGCTGGGCCTGCTTCACCGTTCGTAATCCAGGGAGCCTTTCGCGATGCGATGCCCGAACTGCCGCGCTGAAGTCATGGACGACGGAGCGGAGGCCGCTCCCCGGTGCGCCGCCTGTGGCACTCCCCTGCCTGTCGTCCCCGCCGAGGGGAATGACAACGACTGGGCCGCCGCCGACGGTGACGATTGGGACGATGTGGACGATGAGGTCCAGCCGGTCGACGACGATGACGACGCGGACCTCCAGCCGCTCGGCGATGATGACGAACTCCCACCCATCGACGTGGAGGCCCAGGCGGTCTCCGATGACGATGAAACCCTCGCTTCGCTCATGGGGGATGAGTACGACAAGGTGCTGGAGAGCCTTGACTCAACGGACTCGCACCGGCTGTCGAACGAGCAGATGCATGCGCAGATGCTCGATGTGTCCTCCTCCGAAGTCGTCATCCCGCCCCTGGAGTCGCCACCCGAAGCGCTGAGGGACGCGCGGTCCGAGGTCCGGAGTGTCCCGCTCGGCGCGGAGACCACCGTGGCTGACGCGCCCGTGCTCGACCGGAGCTTCCCGCTCCGGGTGCTCCTGTGGAACATCGCGGACCTGGGAGGAGGGCCGAGCGGAACCCCCGCGGTCCGCAAGCAGTGGACCATCGACGCCCTGGCGCACGTCATCCGGGCGGCGAACCCGGACCTCGTCACCATCCTGGAGCTGAAGAAGAAGGGGGGCCAGCGTCTGGTTGAGCCCAAGCCACCGGTGCCGCCACCGCCGAATCGCGTGCGCGGCGATTCGTTGACCGCGCTGTGGGAGCGCTTCCCGGTGCCCAAGCGCTATAGAAAGAAGGCCGCCGCGAGCGCCGTCAGGAACGTCGCCCCCCAGGATGCCGAGGATGCCGCTGTCCGGGAGTGGCAATCGGAGTTCGCCAATGACCTGGCGAAAATCTTCGCCACGAGAGTGCGCAGAGCCATCTGGCCGGGTGTCACGGCCGAATCAGCACCTGACCCGGATTGGAGCGAAACGACGCAAGAACTCGATGCCGAGAGGCTCGACGAACTCAATGAGAGCATCGAAACCGCATGGGAGGCTTGCGAGCCCCTGCTCATCGATCGCTTCGGTGGGCCGGATGATGATGATGATGATGATGCCCCTGCCGCGCGGCTCGTCGCGACCGAAATCGATGTGAAGCGCAAGACCCCGAAGCTCATCGCGGAGTTTCACCCGTACTGTGTGCGGTTGCTCGTGGAAGAGGAGTACTACGATTGGCTCCAGCCCTTCGCGCCGCGCTACTCACCCACCGAGAGAGAGGATGCGGAACTCGGAGCTGAGCGGACTGCTCGCGACAAGCTCGCGAAGTTCGCCGTCGAACAGCTCCTCGCGTACTGCGGAGAACTCTTCAAGGGGTTCATCTTCAGCATCGCGAAGGAGGAGGTGCCGCGTTCCAGGAAGCAGGGGCGCGAGTTCGAGTTCGAACAAATCCTGTCTCGTTCAAATACCGAGCATCTCAATCGGCTCTATCAGTCGAAGCTCGCGGCCTATGCCCGGCGCAAGAACGAGACCGAAGACGGGCCGTCGACCCATGCGGGGTTGCGCGAGTTCTTGCGCATCCGCGATGCGCTGAACGCCCAGTGCCGGGCCCGTCATGTGGAGGTCTACGAGTCGTGGCCCCGAGAGGTGCCCGAAGGGGCCGTCAAGGGGCTCTATACGCAGGATGAGGCGTACGGTGTCCTGTGGCGCGCCTCCAAGGTGAGCATCGACCAGGAGGCCGTCTCCTACGTCAGCACCTATCTGGCGCGTGGAGAGAAGGAGGCCGGGAGCCTCTTCAGCAAGCGAGAGCCCCTGCGGATTCCGGTGCGGCTCGCCAAGGTGAAAGCGGCTCCGGAGATAGGCGTCATCGCGTGGCATCCGCCCTCGCCCAAGGCTGACAATGGGCCTGCCCGGGGCAAGGACTTTTCAGCCTTCCTCGAGTACTGCAAGGCCGAGCGCCAGGCCAAGGCCCTGGGCATCGTCCTGTCCGACTTGAACATCGACACCGCGAGGCCCAAAAAAGGCCTCGCGCCCGATGGCACTCCGTACATCGCCGACTGCAAGCCGAAGCTCTCGTTCCACCGGTTCTTCGATACGCTGCTGGGGCCCGGCGCGAATGCCAGTCATCTCTACGCACTGGCCGATGAGCGCTCCACCCTCGCGGTGAGTGATTTCACGGCCTGGGCGTCCGATGCGGACCACGACTTTGGCAGTGGCTCCAAGCAGTCCCTGCGCGCGCTGCTGAACACGGCGGTGAAGGCCCTTCCGTTCAACCCCTCCACGACGGAGCGCGGCGAGCCGGTATCGTTGCTCAACTCCGTCGAGGATGTGTTGGGGCTCATCGAGTCGTTCGCGACTTCGCCCCAGCAACGTTATGGCGCGAGTGGCTATGACAAGATTCTCGTGTACTCGCCGCGCACGGATGGCTGGAGGCTGGAGCAGGCCTCGGTCTTCGTCATCCCGTTCCCGATGGTCCTCGCCACTGACAAGGAGCGAAAGCTCTTTCGCATCCACGGCGAGCTCCTGCTCGAGCACCTGAGACCTTTCTGGCAGCTCATCCAGAGGGAGGATGCGCGGCTGGAGGAGGAGGAGCGCATCTTCGGGCATCTGCGCGGCGCGGGTGTCACGCTGAAGGGCAGCGACGACGCGCGTTGGGTCGACCTGATGGCGGACGCGAAGAAGATGAGCGACCACATGCCGCTCGTCTCTGATTTGAGGCTCGTCTACGACGGGCGCGAAAAGCTGGTCGTCGAGGAGACCGCCCTGCCCCCCGAGGTCCCGGAGGCGCTCAGGGGCTCCGAGGAGATGCGGAGGCTGGAGGCGTTGTGTCTCGCCTACCAGAAGTCCACGGAGTCCGACGAGGTGGCGGCCAGGGCGCTCGACCAGATTCTGGAGGCGGCGGCCCAGGTCGGTGAGGCCGAGCACGAGCGGTCCGGCAGCCTGGTGGCGGATGCCATGCAAGTGCGTCTGACGCTCGTCGCGCTCCGGGCGGAGGGCTTCGACACGGCGGCCTATTGGGGCAGGCGGCCGACCCTGGAGTCGGATGGAGGGCGCAGGAGCGCCGTCCGGGCCATCTCGATGGATGAACACCTGACGTCCCTCCATCAGCGGCGCGAGCCGAACGCAGGGGGAGGTGACTGCCTCTTCCGCTCACTGGCTCAGCTTCTCTTCGGCGACGAGCGGCACCACGGCACGGTGCGCCAGTTGGCGGTCAATCACCTGGACGACCTGCTCGCCGGGCGGGGAGGGGGCGGTGGAGCACGGGTGGGGCCCGTGTCGGTGGAGACGTTCCGGCGGGACATGGGTTTGCTGCTCGACTGGCATCGGGCGGGCTGGCCGAACGAGCTGGCGTACCGGCGCGTCAACGGGGTGGATGCCTGGAGTCAGTACCTGCGGGCGATGAGCCGGGACGGTGTGTGGGGAGACCATGTGGTGCTGGCGGCGGTCTCCAACCTGTTCCGCGTGCGTTTCCAGACCTTCGCCAGGACGAGCGCCCGCGCATATTGGAGCGACGAGGTGGACTTCGTGCCCCGTGAGGAGGGGCATGAGGCGGCGCCCCTGCTGCGGCTCGCCAATTTGAGGAACGCGCACTACGAGGCGGTATGCCCGGAGGAGGGGTTGGGGCCCGCGGTGGCGGGGTCGCCCGAGCGGTACGCCGCCCTCGCCGTGCGGCGCCGCCGAGGTGGAGAAGGGGCGCTGAGGGCCCTCGCGCAGTCAGCGGCCACGTCTTCGTCCAGCACGGCTTCGAGCGCGGGGGGCTCCTCGACGGACCCGGCGATGACCGGTCCCGTGTGCCTCTGGCCGAGCACGAACCACTTCAAGCACGACACGCCGACCCGGCATCCACGGGGGCTCTTTCTCTTCGGTGAGAACGACGCGTCGAAGAAGAACAAACACTTCCAGAGCAGTACGCAGGCCATCATCCGCATGAACCCGAACGCGCTCGGGGTGCGCACGTGCTGGGTGCCCGGCGTGGGCATGGTCGACACGGACTTCGCCAGGAACCAGCAGGCCATCGACGACGACTGCGCAGAGGCACTCCGGCTCCTGACGCAGGGCCTGTACACGACGCTCGTCGTGCCGTGGAACCTCGCGTCCAACACGCTGGATATCGGCACGGGGGTCGCCAACCTGCCGAAGGGCGCGCCCAGGACGTGGGCTCATTTGCAGAAGAAGGTCCAGGAACTCATCGACTGGGCGAACGCCCAGTTGGGGAAGGTGCGGGTCGTCCCCCGGTTGACCCTGCTCGTGCCGTCGGTGGTGACGCGCAATCAGGAGGACCTCTACGTGCAGGAGGTTTCGGAGGCGATGCAGCGGGCTCCGTCCGTCCTTGAGGACTCCAGCACGAGCGTCGTGGGTGTTCCCAATGTCGTCCCCCTGCGGACGCTGCGCATCTCGGGCGGGACGTCACCGGCGATGGGGCGCTGGTCCGATGCCACCTATGCGCAGAACACGGCGATTCTCGACGAGGACCTGCGGGCGCTGATTGACCGCGTGGAGAGTCGCCAGTTCCGCAGGCTCGTGCTCCCGCGGAACAGCGACGGCGAGATACTCCTGGGAACAGAGCTGGGCCAACTGGACGTGTACGCGCCGAAGACGTTGGCCTATCTGCGCGGGAGGCTCGAGGGGCTGTGCCAGCGCTGCAAGGAGGTGCAAGTCGCCAGCTCCTCGAATTCCCTGTCCTCTTCCACCACCGCTCAAGAGGGCGTGGCCCGGGGGCGCGCGCGCACCAAGCGCAGGCGCGACGTGAACCACGACGAAGCCCCTGTCGAAGACGGCACGGCCCCTGTCGAAGACGACGCGGCGCCTGTCGAAGACGACGCGGCTCCTGTCGAAGACGACGCGGCTCCTGTCGAAGACGACGCGAGTCAAGACGAGCAGGAGAGGGAGTCCGCTCCCGTCGCGAGGCGCCCCCACAAGTTCCCGAGAATGGGACCGAAGAGACCCGAACAATGACGATGAACAGGCGTCGCGATGGTGTGGGCGCCCTCGCGAGTCCGGCCCCTCTCGCGAGGTGTTCATGCCTGTGTTCTCCCGTGAGTTCCCGAGACGCTGAGGCCCACCGTTCAACGGGCCAGCGGCTCGGAGTCTGGGGAGCGACATGCCTGACGGCCTCGCGCGGGCTGCTTCCGAGCTCGGGGCGGCGTCCGGGGGCCGGGCCCGCGTGGGACCCGGCTCGGGGGCGTGACTACAGCTCGCTCAGGCCCGGGTCGAACAGGTAGCTGAGCTTGACGAGGAACTCGCGGGAGAACACGGGCAGCGGTGCGTGGCCGCCATTGTACGGCTGGGCGATGCGGAAGTTCGTGCCGAGCAGGTTGTAGACGCCCGCGCCAATCTCCAGCCCCTTCGTGCCCACGTCCTCCGCGCGCACGTAGAGGTTGAGCAAGAGCTGCGTGGGCAGCTCCTCCACCGCCGAGTCGCCGTTGTCGTCGGGCACGTCCACCGCGAAGCGCCGGCCCACGAGCACCGCCGTGGGATTCACGGACAGCCATGGCTGCACCTTGAGACTGCCCGACAGCGAGGCCTTGTGCGTGGGCATGCCGGTGAAGGCGTTGGAGTGCCCGGGCACCTGGTAGTCCGCCACGTCGTTGCGGCCCGACGGCGCGTAGAACGAGTAGTTGAGCGCGACGCGGCCCCAGCTCCCCTTGACGTGGTAGTCCAGCTCGACGCCCCGGCTGCCCAGCCGTCCCAGGTTGCGGTACGCCTCCTCGTTCGTCGCCGCGTCGTACGAGTAGATGATGGGGTCCGACACGCCCACGTCGAAGGCGTTGGCGCTCAGCGCGTGGCCGTCACCGAAGCGCAGCGTGCCCTCCAACTCGTACACCGTGGTGCGCTCGGGCTTCACGTCCGCGCCCAGGCTGATGTTCTCGATGCCCGGCGCGCGGAACGCGCGGCTGAAGAGCGCCTTGGCGCTGAACGGACCGAAGCCGCGCAAGAGCACCAGCCGGGGGACGAACGAGCTGCCGAAGTCGCTGTGGTTCTCATACCGCGCGCCCGCCACCACCGTGACGATGGGGTTCTCCGAGAACGCCTCCACGAAGCCCGCGACGTTGAGGTACGAGACGCTGGTGGCGCCGTCCTCGCCGAAGGCCGTCTGGAGCCCCACGTCCGCGGGACCCCTGAGCTTGCCCTGGTCCGACGCCACGTCCACGCCGCCGGTGAGCTGCAGGAAGTCCAGCGCCGCCCAGCGCGCCATCGTCCGGCCGCGCAGCCGCATCACCCGCTTCTCGTAATAGAACTCGGAGGCCTGGTCCGCGTCGCGGAACGGCTCGGAGAGTGTCAGGTTGAGGCGGGGGATGATTTCCACCCGCTCACTCGGACGGAACCGGTTGCTCAGCTCCGCGTGGAAGGACTCGAAGTCGGTGGCCGCGGGGGCGTCCAGCACCTCGTCGAAGGCGATGATGGCCGACGTGGCGAAGCGCTGGTACAGCACGCTCAGTTGGAGGTCCCGGTAGCCCACGCCCGCCTGCACCGTCGTCGGGTTGAGCTTGGTGTTGCCGCCCATCTCCGCCGTGTTGCCGAAGAAGTCCTGGAACAGGGCATCGCTGCGCTGGCCCTGGCCCAGCGACGCGGACGCGAAGACGCTCAGGCCTGGCGCGGACTCGAAGACCTTGCGTCCCGACAGCGTCAGGCTCCGTCGTCCGTTGACCTTCTCCATCTGCCCGTACGTGCCGGACACCATCAAGTCGGTGCTGCCCTGCACGCCCCGGGTGATGACGTTGATGACGGCCAGCTCCGCGTTGCCGCCGTAGATGACCGAGCCGGGGCCGCGTACGACTTCGATGCGCTCAATCAGCTCGATGGGCAGTTCGTTGCCCAACTGCATCGTCGAGTAGAGCTGTTCGTTGAGCTCCTTGCCATCGACGACGAGCAGCACCTTGCCCTCGTAGCCCCACAGCCCTCGGAAGCCCGGGCCGACGGCGCCCTGCACGTCCACGCCGAAGAAGAAGCCCGGCACCTGGAGCAGCAGGTCCATCAAGTCGCGCGCGCCCGAGTTGCGAATCTCCTCCGTCGTCATCGACGTCACCACGGCGGGCGAGTCGCGCAGCTTGGTTATCGCGAACGAGGCCACCTGGCTGTGCACGTCCGACTCTTCGTCGAGCGGCAGCTCCTCTTGTCCCGACGCGGGCGGCGGGGGAGCGACTTCGGCCTCGGTGGTGGGCTCGGAGGTCTCCGGCTCCCACTGGGCGAGGGCGGAGGGCGTGGCGGAGAGCAGCAGCGAGAGCAGGACGGGGCGGGGCCAGCGAGGGCGGAACGGCATGGGGGGCGGACCTCTGGGCAAGGACGGGGCGTGGGCGGCCAGGGCCCGCGTCTGAAAAGGAAGGGGAGACAGCGGTGCGCGGCGGGGCTTCAGCGCACCCGGACGGCCGTGCGACGACCCGGCTCGACCTCGACGCTCATGCGACGCTTCACCTCGCCGTTGACGCGGACCTCCACGCGGGCGGGGCCGGCGGGGAGGTTCTGGGCGACGAGCGGGGGAAAGCCATAGGGACGGTTGTTGACCCAGACCTCGCCGTAGAGGGACGGAGAGGTGATGTCGAGCTCACCCCTGCCCGTCGCGGCGCTCTTCGCGACCGCGGCGGTGGCCACGGACGTGGGCGGAGGCTCCACGGCGGCGGCGGGCGCGGCGACGGGGGGAGCGGGCGCTGCGGGCTTCGCGGCGACGGGCGGTGGTGGGGCCAGCTGCTCGCTGAGGTCGCGGTTGATGGAGCGCACACCGTCCTCCTCCAGCTCCACCGTCTCCTCCACCAGCCGGCGGTCGCCCTGTGCGAGCGCCACGCGGTACGTCCCCGCGCGCAGGGGCAGTCGCGCGGGCGTCAGGTCCACGGCTTTCCCATCCACCTGCACCACGAGGCCCGGCGGCGTGGACGTCACCAGCAGAAGACCGCCGCGAGGCTCCTCCAGCACGGTGGTTTCTTCCCTGGGTTGCTGCTGCTGCGCGCGAGCGGCGGCGGCCCTGGAGGCGCGCGAGCGGGCGGTCTGCCGCGTCGGGGGCTCCCGGGTCGCCTTGGCCTGCTCTCCGCGTCCCCGGCTGCGCTCGCGCGACTGGAGGTCGGTGGCGATGCGCAACAGCTCGACCAGGTCTCCGCCGGGCGTCTTGCGCAGGCTCAGCGCCTCGGTGAACTCGCTGACGGCGGTGTCGTAGTCGCGGTCTTCCAGGGCGGCGAGTCCGGCGGCCCGGCGCGCGCGGGCCAGTCCCTCGCTCGCGTCATCCACCGGCGGGGCGGTGACGGGGTCGGGCGGTGGCGGCGCGGTCGTCGCTGACGGAGGCCGGGGCGGCGTGACAGAGGCGGTGGCGGGAATGGCCTCCGTCGCGCGGCGTTTGCGCATCACGACGTACGCCATGGCGTTGACGGCGAGTGTTCCGACGACGATGACGGCAATCCAGGTCTTCTGTTTCATCCGCTTCTCGGTCTCACCGCATGCGCCACGTCAGCCCGGGCACGAAGGCCGTCATTCTCAGGCGACGAAGTACCAGAACAAGGCGCTGGCGCAGGCCGCGGCTCCCGCGGTCAACACGATGGGCCAGGGGAACGGCGGCTCTGCCAGGTCCACGGGGATGGCCAGCGCGGCGTCCGCGACCGGGCCGCGCGTGGTGGGAGAGGTCCGCTCCTCCACGGGAGGTCCAAGCCGCACGCTGGGGTTCGGCGTGCGCTCCAAGGGCACGCCGCCGCTGGACATGCCGCTGGTGGATGACGAGCCGAACGCGGACAGCGCGGTGTTGTGGTGGCCCGTCTTGTCGGCGGGGAACAGCGACGTCACCAGCGTGGCCAGCTCGCGCCCGCCCGACGTCCAGTTCTGCGCGGCGCGGAAGCGCTCCAGGTCCATGGCCAGCTCCCGGGCGCTCTGGTAGCGCGCGTCGGGTTCCTTCTCGAGCAGGCGCAGGATGATGCGCTCCAGCTCCGGCATGAAACCCGGTGACACCTGTGAAGGCGGTGTCACCTGCACCTGGGTGGCGGCGATGATGGTCTGCTCCACGGTCTCGCGCTTGAACAGCCGGCGTCCGGTGGACGCTTCGTAGAGGACGATGCCCAGGGAGTAGAGGTCCGAGCGGTGGTCCAACTCCCGGTTGGTGATTTGCTCCGGGGACATGTACGCGTACTTGCCCTTCACCACGCCCACGCTGGTGCGCTCGACGTTCACCGCGCTCTTCACGATGCCGAAGTCGGCCAGCTTGACGATGCCGTCGCGCGACACCAGCACGTTGCCCGGCGTGACGTCGCGGTGCACCAGCTTCAGGGGCGTGCCGTCCGGCAGCGTCTTCGAGTGCGCATACGCCAGCGCGTCCGCCACGGCGATGCCCACGTCCACCGCCACCCGCTGGCCCAGCGGGAAGTGCGACTTCCACGCGTGCCGCAGCACCCGGTCCAACGCCTGGCCCTGAATCCACTCCATGGCCAGGTAGTACTGGCCATCAATCTTCCCGAAGTCGAAGACCTGCACGATGTTCGGATGGGTCAGCAGCGCGGCGACCTTCGCCTCGTCCGCGAACATCCGGCTGAACGCCTCCAGGTTCGCGTACTCCGGCAGCACCCGCTTGATGACGCACGGCTTGGAGAAGCCGTCCGGCCCGTCGATGGAGGCCAGGAAGATGTGCGCCATCCCACCCGCCGCGAGCCGTTGCAGAATTCTGTATTTCCCGAAGTAAACGTCCTCTGCGGGAACCGGCACTGGCGCGTCGAGCCTGTCCAACTTTCGCCTCAGGAATTAGCTGTAAGGCGAGAAAGATACAGTTGGTTTACCTACCCCACAAGTTCACGACCCCTCGGTGTCAAGCACTTTGGGCATCAAACTCTGGAAGTCGGGTGGGTCAGCCCCGGCGCGGCTTGCTCCGGGACTTGCGGCGGCGTTTGCGGGGGGCGGCTGGAGGGGTGACTTCGGCGAAGCGGACGCCGGAGACGCCGGCGTGCTCCAGGGCCTCCTTGATTCCCTCGGAGACGATGAGGCTGACGGGCCAGCCCCACGTGCGCAGCACCCGGGCGCCCTCGGTCTTCACGGGGTCGATGCGCAGGCCGCGAACGGTGCGGTAGTGACCCACGCGCTCGGGGGGGCCGTCCTCGGCGGTGTAGTGGGAGACCTCCGCGCAGGCGGTCTCGTCCAGGCAGCGGACCAGGCGGGTGGCGACGAGGATGAAGAACGACTCCGGCTCGCGCTCGACTTCCACGGGGATGAGCTGCACGTCGTCGGGGGCGAGCTCCCTGAAGATGGCGGCCACGGAGGCGTGGACGACGGGGGTGAGGCCCGCGCCCGCCAGGGAGAAGTCGAGGGGGCGGCCGGGGGGCTCGGCGGTCAGCTTCAGCCGGCCCCGGTGCGGCACGGCGGCGCCGGAGGTGAAGAACCAGACGGAGTTCATCTTCCGCCCGTCCAGGGACACCGGGTCGCTCAGCTCGCGCCGGTCCGGGGTGCGGAAGTCGTCGTGCAGGTCGAAGTAGCGGGCCGCGCGGTCCGGAGCTTGCGAGGCGCGGCGGGCGGCGGGTGCTCGGCGGGCGCGGTCCGGAGCCTCCTCGGAAGGTACCTCGCCGCCGCGTGGAGACCCTTCGTCGGAGCTCGGACCCGGGATGCTCCGCGCGAGAAGCCGGAGCGCTTGGGTGAGCCGCCTGAACATCCGGCGATGTTACTTCGCCCGTCCCGGGTGGGAGCGAGCGGAACGTGAGGGGGCCCGGCCCGTCGCCCCCTCCGCGTCCGGCCGGCCTGTGCACTACCAGGTGGTGTGCAGCGCGTACTGGCCGGCGCGGGTGTCCAGGCTGAGGAAGGAGAACTGGCCCTCCGAGCAGGTTCCGCTGTTGAGAAACAGCCGGCTGCCGTGCTCCACGCGCATGCCCAGGTGGGTGTGCCCGGTGACGACGATGTCCGCGGCGCTGTCGCTGGCGCGAGCCAGGGCCCACTGCTGGAAGGTGCAGCGCGCCGGGTCCGGCACCGCGTGCATCAGGCGCGCGTCCATGGCCTGGAACATGCGGAACATCGCGCGCAGGTGCATGCGCCGCAGCCACGCGCCCGTCCACACCGCGGCCTCCGAGAACCAGCGCGCCTTGCGGATGACCCAGTCGTGGTGGTGCCCATGGGTGAACAACATCCTGACGCCGTCGGCCTCGAGCACCAGCTGCTCGGGCGCGCCGAGCACCGCGCCGGCCACCAGGTCATGGTTGCCGTGGATGTAGTGGTACCTCGGCTCGGCGAAGCGGCGCACCAGCTCCGGATGGGCGGCGCGCGCGGCGGCCAGCTCGGCCGCATGGTGGCCAGGAGCCCGGGACGTGAGCGTCTCGAAGATGTCGCCCAGCAGGACGATGCGCTCGAAGTTGCCTTCCAGCACGCGCAGGAAGCGGGCGAAGGCGGAGTCCTCGTGGCCGAAATGGTCCGCCACGTCGCGCCTGCCCAGGTGGAGGTCCGAAATCACCGCGATGTGCATGGCATGTCCCCTCCCGTGGATTTGCAAGGACGGGGCCGGGGGCGGCGGGCCGCGAGCGGCATGATTCGCCCGAGCGGGTGTGTCGCGTGGCTTCCCAGCCTGGGGCGTCGAGTCGTCCCTTGGTGTCGAGGCATGCTGCTCCTGGCGATTTCACCGCCGACTTCGTCCCGAAGGAACCGGACCAGGGCTTCCCCGCAACCCTGCGCACGCGCGCCCCATTCGTCCACGACTGAAGACCTTCTTTTGTCGCCCCCGGATTTTCAGCGGCTCGGGAATCGACCCTGACGCGGTGATGACGTGCCGGGCCGGGAGTGGGGTGGCCGAGCAGCGCATCCTCGCCCTGGACCCCTGTCGAGGCGACGCACGGCCTCCCGCTTCGCGGTGACGGGCGCCGACCGCGCGTGGGCCGGTGGACCGCTCCGTCGCTTTGATTTGATTTTGTGTTAATTGGACACTAAGTATGTGTCGAAGGTACACGAAGCAGCGAGGGCGGGCGCATGGTCATCGGGTACATGAAGGCGGCACCGACGTCGTATGTGATGCAGTTCGAGGGGGGACAGGTGGTGCGAGAGGGGGCGGGGCTCTCGTTCTTCTACTGGAAGCCGTCCGCGACGCTGGTGAGCGTGCCGCTGTCGAGCGTGGACGTGCCCTTCGCGTTCAACGAAATCACGCGGGACTTCCAGGCGGTGACGCTGCAGGGGCAGCTCACGTACCGGGTGGCGGACGCGCGCAAGCTGTCGTCGCTCCTGGACTACTCGCTGGGGCCGTCGGGGCGGTATCGCTCGGAGGACCCGGAGAAGTTGCCGGAGCGGCTGGTGCAGGTGGCGCAGGTGCGGGCGCGCACGGTGGTGCAGGGGATGGCGCTGCGCGAGGTGCTGGTGGGGGCGCAGACGATTGAAGCCCAGGTGCTGGCGTCGCTTTCGGCGGCGGAGCCCATCCGGGCGCTGGGGGTGGAGGTGATGGCGTTCTCGCTCCTGTCCGCGAAGCCGACGCCGGAGATGGCGCGGGCGCTGGAGGCCGATGCGCGCGAGGGCCTGCAGCGCCAGGCGGACGAGGCCATCTACGCGCGGCGCAACGCGGCGGTGGAGCAGGAGCGCCGCATCAAGGAAAGCGAGCTGGCGACGGAGCTGGCCGTGCAGGAGCGGCAGCGGCAGATTCGCGAGGCGAAGATGGCGGGGGACATCGCGGTGGAGGAGCAGCGCTCGGCGCTGATGGAGCGCTGGGCGCAGAACGAGAAGCAGGCCGCCGACGCGCGGGCCTACGCGCTGGAGAAGACGCTGGCGCCGGTGCGCGGGGTGGACTGGAAGACGCTGATGGCCACGTCCGCGAGCGGCGGGGACCCTGCGCTGAACATCGCGCTCGCCTTCCGGGAGATGGCGGAGAACGCGCACCGCATCGGCGAGCTGAACGTGTCTCCGGACCTCTTGAACTCGCTGATGAACGCGGGTGCGAAGCCGCCGAGGGACACCCCTCGGAATGCCACGCAGGGGCCTGCCCGCGAGCGCTGAGTCACCACGAGGGGAGGGCCGGGCCATGTTCGAGAAAATCCTGCTCGTCACCCGCCGCACACGGCTGGCGGGGCTGGTGGAGCGCTTCAACACGAAGAAGCAGGCGAAGTTCTACGTGGAGCACGCCGGGCAGGACTTCGAGGAGTTCGAGCGCGAGGACGAAGCCTACGTGCGCGCGGTGGACCGGCTCCGCGACTCGCTGGACGTGGGGCTTCCCGTGCAGCACGTGGACCGGGGCCTGGTGCCCACCTTCCTCTTCAGCGGGAAGGAAATCGTGGTGGTCGCCGGGCAGGACGGGCTGGTGGCGAACGTGGCCAAGTACGTGGGGGAGCAGCCGCTGGTGGGCGTGAATCCGGACCCGGAGCGCTTCGATGGCGTGCTCCTGCCCTACGAAGTTGCGGGGGCGCGTGGCGCGGTGCGCAAGGTGCTCGAGGGCAAGGCCCGGCTGCGCGGCGTCACGCTGGCGGAGGCCCGGCTGGAGGATGGGCAGCGGCTGTTGGCCTTCAATGACTTGTTCATCGGCGCCCGGACGCACGTGTCGGCGCGCTACAGGTTGAGCCATGGCGGACAGGAGGAGTCGCAGTCGTCCAGTGGCGTGCTGGTGTCCACGGGGGCGGGCTCCAGCGGGTGGCTGTCCTCAATCTTCACCCTGGCCCGGAGCCTCACCGCGCAGACGGGCGGCGTGCCGGGCGCGCCGTGGCGGCTGGGGTGGGAGGAGCCCCGGCTGGCCTTCGTGGTGCGCGAGCCCTTCGTGAGTCGTCACTCGGGCGCGGAGGTGGTGGGCGGCTTCGTGACGGAGGAGCAGGAGCTGGTGCTGGAGTCGAGGATGCCGTCGGGGGGCGTCATCTTCAGTGACGGGATGGAAGAGGACTTCCTGGTTTTCGGCGCGGGGGCGCGGGCGCACATCCGTCCGGCGCGGCAGCGCGCGCGGCTGGTGGTGGGCTGAGCTTCACGGGGGCCGTGTTCCTCGCGCTATGGTGAGGCCTCACGGACGCTCGCGGCGTCCCGCGCTGGAACACGCACGAGGAGAGGCTCATGGCCAGGACACTCGCGGTGATGACGTCTGGCGGGGATTCGCCGGGGATGAACACGGCGCTGCGCGCCCTGGTGCGCGTGGCGGCGGTGCGCGGCGTGCGCGTGCTGGGCGTGGAGTTCGGCTACGAGGGGTTGATGGAGGGCCGCTTCCGAGAGCTGACCCGGCCCGACGGCGAGGGTGGCCCGCTGGTGCCGGAGCCGGAGCTGGATGCGAGCGGCCAGTTGGGCGGGACCATCCTGGGCAGCGCCCGCAGCCAGCGCTTCATGACGCCGGAGGGGCGCGCGGACGCGGCCCGGAGGCTGGAGGATTTGTCGGGCCTCGTCGTCATCGGCGGCAACGGCAGCCTCACTGGCGCGCACCTGCTGGCGCGCGAGTGCAAGACGCCCATCGTCGGAATTCCCGCCTCTATCGACAACGATATCGGCTGCAGCGCGTCCGCCATCGGCGTGGACACCGCGCTCAACACGATTGTGGAGGCGTGCGACCGCATCTCCGACACCGCGCGCGCCCACCGTCGGGCCTTCATCGTCGAGGTGATGGGCAGGCACTGCGGCTACCTGGCGATGGCGGCGGCCGTCTCCGCGGGCGCCGACGCGGTGCTGTTCCGGGAGCAGGGCAGGGGCGAGGCGGACATCCTCCAGGCGCTGGAGGACCTGGTGCGGCGCAACCTCGCGGAGGGGCGCACCAAGCGCCGGGTGCTCGTGCTGAAGGCGGAGGGCGTGGAGCTGCCCACGCCGCTGCTCGTCTCGCGGCTCCAGGAGCGCTTGAAGGACCTGAAGGGCGTGGAGGCGCGCGGCATGGTGCTGGGCCACCTGGTGCGCGGCGGCAGTCCCACCCACCATGACCGGATGATTGCGGGCCGGCTCGCGTTCGCCGCCGTGGAGGCCGCGCTGGAGGGCGCCACTGACTTGATGGTGGGCTGGCAGTCCACGGTGCCCGGCGGCCAGACGACGCCGGACCCGTACGTGAAGCGCTATCCGCTGGAGCAGGTGCTGGCGGAGACGGCGGCGCTGCTGGATGGCAGCAGCCCCGTCACCCAGCGGCGCGTGCGGATGATGGAGTCCGTGCAGGGCGTGCTCGCGCTGTAGCCCGCGCGCGAGCGCCCCGAGCGCCTCCACCTCGCGACCTACGTGACAGTCACGACGACTTCGGGGCACTTCAGCGCCACGTCGTGGTATTCGCCCGCGAGGGCGGGGACCTTCGCCTGGTCGGAGGTGACGTCCATCAGCGGTCCCCGGAAGGTGATGCGGTAGGTGCCCGGCTCCTGGAGCCCGTATGCGAGCGCCGCGTCCACCGTGCCCTCCACCGACTCCCCGGGGGCGATGGTCGCGTAGGAGGACGCATCCGGTGGCCCGCGCTTCATCATGGGACCTCCGTAGGAGAGCTCCGCCGCCGAGTCCGCGCGTGTCACCGTGAAGATGTTGTTGCGGATGCCTTCCAGTGGCGTGTGCCACTTGAGCACGTACAGGGGCTCTTTCGTGGGGTTGGTGAGCTTGAACACCAGCTCCACCGGCTCACCCGCCTTCACCTGCGCGGGGCCGCTCAGCGAGCACTCCAGCGTCTTCGCCACGGCTGCCTCCTCCTGTTGCCGCGCGTCCGCTGGCGGCGCTGTCTCTTCCTTGCGCGACGCACAGCCCGCCCCGGTGATGGCCAGGGTCAGCAGCGCGATGCGGCCCACATGTCCACGCGTCATGGTTTCCTCCGCCCTCGGAAGACGGCGTGGGGCCCGAGGCCTCGCGCCGCCCGGAAAACAAAACGGGGGCGCCCGGCCGCGCCCCCGCTTCGCGTCACATCATGTCACTGGAGGCCCGTCACTACTGCGCGGGCGTGTTCTCCGCGAAGTACTCGTGGCTGTCCGCGTTGTCGCGCGCGTTCGTCGGGCTGGAGTTCGCCAGGCTCTTGCAGGCGCTCTGTCCGTAGGCGTGGTCGTCCGTGTCCGCCACCACGGTGAAGTGGCTGATTTCGTGAATCAGCGTGCCGGCCTTGGAGTCCGTGCCCGTCGCGGGCGCGGGCCAGAAGGCGTTGCACACGTAGATGCGGTAGGGACGGTTCTTGTAGACGTACGCGTAGGCGCTGTCCGTGCAGCCACAATCGACGATGACCGACTGGTTGTTGAAGCCGCTCAGGATGGCGTTGAAGTGGTTCTGGACGATGGTCTTGTTGGCCGCGCTGTACGTCCCGAAC
Organism: Myxococcus sp. CA033; assembly: GCF_013336625.1. Classification (NCBI taxonomy): domain Bacteria; kingdom Pseudomonadati; phylum Myxococcota; class Myxococcia; order Myxococcales; family Myxococcaceae; genus Myxococcus; species Myxococcus sp. CA033. The sequence goes on along the minus strand of NZ_JABUMU010000002.1, from coordinate 335,775 downwards.
CACGTGGTGTACCGGAGGTACGGCGGCACTCCATTGACGAGGTAGTTGATGGAGTTCGTGGACATCGTCTTCGCGTTGGCGAACGCCGTCGTCACCTGCGTCGTCCGCGCGGCCGTGCAGTTCGCGGTGGACAGCGCCATGGAGGAGACGGTGCCGTCCTGGTCGGCGCCCAGGTCGACGAAGGGGCGGCCCTCGACGAAGAGGTTCAGGCTGTCCGAGCGCAGCTGGGAGATGCCCTCGTGGCCCACGGTGGAGTCGTGCGCGTCCGAGTCGTAGCGCAGGCTGTAGTTGCCCGTGCGCGAGAAGTCATACGTCTCGCCCAGGTCCACCGTGTACGAGACGCTCTCGCCCGCGGCCATGCGCAGGAAGTCGCTCTCCACCGGCGTGGCCCACTTGTAGTGCCGGCCCTGGTACTCCACCGCCGCGCCGTCCACGGTGATGGCGAACAGGTCCTCCTTCAGCCCCTCCGTGGGCGTGTGCCACTTGAGCAGGCGCACCGTGTCCTTCGACACGTTGGTGAGCGTCACCGTCACGCTCACGCCCTCACGCGCGGCCAGCGACTGGCGCGGCGTGGACAACTTCACGGCGACATCTCCGGCGACCGCGTCTCGCGCCGTCTCGCCCTCGACGGGAACCTCTCCCGCCCGCTCCTCTGGCGAACCACAGGCACCCAGCAGCGAGACACTGACAACTGCACCCATCCACCAATTGAGGCGACCACCTGAGCTGAAGCTCATGTCGGACTTCCTTTCGGGGAATGCTTGGGAGTGACTTCGCGGAGTGCGCGGCGGCCCTCATTCAGAGAATGCGGTCCTGTCGCGGTATTCTGCTTATATCTCTTCCCAAGGAATCCCGTCCAGGCCCCGACACGTGGGCGTGGTTAGGGGCGCGCGTACGACACGAGCAGCGCCACCATGCACGCGGCGTAGCCGAGGACGACGGGGCCGAGCGCGAAGAGGACCGTGTCGTAGAAGCTTTCGGGTTGGGTGTTCATGGCCGTGTTCCTTGCGTCGTGCCGCGCGGTCATCGCGTGGCATCCGGACACAAGAGCAAGGCATGGGCCACGGGCTTTACGCGGGCGGAAACCCAGGCGCTTCGCGGGGTTGGCGCGGTGGAGCGGGGGTGCGCTGCCCCGGGGGCCGCGCAACGTGTTCGCGCATGGGACGCGCCCGTGCGGCCGCGACATTCCGAGGCGCGCACCCGCGCATCCACCCCATCACTTCCCTGTGGCGGGAGCGGCTTCACCGGCGAGCGAGCGGACGAGCTCCAGGGAGCGCCGCACGTGTTCGCCCACGCGAATCTGGGATTCGAAGCTGTCGCGAATGACTCCGGCGCGGTCCACGACGAACGTCACGCGGCCGGGGAGCATGCCCAGGAAGGAGGTGCCAACGCCGAAGGCCTGGCGCGCCTCGCCCTTCTCGTCGCTGAGCAGCACGAAGGGCAGGCGGTGCTTGGCGGCGAAGCCCTGGTGGGACGCGGAGGAGTCACCGCTGATGCCCACCACTTCCGCGCCCGCCGCGACGAAGTCCTCGTACTGGTCTCTCAAGCCGCACGCCTGCACCGTGCAACCCGGCGAGTCGTCCCTCGGATAGAAGTAGACGACGAGCACCTTCTGCCCCGCCAGGTCGCGCAGGCGCACCGGCTGGTTGCCCGCTCCCGGCAGCGTCACGTCCGGCAGCGCATCCCCGGCCTTCAGCAGCTTCTGGTTCGCCACGCAGTCCTCCCGCATCGCCGGAGGTGGGGCCCGGCGTGCCCCAGGTGTGGCAGTCAACCATGCCCCGAGGGGAGGGGCGAGCTTGCGGACGAGCCCTCCCACTGAGTGGGGTGCCTGCACCCTCGCTGCCCGAGGGTGTGGGGGGCGTGGGCGCGCGCTTGTTGGCGCGAAGCATCTCCACCACCCCCTCCGCATCTCATGAACGTGGGGGATGCGACGGCGCTCCCCCGTCCGGCAGGCGACAGCCCTGCGCGAGGCCGGACCCGAAATTTCGGGCACGGGAGGCAATGGCGTCTTACCTTTCGAGACAAGACGTGAGAGCTTATCTAGGGTACAGGGCGGAAACTTTCGCCGGAGTTGCGCAACGTCGTGTTCAGGCGTAGGACGCGATCTCCGGGGGGTTGGTCAGGAGTGAACATGGTCGGCCTCGTCGTCGCATCGCACGGGCGTTTGGCGGAGGAGCTGGTCTCCACCGCGGAACAGATCGTGGGGAAACTCCCCGCGGTGGCAACCTGCAACATCGAGCCGGGGACTCCTGTCGAGGACATCCGCGCGAAGATGAAGCAGGCAGTGTCGCGCGTGGACACCGGTGACGGTGTCATCATCCTCGCGGACCTGTTCGGAGGTACGCCTTGTAAGGAGTCGCTGATGATGTGTCAGCGCATGAACCTGGAGGTCCTGGCGGGCGTCAACCTGCCCATGCTCCTCAAGGCCAACTCGCTTCGTTCCGAGCAGCTCACCCTCCCTGAGATGGCCAACCAGCTGGCATCCCATGGTCAGCGCAACATCACCTGTGCATCCGCCCTGCTTCGCGAGGCCCAGCAGCAACCGCGAACTTGACGGACCCGCGCGGGTCGGCGATTCGAGACTGCCGTGATCACCCTGGTCCGCGTCGACAACCGCCTCATCCACGGCCAGGTCGTCGAGGCCTGGCTGCCCCACCTCAAGGTGTCCCGCGTCGTGGTCGCGGATGACGAGGCTGCTTCCAGCCCGCTCATCCGCGCCGCCATGGCGCTGGCGGTGCAGAGCGCCATCGAGGTGCAGATTCTCCCCCTGTCCCAGGTGGACTTCGCGGCCCTGTCCAAGGACGGGGTGCGCACGCTGGTGCTCCTGCGCGACGTGGCCTCCGTGCCCTTCGCGTACGCGCACGGGCTGAACCTGGGAGAGCTCAACCTGGGCAACGTCCACTTCGGCACCGGCCGGCGGCAGGTGTCCCCGTCCGTGTTCCTGGCGGAGGCGGAGCTGCGCACCCTCCAGCAGCTGGCGGAGCAGGGCGTGCGCGTGGAAGCGCGCGCGGTGCCGGCGGAGAAGCCGGTGGAGCTGCCGGACCTGTCCGAGCGGTGGGCGAAGGCCGGGTGAGCGCGTGAGCGTCGTCTGGACCCAGGTGGCGCTGGCGGGAGTGTGGGGCGGACTGGTGGCCGTGGAGCGCAAGGCGTTCCTCCAGGCCATGCTGTCCCGGCCGCTCGTGGCCGCCACCGTCATGGGGCTGCTCCTCAATGACGTGCCCTCCGGGCTGGGCGTGGGCCTCTTGCTGGAGCTGTTCTTCCTGGGCACCGCCAACCTGGGCGCGGCGCTGCCGGAGAACGACACCCTGGCGGCCACCGCCACCAGCGCCGCCGCGGGCACCATCACCCTGGCCTCCGGCGCGGGCTCCACGCCGGCCATCTGGTCCCTGGCGGTGCTGCTCTTCATCGGCATGGGCCGGGTGGGGCGGCGCGCGGACCGGCTGCTGGAGGGGTATACGGCGAGGCTCGCGCGCGTGGCCCTGTCGTCCGCGGAGGCCGGCGACCTCACGCGCGCCATGCGGCAGAACCTGTGGGGCATGTGGCCGCACTTCGTGGTGTACGGCGTGCTGACGTCGCTGTGCGCGCTCGCCGGCTTCTTCGTGGAGCCGCTGCTCCAGGCGATGCCCCCCATGCTCGTGCGCGGGCTGGCGTGGGCGTGGCCCGCCATGGCCTCCGTGGCGGCGGCCATCGCCGCGCAGGGCAGCCACGCCAGGCGCGCTCCGCTCTACGCGGCGCTGGGCGCGGCGGCCGTGACGGTGACGGTCGTCTTCTTCCTGCTCCAGGAGCGCACGTGAGCGCTCCCGACGCCCCGCTGCCCTGGACGGTGCTGCTGCGCGTCTTCATGCGCTCGCTCTTCCTCCAGGCCTCGTGGAACCCCAAGGGCATGCAGAACCTGGGGCTGGCCTACGCCGTCTTCCCCGCACTGGAGCGGCTGTACGCGTCCGGCGCCGCGCGCGAGGAGGCCGTCCGCCGGCACCTGGTCTTCTTCAACACCCACCCCTACGTGGCCGCGGCCATCGTCGGCGGAGTCGTCTTCCACGAGGAGCGCATCGCCCGGGGCGAGGAGACCCCGGACAAGGTCGTGGCCTTCAAGGCGGCGCTGATGGGGCCGCTGGCCGCGCTGGGGGACGGCTTCTTCTGGCTGTCGCTCAAGCCCGCGGCCGGGGCGGTGGGCGCCGCGCTGGTGCCGCTCATGGGGCTGTGGGCGGTGCCGGTGTTCCTGGTGTTCTACAATCTGGTGCACCTGCTCCTGCGGGTGCGGCTGTACTGGCTGGGGCTCACCCTGGGAGACCGGCTGGTGGAGGCGGTGGCGCGGGCGAACCTGCCAGCCCGGGGGGCGCGGCTCAGGACGGTGGCGGCGCTGTGCGCTGGCGGGCTCGCGGCCTGGCTGGCGGTGTCCTTTGGGGCCAACGCGGGTGGGGCGCATGCGCCCCTGCTGGCGGCCGGGTGCCTGGCCCTGGGGGTTGCATCCTACGTGCTGGTCAGCCGTCGGGTGCCCAACTACGTGGTGCTCTACCTCGCGGCGATATTGGCCGGCGCGGCGGGTGCCTTCCTTTAAGACGAGAGGTAGGAGTCGCGATGGCAACCGAGGCTGTAGGAACATACGAGATCATCAACGAGCTGGGGCTCCATGCCCGGGCGGCGGCGCAGATGGTCAAGGTGGCCAACCGCTTCAAGAGCGACGTCCTCATCGAGGCCCAGGGTCAGCGGGCCAACGCCAAGTCCATCATGGGCGTGCTGATGCTGGCGGCGGCCCAGGGGGTCCAGGTGAAGCTGACGTGTAAGGGAGACGACGCCGAGGCGTGTCTCCAGGAGCTGGCAAAGCTCATCGCCGACCGTTTTGGCGAGTCGAAGTGACGGGTGAGAATGAAAATGCGGTAGGACTCGGAGGGAAGAAAGACACGTGAGCAGCCAGGCCACTCCCACACTGAGGTTGATGGGCATCGGCGCCTCACCCGGCGTGGCGGTAGGCCACGCCTTCATCCTGGACCGCAAACGCATCCGCACGCCGAAGCTGAGGCTGGCGGAGGCGGAAGTCGAGCCCGAGCGGATGCGGATGAAGACGGCGGTGGACTTGTCCGACCGCCAGCTCGCCGAGCTCAAGGATCAAATCACGCGCACCGAGGGCTCCGACCACGCCCTCATCCTGGAGGCGCATCGGCTGATGCTCCACGACCCGATGCTGGTGGACGCCGTCAACCAGCTCATCGTCGAGGACCGCATCAACGCCGAGTGGGCCGTCCGCCGCGTGGCCCGCAAAATCAAGCACCTCTTCGACAACATCCCGGACGAGTACTTCCGCGAGCGGCGCTCCGACGTGGACTACGTCGCCGACCGCATCATCCGCAACCTGATGGGCCAGGTGGTGGACGAGGAAGTGGAAGTCCCCGCGGAGGCCATCGTCGTCGCACATGACCTGCCCCCGGCCGACGCCGCCATGATGGCGCGCAGCGGTCGGGTGGCGGGTTTCGTGACGGACCTGGGCGGCCAGACGAGCCACACGGCCATTGTCGCCCGTGCGCGCGAGACGCCCGCGGTGGTGGGCGCTGGAAGGGCCAGCGAGCAGATCTCCCCCGGGGACCTGGTGGCCATGGATGGCACCCGGGGCATCATCCTGGTCAACCCCACGGAGGAGCAGCTCCAGAGCTTCCGCGAGGAGCAGCGCCGTCACCAGGAAGCCGAGCAGGTCGCGCTGGCGACGAAGGATTTGGAGGCCATCAGCACCGACAGCTTCCGCATCCGGCTCAACGGGAACATGGAGTTCCTGGAGGAGATTCCGTCGCTCCTGGCGCACGGCGCGGAGGGCATTGGCCTGTACCGCACCGAGTTCATGTTCCTGGACCGGAAGACGGCGCCGACGGAGGAGGAGCACTACCGCGCCTACCGTCAGGTGCTGGAGGCCATGGGCGGACGCCCCGTCACCATCCGCACGCTGGATTTGGGCGGCGACAAGGTGCCGGGCAAGACGAAGCACGAGAAGGAGCCCAACCCGGCGATGGGCCTGAGGGCCATCCGCTACTGCCTGTCCAACCGCGAGTTGTTCCGCACGCAGTTGCGCGCGCTCCTGCGCGCCAGCGTGCACGGCAACCTGCGGCTGATGTTCCCTCTCATCTGCGGGGTGAGCGAGCTGCGCGAGGCCCGGAGCGAGCTGGAGGCGTGCCGCACCGAGCTGGGCCGCGCGGGGTTGCCCGTGGGCAAGCGCTTCCCGGTGGGCATCATGGTGGAGACGCCGAGCGCGGCCATCATCGCGGACCGGCTCGCGCAGGAGGCCGACTTCTTCTCGGTGGGGACCAACGACCTCATCCAGTACTCGCTGGCCATCGACCGCCAGAACCGGGAGGTCGCCTACCTCTACCGGCCGCTGCACCTGTCCGTGTTGCGCATGCTGGAGACCATCGTCGGCGCGGCGAAGGCCGCCAACATCCCCGTGTCCATGTGCGGGGAGATGGCGGGAGACCCGCTCTACACGCTGGTGCTGCTGGCGCTCGGCTTCGACGAGCTGTCGATGACGTCCGGGCAGATTCCGGCCGTGAAGCGCTTCATCCGCCGGGTGAGCCGCGTGGACGCGGCGGAGCTGCTGCGCGAGGCGATGGAGCTGACCACCGCCGAGGAAATCGAGCGCTTCATGCGCACGGAGATGGACCGGCGCTTCGTCGACACGCCGGACCGCGCGCCGGAGCTGACCGGTGACGCGCCTTCCGGGCGCACCACGGGCTGAAACCCCCACGCCCTCGGCCGGGGCGTGGTGCGGGGGCTTGCCCGTCTGGCTGCCCGGCGGGTGGCCCATGCCGGAGCGCGTGGGCCATGCCCAGCTTTCAAGTCAGCAGGTCGAACACCTGACCTGGGAGGCGGGCGTGTTCAATCCAGCGGACATCCAGAAGGGCATGACGGCGCGGGACAGGGACGGGGAGAACCTGGGCCTCATCGTCTCCGTCGACGAGATGGGCTTCCTCATCGAGAAAGGCAGCTACTTCCCGAGAGACCACCGGGTGGCCTTCTCGGACGTGTCGGACATCGACCGGGACGACGTGTACCTGCGCGAGGACCTGGCGAGCCTGCCAGGGGTCCGCCCGGACGTGCTGGAGGCGCGCGGAGAGGCGGCCCGCCACGCCGTCCTCCACCATGACGCGACGGGCGCGCTGGGCGTCATACCCGGAGACCTGGACCGGTAACCGCGCTTCAGTCCGGGCCCTCCTCGTCGGGGCGGTCGGAAATCCCGCCCTCCACCTTCAGCCCCTTGCGGACACGATGTCGTCGGATGGCGCGCTCCAGGGGGCGCAGGCCCGCGAGCGCCAGGAACGCGATGACCACCGTGGTGCCGGCCGCCCAGTGGAAGCCCATGCCGGTGGCCAGCCCCACGGACGCGGTGAGCCACAGGTTCGCCGCCGTCGTCAGGCCCTTCACCTGGCCCTGGTCGCGGATGATGGCGCCCGCGCCCAGAAAGCCGATGCCCACCACCACCTGGCTGGCGATGCGGCTGACGTCCGCGCGCGAGCCGTCCGGGGAGTCGCCGCCCAGCGTCCACTCGACGAAGACGCTGGCCAGCGTGAAGAGACAGGCGCCCAGGGAGACGAGGATGTGCGTGCGCAGCCCGGCGGCCTGCCCCCGCAGCTCCCGCTCCAGGCCGAGCACGGCGCCGAGCAGCGCCGCGACGCAGAGCCGCAGGGCGATGAGTGTCTCGTCCACGAGGGACGAGCCTACTCACCCAGCTCGATTTTCTCGTCCTTGTCCGCTTCCGTCAGTTCGGGATTGGGCAGCGTCTCCAGCGTGGCCGCCAACAGCTTCGTGGTGGGCACGACGTAGGGGGCCACTTCCTCGCCCAGCTCCTCGCTGAACTTCGTCACGCGCGCCGCGTAGTCCTCGTCGCGAGAGCTCCAGCTCCCCGCCGCCTCCGCCGCCCAGACCTCCTGGCCGTCGGTGCACCGCAACAGCTGGGCCTTCACCTCGGCCTCCGCGCCGTCGCCCTTGAGGCTGACACTCGGGTCCAGCCAGAGCACGCCCTCCACGCCCTCCACGCACAGCCCCTTGAACGTGGTGTCCGAGGGCCGGCCCGGCAGCGCGACGTTGTCCTTCACGATGAAGTCGCGGTTCTGGTTCACCCATTGGCGGGCGATGAGGCTCCACAGCTCACCCACCGCGGGCTTTTCGTCCGGGAGCGGCTGCGCCACCACCACCAGTCGCTTTGTCGCCTTGCGGTCCACCTGCGCGTAGTCGCCTCGTACGCGGTGCGTCTTCACCGCGGAGCAACCCGCCAACAGCCCCAGCCCGAGCAGGGGCGCCCATCGCATCATCCTCATGATGTCCCTCTCCCGGCCCCCTTCGGGTGAAGGGGGCCTCGTTACCGCGCCGTTGCGTGACGCGTACCGCGTGCTTCAGGCCGCCCGCGTCGAGCTGTCCTCGCCGCCGCCGGCCTGGGGCGCATCTCCCCCCGGGGCCGACTCGCGCCGCCGCCGGTCATGCATGAGCTGCATCACCGCGGCCAGCACCGTGAAGGACACCACCAGCGTGGTGATGAGGCCGATGCAGGCCACCATGCCCATGGAGCGCAGGCCGTTGTGCTTGGCGGCCAGCAGCGCCGCGAAGCCCGCCACCGCCGTCAGCGTGGAGGACGCCACCGCCGCGCCCACGCTGCGCAGGGCGACGAGCGGCGAGGTGCCTTCCAGGAAGCGATGCAGGAGGTACAGGCCGTGACTCACCCCGAAGCCCAGGAGGATGGGCAGGATGATGATGTTCATGAAGTTCAGCCGCAGGCCCGTCAGCGACATGATGCCGAGCATCATCGCCACGCCCACGCCCAGCGGAATCACCGACGCCAGCGCCAGCTTCGCGTTGCGGAAGTCCAGGAAGTGCATGGCCAGAATCCACAGCGCCGTGAGCACCACCGTCACCTTGCCGTCCCAGAGGACGATGCGCGCCAGCTTCGCGTAGAGCTGGGTGGCGCCCGCGGCGCGGAACTCCTTCTGCGCGGTGGGGCCCGGCGGGTCGAAGTCGTCCTTGTCGAAGCGGCCCGGGTTGTACGTGACGGGGATGCCGCGCGTCTCGTCCGCGAACTGCATCATCTTCTGGCCGTCGAACAGGTCCACGCTCGAGTAGATGAACGTGAGGTAGCCCTTGTTCTGCGCGGTGGGCAGGTTCTTGAACTGGGCCTTGTAGTTGTCCGGCACGCCGTGCACGTCGAAGGGCTTCGCATCCAGCACCTTCATGAAGAAGGTGGCCTTGTCCTGCATGTCCGGCGGGAGCGCGGAGATGGAGAAGCCGCGCGCCTCCAGGTTGGCCATGTCCTGCTTCCACTCCTGGAGCACTTTCTCGTTCGCCTTCGCCGTCGCCTCGGGCGGCACGAAGGTGAAGATGCTCACCACCTGGTCGATGGACGGGTACTTGTGCGCGTTCTGCGTCAGCTCCCGGTACACACCCTCCGCCTCGTCCAGGTCCTTCGTATAGACGGCCATCGGGTCGCTGGAGATGTTGAAGCGGACGTTGATTTCGTCCTGCAGCAGCACCGACGACATGCCGTCCGGGATGAGCGCGCGGGTGTTGTAGTTGAAGCCCACGCCGTGCTTCACGCGGTCGAAGAAGCTCAGTGCGCCCTCGGGCGGCTCGCCCGTGCCCGCCCAGGGGACGGCGGCGGCGCAGATGAGCGCGACGATGGCGGTGCTCACGCCCAGCACCAGGCCGGGACGGGGGATGCGCAGCTCCTGGCCGCTGGAGGAGTTGACCGGCGGCGGCTTCATCTCGCCGATGAGCTTCTTGGGCCACTCCGGGTTGATGCGACCGACCAGCGCCAGCAGCGACGCGCTCCACACGAAGAGCGTCAGACCCAGGATGAGCGTGCCGCAGCCGGCCAGGAAGCCGAACTGGGAGAAGCCGCGGAACTCGCTCACCATCAGCACGAAGAAGGAGCCACCCGTCACGATGGCGGCCACCGCAGCGGGGCGGCCCGCGTTGACGAAGGCGTCGATGATGGCCACGTCGTACGGCTTGCCCGCGCCCAGCTCCAGCCTCGTGCGGAAGGTGAAGTGGATGCCGTAGTCGATGCCGAACCCCATCAGGATGCCGCCCAGGATGGACGTAATCATGTTGAGTTCGCCAATCGTCGCGTAGGTGAAGCCCAGCGTATAAATCGTCCCAATCACCGTGCCGCTGACGACGATGAAGGTCGGCGCCAGCTTGCGGAAGAAGAGGATGGTGATGGCGAAGATGGTCACCAGCGCGATGACGGTGACGGGCTGCAGCGACTCCTCAATGGCGAAGGAGTCGTCCACCGTCGTCTTGTACGAGCCGGTGTAGCCGTAGGCGATGAGGTTCGAGTCGCCCATCAGCTTGTAGTCTTCGACCAGCTTCACCTTGCCCGCCTGCGTGGAGTACGCGGCCAGGTCCTTGTTGAGCTTGTCGAGGTAGTCCTTCGTCTTGCCAATCTCCGTGGTGTCCCACATCGGCTTGACGAGGATGAGCACCATCTTCTTGTCGCTGGAGATGTTGTAGTCGTCGCGGATGCTCTTCTTTCCGACGGACGAGTACTTGTCGACCAGGTCCTGCATGTTCAGCTCCACCGGCTTGGTGGCGCCCATGTCGATGTAGAAGGGGTTGCTGCGTCGCAGCTTGTCCTCGAGGAAGGCCATGATGCGGCGCTTGCCCTCGACCAGGTCCTCCGTCTTCACGAAGAGGACCATGTTCTGCTGGATGAACTCGACGGGCAGCTTGTAGGAGACGGTGCGGACGTTCTCCTTGTCGGCCTCGAGCATGCCGGCGATGTCGTCGGCGGTCCGCTTCATCGCGGCCTCGTCCGTCGAGCGCAGGGCGAGCATCAAGAAGCCGCTGCCCCCCACCATGTCGATGACCTGCTTGACGTCCTTCACCTCCGGCAAATCCTGGGAGATGAGGTCGAGCTGGTTGGAGTTGATGCGCAGCTTCAGCGTGGCCCACGTGGACACGGCGAGCAGGGTCAGCAGTACGGCCAGGATGGTGCCTGGACGACGGACCAGCAGCTCGGCGAAGGCGTAGGCGAAGCGAGAATGCGAGTTCGGGTTTCGAGGAGCGCCGCTCATTCGCGGGCGACCCTACCGACAAACGCGCTGCCCCGGAAGCACGGCCCACCTGCCCGGCTGGCTTCCTGGCCACGGGGAAGCCCGCCAGGCGGCTTCGGGAATATTTGACAGGGTGCCGACGAGCCCTCAGCGCCCCTCTTCCACGGGGAGGGCGGCGGGCAGCGGCTCGGGCGGGGCGCGGGGGGGCAGGAAGAACGAGCGGGGGTCGGCGAGGAAGCGGACCCCCACCGCCCGCAGGAAGGGCAGGGCCTCTCCCAGGGGGACGTCACGGGCCCGGACGGCCACGCCCAGGGCCAGCGAGAACGACACGGTGAAGTTCATGACCCCGATGAGCCCCACGCCCACCAGGGCCATGAGGAAGTCGGGTTGGAGCACCGCCTGGGGGCCGAGCGCGCCCCCGGCCATGGCCAGCGAGCCGAGCGCGAAGGTGACGTGACGGACGTCCAGGGGCAGCCCGAAGAAGCGCCCGAGCACGCTCATCAGCGCCAGCAGGAAGCCCAGCGTCACGTTGACGCCCAGGCCCGACGCCGCGTGGACCAGCCCGTCCGCGAGCCGCTGCGCGCCGCCCACCCCCAGGACGCGGCGCAGCATGCGGTGGTGGGCCAGGGCCTCCGGCAGCCGCCGGTACACCACGAAGTTCTCCATCCACCCGCCCGCCACGCTGGACAGCCAGAGCAGCACGCCGGTGAGGGCCGCGTATGGGAGCGCGCCGCTGCGCCAGGGGTGCATGGAGGCCACCGTGGCCTGGGCCTTGGCGGGGGAGAGGAAGGGCGTGCCCCGCGCGGCCTGCCACGCCAGGGCCAGGGCCACCGCGGCGGGCAGCACGCAGCCCAGGTTGCCGGTGAAGGCGGCGAGCTGCGAGCGGGTGATGCGGGGGATGATGTCCACCAGGCTCGACAGCCGGTCTCCCCGGGCGCCCTCGCCCACCGCGCCCGCCAGCGTGGCCGCCGTGACGGAGGGCTGCTTGGTGGCCAGCGTGAAGCCCAGGGCCTGGATGAGCAGGAAGGCCACCGCGTAGTTGAGGCCCACGGCCAGAAACGAGAAGAACGGCGCGAGCGCCAGCGCGGTGAGGGCGAACTTGAGGGCCACGGCGATGGCCGTCACCAGCCCGCCGCCCGCCGCCGAGTGCACCATGGCGTGGAATTCCGAGCGGGTGCTGGTGATGTAGTGCTCGCCGGAGTGACCCGCGCGCTCGATGATTTTACGCGCCAGCATCCGCACGTTGCGCCGCACCAGCTCGCCCACGGAGCGGTCCGCGTGCGCGCGCCGCAAGAGGTCCGACAGGAGCCCCAGCGCCTCGCGCCAGCGCGGCTCACCCCGGGGCGCGCCCAGCACGCGGGCGATGGCCTCCATGCGCTCCAGGCTCCGGCGGATGCGCTCCAGCCGGTACACCAGGTCCACGCTGACGCCCGAGGCCTCCAGGTGCCGTGACACGCTGCCCACCACGAGGCGGCAGTCGTCCACGCACGTGGCCAGGTCCCTCATCGTGTCCGCCGCCGCGTCGCGCGCCAGCACCGCGTCGCACACCATCCGCAGCCGCAGGAAGGGCGAGGCGCGGAAGGCCGTCTCCGGGGCGCGCTCCCTCACGTCCTCCATGGTCCCCAGCGCCGCCGTCTGCACCGCCAGCAACATCAGGGCGTCCAGCAGGTCCGCGCGCACGCGGGCGGCGGGCATCGGGTCCGGCGGCCGGGGCTCGCCCACCAGTGACGCGAGCTTCGCCAGCAGTGCGGGCGACAGCAGCGCCAGCCACACCGCGTCCTCCGGTACGGGGAACAGCCGCAGCAGGAGCTCCGACAGCTTGCCGGGCTCCGGCGGGGAGGGGAGCAGCGTGCGGGCCAGCCGGTCGGACGCCTCCGACAAGAAGCCCTGGCCTGCGGGCAGGCCCACCTGCGCGAAGAGCTTCAGGCCCCGGCTGCCATCGCAGACTGCGGAGACCAGGTGCGTCACCGCGGCCCGCATGGCCGGCTCGCCCTCCATGATGCGCACCATCAGCGTCAGGCGGGTGTCGGTGGGGGGCGCTTCCGGCTCGGTGGCGTCCACCAGCCCGTGGGCGGGGATGCGCTCGCGCAGCCACGCCATCCAGCGCTCCACCCAGTCCAGCCGCGACTCCAGGCCGTCCTCGGGCACGTCGCGCAGGAGCCGGTACAAGTCCCTCACCGCGGGGTGCCCGGGCGCGCGCGGCGCGTACTGCACGCAGAACGCGTCCACCTCCCGCTCGGAAGGAGCGTGGGAGGTGCGGCTCACGGAGAGCTGAGCGGAGGAGGAGGTGGTGGTCATCGACCCGACGAGAGGGGAGGGCGAGACTACGCCATGCGTCGCCCCCTCGGAACCCCTCCGACGGCCGAGGGCCTGGTGGCCCGGCCGTCGGGAGTGGGCGCGGCGACTACTTCTTCGCCAGCTCCTGCCGCATGCGCCCCAGCAGCAGGTCCCATCCGCCCTGGGCCAGCAGCGGCTGCACCTGCGTGTCGCGGATGTCCTGGAGCATGGAGGAGCCGAGCACCGTCACGTCCACGACCTTCCACGCGGCCGCGTCCTTCACCAGCCGGTACTTGAGCTTCATCTCCTGCGTCTTCAGCGGGTGCTTGATGAAGACGACCGAGTCCACCGTGGCCTCGTTGCCCGTCACCTCGGCGGGGGAGTAGACGATGTCCTCCAGCGACTTGAAGTTCTCCCGCACGCGCGGGAAGGCGATCTTCGCGAACAGGCCGTGGAAGAGGGTGACGAACTCCTTGCGCTGCTCGTCGGTGCCCTTGGCCCACGCGTCGCCAAGCAGGTACTTCCCCTGCTCCTCACCCCCGAAGAGCTTGAGGGCCGCCGCGTCGCGCTCGTAGCGCACGGACGACACCACCGTCTTCACCGGCTTGACGACAGGGTCGTCCTTCTTCGGGGCCGCGGCGAGCGCGGGCATGGACAGGGTGAAGGCGACCAGGAGGGAGAGGGTACGGAAGCGGGCGTTCATGTCGGGCGAGTCCTCCACAGGGAATGCTCGGCGTTCTGTTAGCCCAGGAGAACGCTGGGCGCTTCGCGAAATTCAACCCCAGACGCCTGGCGGGCGGGCACCATGCCCGGTCGCCCTGCATGTCGGACACCCGAATGAAGCGGCCCGGATGTCTGTTTGACTCCCTTGGGACCACACTTTAGTGTCCGCCCGCGCGCGCGGTATGCGCCCCCCTTGCACTGAGACGACATGCCTACCGACTACCTGTTCACGTCCGAATCCGTCACCGAGGGCCACCCGGACAAGATCGCCGACCAGATCTCCGACGGTGTCCTCGACGCCATCATCGCCAAGGACCCGCAGGCGCGGGTCGCCGTGGAGACGCTCGTCAAGACGGGCCTCGCCATCGTCGCCGGTGAGGTGACGACGAACACCTACGTGGACATCCCCAAGATTGTCCGCAGCACCATCTGCCGGATTGGCTACACCGACAGCTCCATGGGCTACGACGGCAACACCTGCGGCGTCATGGTGGCCATCGAAGGGCAGAGCCAGGACATCGCCCGCGGCGTGGACAACAAGAAGGAGCAGGGCGCCGGTGACCAGGGCATGATGTTCGGCTTCGCGTGCGACGAGACGCCGGAGCTGATGCCCGCCCCGCTGCACTACGCCCACGCGCTGACCCGCAAGCTGGCGGACGTGCGCCGCAAGCAGCACGACTGGCTTCGTCCCGACGGCAAGAGCCAGGTGACGGTGGAGTACCGCGAGGGCCGCCCGGTGCGCATCGACGCGGTGGTGGTGTCCACCCAGCACTCGGACGACGTCTCCAACAAGAAGATCCAGGAGGCCATCCGCGAGGACGTCATCGCGAAGGCGCTCCCCAAGAAGCTCATCGACAACAAGACCAAGTTCTACATCAACCCCACGGGCCGCTTCGTGGTGGGTGGCCCCATGGGCGACTCGGGCCTCACCGGCCGGAAGATCATCGTCGACACCTACGGCGGCATGGGCCGTCACGGTGGCGGCGCCTTCAGTGGCAAGGACCCGTCCAAGGTGGACCGCTCCGCCGCGTACATGGGGCGCCACATCGCGAAGACCGTCGTGGCCGCGGGCCTGGCGACTCGCTGCGAGGTGCAGGTCTCCTACGCCATCGGCGTGGCCGAGCCCGTCAGCGTCATGGTGGAGACCTTCGGCACCGCCACGGTTCCCGAGGAGCGCATCGCCAAGGCCATCCGCAACACGTTCGGCCTGAAGCCGCGCGAAATCACGGAGCACCTGGACCTGCTGCGGCCCATCTACCAGAAGACCGCCGCGTACGGGCACTTCGGCCGCACGGAGAAGGAGTTCACCTGGGAGCGCACGGACAAGAAGGACGCGCTCCGGGATGCGGCGAACAGCACCTCCACGGGTCGTCGCCTGAAGGTGGTTTGAAACCCGCGCCTTCGCCCCGCTGATGGGGGCTGACGCGGGACCGAGATGGGCCGCTTCCCACCATGGGGGCGGCCCATCGTCGTTTCAGAGCAGCCCGTGCGCCTTGAGCGCGTCGATTGCCGACGCGAGTGCCGGTGAGCGCGACGGGGCCTTGCCCGCGGGAGAGCGCACGGCGCTGACGAAGACGTGGCGTCCCTTGGGCGAGGCCACGTGGCCCACCAGCCAGGTGACGTCACCGGACTTGTTCGGGTACCAGCCCGTCTTGGCGCTCAGCACCGCGCCGTCCTTCCAGGGGCCGCCCAGGTTGATGCCGTCGCGGACGCTGGCCACGGTGTCTGGCCCGTGCGTCATCGTGCCCTTCACCTGCTCCAGCACCTTCGGGCTGATGGGGAGCTGGCCCCGGAACATGCGCGCGAGGAAGTCGAGCTGCTCGTCGGGAGAGATGCGCAGCGGGCCTCCCAGCCAGAAGAGGGTGATGTCGCCGGAGGCGTCCCTCGTGCCGTAGTCGAAGCGGCCGAGCCAGTCCTCCATGCGCTCGCGGCCCAACTGCTTCGCCGTGCCCTGGAAGAACCACACCGCGGAGCGGCGCATGGCCGTGTCCAGCGTCTGGTCCTGGTTCCACATCGCGATGGAGTGCTTGGTGCCATCCCACTTGTGCACCTCGTCCACGCTCGCCACGACGCCGGTCTCCAGGGCGATGAGCGCATGGGGCACCTTGAAGGTGGAGGCCGGCGGCAGCCGCGTGGCGCACTTCACCGCGTCGTTGCGAGTGACCTTGCCTGTCTCCAGGTCCATCAACAGGAAACAGCCTGGGTGGGCCGCTGGAGCCTTCGGCGCGGCGGCGAGCGCGCTCGTGGTGGCGAGGGTGATGAGGGCGAGCAGTGTCGAGGGGCTGCGGGACATGGGGCTCCGATTCCGCGCGACGTGGGCCGAGCTTCGCGCGTTGGGGCCGGGGCGAGAGCAAGGCTCGGGCCAGGGTTCGTTGCGAGGCGCGTGAGTTGGAACCCGTAGGTCGCGTGGTCCTCCGGACACGAAGCCGTGGCGCCTCGTCCACGGGCTCGTGGCTCGAAGCCCGCGTCGTGTGCCCACCTGGGGTGCGCTCCTTCGTGCGCGTCTTGTTCGGCCCGTTCCTCCTCGCACCCGGGCCGGGGCCACGGGCTTGGGCACGCGGCGCAGGTGACGTCAGCCCTGAAGCGAAGCCGCGCTCGTCAACATCGACCGCGCTCGCGTCGCGGCGGCATCGCGATGACGAAAGAAGCGGCGTAGCGTCCCGGCGGGAAGATTCTGGCGACCCGCCGTTGGGTGGGCATGGGCTGCCAGGGCACATACGCGGGGAGTACGGCGGTGGATGACGGGTCCTGGTCCTGGATTCCGCGGCCGAGGTGGGCCGCGCTCGTGGTGGTGGTGGGTGTCGCGGGAGCCGCCGCTGTCGTGGCCGGCGTGCGCTCGCGGCAACGTTCCGAGCCTGTGTCGCCGGAGCTGTTCCTGACGGGCGCTCCAGTGCGCACGCTGGAGGCGCGGGTGAGTTATCCCGGCGCGGATGTACACCGTCCCTACGGACCGCTGCGCTCGGGGGATGCCGGCGGGCCGACTCCCGCGCCGCTGCGTGAGCTGGCGCGGCTGGAGGCCGAGGGCGACATGCAGGGGCTCGCGGCGGCCTATCTGGTGCGCCGCGACACGGAGCTGGCGGCGCCCTATCTGGCGAAGGCGGGGACGTCTCCGGACGTGGCCAGTGACAGGGCCATCATGGTGTTGGACCAGGGAGACTCCGCCACGGCGCTGGCGCTGTTGGAGGGCGTGCTGACGGCGCGGCCGACGCATGCGCAGGCGCTGTGGAATCGGGCGCTCGTGCTGCGAGACCTGGAGCTGTGGGCACTCGCCGCGCTGTCTTTCGACGCCGTGGCCGCGCTGGGGGAGCCGGGCTGGGCGGCGGAGGCGAGGACCCGCGCGGACGCGGCGCGCGCTCGGCTGATGAGCACGGAGGACTGGCGCAAGCCGTCGGCGCTAGGACAGGCGCTGGTGACTCAGGGCGAGCCCGTGTCCGCCGAGGTCCTCCAGGCGCATCCCGGCATCTTCCGCATGTTCCTGTACGAGGCCATCCGCGCGGCGCCCTCGCTGGAGCGGCTGCGCGCCCTGGAGTCGGCGGCCACGGTCCTGGATGCACGCGACGGTGGCACGGTGCTGCGAGATGCCCTCCGCTGGGCGAGCGGACGGGACTTCCTCGTCCGCGCGCCCCTGGCCCGTCGCTACCTGGAGCTGTACCGCACGCACGAGGTCGCCGGGGGGCTCGCCGCGTTCCTGGACGAGCTGCGGCGCGCTGGCGAGCTGGACCTGTACCTGGGGGCTTTGGTGCGCGAGGGGAAGGTGGCGGAGCGCCTGGACGAACTCACCCCGCTCGTCGCGCGATTGGGGGACCCGTGGTTCACGCTCCTGCTGGAGCACGAGCGCGCCAGGGTGGCCATCTCCCGAGGAGAGCTGCTCCAGGCGGAGCAACACCTTCTGGCCGCTGCCGCGCTCTGCCAGGAACATCCATTGGGTTACCGCTGCATCCCGATTGAGTCGGACCTGGGCGACCTCTATCGCCAGCTCCACCGGCTGGCGGAGTCCCATCGTCACCTGCAGGCCGCGCGCGCCCTGTACCGCACGGACCCGAGGTGGGGCGAGGCGCAACTGCTGCTCCATCTCGGACAGCTCGCCCGCTACCAGGGTGATGGCGCGCAGGCACGGGCCTATCTGGAGGAGGCGCTCGCGCAGCGTCCCGAGGACTGCACCATCCGCCACTTCGTCCGCTCGAACGACGCGCTGGCCTTGCTGGGGAATCTGTCCGTGGCGCCGGCCCGGGAGCGCATGCGTGAGGCGCTCTCCTGCAAGACGCCCCTGCTGCTCTCGGGCGCGAAGACGCTCGCGGACCTGGCGCGGTTGCGGCCGGACCCGGAACAGGATGCTCGGCTCGTGGCGGGGATGTCGGAGCGGCGCCAGCAGGGGACGCTCACCCCGGGCGAGGCGGCGCTGCTCACGCACATCGAAGGGCGCTTCCTCGTGGAGCAGGACAGGGTGCGGGGCGAGGCGTTGCTGCGGCGGTCCATCGCCGAGGCGCAGCGCCTTCCCTCCACCAGCGTCGATGCGCGCAAGGCCCGCGCCTACAGCTACACGTCCCTGCTCTTCGCGGCGGCCCGGGCCGGAGAGTCCGAACAGGCGTTCCGACTCTTCGGCGAGGAGCTGGGCGGCCCGCTTCCCGAGCGGTGTGTCCTGGCCGTCACCGTGGATGTCGAGCGGACCCTCGTGCTGGCGCGAGGACCGGAGGGGCAGCTCGTGGAGCATCACGATGCCAGCCGCCGCGCGCCCCTGGATGAGGAGCTTCAGGGACTCGTGCCCGAGTCGGTGACGACGATGCTGCGAGCCTGCCCGGCGGTGGACGTGGTGGCGCGTCCTCCGCTTCATGGCCGAGCGGGGCTGCTGCCCGAGGATGTGGCGTGGGCCTACCATGTTGTCAGGCCAGGGCCGGCCGAACCGGCACCGAGCACGGGACGTCGGTTGGTGGTGGCGGAGGTGCAGGCGCCCGCGTCGCTGGGGCTGCCAGCGCTCGGCGGGTGGACGGGGCTGCCCGGGGATGACGCCACGATGTTGCTGGGACGGCAGGCCACGCCTTCACGCGTGTTGGAGGCGATGGCGGACGCCACGCAAATCGAGGTCCATGCCCACGGGCTGATGAACCCGGATGTGTCCGAGGCGTCGTTGCTGGTGCTGTCGCCCGAGTCGAACGGTCGCTATGCGCTCACCGCGGGCGAAGTGCGTGCGACGAAGCTGCGAGGCCAGCCCCTGGTCATCCTGGCGGCGTGCCGGGCCGCGCATGGCGTCACCTGGACATATGAGCGCTTCAGCCTGCCCGTCGCCTTCCTGGATGCGGGGGCGCGCACCGTGCTCGCGGCGACCGTGGACGTGCCCGATGCCGAAGCGGGACCCTTCTTCAATGAGGTGCGTGAGCGGATTCAGCGTGGAGCGCGCGCGGCCAATGCCCTGCGAGATGTGCGGATGACGTGGATGCGGCGAGACCCTCGCAGTTGGGTGCGCTCCGTCCTGGTTTTTGAATGAAGGCGGGATGGGCCCGCCTGGTTCGAGTGGAGGGGGAAGACAATGAAGAACATGAACAAGTGGATGATGTGCCTGGTGCTGGTGGGGGCGGTGACGGGGTGCCGCACGATGGGCTCGCGACCGACGCCGAGTCCGTGCCCCGAGCCCGGCCCGATGCCGAAGACTCCCAAGGTCCAGCCGCTGCCGCCCAACGCGCAGCTGCCCGAGGGCGCCACCCAGATGGTCGTCGGGCTGTGCCCCCGCACGGGCAAGTTCCTCGCGCTGGGCGTCAACCCCGGCGGGAAGACCTTCGCGTACGCGGTGTCGGGTGACCGTGCCTCCAGCGACGCGTTCTTCGCGAACGTCCGCCGCAAGGGCATCCCCACGACGACGTTCACCGCGCCGGTGAGGGTCCGGAGCGGGGGCTCCGTGGGGACGGACGCCGTCGACGCGGGCTCCAACCCTCAGCAGGGCAATCAGGGAGGAGGCGAGGAGCAGAGCGCGCCACCTCCGTATGACCCCTGCACCAACCAGTCCGACGAGATTGGCGACAAGCCGCCGCCGGACCCGACGGATGAGGGGGGAGCGGTGCCGGATGGCTTCGCGGCCCTGGCCTGGAGGACCGCCAATGCCGTCGATGACACCAGCGACCCCTCGCCCGCGGCCACTGCTCCGCCGGCTGGAACGACGGTGCCCCGCTAAGCGCGGATGAAGGGACGAGGCCCGGAGCTGTCACGCCGGGCCTCGTCGTGCTCCTCGCGAGTGCGTCAGGTCTCCAGCGTGCCTCCGAGCGCCTTCACGCGTTGCTCGATGTCCACCTTCACGTCCGAGCGCAGCTGATGGGCCAGGGTGAGCTTCGAGCGCTTGAGCCGCGCGATCTGCTCGAGTCCGGCGACGAGGTCGTCGCGCACGAGCTCCTCGTAGGGCTCGTTCATCTTCGTGGTGAAGACGTGGACCGCGTGCTGGCCATCCGGCTCGCGCACGAAGCGGAAGCCGCAGCTCCAGTCCTTGGTGTCGTTGTGCACCAGTCGGAAGGTGAGGTCAGGGACCTTCAGCGTCGGCACGAGCGAAAGAAACTCCAGCGCCGACGACGGGATTTCGGCGCTCACGTAGATGCGAACCTGGAGTCGCTCCATCCGAGACACGAGCGGTGTCGCCAGGAAATCGGAGACCCACCCGAGGAAGAGGAAGAGGTCCAGGTGGCGCAGCGAGGGGAACGCGCTGGTGTCCTTGCCCACCTCCGTCCAGGCGTCCACCGCGCCACGCACCAGCAGGGACTCGAGCCGGGGCATCTTCGCCAGCGCTCGGAGCCCCACGTCGGTGTTCGCGAGCGAGCGCAGCGACTTCATCACCGGGTCCGTGGTGATGTCGTAGTCGCCGCGACCTTCCAGGTGCTCCACCGTGGCCCACAGGGGATGGCCGATGGTCTTCTCGATGGCGCTCTGGGTGGCGCGCGCGTTGCCCTGCTTCAGCGCGGCGTGGGACAGGAAGCCCCGCGTGAAGACGCAGTCGGGCTTGAGCGCCTCGTCGAGCGGGCCGAGCAGCTCCTTCCGGGCGCTCTTGAGAATCGCCTGCTCCCGCTTGCGCTCGGCGGCGGTGAGTGGGCGCCGGGCGGCCTCGAGCTGGAGCGCGATGAGCTCGCCGCGAGGGTGGCCCTGCTCCAGCAGCACGTCGGCCAGCACGGCGCGGGCCTCGTCGTCCTCGGGCTTCGCGAGCACCTGGGCCAGCAGGGCCTCCGCGTCCGCGGCGTTCCGGGGCCTCGGTGGCGCGGCCTCCTGGAGGGCCGCGTCGAACCCGGCGAGGACCTTCACGTCGTCGGCGTGAAGCTCGGCGTCCTTCGCGGCCTCGAGCCCGGCGCGAATCCGGTCGACGTGGCCGGCGAGGAACTCCTCGAAGTCATCCTGTTTGTCGTAGCGCGCGCGTGCCTTCAGCATCGAACTCGCAGCCTGGGCATCCCGGACGCGGCGCGCCAGGGGAGCCAGCCGTGTCCAGTATGGACGGGCCCCGGTGCTGGTGAAGGGCGGGTCCACGAACTGGCTCGCGACCCAGCGGTCGATGCGCGGGTCCTCGGGCCAGTCCGCGAGCGTCTCCAGCCGGGGCCTCCCTTTCACCGAGCCCTTGTCGAGCAACGCGGCGAGCAGCGTCGTGAGGTTCTTCGCGTCGGGCGTCTTCGCGAGCGCATCCCAGTCCTTGGGCGGAGGGATGTCGCCGGAGAGCTTCTGTCCCACGGTGACGATGCGGTCGGCCAGCGCGGTGTGGGGCGCGGCACGCCACGCGACGAGCAGGTCGTCGAGGACGCGGCTCCAGTCGTGCTGGCTCGCGGCTTTCAGCAGGGAAGACAGCTTCGAGGGGGCGGTGGGCATCGAGGGTCCTTCGAGGCGCGGAGCTGGCCTACCTGGGAAACGTCGCGAGCGTGAGGGACTCGGGCGGGACGGTCAGCTCGCGGATCATGAGCGTGTCACCGGAGAGGTAGCGCCAGCCAGTGCCGTCGTGGCGGAAGTCGGAGCGCTCCACGAAGGAGCGGTCCTTGCCCTTCTCGAACACCTTCGCGAAGAAGAGCACCTGCGCGGTGCCCTGGGTGTCGGGGGCCTGTCGGTCCATCACCACCAGCTTGGGGAACTGGTGGGCCTGCGCGAAGGCGCGCAGCTCGCGCACCACGACGTCCTCGGGCCGCGCGCGGTCCGGGTGGCTGGGGTGAAGTGTCTTCCACAGGTACGTCGGCTCGCGCTGGGCGAAGGCGCTGTAGCGGCTGCGCATCAGTCGCTCGGCGTCTGGCGGTTCCGCTTCGCCCCGGTGGAAGGGGGCACAGCACTCGCGGTAGCGCAGTCCGGAGCAGCAGGGGCACGGAGGGGCAGGGGGCATGTCGCGGACCCGAGCCTACCTGGACCGAGGGGGAAGGGGGACGCCGCGTGCTCGCCCCGCCACACACGCGGAGGTTCGCCCTTGCTGGCGGCGGTGTCCGGGCATACATCCGGGGACCGCGCCTATGAGCCTCCTTGAAGCCATCGTCCTGGGACTGGTCCAGGGTCTCACCGAGTTCTTGCCCATCAGCTCCACCGCCCACCTGCGCATCGCGCCGGAGCTGTTCGGGTGGAAGGACCCGGGGGCCGCGTACTCCGCGGTCATCCAACTGGGCACGGTCGCCGCGGTGCTCATCTACTTCCGCAAGGACATCGTCTCGCTGGTGACGGCGTTCTTCCGGGGGCTTGGGAAGCGCGAGCCCTTCGGCACCGTGGAGTCCCGGCTGGCGTGGTTCGTCCTGGTGGGCACGCTGCCCATCGGCCTCTGCGGCCTGGCCTTCAAGAAGGCCATCGAGACGCAGTTCCGCTCGCTCTACGTCATCTCCGGCAGCCTCATCATCCTGGCCATCATCCTCTTCGTGGTGGAGAAGCGCGCCTCACACCAGCGGACGCTGGCCGACATGACGTGGCGGGACGGCATCCTCATCGGCCTGTGGCAGGCGCTGGCGCTCATCCCCGGCTCGTCGCGCTCGGGCACGACGCTCACCGGCGGCCTGTCGCTGGGGCTCAAGCGGGAGGACGCGGCGCGCTACTCGTTCCTGTTGTCCATCCCCGCCACCTCGCTGGCGGGCATCTTCGAACTGAAGCACCTGTTGGAAGCCACCGAGCGGCCCAGCGCCGTGTCGCTCTGGGTCGGCACCCTGGTGGCGTTCGCCTCGGGCATGGCGGCCATCGCGTGGTTGTTGAACTACCTGCGCTCGCGCACGACGCTGGTGTTCGTGGTGTACCGCGTGGCGCTCGGTCTGCTGCTTCTCGGGTTGCTCCAGGCGGGCGTGCTCAAGCCGCTGTCGGGCGTGGAGAACGTGGACGTGCCTCGCGAGCCGGGGAAGCAGCAAATCGAGAAGCAGATCACCGACTAGGGAGGCTGGCGTCGTGAGCGTGGAGGCGTTGTTCCAGGGGGTGGAGGCGCGGCTGTCGACGCGTCCGGCGCGCAACGTGGACCTGCCGGGGCTCGTGCTGCGCGAGGCCTCCGTGCTGGTTCCGCTGTTCGAGCGCGACGGCGTGCCGCACGTGGTCTTCACCCGACGCCCCGCCACCCTGCGCACCCACGCCAATCAGTACAGCTTCCCGGGCGGAGGCCGCGACGCGGAGGACCTCACGCCGCTGCACACCGCGCTGCGCGAGACGGAAGAGGAGCTGGGCATCGACCGGCGCGGCGTGCGCGTGCTGGGCATGCTGGACGAGGTGCCCACCATCTCCCAGTACCGCGTGCGACCCTTTGTCGGCGTGATTCCGGGCGACGGCAAGTACCAGCCCAGTCCAGAAGAGGTGGCCTTCATCCTGGAGGTGCCACTCGTCGCCCTGATGGACCCGGCCATCCTCCGCGTGGAGCGCAAGGAAGTCTTCGGCGCCGAGCGGGACTTGTACTTCTACACGTACGACTCCCACGTCATCTGGGGAGCCACCGCGCGCATCCTCCGCGACTTCCTGGGGCAGCTCGCGCAGGTGCCCGGCCTGGAGTCCGTGCTCGCCGCGCCCGGCCGGCGTCAGAACTGAAGGTACACGTACGGCCGCGTCTCCACGGCGGACAGGTGGCGGATGCCCAGGCCCAGGACGACCAGCGCCACGGCGCGCACCGGCACCGGCATCCGCACGAACAGCTCCGACGTCACCGTGTAGAGCTTCATCGGCACCACGTGGAAGAACACCGCCGCCGCCAACATGCCCCACACCAGCGGGCTGACGTTGGCGATGCCCGGCACGCCCTCCATCATCCGCGCGTAGAACTCACCCGCGTGCGTCATCGTCTTCGCCCGGAAGACGACGCGTGTCAGCACGACGATGGTGAACGTGGCCAGCATCCCCAGGGCGATGCGAGGGACCCCCGGCTTCTCCGGCTTGCCCACCCACCACTCCCAGCACCGTGACAGGCCCAGCACCGCGCCGTGCACGCCGCCCCAGACGGCGAAGCGCCAGTCCGCGCCGTGCCACAGGCCGCCCAGCACCATCACCGTCATCAGGTTGAACAACACCCGAGGCTTCGACACCCGGTTGCCGCCCAGCGGCCGGTACAGGTAGTCCCGCAGCCAGGTGGACAGGCTCATGTGCCACCGGTTCCAGAACTCGCCCAGGTTCTTCGCGAGATAGGGCCGGTTGAAGTTCTCCGGGAACTTGAAGCCGAACAGCGCCGCCACGCCCAGCGCGATGTCCGAGTAGCCCGAGAAGTCGTAGTAGAGCTCGAAGGTGTAGGCGATGGCCGCGACGATGCACTCGGCGGAGGCGTACTTGTCCGGCGAGGCGAACACCGGGTCGACAATGCCGCTGCCCAGCACGTCCGCGATGACCAGCTTCTTCACCAGGCCCACGGCGATGCGGAACATCGCCTGTCCGCCTTCTTCCGGCGTCAGCGTGGGCACGTCCTTGAAGCGCGCCATCAGCTCCGATGCGCGGACGATGGGCCCGCTCACCACGCGCGGGAAGAAGAGCATGTACAGCAGGTGCTCGATGAACGAGTGCTCGGAGCTGGCCTTCCCCCGGTACACGTCCACCGTGTAGCTGATGGCCTGGAAGACGAAGAACGACAGGCCCAGCGGCAGAATCAAAC
This sequence comes from Myxococcus sp. CA033, assembly GCF_013336625.1. Classification (NCBI taxonomy): domain Bacteria; kingdom Pseudomonadati; phylum Myxococcota; class Myxococcia; order Myxococcales; family Myxococcaceae; genus Myxococcus; species Myxococcus sp. CA033. The sequence continues at coordinate 310,725 of NZ_JABUMU010000002.1, read as the reverse complement.
TGAACGGCGTCTCGCGGACGTGGAGGCCCCAGGACTCGGGCACCAGCTCCAGCGCCGTCTTGCGCAACAGCTCCAGGTACTTGAAGCCCGCGAGCAACCCCAGGTTCGACACCACCGACAGCGTGACGAGCAGCTTGCGCACGCCCTGCGACGTCGCGCGTCCCATCCCCTTGACGAGCAGGTGGTCCACCGTGACGCCGATGAGGAAGATGATGAGCGGGAAGGGCGTGAAGGCCGCGTAGAAGTAGACGCTGGCCACCAGCAGCACCAACAGGCGCGGCCAGTAGTGACGGTGCACCGCCCAGTACAGGGCGAACACCGCGATGACGAAGACGAGGTACTGGAGGCTGTGCGACAGCACGTCAGTTCCCCTCCATGCGCGCGGTGGGCTCGGTCTTCTTGCGCAGCTCGTACGCCGCCAGGAAGTCCCGCGCGAAGCTCGCCGCCAGCCGCTCGTAGCCTTCCGGCGTCAGGTGCACGCCATCCGCATGGCCCAGCACCGGACGGGCCCGCTGCCAGCGCAGCATCGCCCGCTCGCCGCCCATGGCCGCGCGCGGAGACCAGTATGCGCAGCCCGCGTCACGCGCCACCCGAGGCAACGCGTCCAGCACCGACGCCAGCGCGGGCGCCTCCGTCCAGCGGCCATTCGCGTCCTGCGCCAGCCGGTCCGTGGGGCCCATCAACAGGCACTCGGCGTTGCCGGTGGCCTTGCGCAGCCGGGCGATGAGCGCGGGGTAGTCGTTCGATATCGCCGCCGCGTCCAGGTCCGCCTTGCCCGCCTCGTTGGTGCCGTACCAGAAGACGAGCAGGTCCGGACGACGAGAGGCGAGCTGCGCATCCACCGCCGACGCATCCATGTCCCGCAGCGTGGAGGCCATGGCCCCGGGCAGCCCCAGCGCGTCCAGCACCACGCCCGGCGTGTCGTACTCCAGCGCGGCGCCCAGCACGGTGACCCCACTGCCCTCCGGCGCCACCACCTCGACTTCGTGCGAGGCGCCCGTGACGGGGAAGGAGCGGATGCGCACCATCGGCGCGGAGAGCGGCTCCGGCAGCGGTGCGTCCGGAGGCATGGCCTCGCCGTCCACCCGAATGTCTGGAGCCTTCGTGTCGGGCGCGTCGAGCGCGTACAGGTCGAGCCGCCCGGTCAAGGTCTTCGCGTCCTTGCAGTCCTTGCAGAACTCGATGCGCAGCTTCGCGCCCGGCGCGCCCACGGCGCGGATGCCCGTGAGGCCCCACAGTCCGCCCGGCGGTGCCTCCATCGCGTCCTCCACCGTCCAGTCGCCCACCAGCTCGCGGGCCACGCGCGCGTTCTCGAGCCGAGGCGAGGACTTGCCCGCGGCGATGAAGCCCCGGCCCGCGTCACCGAAGCGCTTCGTCAGCACCCCGCGCACCGCGTCCGTGAAGTAGTGCGACGCGGTATGCGACGCGCCGAGCTGGGCGATGCCCACGCGCAAAGCCTCGCCGGACTCGCGGCGGCGCAGCCGGTCGAACGTCTTCGTCAGCGCGGTGTCCGCGTCCCGCAGGCCCGGCGCGTCCACCACAGGCACCAGCGGCGCGTGCACCTTCGCGAACCCGCGCTGCAGCGCCAGGTCGAACAGGTGGCCCAGCAGGTCGGAGCCCTTCGCGCGCGGGTGCACCAGGTCCTCCAACATCAACCCGGCCTCCAACCATCGCAGGGCCGCGCCCTCGCCACCCATGGCGGTGTACGCGTCCCAGAAGGCACAGCCACCCAGGCGCGCCTCCTCGCGGAAGATGTCGGAGACCTCCTTGGAACCCCGGCGCGGCACCAGCTCGCCGCCCATGGTCCGCACGCCCGCGTCGATGGGTGACATGACGAGGCACGCCGCGTCCGGCACGTTGGCTCGCACGCGAGACACCAGCTCCTTCATCTGCGCGCGCACTTCCTCGAGCGTGGTCCGGTCTCTCGAGAAGAAGAACGCCTCGTTGCCGCCCACCATCAACACCACCATGGCCGGCTTGCGCTGGCGCAGCTGCGCGCGGAAGGCCGCGGGCTGGGCGCGCAGGTACACCTCCGCCATGCCGCCGAGCAGACCCACCGTGTCGTAGATGACGCCCGGCGTGCCCGTCTCCAGCGTCACGCCGTGCAGCTCCACCTTGCCGGACGTGGTGAGCGTCAGCGTCTTGGCGCCCTCGGGCAGGTTCACCCGCGCGAAGGCCGCCTCCGACTTCGTCTTGGAGAAGCCGCGCGTCTGGATGCGCTGCAGCGGCCGGCCATCCACGGAGAGCTGCACGGAGCCGCTGGAGGGCTGGGCGAGGAAGAACAGCTCCGCCACCCGCGAGCCCTCCACGTCATACTTCGTGTTCTGCGAGCCACCCGCCGAGGTGAAGGCCACACCCGTCCAGCCCACCCTGTCGCGGGGCCACTTGGTGTCCACCAGCCGCGCGATTTCCCAGCCGTCCGAGCCCCGTCCGGAGCGCGTCCACCGGCCCGCGCTGGCGGGGCGGGTGATGAAGAGGAAGCCCTTGCCGCCCGAGCCGAAGCGCTCCTGGAGCCTGTCCCGCACCACGTCGGTGATGTAGTCCGACGCGACGAGCGAGTCTCCCAGGTGCACCACGCGCACCGGCGTGCGCCGCGTATCCGCGCGCAGCTCCGTCAGCGCCCGGTGGAAGGGGGCGAGCCCATCCTCCTCACAGGTGCCGTCCGCCCGTGCCTTGCGGCAGTTGGGTTCGATATCCACGTGCTGGGCGCTCATCCGCTCGCGCAGCGCCTCCAGCTCCACGGCGCGCGCCAGCGAGGGGGCGCTCAATTCCTCCAGGCCGATGCCGGGCACGGTGGGCACCGCGGGCGTGGGCACCGCGTCCACCACCTCCGTCCCCGCGTCGTCGGCCGGGTCCTCTTCCGGCACGACGCCCTGCTTGGGCGTGTCCGACGCCACCACCTCAATCTCCGGGGGCGGGGCGGGGCGGCCTCCGGTGAAGGACGCCGGCACCGCCAGCGCCACCAGCTTCGGGCCCAGGGGGCCTCGCTGGAGACTGGGCAGGGGGCGCCACGACTCCGGAATCGGGGCGAGCGAAAGCCCCAGCGCCAGCGCGACGGTGAGGGTGAGCGTCAGCCCGGTGGTTCTGGCCTTGAGGAAGTCCAACAGCGCGGCATGAGACTGGCTTTTCGGGGGCGGGTCAAAACTCTCGCCGCTCGGGGCCGCTTCATCGTCCGGGGGGCGGACAGGCGGGCGGTCTGGACCGGAAGGTGGGAGGCGCAACGGCCTGGACGGGGGCTTCATGGGAAGCGGCTCCCCTCTTTCCCGGAAAGGCCGAAACGGTATGGTGCGCCGCCATTCACGCTGGGGGAAGACCCTGGCGCCTCCCGCTGGCGACGAGCCGGCACTCGCAGGAGTCGTACCCCGCATGGCCCTCTACCCCGTCATCATGGCCGGTGGCTCCGGCACTCGCTTCTGGCCCCTGTCCCGTCAGGCGCGGCCCAAGCAGTTCCTGCCCCTGGCCTCCAAGCTGCCGCTCATCACCGACACCGCCGCCCGCCTCAAGGGCCTGTCGACGGTGAAGAACACCTTCATCGTGTGCGGCCCGTTGCACGCGAAGGCCGCGGCGAAGCTGGTGAAGGGCCTGCCCAAGGCGAACATCCTGGTGGAGCCGGTGGCGCGCAACACCGCGCCCGCGATTGCGCTGGCCGCCGTGCACGTGGCCGCCAGAGACCCGAAGGGCATCATGGTGGTGCTGCCCTCGGACCACCATGTCGCGGACGTCCCCGGCTTCAAGCGCACGCTGGAGGAGGCGGCCCGCATCGCGGAAGGGGGGCACATCGTCACCCTGGGCATCCAGCCCAACCGCCCGGAGACGGGTTACGGCTACATCCAGGTGGGTGACGCGCTCTCGGGTGGCGGCCGTTCCGTGAAGGCGTTCAAGGAGAAGCCCGACACGCAGACGGCCAAGGCGTACGTCTCCTCCGGCGAGTACCTGTGGAACGGCGGCATCTTCGTCTTCCGCGCCGACGTCATCCTGGCCGCCTTCGAGCAGCACATGCCGGAGATGAAGAAGGGCCTGGCCGCGCTGAGCAAGGCGGCGGGCAAGCGCACCTTCGGCCCGGTGCTGAAGAAGGTCTTCCCCAAGCTGCCCTCCATCTCCATCGACTACGGCGTCATGGAGAAGGCGTCCAACATCGCGGTGCTGCCCGGGGACTTCGGCTGGTCCGACGTGGGCTCCTTCGCGGCGATTCCGGAGGTCCGCCCCGCGGACGAGAACGGCAACGTCATCTCCGGCGCGTCGGCGGTGGTGGTGGACTGCAAGGGCTGCGTGGTGCTCGCGGACAAGCGCCCCCTGGCCGTCGTCGGCCTCACCGACGTGGTGGTGGTGGACTCCGGCGACGCGGTGCTGGTGGTGCCTCGCGAGAAGAGCCAGGACGTCCGCAAGGTGGTCGAGGCCCTCAAGGCCCGCAAGCTTCAGAAGTATCTGTAGGCGCAGGCGCCCAGTGTGCGCTGGAGAAACTTCCACTCTCGGGGCTGAAACATTTTCCGCTTCGTGGGTAACGGGTTTCCCCGGGTTCTCGTCCCGTCGGGAGGTTGTCCTGTCCAGTCGGTGACGAAGCGGGGGGTGCACGAGGGTTGCAGTGCCACCGCCGCCCGCCCCATCCAGGGGCGGCAGGGGCGGTGGCGAACATGGCATGCAGGCACTGCGCGGTGGAGCATCCGGTGGGTACGGGCTGTCCCCAGGCGCCGTCGCTGGAAGGGCAGCGTCACGGTCCGCTCGTGCTGCGCCAGCCGCTGGGGGCCGGAGCGCTGGGCACGGTGTATCTGGCCGAGCACCAGCCCACGGGCCATCGCTTCGCGGTGAAGGTGCTGCAACGGCACCTGGCCGCCCAGCCCGCGGTGCGCGCGCGCTTCCAGGCGGAGGCCCGGGCGCTGCGCGGACTGAAGCACCGCCACGTGGCCCGCGTGCTGGATGTGCGCCGGGGCCCCGAGGGACTGCCGTGCCTCCTCATGGAGTACGCGGAGGGTGAGCCCTTCTCGCGCCTGCCCATGCCGCTGGCCTCGGCGGAGGTGGTGCTGCTCCTGGCCCAGGCGCTGTGCGCGCTCGAGGCCGCGCACGCGCGAGGGCTGGTGCACGGGGACCTGTCCGCGGACAGCCTCATCCTGACGTGGGACTCGCGCGGTGAGCGGCAGGTGAAGGTGCTCGACTTCGGCACGCAGGCGGTGCTCTCCGCCAGCCTCTCTCAGGAGGAGCGCGCGTGCGGCATGGTGGTGGGCTCACCCGCCTTCCTCGCGCCCGAGCAGTGGGCGGGGGACGCGGTGGATGGGCGCACGGACCTGTATGCGCTGGGCGTCGTGGGCTACCTGCTCGCCACGGGCCGGCTGCCCTTCGGCTTCGGCCGCGTGGGAGGCCTGTCGCCCACCGAGCCGCACGTGCTCAACCCGCGGGTTCCTCCCGCGCTCTCCACGGTGCTGCTGCGCGCGCTGGCCCAGCGCCCCGGGGAGCGCTTCCCGAACGCGAGGGCCTTCCGCGAGGCGCTGCTGGAGAGCCAGGGCATCGGGCGACTGGAGCCCTCTTCGTCGACGCGCACTCGCACGTCGAAGGGCGGCGTCTCCATCTTCGGGCACATCCTCCCCGAGGACGGCGCCACGCCGCTGCACCTGGCGCTGCGAGACGCGGCGCATGGGAACGCCACGCCGACCGAGGTCAACCCGCCGCGCATGGAGTCGCCGCGCGGGCTGGGCGTCCGGCTGGGGCTGGCGACGGACACGGAGCTGGTGCCCGTGCGCGTGGGCGATGTGACGGTGGACGGCTTCTTCGCCACCTGGGCGGGCCCGCTGCCGGAATTGGCCTCGCAGCTCCCCGTGGAGCTGTCACTGGGGGGCCGCAAGGTGGCGTGTGACTGCGACGTGGTCCGCCATGTCACGAGTGAAGAAGCGCGGGCGTGGGGCGGGGCCTCGGGCCTCTATGTCCAGTTCGCGGGCGAGGCGGCGCGGGCGCTGCTGGGCCGCGCGCTGGGCGTGGGCGTGACGCCGGGGGAGCTGGACGCGGAGCCCGTGCCGGACGCGGAGCTGGGGCGGCTCTTGTCGCGCGCGGCCGTCGTGGCCAAGGACCCGTACGCCCTCCTGGGCGCGCTGCCTCACGAGGACTTCGAGCAGGTGCGTCGTCGCGCGAGCGCCGCGCTGCGCCGGCTGAACCTGTTCCGTCAGCGCGCGCTTCCACTGGGGCAACGTCAGGCCCTGGAGTCGCTCCTGCGCCGGGTGGAGGCCGCGGGACGCGTGCTGGGCGAGCCCGTGTCACGCGCGGGCTTCGACGCCACGCGCGGCAACCTCGCGGGAGTGGCGCGCTGCCTCGCCGCGGGCCTGTCGGAGCCGCAAGCGGACGTGCTGCGCAAGGCCTTCCTCGCGGCGCGTCCCCTGGCCGAGACGCGGGCCCGGGCGCTCTTCACCCAGGGGCATGCGTTGGAGGCGCGGGGTTCGCTGGACGCCGCGCTGGAGCGCTACGCGGAGGCCCTCTCGTTGGACCCCCTCAACGCCTCCTGGCTGCGGCACTACCAGGAGCTGCGCGGACGGGTGCGTCTGGCGGTCCTCCCGGCCGTCGAGGCCCCTGGCGCGGAGGCCCTCACGCACTGAGGGCTGTGTCTTCCGGGAGACCCTCCAGAGGGCGTGGAGGCCCGGTGTGTACCGCCGCCCGCCCGACAGGCGGGCACATCCAGGGGTTGATTGGCACCCCAGGGACTTGAAGGGCCCCCGAGGGGCCTCCGTTCAGCAGGTTGCGCCCCCGTCTCGGCGGGTGCCGGGAAGGTCGGGGCTCGTGTAGAGTCCGCCGCCCTCCGTCATGCCCTCCGGTCTTCCGAGGGCGGGGACACCTTCATGAACGCGCATATCTTCCGCGAGTACGACATCCGGGGTCTGGTGGACAAGGACCTCACCGCCGAGGTGGTGGAACTGCTGGGCAAGGGCCTGGGCACCATCATCCGACGCAAGGGCGGCCGCTTCATTGCCGTGGGCCGCGACTGCCGCGAGTCGTCCACCCGCTTCCGCGACTCGCTCTGTGCCGGCCTGACGTCCACGGGCCTCAACGTCTTCGACGTGGGCGTCGTGCCCACGCCGCTGGTCTACTTCGCCGCCAACACCCTGCCGGTGGATGGCCTGGCCATGATTACCGGCAGCCACAACCCGCCGGAGTACAACGGCTTCAAGATTGGCGCGGGGAAGACGACCTTCCACAGCCACGAAATCCAGGCGCTGCGAAAGCTCATCGAGGCCGCTGACTTCGAGGTCTCCGCCACGCCCGGCACCGTCACCCCGTTCGACATCATCACCCCCTACAACCACTTCGTGAAGCAGACGGTGAAGGTGGGCCGCAAGGGGATGAAGATCGTCATCGACGCGGGCAACGGCACCGGCGGCGCCATCGCCGTCCCGCTGTTCGAGAGCATGGGCTTCGAGGTGGTGCCCCTGTTCTGCGAGATGGACGCGACGTTCCCCAACCACCACCCGGACCCGACGGTGGTGGAGAACCTCCAGGACCTCATCGCCGCGGTGAAGCGCGAAAAGGCGGAGGTGGGCATCGCCTACGACGGCGACAGCGACCGCATCGGCGTCATCGACGACCAGGGCAACATCCTCTGGGGAGACCAGATCATGGTCCTCTTCAGCCGCTACGTGCTGAAGGACAGCCCGGGCGCGGCCATCGTCGGCGAGGTGAAGTGCAGCTACACGCTGTACGACGACATCGCGAAGCGCGGCGGCAGGCCCATCATGTGGAAGGCGGGCCACTCCCTCATCAAGGCGAAGATGAAGGAGGAGCACGCGGAGCTGGCCGGGGAGATGAGCGGCCACATCTTCTTCAAGAACCGCTACTTCGGCTTCGACGACGCGGTGTACTCGTCCGCGCGCCTGCTGGAAATCCTCACCCACGAGAAGCAGAAGCTGTCCGAGCTGCTCGCCGACGTGCCCAAGACGTACGCCAGCCCCGAGCTGCGCTTCGAGACGAAGGAAGAGAAGAAGTTCGAGATGGTCAAGCGCGCCACGGAGACGCTGCGCGCGGCGGGCCACGACATCATCGACGTGGACGGCGTGCGCGTGACGTTCCCCGACGGCTGGGGCCTCATCCGCGCCTCCAACACGCAGCCCATCCTCGTCCTTCGCTTCGAGGCCAACACGGCCGAGCGCCTCAAGGAAATCCAGGCGCTCATCGAGGGCACGGTGGCCCGTGTGCAGAAGGAAGTGGGCGGGTGAGCATGTCGTCGCCTCGCATCCTCGCCATCAGCGGAAGTCTCCGGAGCGGCAGTTTCAACCAACTGCTCCTGGCGGTGGGCGTCCAGAAGGCCCGCGCGCTGGGGGCCGAGGTCGACGTCGTGGACCTCAAGTCGCTCGGCGTCCCGCTCTATGACGGCGACGTGGAGGCCCAGGGCCTGCCGGCGCCCGTCGTCGCGCTGCGCGAGCGGGTGGCCAGGGCCCAGGGCTTCCTCATCTCGAGCCCCGAGTACAACTCGTCCATTCCCGGCGGCCTGAAGAACGCCATCGACTGGGCGTCGCGTGCGCCGGGCCGGTTGTTCCAGGGCAAGTGGGCGGCGCTCATGGGCGCGAGCCCCGGCAACTTCGGCACGTCGCGCATGCAGCCGCACCTGCGGCAGGTGATGTCTTCGGTGGGCGCGCTGGTGCTGCCCACCCAGGTGCATCTGGCGCGGGCGATGGAGGCCTTCACGCCCGAGGGTGCGCTGAAGGACGACGCGCGGAAGAAGGAAGTCGAAGCGCTGGTCACCGAGCTGTTCGAGCGCGTGAAGGGTTGAGAAAGGACACCGCCATGGCGACGCTAGGAATCGACCTGGGTGGGACGTTCGCCCGCGCCGCCGTGGTGGACGCGGCGGGAAAGATGCTCGCGTCGGCGAAGGTGGCCCTCGACGAGCGCAGCCCCACCGGGGTGGTGGAGACCATCGCCCAGGCGGCGTCCGCGGCGGTGAAGTCCGCGGGCGTCGTGGTGGGCGGCTGTGGCGTGGGCGCGGCCGCGCAGATTCACAAGGACTCCGGCGTGCTGTCGGTCGCCCCCAACCTGGGCTGGCGCAACGTGCCGCTGGGCCAGTTGCTCACGGACCGGCTGGGGCAGAAGGTGAAGGTGGTGAACGACCTGTCCGCCGCCGCCTGGGGTGAGCTGCACGCGGGCGCGGGGCGCGGCGCCCAGGATTTGTTGGTGGTCTTCGTGGGCTCGGGCGTGGGCAGCGCCATCATCGCGGGCGGACAGTTGCTGGATGGCGCGGGCGGCGTGGCGGGAGAGCTGGGCCACATCAAGGTGGTGCCGGATGGCCGGCGCTGCGGCTGTGGTGAGCAGGGGTGCCTGGAGGCGTATGCCGGCGGACACAACCTCATCGCGCAGGCGCGGGAGCTGCTGGCGGCCGGGAGCTCGCCCGCACTGGCGGAGCTGGTGGGGAATGACGCCACGAAGCTCACGCCGGTGACGCTGGAGCAGGCGGCGGAAGCAGGCGACGCGGCGGCTCGAGAGGTGTATGAGCGGGCCGCGCGGTTCCTGGCGCTGGCGGTGGCCAACCAGGTGACGGTGTTGAATCCGGCGCGACTCATCCTGGGCGGTGGGGTGTTGAACCACTGTCCCGGCATGCGGCGCCGGGTGCTGGATGGTGTGCGGGCGTGGGCGTCCCAGACGTCCCGCGAGGGGCTGCTCATCGCCGACGCGGAGCTCGGTGACGACAGCGGCCTCATTGGTGCGGCGTTGCTGGCCGCGTGATGAGAGGAGTGGGGATTCATGGCCGAGTTCAAGAACCAGGTCACCTACCGGGGACAGCCGGTGACGCTGGAGGGGGACGGACAGGTGCAGGTGGGCGACGTCGCGCCTGACTTCACCGTCTTCAAGGGGTTCTTCGAGTCCCACCAGCTGTCGGAGCTCAAGGGTCAGGTCGTGGTGCTGAGCGTGGCGCCCAGCGTGGACACCAAGGTCTGCGCCATCCAACTGCGCATGTTCAACAAGCAGGCGACGGACATGGGGCCGGACGTGAAGGTCTGGTACCTGAGCCTGGACCTGCCCTTCGCGCTCAACCGCTTCAGCGCGGCCGAGGGCATCAACAACGTCGCGGTGCTGTCGGACTACAAGAACCGCGAGTTCGCGCGGAAGTACGGCCTGTACATGAAGGAGCTGGGCCTCCTGGCGCGCAGCACCTTCGTGGTGGGCCGGGACGGCAAGGTCGTCTTCCGGGAGGTCGTCCCGGAGATGATGCACGAGCCGGACTACGACGCCGCGCTGGAAGCGGTCCGCAAGGCGCTCTGAGTCGTCGAGCGCCGCGCCGCTTCCAGGCGCGGGAGTGTACGGCGGCTCAGGCGTGCACCACGCGGGCCTGCTTGACGGCCATCAGCTCCAGGCAGGTGAAGCCCGCCACGGCGAGGGCCTGCACGAGGGTGAAGGCCTGACCCCAGACGGTGGGCTGCACCCAGCCCGAGGCGAGCAGGACGAAGCTGTCCACCGTCCACAGCACGTTGGCGACGATGATGGCCCAGACGAGCGCTCGGGGCACGAGCGGGCGCATGGCGAGGAAGACGAGCAGCGCGGCGAAGGGCAGCAGGCTGAAGCCCGCCGAGCGCAGCAGCGTGACATGAAGGCCCAGCAAGTCACTCAAGGGCCCCGCGGCGAAGAACATCAGGGCCCCGGTGGCGCCGCTGATGAGACCGTCGGCGAGCAGGATGTGGCCCAGCAGGGTGCGGGAAGCGGGAATGGCGCTCATGGGTGTGTCCTTGGAGAGCGGCGCCGGTGAATCCGGCCGCCGTGTGAGACACAAATTGCGCGCCGGGGGATTTGAAGTCGATTACGTGGGAGGTAATTGGAGCGCTTCCCCCGGGTTCCTAGTGTCAGGGGCATGATGATGCCGAGCCGTCCGGTGGGTGAGTTGCTGCGGGAGTGGCGCCAGCGCCGCAGCTTGAGTCAGCTGGATTTGGCGTGCCGCGCGGATGTGTCGGCACGGCACGTGAGCTTCCTGGAGACGGGGCGCTCCACGCCGAGCCGGGACATGTTGCTGCATCTGGCCGAGGAGCTGGAGGTGCCCCTGCGCGAGCGCAACGCGCTGCTGGTGGCCGCGGGCTTCGCGCCTGTCTATTCGGAGAACGAGCTGGATGGGCCACGGATGGGCGCGGCGCGCGAGGCGGTGGAGTTGGTGCTCTCCGGGCACGAGCCCTATCCCGCGCTCGCGGTGGACCGGCACTGGCAACTGGTCACGGCCAACCGCGCCATCGGGGTGCTCCTGGAGGGCGTGCCCATGGAGCTGCTCCAGCCGCCCATCAACGTGCTGCGGCTGAGCCTGCACCCGGAGGGCCTGGGCCGGCGCATCCTCAACCTGGAGCAGTGGCGCGCGCACGTGCTGACGCGGCTGCAGCGGCAGGTGTCGAGCACGGCGGACGTGACGCTGGCGGCGCTGCTCGAGGAGCTGCGAGCGATGGGGGCTCCAAGCGCGTTCGCGGAGCCGGACTTCGCGGGCGTGGTGGTGCCACTGCGCATCCAGACGCCGCGAGGCATCATGTCCTTCATCGGCACGACGACGGTGTTCGGCACGCCGGTGGACATCACCCTGGCGGAGCTGGCGATTGAGTCGTTCTTCCCTGCGGACGCGGCGACGGGGGAGCTGTTGCGCCAGGCCGCGGCCGAAGCGGCGCGACACACCGACGCCTGAAAATAGGGACGCCCCGTTCCGGCCATAGGGTAACCGGAGCGGGGCGCGGGGTGTGGCGACCGCGACTACAGCGTGGGCGTACCCACGCGATTGCTGCAGTACGCGCTGGAGCCGCAAGTGGTGCCGACGCTGGTGTACCAGGCCGTCTTGCGGGTGCCGTACTGACGATTGTCCGCGTGTACGTGCGCGCCGGTGGAGTTGCCCGTGGAGCCCACGAGGCCCAGCGCACAGCGGTCACACGTCTTGGAGCCGGACGACACGTTGGAGTTCAGGTGGAGCTGACGGAAGTCCCAGCCGGTGGCGCCGGTGACGACGTAGTAGTTGCCCGCGCCGCCGTTACAGGTGGTGCCTCCGCTGCAGTTGTTCGCACAGCCGCCGTAGTAGGCGTAGTAACGACTGACGTTGATCATCCCCCGGTGGTTCCACTCGCTGCACGTGCCATTGCTCATGTCGAGCGCGTTGTGGCTGCTGCCCGAGCAGGAGTAGTACGTCGTGGAGCCCACGCGAGCGGCCGTGTCACAGATGGGGCCCACCGCCGTCGCGGACAGCGCGCTGGTGGCCCATCCCGTCACGGTGAGCACCACCGTGGCCAACATCCACTTCATTCCCTTCATGGAAACCTCCTCTGGGTTGTTTCGCTGTGGCACTGCCTACGGCGGTGATGCAGGGGTCACCTCCGCAGCCGCTGCTTCTCGCGCAGCAGCAGGTGCCACTCCTGGAGGTTGAGCTTCAGCGCGGACAGCCACGCGTCGATTTCCGGGTCCATGCTCGCGTCCACGCCCCGCAGCGACTCCAGGAGGGGCCGCGCGGAGGTCTGACCCAGCCGGGCGATTCCCTCGAGCGCCGCCTTGCGCACCGAGGGATTCGCGTCGCGCCGGAAGGTCTCCACCAGCGAGCGCCGCGCCCCATCCGCCTCCGCCCCCGGCACGCCTCCCAGCGCCGTGGCCGCCGCCGCGCGCAGGCCCGGGTCTTCCGCCTGGAGTTGCCGCGTGACGCTCTCCACCGCGTCGTGGCCCACGGCCTCCATGGAGACCTCGCCCAAAAGCTTCGCCGCCACCGCCGGGTCCTCCGTCGCCGCCGCCACCGACACCGCCGTCTCCGACACCGCGCGGTCATGGCCGGAGTACACCTGCGCGCTCTCCTCCCGCAGGTTGTCGGCCACGGCCTGACGCACCTCGGGGGATGAATCCCTCGCGAGCTGCTCGTACGTCACCACGCCGCCGTTCTTCGCCATGAACTCGACGGAGGGCGTGGCCCTCAGCGCGCGCACGGCCGCCGCGCGTGCGGCCGGGTCCGCGTCTCCGGCTGCTCGTGCGAGCAGGGGCTGCACCAGCGTGGGTGACTCGGCGTGGCTCGCCTTGGTGGCCAGCGCCGCGCCCAGGGCCTCCAGCACCTCGGGTTCTCGCTCCCGCTCCAGCGCGGCCTGTAGCTCGGCGACGGGCAGGGCCAGCGCCGCCTCTCGCAGCCGCAGCTTCACGTAGCGCCGCAGCGCCGGCGAGCCGCCCTTCAGCGCGGCGCGCACGTCCACCAGCATCGTCTCCACCGTGCAGGTGGACGGCGTCAGCAGGGGCTGGGCCGCGCTCGCGGACATCCCCCCGGCCGCCAGGGCCGACAGCAGCAGCGCGCGCCCCAGGTGCTTCCTCACGAGGGCGTCCATCAGTGCGGCGCTCCTTCCTCGACGAGGCACGCGTGGTGCTCGCCCTTGCCCAGCCAGATGCGGGCGAAGTCCACCGTGCCGGAGGCGTAGAGCTGCTTGAACTCCGCGTAGTCGCGCTGGAAGCGCGGGTCCTTCGCGGCGAGCCTCGCCAAGAGCGGCAGCGCCTTCTCTCCGGCGGCGCGCACGGCGAAGCGGAAGATGGCCCAGCGCACGCAGACGTCGTGCTCCTTCTCGAAGGCCGCCTCGTAGATTTTCAGGGCCTCCTCCGGTTCGCGGGTGACGCCGAGCCGGAAGGCCGCCATCTCCCGCACGTCGCGCTCGCGGTCCGTGGTGAGGATGCGCTGGAGCTCGTCGAAGGACTCCGAGCCGATGAGCGGATTGGAATACGACGGCATCTCCAGCGCGAGCAGCCGCACCGCCATGTCGTCCGACTTGCCGGCGATGGAGAGCAGCTCCTTCCAGTACGGGGCATGGGTGCCGGTGCGCTCGAAGTCCTCCTTCATCACCCGGCCCAGGGTGCGCGTGGCCACCCAGGCCGTGGAGTCCGCCGTCTCGTCCAGCGCCACGGCCTTCAGCCGCGCCAAATCGCTGGGGGACAGGCGGCGCTGGGTCTCCAACGCGTCCAGCGCCGCCGAGCGGTTCTGGAGCGGCATGCTCCGGTCCTCACCCAGCTTCAGCAGCGCCTCCGACACCTTCGCGTCGTGGACGGCCGGGGCCGCCTTGAGCGCGTCCAGGTAGAGCCCCAGCTCGGGAGGACTGGCTTGCTTCGCCCACTCGACCACCTGGAGCCCGCGGCCCGCGTCCTGGCCCACCACCTCCGTCAGGCGCTCCTGGAGGTACGTCGCCAGCAGGTTGTCCCGCTTGCCCACCGCGACACCCAGCGCCTCGCGCAGCGAGTCCAGCGTGGCCGTCTTGTCGAGGTCTCTCAGGCCGTCCCAGCACCCCGGCATGGGAAGCTGTTCAACCGCCAGCTTCGGCTCGTTGGGAGACGGCATCCCTGAAGACGTGCCGACCAGCACGCCGCTCGCGGAGGGCGGCCTCGCGGCGGAATCAGAGCGCGCGCTGTCCTCGACGGAGGGAGGTGTCCCTCGGGAGAGCAGCAGGGCGACGGCCGCCCCCACCAGCACCGCGCCCACCAGGGCCCAACCAGGCTTTCTGAAGGTCATCAGGAGAAAGTCGATAGGTGGTTAAAACTGAGAATTCTCGATTACTTGGAAAATGCGTGAATGGCAACGGATTTGTCACGGGCCCGACGCGACGCCTGCTCCCTGCGAGGGCGGGCGTGAAGCGCGCGGAAGCGGCGGACATAGCTTTCCCGGGTGAGGTGGAGGTGACGCCTCCCATCACAGCCGATGTCTGGCAGGGGGAGTCCCATGCACGAGCCGCCACCCGCCGCCTCTGGAGAGGACGGCCGTGTGTCTTCTCGCGGAGCCGTGCCCTGGCATGCCCTTCCCCCCGAGCGCGTGTTCGAGCAGTTGGAGAGTGGCGCCGAGGGCCTGACGGACGAGCAGGCGCGAGAGCGGTTGATGCGCCACGGGCCCAACGTGCTGGAGCGCCAGAAGGGTGAAGGGCCGCTGAGGCTGCTCTGGCGTCAGGTGAACAGCCCGTTCATCTGGGTGCTCATCGTCTCGGCGGTGCTCGCGGTGGTGATGGGGAAGGTGACGGACGGGCTGGTGGTGGCGGCGGTGGTGGTGCTCAACACCGTCATCGGCTTCGTGCAGGAGTTCCGTGCGGGCAAGGCCATCGAGGCGCTGAGCCGGATGGTGCCGGAGAACGCCACCGTGGTGCGCGCCGGCGACAAGCGCGCGGTGCCCGCGGCGGAGCTGGTGCCTGGCGACGTGGTGGAGATTGCCTCTGGGGACAAGGTGCCCGCGGACATGCGGCTGGTGTCCTCACGCAACCTCCAAATCGAGGAGGCCGCGCTCACCGGCGAGTCCGTCCCCGCGTCGAAGCAGCCCCTGCCCGTCGAGGAGGACGCGGAGCTGGGCGACCGGACGAGCGTCGTCTTCGGCGGCACGCTGGTGACGTCCGGCGCGGCCAGGGCGGTGGTGGTGGCCACGGGCGGTGCCACGGAGCTGGGCCGAATCTCGGAGATGCTCCGAGGGGCGACGGACCTCCAGACGCCGTTGACGAAGGCGCTCGCGACCATCGCCAAGGTCATCACCGGGGCCATCCTCGTCGTGTCCGTGCTCCTGCTCGGGGTGGGCCTGTGGCGCGGCTATGACCTCAGCGAGGCCGTCGTCGTGGCGATTACCCTGGCGGTGGCGGCGATTCCGGAGGGCCTGCCCGCCATCGTCACCATCGCCCTGGCCATCGGGGTGCAACGCATGGCGGCCCGTCGCGCCGTCATCCGCAAGCTGCCGGCGGTGGAGACGCTGGGCAGCACCACCGTCATCTGTTCGGACAAGACGGGCACGCTCACGCGCAATGAGATGACAGTGCAGGCGCTGTGGACACCGACGGGGCGCTACACCGTCACCGGGGTGGGCTATGCGCCTCGGGGAGAGCTGCGCAGGG
Source organism: Myxococcus sp. CA033 (assembly GCF_013336625.1). Classification (NCBI taxonomy): domain Bacteria; kingdom Pseudomonadati; phylum Myxococcota; class Myxococcia; order Myxococcales; family Myxococcaceae; genus Myxococcus; species Myxococcus sp. CA033. The sequence continues at coordinate 294,937 of NZ_JABUMU010000002.1, read as the reverse complement.
ATGGCCCGCCGCTCAGCGCCTTGCTGGTGCCCGAGGACGTGCGGGAGCTGCTGCTCGCGGGCGCGCTGTGCAACGACGCCGCGCTGCACGGGCAGGGCGGTGATTGGCGGATGACGGGTGACCCCACCGAGGGGGCGCTGGTGGTGGCGGCGGAGAAGGCGGGCCTCGGCGTGGACGAAGCCCGCGCGCGCTTCCACCGGCTGGACGCCATCCCGTTCGAGTCCGAGAGCCAGTTCATGGCCACCCTGCATGAGGACGCGCGAGGAGGCCGCGTGCTGCTCCTCAAGGGCGCGCCCGAAGTCGTGCTGGCACGGTGCGCGCCGGACGGCGCCGCGTCGAACGAGGCCGTGCTGGAGGAGGTGGAGCGACTGGCGCGGCGGGGGATGCGCGTGCTGGCCGTGGCCTCGCGCGAGCTGGCGGAGACGCGAGACACCCTGGCACTGGAGGACGCGGAGGGGGGCCTGGAGCTGCTGGGACTGGAGGGGATGATGGACCCGCCTCGCGAGGAGGCCATCGAGGCGGTGAGGGCGTGCCACGAGGCGGGCATCGTCGTGAAGATGATTACGGGCGACCATCTGGCGACAGCGGAGGCCATTGGCGCGCGGCTCGGGCTGCACGAGCCAGGGACGCCCGGTGTCGCGGGCGCGAGGTTGGGAGCGCTGGACGATGAGGCGCTGGCGGACGTGGCCGAGCGCACGAATGTCTTCGCGCGGGTGGCGCCGGAGCACAAGCTGCGGCTGGTGCGCGCGCTCCAGCAACGGCGGCACGTGGTGGCGATGACGGGGGACGGCGTCAATGACGCGCCCGCGCTCAAGCAGGCGAACATCGGCGTGGCCATGGGCATCACCGGCACGGCGGTGTCCAAGGAAGCGGCGGACATCGTCCTCACGGACGACAACTTCGCCTCCATCGCGGCGGCGGTGGAGGAGGGACGGCGTGTCTACGACAACCTCATCAAGTCGCTGGCCTTCGTGTTGCCCACCAACCTGGGGCTCGCGCTCATCCTCCTGTGTGGCGTGGCCTTCTTTCCCATCCAGGACTTCGGAGGGGGGCCGGTGCCGCTGATGGCGATGCTGCCCACGCAGTTGCTCTGGATAAACCTGGTGGCCACGGTGTCGCTCGCGCTGCCGCTGGCGTTCGAGGCGCGTGAGTCGGACGTCATGCGGCGCAGGCCGCGCAATCCGGACGCTCCGGTGCTCAGTCACTTCATCGTGATGCGCACGTGCCTCGTCGCCCTGCTGATGGCGGCGGGCGCCATCGGCCTGTTCCTCTGGGAGTACAAGCACGAGGTGCCGGACGTGGGGCATGCGCGGGCGCTGGCCGAGGCGCAGACGATGGCTGTGAATACCGTTATCAGCTTCCAGATTTTCTACATGGTGATGTGCCGCACGCTCACCGGCTCGCTGCGCAAGGTGGGCCTGTTCAGCAACCCCTCCGTGTTCATGGGGATTGGGGCGCTGGTGCTCCTGCAGCTCGCCTTCATGTACGTGCCCTTCATGCGGCGCATCTTCGGCACCGCGCCGCTGTCGCTGGAGGCCATTGGCCTGTCCGTGCTGGTGGGCGCGGTGGTGGTGCCAGCGGTGGGTTTGGAGAAGTGGCTGCGCGGACGCAAGGACGGCGGTCCGGTGGAGCGCTCCCGCTCCCGCCCCCGCTCGCGAGAGGACGAGGAGCACACGCCGCCTCCGGGGGCTCACGAGCGTCTGCCGGCGTGAGGCGCTTCAGCGCTCCGTGCGCGAGGGGCGCGCGGCGGCGTCTGGGAGCGAGGTGTCCTCGGCCTCGAAGACGATGTGGCAGCGGTCCAGCTTGGGTCCGCAGGCGTGGTCCAGGTCCGCGCGGGTGTCGCAGCCGGGACGCTCCTCGCAGGTGTCGGGAAGGAAGGCCCAGACGAACTGGAGCACGTTGCCCCGGCGTCCCTCGGGCAGGGCGGCGAGGAAGTCTTCGCGGTACGTCTCGAACAGGCGCGCCAGGTGCACGGTGTCCCTGTCGAGGCGCACGTGGCGCTTGTCGCCGACGAAGCGGCGGCTGGCCTCGTTGAGCTGCGCGTCGAGGTACTCGGGTTGGAAGTGGGAGCTGTCCATGCGCGGGCCGCCCCGGGTGGCGTGGAAGAGCGCGAGGTGGACGCGCGGGTCGGCGAACTCCCCGGAGAGGACGCGATGGCGCAGGGACCACAGCGTCATCCGCCGGCCGCCCACGGGCCAGGAGCGGGCCCAGAAGAAGCGCCCTGGCCAGGGCTGCTCCACGCTCTCCAGATAGGGATACCCATCCACCACCTGCTGGAGCACGAGTGCGTGGTAGGTGTTGAGCCAGAAGGCGAGCGCGTCCTCCGACGTCGGGAAGACATCTGGCCGGTTGTGCGGAGAGAACGAGGCGAGCGACGCGACGAAGAGGTCCAGCTCCGCGCGCTCGCGCCCCACCGAGGAGAAGTCCACATCGCCGTCCGGCTGGACGTGTCGCAGCACCTTCTCGAAGCCCTGGTAGTGGAAGGGCTCGTCGGCGGAAGGCACGGAGGCGGGTAGCAGGCCCTGCACGTGCAACGCCGCCAGTGCCGCCAGCATGCTCATGCTGGCGAAGAGCACGGCGGCCACCAGATAGCGTCGTCGGGAGGGCAGGGGAGCGTCCACGCGGCGCGCAGCATAGACCAGCGCGAGCCTGTGCCACCTGCCCCCATTGGTCTCCCGCCCGGCGAGCACACAGAAGGACGCCATGCCCACCGGCCACCTACCTTGGTGACCAGACGCGGAGGCCTCCGCTACAGCGTCCGCCGCTGTCCCGACGAGGAGGGAGCCACCGGCATCCCCGCTGCTGACGCGCGGAAGACTCCGCTACAGCGTCCGCCATTGTCCCGACGCGGACGACTCCGCGAACGTGTTCAGCAAACGGTGCAGCTTCACCGCGTGCTGGAAGTCGGGAGCGAGCGACGTGCCCTCCGCGACATCCTTCGCGAACGCCGCGTAGAGCTGCGCCGTCTGGTGCGCGTCGTCGGTCAGCGCGCCCTTGGCGCTCAGGAGGTACTTCTCCGGCGTCGGCAGCAACTGGAGCGGCTGGTTGTCGCCTCGCGCTCCGGACACGGTGAGGTCCTGCGACAGGTACAGGTCCCCCTCGGTGCCGGTGATGGTGCAGCCGATGACGCCGCCATTGCGCTTGCCGGCCTCGACATGGGCGGACAGCACCGCGCCGCTCTTCAGCGTGCCGGTGATGAGCACCTGGTCCGGCGCGGTGACGGGGATGACCTCGCCCGTCTCCGCCAGCGTGGTGTGCTCGAACTGGCGCGTGACGAGCGCGGCCACGCTCTGGAAATCCCCCACCGCCGCCAGCACCGTGTCGAGGAAGTGCGCGGTGATGGTGGCCAGCGCGTTGGCCCCCTTGGTGGCGTCCGCCGTGTAGTCATACGCCTTGGGCCGCGTGTGCCCGAGCATGGCCGTGGACACCTGGAGCGTCGCCGAGCGCACCTGGCCCACGTAACCCTCCTGGAGCAAATCCCTCAGATAACGCGCGCCGGGCGCCAGCCGACGCTGAAGCCCGATGACCGTGCGCACCCCCGCCGCTTGCGCCAGCGCCGCCAGCTCCGTCGTCTCCTCCACCGAAACGCCCAGCGGCCACTCGCAGAACACGTTCTTCTTCGCGGCGATGGCGGCGCGCACCAACCGCGCGTGCTCGGCCGCGCGCACCGAGACGACGACGAGGTCCACCTCGGGATGCTCCACCAGCGGCTCGAAGCTCGCGAACGCATGCGGCACGTCGAACCGGCGCGCCGTCTCATCCGCGCTCACCTGCCGCGTGGTGCTCACCGCCGTGACGCGATAGCCCGGCAGGGACTGCAGCGCGGGCAGATGCGCGTAGGTCGCCCACCCCCACTGCGGGCTCGCCCCGATGATGCCCACCCGAATCCTGTCCGACACGCTCGACTTGCCCATCGCTCCACTCCTTCGCAGGTGACGGGGCGGCACCGCGCCAGTCCGGGCTCCGCTCCCGGTCGGCAGGCTAGCGAGCGACCTCCATGGATTCAAGACGACTGGTCATATTCACAGAAAAGCCATGGAGAATCATGGGGTTGTATCGAATTCGAGGCGGGTTTTGACGGCCCGGGGCACGGGCCCTAAAAGGGAGCGATGCCGAGAGCCAGCGTTCGCGACAAGCTGCTCGCCGCCGGTCTGGAGACCCTGCGTACTCAAGGGTTCAACGGCTGCGGCGTGCAGGACATCACCGACGCGGCCGGTGTGCCGAAGGGCTCCTTCTACAACCACTTCGAAAGCAAGGAAGCGCTGGGCGCGGCGGTGGTGGACCAGTACATGCGCGCCAGCAGCGCGGACCTGTCGCTGCTGCGCGACACGTCCCTCACACCGCTGCGACGGCTGCGCGCCTACTTCGCCGCGCAGGTGGAGGTGCTCGTCGCGGGCAGGTTCGAGTGCGGCTGCCTGCTGGCGAACTTCGCCGCGGAGCTGGCCGACCACAGCCCCCTCATCCGCGAGCGCGTGGCGGCCTCCTTCGCCGAGTGGTCCTCGCGCCTGGAGGAAGTGCTGCTCGAGGCGCAGGGCTCCGGAGAGGTCGCCAAGGACGTCGCTCCTGAGATGCTCGCCACCTTCATGCTCGGGGCCTGGGAGGGCGCCGTGCTGCGCAGCCGCGTGGAGAAGGGCCGCGCCCCGCTGGATGCCTTCCTGCGGCTGGCGTTTGATCGCTCCCTGGAGCAGGCAACCGCCGCCTGCGCCACCTAGCGCGCATGGCGCGGCTCGCCAATCCGCACTGTTTAATTAGGGATTGTTGCTTTCTCGTGTCTTGAGACAGAGTGCTCCCTGAATCACGGGAGGGAGTCAGCTTTGTCCATACGTGTAGGTCTTGCTCGCGGGCTGTGTCTCGCGGTCCTGCTCTTTGGCGCGGGGGCATTCGCGCAGGGCGTCTCGGTCATCACCGGCACCATCACCAGCGCGGATGACAAGCGTTCGCTCGCGGACGCAGTCGTGACGGCGACGTCGCCGAAGCTGCAGGGTGAGCGGGTGGTTGTCTCGGACACGAGCGGCCAGTACCGGCTCGCCCAGTTGCCGCCGGGTACGTACACGCTGCGCGTGGAGCGCGAGGGCTTCGAGCCCTTCGTGCGCGCCGACATCGTCCTGCGGTTGGACCGCACCATCCGGGTCAACATCCAGCTGTTGCCCTCGGCCTTCGGCGAGGAGATTTCCATCAGCGCGGCGCCCACGGTGGACGTGGGCTCCAGCACGACGGGCCTGAGCGTGGACGCGGACTTCCTGCGCACCATGGCCGTCATCCGCCCCGGCACGAAGGGCTCCGCGTCGCGCTCCTTCGAGTCGCTGGCGGAGCTGGCCCCGGGCGCCACGGAGGACCGCTACGGCGTGAGCGTCAGCGGGAGCAGCTCGCCGGAGAGCCAGTACGTGGTGGATGGCCTGTCGGTGAATGACCCGAGCGTGGGAACGCTGGGCACGCCGCTGTCCGTCGAGTTCGTCCAGGAGGTCAACGTCATCACCGGTGGCTACATGCCGGAGTACGGCCGCTCCACGGGTGGCGTGCTCAACGTCGTCACCAAGTCCGGCTCCAACGAGTTCCACGGCTCGGTGTTCGCGAACATGGCGCCCGGTGCGTTGCAGCGCAACGGCACGGTGGTCCGCCAGGAAGGCACCGTCATCTCCGCGCAGGGTCAGCCCTGGAACCAGGGTGACTTCGGCTTTGATTTGGGCGGCCCCATCCTCAAGGACAAGCTCTGGTTCTACGTGGGCGTGGCGCCGTCGTTCAATCGCATCCGCGTGGACCGGCAGCTGAGCACGCTGGACTTCTGCACGGAGGTGGACCCGGCGATCGGCTGCGCCACGGTGGGCCAGCGCCGCAGGGACCCGGAGACGGGCTTCGGTCAGGTGACGCCGATTGAAGGCTCGCGCACCACCCGCTTCGCGGACGAGCGCAGCATCCAGTACATGAGCAAGCTGACGTACCTCTTCAACCCGGACCACAACCTGTCGCTCTCCGTCTTCGGCACGCCGCGCTCCTCCGGCGGCGACGGCAAGTATGCCTTCAGCGACGACGGTGACCCGGAGGTCTGCGTGGGCCTGTCCTGCACGGCCTACGTCCAGGGCACCTACGACTCCATCGCCACCCGGCGCTCCAACGGCGTGATGGACATCGTCGCCAAGCAGTCCTCGTCCTTCTTCGACAAGAAGTTCCTCGTCGATGCGACGGTCGGCTGGCACCACCAGTCGGACAGCCAGCTGCCGTCGGATGGCTCCGGGCTCTTGTCGGACTCGGGCCTGTCCTCCCGGCCGAACATCGCCTGGCGCCGCACGCGCAACCCCGGCCCCCACACCATCACCGAGTTCGAGTCGCTGATGGACCCGTCTGTCTGTGGCGCCACGGAGGCCGAGCAGCGCCGCAACTGTCCTGTCACCGCCTATTCCACGGGCGGCCCCGGCACCATCAGCGAGCAGGAGTTGGACCGCGTCCAGGGCAAGGTGATGGGCACGTACCTGTTCCAGGCGTTGGGCCACCACATCGTCAAGGCGGGCTTCGACGCGGAGCGGATGAGCTTCTACAACAACCGCGCGCGCACCGGCGGCACGCCCTGGCAGGAGTGCACCGGGGGCGACTGCTTCTACACGCTGAACCAGTACGGCTACCTGGATGGGCCGGACTCGCCGGTGTTCCTGGCCAGCAAGGAAGGCACGTCCACGTCGATGACGGTGGGCGGCTTCGTGCAGGACAGCTGGTCCATCATGGACACCGTCACGCTCAACGCGGGCCTGCGCTACGACGTGCAGACGCTGTGGGGCCTGGACGACAAGGTGGGCCTGCACCTGCCCAACCAGTGGTCACCCCGCGTGGGCGCCGTCTACGACTTCACCCAGCAGGGGCGCTCCAAGCTGTTCGTCAACTTCGCGCGCTTCTTCGAGAACGTGCCGCTGGACATGGCGGACCTGTCCTTCCCGCAGCAGCAGCTCCTGTCGGCCACGTATGACTCGCCGCCGTGCCGCCCCGACGACCGCAACTCGCTGGTGACGGACTGCGTGGCCAGCCGCAACCGTCAGCTCATCGGCAACAGCGAGAGCCCCAACCAGGCCTGGGACGCGCAGGGTGGAGACCGCGTGCCGGTGGACCCGAACATCCGCGCTCAGTCCGCGGACGAAATCATGGTGGGCGGCGAGTACGAGGTGCTGCTCGGCCGCTTCGGCCTGACGTACACCCGCCGCCAGCTCAACGACGTCATCGAGGACATGAGCCGTGACGACGGCAACACCTTCTTCCTGGGCAACCCGGGCAAGGGGTACTCGACGGACTTCCCGGAGGCGGTGCGCAAGTACGACGCGGTGAACCTGTACTACCAGAAGGCGTTCTCCGACGGCTGGCTGGCCCAGGCCAGCTACACGTGGTCCCAGCTGCGCGGCAACTACTCCGGCCTGTTCCGCGCGGACACGGGCCAGTTGTCGCCCAACCTCACGCGCGACTTCGACCTGCTGTCGCTCACCACCAACCGTGACGGTCCGCTGCCCGGTGACCGCACGCACGCCATCAAGGTGTTCGGCGCGCGGGAGTTTCAGGTGACGCGGACGACGAGCGTCAATGTTGGCGGTGGCTACCGCAGCCGCTCCGGCACGCCGCTCAACTACCTGGGCGCGCACCCCCGGCGCAGCGGCTCCGAGACGTTCATCCTGCCGCGCGGCAGCGCCGGCCGGCTGCCCTGGGTCCACAACCTCGACACCCACGTGGGCGTCAGCCAGAAGCTGGCCCGCGACTACACGCTGAGCCTGTCGCTGGATGTGTTCAACCTCTTCAACTTCCAGCAGTACACCGCGGTGGACCAGACGCTGACCTTCACCCGCGTCTATGCGATTGAGCAGGGCGGCAAGCCGGAGGATTTGACGGCGTGCCTCACGGCCAACAACCCGGGCTGCAAGGTCATCTCCACGGCGACGAACCTGCCCATCACGACTTCCGACATCAACCCCAACTTCAAGCGTCCCACCGCCTATCAGGCGCCGCGCTCCGTCCGTCTGGGCGCGAAGCTCAGCTTCTAGGCCCCCACCATGAAAGGACAATCACCCATGAAGACTCGTTGGATGGGATGGGGACCCGGCGTCGCCGCTTTGGTTCTGCTCGCGGGCTGTGGCGTCGAGGACCCGGAGCCGCAGTGTGTCGTGGCGCGCGCGGTGAGCGACGGCTCCATCGGCTCGTTCGCCACCGTGTACACGCTGTTGCCCGGACAGAATCCGGACCAGCAGTGCGCACAGCTCAAGCCGGAGCCGCTGGGCCTGCAGAAGTACTACAGCCAGGACCCCAACGCGCGGGACACCGTCGCGGTGCGCAGCGAGCGGCTGGGCGAACTGGTGGCGGACTTCGAGGAGGACCGGCCGGACCCGGACCCCGCGCACACGCCGTTCTCGGTGGGCCCGTTCTCGAGCGAAGGGCCCGGCGCGGACAACTTCTGCGACGTGCCCCAGCTGAGCCCCACGCGGCTGGACGTGCCCGCCACGGCCACGCTGCCCGCGCAGAGCTTCCGCTACGAGTGGTCCAACCTGCGCATCTACAACACGCCTGGGATTCCGGGCACGCAGTTCAAGGCGGACCTGACCTACACGGAGAACGGCTGCACGGCGACGTACCAGGCCAAGGGCATCTGGCCCGTGGTGGGCTGTGCGACGAAGGGCGCGCCGGACGAGACGAAGTGTGACCCGTACGCGGACTACTCCGTGGGCCGGCTGCGCGGCTCCGGCATCAACCCGCTGTTCCCCGTGAAGTGCGACCCGGACGCGCTCATCTGCGTGCTCACCGGTGACGTGCCGTCCGACGAAACGCCCTGAGCGTCGGTGACGCAGGCCCCTTCCGCTGTTCGTCGAGCGGAAGGGGACCTGGGCTCACTGGAGCGGGGTGGACTGCTGGTCCACGCCGGAGGACTTGCGCCAGTCGGTGAGGTTCGTCTCCTCCTGGGGGTCCACCTTGAACGTCCCGTTGGAGCCGTACTGGTTCCGGTCCATCTTCAGGCCGGGCCGGTGCTGCCGCTGCCCCAGGCGCACCAGCCTGCGCCCCTGGATGCTGTTGCCCCGCACCGTCAGGTTCTCGCTGGGCGCGCCGTTGGAGCCCAGGCCGAGCATCATCCCGTAGCCCTGCGTGCCGGAGATGGCGTTGTCCACCACCTGCACCTCGCGCGAGTTCTCCACGCGGATGCCCGTGCCGTCGCTCCCGCCGCTCTGGGTAATGTCCCGGATGACGTTGCCGCTCACCACCACGCCCACGGGGCTGGGCTGGTCGCCGATTCGCGAGCCCCCCACGGAGATGCCCCGGCCCGCGTCGTGGATGGTGTTGTCCTCCACGCGCACGTCCCGCGCGGAGTAGTGGATGACGACGGCCTCTCCGGAGGACGTGGGGGACTTGCGGAAGCCGTACATCGTGTTGTCACGAATGACGACGCGATGGCACGTCTTGATGTCCACGGCGTTCTCGTCGTTGTCGTGGAGCAGGTTGTTCTCGATGAGGATGTCGCTCGCCGGAGCGTCTTCCTTCTTGTCCGGCAGCAGGCACTGCACGGAGTCCCCCGAGTTGTGGTGGATGTCGTTGCCGCGCACCGTGATTCCGCGCGACGTGGCCTGGATGACGACGCCGTGCGAGTCGCCCTTGGGTTGCTTGCGGAAGTCGTGGATGTGGTTGTTCTCGATGAGCACGTCCCGGGCTCCGCCGTAGGTGGCGATGCCGGCGCCCAGGGTTCCGTGGTGGAGGTCGTTGCCGGTGAGCACGGAGCCCGTGGTGTTGCCCTCGAAGAGGACGGCGAAGCGGGGCTGGCCGCGCACGTCGATTTCGAAGCCCTCGACAATCCAGTAGGGCTTGCGCACCTGGACCAGCGTCCCGCCTTTCGGCGTCGGGACGATGCGCGGTCGCCCCTCGCCCACCAGGGTGATGGGGGCATCCGCGCGGCCCGCCTTCACCGCGTTGTCGATGAGCAGGCCCTCCGCGTACTCGCCGGGGCCGACCCGGATGGCCTCACCGGGACTCACGACTCTCAGCGCGCGGCCGATGGTGCGGAACGGCGCCTGCTTCGTGCCCGCCGCCGTGTCCGAGCCCGAGGTGCTCACGTGCCACTCCCGGGAGAATTGTTTCGGGCGGCGCGTGGCGTGCCGCACGGTGTCGCCGCTCCCCTGGTCGCCCTCCTTCTTGGCGGGCGAGTTCGTGTTCGCCGCCCATGCGGGGCTGAACGCCCACAGCGCGCAGGCAAGGCCCCATCCCAGTGTCAGCTGGCTGACCCTCATCCCCATCCCCTCCCGTCGGACAAACCCCGCTCCCCAAGGTGCGCACGATGGCGCGGCTGGGAAGCGGGGAAGGGGCCCGTCGTTGCCGCTGGGGTTCAGGGAGGGGCGGGGGTCTTGAACTCGGGGATGAGCTCGCCGGTGAGGCGGATGCTCTTGAGGACGGCCTCGTGCGAGAGGGCGCCCACCTGGTGGAAGGACATGAGGGCGTCGATTCCCAGCGACTCGTAGCGCTTGAGGCCCTGCCGCACCTGGTCCTTCGTGCCGACGATGAGCGAGTCCTGCGCGCTCAAGACTTCCCACACCTGCTCGTGCGGCACGTCCTCGCCGGACATGATGCGGCCGAGGATGCGCTGGGCCTTGGACACGGGGGCGTTCGGGTCCTTGCCGCGCAGGTACTGGCCCGTCAGGCCGCCACCGGCGGGGTCCTTGGCGAGCGCCTCCAGCTCCGCGGCCGACTTGACGAAGAAATCCTTGGCCTCGAAGAAGGTGAAGGAGCCGTTGGTGTACCAGGCCGCGGCCTGGGCGGCGCCGTTCTCCATGGCCTCGCGCTCCGAGTCCGCGCAGTGCACGAAGGTGAAGAAGGCCACCTGGTTGTTCACGAACTCGCCCACGGGCTCACAGCGCGTCCTCAGCGCCTCGCGGTAGAGGTGAATCATCTCTCCCACCTGCTCCGGAGAGGCCCACAGCGTCACGCCGAGCGCGCCCACGCCGTTGCGTCCCGCCTGCTCGAAGGACGCGGGGCTGGAGCACGCCTGCCACAGGGGAGGGTGCGGCTTGCGGTAGGGCTTGGGGATGACGCTGATGTCCTTGACGCGGAAGTCCGGCGTGTCCCAGGAGAACTTCTCCTGCGTCCACATCTTCGGGACCATCTCGAAAGCCTGCTGCATCTGTGAGCGGGTGGCGTCCGCGTCGATGTTGAAGACGCGCCACTCGGGGATGGTGCTGCGGGCCATGCCGAGCTGGAAGCGGCCGCCGCTCAGGTGGTCGATGAACGCGGAGCGCTCGGCGATGCGGATGGGGTGGTTGAAGCGCGCGGGCGCGAGCGCGGCCGAGTGGCCCACGTGGATGTTCTTCGTGCCCATCGCGATGGCGGTGAGCATGACCTCCGGCGCGGAGCTGTAGCTGAACTCCACCGCGGTGTGATGCTCCACCTGCCACCAGACGCCGTAGCCCATCTCATCCGCCAGCCGCGCCTGCTCCAGTGTTTCGCGGATGAGCCGATGCTCATGGTCCGGCTGGGTCCAGTGTTCCTTCGGGTGCTGCATCTCCGAGAAGATATCGAGTCGCATGTCAGGTCCCTCCCCCTGTAGACCTCGGGTTGATGCGACTGTAGCACCAGGAGTGTGGTTGTTCCGTCTCGCGGGTCAATCCTTGTCACGGCGAGGGTCGCGGTTGACATCCATTGTTTGTCTTACCTGGTGCTGTTCGCGGGAGGTCGCCAGCCCGCACCCTTCGTTTCAAGTGCGGGGCGATGTGGCCATCGGCCTGTCGAATGGGTCCTGCATGGGTAGCGTCCCAAGTACGCGAGGCGCGCCGGGCCGAGCGCACCCTGTTCTCTCTTTTTGGAGCTTTCATGTGGAAGCAGGTCTTCCTGGTGGTGGTGCTCGCCGCCCAGACACTCATGGGTTGTGGAGGCGATGCGGTGTCGTATTCGGCGCCGGTCGGCATCAACCTCAAGGCCAAGTCGTCTGATACCGTCAATGCGACCGTGACTTCGCGGAAGGGCATCTCGACCGAGTCGGGAAATCCCTTCAAGGTCTTCGTCGATGCGGCGCGCGAGGAGCTGGACGGAAAGTCCCCTGCGCGCATCGAACTCACCCAGCTCACGCTCACCCTGGGCGCGTCCAGCGTCGGCGTGAGCTCGCTGGCCGAGGTCTTCACCGGCCGCGTGGACATCCTCTTTCTCATCGATGACTCCAGCAACACCTACGTCGCGGGCCACGGGGAGAACCCCACGGGCAGTGGCCCGGTGGCATTCATCGTCGACTTCGACTCGGAGGCGATGGCGGAGGAGGACTACACGCGCTTTCTCGCGGGTCGGTTCGATGTGGTCCTGCGAGGCACGGCGGCGCCGACCTTCACGAGCAAGGGCGCGGACGTCGACTTCCAATCGACCTTCTCCTTCACGGCTTTCGAGTGAGCCCCTCCGTCACCCCCGCGAGGCCCCCACGGCGAAGGTGACGACCTCCTCACGGGCACCCGTCCGCTTCCCAGGCCGGGTGCCCGCGAGGGCCACGTCGGGAACAGGTGCCCCGCGCGCACGAACCACGTATGCAGGAGCGCATGAGCCGCGCTGACTCCCGTGGAATCCTCTTCGACCTCGACGGCACGCTGGTGGACTCGCTGCCGGATATCATCGACAGCTTCCTGCAAGCCTTCCCCGTGCATGGCCTCACCGCCCCCACCTACGCCCAGGTGCGCGCGCTCATCGGCTACCCGCTCGACTTGATGTACGCGGAGTTCGCGCCCCAGCACGTGCCCGCGCTGTGCGCCACCTATCGCGAGCACTACCCCCTCAACTACATGAACCGCTCGCGCCCCTATCCCGGTGTGCTGGATGCCCTCGGCACGCTGCGCGAGCGCGGCTACCTGCTGGCCGTGGCCACCACCAAGAAGAGCCCCATGGCCCGCCGCTTCGTGGACGCCATGGGCCTGGGTTCCGTGCTCCACCATGTGCAGGGCACGGATGACTTTCCGCACAAACCCGCACCCGACGTGCTCCACCGCGCCCTCGCCGAGCTGAAGACGGGCGGACTGTGGATGGTGGGTGACACCACCCTGGACCTGCGTGCAGGCAAGGCGGCCGGACTGCGCACCTACGGTGTCACCTGGGGCACTCACCCCGTGGAGGAACTGGCCGGTGAAACACCGGATGAGCTTCAGCCCGACTTGCGACGGTTGCTGGAGCGCCTTCCTCCCCTGTCCTGAGTCGCTCGCTATACTTGGAAAGTATGGAGCCACTGCCCGACGTCCTCCGTCATTTCCATCCCGTGCTCCCAGCCACCGCGCTCCGTAAGAAACCCATGCGAGTGGAGGTGGCCGGTCGTGCCTATGCCCTCTTCCGGGACGCTGAAGGGCGTCCCGCCGCGCTCGCGGATGCGTGTCCCCACCGCTTCGCGCCTTTGTCCAAGGGCCGCGTGCGCGCGGATGGTCGGCTCCAGTGCCCGTACCATGGCTGGCGCTTCGACGCGCAGGGACAGGGCGCCAATCCCAGTCAGCCGGAGCTGCGCCACTGCGACGTGAAGAGCTTCCAGGTGGTGGAGCACCGGGGCTACCTGTGGCTGGCCCACCGTGACACCCCGCTGTCCTCGCTGCCGGAGCTTCCCGCCAACGACGGCTACCTCTTCGGGGGCAGCTTCTCCGTGCTCTTCGAGGCGCCGCTGCATGTCGCGCTCGACAACTTCAGCGAGGACGAACACACGCCCTACGTCCACACCCGCCTGGGCTGGGATGACCCTCATGCGGGCCAGGTGGAGTTCGAGGCGCACAACCTCGAGGACCGCACGGAGGTGTTCTACCGCGCCCCCCAGCGGCCCGCGGCGCTCATGAAGCTTCTGGGCGTGCGCGACGGCGACCTGTTCCGCAACGAGTGGGTGACGCGCTTCGACCCGGTGCACAGCCAGTACACCGTGAGCTGGGAGGCGCCCTCCGGAAAGCAGCGTCCGTTCATCACCCGCGCCAACATCTTCTTCGTCCCGGAGACGGCGAAGACGACGCGCCTGCATGTCTTCTCCTTCCTGCGCTGCGTGCAGCCGCTGCTCAAGCCCTTCCTGCCGGTGGCGGCCCGCGTGGCCATGGAGCTCACCCGCTGGGAGGTCGTCGACGACGCGCGCTTCATCCCCACCGTCGCGGACACGCCCTACAGCCACAGGGGCATGCGCCTGGACCGGTACGACAAGCCGCTGGTTCACCAGCGCCGGCTGATGGAGCGCATCTACTTCCGTCAGCCTCGGACGACGACCACCGAGGACGAACTGCCCGCCGTGTCGCTCGCGCGCGAGGCGGTAGGCTGAAGCCCGCATGAGCCTGGACGCGCGCGTCATGGAGACCCTCGTCGCCCAGCGGCGCCGCTTCCTCGCGTTCCTGGCCCCGCGCGTGGGCAGCCCGGAGGAAGCCGAGGAGGTCCTCCAGCTCGCCCTGGTGAAGGGGCTGGAGAAGGGCGAGGGGCTGCGCGACGAGGAGAGCGCGGTGGCCTGGTTCTACCGGCTGCTGCGCAATGTCCTGGTGGACCGCCACCGCCGCGCCCGCAGGGAAGAGCGCGCCCTGGCCGTCGAGGACGCGGAGGCTCCCCGCTCCACCGAGGACGCCGAGGCGCTGGAGTCCTCCGTGTGCGCGTGCGTCGCGGGGCTGACGGACACGCTCAAGCCGGAGTACTCGGCCGCCATCCGCCGCGTGGACCTGGAGGGCACGCCCGTCTCGACGTTCGCCCGCGAGGAAGGGCTCACCGCGAACAACGCCGCCGTCCGCCTGCACCGCGCCCGGCAGGCCCTGGGCCGTCGGCTCATCGAATTGTGCGGCACCTGCTGCACCCACGGCTGCGTGGACTGCGCCTGCGAGCCGGGGCGTCCCCGAGTCACCGAAGAGGCCTGACAAAAAGCCGGTGTAATGCGGCACGGGGGCCGGGCGTCAGCCCTGGCGTCAGGGGCGGGCGGGTGCTCGCCCCCTTCGTCGAGGACCTCTCATGGACGCCGAAACCCTCCACCGCCTCGCGCTGCCCGCCAGCGCCGTCGCCTTCCTCCTCTTCGCCATGGTGCTGCCCACCGCGCGGCTGCGCCGCCGCACGGGCCAGGCTGCCTTCGTGCTGCACCGCCGCGCCAATCCCTTCCAGCGCGTCATCGGCGTGTGCATGGGCCTGTTCATCCTCGGCCTGACGGCCTGGAGCGCGCTGTACGCGGCGCTGGGCTCGGAGCGGCTCGGCGTGTGGCCGGTGCCGGACGCCGTCCGGTGGCTGGGCTGGGCGGTGCTGCTCGCGGGGCTCGTCGTCGTGCTGGTGGCCCAGGTGCAGATGGGCGCGTCCTGGCGCATCGGCATCGACCGGGAGCCCACGGCGCTGGTGACGGACGGCCTGTTCTCCGTCGTCCGCAATCCCATCTTCGCGGGCATGCTGTGGGTCGTGGTGGGGATGGCCTGCGTGACGCCGAGCGCGTGGACGTGGATGGCGTGCGCCGACTACGTGCTGCTCGTGTCTCTTCAAGCAAGGCTGGAGGAGGAGCACCTCGCGCGGCTGCACGGCCCGGCGTATCGCGAGTACGCGGCGCGGGTGGGGCGCTTCCTGCCAGGGTTGGGCCGGTTGGAGCCCGCGGAAGTCACGGCCTGAAGGGCACACCTCCCAACGGCACCTGGGACTGGGATGAACTCCGGCCCCAGGCGCTTCTGGTAGGTCAGTCGTTCACGTCACTGCACCGTGAAGGCGAGGTCATCCACGTCCGTGAAGCCGCCACCGGGGCATGCACCCGAGAGGCTCGTGGAGCGGAGGACGGCTCGCACCGCCTGCTGCGCGCCCGCCGGCAGGGTGTAGGTTCGCGTCACCCACGCATACCCCGCGCTCGACAGGGTGGTCGCGCCCAGGCTGACCCACGTCGGGCTGGCGGCGTTGGCCGCGGTGAAGATCTCCAACTGCTCCCCGGTGCCCGAGGCAAAGGCGCTGACCTCCACGCGCACCGTCTTTCCCGAAGCGAACGGCGTCTTGTCGAGCGTCATCACCCGGACGCGTTCGACCGAGCCATCCTTGAGGTAGCCGCCCGTGACGACATTGCCCACGGTGGTGGACGCGGTGCCATCCGCGCAAGTGCCCTGCAGCGTGTTGGGCTGCTGTGCCTCCGGATACACCGTCCCCCGGCCCTCATAGAACATCCCCGAGTCGCAGGAGGCCTGCGCCGTCGAGCACAGCCCGGTCTGTCGCGTCGTGTTGTAGGTGGCCAGAAGCATGGGGGCCAGGGTGCAGGTCAACCCCGTGCTCGCGCGAGCACAGAGGTCCGCCCGGCCATCGCCATTGACGTCTCCCAGGGCGAGCGTCGAGCCGTACTCGTCGGCGGACCACCCTTCGGAGTCACCGAAGTCCATGTTGGTGACATAGCGGTAGTTCCTGAAGGAGGTCCCCGTCGAGAAAGAACAGACCAGCCCCGTCGAGTGCCGGCCGCAGACGTCCGCCTTGCCGTCCCCATCGACGTCGCCGAGCTTGATGGACTTGTAGCGCGACGGCAGGGTTCCCCATCCCTGGGCGTCATCGAAGGACATCTGCGTCCAGCGCGACGCCGTCGCGAAGCCCGTGGCGACGCCCTCGGACAGTCCACACCACATGCCGTCCGCCCCACGCGCGCAGATGTCCGCCTTGCCGTCGTTGTCCAGGTCCGCCAACTGGAACGTCGTGGCGTGCTTCGCCAAGGCCCACGACGGGGCCGTGAAGTCCGAGCTCCAGGACGTCGCTGCCTCGAAGGTCGTCCCGTTGAAGAGGCTGCATACGATTTCACCCGCCGCGTTCCGCCCACAGATGTCGGCATAGCCATCGAGGTCCCCGTCGACGTTCCCGATCCGGATCGAGCCATAGAGCGCCTCCGAGGCATTCCACCCGTTCGCATTGGAGAACTCCGCCGCGTCCCAGGCTGACGTCGCGAACGCCGTCGTTCCGTTCGACTTGAAGCACAGGTAGCCAACCACGGCACGGATGCAAGCATCGGCGTTGCCATCATTGTCGATGTCCGCCAACTGGAACGTCGTGCTGTACTGGGCCGGCTTGTAGCCATCCGTGTCTGCCACCAGGCTCAGCCAGTTGGTCGCGGTGTCCATGGAGCCGTCCGCGAGCGACAGCGCGCACCGAATCCCCCCGGAGCCACGCCCGCACACGTCCGCCTTGCCGTCGCCATTGATGTCACCCAGCCGGACCGTCCCGTAGTAGCCAACGTCGCTGTTCCACGTCTCCCAGTCGGACAGGTAGGTCGTGGTCCATTGGGTCGGAGCGGGAAAGCTGAACATTCCCCGGACGCCGGGATGCGCGTCGAGCGGGACGAAGACGTACGGGGTGCCAGACACGGCCTTGAGCTTTCCGACCAGGGAGACCACGAAGCGGTAGGCCCAGTCCGTCCCAGCGATGTTCATCGTGGGATTGAAGTCATGCATCTGGATGATGCCTCGCTCGAGCCCATTCACCGTCCTGTCCCCATCGGGATCCAGCTCGAGGCTCATGGCGACGTAGTGGTCCGCGCAGGCCTCCGGCGTCCAGCCGTTATTCGTGCAAGCCCAATCGTGGGCGTCCCAGTCGAAACAGAAAGGGCCACTCATCTTGGACAACGCGGGGTCGCTCCGGACGTTGTTCGCGATCGAGGAGGAGCCGTCGCACGCGTGGGTTTCACCGATGGGGGACTGCCCCCAGTTGTCGCCCGGGGCCCGGAAGAGAAACATGCCATCCGTGATGTAGGGGTCCAGGATGGCCTGGTTGACTTTCAGCTCGGCGATCTGCCCCGCGGCCCCCAGCGAAGGGTTGGTGAGCGCCTCGTGGTCATACGTGTGGTTGGCCACCCGGTGGCCCATCTCGACAATCTGGGACAGATAGGTGGTGTTGCCCAGGTCGCCGAGGTACCGCGGGCAACCCGCGTCGATGCGGCACCCGTTGATGAAGAAGGTCGCGCGAATCCCCTGCTGCTGCAGGTACTTCGCGATCTGCCAACTGGTATTGAAGCTGGCCATCGGATTGTCATCCGGACCGTCATCGAAGGTGAAGGAGACGGTCCGGTACGGCAGGGGTGGGTCCTTCCAGGCATTCCCAATCTGCGCGTCCGTCAGGACGGCATCACGGCGCTGGGCCGTCTCGACGGGGGCGGAAGGAGTGGCCTGGGTACAAGCCATGCTTGTCATCAACAACGGCAGCAGGAGTCTTTTCATGGGGGAATCCAAACGGGGGCCTTCGTGAATGGCCCGGCAGGCTCCTACCATGTCGTGCTGACGCCTTCGCACGTCGCTTCCAAGGGCAGACTCCAGGCGGCCCCAAAGCAGTCCATGCGTCACCTGCGCGCCCGCGAGCAGGACGTGCTCGCTCTGACGGAGCGGGTGTCAAAGGGTGTTGAGAGGGAGGACGGCCCGACGGGCCGTGGCCGTCTTGCTTCGTGGAGTCTTGTGCTCCACGAAGTCTCGACGGGAACCGCTTGCCGGTGTCAGTGCGCCGGCTGGGCGGGCTCCTGCCGCTGCTGGGGTCCGACGCCGGTGCGGGCCTCGAACGCATTGCAGCCGCTGGCGCCAGAGACCTTCAGGTCGTACGCACGCAGGTCCGCCTGCATGCAGCGCTGCGTCTCATTGTCACTGGGGTTCGCGTTACCGCTGGCGAAGTAGCGACAACTCTTGCAGTTGCCCCACTGTCCTTCCGCCATGATGACCTCCTCGGAAAAAGGGGTGCTGCTGTCTTCCTTCCGAGGGTGGGGTCGGTGGCGAAGCCTCACAAGCGGGGCCGCGCCACCGCCCCGGGAGGCGGTCGGTCCGGCGCCTGGAGTTCAGGCGCCGGACGGGTGAGTCTCTACGGCTGCGGCGCGGGCTGCGGCTGCTCCGGCTTCGGCTGCTCCGGGGGCTGCATCCCCGCGGGGTTCTGCTCCGTCGCGCCGGGCAGCGGCTGCACCGTGGGCGGCACCGCGTTCTCGTCCTTCAGGTCGGAGTCGAGCGGGCGAGCCTCGAACGCACCCACCGAGCGCAAGAGGCGCAGGGCGGCGACCGAAGCCTGGAGGCGCTCGCTCACCAGGCCGATTTCGGCGTTGGTCAGCGCGGTGTTCGCGTCCGCGACTTCCAGGTACGTGGCCACGCCGGCCTTGAAGGAGACGTCGGTGAGGCGCTGGGACTCCCGCGCCAGCTCCACCGTCTGCTCCGCCTTGAGGCGGTTGGCCAGGGCGCTCTCCAAATCCAGCTGCGAGCGCTTCACTTCCTCGCGCGCCGTCAGCTCCGCCTTGCGGGCGTTGGCCTGGGCCTCGACGATTTTCGCGGAGGTGTCCGCGAGGTTGGCCTCGCGCAGACCGCCATCCCACAGCGTCCAGTTGGCCCCGAGGGTGATGAGCCACACGTCCGCCCGGCCCGCGAAGCCCGCGGCGTTGGCGATGCGCCAGGTGCCGGTGAGGCCCACGGTGGGCAGGTAGCTGAACCACACGCCGCGCTTGTTGATGCGCGCCAGCTCCGTCGTCTCACGGGCCGCGGCCACGTCCGCGCGCTGCTCCAGTGAGCGCTCCACGAGCACCTCTGACTCCGTCTTCACCGGCACCTGCGGCTCCGGCGGCGGGGCCACCTCGAAGTCCGGGCTGTCCAACGCCAGCAGCGTGGTCAGCACCAGCTTCGCGGACGCCAGCGCGTTGCGGGCGCGGATGAGGTCCTGCTCGGCGCGGGACAAATCCTGCTCGGCGCGCAGGAGCGCGACGCGCGTCACCGTGCCGGCGTCGAAGCGGACCTTGGTGTCCTTCGCGCGAGCGCCGTTGAGCTCCACCAGACGCTCCTGCACCGTCACGGCCTGGGCCTGCGCGGCGGCGCCGTAGTACGCCTGCGCCACGCCGAAGAGGATTTCCCGGCGCGCCTGCTCCACGTTGAGCGCGGCGACCGTCTCGCTCTTGTAGGCCGCCTGGATGCCCGCCCACAGCTGGGGCGCGATGATGGCCTGGCGCAATTCCGCCTGGAACTGCCGCTGCACCAGGGGCTGGATGACCACGGGCTCGGGACCCAGGGGACCTGGGGGAATGACGGCGGCATTGGAGTTTCGGACGATGGCCGCGCCCACGGTGATGGTGGGCAGATAGCCCGCCCACGCCTTGCGGGACGCCGTGTCCGCCTGACGCAGCCGCGCCTGCGCCGCCTTCAGGTCCAGGTTCTCTTTTCGCGCCTGGATGAGTGCGTCTTCCAGGGTCAGCACGGGGGGCGGTGCCGCGGCCAGGGTGGCCGCCAGGGTCAACGCCAGAAGTGAGCTCATAACCGCCTCTGCCTCCTCGTGGGGTCCGCGCCGGCGCGAACCCCAATGGTCCTAGATGGATTCACTACGGGGGTGTGTCTTGGGTCCGCGTTCCGGGCGTTCTGCCCGAGCGCGTCATGAACGACAGGAATTCAGCGCGAAGGGCCGAACCGGCTCTTATGAAGGTCATCCGCCGCCGCATGGCTTCTTCCACGGTCCTGTTTCGGGTCGGGCCCCACATAGGCCATGTCGTTCGATTTTGGAAGCTCCGGAATGTAGTAACCCTCAATATTTGATGAAGTCAATTGTTTAGGTAATGGGGGTGAATTACCATGAGCGGTATGAGTGGAAGCAGCGAGAATCTGGAGCGACGGGGCAAGCCGCCGAACTCCGGGCCGGAGGCCCTGGAGGGGGACCTGCCCAAGCAGGCGTGGACGCTGCTGTTCGAGCTGATGCACGCCCACATGCGGAACTTCCCGGCGCTGGCGGCCGAGTTCGAGCTGTCCCCGGTGCAGGCGCACGTGGTGCGTCAGCTGGGCGAGGGCCCGCTGGCGATGAGCACGCTGGCCAACTACCTGTCGTGTGACGCGTCCAATGTCACCGGCCTGGTGGACCGCATGGAGGCGCGGGGCCTGGTGGAGCGGCGCAGCAGCGAGCAGGACCGGCGGGTGAAGATGCTGGTGCTGACGGACTCGGGTGTGGCGCTGCGCGAGCGGCTCCTGGAGCGACTGGCGGAGCCGCCGGAGCTCATCGCCGCGCTGTCGGATGATGACCTGCGCGCGCTGCGCGACATCATGCGCCGGGCGCTGCGCTCGCAGTGAGGCCCGCGCGGGCCCCGTCCCTCCAGCAGGGAGGTGGGGCCCCGGCGTGCTTCAGTCCAGCAGGAACGTGTACGAGTACTTCATCTCCGTGGAGACCGCCTCGCCGCCCTTGATGGCGGGCTTGAAGCGGAAGCGTTTGATGGCATCGCGCGCCGCTTCATTGAGGCCGTAGCCGGGGCCGGAGAGCACCTTGGCGGCGACGACGCGGCCCTCGTTGTCGATGGTGATGGACAGCGTCACCGTGCCTTCGATGCCAGCGCGACGGGCCTCTTCCGGATAGGGGACCTTCACCTCGGAGGCCACGGTGGGCTCGGAGTCCACCTGGTAGATGGGCGTGTACTTGGGCGCGGAGTAGCCCTTCACGTCCTTGGGGTCCTTCGCGACGCCGTCCGCCTTGCCGTAGGCGGTGTTGCCCACGGGCGCGGCGAACGAGCCCGCGCTGGTGGTGGAGGACATCGTCATGCCCACCACGAGCGGCGGCGGCTTGGCCTGCGGCGTGGGCGGCGGCTCGTTGGGCGGAGGCGGCAATTGCTCCGACGGAGGCGGCTGGGGCTTGGGCACCTCGGCCACCTTGATGGGCGGGGGCTTCACCGCCTTGGGCTTGGGCGGAGGCGGCTTGGGCTCTTCCTTCTTCTCCTCGGGAGGAGGCGGCGGAGGCGGCTTCTGGACCTCCACCATGACGAGCTCCACCGGGCGCTGGGCGACGGGGCGCGGGCGCTCGGCGATGCGGTTGAGGTACCAGAAGCCCACGCCGTGCAGCACCAGCGAGGTGAGCAGGAAGATGCCCACCACCCAGAGCGAGCGCTCACGGCGGGGGAACATCGGGGGAGGGGAGTCGACGACCGCCTGGCTCATGCGCTGGGCCTTGCGTCAGGGTGTGGCGGGCGCGGCCGCGGGGGCCACGTCCTTCTCGATGTTGAGCGCGAACTTGGCGATGCCCTGGCCCTTCACCGTGTCGATGAGCCGCATCACCTGTCCATACGCGATGCTCTGGTCGGCGCTGATGATGGCGCGGGTGTCCTTGTCCTTGGCGATGGCCTCGGCGACCTTCGCCCTCAAGTCCGCCTCGCTCACCGCGGCGCCGTCGAAGTAGAGCTTGCCCTCCTTGTCGAGCACCACGTTGACGAGCCCCTGCACCGTCTCGCCACCGTTGGCCGCGCGGGGCAGGTCCACCTCCACCGTCTCCCGGACGATGAAGTTGGCCGTCACCATGAAGATGATGAGCAGCACCAGCACGATGTCCACCAGCGGGGTGACGTTGATGCCGGTGATTTCCTCGTCGTCTTGCTGCGCGCCTCCGGCCATGGGCTAGCGGCCCTCCGCCGTGCGAGTGGCCGCGTCGGGCGTGCGGCCCTCGGCGCGCATGCTGCCCACCAGCGCGTAGCCCAGGGCGTTGGCGCGGCTGGTGAGCGTCTTGAGCTGACGGTTGAAGATGTTGAAGGCGACGACGGCGGGAATCGCGACGGCCAGACCCACGGCGGTGGCGACGAGCGCCTCGGAGATGCCGGCCATGACGGTCTGCTGAATCGCCGCGCCCTTCACGTTGGCGGAGCCCAAATCGTGGAACGCCTTGATGATGCCGAGCACCGTACCGAACAGGCCGATGAACGGGGCGTTGTTGCCCAGCGTGCCCAGGAAGGACAGGAAGCGCTCGTACTGGGGGCGCTCGCGGGACATGGTGGACGCAATCACCTGCTCCACGGTGTCCGCGCCCTGCGAGGCGGAGGCGAGCGCCTCGCGGATGATGGCGGCCTCCATGCCCGTCTTGCCCTCCACGGCCTTGCGCGCCGCCTCGAAGTCGCCGCGCGCCAGCCGGACCGCCAGGGCCTCCGAGTCCGGGAGGCGGTTGCGGGCGAAGTACACCGTGCGCTCCAGCATGATGGCGATGGAGAGCACGGAGAGGACGACCAGAATCCAGAGGACCCACTCGGCGGAGGTGAGCGTGACACCGAGCAGCTTGCTGCTGAGCCAGCCGAGCTCGGGTTGCCCTGTCTGGGCCAGGAGGAGGGAGAGCGTCATGAAGGGAAGCCTGGGGGGAAGTGGGTGACGGGTGTCAGTAACCCGGTTGCCAACTCGCGCGCCCATCTGTTGTTCCGTCCGCCCTGAAAGTCAAATGGATCGGCCGGTTTGTCCGCTTCCTGGGCCGTCTGGCAACGGCTGGAAACACATTTGTCGCCTGGCCGTCGCCTCTGGTTCCAGCGCCCCTCGCGGGAGGCCCCATTAGAGCGGCGGCGTCGGGCGGGGCGTCACCTTGAGCAGCCGGCCGTTTGGCGCGTCGGTGAGCAGGTAGAGCGCGCCTTCGGGACCTTGGACGACGTCGCGGACCCGGTTGTTCCCCGCGGGCTTGAGGCGCTCCTCACCCACGACGCGGTCATTGCGCAGGACGAGCCGCACCAGGGCGTGGCTGGACAGCCCGCCGATGAAGAAGTTGCCCCTCCATTCGGGGAAGAGGTTCCCGGAATAGATGGTCAACCCCGAGGGGGAAATCACCGGGTCCCAGTAGTAGACGGGCTGCTCCATGCCTGGGCCCTGGGAGCTCTCGTGGATGGGCGCGCCGGAGTACTCCTTGCCATAGCCGATGGTGGGCCAGCCGTAGTCCTTGCCCGGCTCGACGAGGTTGAGCTCGTCGCCGCCCAGTGGTCCCATCTCCACTTCCCAGAGGCGGCCCTGGCCGTCGAGCGCGGCGGCGAGGACGTTGCGGTGGCCCCGTGAGTAGATTTCCGGACGCGCCGCGGGGTTGTTCACGAAGGGATTGTTGGCGGGCACGGTGCCGTCGGTGTGGATGCGGACAATCTTGCCGAAGTGGCTGTTGAGTTGTCGGGCCTGGACGCGGCCGGTGAGGATGGAGCGCTCGCCCAGGGTGACGAAGAGGGTGCCGTCGGGAGCGAAGACGAGGCGGCCTCCCGCGTGCCACAGCGAGTCCAGGGTGGGCTTCATGCGGAAGATGATTCGCAGCGCCTCGATGCGCGGCTGGGGGCCGTCCTTGAGCTTCCCGCGTCCCACCGCGAGCCCGTTGCCGTTCTCGCGTGGCTCGTAATAGGTCCAGTAGATGAGGCTGTTCGTGGCGAAGTCGGGGTCGACCTCCACATCGAGCAGGCCGCCCTGCTCGCGGCCGTCCACGGGAGGCAGGCCCGCGACGGGCGCGGACTTCACGCCCTGGGGTGTGACGATGAAGAGCTTCCCGGTGGGCTTCTCCGTCACGAGCATGCGCCGGTCCGGCAGGAAGGCGACGGCCCAGGGGTAGTTGAAGCCGGAGGCGATTTCAGTGACTTGATAGGGCGTCTGCGTCTGCACGGCGGGCGCGCGCGTCTGGCCGGGAAAGGCCGGGTCGAACGAGGACACGCCGGGCTCGGACGGAGGACTCTCCGTGGCGTCCTGGGCTCGGGCGGGTCCGGCGAGGGACAGGACGGCGGCGCAGGCCAGGGTCGTCAACAAGACGCGCAGGTGCATGGGGCTCCTCAGGGGGCGGATGAGAGGGATGAACCCGACAGCACTTAGCCCCGGGGCGCGGCGTGCCGCCTGTCCTCACAGCGGGGTGTGCGCGTTCCAACAGGGCATGCGTGGAAGAGTCAGCACTGGAGGCACGGAGGCGTCCCTGGCATGTGTCTCCTGGCGATGTGGCGCATCCCGCAGCGCGACGAGTGGTGACCCGCATGGACCCGGACAAGCTGCTCCTGGTGCTGGACCTGGACGAGACGCTGATTCACGCCCGCGAGGCCCCGCTGGAGCGCGCGGCGGACTTCCGTGTGTTCGGCTTCCACGTCTACGCGCGGCCCCACCTGGAGCGGTTCCTCACCGCGTGCGCGGCCCGGTTCCGCCTCGCCGTCTGGTCATCCGCGGCGGACGACTACGTCGCGGCCATCGTCCAGCACCTCTTCCCGCCGGAACTCCGCCCCGAGCTGGTCTGGGGCCGCAGCCGGTGCACCTTCAGCGTGGACCGCGCGCGCGTGCTGGAGGAGGGCTTCATGGACCCGTCCTCGCATTACGAATATGCGAAGAAGCTCCACAAGCTGAAGCGCAGGGGCTTCCGACTGGAGCGGGTGCTCATCGTCGACGACACCCCCGCGAAGTGTCTGCACAACTACGGAAATGCCATCTACGTGCGGCCCTTCGAGGGGCAGGTGGACGACATCGAGCTGCTCGCGCTGTCGGACTACCTGGCCACGCTCGCGGACGTCCCCAACGTGCGCGTGCTGGAGAAGCGGGGCTGGAGGAATCCACGCGAGTGAGCGAACTCACTCCGGATAGGAGGTCTTCGCGCGCTCCTTGCGTTCCTTCTCCAGCCGCGAGCGTTCCTCCAGGTGGCGGTCCATCTCATCCGAGCTCGTGCGTCGTTTTCGGAGCTCCTCCGGATACTGCGCGGCGATGATGGGCGCGAAGTGTTCGAGCGCCTCCTTGAGGTCGGGGAAGGGCACGTCATTCTTCTCGACCAGGATTTCCCAGGGCTCAGAGCTGGAACCGCGCTCCATCTCGAAGCCGACGCCCCGGCTCGCCCAGGTCCCAGGGACGGTGATCATGACGGAGAAGTACTCGTTGTGCGTACAGGTCCTGAGCCAGACCGTGGTCGGGTAGTTGCGTGAGCCTCGCCGGTCCCGCTTCATGTAGCTGAGCGAGCAGGCCTCGAGCGGCCTCAACTGCTCCTGGATGCGCGCCAGCTCGGGGAGCCCGCCCACGTCCGAGGTCGTCAGGAAGCCACCCTTCTTGAGCCCCGTGCTCAGCGCGCCCACGCCCAGTCCGACGGCAATCGTGCCTCCGATGATGGCGAGCACCCGCATGCTGGGGTACTTGTTGACGTGCTGGCCGTTGCTGGGACCGGACGCGGTCGTCCCTGGCGCGTTGCCATGCGCCTGTGAGGGCTGCCGAGCGGAGTCTCCCCGGGGCATGGCCCCAACGGTGTAGCCAATCATGAAGGCCGCGAACAGGGAGACCCCTCGCAGAAGCTCGAGCGTGGGCACGAAGGGCAGCCCTCCCAGTGACTGGAGCCACGTGAGAGTCCTCGGGGCCATCATGCCGCTGCAGGCCAGCGTCACTCCCACCCAGAAGATGACGAACACGATGTTCGACAGCCGGGTGACGCTGGAGTTCGCCGTCCTGCTGAGCAGCTCCGAGTGCGCCATCACCTTGGGATGTACGTGCTTCCTGAGCCACGTCCCGATGAACACGCCCAGCAGCAAGGGGACCCACAGCACCGCCACCCCGACGAACATCGCGGACTCTTGCCGATTCATGGCGAGGACCATGCTTCAATCCCCGCTGAATCCCAAGAGGGACGAAGCTGTAGCCCTGAAACATCAGGAACTTGAGAACGTGAGAGACGGCGTGAGGCCCTCACGCCGCCTGGACAGCGCGACGGCTACTTGCAGATTTCCCGGGTCAGCTTGTCGCGCTGGAGCTGCTCCGCCGTCGCCCGCTTGACGGCGTCCTCCAGGGCGTCATCCGCCTTCTCCAGTGAGTCCAGGGCGCGGCTGTGCGCGCGCCCCTTCTTGGCGGTCACCAGCACGTCGCGCATGTCCTTGCGCGCCTTCTTCAAGGTGGTGAGCTGCTCCTCGCGCTCCGCGAACTCCTTCTTCGCCGACTTGCATTCAGGAGACTGGGCGGACGCACTCGACGCGAACAGCACTGCGGTGACCACGAACCAGCGCATACGCCACCTCCAGGTGAAGAGCCTGGGACGAGTATAGGGCGGCGGCGGAGGTCCTTGAATCGAAGAGCGCGGGCTTTCGTGCCCGCGCCCTCCGACATCATGACGACCTCACCTAGCAGGCGTGGGAGCAGACGTTGTAGCAAGGCCTCCACCTGCTGAAACAGGAGAGATCGCAGTCTTCGCCCTGACAGTTGGCCATGCACCTGTCATAGCCGGCATCACAGTCAGAGCAGCACGGCACGAGCGAATCCTCCGAGGCCGCCGCGGTCCCTGACACCATGGAGGTGCCGATGCCGATGAGCGCGCCCAGGAGTCCCATCAACAGAGTCTTCTTCATGTATCCCTCGTCACGTGTGGCTGTGATTGCGTCCAGGGCGTCCCACACGGGCGCGCCTGGGGAGGGATTAGGCCATGTCTGGGGTTGTCGCCTTCAACTCAATCCCCTCTCAAGTGTCGGAGAGGGGACAGAGCTGGGTTGATGCATGACAGCCCTGCTTCAGATTTTCCGGTCGGGCACTTCGGTGAGGGCCGGGTTGCGCTCGACGACGGGGCCGAGCACCTCGTCGATGCGGCGCATCAACTCCGATTCCAGCTTCACGCCCGAGGCCTTCACGGTGTCGTGGACCTGCTCGGGCCGCGAGGCGCCGATGATGGCGGAGGAGACGCCCTTGTTCTGGAGCACCCACGCGACGGCGAGCTGCGCCATGGTGAGTCCCGCCTGCTGGGCCAGGGGACGCAGCTGCTGCACGCGGTTGAGCACGTCGTCCTTCATGAAGCGGGCGATGAAGCGCGAGCCGGTGGGGTCGGTGGCGCGGCTGCCGGCCGGAGGAGGCTGGCCGGGAAGGTACTTTCCGGTGAGCACGCCCATGGCCAGGGGAGACCAGACAATCTGTCCCAGGCCTTCCTCGAGGGACGCGGGGATGACCTTCTCCTCGATGACGCGCCAGAGCATGGAGTACTGGGGCTGGCTGGAGACGAAGGGGATGCGCAGCTCGCGGGCGAGCGCGGCGCCCTGGCGAATCTGGTCGGCGGTCCACTCGGAGACGCCGATGTAGTGGGCCTTGCCCTGACGGACGATGTCCGCGAAGGCGACCATCGTCTCCTCCAGCGGAGTCGCAGTGTCGAAGCGGTGGGCCTGGTACAGGTCCACGTAGTCCGTCTGGAGGCGGCTCAAGGAGCCATCGATGGACTCCATGATGTGCTTGCGCGACAGGCCCCAGTCGTTCTTTCCGGGCCCGGTGGGCCAGAACACCTTGGTGAACAGCTCATAGCCGGCGCGGCGCTGACCCTTCAGGGCTCGGCCGAGCACGGACTCCGCGCGGGTGCCGGCGTAGACGTCGGCCGTGTCGAAGGTGGTGATGCCGACGTCCTGCGCCGCCTTCACGCACGCCAGCGCGGCGTCCTCTTCCACCTGGGAGCCGTGCGTGAGCCAGTTGCCGAAGGAAATCTCGCTGACGGCCAGACCGCTGCGACCAAGATGACGGAAGTGCATGGGGCGCCAGCCTAACCAGTGACAGGTCGGCTCGCACGGCTTCCGAGCGGCCACAGTCCACCGGCCCATGCCACCCACGCAAGGTAGATGAGCTGGAAGGGGATGCGCAGCCAGAAGTACCAGTCCGGGAAGGGCAGCACGTGGGAGCCCTGGTTCGACGCCGCCTCGTGGATGTTGGCGGGGAGGACGGCGAGCAGCAGCGCGATGAGCCCCAGGGCCGCGAGCTTCCGCGTCCGGGGAATCAGCATGCCCACGCCGCCCGCGACCTCGAACACGCCGGACAGCAGCGTCCAGAAGCGCGGCGAGGGGAGCTGCGGCGGAATCATCGCGTCGTACTGGGCGGGCACGACGAAGTGCATGACGCCGGCGCCGATGAAGAAGAGGCCCGCGGCCACGGCGGCGCGACGGGTGGGCGTGGAGAGCGAGGGGAGGCGGCGCAGCGGAGGCAGGTGGAGCAACAGGAAGGTGGAGATGAGTA
Source organism: Myxococcus sp. CA033 (assembly GCF_013336625.1). Lineage (NCBI taxonomy): Bacteria > Pseudomonadati > Myxococcota > Myxococcia > Myxococcales > Myxococcaceae > Myxococcus > Myxococcus sp. CA033. Next base: position 266,360 of record NZ_JABUMU010000002.1, on the reverse strand, counting down.
TCAGGGCGAAGGACATGGCGAGGCACCTCGAGGGCAGCGAGCCGGAGACTGGTCCGGCGGGTCGATGCTCAAGATGCGTCGGTGGGGCGGGCCTTCGCTTGAACGAACTGGCTGCGACGTTGAAGGAACGAGGGCGTGGTGCCGAACATGCGGCGGAAGGTGCGCGTCAGGTGGGCCGCGTCGGAGAAGCCCGCGGCGTGCGCGGCCTCTCCCGCGGTGCGGCCCGAGGCGAGGGCGCCCGCTGCTCGCTGCAGTCGCAGCCAGAGCAGATAGGGGCGCAGGGGAACGCCCGTGGACTCCGTGAATGCGTGCATCAGGCGACCGGAGGACAGGCCGGCGACCTCGGAGAGGGCCTCCAGGGAGGTGTCCTCGGGAGCGGGCTCCGCGCGCAGGTGACGCAGGAGCTTGCGCACGCGCGGGTGCATGCGCGGCGCGGGGGCCTCCGTGGGACCGGCCAGGGCCTCCAGCGTGGCCTCCATCCACGGGCCGATGGCCTCGTGCGCGATGGGGCCCTTGCGCGGCAGCCGGGCGAGCAGGGCGTCACGTGCCGCTTCGTCGAAGAGTCGCGCGGGGGAATCGAGCGAGGCGCGCAGCCGCTCGCCGTCCTGGCTCTCCGGTTCGATGAACAGGAGGATGACGTCGCCCCCCGTCGCGTCGATGGCGTGGGGCACGTCCGGGCCCACGAGCACCCCCGCCGCGCGGGAGTCCCCCTTCGCCGTGCCCGCGCGGAAGGTCAGGGTGCCTTCGCGACGGAGCAACAGGTGCATCGCGTGGTGGGCGTGCCTGGACGACGCGTCACCCGGGCCCCACATGGCGAGCGCGGCCGGCCACACCACCAGGGGCATGTCCGGCCACGGGGCACGGGGAGCGAGGTCGGGCGGTCGCGCGAGCAGCATTCGGCGGTGACGCTACCAGCGATTCTTCGAGAGGATGACCGCGCTGTAGGCCCCCAGCGAAAGCGCGCCGCGCGCGGGCAGTCCGTCCCGTCCGCCCCACTCGCCCCAGACGTCGTGCACGGAGGTGTCGCCGAAGTCCGGTGAGTAGCCCCGCCAGTCTCCGTTGAACCGCACCCGCCAGAGGCCATCCGTGGGCAGGCCGAGCTCGTACCCCGTGAAGGTCCGGTGTCCCAGGTTCACCACGACGATGACGTCGTCGCCCGCGCCGCCATGCTCCCAGCGGTGGAACGCCATCACCTTGTCCTCGTGGTTCAGGTGGAACACGTGGACGTGTTCGCCGCGCAGGCCCGCGCTGGTGTCATGCCAGTTGCGGCGCAGTTGGATGAGGTCCCGGTGCGCCTGGAGGATGCCGCCGAACCAGCCCGCCTTGTTCCAGTCGAGCGGGTCTCCGTCGTCGAAGTGCCCGTCCTCCAGGAACTCCTGCCCCATGAAGAGCATCGGAATGCCCGGTGCCGTCAAGGTCAGCACCGCGCCCAACAGCGCCTTCTTCTTCGCGAGCATGTCCCCCGGGTTGTAGGGCGACACCTCCGTGGGCATCCGGCTGCGGCCGTTGGCCACCTCATCGTGGCTCTCCGTGAAGATGACCCGCTGGGAGGCCTGACCGTTGTATCGGAAGTACAGCGCGTCGCGGACGGCGTTCAAGTCGCGCCACTCATCGAAGGGCGCGATGAGCGCGGCGCGCACCGGATGCACGAAGGCCGCGTCCCACTGCGCGTCGAAGCCCGCGCCCTGGGAATGCGTGACGGCGGGGTCCGACGCCATGTCCTCCGCGATGAGCAGCTTCCAGGGGAACTCGCGCTCCACCGCCTCGGTGATGGAGCGCAACAGCTCCCAGCCCGCGGGATTGTCCACGCCGCTGGCGGTGCGAATCTCCTTCGTCGCATCCAGCCGCAGGCCATCCATGTGGTACTCGCGCAGCCACATCAGCGCGTTGTCGCGCAGGTAGTCGCGCACCTCGGAGCGGCCGTAGTCCGGACGCGTGTCGCCCCACGGCGTGCTCGCGCGCCAGTCCGAGTAGAAGTACACGCCGCCCCGTCCGAACGTCTCGCCATCGAAGTCCCAGTGCGGCAAATCACTGGGCCCCAGGTGGTTGTAGACGACGTCCATGATGACGCCGATGCCTCGTCGGTGCGCCTCGTCCACGAAGCGCTTCAAGTCGTTGGGCGTGCCGTAGGAACTCTCCGGCGCGAAGGGGAAGGTGGGGTTGTAGCCCCAGGAGAAGTCCCCCGCGAACTCGGCCGAGGGCATCAGCTCCACCACGTTGACGCCCAGCTCGCGAAGGTAGTCGAGCTTGTCGATGGCGCTCAGCCAATGCCCCGGTCCCCACCCGGCCGAGTCGTTGAACGTGCCGATGTGCAGCTCGTAGAGGACGGCCTCGCGAAAGTCCGGCATCCGAAAGAGGCCGTCGTAGCGCCAGACGAAGTCGCGATGGTCCAGGATGACGCTGTTGCCCGTGGAGTTCGTGACGTCCGCGGCGCGCGGGTCATTGCGCCAGCGCCAGTCGCCGTAACGGCCCTGGATGATGAACTGGTATTGCTGGCCATTGCCCGCGCCAGGGATGTCACGGGAGAAGTTGCCGGAGGGCTCGCGCGCAAGCTCCACCGCGTGCCAGTGACTGAAGTCTCCCACCACCTGTACGCGCTGCGCATGAGGCGCCCACACGCGGAACGTCGCGCCGCCATCGAAGGGGATGGCGCCCATGCCGGGACGCCATGAGGGCTCGGGCTGGGGCTCCAGCGGGACGAAGGCCGTGAGGAAGCCGGGAGCCTGGAGCTGGTCCGCGGGGCCGAACAACTCCGGCGCGGCGCGAGAACGCGCGGTGCGCTCCACCACCTGGTTTCCGCGAGCCCTGCACGCGGACTCGCTGAAGTCCTTGCGCGGCGAACGTGCTTCGTTCGGATTCGTTTCTCGGTTCGACATTCATTCCCCCGCACCGCGGACGTCGCGCGATGTGCCGCATTCCGACAGCGGGAGGACCCGAGGGTAAATCCTCCCTGGAGGGCCGGCCCTCGTTCAATTCCAGGCAGTGGCCCCCGCGTTTCACCCTGCTCCAATCCCTGGGGCCTCCGGTCTCCAAAGATTTGTCAGAAGTGGCAGATAGACTAAATCCTGAAATTGCCGCAAGTCGTAAAGAAGTCGTTGCGCGATGCGATGTGAATCCTCGCAGCACAAAGGACGTGTATGAACCCGCTTTGCAAACGCTTGTTGTCAGGCACCCTGGTGTTCCTGGGGTTGACCGGGTGTGGCGTCACCGATGTGCAGGGAGAAGAGACGGACAGCACCGCCCAGGAGATGACCGCGGAGGCCGTGCCTCTTCCGCTCCCTGTCGGGTGCCTGCTCGCCTCCCTGGACACGGACAAGGATGGCATCTGCGACATCGTCGAGGCGTTGCTGGGCACCAACCCCAACAGCACCGACACGGATGGTGACCGCCTGAGCGACTACGCGGAGTCATTCGGATTCGGGGGATTGGACCTGGCCGCGCTCGGTGCGAACGCGCGCAAGAAAGACATCTTCGTGGAGGTGGATTACTACCCCGGCCTCCGGCCCGCTCCAGCCACACTGAACCGCGTCATCACGGCGTTCGCCAACGCGCCCATTGCCAACCCGGACGGTTCCACGGGCATCACGCTGCACATGGTGGTGGACCAGCAGATCGCCGCGGCGGACGCGGACCAGGACCTGAACCCGGTCTGGACGGACTTCGACAAGATCAAGTCCAAGTACTTCGCGGCGAGCCGTGGGCCGTTCTTCCACTACCTGGTGTCCGCGTACCGCTACGACGGTGGCAACTCCAGCGGAATCTCTCGTGGCATCCCCGGCCATGACCTCGTGGTGACCCTGGGCTTCGTCGCAGGGGTCACCGAGGTCCAGTTGGCCGGCACCATCATGCACGAGCTGGGGCACAACATCGGATTGCGCCACGGCGGCACCGACCACGCCAACTTCAAGCCCAACTACCTGAGCATCATGAACTACGAGTATCAGTTCTATGGGTTCAGCATCGGCGGGGCGGCCAACGTGCTCGACTACTCGCGCGTGCAGGTCGCTTCCTTCAACGAATTGGCCGTCAACGAGGGCTCGGGCTTCGCGCCTGTCGCCCCCACCACCGAGGCGGACCTTGCCCGCATCAGCGGACTTCGCTTCAACGACGTGTCGGTCGTCGGCAACGCGAGCAACAACACCGACTTCAACGGCAATGGCGTCACCGATGCCCCGACCTACTCCAGGGACTTCAATCGCAATGGCGTCGCGGACGTGTATCCCGCGTCCCAGAACGACTGGACGGTCCTGCTCTATGACGGGGCCGGGCAGATTGGTGACCCCGGGTTGGGCATCCTCCGGAGCCTGAACCGCGAGGCGCGGTTCCTCGACGCCCCGGAAACGTTGGAGCCCTGCCAGACCGTGGACGAGAGCCGCATGCCGTAGTCCCTCGTTTCGCGGAAGCCTTCGCATCCCAAGGCCGGGTCCTCCTTTCGAGGGCCCGGCCTTTTGTCTGCCATTGAGCGCGCCGTTGGAGCGGCAGTGTCCTGGAGGGCTCGTGCCTGTCCAATCCCTGGCATTGCCGTGATACAAGATTGCGAGAGTTCTTCATTGCCGGCGGATGCCATAGGTCGAAGCGCGGCCGTGAGCCGTAAGGGATGCGTTGCATGGCGTGATGCAAATGGGTGCAGCGCAAAGGATGGGTATGAGTCCGCGCGTATGCCAACGCGCCGGTGAGCAACCCGGATGGCTCCACGGGCGTCTCGCTGCACCTGGTGGTGGACCAGCAAATCGCCGCGGTGGACGCGGACCCGGACCTGAACCCCGTCTGGACGGACTTCGACAAGCTCAAGGCCAAGTCCAAGTACTTCGCCGCGAGCCGAGGGCCCTTCTTCCACTACATGGTGATCGCCAACCACTATGACGGGGACTACTCCAGTGGCATCTCCCGAGGCATCCCCGCCCATGACTTGGTGATGACCCTGGGCGACGCCGGAGACAGCACTGCGCTGCAACTGGCCGGGACCATCATGCATGAGCTGGGGCACAACATCGGCCTGCGCCACGGCGGCACCGACCACGCCAACTTCAAGCCCAACTACCTGCGCATCATGAACTACGAGTACCAGTTCAACGGCTTCACCATTGGCGGCGTGGCCAACGTGCTCGACTACTCGCGCGTGCGGGTTGCCTCCTTCAACGAAGCGACCATCAACGAGGTCGCGGCCTTCGCGCCGGTCGCTCCCCCCAAGGAGGCGGACCTCGCGCGCATCAGCGGGCTGCGCTTCAACGAGGCCCAGGTCATCGGCAACGCGAGCACCAACATCGACTTCAATGGGGACGGCGACGTCTCGACCGCGAGCTACTCCCGGGATTTCAATCGCAATGGTGTCGTGGATGTGTTTCCCGCGTCACAGAACGACTGGACGGCCCTGCTCTATGACGGAGGCGGGCAGATTGGCGACCCCTCCCTGGGCTTCCTCCAGAACCTGAACCGCGAGGAGCTGTTCCTCGTCGTCCCGGACGAGATGGAGCCCTGCCTCACCGTGGACCCGAGCCGCGCCCAGTAGTCCCTGTCTTCCCGGCCGGGTCCTCCTTCGTGGGGAACCCGGCGCGTTGTTACCGCTCCGCGTGGCTTGTGGGGGCCGGCCGAGTGTCCGACACTGGCTCCTCCCCATGGCCGCCAGCGAAGAACGTCGCCTCCAGGCTCTCGTGCTCGCCCCGGTGCGGCGTGTGCAGCGGCGCCTCAACGCCTTCGCCTGGGCACAGGCCAGCCTCGTTCCCCTGTGGGCCACCGTCACGGCGTGTGTGCTTGCTCGGCTGCTCTTGCGGGGCGCGGTGGTCTGGGCCCTGCCTCCGCTGGTCCTCGCGGGGCTGGCGTGGTGTTTCCTCCGCGCACGGACGCGGGGCGTGTCGCTGGAGCATGCAGCCGTGCTCGCGGACCGCTCGGCCAACGCGGGGGGACTGCTCCTCACCCGGCTGGAGCGGCCCATGGGGGAGTGGGAGCTCAGCGTCAATCAGCTCGTGCGCGACGTGAAGCTCCCCGTGGTGGCGTGGCGGCGTCCCGTGGGGGCCCTCCTGGGCGCGCTGCTGTTCCTGCTCGTCGGCTTCCTCCTCCCGCTGCCCGCGCCGAAGGGCCCGCGCGCCCCTCATGCCGCGGCCGCCGCGAAGGTGGATGCCGTGAAGGCCCAGGCGGAGGCCCTGGCCCGGGAGGAACCTCTGGGCGAGGCCGTGGAGGACGAGTTGCGCCGACTGGCCGAGGAGGTGGCCGCGGGTCGCTTCGACTCGGGTGACTGGGAGGCCGCCGATTCACTGGAGCAGCGACTCGCCGAGCGCGCCGCCGAGGCCGCCGTCGAGCTGGCCCAGGCCTCCGAGGCCGCGCGTGACTTGGAGGAAGCCCTGGGGGCGGCGGGCGGCGCCGAGTCCTCGTCTCGTGAGCGCGAGGCCCTGGAGCGCGCGCTCATGGGCCTGGAGGGTGAGGGCGAGGGTGAGGACTCCCAGGGACCGGGTGAGGCATCGGCCCAATCGGGCGAGGGACAACAGGGGCCTCAGGGAGAGGACCCGAACGGGACGCAGGGCACCTCGCAGTCGGGACAGCAGGGCACCTCGCAGTCGGGACAGCAGGGCACCGCGGATTCGGAGGGCTCGAAAGCGCAGTCCCAGGCGCGGCGGCAGGCCCAGGCCCGCGCCCAGGCCTCGGGTGCTCCGGACCAGATTTCGGAACTCCGCCGGTCGCTGGAGCGTCGACAGCAGTCACTCTCGCAACGCTTCGAGCCCCGCGAAGGGCAAGGCGCCCAGGCGAGCTCACAACGGTCGGGCTCACGTCGGAAGCAGGGCGCGCGCCAGCGGAGTGAAGGTGCGTCGCGACCGGGGCAGGACGGCGAGCAACAGGGCGAGGGGCAGGGCGAGGGACAGGGGCAGGGCGAGGGACAGGGGCAGGGCGAGGGACCGGGGCAGACAGGCAATGAGGGCCATGCGAGCCGGGGCGTTCGTCATGGTACGGGGACGGAGGGTGGAGGGCCGAGTCCGCTCGTCTTCGGCGGTGAGGCGGAGATGGACCCGGACCGACTCGCGTTCGAGCCGCTTCCGGAGGGGCAGGGTGGCGAGGCCGGAGAGCTCTGGGGGCTCGAGGCGGCGGACCCTCGGCGCGGCACGGGGTCGGCGGGTGCGGCGGGCTCGCGGGGAACGAGCGCGCGGGGTGAGGCGACGGCGGGGCCTGGTGCGCAGCCGCTGTTGCCGCGCAACCGCGACCTGGTGAAGCGGTACTTTGGTGGCGAGTAGTCTGGAAGGGGAGACACACGTGGCAGCGGAGCTTCTCAGTCCCGCCGAGGCACAGGGGGCGGCGGAGGTGGCGGCCCGGCTCAGGGACAGCCTGAACACGGTGCTGTTGGACCAGGAGTCCGTCGTCGAGCAGGTCGTCGTCGCCGTGCTCGCGCGCGGGCATGTGCTGCTGGAGGGCCTGCCCGGCCTGGGGAAGACGGAGCTGTGCAAGTCGCTGGCGAAGCTGCTCGCGCTGCCCTTCCGTCGCATCCAGTTCACCCCGGACCTCCTGCCCGGAGACATCACCGGCACCTACGTGCTGGAGGGCGAGGGGCGTCGCGAGTTCGTCTTCCGTGAGGGGCCGCTGTTCGCGAGCCTGGTGCTCGCGGACGAAATCAACCGCTCCAGTCCCAAGACGCAGTCCGCGCTGTTGGAGGCGATGCAGGAGCGCCGGGTGACGGTGCTCGGCCAGACGCGGACCCTGCCGGACCCGTTCTTCGTGCTGGCCACGCAGAACCCCATCGAACTGGAGGGCACCTACCCGCTGCCGGAGGCGCAGTTGGACCGCTTCCTCTTCCGCATCCAGGTGCCGCCCGTGGGCGCGAAGACGCTGCGCGCGCTGCTCACCACGCGCGTGCGCGGCGCGCCGCCGGAGCTGTCTCCCGTCCTCGATGGGGAGGGGCTCGCGCGCCTGTTCGCCGCCTCCGACCGCGTGCATCTGCCGGGGCCGGTGGCGGACTTCATCGGGCGGCTGGTGGAGGCCAGCGACCCGCGCCAGGCCTCCGCGCCGGAGGCCGTTCGCCGCTTCGTGCGTTATGGCGCGAGTCCGCGCGCCGCGCTTGCCCTGGCCGCCGCGGGCCGCGCGCGTGCGCTGTTGAGTGGACGGCCCAACGTGAGCTTCGACGACGTGGTGGCCGCCGCTCCCGCCGCGCTCAATCACCGGCTGGTGCTCGCGTACGAGGCGTCGCTCGAGAAGGTGTCCGCTCCGGACGTGGTGCGCGCGCTGCTCCAGGCCGTGCCCGAGGTGCCGCGTGACTAGCGTCGCGATGCTCTCGCTGTGGCTCCTGCTGGGCACGTCGCCCCCGCCGGCGGCCGTCGCCGTCGAGCAGGCCGTGGCCGAGGCCGAGGACGCGGTCGAGGCCAACGCTCCGAACGGCTATCGCGACGCGACGGGCACCGTGGACTCCGTCACGGAGGGCCCCCTGCGGGTCACCATGCACGGCGCCGTGCTGAAGCCCCAGCGCGGGTACTGGGCGGCGCAGGTGGTGCTGAACAACAGCGGGTCGCAGGCGCTCCCGGTGCGCATCGCCTTCTCTCCCGCCTACGGAGACACCTCGCGCTCCGCCATGCGGCATGTGGAGGTGGGGCCCCGGCAGCGCGTCGTCACCTGGGTGCCGTTGCCCGTGGCGTGGCACTCCGTCACCCTGCGGGTCGATTCACCTGGATTGAAGCCCATCGTGGAGTCCCTCTACGCCGACTCCGACCGCTTCGAGCCGGTGCTGTCGGTGGGGACGGTGTCGGAGTTCGAGACCTCCACGGGATTGACGAAGACGGGGGAGCGGGACGAGCCCTACTTCTCCATCCGCTTCCTCGACGCGAAGGATGCTCCTCGTGAGCTGGCTGCCTACGTGGGCTTCCAGTTGGTGGTCGTCACGGCGGAGGCCGCGGCGGTTCCGGCGGATGTGTGGGCCGTGCTCGAAGCCTACGCCGCGACGGGAGGAACGCTGGTCGTCACGCGCCCCTCCCGCGACCTGCGTGAGCGTCTGCCGCTCTTGCCGGAAGCGGCGAGCACCCAGTCACAGTATGGCTTTGGCCAGGTGTGGAGGTGCCTGGAAAGCAAGTTCGAGTGTGCGTCGCTGATTCGAGGGGGCTCCGTCGGCATCGAGGCCTACCAGCGGGGCGTGGTGATTCCCCTGGGCATGACGCAGCGCTGGGTGGCGCCCTTGATGCAGACGAAAGACCCGCGGCCGCTGCTGTCCAATGCCAGCACGCCCGTGGGGCGCTTCCTGCTGGTCATCACCGCCTTCGCGCTGGTGGTGGGCCCCGGGGCCTGGTGGCTGGCGAGACGCCGGGGGCCGGTGTCGGTTCTCATCATGGTGCCGGCCGTCTCCGTGGTGACGTGTCTGGCGCTCATCTTCTGGTCCGTGCTGGTGGATGGCTTCGCCGTGCACACCTCGCGTTACAGCCTGACGTGGCTGGACGGAGCGCGGGCGCGCGCGGTGACGGCGGGCTTGAGCGCCTGGTACGCCAACCTGTCGCCCGACGCGCTGCACCTGCCCGCCTCCAGCGTGCTCCTGCCGCCGCCCGACCTGGACGACGCCCTGGCGGACCTGGACTGGACGGCGGGCCTCACGGTGGGGGACGGCTTCCTTCCGCCGAGGACCTATCGCGAGTGGGGTGAGGTCGCGGTGCTCCCGTCGCGGGCCCGGCTGGTGCTCAAGCGTGAGGGTGATGCGCCCCGTGTCCAGAACGCGCTGGGCGCGCGACTGGAGGAGGGGTACGTGCGGCTGGACGGGACGGTGCGCCGGCTGCCTGCCTTGTCCGACGGTGAGGAAGGCGCGCTGGGGGCTCCCGAGCCGGAGCCGGGGAACGTGGCGGACACCCTGGTCGGGCAGCACCTGGGAGATGGCGCGGGGCTCCGGCTGTCGAATGCGTTGACGCCCTTCAGCGCGGACCTCTCCGAGGGAGGCTTCATCGCGCGGCTGAGCGGGCAGGGGCCGCTGCCGAGCAGTGGCATGCCCTCGGAAGTGGAGACCGCCGTGCATCTGGTCCGCGGCGAGGTGAGGCCATGAGTCCGTTGCTGGAGGTGAAGGGGCTGCGGCGTGACTACGGCGCGCTGCGGGCGGTGGACGACGTGTCGTTCCATCTGGAGCCGGGCAGCATCCTGGGCTTCATCGGCCCCAATGGCGCGGGCAAGAGCACCACGCTGCGCATCCTCGCGACGCTGGATTCGCCCACGGCGGGAGAGGTGCTGTTGGGGGGCCACTCGCTGGTGGACGCGCCGGACCGGGTGCGTCCGCTCATCGGCTACATGCCGGACCGGTACGGCACCTATGACGACGTCACCGTCTTCGAGTTCCTGGACTTCTTCGCGCGGGCGTATGGGCTGACGGGCGCGAAGCGGCGCCAGCGCGTGGAGTCGGTGATGGGCTTCACGGGGCTGGGCCCGCTGGCGGACAAGCTCACCACCGCGCTGTCGAAGGGCATGCGGCAGCGGGTGGCGCTGGGGCGCACGTTGCTGCACGACCCGCAACTGCTCCTGCTGGACGAGCCCGCGGATGGCCTGGACCCGCGTGCGCGCATCGAGCTGCGCGAGCTGCTGCGCGCCCTGGCGGACCAGGGCAAGGCCGTCATCATCTCCAGTCACATCCTCACGGAGCTGGCTGAAATCTGTGACACGTGCGCCATCATCGAGCAGGGGCGCCTGCTGGCCACGGGCAAGGTGGAGGACATCCTTCGGCAGGGCGCCAGTGTCGCCGCCGTGGAGCTGATGGTCCGGCTGGCGGTGGGCGCGGAAGCGGACGCGGCGTGGGCACGGGCGGAGCGGCTCCTGCTGGAGCAGCCGCGCGTGGCGCGCGTCTCGCGAGAGGGAGAGTCCTTGAGGGTGGGGCTGGAGTTGGAGGCGGGAGCAGGCGCGGGGCAGGTGGACGCCGCGGCGGCGGGGCTGTTGTCGGCGCTGGTGACGGCGGGCCTGCCGGTGTGCTCGTTCGGCATGCGGGAGCGCAACCTCGAGGATGCGTTCATGACGGTGACGAAGGGGAGGCTGGCGTGAGCGCGCCGGTGGAGACGAGCACGGGGGCGGGGACGGAGGTGTCCGCATCCGTGGAGACGGCGGACGCGAGCACCGCGGGCCTGTCCTTCCAGGAGCGGTGGGGAGATCGCCTCAATCCGCTGGTGGTGAAGGAGGTCCGTCAGGGATTGCGCACGCGTGTCTTCTGGGCGTGCTTCGGTTTGATGTTGCTGGCCTGTCTGGTGTTGGCGCTCGTGGCCTTCGTGCATACGCGGGAGGAGGCGTTCGCCCACCATGGCCAGGGCTACTTCTTCGCGTTCTTCATCTGCCTGGCCGTGGTGCACTTCTTCGTCATTCCCTACAGCGCGTATCGCTCCCTGGCGCGCGAGCGGGAGGACGACACGTGGGTGCTGCTGGTGCTCACGGGCCTGGGGCCTCGGAGGATTCTGCGAGGCAAGGTGTCCTCCTTCCTGGTGCAGGCGGCGCTGTATGCCTCGGCGGTGGGGCCCTTCCTGTTGTTCAGCTACTACCTCAATGGCATCTCCCTGCCGTCCATCCTCGCGGTGCTGGGGTTGGGTGGGGCGTGGCTGGTGTTCCTCACCGTGGTGGCGGTGTGCGCGGCGACGCTGGCGGACAGCCGCATGGGGCGCGCCTTCGTGCACTTCGTGGTGCTGGGGGTGTTGGGACTGGCCTTCAGTGCGGCGCTGGGCGTCTCGGGCGCGTTGAGCGATTCGGGCAACAGGCTCCTGAGCAACGATGGGGTGCATCTGGCCATGGGCATCGGGCTGGGGTTGATGCTCCTGGATGGCTGGCTGTTGTTCGAGGTGGCCGCGTCGCGACTGTCGCTCTCCACGGAGGACTACACGCGAGGCCCCCGGCGGGTGATGGTGGTGCAGATGCTGGTGGCCTTGGTGGTGGGCCTGGGGTTCTGGTGGCACGAGGACCAGGGGCACGTGGTGACGGAGATCTTCGCCGTCTGCGGCACGCTGCACCTCGCCGTCGTGGGGCTCTTCGTGGTGACGGACGTGGACGGGCAGGCGCGCGCGTTGCGAGCGGCCACCGGCCCGGTGTCCCTGTTCCGGCCCGGCGCGTTGCGTGGCTTCCGACTGACGATGCTCCTGCTGGTGGGGTGGGCCGGGGTGTGGGCGGCGCTGGCGCTGGTGTCGGGGAAGACGAACCACGGCAGCGAGTCCATGCGGATGCTGATGGCGGTGATGCCGGCCTACGTCATCCTCTATCTGTCCCTGGCGTTGGTGCTCGGGAGGATGCCTCGCTCGGACCGGTTCTCGTCGCCGGCCTCGGTGCGGTTGCTCTTCGTGGCGGCGGTGGGCGTGGCGGCGGGCCTGCCTCCGCTGGTGGCCGCGCTGGTGGGAATCGAGATGGGAGACCCGCTGCTGAACCTCCTGAATCCGGTGGTGGGCATCGCGAACTTCGGGGCGCATGACTACGCCACGGCCGAGCCGGGGATGGCGTGGCCGCTGGTCGCCTTCGTGGTGGGTGTGGCGTTGCTGGTCGCCTTCATGGCGGACCGGGTGCTCGTCGAGCGTGAGAAGCGGGCCCATCTGCCGTGAGCGAGCGTCTGGATGAAGCGGCGGTGGGACGACTGGTGCCCGGGTTGGGGCTGGCGTTGCCGCGAGGGCCTCACCGGGGCCGCGTGGGTGAGGTCCGCGCGGCGTCCACCGGGAGCGCCTTGGAGCTGCATGACTTCCGGGCGTATCAGCCGGGCGATGACCTGAGGCAGCTCGACTGGAACGCGGTGGCGCGGACCGATGAGCTCATCTTGCGGGTGCGGCAGGACGAGGTGTCGCCGCGCGTGGAGGTGGTGCTGGATGGCTCGCGCTCCATGGCGTTGTCACCGCGCAAGGCGGCGTGTGCGCGGGAGCTGGCGTTGCTCGCGTGTGAGGTGGGGGCGCGTCAGGGATTGAGTCCCACGTTGCTTGCGACGGGGGTGCGGTCGGAGCGGGTGCAGGGGGCGGCTTGTCGGGCGGCGCTGCGCGCGCTGGAGTTCGACGCGAAGGATGACCTCGTGACGGCGCTGGGGCGGATGCCTCCGCCGAGGTCCTGTGGCCTGCGCGTGGTGGTGAGCGACTTCCTGTTCGAGGTGGACCTGCCCGCGATGGTGGCGCGGTTGTCGCGGGGCGCGGCGGGGTTCTTCCTGGTGCAGGTGTTGGATGCGGAGGACCTGGCTCCGACGGGGGGCGAGGGCGCGCGATTGGTGGACTCGGAGACTGGCGCGGCGCTGGAGGAGTTGCTGACCGAGGACGTGTTGGCCGCGTATGCACGGCGCTTCGCGGAGCACCAGCGCGTGTTGAGGGCGGCGGCCCTGCGCTCGCGTGGAGCGCTCCTGACGGCGCCCGCCACGGAGACACTGAACGCCCTGGTGATGGGCCCGCTGCGGCCCTTGTTCGTCGCGGGAGGTCGAGCGTGAGCTTCGACCGCTCAGGGGCGCATGGCGCGCAGAGCTCCCGCGTCGTTGCGCGAGGTGCGGCATGAGCGCCGACCTCTCGTGGAGATTGCGGGCCTGTGTGTCGTGCTCCCGTGCCGTCGCGCGAGGTGTGGCATGAGCTTCGGCTTCCCGTGGGGATTGCTCGCCCTGGGCGCGCTGGTGCCCCTCGTGGCGGCGTACTTCCTGCGGCGTCGGCAGAAGCCGGTCGTGGTGAGCGCGTTGTTCCTGTGGCGCACGCCGCGTCCCCGCGCGGAGGCAGGACCTCGCTGGGAGCGCTTCACGCGGGAGGCCTCGCTGCTGTTGGAGGCGCTCGCGGTCATCGCGGCGGCGCTGTACCTCGCGGACGTGCGCCTGGGTGAGGCGGCGCGGACGAAGCACCTCGTGCTGGTGGTGGACGGAAGCCTGTCCATGTCCGCGCGAGGGCCCGATGGCGTGACGGTGCTGGAACTCGCCCGCCGAGAGGCCGCGAAGCGGGTGGAAGACGAAGCCGCCACGCGAGTGACGGTGCTGGCCACCGGGCTGAGTCCGCGTGTCGTCGCGGGTCCGGAAGCAGAGCCGTCCCGCGCCCTGGCGGCGCTCGAATCGTTCCAGTCTCGAGGCGCGGACCACGACCCGATGCCCACGCTCCTGTGGGCCCAGGAACTCGCGGGAGCGGGCAAACACGTGGCCTTCTTCACCGACGCCGCCCCCGTGGAGGGACTGGTCATCCCAGCCCCCGTGCGGTGGACGGCGCTGGGCACCGCGCGCGAAAACGTGGCGTTCGTCTCCGCGCAGCGCAAGGACGATGGCGGCACGGCGACCGTGACGCTGCGAGTGGCCCGCTTCGGCGCGGCCCCTGAGTCAGTGTCCGTACGGCTGCGCGCGCTCCCGGGTCCCGACGCGAAGCAAGGCACGGAGCGCGTGGAGAAGGTCTCGCTCCAAGGCGAGGGCTCCGCCACGGTGCGCCTCACCTTCCAGAACGCGGGTGACGTCGAGGTCTCCCTGCCGGACGACGCGCTGCTCGAAGACGGTCAGGCCCGGCTCACGGCCTCTCCGACACGGCCCCTCGCGGTGAGTCTGGCCCAGGGCCTGGGTCCGCTCGAACGTGACGCCCTGGAGCGTTTCCTCGCGGCCTCCCCCGACGTGGCACGAGACGGAGCCGCGGGCGAAACATTGCTCATGGGCCCACGAGGCACGGATGCGAAGGTGACAGTGGGCGCGACGGGAAAGGTGCGCACCTTCGTGGGGCCCTTCTTCTCCGAGAAGGGACACCCGCTGCTGGACGACGTACAGCTCGCGGGCGTGAGGTGGTCGGCGGGAGAGAATCCCCCGGGGCATCCCCTCATCACGGCGGGTGACGCGGTGCTGGTCTCCGAGGAGGACGACGGACGGCTGCACCTCAACGTGGACCTGGCTCGCTCCAACGTGCAGCGCGTGTCCGCCTGGCCCGTGTTGCTGGGCAATGTGGTGCGAGAGTCGCGTCGCGCCCGCGAGGGCTTCGTCCGACGACAGCTCACCCTGGGCGAGCCGCTCCAACTGGTGACACTGCCAGGGAAGCGCTACACGCTGACGGGCCCGAGTGGAAGCAAGCCGGTGTTCGGCGCGGGAGCGGTGAGCCTTCCTCCTCCCGCCATGCCGGGGCGATATGTCCTGGAACGCGATGGCGCGGATGGGGTGGACGCGGCGGAAGTCCTCGCATTGGACGCACGCGAGTCGGACCTGCGGGGACGTGGGCGCGCGGACGTGCCGGCGCGTGAATCGGGAGACGACGAGGCGCGCGCGAATGCCTCGGACCGGGCGCGCTGGCCGCTGGTGTTGTTGCTCCTCGCGCTGGTGGGAGATTTCTACGTCACGAGGCGGGTGTCATGACCTTCTCCCTCCCCCAGGCGTGGGTGCTGTTGCTGCCGCTGGGCCTCTTCCTCTGGAAGTTCGGCCGGCGGCCCGGTCCGCCCATGTGGCTGCGGGCGGTGCTGCTGGTGCTGACGGTGGGCGCGCTCTCGGGGCCGGAGCTGCGACGGGCCGACGCGGGCAGCGACGTGGTGGTGGTGGTGGACCGCTCCGCCTCGATGCCTCGGGACATCGACCGCACCGCGCAGGAGCTCGTCTCGCATCTGGAATCACAGCGCCGCCCAGGTGACAGGGTGGGCGTCATCGCCTTCGGCCGCGAGCCCCGGGTGGAGCAACCCCTGTCCTCGGGCGGAGCCTTCGGCGGCTTCACCCGTCCAGTGGATGCGGAGTCGTCGGACCTGTCCGCCGCGCTCGATGCCGCCAACGCCCTCATCCCCCAGGAGCGCACCGGCCGGGTGCTCGTCCTTTCCGATGGACGCGCCACGGGCACGGATGCACGAGGCTCCGCGCGAAGACTCGCGGCCCGGGGAATCGCCGTGGACTGGCGTCAGCTCGCGCGGCCCGAGCCTCCGCTCGATGTCGCCGTCGTCTCGTTGGACGTGCCGACCGCCGTGTCCTCCCGCGAGCCCTTCCAGTTCTCCGCCAGCGTGCACGCCTCCGCGGCGGTGACGGGCACGGTGCGACTGGAGCGCAATGGCCGCGTGCTGGTGAAGGGCCCCTTCGATTTCCAGCCCGGCCCCAACGTCCTCCCGCTGAGGGACCTCATCGAGGAGCCCGGCCTCGCGCGCTACCAGCTCACCGTCGAAGTCCCGGGAGACGGCGTGGTGGAGAACGACAAGGGCCTCGCGGTCCTGCGAGTCGAAGGTCCCCGCCGCGTGTTGCTGGTGACGAACCAGCCCAAGGGCACCCTCGCGAAGGCGCTCGAAGCGACGGGGCTGGTGCTGGAGGGCCGCGCGCCCTTCCGCCTCACCCTGGATGACCTGGACGGCGTGGGCTCCGTCGTCCTGGAGAACGTGGACGCGAACACCCTGGGCGAGCCGGGCCTCAACGCGCTCGCGACCTACGTGGAGCAGGCGGGAGGGGGGCTCGTGATGACGGGCGGGCGCGAGAGCTTCGGCGAAGGGGGGTATCGCCGCTCACCCGTGGAGCCGCTGCTGCCCGTTTCGCTGGAGATGCGAGAGGAGCAGCGGCGCGCGTCCATCGCCATCAGCATCCTGATGGACTGCTCCTGCTCCATGGGCGCCACGGTGCCCGACGGCCGCACGAAGATGGAGGTCGCCGCCGAGGGCGTCGTGGCCGCGCTCACGCTGCTCAACCCCCAGGACGAAGCCTCCGTGCACATGGTGGACACGGAGACCCATGAAATCTTCCCCCTTCGCTCGGTGCAGGCGGGCCTGCCGTACGACAAGGTGGCGAAGGGCTTCAGCGGCGGCGGCGGCATCTACGTGGGCGAAGCGCTGCGCACGGGGCGCAAGCAGATTTTCAAGAGCGAGAAGCCCACCCGCCATGTCCTCCTCTTCTCCGACGCGGCCGACTCCGAGGAGCCGGACGACTACCGTCGCACCCTGTCGGAGCTGCAGGGCGAGGGCGTGACGGTGTCCGTCATCGGCCTGGGAACGCCGAAGGACGTGGACGCGGCGCTGCTGAAGGAAGTGGCCCAGCGGGGCGGCGGGCGCATCTACTTCGCGGAGGACGCGATGAGCCTCCCACGCATCTTCAGCCAGGAGACGCTCGCCGTCGCGCGCGCGACGTTCATCGACGAGCCCGTCTCGGTGGAGGCCGCGCCGGACCTGCCGCTCCTGGGGAAGCTGCCCTCCGAGGGACTGCCCCAGGTGGGCGGTTACAACCTCACCTATCTGAGACCTCGGGCCAGCGTGGCACTGCGCACGCTCGACACGCATGCCGCGCCCCTGCTCGCGATGTGGCCGCGCGGCGCGGGGCGCACGGTGGCCTTCACCGCGGAGGTGGATGGCCCGTTCACCGGCGAGCTGCGCCAGTGGGGTTCGCTGCGCGCGACGCTGGAGGCGATGGTGCGCTGGACGCTGGCGGGCAGCTCTCCCTTGGGAGAAGCGGTGGTGCGCTCGGAGCGGCGCGGTCACCTGCTGCGCGTGACGTTGGACCTGCCTCCGGACGAGCCGCTGCCCGCGACGTTGCCCACGCTGATGTTGCTGTCTGGCGACGGGACGTCCGCGCCCACCGAGCATCCGATGCGCTGGGAGGAAGACGACCGGCTGGTGGCGGAGCTCCCGCTGGAAGGAAGCGGCACGTGGCACCCGGTGGTGCGAGTGGGCACGCGCGCCCTGCGTGCGCCACCCGTCGCGCTGCCGTATGCCCCTGAGTTCGAGCCGGGAAGTCCCAAGGAAGGACTCGTGCTGCTGCGAGCCGTCGCCGCCGTGGGAGGGGGCGTGGAGCGCCTGTCCATGACGGGCCTCTTCGAGGAAGCCCCCGAGTCGGAGGGACACCTGGCCCTGGCTCCGTGGTTGGTGGCGCTGGCCGTGGCCGTGCTGCTGTCGGAGGTGGCCGTGCGCCGCTTCCTCTCGGCGCCTCGGCAGCGCGTGAATGCGCGAGCCGTGTCGGAGTCATCCGTGGCGGGGAGCGTGCTGGCGCCGTCGTCACCCGCGCCCTCCACGGTGACTTCCGTGACGTCGGCCCCAGCGGCTCCCGAGGCGGGGCCCCGCGCTCCCGAAGGTGAAGCGAAGCCGAAAGAGGGCGGCGTGGACTCCGCGTTGGAGGCCGCGCGCGCCCGCTCTCGTCGTCGACTGGACCGGTGAGTGGCGGCTAGAGGTACGGCGTGCCGCTCACCGGGTTGCCCAGCTCGTTCTGGAGCGTGATGCGGATGGAGGAACTCACCGGCCACCGCCACGTGTACTGGAACACGTCGGACAGGTTGACGTTCGCGGCGCGGCTGGCCGCGAGCACGAAGTTGTCCGCGGACGAGTACGGGCTCGTCACGCTGCCCAGCTGCTCGACCTTGCGCCAGAGCTGGAAGATGAAGCTCCAGTTGTGGACGCTCTTGAGCTTCAGCACGAAGGACGCGAACAGGTCCGTGGTGTCGAACCCTCCGATGCCCTGCCTCACCAGCAGCGTGTTGGCCCAGTCATGCTTGAAGCAGCGGGTGCTCCCCGGGCTGATGGGCGTGCTGGTGGCGCCCGCCGTGCCGCAGGCCACGTCGGCCTGGTACGCGGTCATCAGGTTCTTGACGTTGGTGTAGAGGGTGGTGTGGCTGGAGGACACGGGCAGCCCGTAGTACTCCATGGCCAGAAAGCGATTCAGCACCGCGTAGCCGGTCACCATGGCGTGGCCGTAGTTGCCATTGTTGGACGCGAGCTGGGGCCCGTAGAACCAGAAGTTGCGACCCAGCTCGTAGAAGCCGACCTGGTTGTGCTTGCCCGCGGCGGCATCGGTGCAGATGTTCAGCTGGAACAGGTCGAACTTGAACTCGATGCCATGCGTGCCGAGGTCACCGCAGGCAGGGTCGGAAGCGCTCCCACAGCCCGTCGCGACGCCCGAGGGGAGGATGGCGAGGCTGTCCGTGCCCTGGTAGTTGCGGCCCGAGCCAGGCGTCCGGCCGGTCATGTCCTGGTAGAAGGTGTAGCCATTGTCCAGCCCGTCGACCACGAGCTTGATCTGCGACACCGTGCAGGTCGTCACATCGGGGGTGTGCAGCGTGACCTTCTGGCCCTTCCAGATGTAGAGCGTGTGCTGGGCGCCCGGCTGTGAGGTGTACGTCCCCCGGCGTTGGCAGTACCAGGAATAGGGGTCGCTGAAGGTCTGGTAGGCGGCCTGATAGATGTTGGAGTTCGGGTGCTGCGTCAGACAGGCCTGGGTGAGGTCCATGGACAGGTACTGCCCATTCTTGTAGCAAGACCAGCCAAAGGCATTCTGCTGCGTCAGCGTGGAGAACGCGCCTGCGCCGTACTGCCAGGCGCAATACGCATTGAGGTTCATGCCCGGCAGGTTCAGGGTGGCCAGGGCGCTCCCCGGCGCGGCCACTCCCAATACCAACAGCGCGGCGCCGCCAGCATTACGACATGAGCGAGCAATCGCGGAGCGCCAGGCGCCCCACGGATGGGTCTGAGTCATTTCGGTGATTCCCCCTCTACGGATGTGGCACGGGCCGCCCCCGACCTGGAGGTGTCATCACGATGAGGAGGGCGGCCCGCTCCCTATGAAGCTCACAGGGTAAAGAAGAGATACACGGAAAGAGTGGGTGCCACAACTGGGTCAAAAAAATTCCCCCCTACCAGAATATGGGAATGGCTCTTTCGAGGTATGAGGCGCCAATGACGTCTGCACGTTGGGGGTGCCTGGGACTCACGCTGGCGCTCCTCGCACTTGCCCTCCAGGCCGCGCGCCTGGCGTTGCACAAGGGCTTCAGCATCGACGAGTTCCAGTACGCGCACGCGGCCTGGCTCGTGTCGAAAGGGCAGGTGCCCTACCGGGACTTCTTCGAGGTCCACTTCCCGCTTGTCTATCAAGGGCTGGCGCCGCTGTTCTGGCTCGTGGGGGATGCGCCTCGGGGTGTGCTCGCGCTGCGTCTGGCGATGCTCGTTCCGCTGGCGGGTGCGTGTGTCTCGGTGGCCGTGCTCAATCGACGCGAGGGCCGCGTGTCGATGTGGCTGGCTCCGGTGTTGTTGTTGGCGCTGGCGCCTTTCACGCGCTTCGCGGTGGAGATTCGTCCGGACGCATTGGCCTGTGCCTTGTTCCTGGGAGGGCTCGCCGCGTTGTCGGTGCGGCCCGGCACCCGGGGGTTCGGCTTCGTGGCGGGGGTGTTGTTCTCCGCCGCGCTCTGGTCCTCGCAGAAGGTGTTGTTTCACGGCGGCGTGGTGGGCGCGGTGCTCGCGGTGGATATCGTCTGGCGACGGGGCAGGGGGCCGGCGCTCGTGGCTCGGCCCGGCGCGTTTCTCGCGGGCGCGGGGGTGGGGCTCGCGGCGGTGGCGTCGTATCTGACGGTGACGGGCTCGTGGGGCGCCTGGTGGAAGTGGTGCTTCGCGTGGGCCGCGGAGCATCAGCGGCACTACCCCGGCTTCTCGTGGCGGGACTATCTGCTGCCCATGGTTCGCGAGCAGCCCTGGCTCTTCGCGTTGGCGGTGCTGGGGTTCCTCGTCACCGTGCGCGCGTGGTGGCGTTCGGGCGTGGAGCGCTGGGGGAGCGCGGACCTGCCGTTGCTGCTCGCGGTGCTGGCGACGTTTGGCTCATATGCGCTCCAGCGCGCGCCGTTTCCGTACAGCCTGCTGCCCTTCCTGGGAGTGCTCGCGCCGTTCATGGCGCGAGGCACGGTGGCAATCTTCAGCGGGTGGAGTACGCCCCCGGCGCGAGTCGTCGCGGCCCTGGCGCTCGGGGTGTTGCTCTGTCTTCAACTCTGGAGGATGGAGGCCCTCGTGGATGGCGGGGGCAATGCCAGACAGCGAGACGTGCTCGCGCGCATCGCCACGCTCACCGGGCCCGAGGACGTCGTCTACGACAACTCGGGAGGCTACGTGAGCCGGCCACACGCCCACTTCTATTTCTACACGGATGCCTATCTGCGGGGCTCCATCCCGGACGTGCTGGCGCGCGAGGTGCCCCGGGCCTTGGTGGAGCGCGGCTGCGTGCTGCGCGTGGATGACCTGCGGACGTCGGGATTGCCGCCATCGCTGCGAGGTTTCCTCGATACGTATTACCAGCCCTACGACGGAGACCTGTTCCTATGGGGGCAGCGGTACGACGTGTCCCCTGGGAGCGCGCTGGAGGGTCGCTTCCTGGCGGTGCGTGACGGGCGCTACTTCGTCGAGCCCGCGTCCATGCTGGAGTCGGGCGCGCTGTTCGTCGATGGGGCCCGCGTGACGGAGGCGGAGTTCCCCCTGTCGCGAGGCGAGCACACCGTGCGGTATGAGGGCAGCGCGGGGCGCTTCCACGTGCTGTGGCTTCCGCGAGACGGTCAGCGGTGGGCGCCGCGTCCCGAAGCGAAACCCACCTACTCGCGCCTGTTCTGAGCCGCGCGTCGGTGCCTCCGAGAAGAACCCTCGGAGGACACCTGCGACACGGACGCTTCGCTACGGCGTGCAGGGCGCTTGGCCGCCGGCGCGCTTGTAGGCGCTCACGCGGCTGGACAGGTTGCCATTGTCGGTCTCCGGCGAGGTCTGCCGGCCTTCGCCCGCGCCGAAGGAGAAGCCGACCGAGTGCGCGGCGGCGAGCTCCGACGTGTGCGAGAAGAAGTAGTCCACGCGGTTGTCCTTCCACCGCTCGTTGGTGTTCGGCAGGTTCATGTTGCCCACCGGGAGCTGCCACCAGAAGTTCGGTTTGTTGAGTCGCTCGGAGATGGCGCTCGCCCAGGTGAACGCCTGACGGAAGTGGGGCAGGGTGGTGTTGTTCGCGTCCCACCACGTGTCCTCGCCGATGCTGTCGTAGAAGCCCGCGTCACGGTCCGACGCCTCCACGACGATGAAGTCCGTGTCCGCCGCGCCGAGCTTCAACAGGAAGTCGGCCACCTTGCGCGCTTCACCGGCGATGTCGAAGGACGCGTTGGTGTTGAGGTACACGTCCGTGCGCGTCGACCAGGGGCTGGCGTGCAGGCTCACCTTCGCGTTGGGCGCGTACTTGCGAGCCATTGCAATCATGCACCGGCTCACGCCCACGGCGTTGTTCGCCATCCCCGAGCAGTCCGTGGCGTTGGCGCTCGCCACCTGCGCGGGCACCGTGGCCGGGTCTCCATTGGAGAAGAACTGGAGATAGCCCCAGAGGTCCGGCTCGAGGTGCAGCAGCGCGGGCTCGCTGCCCACCTGCTGCAACGTGAAGCGATAGTCCGCGAAGTAGCGCCGCATGATGGCCACGTCGTTGAGCGCCTGGAGCTGCTGCTCTCCCTCGCCCGCGGGCCCGACTCCGCCCAGGAGCTGCTGGTAGTAGGTGATGAAGGGAAGCTGCTGGCGCCCCTTCGCCCCGGACACGTGGCCGCGCACGTAGGCACCTGGCGGATCCGACACGTCCTGCCAGCAGCCCCACCACGCGCATGCCGCGCCCGCGCAGGAGGTGCCGGACGTGGTGCAGCCCGTCGTGCAGGACGTGCACACGTTCGTCGAGTCGACCAGCCCGCTGGCGACGTACAGGTAGTGCACGTCGAAGGGCGCGCCCGCCGCCGTGCCAGGCTCCATCTGCGCGCCGACGAGCAGCCGGTTCTTCCCCAGGGACGCGAGGAACGTCTCGCCCATGCACCCGGTGCCGACCGGGCCACCGTCTGGCGTCCCGCCGCCACCGTCCGGTATGCCATTGCCGCCGTCTGGGGTGTTGGTGCCGTCCGTGCCCGAGTCGGAGCAGCCTCCCAGCATCAGCAGGCAGAGGGTGAGCGGAGCGAGTCGCTTCAGCCACGTCGAAGTGTGCATGCGCATGACGACAGTCACGCTACCTCGCCACGCCCTGCACGGCTCAAGGGCCTGGGACTCCGGGACAGGGGGCCGTCCTGACTGCTTCCTCGCCCGACATCCAGCCTCGCGATAACAATCTGTTAATCTTTCAATTCAAGAAATTCTTGAAACTCGGTATTCGCGCCGACTACACGTCAGGGTTCCCCCCTGCCGAGCCCGCCGGGTGGTCTGGGCTTCCTCGCGGGCGCGGCACATCCCCTCGAGGCCGTGATGAAGACGCGACTGTGGTGGCTGGTGGTGCCCGCGTTGCTGGCGGTTGGCTGTGGTCCCGTCATCGATGACGAAGAAGGCGAGGTCATCGACGAGCTGACCGGGCAGGTGCTCCAGCGGGCCACGGTGAAGTACGACATGCACCGGCTCCTGGAGGACACGCATCTGTTGGGGCATCAGTGGATTACCACCGAGCAGGTGCAGGCGTTCCTGACGCAGCAGGGCTCGTATCTGGCGACGTACAAGGACCCGGCCTTCAGCAACAAGACGGCGGCGGCGCTCATCGTCGAGCGCTCCAAGGCGTACAACATCAGCCCGCTGTACATGCTGGCGCGCATCCAGGTGGAGTCGAGCCTGGTGCAGAGCGGCACCTCCACCAACCTGGCCAAGGCCACCGGCTGTGGCTGTCCGGACAGCAGCGGGTGTGACGCGCAATACACGGGCTTCGGCAAGCAGATTGAGTGTTCGGCGAAGAAGCTGCGCGGCTACTTCACGGACCTGGATGCGGGGCGGACCACCGTGTCTGGCTGGAAGGTGGGGACGACGAAGGCGTCGTTGGACCCGTGCTCCATCAAGCCGACCAACAAGGCCACCGCGGCGCTGTACACGTACACGCCCTGGGTGGGCGCGTACGCGACGCAGTGTGGCCGCACCACGGTGGGCGGCTCGTCGCTGGTGGCGGTCATCTACCACCGGTACGCGGACGGCGGCTTCAACTGGGACGCGCCGACGACGTCGGGCTGCGTGTCGGAGACGGCGGGCACGACGGTGCCGAACCTGGGCTGCGTGCAGAGCTCGTCGGACGCGGTGTGGCGGCAGTGCGTGTCCGGCGTCTTCACCGCGGGCACCACGACGAAGCCCACCAACTGCACCCAGTCGTGGCCGTGGTGCTCCTCCGCCACGCTGGGCCGCAGCGTGCCCGCGCGCACGTGCGTGCAGTCCTCGTCTGACCAGCAGTGGAGCCAGTGCGGCGTGGGCGGCGCGTGGGTGAGCTCGCCCATGGCGCCCAACAGCGGCGCGGGCCCCGTGGGCGCGTGCTTCGAGATGTACTGGCTGTAAGCCCGCGGCGTCAGTACTCGTTGGTCCAGATGAGGTCCAGGCCACCCGAGCGCGCATCGCCGTACTGGCCCTCCAGACTCCAGCGCGGTCCGAACTGGTATTCGAACCGGACCGCGTTGGAGTTCTCTCCCTGCTGGATGTTGGCACCCACGCGTCCGGTGTAGCCGACGTAGATTTTGTCGGTGACGTAGGTGCCCACCTCCAGCTTGGTGCCGGCGATGCCCGCGCCGCCGGCTTCAATCGAAATCACGTCCAGCGGCAGCTTCGCGGCCAGGGCCTTGCGCGCCTCGTTGGCGACGAGCGAGCCCACCACGGAAGCGGCCTGGGCGCTGGCCGTCATCGACGCGCCGGAGCCGCGCTCCAGCGTGCGGCGGCCGGTGGCGAGCAGCGTGTAGATTTCGGACTCGGGCAGCGGCGGCTCGCTGGTGGGCTTCAGGGTGATGTCCCGGCCCTGGCCTCGAATGGTGACGAACACCGTGATGTTGGCGCTGTCGTTGCGGTGCTCGGCGGTGACGTTGATGTACGGGACGGTGGGCGGCCCGGTGAAGCTCACGATGCTGTCGCGCTGCACGTCGAAGCGCCGGCCCAGCACGTCCACCCGTCCGCGCAGCACGCGCACCTGTCCGAAGAGGCGCGCCACGTCGGTGTATTCGACGCGGAAGTCCTCCGACAGCCCCAGCTCCACGTTGACGTCAGAGCCCTTCACCCAGATGTTGCGCGGCGCATTCACGTTCACCCAGTACGCGCGCCCGGGTGGCGTCTCGCCCGACTCCAGGTCCTCCGCGGAGTCGGCCACGGGAGGAGGCTCGGTGGAGGGCTGCTGGTTCGTCTCGGGCGCGCCCGGTGAGGGCTGCTGCTGTTGCCTGCGCTTGCGCCGCTCAATGGGCGTGCCGTTGCGCACCAGCACCACGTCACTGGGACGCTCCAGGTCCTGGAGGTCCTTGCGTTTGACTTCCGGCAGCTCGATGGTGGCCTCGGGGATGGAGACGTTGCGCAGGTTGACGAGCCGCTCGGACAGCGTGCCCTCGACCTTCGCGCGCATGCTCAGCACGGCGATGAGCTGGTCGTCGAAGACGATGGGGAAGTCGCGAGCCATCAGCGGGTAGGGTTTCCCCGCGGGGCTGTTCAGCTCGTACTCGCCATTCTGGGTGCGAGTGGCCGTCAGCGGCGCGTCGAGCCACAGCGTGCCGCCTCCGGCCTTGGCGGACAGCGTGTTGATGGCCAGTTCCTCGCGACTGGCCTCCAGCGCGAGCTGGATTTCGCGGTACTCGCCCAGGCCCATCAGCCCGAGCTTGCCGTCCTTCCACGAAAGCGAACCCTGGAACGTGGGCACGGCCGGAGTGCCCGCCAGCTTCGCGTCCGCCTGAATCAGCCCGCCCACACTGCGCAGCATCTCCACCGCGCCGGAGAGGAAGGAGGGGTCGAAGTCGCGCGCCTTGAGCGTCACGTCCAGCGGCGCGCGGGAGGTGTCGAGGCCGCGCTGAATCGCGGGCAGGGACACGTCCAGCTCCAGGCCCCCTTCCACCATCAAGGTGCCGCCCGCCGGCGCGGTGAGGAGCACGTCGAAGGCGGAGCGAGCGTTCTGGTAGCCGTAGTGCAGGCGCGCCTGTCCCAAGGCCAGCTCGCCCATGCCCAGCTTCTGCACGCCGGCGGTGAGCTCCATGCGAGGCGTGTCCAGCGTGCCGCGCGCGGCCAGCTCCACCGACAGCTCGCCCTGGATGCCCTTGGACGCGGCGCTCGCCTTCTGCGCGGCGGCGCCCGTCGCGCGGGCCTTCGCCACGCCGGGCAGGTGCTGGAGGGCCACCGGGCCCAGGCGGCCCTTGAGCTGGAAGGGAATGTGTCCGTAGACCTCCTGGTCCTGGAGCGCGCCCAGCGGAGCGTCCAGCGTCACGTCGAGCTGCGCCAGCGGCCCCTCGTCCCGCTGCGCCGCCAGAGTCACCTTCACGTCCTGGTCATCGCCCACCACGCCCAGTTGTCCGTTCACCGGAGGCAGGCCGTACGCGGTGAGGCCCACGGCCTTCACGCTCAGGCGCGCCTGCGGCACCAGCGCGGAGCCGGAGAGGAACAGCTGTGCGGACACGGTGCCCGCGGGCTTCTGCAGACCATTGACGCCCTCGAACTGCGCCAGGGACAGGTCCGCGACGCGGGCCTCCAGGTCCACCGAGGCCGAGAGGAGGTCGTCCGCCGTGGGGGGACGTGCCAGCATCCCGCCCAGGGTGAAGGGCGTGTGCAGCACCACGTACGTCTGGGTGCCCAGCCCCCGCACGTCCAGGCGCGCGTCCAGGGTGGCGTCCTCGCGGTCCGATGCCGCGCGCAGTTCGAAATCCAGCGGCTGCTTCAGCGCGAAGCCCGGAGGCGGCGCGGCGTAGTTCAGCTTCTGTCCGCGCAGCACGAAGTCCAGCCGGGGCTCGCGCGCGGTGCCGTCGATGCGCAGCTCTCCGGCCACCATGCCGCTCACCGGCTCCGTGCGTCCGAGGAGCTTCATCACCCCGGCGAGGTCCAGGTCATCCAGGTCGACCTTGAGGGAGAGCGCGTCCTTGCGCCGCTTCAGCACGCCCTGCACCGGCACGTCGAAGTCCGCGACGACCTTCGCCACCGGCAGCCCCGCCGACAGCGTGCCCGTGGCGCGGTCCTTCACGTAGCGCCCGTCGAGCGCCACCTGGAGGTTCTCGTAGCCGCTCACCCGTCCGTCCTGCCAGCGCAGCTTCGTCTCCGCGTCCGGCCGGGGCAGCCTGCCCTTCGCGGTGACGAAGCCCGACACCGTGCCGCCCAGCCCCAGCGACTCCGGGATGACGATGCGGGGCAGCAGCGTGAGGTCCACCGCCTCCAGGTCCACGCGCGCCGTCAGTTGCTCGTTGGCGAGCGAGCCGCGCACCGCCAGCGACTGCGCCCCCGACGCGAGCTTCAGCGCGGGCTCCACCTCCATGCGTCCGCCGCCGAAGCCCACGTGCGTGGGGGCCTGGAGCTTCCAGGTGGCCTCCGGCCACGAGAGCACCAGCGCCTGGACTTCCAATCCCTGGTTGTCCTCATCCACCAGCCCGTTCAGCGCCAGGCCGAGCGTCGCGCCCCCCAGGGCCTTCACGCTGACCTCCAGGTGACGCTCATGCGTGGTGATGGTGGCGGACACGTCCTGGAAGGAGCGCTCGCCCGAACGCAGCTCACCCATCACCAGCGTGGCGTCCGTGGTGAGGGGGCGGGTGATGTCCGGCACCTCGGCCTGGAGCGTGAGGTTCCTCACCGCGAAGTCCCCATAGGAGAGCGAGGTGAAGTTGCCGTGGGTGACGACGCCCGGCGCGCGCACGGGCCCTTCCACGCGGAACTCCAGCGTGCCGCTGCCGGACAGCGGAGGCACGGTGCCAGGCAGCAGCCGGGTCAGCGCGTCCGACAGCATGGCGAGGTTGCCCGCCGTCAGGCCGCCGTCCACGCGAATCGCCTCGGTGGTGCCTTCGCCCTTGGCCTGGAGCGACGCGCCTGGCACCAGCACCAGCAGGCGCGACAGCGTGTAGCGGCCGTCCTTCGCGCGGGCATGCAGCTCCACGGGCCCCAGCGGCTGACCCCGGAAGCGCGAGGGCGACACGGTGAGGTCCACCTCGCCGTCGAGGGTCTCCATGCTGGTGCCGCCGCCCTTCGCGGACAGGTCCGCGGAGAGGCTCGTCTTCGGCCCTTCCTTCACCAGCGCGGACAGGTCCACGTCGCGCGCCTTCACGGAGACGCCGGTGGAGCGCATCCGCTCCAGGTCCAGGTCGCCCTTCACGTCCAGCTTCGCGTCCGCGGCCGTCCCCTGGAGGTCCACCTGAGCCAGCTCGCCGTCGATGCCCGCCTTGCCCGCGAGGTTCACCGGTACCAGCAGCGGCCAGGTGGGCAGCACGCCGCGCGTCAGCTCCGGCGGCACGGTGAGGCGCCGCACGTCCACGTCCGCCTTCAGGGTGCCCGGGGGCAGGCCGGGCGGAGTCTCGGGAGGAAGTCGCGCGGTGGCGCTCGCGTCCAGCAGCAGCCCCGCGAGGTCCAGGTCCACGTCGGCGTTCAGCGCGCCCTCTTCGCCGCCGCCCTTCAAGGCCAGCCGCAGGGGCCCCTTGGTGGGCAACGCGAGCGCGCCGGTGGACTCCAGCGTCGCGCCGAAGCCCTGCGTCGCCGCCGCGTAGTGGCCGGACGCCTTCGCGTCGAAGTCCTCCAGGCGCACGTGTCGCTCGCCGCCTTCTTCCAGCTCCTGCCTGAAGTCGACGTAGCCGTCCTCGAGCTCCAACTCGTGCAGCTCCACCCGCAGCTTGCCGCGCGGAGAGGGCGGCTCCTCGGGCTTGGGCACGCGAGGCGCGATGGCCCGGGCGAGGTTCAACCCGCGCTCGTCCTGGGCCAGATAGAGGCGCGGCTTCTCCACGCGCACGTCCGTGAGGTCCACCTGCTGGTGGATGAGGCCGCCCAGGCGCACACGCGCCTCGACGCGCGCGATTTCCGCCACCAGCTCACCCTCCGGGTCATACAGCTTCACGTCCGTGAGGACGGCGCCCGGTGGTGCCAGGTCCAGCCCGCCGACTTCCAGCCGACCGGAGAACTGCTCATTGGCCAGATGGAGGCCCTTGCGGATGAGCCAGCCCTCACCCGGAGACGACGTCGCCCAGAGGAGCACGCCCAGCACGGCGACCACTCCCAGGCACACGACGCCGAGCAGGCCCCACAGCAGTCGTCGTGCCCAGCGTCGCCCTCTCAAAACGCCTCTCCAATCGACAGGTGCAGCGCGCACTGACCGTCAGGCGCTCCCGCGAAGGTGGCCCCGCGAGACGTGGGGCCGTCGGGCTTCCACTTGCTGCCAATGCCGAAGCAGCCTCCAGAAGTCGGATAGATGTACCCCGGGGTGGCGACGGGCAATCCCTGGCCCAGATTCAGTCGGCGCGCGATGTCCAGGCGCACCGGGCCCACCACCGTGAGGTAGCGCAGGCCCACGCCCACCGCGTGGTAGTGGTCGGGACCGAACAGTCGCGGCGAGTCGCGCGAGTCGAAGCCCTCCACGCCCACCAGCCCCGTGTCCCAGAACGCCGCGAGCACGATGCTGGTGGAAATCTGGTAGCGCAGCTCCACCGTCGTCTCGAAGAGGCTGTTGCCTCCCACCGGCACGGTCTCCCACTCCTCCGTCTGTGTCGTCTCCGGCACTCCGTCTCCGTCGGTGTCCTCCTCCTTGGCCAGCGCCGCCAGGGGCGACAGGCGCTGGCCGTTGAAGCCGCGCATGGAGGTGGCGCCACCGGAGAAGAAGCGCGTGACGATGGAGCTCTGTGAGCCACCCGCGGGGTTGAGCGTGCCCATCCGCAGCTTCGCCGCCAGCACCACGCGCTTGTCCTCGTCGAACGAGTGGTAGAAGCGCAGGTCCGGCAGCAGGCGGATGTAGTTGAAGTCGCCGAAGAAGATGCTGCCGCCCTTCTGCACGGACAGGCTCAGGTAGTAGCCATCCCGAGGCTCCACCGGGTCATCCCGCCGGTCCCACGCGAAGGCCACCTCCAGGAAGCTCAGCGCCACGTCACACTGGATGGTGTCCTCGCCGCAGCCCAGCACGACGGGCGGCACGCGCGAGTCCGCGCTCACCCGACCCGACAGCCGATAGATTTGGAGGTTGTAGGAGGGGAAGACGGAGAAGTTGCGGTGCGGCTGCCAGATGACGCCCGTCTGCAACCTGCCGCCATAGAAGTCGTAGGCCTGCTCCAGGCCCTTCTCCAGCGTCAGGGACGTCTGCTGGCGCAAATCCCGGAAGAGGAAGCGCGGCTGCTCGTACTCTCCCGTTATCTCGAAGACGGGGCCCTGCTTCGACGGTGACAGGACGTGGGGGATGAACGCGTAGCCGGCGCGGCCTCGCACGGTGACGCGGCGCAGACCGCCCAGGAAGTTGCGATTGGTCCACTCACCCAGCACGCGCGCTTCCTGGCGGGCCGCGTCCACGCCGATGCCGCCGCCCAGTCGCACCGAGCGGAATGGCGCCTCGCGCACGTCCACCACGACGGGCACCGTGGCTGACTCCCGGTCTGGCGCCCCGCGGTTCACCTTCACCGCGCCGAACACGCCCATGCGGAACACGCGGGCCTGGGCCTCCGCCAGCGCCGTCTCGCTGTACCAGTCCCCCTTCTTCAGCGAGCCCTGCACCTGCTCGATGATGCGGCGCGGCGGCACCTGGGGATTGGCGTCTGTCGCGACGAACGTGTTGCCGAAGCGGTAGCGCAGCCCCGGCTTCACATTCAACCGCACCCGGGCCTTCCGGGTGTCCACGTCCACCTGCACCTCGCCCGACACCTCGGCTTCCGCGTACCCCAGCTCGCGCAGCTGCTCCTGGACCCGGGCCTTGGCCTCCTCCCAGGGCGCCTCGCGGAAGATGTCGCCTTCCTTGAGGGGCAGCTCGGACTTCACCCGCTCGTGGTGTTCCTTGCGGTGCTCCTCCGGCAGCGTCTGGAGGCCCTCCACCCGGATTTCGCTGATGCGCGTGGGCTCGCCCTCGCTCACC
Organism: Myxococcus sp. CA033; assembly: GCF_013336625.1. Taxonomy (NCBI): domain Bacteria; kingdom Pseudomonadati; phylum Myxococcota; class Myxococcia; order Myxococcales; family Myxococcaceae; genus Myxococcus; species Myxococcus sp. CA033. Next base: position 236,011 of record NZ_JABUMU010000002.1, on the reverse strand, counting down.
TGCACCTGCAGCTCCACCTCGTTCTTGCCCTTGGGCTTCACCGCGCTGTCCACCACCTCCGCCTGGTAGAAGCCCTGGGCCTGGTAGTAGCGCTCGATGCGGCGCAGGTCCGCCTGCCACGCATTGGGGTCGAAGTAGTGAGGGCTGCCGAAGGGCCAGAACGCCCACCACGGGGTCTCCGAGGTGAGGATGCGGTCCTTGATGTCCCCCTGTTTCACCTGCTTCGTGCCCTCGATTTCCAGCCGGGAGACCTTGGGCCCCGGGGGCGGGGTGGACGTGGTGGCGCACGCCGCGACGCTCAGGAGCGCGGCGACAGTGGCGAGGCGAAGGAGTCGGAGCAGGTCAACGGCCACGGACTGTTCATACCCGGAAGGCAAGCGCCTGACGCGTCTCCTGTCGGACGCCCCCATCCCTTTGTCGCATTCCAACGTCTCGTCGGCGGTTCCTGTCGGCTGGTCCTTGCTGGATACACACGGAGACGTGCAAGCCGCGCCAAGGTGCGCCAGATTGGGGGCCATGCTCCTGTCCCGGCGAATCAGAGTCTTGGTGTTCTGCGTGGTGTCGGCGCTCGCCACCGCCTGCGGCGTGGATGACGACGAGGTCGTGCGCGTGAAGGAGGGCGAGAGCCTCGCCGACGCCGAGTACTGCGGCTCGTTCGGCTGCGACCAGCTCAACGAGTTCTGCGCAGAGGTCTTCCTGGAATTCGGTCGCTCGCCGCCCATCTGCATCACCGAGGACGTGTGCGAACGGCTGGAGTGCGCCAACACCAACCGCCGCTGCGCCATCTTCGATGGCTTCCCCGGTCAGGTGAAGTGCATCAAGTAAGCGGCGCGAGTTGAGTGGAGCCGCGCCCGGGAGGACAGCCCCGGGCGAGCGGAGTCCGGCCTTCAGCGCCGGGCGGACGCGGTGAGCCAGGCCAGCTTCTCGGCCGCTTCCCGCGTGGTCGAATCCGACATCAGCGCGCCCACGTCCTGGGCGATGCGGTACGCCCAGTTCGAGTCGCTCATGGAGCCCGGCAGGTTGATGCGGTCCCGCGTGCCGAGCACGTCCTGCCAGGGCAGCACGCACAAGTCACTGCTCGCGTTGAGCGCCGAGGCCAGCAGGCCCCGGTGTACCTCCGGGGTGAACTCGCGCGTCACCGTCACGCCCTTGAGCTCCGGCCAGGCGCGCGCCGCGGCCTGTCGCTCGTCGTCGCGGGCGCCCTCCCACCACTCGGCCATCGTGTCGGTGTCATGGGTGCCTGTCGTGACGAGGGACACGGAGGGGAACTGGTGCGGGTCGCGGTAGACGCTGTCGTCGCGCTCCCAGCGCATCACCCGGTAGCCGGGCAGCTTCAGCTCCGCGAGGATGTGGCGGACGAAGGGAGGAATCACGCCCAGGTCCTCGGCGACGATGCCCGCGCCCTCCGAGAGCAGCTCGAAGTGCTTGCGGCCCAGCCGCTTGTGGCTCTCCTCGTCCGGCGGCGTGAAGCGTCCGGTGGGCGTCTTCTCGTCGCGAATCCACTGACGGAAGTAGCCCACCGCGTGGTCCACGCGGCGCAAGTCGTAGTAGCTGGCCGCCTTCTTCGCGCGCGCCTTCAGCCAGGCGTAGTCGTCCTTCTGCATGGCGACGAAGTCGAAGTAGGGCAGGCCCCAGTCCTGGCCGGTGGCGGAGAAGTCGTCCGGCGGCACGCCCAGCCGCGCGTCGCGGCGGAGGATGGTGGGGTTGGCCCAGCAGTCCGCGCTGTCCTGGCCGATGATGAAGGGCTCGTCGCCGCACAGGAGCACGTCCTGGGCCTTGGCCCTGGCGCGCGCCGCGTCCCACTGCTGCTCGGCCACCCACTGGAGCCAGGCGTGGTAGCGCACCCGGCGCTCCAGCTCGGTGGCCTTCGCGCGCAGGGCCTCGGGCTGGCGCGTGCGCAGGCCCTCCGGCCACTCCCACCACGCGCGGCGCTGCTCCTGCTCGCTGATGGCGGTGAAGAGGGCGTAGGTCTCCAGCCAGTCCGCCTGGGCCTCGCGCCACTGGTGGAAGGCGCGGGCGCGCTCGGACTGGCGGGACTGGTGCTGCTCCTCGAAGGTGTCGAAGGCGCGCGCGAAGGCGGCGTCCTTGAGGGGGAAGACCAGGTCGTAGCGGACGCGGGGCGCGGAGCGGGCCTCGGCCAGCTGCCGGCGCTGCTCCTCGGAGAACGCGCCCTCGCCGCCGGAGGTGATGAACTCCGGAAGGGCGTGCAGGTCGATGAAGAGCGGGTTGAGTCCGAAGGCCGAGCGGGTGGCGTAGGGGCTGGAGTCTCCGGGCGCGGTGGGCAGCAGCGGCAGCAGCATCAGGAGACGCTGGCGCGCGACCTTCATCCAGGAGAACAGGCCATCCAGCGCGCCGAAGTCGCCGATGCCGAAATCCGTCGGGGCGCGGAGTGAGAACAGCGGAAGCAGGAGACCGGAGAGCCGGCCGGGGGTGGACATGGTGCGGCGCAATCTGCACCACCCCTGCCCCGGAGTGAACTGGTCCCGTGACAGGAAATGCGCGGCGGGTTTTCGCTGGAGGACGGATTCACCTTCCCCGGCGCACCCGTCTGTTGGCCGGTACAATCCTGGGGTGAGCGTGACTGTCTTGCCCCCTTCCTTCTATGCGCGGCCGGCCCTGGTGGTGGCGCGGGAGCTGCTCGGGACCCTCCTCGTGGTGCGAGACGCCACCGGACTTCGTCGGGTGGGGCGCATCGTGGAGACGGAGGCGTACATCGGTGAACACGACCTGGCCTGTCACGCGGCCAAGGGGCTCACCCCGCGCACGGAGGTGATGTTCGGGCCCCCGGGGCGGGCGTACATGTACCTCATCTACGGCATGCACCACTGCTTCAACGTCGTCACCGACGCGCCCGGGGTGGGGGCGGCGGTGCTGGTGCGCGCGGTGGAGCCGGTGGAGGGCCTGGAGGTCGGGGCGCGCACGGACGGGCCCGGCAAGCTGTGCAAGGCCCTGGGGTTGACCTTGACGCACAACCGGATGGACCTGGCCTCCCCCGGGCTGCACCTGCTGCCGGGGGTGGACGTGGCCGAGGCGCGGGTGGAGCGCGGGCCGCGCATCGGCGTGGACTACGCGGGGGCGTGGGCCCAGGAGCCCTTCCGGCTCTGGGTCCGGGACAGTCAACACGTCAGCAAGCGGCCGGCGACGAGGGCTCGTAACCGGCCTTGACGAAGGCGCTTCCGGCTGGTTGGGTGCGCCCCGCCATGCCTGACGAGGTCGCCACGGAAGATGATCGCCAGCTCCTCGCCCGCGCGCAGGATGGGGACATGTCCGCCTTCGAGGCCCTGGTGGAGTCCCACCAGGACAAGGTGTACGGTCTCGCCCTGCGGATGACCCGCTCGGAGGCGGACGCCGCCGAAATCACCCAGGACACCTTCCTGTCGGCCTACCAACATCTCAAGGATTTTCGCGGGGATGCGGCCTTCGGCTCGTGGGTGCACCGGATAGCGGCCAACCATGCGCTGATGCGCCTGCGCCACCGCCGGGTGACGCAGGCCGCCGAGGCGGAGCTCCAGGGGCCGGAATTCACCCCCCGGGGTACGCTCGCGGACTACCCGGTGTCCGACTGGAGCCGGGACGCCGAGGAGAAGGCGCTGGACGCCGAGTTGGGGCAGGCCATCCGGCAATCGGCGGACAGGCTGCCCGAGGGGTATCGTGAGGTCTTCCTCTTGAAAGACGTGGACGGCCTCAGTTACGAACAGATTGCAGAGGTGACGGGAGATTCCATTCCCGCCATCAAGAGCCGCCTGCACCGGGCTCGTCTCGCGCTTCGGGAGGCGATTGACGCCTTCTACAACCGGGACAATCGCGGGCCGTGAAACGCAACTGGGGGGCTCCGCATCTTCCGAAGCGAGGACGAGGGCGTGCCGCAGCCAGCCGAGGTTCGGATGTACACCTGTAAAGACTCAATCAACCTCCTGCTGGAATACCTCGAGGGCGAGATGTCGCCCGAGGAGTCGCGCCACCTCCAGGAGCACCTGTCGGGGTGCTCGCCCTGTGAGGAGTTCTTGAACACGTACCGGGCGACGCCCAGTCTGTGCAAGCGCGCGCTGGCGGCGAGGATGCCGAAGGAGGTCAGCTCCAAGCTGACGGAGTTCCTTCGCACCAAAATCAAGTCCGCCTCGTGAACCTGAAGCAACTGTCGCTGCCGGAGCTGGCGGAGGCGCTCGCGCCCTTCTCCCCGTCCCCCACCGCGGTCCGCAAGGTGTTCGCCGCCGTCTTCGCCCACGGGCTCGGCTCGGTGGAGGAAGTGGCGCGCTCGCCGCAGGTCCCCCGGCGGGTGGCCGACCATCTGAAGGCTCACGCCGAGATGCCCAGCCTCCAGGTGGTGGAGCGGCGCCGGGCGGATGACGGCTTCGTGAAGTACCTCTTCGACTCGCCCCTGGGCGGGCGGATTGAGGCCGTCCGGATTCCCATCTTCGATGAGAAGTACGTCGTCTGCGTGTCCAGCCAGGTGGGCTGCGCGCTGGCGTGCGACTTCTGCATGACGGGGAAGTTGGGTTTCAAACGGAACCTCCAGACCTGGGAGATTCTGGACCAGGTGCTTCAGGTGAGGGCGGAGGCGGACCGGCCGGTGCGGGGTGTGGTGTTCATGGGGATGGGGGAGCCGCTGCTCAACTACAAGGAGACGTTGCGAGCGGCGGGCATCCTGTCGAATCCGGCGGGCTTCTCGATTTCGGGGCAGTCCATCACCTTCTCCACGGCGGGGCATGTGCCGGCGATTCGGCGCTACACGCGGGAGGGGCATCCGTACCGGCTGGCCTTCTCGGTGACGAGCGCGATTCCGGAGAAGCGGATGAAGGTGCTTCCGATTGAGAAGACGCATCCGTTGCCGGAGTTGATTGAGGCGATTCGCGAGTACAGCCAGGTGCGGCGCGAGCGGGCGATGATTGCCTATGTGGCGATTCGCGGGTTCAACCTGGAGCGGGAGGACGCGGAGGCGTTGAAGGTGGCCTTCGAGGGGATTCCCATCAAGGTGGACCTCATCGACGTGACGGACCCGACGGGGAAGTACGAGCCGCCCACGGCGGAGGAGCTGAGCGCGTTCCGTGATTACTTGCAGATCCTGAAGGCGCCGGTGGCGCGGCGGTATTCAGGGGGCAAGGAGATTGGGGCGGCGTGCGGCACGTTGGCGGCGACGCAGTACGGGGGCACGGTGATGCCGGCGCCCGTGTCCGAGTCGACTTCGACCACCACGTGACAATCGGCCCTGTCGGGCGAGCCGAGGGTGCGGGGTGGGGCGGGTAGGGTGCGTGGGTTTCCGGGGCCCTCCGGCTGGTGCCAAGGCATTCAGGGAGCAGGCCATCCGGTGACGGAGGCGCGTACCCGTGTCCCTGCTCTCGGAGTTCAAGCAGTTCGCCCTGAAGGGCAACGTGGTGGACCTGGCGGTGGCGGTGGTGATGGGGAACGCGTTCTCCGCCATTGTGACCGCGGTGGTGGCGGACCTGGTGATGCCAGTGGTCGGCGCGGTGCTGCCTGGAGGTGACTGGCGCAATGCGACGGCGACGTCACTGAATCTACGGCTGGGACACCTGCTGGGCGCGGTGCTCGACTTCCTCATCATCGCGTCGGTGCTGTTCATCGTGGTGGCGAAGGTGGGGCAGGCATGGGCGAAGCGCGGGAAGAAGGGTGAGCCCGCGCCGGCCACGACGAAGGTGTGCCCGGAGTGCCGTGAGACGATTCCGTTGGAGGCTCGGCGGTGCCGGGCTTGTACGTCGGTGCTGGTGACGGTGTGAAGTAGTGGCGGGTGCTTCACACCAAACGACCGGCTTCACGGAGCCTGGCGGTTGGGCATCTTGGAGCGGCCTCGGCTTGCCTTGGCGCTTCGTGGCTTCTTGGCGAGGTCTGACTGTCGAGGCACCCACCCGGGGGAATCGGAGTCGTACCACTCCTGCTTTCTGAGCCAGTCGTCGAAGCGAAGGAAGAGGGTCCTGGGGCCGTCCATGGTCTTCCGCTCGGCGAGGAAGGTCTCGAGGGTGTCGAGCAGGAAGGCGACGTTCTCGGGCTTCTCTTCCGTGGGGTCGAACTTCGGGTGACCTGATTTGCGTGCCAGGAGAACCACGAGCCATGACCAACCGAAGTTGGACCCACTGTCGACCTTGACGATGAGCCACTCACGAAATCCGAAAAGGAGCCCACCACCCCACGCAGCGTCGAATCCATGAACGAAGTTGGCGCAGGCGTCAGCACTTGGGTGTGCGAGATACATCTTCGGAAACTTTCTGACGTGGTTCAGGACATCGGGCAGGTGTGAGGGATTGCGCCGAGGAGAGGCCGAGGACGTACTCTTCTTGCTGTTGCCTCGGCGACGTGGAGTGGATGGCGGCACGGTGGGCGTTCCCAGGATGCGGTGGAAGGGGTTACATGCTCTACGGTTTCCGGACCACCAGAAACTTGAGAGGATGACGTCGCCGGCCACCACGGAGGCAGGTAGTGTGAAGACCAGGCGGTTCAGCCAAGAGCAGATGGTCGCGACTCTCCGCGAGGCGGAGCGGTGATCCGTGTCGGAGACCACGAAGATGCATGGAATGAGTGAGTCGACGGTCTAGGCATGGCGCAAGTGCTGCGGTGCATGAACGCCAACGACACGAAGCGGCTGAAGCAACCGGAGGCGGAGAACGCCCGGTTGAAGAAGTTGCTGGCTTAGCGGAACTTGGACATTGAGGTGTTGATGGAAATCCAAACAAAAATGGTGAGCGCCACCGCGCGAAGTCAGTAGGTAGAGTTAGCTCAAACAACTGCCCCGCATGTTGAACCTGCAACTAGGGCCAACCTGCGAGGCAGGAAGATCTTATTCAGGTGTATGATTCGTCCGAACTAACGGCTCCTAAAAACAAGCTTGAAAATGCTCATCGATGCACCAAAAGGCATGCGCGCCCTCTGATTTCATCGGCGTCGAGCGGAGTTCTCGTTTCTACGGCGCGCAGTTCTGGCCTTCCTCTTCCAGGCATTCGCTCGGATTCAAGTTGAATAACGCCTTTTGAGCGCCCATCAATAAACAGTTCGGCCTGACATGGAGCCAGCGCGGGTGGCGTCCCCGCTTGCAATTGCCCCACAAACACCGTCACGCCGGTGCCGAGCACGAAGAGATCTTCGACACTCAGCGTGAATGGAGAAATCTCCCGAGGAGTCTTCATAATCCAGCCTCCATCAACTGCCGCAATGCGGCTACATCCGGTCCACTTAGACCGAGCATTCCCTGATGCCGTATCATGAAGCTCTTAACATGGGTCTCAGCTCTTTGGACGCCAAGGCGCTCGATGATTCCGAGCCGCCACTGCGTCCCATGGAGGAACTCTTCGAGAACGGCGGCTTTACTAGGGTTCTCGCGCAGAAGGATGTGCGTGAGGTCCGGCCCTCCGACGTTCGCCTCGGCGCCAATGTAGTCAAGGTAGCGTAGCTCTTCGCTCCCGGGGGTGGCAAATGCGACCGTCCTGCCCTGCTGCCGAATGCTAGATATCAGCTTGGGCGAGGCGCGTTCGACCCCCATCGCAAGATTTGAGCTATTGAGCGATAGTCCCTTTGCGGACTTCATCGCCTTCGCAACGGCGCCACTAGTGCTCCTAAGGGAGGATACAACTCCTCCTCCGGTTTCGAAGGCGGATAGAATACTGGCACCAGAGGCGAGTGTGTAGAAGGCCGCCTTCCCAGTCCCGATGATGCAGCCGCCGACAGCGCCACTCCCGCACGCAGACTTGGCCTCCAGGACGCTCTCTCCGGCTGTCACAAACGGGATGAACTCGTTGATGGCAAGGCTGCCTGCCGCGAGCTTGCTAACTGGCGAGTAGCGGTCGTATACCGCAGAGGCATTAAGCATGCTGTCGAGTTGCGAACCAGCAATGGCTTTGCTTGCGTGGCATCCCAGATGTGGTCCACAGGGGATCATCTCCGAGCTTTCGTTAAAGGTCTCAGAGGCCTTGGTCAGCAGGGACGTCAGGGCTGACTTGGACGAGCCGGAACTCTGCCCGATGTCGTTCGTGTGGTGCGCATCGGGCTGGGTCTTCGCGTCGTCGAGGGACTCGACACTGGGCACCTTGAAGTCGACGCTGGGCAGGTATAGGGAGGGCCCTGGCGCGGACATGTGCCGATCCAGCGCGCTCATCATCATGCTTTGGGCTGCCTGCGGTGCCCCTGTCCAGCCGCCGTCCCATCTGCTCACCAGTCCTCCCACGTAGGGTGAGAAGCCACTCGGGTCCGTGTATCGCGTGGGATTGTTCAGCACGTAGGAGTAGGCGTTGTGCGCCTGCGCCGAGCCCGGCTGGGCAATGACCGGGTCCACGCTGAGGAACTTCATCAGCCGTGGGTCATAGACACGCCCACGCATGTTGATGAGGCCCAACTCGTCGTCATGCTCATGCCCTGTGAATCCGCGACGCGCGCCAGCGTGGCCTAAGGTGAAGGCCTGAGCCAGATTGTTCGCCTGCCTCCTGGCTCCGAAGGGCTCGTACTTGATGCGCTCGAGTACGGTGCCAGAGGCGTCGGTGACGGTGTCGGGGCTGCCCTGCGGGTCATTGAGGAAGTAGCGCGTGGACTCCGTGGAGGAGCCATCATCCCAGGAGACCTCGGCGATGACGCCCTCGGGACTGGGGATGCTGAGGATGTGGGTAGTGGTTAGTCCCTTTCTGCGACGCTGGTACAGGCCACCGAGATAGACGGTCTCCTCCAGGTCATCCGCGGAACGCTTGCGGACACGGGTGCCCGAGGCGTCGTAGTCGAAACGGACGGTGCCACTCGACGAGGTAACGCTCTCGGGGAGGTTGAAGGAGGTGTACTGCGTCGCGCGAACCAGGGCTCCCTGGGCATTTCGCGAAGCAATCTGGTTGCCGCGGTGGTCGTACTCGTAGGTGAAGGACTCGGCGCCGAGCTGGGCTTGTTTGACAGCGTGAGGGCCACCTGTCGTGCCTGATGTGTAGTCAAGCGTGGCGGAGGGCTCTGAGCCGGCGACGGGAGTGCGGCTGAGCATGTTGCCGAGCTTGTCGTACTGGAACTGGACGTCGAGGTTCTGGCAGTTCTGCTGAACCTTCCAGCGCTCGAGTCGGTCGAGCGCGTCGTAGGTGTACTTCTGGGTGACACCGAGCTCGAGGTCGTGACGCGCCGAGAGATTGTCGTTCTCGGTGTACTCGTAGGCGAGCCGCTGGACGTTGTTGCCGCCGCGCCTTGCCTCCGTGAAGCGCAGTCGGCCCTGGGTGTCATAGCGGAAGACGCGTGCGACACCGTTGCCATAATGGGCTGTCTTGAGCCGGCCCATGCTGTCCTGCTCGTAAGCCCGCCAGTAATTGGTGATGGAGTTGCTCCGGTAGATGCTCGAGAGGTCCCCTCGGTCCTCATACGAGCGGTTGATTGAGAAGAGCGCGCCATTGATCGCCACGGGATAGGTGAGGCGTCTCATTCGGCCGTAGTCGTCGTACTGCCGGCTCATCACGAGTGTCTCGCCGCCCACGCGCTGCGCGAGGTCCGTCTCGCGACCGAAGGAGTCAAAGATGTAGTCCGTGATGACGACCCCACTGGGATTGCCGACAGGGGTACGGGTCGCGCGCGTCAGGCGGCGCATGGCACCTGGCCCGTTGTCGTACACATATTCCAGGCTCTCCTTCTGATTGGTGGAGGAGAGGACGCGACCGAGGAGGTCGCGCTGGTGGGTGGTGGTGATGCGTCCGGCCGCGCCGGCGGCTGCGTCGGACTGGCTCTTGAGTTCGCCGAAGGCGTTGTAGAGGAAGAAGCGAGTCCCCGCGTTGGGGTCGACGGTGTGCTCCAGGCGACCCTTGGTGTCGTAGAAGAGAGAGTTACGATTGCCAGCCGGGTCGACCATGAAGTCCAGGCGGCCGAAGGGGCCGTAGGAATACGTCATGGTCGCTTCCTTGGAGGTTCCCACGGCCTCGGTGGCCTGGGTCATGAGCCCACGGAAGTCGACGAGCGTCTTCTTCACCTGGCCGAGTGCGTCCGTGGCCATTGCCTGCGAGGAGTAGGGCGCGGGTGCGGAGTAGCTGAAGCTCTCGATGAGCTTGCCAGTGAGACCCGTGGTGCCATCGCCGAAGCGGCGAGCAGCGACGCGGTTGAGTGCGTCGTACTCGTAGCCTTCCCACGTGGCCTGCTCGCTGCTTGTTCGGGGCATCTCCCGCTTCACCACGCGCCCGAGGACATCGTAGGTGACGGTGGAGGTCACCGTCTGACCGTCGAAGCGCGCGGACTGGGTCGTCACCTGACGTCCCATCGCGTCGAAGCGGGTGATGGTCTCATCCTTCACGTAGGCGCTCGTGGCCACCTGGGTCCGGTGCTGCGGCAGAGTCCCGTTCCATTCGTAGTGCGTCTCGACGATGGACTTGTTCGCGGGTGCCACGGAGGGTCCCTGGTACATCGGCGTGACGATGCGCTGGCGGCCGAAGCCGTCGTACTGGAAGCGCACGTGGACATCATTGGGGTCGGCTGTCTGTGCAAGAACCCCGAGGCCCGGATGAAAGAGGTAACGCCAGGTGGCGCCCTCGGCGTCCGTGGTGGTGGAGAGCTGCGTTTGGTCGAGGCTGTCGTACGTTACCGACTCGGTGCGGGTGACGCCGCTGCCTTGCTGAGACACATGTTCGACGAGGCCCTTGGTGTTTCGGATGAAGCGCGTCTTGAGATACGTCTCCGAGGTGGTGGGCGTCACGGCCTCGCCGACGAGCGACGGCTCATTCTCGGCGCTTTCGACCTGCCCGTGCGAGTCGTAGGTTACCTGCTGCATGCGAACGTTGCCGGCATCGGGCTGTCCCGTGCAGCCGACCACGGGAGCCCTGGCGCAGGACATCCAGGACGTGGTGACGGTCCAGGTGCCCTGGGGCAGCCAGGTGGTGGTGTTGAAGGTCGGCACGGTGACCGTCTTCACCTGATCGGTCGTCGCGGCGCCGTGGATGAGTGTGGTCTGAGAGAGCGGGGTGCCGTAGCTGTCCAACGAAGTGCGTGTCTCTGACTCGGAGACCACCGTCGCGGAGCCGTTCTTGATTTCGCGAACCGTCTCGACGATGCGGCTGGCGTACTGCTGGTACGTCGAGGCATGCGCCTCTGGCGTGCGGGTATAGAACCACTGGCGCTGCGTCTGGATGCGGGTGTTCGCGTCCGTCGGCACGTCGACGGTCTCCTCCTTGGGCAAGTGTGCCAGCGGCGCCTTCGCATGACGGTTCGAGCCCTCGAGCGTCGTTCTGTTGTCGTAGGTCGTGGTGGTGCGAGTCCCCGTCACCTCGTCGATGACCACTCGCTGCCCAAATCCCAACCAGCCCAGGCCGCGAGTGTCTGAGAGGCCGTCCCGATAGAGGTGGCGCCAGCTCTGCACCCGTTGCTCATTGGAGTTGAGCGCCAGTCGTGACACGACGCGCATCGTCTCTGGTGCCAGGCGAAGCCACGGCTTCGCCGGCGTCTCCGTGTAGCTCTTGGCGTAGAAAGGCTCGCTCGGCGTGATGGCCCCGTGTGGGTTGCTCTGGGAGAGCGGTGCGTACTCGAAGGAGTAGCTCAGGCCCGAGTAGCCCTGGTAGCTGGCGACCTGGATGTTCCCATGCACTTTCTTGAGCACGTCGGTCGCCTTGATGCGACGCGCGACGCGCAGCTCGTTCCCCTGGCGATACGTGAAGTCGAGCAGGCCATCGTTGTTGGTGTCGATGACCTGGGCCCACTCCTTGTTGTCCCCGCTGGGAAGAGAAAGGTCCTCGTAGCGGTTGAACTCGCCTTGAGTCCCCGCGAGCAAGAGCCGAATCGGGCTGCCGGGCCTGAAAATCGCGATGTCGACCCGCCCGTCGCCATCAAAATCACCGTGTTCCGTTTTGGCGAAATACAGGCGACTTGCGAAGTCGCCGTTCACGCTGGTCTCATGGATCTCCGTGAACCCCGCGCCCGTATTGAGCTGCACTCGGAGTTTCAAGGGCTCGGAAAGGGGACCCATTTGGTGCAGGGTTACGGCGTCCTGCAAACCATCCCCATTGATGTCCACGAGATGGAACGAATTGAAGATCACCCCCGAGCCAGGAGGCAACTCTGGAACGGCCCGTATGGTGGTCTTGATTGATTTCAGTGCAGCGACATCTGACGTGCTCGTTGCTTTTTCTCGATAGACAAGTGCGTCAAGGAATGCGCTTTCACCAGGGCCTTTGCCCAACAGGCTCATCTTTCCGCTTCCATCCAGGTCGACGACGCGCATGCCGGTGCTGGATTGCTGAAAATAGCCCACCGGGGACCTCTCGGTCGTCCTGCCTCGGGCCGTCTTATTGACGACCACGCGGCGCTTGCCTGGAACAATGCTGTCGGAGTCTCCCGTCAGGTCGATTTCGTGCTGCCCCATCCACACGCGCTCGTTGCGAGCATCTCCATCGACGTCGACCCAGTACTGGGAGTTCGGCTCCGAGCCACTGATTTGCATCTCGGGGTCTCCGGCACGGGCATGGCCATACTTGGGGGCAGGGTATTCTCCAAAATCCGAGCGACTCCACTCACAAGAGAGTGGCGTGACGGTGGAGCGACCAAAGCCGTCCCAATCCGTCACAATAGGATACAAGTTGCGCTCATGGCGCTTCCCACAGAAGTCACCTGGATCGCGGCCCCCGAAGAAGAAGTCCCAGAGGTCATCGAGCCAGATGGTTCCTTCGATGTTGAAGTAAGGATACCAGATGGAGCCGCCCGTCACGTCGGAGGTCACGAGCGAGGGTGACTCCGCGTCCGGGAACTGTAATAGCCGCATGGTGTCCTGCCAGAGTTGCACCTTGAAGTCGGTGGTCATCCCGGAAGCGGGGTCGCCCCAGATACCGTCACCCTCATTCATCTTGTCTGACCGGACAAAGTACGCGAGGCCCTGACGTCCAGCGCCCAGTCCAAAGGCATTCAGGCCCGCGCCTGCAGCGGCATCGCTGACGTTCTGAGCCTGCGAGTACTGGAAGTCCCACGAGCCCTGCTCCCAGTCGAAGCGCACGGGCGTTTTGCAGATGTCTTTACCGTCGCACTCTTGAAACTCCGTGAGGAGGCTTCGCTTGCTGATGGACCCCATGCGATACTTCAGCTTGTACGAGCGCAACAGCACAGTGGACAGGTTGCTGGCGCCCGGTGCGAGGCCAGGGGCCTTCATGTCGACCCGAGATAGCCGGAAGTCGCGTCCGACCTTGACGCCCGCCAGGTAGCCGGTGAAGACATCAGGTCGGAGTTCATAGTGGAAGGTGACCTCTCGCTGCCCCGGTTCGATGGAGCCAGATGCGTTGCGGAATTGGGTGTAGGTGATGCGCATGGGGCGATGCCAGGCGCCTGAGGCGGCGCCGAGCGCGGCCTGCTCGTAGAACACGTCCATCCGGTTGCCGAAGCGGTCCTCGACGGCGGCGAGCGCCCAAGCGATGCTCACCGGTTCAGTCCAGCCGACTTGAATGCTCCCTCCAGGCCCCTGGTCGAATCGCTCGTACTTGCCCCGAATGAGTGCATCGTCGCGCTGGCTCCCAGGACCCATCGAAACGCGCCCGTACGTCCGGATGAGGCCATCACGACCTCGAACCTCGAACGTCGCTGGCTCAACGCCATCCCTGGCGACAACCCGGATGGATGAGTAGGTGTCCTGCTCCGTCTTGAGTGCAAGATGGTCTGCGCCGGCGAGCCGGGCGCCATCCAAACAATACGCAGGGCTGTAGCGGTCAACGACGTCCAGCCCCCCGCCCGGGAAGAAGTCGATGGCTTGAAGCTTGCCGTCTCTCGCGAAAGAATTGGGGCACAGGTCAATCTGTGACAACCCCGCGAGGTTGAACCCGGGACCCAGAAGCCCATCACTTCCCTGGCTGTCATAGACAATTGAGAGCGAAGGCTGGATACCCGCTCGTCCACGTGGGGCCCAGAGCGGAAGCGAGACGGTGGCGGACCCACTCGTGGTCACGTCTGCCGTGAAGGGGGTGATTCCAGGCACTTCTTCGTTGCCGAGGCCTGTGTCAAGAATCGTGTCGGGGCGCAGTTCGAATGGAATGGTCTGCTGCGCACCAAGAGCCTTGCTTACCTGGACGAGAGATGTGTCATCCGCTTCGGAGCGCGGGGCGGATCCTGGCATGCAACTGATGAGCTGCGCTCCATAGAAAAGCAATGTGAGGTGTGCCGTCAGGAAGCGAAGGCTTGAAGGAGGGGGGCGTGAGTCTGGGCTCATGTCGGGTCGCCGTTCATGAAGGTGTGGATGTGGCCGTGCCTCGGCACCGGGATGTCGTCACCCGGCGCCAGCCATGGCGATGTCGAAAGGAAGTAGTTACTGACAGCGGGACTGTTCGCAGACACCGGACTCATCCGGTGCTCCCGAGCAGTTGTTGTCGATGCCGTCGCAGACCTCAACGGTGCCTGGTTTCATGTCAGCCCGGGTGTCGTCACAGTCCCCGGGAGTGCGGGATGTATTCGCGGGCTGTCGACAGGCGCTCTCGGACTCCCAATTGGCCCCATGACCATCATGGTCCTGGTCCGCGAAGAACTGGACCCATGTGGAGGTGTTGCTGTTGTCGTCGGGCCAGCCGTTGCAATCTTCGTCCAGGTCGTTGGCACAGACCTCGGGACGAGGTTGACCTGGAGTGCAGACGCCGTAGTCCCCCCATTCGCACACTTCCCTTGGCGGTTTTCCGTCTCTGGCTTCCTCGTACCAGCACGCCATGGCGCAGGCGGGAACGCTGCGCATGCATGCACCGACGCCACAGGTCTTGGGTGGAGCGTCGTCCACCTGCCCGTTGCAGTCGTTGTCGAACTGGTCGCATGACTCCGGCTCAGGCGGGAACGGGGTACAGGTCTGCTCAGTCCCGTTGACGCAGGACTGGACGCTGGCTGCGCAGGCACCCACGCCACAGTGTTTCAGGGCCCCTGGGTGCACCGCCGCGTTCGCATCGTTGCAATCCAGGCCGCTGGAGGAGGCTCCCGCGGGTACATTGCAACTGGCTCCAGTCGGGGCTCCTGCTCCATGACCGTCTCCGTCCCCATCGCGATAGAGCGTCAGCAGGACGCCTTCGTCCGTTGTGCCGTTACAGTTGTCGTCCGCGCCGTTGCAGACTTCGGCTCGAGGTGTGCCCGGCCAGCAGGTGTTGGCTCCCCAGGTGCAGACCTCGATGGGTGGCTTCCCGTCGCGTGACTCCTCCAGTTCGCAGTGGTCGGCGCAGGCAGCGACTGTTCGCCGGCAGAAGCCCACACCACAGGAGACAGGTGGCAGGTCATCCACTTGCCCATTGCAGTTGTTGTCGACCTGGTCGCACACTTCCTGCGTCGCGGGCCTGGGGATGCAAGCTGCCTCGGCACCGTTGACGCAGGCTGGGACGCTGGTGGCGCAGGCTCCAATGCCGCAGGACTTGAAGGCACCTGGTTTGATGGATGCCGAGCCATCGTTGCAGTCGGTCGCGTCAGTGACGTAGCCAGCGGGAATCCCACAGGCATCCTTCCAGTTGCCGGGAGCCCCGAATCCGTCTCCATCCGCGTCGCGGTAGTACCGCACCCACTGCCAGAGGGACGAATTGCTGTCGTCACAATCACTATTGTTGGTGACCCACCCCTGCGCAAGACAGCCTTGTCGTCCGGGGCCGGCGCCTTTTCGGTCCCCATCCGCATCTCGGTAGAGTGTGACGAGGACTCCCTCGTCGATGAGGTCGTCGCAGTCATTGTCGAGCCCGTCACAACGTTCTGGTTCGCAGGTGTCCGGAGGCGGATCGCAGCCGTTGCAGGCCATGGGGGCCACGGCTGCTCCAGCATCCAGCAAGGGCGCTGTGGCTGCCGGTGTCGCCGCGAGCGTGGGAAGGGCGATGATGATGGCGAGCAGTGCCAATCGATAGGCATGGAGGCGCCACAGCCGCGTAGCGGCACAGGAGGGTCGAGGCATGGTGAGCTTTCAAGGCTTGCGAGAAGTCGTCTCGCGAGACGGGTGGCTGTAGGCCGAGCCCGGCCGGCTCTTGCCGGTGAGTGGCTCAGCGGGTGCCGGGTGCGTTCGCGGAGTCCACGTGTTCTGCAATGGACGCGCCGAAGACTCCTGGAGGAGCCTGTCCACGTCGCAGGCGAGCAGTCCGTCCACGAGACGGGACCTGCATCCAGCCTGCGTGGGATGGCTGAATCGGCCGCGCGATGGGGCCGAGATGACCTGGGGTGGACCTTCCAGGATTTCGGGGTCCTCAGCGGCTCCCGAAGCTGGAAGGGGTAACGAAGCCTATTCGAGAGATGGAATGAGCACGGACGATGAGGGGCGAGGGGGCTCGCTCAATTGCTCGTAACGATGGAGTCCTTGCTTGCCCTGGGCGGTGGCTCGGTGTGGGCGCGAACTCACACGAAGGTCAGCGTCGCTCGTCTGGGGAGAGCTGTTCATGACGGTCATCGCGATGCCCGCAAGCCGTCACGGGAGCCCCCTATGTCAGGGAGTCAGTGCGAGGTATTCGCGTGCGAAAGCCTCTGTGTTCCCTTGGACGCCCAAGGCAAGGGCCTCGTGAAGGAGCGCCGCGCACGAACGCGCATCGTCGTGCGGGATTCGTTCACCGGGGGCGAGCCTGTTCAGATTGAGCAGGATGACCAGGATGCGTACCGCAGTCTCCCTCAGTCCTGACTCTTCGTGGGTGCAGAGACTGGGGAGTGCTCTCGCAAGACGTACCCGGTCCCAATGCCGCATCGTGAATGCCATCGCGAGCGCATTCACAAGTTGGCGAGTTGACCCGTCACGTTGCTCGACGATGCTCATCACGAAGTCGAAGCCCTCGGCCTTCAGCGAGGTGAACTCACGCTCGACTGGCTCAGGAAGGCTGCCAGCCCTTGCCAGTTCCGCCTTGAGTCGTCGCCAGGGGCTCTTGGGGGTGTTCATGGCGGAACCTGGATGTACTTGTCAGGCCACGTGCCGTTCTCGGGTGCCCGCGGCTCCCGTCAGCGTAGCAGGAGCGGCTCGAGGAGCGCACCCAGTTCGTCGTCCGTCAGGTCCCCTCGAAGCATCAACTCCACACCCGCGCGGGAGAGCCGTGCCATGAAGTTCGGGCTGGAGCCCACCGCTGCATGGACCGCCGTACGGACGCCAAGTGCACCTCCGATGAGGCGCCCCATGGCCGCCACTTCGAGCGCCTCCATGATAGCGTGAGTGTATTCCTGGGGCAGCCCCAGCTTGGGCGATTCGGGAGAGCCCGCGAGCGTCGCGTCCCAAGCAGCACCCTCGACCTGGGTCCATGGCACCTCGAGACGGAGCTCGGGATGCTCCTTTCCAAAGGTCCCCGACAGCCCGATGAGCCCATACTCCGAGAAGGGGCCTCTAGGGACGAGCGCTTCGATGCCGACGGCGTGGATCCGAGGCACCGTCGGCCCTGCGGACAACACCCGGCTGACCACACCTGATGCATCCATCGGAGTCGAGTGGTATTCCCTGAGCCAGACGTGCGCGCGGCCGAAGCGGCCCAATTCAAGGGTCCTCATGGAATCTCTCAGAACGCGCGCCATGCCGAGTTGAAGAGGCCTAGTTTGGCCGTGATGACTTCCGGATGGTACACGCTGAATGGCGAAACCCCAGCGATGCCATCGGGCCGTCGGGGGAGTGGCTGTCCGGGCCGGGCCCGTAACAGGTCCTCGCTGCTCCTGACTCTGGGATCGGCACAAGCCTGATCTGGAACCGTGGCCTGTGCCCTTCCCGACGAGGAGGAGGAGGCCCCGCGCCCCGGAAGACCGCGAGCCCATATCAGCTACCCCCGAGCCGATCTTTCATCCGGCATGGTTATCGAATCGTGTTCGCCTCCTCTTCATTGTGCAGGTCGAAGACGGTGCCCTTGCCATGCTTCTCCTCGAGAAGCATGAAGGCCTCGTCACCGTCGGTTGCCATCACGGTTACCCGCAGACCCGGCTCCGTCTGAGCGCTGCCCCCGAGCTGGATGATTGCTCGGTACTCTTTCAATTTCGTTTTGGTCATGTCGTGTCAACTTGAAGGATGCGAGGCAGACATCACAATAGCAACTGGTCCTCGCTGATGGACTTGAGTTCCGAGAAGCGAAGGCCCTTGTAGATGAGCTTGCCCGCGACGCGTGCCGCCGCCTCGGGGAGGTCGCTGAGTTGCACGGGGGCCGTGGGTGCGGCGGTGAGCCGATAGGGGCCGCCGTGGAATGACGAATCGAAGGCGTAGAGCCCTCGCGCGGCCATCTGCTGCCAAGGGTCTCCCGGTTCGGAGAGTTGGCCAGGTTCGGGTACCGGCGCCGTGCTCGGCGCCATGGACCGGATGACGGAAATCGCCTGGTCGTGTGCGTCGACATCCTGGAGGAACGCGTCCGGCGCGTAGCCTCCGCCAGCGGTACTGAAGAAGCCCACGAACCCGTCCTGGTCGCAGGCCAGCCAGTCATATTCAAATCCCTGAATGGAATCCTGGGTCTCTTGGCTCATGGGGTTCTCTTGGCGGGCATCGGCCATGAAGGTGCTTCCCAGTATCGCCTTTCTAGAGCGCGTAGCGGACCGCGTACTCGTGGCGAAGAGTGCCTCGATACCAGACATCAAGAGATTTGAAGACTTGAGTCGGCTCACCTGTCCGCTGGTCGAACCATGCGAAGCGCCCGTCGATAGGATGAAAGGCGGAGAGACCAAGACCGACATGGAAGACGACCCAGCCGGGGGCAAGCCCGGCCTGTCGATAGCTGGAAGTGACGCTTTCGATGTCGTCGCCAGTCGCCGGATCGCCAACGGGAGAAAGAAACGTCTCCGTTTCGAACGCCTCTCCTCCTCCCGTCGACGACCAGAATCGCAGCAAGTCCGTGGGGACACTCCCGTATCTCCTCGCCCAGCGGAGGAGAGTGTCTTCGGTGAGGGGCTTCCTCCAGCGGAACAGCATGGGCTGTTCCACGGCATCTGCCTCGATGGCGCTGGTGGGATGCAAGGAACTCCTCCCAGAGGCTGACCTGAGCCTGCGACCAGCATACGCCCACGTGAATCCAGAGGAGGGGCGTTCTTCGTCCTGGCACCACCCCTGTGGAGGTCGACCCCGACGGCGCGACAGGCGCGGCCCCCGATGCGCGCCTGCACTTCGCTCACGAGCGTCGCTGACAGGGTTTCAGCGCATTCCTCCAGGCTCGAAGCGGGTGAGGAACACCTTGAACTGCAAGGAGACGAAGATGGGGCGCGGAGCCACCAGTGAGGTTCGTGCGAGCATCGCGAACATGGCCTCATCGGACTCGATGGGGCGGATCTCCGTCATGCGCTTGCGCCGATGCTCCAGCGCCTCGGAGGGGATTCCATGGGCCCGGAGCCGCCGGAACTCCACGTTCGTCAGCTCGGGATCATTGCCGACGCGGCAACCCACGACGAAGGGGGCGCCGGGCTTGAGTCTCCGGGTCACTTCGCGCAGCAGCTCCAGGCGGGCTTCCTCACCCTCCACATGGTGCAACACCCCCATCATCTGCGCGCCGTCGAAGAGTGGGCCGGGGGGCAGGGTTCGCAGCTCACCCACGTGAAGGTGCGTCCGAGAAAGCAGGCCCTCGGCCTCCAGGCGCTTACGGGCGACGTCGAGCATGGCCTCGGACGGGTCCACGCCGGTGAAGCGCCAGCCGGGAACATCGAAGCGCAGATAGGGCATCAGCTCCGTGCCCGTACCCATGCCCACGAACAGCAGGGAGGCAGCCTCCTGCCCGTCGAGCTGTGCGGTCAGCGCGCTGACACCGAGCTCATACATGGCCTGGGCGCCGGCGAGGTTGATGGCGGCCTGGGTGTCGTAGTGCGCGGCGCGGTCGGCGCCGAAGCCCGGCACGATGTGGTGGGCGGAGTGAGTGAGGTGTTCATGGGCCATGACGTGTCCTCGATGGGCCCGCTGAAGGCGGGCGATTGTTCGAGGATGCGCGTCGGCAGGCCAGTCCGGTAGGGCGGGGATTCAGGCTGAATCGGCGGATTGTCTGGACGGTGCGGGCTCGTGGCCTTCATCCAGGGCTGGCTGCGTCCCAGAATCGGCGCCAGTGCTCACGTCTTCCCACGGAGGGGCGACCGGGGAAAGGCATGGGAGGATGCCCATTGTGCCTACCCCGAGGAGGAGGGCCCGCGACCTGGAAGATCGCGAGCCCAGCCTCAGCTACTCCAAGCCGAACATTCAGCCGGCAGGGTTATCGAATCGTGCTCGCATCCTCTTCATTGTGCAGGTCGAAGACGGTGCCGTCGCCATACTTCTCCTCGAGAAGCGTGTAAGCTTCGTCACCGTCAGTTGCCATCACGGTGACCTGCAGACCCGGCTGAGTCTGAGCGGGGCCCTCGAGCAGGATGATTGCTCGGTACTCTCTCAAGTTCTTTTCGGTCATGTCGTGTCTACTTGAAGGGTGCGAGGCAGATATCACTATAGCAGAAGCCGCCGACGATGGTTCCCTCGCCTCGGAGAATGTTCGTGATTTCGTCGGGCGTCATCTTGGTGATGTCATGGATTTTCACGTTGGGGTTCTTTCTCCAACGAAGTTTGTCATCTCTGAGAAAATTTGGCGCCGGAGTGATTCTGCCCCCGCGTGAGCCGTGAGCCCCCGAGAGAATGTGTACATCTCCCTTGGTGAGGGCGTCATTCACGTGCGGGGCGAAATGGAACTGGATGATCTCCCCATTGGAGGTCCAGACCTCTCCACCTGCCGCGTTCTTGGTCATGGAGAAGGAGCCACTGGGCGGGGGGGCTCGAGTCCCGAAGGCTCGAGCAACATCGTCCACCACGCCACGAACTTTCGTGACGGGGGCTCTGAGCACGGATGCAACGCCGCCTCCCGATTCGAGGATGGAAAAGATGCTGGCGCCAGAGGCGAGTGTGTAGAAGGCCGTCTTCCCCGCGCCGACGACGCAGCCGCCTGTTTCTCCGTTGCCGCAGGCTGACTTGGTTTGGAGATAGCTCTCTCCCGCCGTCACGAACGGGATGAACTCGTTGACGGCGTAGCTGACCGCGGCGAGCTTGCTGACAGGCTCGTAGCGCTCATACGACGTCGCGGCCGCGACCATGCTGTCGAGCTGGCCCTTGGCCAGGGACCTGCCGACATGGCACCCGAGGGACAAGCCACACGGGAACTGGTCGTAGGCGGCCCCTATCTTCCCCGCGGCGGTCGTCATCAGCGACGTCAGGCTGGCCTTGGACTCGCCAGAGCTCTGCCCGATGTCATTCGTGTGGTGGGCATCCGGCTGCGCCTTCGCGTCATCCAGACTCTCCACGCTGGGGACACGGAGGTCGACCGAGGGCAGGAACGGCGTGGCCCCCGGTGCGGACTCGTGCCGCAGCAGTGATTCCGCCACCAGGTTCGGTCCCGGCACATACCCACCGCCCGAGCTGCCTCCCCACTGACCCACCAGCGTTCCACCGTAGGGCGTGTACCCGCTGGGGTCCGTGTAGCGAATCGGGTTGTTCAACACATAGGAGTACGCGTTGTACGCCTGCACCGAGCCCGCATCCGCGATGACGGGGTCCGCGCTGATGAATCGCATCAACCGCGGGTCGTAGATGCGCCCGCGCATGTTGATGAGACCCAGCTCCTCATCCTGCTCATGCCCGGTGAAGCCCCGCTTCGCGCCGCTGTAGCTCGCGCTGGAGGCTTGCAACAGGTTGGTCGCGTCTCGTCGTCCGCCGTAGGGCTCGAACTTGATGCGCTCCACCACCGCGCCCGCGGCGTTGGTGACAGTGTCCGGACTGCCCTGCTTGTCGTTGAGGAAGTACCGGGCGCTCTCCGTGCTCGACCCCTCGTCCCACGACAGCTCTCCGATGATGCCCTCGGGGCTGGGGATGCTGAGCACGTGCGTCGTCGTCAGACCCTGCTTGCGTCGCTGGTAGAGGCCGCCGACATAGAGCACTTCCTCCAGGCCGTCGCTCTTCTGCTTGCGCACGCGCGTTCCGGACGCGTCGTAGTCGAAGCGGACCGTCTTGCCCCCCTGGGTGATGGACTCCGGCAAATCGAAGGGCGTGTACGTGACGGTCCGGACCTCGTTGTTCGAAACGTCGCGCGAGGCCGTCTGGTTGCCCCGGTGGTCGTACTCGTAGGTGAGCGAGTCCGCTCCGAACTGCGCCCGTTTGACGGCGTGCGGTCCACCCGTCGCGCCCAGGGTGTAGTTCAGCGTGGACGTCGGCTCCCAGCCGGTGACAGGGGAGCGGCTGAGCAGGTTGCCGAGCGCGTCGTACTGGAACTGGACGTCCAGCGTCTGGCAGTTCTGCTGGACCTTCCAGCGCTCCAACCGGTCCAACGCGTCGTAGGTGAACTTCTCCGTCGCGCCGACCATGAGGTCGTGCCGGGCGGAGAGGTTGTGATTGTCCGTGTACTCGTAGGCGAGTCGCTGGACGTTGGTGCCACTGCGCTTCGCGTCCAGGAACCGCAGACGACCCATGGTGTCGTAGCGGAAGTCGCGCACCACCCCACTGCCATAGCGCGCCTGCGTCAGCCGCCCCCCGCTGTCTCGCGCGAGCGCCGACCAGTAGCTGGTGATGGAGTTCGTCCGGTAGATGCTCGAGAGGTCGCCTCGCGAGGTGTACGAGTAGCCAATCGACACCGGCTGCCCGTTGAACATGACGGGGTAGGTGAGCCGGCTCACCCGTCCGTAGGCGTCGTACTGCCGGCTCATCACCTGCGTGCCGCCAGCGACTTCCTGCGACGTGTTCGTCTCGCGGCCGAAGTCGTCATAGACATGGTTCGTGATGACGACGCCCGCGGGGTTGCCGGTGGGCGTACGCGTCGCACGCGACAGGCGCCGGATGGCACCCGGGCCCTGGTCATAGAGATAGGACAGGCTCTCCTTCTCGTTCGTGGCCGTGCGGACCCGGCCGAGCACGTCCCGCTCGTACGACGTGGTGATGAGGCCGGGCATGCCCACGGGGCCGTCAGCGTCGCTCTTCACCTCGCCAAACGCGTTGTAGAGGAAGGTCCGCGTCCCCGCGTTCGGGTCCACCGTCCGCTCGAGCCGACCGAAGCCATCATAGAAGTTCGCGCTGCGATGGCCCTGCGGGTCATCCGTGAACTCCAGCCGACCGAAGGGACCATACCCATACGTCATGGTCGCCTCCTTCGACGTCCCCACCGCCTCGGTCGACCGCACCATCAGCCCGCGGAAGTCGAGCAGCGTCTTCCTCGCCTGGTTGATGGCGTCCGTCACCACCGTCTGGGTGGAGTAGGGCGCGGGCACCGTGTACGCGATGCGCTCCAGGAGCTTTCCGGAAGGCCCCGTCGTCCCGTCCCCGAAGCGGCGCGCCGTGACGCGGCCGAGGGGGTCGTACTCGTAGGACTCCCACGTCGGCTGCTCGGTGCTGGTGCGAGGCGCCTCGGACTTCTGCACACGCCCCTGGACGTCATAGGTGACGCTGGAGGTCACCGGCTGTCCATCGAAGCGGGCTCCCTGGGTTGCCACGGGCCGGCCCAGCGTGTCGAAGCGGGTGATGGTTTCATCCACCGTCCCCGTGTCCGTCGCCACCTGGGTGCGGTGCTGCGGCAACGGGCCATTCCATTCGTAGTACGTGCGAACGATGGACTGGTCCGCCGGCGCCACGGAGGGCCCCATGTACAGCGGCGTCACCACGCGCGGGCGGCCGAAGCCGTCGTACTGGTAGCGCGTATTCACGCCGTTCGGGTCCGCTGTCTGCGCGAGCACGCCCATGCCAGGGTGGTACAGGTATCGCCATGTTGCCCCTCCCTCGTCGGTGGACGTGGCCACCTGCGTCTGGTCGACGGTGTCGTACGTCACCGACTCCGCACGCTCCGTCTCACGGCCCTGCTGGACGACTCGCTGGACCAGGCCCCGCTCGTTCCGCTCGAAGCGTGTCTTCAGGTACGTCTCGGACGTCGTCGGAGTCACGACCTCCTCGAAACGCGAGGGCTCCAGCTCCGTGCTTTCGACCTGCCCCTTCGTGCCGTAGGTGACCTGCTGCGTCCGGGTGTTCGCCGCGTCCGCGGGGCCAGTGCAGCCGACCTCCAGTGCCCTGGAGCAAGACTGCCACGCGCTGGAGACAGTCCACACTCCGGTGGGCAGCCACGTCGTGGAGTCAAACCCCCGCCCCGTGGTGACGACCTTCACCTGCTCGGTCTTGTCCGCGCTGTGCGTGAGGGTCGTGCTGTAGACAGGGTTGCCCTTGTCGTCGAGCTCCGTGAGCGACTCCCTCTCGGACACCACCGTTTCGGCACCACCCTTGAACTCGCGCACCGTCTCCACGACGCGACGGGCGTACTGCTGCCAGATGGTGGAGTGGGTCGCCGGAGTCAGGGCGTAGGTCCAGGTCCGCTTCGTCTGGAGCTTCGTGTTGGCATCCAGGGCGACCTCGGTCGTTTCCTCCTGTGGGAAGTGCGCCAGGGGCGCCGAGGCCTTGCGGTCCAGCGTGCTGTCCACCGAGTGCCGGTTGTTGTACGTCGTCGTCGTGCGCGCGCCCGTCACCTCGTCCACGACGATGCGCTGACCGAAGCCCAGCCAGCCCAGGCCCCGGGTATCGGAGAGGCCATCCCGGTAGAGATAGCGCCAGCTCCGCACCTGCTCGTCATTCGAGTTGAGCGACATGCGTGAGACGACGCGCATCGACTCGGAGGCCAGGCGCAGCCACGGCTTCGTCTCGGTCTCCACGTAGCTCCTGGCGTAGAACGCCTCGGGCGGCGTGACGGCTCCGTGCGGATTGCCCTGCGAGAGCGGGGCGTACTCGAAGGAGTAGCTCAGGCCGGAGAAGCCCAGGTAGCTGGCGAGCTGGATGTTCCCGTGCACCTTCTTGAGCACGTCGGTCGCCTTGATGCGACGCGCGACACGAAGGTTGTTCCCCTGGCGAAACGTGAAGTCGAGCAGGCCATCGTTGTTGGTGTCGATGACCTGCGCCCACTCCTTGTTGTCGCCGCTCGGGACAATCGACAGGTTCTCATGGGTGGTGAAGTCGCCCTGCGGACCGGCGAGCAGCAACTGCACAGGGCTGCCGTTCTTGAAGATGGCGAAGTCCACCCGGCCATCCCCGTCGAAGTCGCCATGCTCCGTCTTGGCGCCGAACAGCATCGTGGCGACATTGCCAGGCATGACGGTCTCCCGGACCTCGGTGAAACCCTTGCCCGTGTTGAACTGGACCCGGAGCTTGATGGCCGGGTCGGAGATGCTCGTCACCCCCAGCGCCACCGCGTCCCGCAGGCCGTCTCCGTTGACGTCGACGAAGTCGAACGTGGAGGCGTAGAGCGACGGAAAGAGGGCCGGCATCGTGAAGGGCGTGCGCACGGAGGTCGGGACGACCTTCAGCTCCGCCTCGTTGACGTTGGTCGTCGAGACCTCCCGGTAGGTGAGCGCATCCAGGAACGCGTTCCCATTGGGACCCACGCCCAGCATGCTCATCTTCCCGCTTCCATCCAGGTCCACCACGCGCATGCCGAGCCGGGCGGCCTGGAAGTAGCCCACCGGAGACATCTTGGTGATGCGGTTCTGCGCCGTCCTGTCGACGACGACGCGGCGCTTGGCGGTCACCGTCGTGTCGGAGTCCGCCGTCAGGTCGATTTCGTGCTGCCCCATCCATACGCGCTCGTTGCGGGCATCTCCGTCGACGTCGAGCCAGTACTGCGAGTTCGGCTCGGAGCCGACAACCTTCATTTCAGTGTCGCCGGCACGGGCATGGCCATAGAAGGGGACCGGGTGCTGGCCGAAATTGGACTTGTCCCACTTGCAAGACAGCGGCGTGACGGTGGAGCGGCCAAAGCCATCCCAGTCCGTCACGATGGGATACAGGTTGCGCTCATGGCGCTGCCCACAGAAGTCTCCCGGGTCGTTGCCTCCGAAGAAGAAGTCCCAGACATCATCGAGCCAGATGGTTCCCTCGATGTTGAAGTAGGGGTACCAGATGGAGCCGCCCGTGACGTCGGACGCCACCAGCGAGGGGGACGCGGCGTCCGGAAACTGCATCAGCCGCATCGTGTCCCTCCAGAGCTGCACCGTGAAGTCGGTGCTCATTCCGGAGGTCGGGTCAACCCAATCGAACTCGTCCTCGTCCATCTTGTCGGACCGCACGAAGTACGCGAGG
Source organism: Myxococcus sp. CA033 (assembly GCF_013336625.1). Lineage (NCBI taxonomy): Bacteria > Pseudomonadati > Myxococcota > Myxococcia > Myxococcales > Myxococcaceae > Myxococcus > Myxococcus sp. CA033. The sequence goes on along the minus strand of NZ_JABUMU010000002.1, from coordinate 210,117 downwards.
CCCTGGCGTCCCGCGCCCAGGCCAAAGGCATTCAGGCCCGCGCCGGCGGCGGCGTCGCTCACGCCCTGGGCCGGCGGATACTCGAAGTCCCACGAACCCTGCTCCCACTCGAAGCGCACGGGCGTCTTGCAGATGTCCTTGCCGTCGCACTCCCGCAGCTCCGTCAGGAGGCTGCGCTTGCTGAGGGTTCCCAGGTAGTACTTCAGCTTGTAGGAGCGCAGCAGCACCTGCGAGAGGGTGGTCGCACCTGGGGCGAACCCGGGGCCCTTCATGTTGACGCGGGAGAGTCGGAAGTCGCGGCCGACCTTCACGCCCGCCAGATAGCCGGTGAAGACATCCGTCCGGGACTCATAGTCGAAGGTGACTTCGCGCTGACCCGGCTCGATGACACCCGAGGCGTCGCGGAACTGCGTGTAGACGATGCGCGAAGGGCGGTGCCATGCACCGGACGGAGCGCCGAGGGGCGCCTGGTCGTAGAACACCTCCATCCGGTTGCCGAAGCGGTCCTCGATGGAGGCGAGCGCCCAGGCGATGCGCACCGTGTTGTTGTTCACGGTCTGGATGGTCTCGTTGGGCCCCTGCTCGTATTGCGAATGGATGCCCTTGACGAGTGCGTCCTCGCGCGAGCCCGGCCCCTTGCCGTAGGTCCGGATGAGCCCATCGCGACCCCGAACCTCGAAGGTGTCAGGCGCGTGGAGGGTGGTTCCCTCCGGGATGCGGATGGAGGCGTACGTGTCGTGCTCCGTCTTGAAGGCCCGGGCGTCGGAACCGCCGGCCGGAACGAGCCGGACGCCGTCCAGGCACCAGGCCCTGCTGTAGCGGTTCTTCGCGGCCAGCCCCTCGTCCGGCATGAAGTCCACGGAGTGCAGCGCGTTGTCCCGTGCGAACGAGTTGGGGCACAGCGTGATTTGTGACAACCCCGCCAGGTTGAAGCCGGGGCCGAGGAGCCCGTCGCTGGCATTGCTGTCATAGACAATCGACAGCGAGGGCTGGAGGCCCGCGCGCCCCGGAGGAACCCAGAGCGGGAGCGACACGGTGGCCGAGCCGCTCGGTGTCACATCCGCCGTGAAGGCCGTGACTCCGGGCGCCTCCGTGCCGGGAAAGGCCGTGTCGAGAATCGTGTCGGAGCGCAGCTCGATGGGGACGTCCAGGAGCGCGCTTCGTGTCTGGGATGGTGGCTGCCCATCCTCGTCTCCAGAGGAGGAAGTCAGCGAGGGGCCGCAGCTGGTGAGCAACTGGGCGCCATAGAAGAACAGCGTGAGGTTCGCCGCGAACCGCTTGCGGCGTCCCGGCGGACGCGGGGATTCTGAATCGTGTCTCATGTGGGAATGACCGTGGTGCGTCGAAAGGGATTTACTGACAGAGGGACTGGTCGCAGACCCCGGACTCGTCCAGGGTGCCCGAGCAGTTGTTGTCGATGCCGTCGCAGACCTCGGCGGCGCCCGGCTTCATGTCGGCTCGCGTGTCGTCGCAATCGCCCGGTGCCCGGGAGGTGTCCGCGGGCTGGCGGCACGTGGTGGTCTCGCCCCAGCTCGTGCCGTAACCGTCGTGGTCCTGGTCCGGATAGAAGGTGAGCCACGCGGCGCTGTTGCTCGAGTCATCGGAGAAGCCGGTGCAGTCCTCATCGAGGCCATTGGCACACACTTCCGCCGTGGGCGCGCCCGGGGTGCAGGTGCCGTGCTCGCCCCACTCGCAGACCTGGACGGGCGGCTTTCCGTCATGGGTCTCCACCCACTCGCACAGCTCGCCACAGGCGGGGGCGGTTCGCCGGCAGGCGCCCTGGCCACAGCTGATGGGCGGGAGGTCATCCACCTGCCCATTGCAGTCGTTGTCTGACTTGTCGCAGATCTCCGGCTGGGATGGGCGTGGGATGCAGGTCTGCTCCGCGCCGTTGACGCACGCCTGGACGCTGGCGGCGCAGACGCCGAGGCCGCAGTGCTTCAACGCCCCGGGCTTCACGGCGTAGTTCGAGTCGTTGCAGTCCTGGCTGTTGGAGGAAGCGCCGCCCGGCACACTGCAGCCCGCGCCAATCGGAGCGCCGGCACCATAGCCGTCCGCGTCGTTGTCGCTGTAGTAGGTGAGCTGGACCCCGTCATCGATGGTGCCATTGCAGTTGTCGTCCACGTTGTTGCAGGTCTCTGCCTTGGCGACGCCCGGCGTGCAGGCGTTGTCACCCCACTCGCAGAACTCGACGGGCGGCTTGCCGTCCTGGACTACCACCCACTCGCAGATGTTGCCGCAGGCGGCGACGGTGCGCTGGCAGGCTCCCGTGCCGCAGGAGATGGGGGGAAGGTCATCCACCTGCCCGTTGCAGTTGTTATCGATGCGGTCGCAAATCTCGGCGGAGGCGGCATAGGGGACACAGGCCTGCTCCACGCCGTTGACACAGGCCTGGACGCTCCGTGCACAGGCTCCCTGGCCGCATGGCTTGATGGCCCCCGGCTTGATGGTGGAATTGCCGTCATTGCAGTCGGTGGCATCCGCGACGTAGCCCGCGGGGAGGCCACAGGAGTCGATCCAGTTTCCTGGTGCTCCGTAGCCATCTCCGTCCGCGTCCCTGTAGTAGCGACCGGCCTGCCAGATGGAGGCGTTTGCGTCATTGCAGTCGTTGTTGTTGAGGACCCAGCCATGGTCCAGACAGCCCTGCTGCGCGGCCCCGGTGCCGTGGCCGTCCCCATCCACGTCGCGATAGACGTTGCGCTTGACGCCCTCGTCTATCTGGCCGTCGCAGTCGTTGTCCTCCCCGTCGCAGATCTCCGCGACACATTCAGGGTCCGGCTCACAGTCGGGACATCCAGGTGGAGGCAGCAGGTTCGGCTCCTGCTGGGAGCTGATGGCGGAGCTCGCCGGGGCCGCGAAGACCGGGCCGACGGCGAGGGCCGTGAGCAATATCAATACAGACTGGCTGAGACGCCACGCGCGTGCGCGGGTCTCTGGAGGTCGAGACATGGTGGGCTTTCGTGGTGGACGACGAATGAACTCGCGACCAGGCATGCGAGTGCCATGCGGAGGGGGCGCGGTTCGACTCAGGGATGAAGGAGTGCCCCCCGCAACGCATACGGAGGCACGCGTTCAAGCTGGTCGTGACATTCCGTTGTGACCCAGATTGTTGAGGTGTTCGGGACGGGGCGTGCACACACCGCGGAGCCCAGCCCGGACTCCGCTTGTCGGTCCACGCCCGCGTTTTTCCTTGTAGGCTTTCCTTCCATGACTTCGACGGTGAGCGCGTTCCTCGACGACATCGACACCCGTGAGGGCTTGAACGAGGCCCGGCTGCGCCTGGAGCGGCTGGGTGAAGAGAGTGCCTGCCCGACGCTGGTGGCTCTCGCGGCCGAACTGGAGGCGCGTCAGGCCTCGACGCCCGTGGACGCGCGGTGGCGGCTGCATGCGCTGTCGGACCACCTCGAAGAGGTGTTGGCCAAGGGCCAGGACGTGGACAGTGCCCTGGCCCTCCTGGAGGTCGCCCGGCAGCCTCGCGCCGCGCGCTTCCAGGGGCGGCAATCCGCCTCACGACGCGAGCAGGACCTGGCGGCGCTGCTGGCCACGCATCGCTCCGCGTCGAGCTTCGTGGAACTCATGTCCCATCGCCAGGGGCCCGAGGACCTCCTCGAGCTGTTCGCCTGCGGCGTGCAGGAGTACGTCATGCGTGGCGCGGACCTGTCGTCGGCGCCGGGGGTGCAAGAACTCCAGGCGGAGCTGACGCGGCGGGAACACCCGCTGGCGGCGCTGCCACCGCGGCGCAATCGCTGGGAGTCCACGCTGGGGCACCTCCTGGGGGCTGACGATGTCGCCTCGGCGGCGGACTCGCTCGCGGAGCTGAGGGCCGCGAAGTCTCGCGAGGACGACGACGACGAATACACCACTCCGAACGTCCGGCTGGTGACGCACGACGAACCCGTGCCCCCGGGGTTCGCGGCCGTCGTCGAGGGCCGTGGTGAGGAGGGCCCTCCCGCTGAAGTCGACCAGCGGGTGCTCCGGTTGCGCCCCGCGCTGCCCAAGGCGCCGGCCGATACCGTGACCTCTCTGCTGGTCGACCTGGACCTGTCGCTCCTGAAGGACGCCACCGCCGTCGTGTGCGAGCGGGCACGGCTGGCCGACGTGGCGGAGGCGCTCTATGCGCTGGCGGTGTCGGGCGCGCGCGGATGGCGGGGCGCGCTGGGCGCGGCGTATGGGCGTCTGGCTTTGTGGCGCACGCTCGAGGGGCTCGGGGGTCTCCCGGCCTCGTGGGCTGGTGATGCCCTGGAGAAGCGCTGGGGCGCCTGTACGTGGTACCAGTTCAATGTGCCCGAGGGCGTGGGCGTCGTCTGTCTTCGCCCCGGAGGGACCTCGCTCGCGCTCCTGGCGGTGCGCGATGCGCCCGAGGACTCAGGCGGCTAGAGCCCTGCGCTTCCACAGGCGGAACGCGCGGTTCGAGGAGCGGCCATCCGGGTCCCTGGGGTGGCGGGGCTCCACGAGGCGCTCCTGCATCAGCTCCGTGGCGATGAAGCCCACCGGGCTGCTGCCGGTCGGGTGGTCCATCTCCCGGCTCTGACGGACGACGTCCTCGAAGAACCGCAGTCCCTCCGCCGAGTCCTCCGCGAACCCCTGGTAGACGAGGAACCGCCACGCCTCCTCGGGGCTTCGGTGGAGGTCGACGGCGTGCAGGGTGGCGGTGAGCCTGTCCCAATAGCGCGGAAGAATCATGGCGGTGGACGCGGAGCATAGCCGACGTCTCCTCGCGTCCGCGCGCCTGTCTCTGTTCACCATCGACCACCCACGCTTTCCCCTTCACGGGTGCTGCCTTATGACGGGTGTCTGGCACCCGGAGGAGGTCGTTCGCGCGGATGGTGGAATACATCGACCAGCTCATCGGAGCGCTCGGCCCCCTGGGGCTGCTGGTGCTGGGGCTGGCGGCGGCGCTGGAGTACGTCGTCCCACCCTTCCCCGGAGACACCATCACCCTGTTGGGCGGCGTGTACGCGGTGCGCGGCGCGCACCCATGGGTGCTCGTCTTCCTCGTGGTGACGGCAGGCAGCGTGGTGGGCGCGGCCATCAACTACATGGTCGGCCACTGGCTGGCGGGGCGCTTCGATGCGCACCCGGGCCGCAGCTACTTCGGCATCACCCACGCCCGTTTGGAGCAAGTGCAGTCCCGGATGCGGCGCAACGGGCCGTGGCTGCTGCTCGCCAACCGCTTCCTTCCAGGCATCCGAGGCCTCATCTTCATCGCCGCGGGCGCCGCGCGCATGCCTCGAGTCAACGCGCTGGGCCTGGGCGCGCTGTCCGCCATGGCGCACACCGGACTGGTGCTCGCGCTGGGCGCCGCGGTGGGCGGAAACCTCGAGAAGTTGTCGGCGTTGATGAGCCGCTACCAGTACGCGGTGCTGGGGCTGGTGGTGGTGGGCGTGGTGGCGGTGCTGGTGCGCATGTTCGCTCGGCGACGCGCGCCCGCCTCCGAGCCCTGAGTCTTCAGTCGGACGGCCTCCCACACCGACATTGCGCGGCCAGGGCCCGGCGCGGTTGAGTCGCCTCCATGGCCTCGCGCATCCATCCAGGGACTTCGTTGCTCGTCGCGCTCGTGTTGTCCGTGGCGGGCTGCCGCTGTGGAGATGACCCGGGCGTGGGCGGTGCGCGCCAGGGCTTCCGTCCCCAGGAGGAACAGGTCGACTTCGGCCGGGCGCTGGAGGGCTCCCTCACGCGTCGTCAGGTGACGGTGCTGGCCACCGGGCGCTCCAGCGTCACCGTGATGGCCTCCTCGGGTTCTCCCTTCTCCGTGGACGTCGCCGAGGTGACGGTGCCGGGCAGTGGCCAGGCCACCGTCGACGTGGACTTCCTCGCGGGCAACGGCGCGGCGCAGGGCACGCTGACGCTGACGGGCGCGGGACGCACGGAGACCGTTCGACTCACGGGCCTGGGGGTGAGGCCGCTCGACTGCGTCCCCTCCAGTCCCTGTCACGAGTCGCGCTTCGACCTGGACTCCGGCGCCTGCGTGGAGCGGCCCCTGGAGGACGGCGCCACCTGCATCCCCACCAGTCGCTGCCAGACGAACGGCCGCTGCGAGTCGGGCGCGTGCGTGGGCACCCCCCGCTCGTGTGACGACGACAACCCGTGCACGGTGGATGCGTGCTCGCCCACCCTGGGCTGCGTGACGGCGCCCGTCGCATGTCCGGTGCCGAAGAACCCATGCAAGGTGGGCGTGTGCGACCGCGACGACGGCTGCGAGGAGGTGGACGCGGAGGACTTCGTCCCGTGCGGGCCGGTGGACTGCAAGAAGTCGAACCTGTGTTTCGGGGGCTCGTGCAAGGAATTGCCCACGCCGGATGGCATGCTCTGCGCGCCCGCCACCGCATGCCAGGGTGAGGGCACCTGCCAGGATGGCGAGTGTGAGAAGCCCGACGCGGGAGACCTCCCGGTCGACTTCAGCCAGGACCTGGGAGGGGAGCCCATGGGCCAGCCCGCGCTGCTCGTCCAGGAGGGCGCGCTGTTCACCTCGGTGTGCGGGGGTGACGGGGGCTGCCGGCTCGTCTCCTTCACGCACGGCGGTCTGCTGCGCTACGAGTCGCCCTTTCCCGACGGTGGCACCCGCACGCTGCTGGCCGCGTCGGATGCGGGCGTGGTGGTGCTCGCCTCGGAAGGACTGGAGTCCTATGCCCCTCGGGGTCCGGGCGCGCGGCAGTGGGAGGCTCCCTGGACGTCGCTGGGCGCGCCCTCGGATGCGGGACCCTGGATGGGGCACGTGGAAGCGGGACAGGTCGCGCTGACACCAGACGGAGACGTGGTTGCTCACGTGGCCTGGGGTCCTGTGCCGGACGCGGGCGCGGATGGCGGAGTGGCGCCGCCGCTGGCGCCGGAGGGTGCGCGGTGGGTCTGGCTCGCGGGGCATGAGGATGCGGGTTCAGTGGTGCGCGCGGGGCCCGTGGAGCCCTGGCGCGGTGAGGCGCGGCTCGCGCTCGACGTGGAGGGCTCGGCCTATCGCTACACGGTGGATGGGCGACTGGAGCGCGCGGACTTCGAGCCGGACGGTGGCACGGAAGTCATCATCTCCGCGCTCGGCGACGGGGGTGTGCCGGGCGGGCGCGCGTCGCTGGCGGTGGCGGGAGGGACGCTGCTGGTGGGCACCCAGGCCTTCGTGTCCACGGACGGCGGTACGCAGGTGGCGGTGGACTGGGACGCGGGCACGCGGACTTTGACTCCGCTGGCCGAGCCCGCGCTGCTCGCGGCGGAGGGCGCTGCCGGCTACCTGTTCGCCCAGTCCTGCGACCGCGCGGATGGCCTGCCGTGCACGCCCGAGGAGGAGCGCACGGTGCTTCGCGCGGTGGACTCGGCCACGGGTCAGGTGGCGTGGGAGGTGGACGCGCTGCCCTTCACCGCGCTGCCCGGCTCGCTGCACGACGCGACGCTGATTCAGGGCGGCGCGGTGGGGGTGCTCTCGGACGCGGCGCGCCCGGATGGGCGGCAGGTGTGGCTCCAGCTCTTCGCGCGGGGGCAGAAGCTGATGATGTGCCCGCTGCCGGGCCGCCCGACGGTGGTGGCGGGGGCGTCCTTCTTCGAGGACAAGCTGCTCGTCGTGCTGGAGCGCGACGGCGTGTGGAAGCTGGAGTCCTACGGCATGGGGCCCGGCATCCAGGTGGATGCGCGCGGCTGGCCCCTGCGACACGGGACGCCGGGAGCCACGCGGCGCGAGTCGCCGTGAATCACTCGGTCGTATTCGGGTCCACCCACAGGTCCTCGTAGCGGACCTGCGGCGGCGTCTGGTGCAGGCGAAGGCCCTGCACCGTGGAGGTGGCCGCCGCGTGCACGCGCTCGTGGTACAGCGGGATGAGCGGACAGTCGTCGCGGAAGAGGTGCTCGGCGCGCACGTAGAGCTGCTGCCGCAGGCCCGGGTCAATGGACACACGCGCCTCGGCGGTGATGCGGTCCAGCTCCGGGTTGCGATAGCCCAGCGGGTACACCGTCTGCGCGCTGGAGTGCAGCAGGAAGTAGAGGAACGTGTCCGGGTCCGGGAAGTCCGCCAGCCACAGCGTGCGGAAGGCCGGCACCTTTCCGTCGCGCAGCCGCGCCGAGTACTCCTCCGGTGCCATCTCCACGTGCTTGAGCTCCAGCAGGCCCGCCTGCAACAAGGGGCGGAAGAGCACCGCGTCCTCGGCGGAGGTGTCCCGGCCCGCGGGGTGGTGCAGGGTGAGCCGCAGCCGCCGCAGGCCCGCGTCGCGCAACAGCTGCTCGGCCAGCGCCACGTCGGGCGCGGGCAGGGGCCCCACCTCCGTGCCGCCGATGAGCTCCGGTGGGGTGAGCGTGCGCGCCACGCGGGCGCCGGGGTGGAATTGCTCCACCGCGCCGACGATGTCCATGCCCGCGCGCAGCGCGCGTCGCACGCGCACGTCGTCGTAGGGCGCCTCGCGCAGGTTGAGGGCCACGAAGGCGGTGGAGGGCGTGGTGCTGGCGAGCACCTGGAAGGACTCCAGGCCCGGCACCTCCACGTGTTCGGCGGAGAGGAAGGACACCAGGTCCGCGGCGCCCTCGCGCAGCCGCGCCACGGCCTCCTGTCGCGAGTTCACCAACTGGAACTCCAGCCGGTCCAACAGCGGCGTGCCCGCGCGCCAGTAGGACGGGTTGCGCTCCATCACCACGCGCTCCGGCTCCAGGGACATGACGCGGAAGGGCCCGGTGCCCACCAGCCTGCCACTGGAGTCCACCCGTGCCACCGCCGTGGGTGTCAGCGCCATCAGGTGCAGGAAGAACGCCTTGGGCTCGCGCAGGCGGATTTCCAGCGTGGCGTCGTCGAGCGCTTCGATGCCCGACACCTCACGCGCGAGGCCGGACGTGTACTCGGACGCGCCCTCCACGTCCTCCAGGAGGCTGCGGTCCGGTGAGCGCACCGCCGGGTCCAGCAGGCGCTCCAGGTGGCGCTTCACGTCGCTGGCCGTCAAGAGCGCGCCGTCGTGGAAGGTGACGCCCCGGCGCAGATAGAAGCGATAGCGGCGCGCGGAGGGGTCCGCGTCCCAACGCTCGGCGAGGTCCGGCTCCAGTCCGCCGTCCTCCAGGCGCAGGAGGCTGGAGAAGGCGCACGCGGTCAGCTCCGAGAGCTGGTTCTCCACGCTGAACAGCGGGTCCACCGCCTGTCGGTTGCGCAGCGACGCCGCCTGATGCAGCACGACGCGCAGCATGCCGCCCGCGCGCGGCTGGGGCAGTCGGAAGCGGAAGACCTCCGTCTCCAGGCCCAGCGCCTCGTGGCTCAGCTGGTCCACCGTGCGCGTCAGCCCGTCGCCAATGCGGATGACCCGGCGCGCGTCCTCGCGCACCTGCGCCACTTCCTCGCGGATGGACGAGTCCGCCTTGGTGAGCACCACGTTGGCGGTGCGCAGCTCTTCAATCGCCGCGCTCAGGCGCACCACGGACTCCGACAAGTCGCGGCCCGTGCGCGCCTGGTCCTCCGCCTTCTGCGAGGCGCCATGGCCCACGCGGGCCATCTCCTGCGTCTGCCGCACCAGCTCGCGCGCGTGGCCGGACTGTTCAATGGCCATGCGCGTGACGTCTTCCACGCGGCGGGCCACGCGGCGGCTGGCCTCCACCACCGTGGCGCCCTGGGCCTCCAAGAGCTGCGTCTCCGTCACCGTGGCTTCCACGGCGCTGAAGGTGCGCCGGGTAATCGAGCGAATCTCCACCAGCGCCTCGGACGCGCGGTCTCCCAGGGCCACGCCCGCGGTGGCCTGCTCGCGGCCCTCGTGCACCAGCGCCACGGCCGTCAACACCGCGTCGCGGACGCCGGACACCATGGCCGCGATTTCGCGCGTGGAGCGCGTGGTGCGCTCGGCCAGGTTGCGAATCTCGTTGGCCACCACGCCGAAGGGGCGGCCATGCACGCCGGCCTGCGCCGCGATGATGGCGGCGTTGAGCGCGAGCAGGTTCGTCTGGTCCGCGATTTCCTGGATGACGTCGACGATGCGGCCGATTTCGGCGGAGCGCGAGCCCAGCGTGCCCATCAGCTCCGCGGCCTTGCGGACCGTCTCCTCCACCCGGTACATGCCCTTGACGCTGTCGGCCACCAGCACTTCGCCGCGCTCGGCCGTCGCCGTCACCGCCAGGGCCAGCTGGTTCGTCTCGCTGGCGCGGCGGCGCACGGAGTCGATGCCGCCCTCGACGAGCGCCACGAAGTCCTCCGCCTCGCTCGCGAAGCGCGCCAGTTCGTCACCCGAGGAGGCGATGTTGGCCAGCCGCTCGCTCATCGCCTGCATCAGCGCGGTGGTGTGATTGGCGAAGTCGTTCACCTGCGACAGCGACTCCACCACCTGCTCCAGCCGCTCGGTCATCTCCAGGAGCGCGCCCGTGGTGTCGACGGCGAACACCTCCAACTGGTGCACCCGCTTGCCCACCACCTGGAGGCTGCCGCCCATGCCGCTGACGGAGTGCAGCGTGCGCTCCACCGCGCCGCCCTGCCGCCGCGCGGCCTCCAGCAGCATGCGGGCCTGCTCGCTCACATCCGTGCTGGTGCGGTGCAGGTTCGCCGTCACCCGCTGCACCTGCGACAGGGCGCGGCGCAGGGACAGCACCAGGCGGCGTACATCCTCGTGCCCCTCGTACTTGTGCCCGCCCGTCGTGGTGAGGTCGCCCTCCGCCAGCCGGGCCATGACGCGCCGGCGCGCCAGCCGCCGCAGCGCCGCCCACCGGAACCACGCCAGATACCCGCCCGTCAGGTACAGCGCGGGGGTGGCCAGGAGCAGCGCCAGCCAGGAGGAGGACTCCAGTTGCTGGCCGCTCAACTGAAGGACGCCCCCCAACACGAGCGCGGACAGCAGGCCGGCCGCCAGGCCGAACGCGAAGAGATACCGTTTGGCGCCCATGGACCGACCGAGGCTACCCCGCCTTCTCGCGCCGGTCCTCAAAACGCCGCAGACTGGGGAGCCCCGTGTCCGTCCTGCTCGCCCTCCTTGTCCTCGCTCTCCCAGTGAATCCCGTCAGCCCTGAAAGTGAGGGTGTCAGTGGTCCGCCTCGGAGGGAGGAGGCGCGCTTCGTCTTCTCCTGGCGCGGGGTGCCGGTGGGCACGGTGACGTTGACGCAGGCCGCCGGACGTTTCACGTATCTGAGCCGGCACCTGCACACGCGAGGACGTGAGCACGGGGAGCGTCGGCGCGAGGCGACGCTGGAGGTGGACGCCGCGGGTCGGCTCCCGGGCCGGGCCGTGGTTCCCCAGGCGCTGTGGCTGTGGCGGGGGCCTCCCGCGCCGGGCTGTGTGACGGGACGCGAGGAGCTGTCCGGCCGAGAGGGCCCGCACTGCGTCACGGGGGGGAGGGCGCCGTGGGTGGAGGGCACGCTGCTCGGAACACCCTTCCGGGCGCGCTACGACGCGGGCGGACGCATGGACGTGCTGGAGGTGGGCGAGTCGCGCTTCACCGTGGCGGCGCCGGGTGAGCGGCTTCGTGCCCCGCCGGACTTCTTCGCGAAGGGGCTGCCGGTGGAAGGAGAGACGGGGGCGCTGGCCCTGGCGCCGCCGCTGGAGGTTCCCTCGACACTGGATGGCATGACGCCCTGGAAGGTGGGGGCGGCGCGGGCCCTGTCGGCGAGGGTGCACGCCGCGTTTCCGGAGAAGGGGCCCGGCGCGGCGGACTGGAGCGAGGACGGGGCGGGGGAAGCGGGCGGGTGTCTGGCGCACGCGCTTCGCTTCGCGGCGTGGGCGCGGGAGAAGGGTGTGAAGGTGGCCCTGGTGCACGGGCTGCTGGTGGTGGACGGCGGCCCGGCCCGGCCCCACGCCTGGGTGCGCGTGGCGCTGGTGGGCGGGGGCACGCTGGATTTGGACCCCACGTCGCTGGATGACGTCCGCACGGACACGCACCTGGCGCTGGCGCTCGCGGAGGCGCGCGGCCCGGCGCTGGAGGCTGGTGCGCGGTGGTTGGCGCTCTTGCGCGGGGCGCACCGGGTGGTGCGCCGGCCGTGAGATGGGCGCGGGTTATTCGAAGGGGATGATGGACAGCTTCGCGCCCGCGTCGGCCCCGAGGATTTCCTTGGCGCGGGCGGGCAGGTAGGCCACCGTGTTGTCGAGCCGGGCCTGGCAGCGCACCGAGCGGAAGCGGTTGCGACCGGACTCGCGCTCGTAGGCGACGAGGATGTCGTCCCCCTCCATCTCGAAGTCCTCGTCCGCGAGCTTCACCGTGCGGTACTTGCGCACCAGCGACACGTCGGAGGTGTTGGCCTCGAAGTGCGGTCCGCCGTCGAACGGGTCGATGCGCTCCACGTACCGGAAGCCGATGCGCTCCAGCATGCGCTGCACGCCGCGCGTCTGCGGCCCCACCTCGCCCAGCACCTTCTGCACGCGGTCCGGGAAGAGCGACGCGTAGATGTCCGACGCGGGGAACAGCTCCTTGATGAACTCCTTGTTCTGCCGGCTGAGGCGGTCCGCCTCCAGGTACGTCAGGCCGGTGAACTTCTTGCCGCACGCCTCCCACAAGAGGCTCCGCCCGTCGGGGAGCAGGGGCGGGAGCAGCTCCGCCAGCACGCGCGGGCGGAACAGCCGGCGGTGCATGGCGAGGAAGAGGAAGCGCACGTAGGACAACTGCTTGCCGGGCTTGTCCGGCGTGGCCCGGTACGGCGGGTCCACCACGAGGCCGCCGATTTCGGTGGGGCCCTCGTAGTTGTAGGCGATGGACAGCACCTTGTGCCGCAGGTGCCGCTCCAGGGAGGCGGAGTAGTGCTCCCGCTCGCTCACCTCGTAATAGATGTGCGGCGCCTCGTACGTGCCGTGCTGGGCGATGATCATCGACGTGCCGATGATGAGCCCGTTGCGCACGTCCTCGAGGACGAAGAGGTACTCCCGCTCGAAGGGGTTCTTCACCTTCCCGGCGAAGCTCTTCACCGACTTGTCGATGATGTTCTCGAGCGTCTCCTCGTTGTTCGGCAGGTTCACCGTGTTGAGCACGGCGGCGAGCCGCTTGAGGCCGGCCAGGTCGGTCTTCTGGACGTCACGCAGGACAAGCATGGGTGCACCCGGGACGCCCCTGGAATGGGCGCCGGAAGGGGTGGGGACCATACACCACACCACCTGCCGGCGGTCAGCTCACGCTCGCTTGTTTCCTTGCGTGACGCGCTGAGTCATTAGGTGAACTATCCGCCCTGGCAGGCACGCGTGGCCCACGCACGGGCTCGCGCGGGGTGAAACATATATCAAACGTTCAACCCCCTGACTGGACGCTCGCCCTGTTGTCAGGCGAGTGGGAAGAAATGGTGGGGGGAATGAAGCGTGGAATGCTTTCGGCTACCGTGTGTCGACCGTTGGCTTTCAAACCTTCGCAAGGACACGTGCCATTGAGAGTCTTTGTTCCTGGAATGCTTGCGATGTGGATGCTCCCCAGTCTGGCGTTCGCCGGAGTCGTGTGGCGCGGTGACTTCGAGACGGGCAACCGCTCGCAATACTCGAGCGAGCAGGTGGTGAGCTCGGACCGGTTGTTGGTGGTGACGAACCCGGTGGCGGAGGGCAAGTACGCGCTCAAGGTCACCGTGAAACAGGGCGACGACCCCATCAACTCCAGCGGCAATCGCAATGAGCTGGTGTACCAGGGCAAGGAGAAGGAGGGCTCCGAGTATTTCTACCGCTGGAAGGTGATGTTCGCGGCGGACTTCCCCAGCGTGGACACATGGCAGCTCTTCACGCAGTGGCACCATGACGGGTGCTGCGGCTCACCGCCGCTGGAGTTCTACGTGCGCGGCGAGGAGATTCGCATGGCGCTCAACTACGACTCCACCATTCCATGGCGCGGCAAGCTCCAGCGCGGCGTGTGGCACGAGTTCATCCTGCACGTGAAGTGGTCCTCCAAGGCGAGCACGGGCTTCGTGGAGCTCTGGCACAACAAGGAGAAGGTGTTGGCGAAGAAGAGCGCCGTGACGATGTACGCGGGCCAGAACAACTATCTGAAGCTGGGCCTGTATCGCAGCGACACGGTGAAGCCGGTGGGCGTGCTGTACCACGACGGTTTCATCCAGGCGACGACGCTGGCGGACGTGCTGGATACGACGCCCACGCCCACGCCGGATGCGGGCACACCTCCTCCCGCGGATGCGGGGACGCCCACGGTGGACGCGGGCCCTCCTCCCCCGACGGACGCGGGCACGCCCACGGTGGACGCGGGTCCGCCGGTCGACCCGGAACCGGAGGAGCCCACGGACGCGGGCACTCCGCCTGGGAGCGATGCGGGCACGTTGCCGGAGGAGGGACCCGGCGGAGTGCTGCCTCCCACGGGTGTGACTCCCGATGGCACGGACGGGGAGGCCGCGGGCTGCAACAGCGCTGGCGGGCCGCTCGCGGGGCTCGCGCTCCTGGGGTTGATGGGCCTGGCCTGGGTGCGTCGCCGGCGCTCTTGAGGCTCGCGCTGGGACGCTGTGCTCATCGACGCGGACTCGGGGGCTCGCCGCTGAAGCTCCCGAGTCCTGGGTCCGCGCTCACAGCTCCTGGGCCTGCGCGCGCTTGAGCTCCAGGTCCAGGTCCTGGGTCTCGGAGCGCTTGCTCAGGTGGGGCTCGAGGTAGCGGCTCACATAGTTCAGGGTGAGCCGCTTGGAGTCGGGCTGCTGCCAACCGGAGAGCTGGAGCTTCGTCTCCGAGTCCTTCCACGTCTTCTCCAACTGGTAGTCCGTCCTGGCCGCGAGCGCCTCGATGCGACGCCGCTCCTCATAGGCGTGGTCGTCCCCGGTGGTCCGGGAGAAACTCGTGCCCTCGCCCAGGCTCAGGTTGTAGGACTCCGCCATGCGCAGGCGCTCGTCCGCGTCCTCGGCCGTGTCCCGACGCGAGGTGGGCGCGCCATACTTCATGCTCAGCAGCTCCGAGAGCGCACCGAAGTCCTCGCGCAGGGGCGCGTCGGTGTCGAAGCGCAGCGACACGGTGGCGAGCTTGTTCAGGGTGAATTTGAAGTCCACCGTCGCCAGGCGGTCCGTGACGCGGGTGGTGACGCGAAGGTCGCCTTGGGACGAAGTCGTCCGGGCCTCGGGATGGAGCGCGCGGACCTCGTCGGGGGACATGCCCCAGCGGGTCTCCTGGAAGCCGCTCTTGCCCCGGTAGTGGGCGAGCTCCTCCGCGGCGAAGGCGTCATTGGAAGCGCGGATGGCCTCCCGGCGCTCCAGCAGCGCCTGTTGTCGAGCCGAGGTTCCGCAGGCGGTGGCGAGCAGACACAGGGGAAGAAGTCCGGCGAGGGCGCGAAGCATCACGGGCTCCTGGAGGCGTGGGTGCGCTCCTGGGACGTCACGGGCCTCCGGAAATTCACGGGAGTTTCGGAAGCGCGGGAGACGCGGTTGATTGACAGCCATCTGTCAATCAGACAGCCTTCTGTCCATGGCGAAATACACGACGGCCGGGTCGACGTTCACGGACCTGGTGCTCGAAATCTTCCGGAACAACGGCCTGCTGCTCGCGGCGGGTGAGCGCCTCTCCGAGCCGTCGGGGCTGACGAGCGCGCGTTGGCAGGTGCTGGGTGTGGTGGACCATGAGCCGACGCCGGTGGCGAACGTGGCGCGCACCATTGGATTGACCCGGCAGAGCGTGCAGCAGACGGCGGACGCGCTGGAGGCCGACGGGCTGGTCGAGTACCAGGACAACCCGCACCACCGCCGGGCCAAGCTCATCGCCCTGACGACGAAGGGGCGCGAGCGGCTGCGCGAGGTGGAGGCGCGTCAACTGGCCTGGGCGAACAAGGTGGGAGGCCGGGTGTCCGTGGCGTCACTGAAGACCGCGCTGGGGGCGCTCCAGGAGGTCCGGGAGGCGTTGGAGCAGGACGTCGCCGTGGCGAGCGAAGCCTGAAGCCGTTGCTCCGTGTCCGGTTGGCGTGCTGCTCAGGAGAAACCCTCTCATGGATTGGCCCCTGGTGTTCGAGTTCATCCGGCAGCGCGACCCGGTGTTCCTGTCCCGGCTGGAGGGGGTGCCGGACGCCGCCATCGCGACCCTGGCCACGGACCGGGGCGTCACCCTGCCTGAGTGCTATGTGGAGTTCCTGCGGCGGATGGGAGGCAGCAGCAACGACTACTGCCCATTTGGCGCCACGCAGGACCACCGCTTCTCCGCCATCGCCGAGCGGCTCGGTGAGGACGACGACGCGCTGTTGAGCCGATTCTTCCCCGTGGCCCTCGAAACCGACGAGTCGCAGGTGGCGTTGTATGACCACTACCTCGACCTGCGGCGCGCCGAGGATGATGACGTGCCGCTCGTGGTACTGGAGCAGGGTGTTTCGCTCGACTTGCAATTACCCGTCGAGTCCCACGAGACCTTCGGCGAACGCATCACCACGAGCGTGTTCAGCCACTTCGAGCTGAGATGCCGTGCGCACCACGAAGTGGTGACCCAGGGCTGCGAGGGGAGCGAGGTGTTGCCGCGGGCCGTGGCGGTGCTGCGAAGCGCCGGGTTCGTGCCTGTCCTGCCATTGCTGGGCCGCGTGGCCTGTTTGCAGGCGGGGCCGCTCAGTGTGCATGCCTGGTTCGATGAGAACCCCGCGCGGCTGAGGCTGCGGCTCGGTGGCGATGACCCGCTGGCCCTGAAGCAACTCGCGGACCGGTTGTTCGCGGACCTGCCCGGTGCGCGGCGACCCCGGCAGCCGAAGGGGCCGCGCGGCGTGCGCTGAACCCCGGGGCGCTCAACCGCTCCGGTGGAACAATCACACGCATGGTGAATACAGCACAGGTGAGTCCGTCATCAGGTGTATGCACGACATCTTGCGCAGCACGGTGCTCTCCGCACTGTTGGCCACGTCCGCGACGGCGTGGGCCGAAACCCCTGTGTCTCCCGCCGCCACCGTGTCCCCGGTGCCACTGATTGCCCTGGTCCCTGGGAAGGTCCTCCATATCGACTCGCGGGGCTCGCGAACCCTCGCGGACTGCGAACAGGTCGAGGAGCACCGGATGTTGGGTGGGCCCGACAAGGGCAAGTTGTTTCGGGAGACCGAGCCGTGCTCGTTCTGGTACCTCGCCGTGCATCCACCCACGGGACGCTGGGCGATGGGTGTTTCGGTCAGCGGGGATATCGGTACGACTCGACTGGTGAGCATGACGCTGTCGGGTCGGAAGGTCGAGGTGCCCACCGACAAAGCGGGACGCGCCAAGGAGGGCAACCTGCTCGTGATGGGGGACCTCGAGGGCGTCGTGGCCATCACCCCCGGAGTCCCGGCGCAGTGGACCAGCAACCAGGTCCAGCACTCGCAGCGTCCCGAGTTGTTCACGGCAGACGGCTCTCGTGTGCTCGTCGCCAACGGGACCTTGACCACCGCGGACTGGTGGAGCTGGAGCTTCGGGCCCAAGCCCGAGGGCGTTCGCGTGTTGCCCGCGCATGTGACGGACACCGCGAGCAACGACCTGGTCCTGGGGGAGTCGCGCACCGTGGTGCGGCACGAGCGTGGCGGAGTCCGGGTCGCCACGCTGGACCCTTCGGGCACGAAGCCCTGGAAGCTGGGCTCCCCCATGAAACAGAAGCGGAAGGGACTGCTGACACCCGTGGTGTTGGGGGACTCGATGGTCTTCTACCGCGAGGGGACACAGGACGAGGGTATGAACTGCGAAGGTGCGGACTCGGCCACCTATCGTCGCCTCGACCTGCGCACCGGCCAGGAGAAGGTCTGGCGGACACATGAGACGTACTGCAGCGGCTTCGGAATCGCTGCGGCGAGTGCGCGGCGCAGGACGGCGTACTTCATCGAGAGCAACTACTTCTCCACCGGCGTTTCCCAACTGTATGAGTACTCGCTCGACGGGGACGAGGTCCGTGAGCTGAAGGCTCAAGGTATGGAGGGGGTGCACGACATCAGCGAGGACGGGCGAACGCTCCTCTTGTACGCGAGAGGCGGTGTCATCACGGTCTACGACAACGACACGGACGAGTCGGCTTGGTTGACGAACCTCGAGAAGGTCACCGACGCGGGACTGCTCGACCTGCGCTGAAGCGGCGTGTGTACGCCAGCATTCGAGGTGCTGGCGTGCAAGTCGAGTCACACGTCGCGATGGGGCTCACCAACCGTGACGGTCGAGCCAGCTTCGGAGCGCGCGGGCGATGTCGTCGGGCGCGTCCTCCGGCGCGTGGTGTCCCGCCGGGGGGAGCGGAACGATTTCGAGGCCCGGGAGGGACTTGCGTACCCACTCGATGACTTTCGGCGCGCTCAGGCCGGTGTCCCCGAACGTCAGGAGAAGTGCGGGCTTGACGGAGGGATGGGCAAGCCACGCGTCATAGCGCTCGATGACGGCGATGACATCGGCGGGTTCTCCTTCGATGGGAAGCTCACGCGGCCACTGAAGCATGGGGCGCCGTGACGCGGCATTGGGGTAGGGGGCGTAGTAGGCCTCGCGGGCGCTCTCGGTGAGGCCCGTCTTGACGCCATTGGCGAGGGAGCGTGCGAGGAACTCGTTCTGCTCGAGCACCATCTTCTCGCCGACGCCGGGCGTACGCAGCGCGCGGAACAGTTGCTCACCCTGTGGCGTCGAGTCGCTCCAGTTCATCGACCGGAAGAATGTCTCGAAGACCACGACGCCGCGCACGCGGTCCGGATGTCGCGAGGCCCAGTCCAGGGCGAGCACTCCGCCCCAGTCGTAGCCGACGAGCACGACGTCGCGCAGGTCGAGCGCGTCGAACCAGGCGTCGAGGTACCGCGCGTGGTCCGCGAAGCGATAGGCGATGTCGGGTTTGCCGGAGCTCCCCATCCCGATGAGGTCGGGCGCGAGGCAGCGGCCCCGGTCGGCGAGCTGTGGAGTCACCTTGCGCCACACGTACGAAGACGTGGGGTTGCCGTGGAGGAACACGATGGGCGAGCCGGTGCCCTCCTCTCGGTAGGAGATGAAGGAGTCGAGGACGGGGGCTTGGTGGGTGGTGGGCATGGGCGTGCGCTGGGGAAGGACAGGTGGAGACGTGTGGCACGCGATGAGCGTGCCGGTGACGAGCCAGCCGAGCAGTCTGTGCATGCGCCCAATATGCGGCCGGTGAGACCTTCCTGGCCGTGATGATTCGTGAGCAGTAACCTCACGAACCATGAGCATTCAGATAGGGGCCATCGACCTCAATCTCCTCCTGGTCCTCCACACCGTGCTCACCGAGCGCAGCGTGGTGCGCGCGTCCGAGCGGCTCCATGTCACGCCGTCGGCCATCAGCAACAGCCTGGCCCGGCTCCGCGCCCTGCTCGGGGACCCACTCGTGACGCGGAAGGGACGTGGCATCGTCCCCACGCCGAGAGCGCTCGCGCTGGCCCCCGCCATTGGCCGTGGGCTTCGAGAGATGGAGCTCGCGCTCCATGAAGTCCCATTCGAGCCGCTGCGGTGCAAGCAGACCTTCACCCTGGCCATCGCCGATGCGGGACAGCTCACGTGGGTGCCGCGAATCGCGGCGCTGATGCGCAAGGAGCTGCCGAACGCGCGCCTGAGCGTGGTCGGTATCGATTCCCTCATCTCGCTGGGGGACCTGGGGTCGGGACAGGTGGATTTGCACCTGGGCGTGGCGGGACAGGGGGCGGGTCTGCACTTCGAGCCGTTGTTGACGGAGCGCACCGTGCTCGTGGCTCGCCGAGGGCACCCGGTGCTGGGCAAGCGCCAGTCGGCACGGGCGCTGGGGGGACTCCGGCATGTCCGCGTGGAGATGGTGCCGGGAAAGGGCTTCGGTGACGCCGTTGGAGCCGCCTACGCACGGGCGGGCATCCCGCGGGAGGTCGTCATGACGGTGCCCACGTTCACGGCGGCGGCGGCGGTCGTCGCCGCGACCGACCTGGTCGCGACGTTGCCAGAGTCGCTCGTACACGAGCACGGCGCGCGTCTCACGGTGCAGCCAGTCGACGCGCCGCATCCCTCACATTCCGTCAGAATCTCGATGTGCTGGCACGAGCGCACCCACGCCGACCCGGCCGCGCGCTTCTTCCGCGAGCTGGTGCGGCGGGGTGTCCTGGCCGCGTGAAGTGGCTCGGCTCAGCGCTGCCCTGATTCGAGGCCAGGCCGGTCTTCGAAAAGCTGGACCCAGCGCCCGTCGAAGCCCCCGCTCGTCGGCGAGTACCACGCGCCCGGCAGCCAGAAGCCATGCTCCACGCCGTCCGTCGAGTCCGTGAAGCCCGTGTGCACGAAGTAGTCGTGTTGCCACCAGAAGGAACCCGGTGACGTGCCGTAGCCGCTCGCGCTCGCCCGAGTCTGGCCGCGAGAGTCCGCCACGCTGCTGGCATAGGCATTGTCGTGGAACGCGTTCGAGCCACCCCCGCCGAAGTCGGACGCGCTGTCGTTCAGCTCGAACGTGCCCAGCAGCCACTTCTTCGCGATGTAGCCCTCGCGGTCATCCTCGTTCTCGATGTCTCGCGTCTGCGGGAAGAAGCGCTGCATCCCCGCGCTCACCTCCGCCTGTCCCGCCTCGTTGACGATGGCGCTCTCCAGCCAGAAGTCGATGGGGGACGTGTCCTTCCAGTGCGTCGTGTAGCCGCCGTATTGCCAGTGCGTGGGCAGGATGTCCGCGAGGTCCTGAAGCTCATACGTGATTCGCTTCACGTTGGGCCAGGTGACGGTCTTCCCGTTGTCGTAGCGGCTCGCCAGCGCGTCCGCCGTCGCATACGTGAGCGCCCGCGCGCCGAACTCCGCCACCGCGTCCGCCGAGCCCTCCGGCACGAAGGCGTAGTGCACGTTCTTCCTACCATCGTTGTTGACCCCGGCCTCCGCCTTGCCCGCGCTCGCCATTCGGCCCGCGAAGAACGAATAGGGGTCCGTGCAGAAGCGCAGCTCCTGCCCATGCGCCGCCGCCAGCTTGTCGGACCACTCCGCCTGCCAGATGAGCAGGTGCTTGCCCGTGGCCGTCTGCATGAAGTTCAGGTCCACGTGCCCCGCACGGCGCACGACGTTGCGCTTGTGCTGCGTCACCACTCCGTAAGCAACGGACTCACCACTGCCCGGGTTGCCCACCACGTTCTGGACGAGCAGCTCCACCCGCTCCCAGTCGTGGAGCTGGTAGTCCCCGGCCGCGTTCTTATCGAGCGCGTGATACACGTGGTAGATGAGGACGAGGTTCTTGCCTCCGTCCATGAACTCGATGAGCGACGTGTACAGCGTCGGCCGGATGCGCCAACCGTCATAGGCGCTGGGGCCTGTACGAGACGCGTCGACGTACTGGGGGATCTGCTTCCAGTTCAGTTTGTTGTTCGAGAAGTTCCCATCCCGGTCGAAGTCGAAGTTCGTCACCCAGTCATAGCCGTGCCGCCCATCGTTCCCGTTGCCGCGCTTGAGGATGACGGGCGCGTAGTACTGGAGGAACGCCTGCCGCTGTGCGCTCGTCAGGGACCACGCCTGCGCGTGGGCCTGTGTGGGCCAGCACAGCGCGGCGAAGGTCAGCGCGAGCACGCCGTACAGGCCGAGCCCTCGAAACATCGGAGCACGTCTCGTGGTGTCTGGAGTCATGCCCCGAGCAAACCATGACTCTTCCCATATCAATGTTGGGAAAACGTGAATAAGTGCATTTCCTGAAAGGATGGCGCTGTGCGTCGCTTGAAGCTTCACGGGGCCCGTGTCAGGAACCGCGCATGCGCGATGACTCGACTGGCGGTGATGGAGGCGTGCCCCACCTGAGCCCGGAGGAGTTCCGGAAGCTCGGTCACCGGATGGTGGACTGGATTGCCGACTATCAGGCGCGGCTGGAGTCCTTCCCGGTGCGCTCCCAGGTGGCGCCTGGTGGCGTCGCATCGAAGCTGCCCGAGCATCCTCCCGAGGAGGGGCTCGCGGGTGAGGCCGGCTGGGAAGGCATCTTCAAGGACCTGGAGGACATCATCCTGCCGGGGCTCACGCATTGGCAGTCACCGTCCTTCTTCGCGTACTTCCCGGCGAATGCCTCCGGGCCCGCCGTACTCGGAGAGCTGCTGTCCGCGGGCCTGGGTGTGCAGGGAATGCTCTGGTCCACCAGTCCCGCCGCGACGGAGCTGGAGACGCGCGTGCTCGACTGGCTCGCGGAGCTGACGGGCCTGCTCGAGGACTTCCGTTCCACCTCCGCCACCGGGGGCAGCGTCATCCAGGGCACCGCGAGCGAGGCCACGCTCGTCGCCATGGTGGCCGCTCGCGAGCGCGCCCGTCGTCACGGTGCTCCCGCTGATTCCGAGTGGGTGGCCTATGCGTCCACGCAGGCGCACTCCTCCGTGCTCAAGGCGGCCATGTTGTGCGGAGTGGCCCATGGCGCCGAGGACACGACGCATGTGCGGCTCATCGAGACGAGTGCCCGCTACGGGATGCGGCCGGAACTGCTGGAGCGCGCCATCCGCGAGGACCTCGATGCGGGG
Source organism: Myxococcus sp. CA033 (assembly GCF_013336625.1). Taxonomy (NCBI): domain Bacteria; kingdom Pseudomonadati; phylum Myxococcota; class Myxococcia; order Myxococcales; family Myxococcaceae; genus Myxococcus; species Myxococcus sp. CA033. The sequence continues at coordinate 187,909 of NZ_JABUMU010000002.1, read as the reverse complement.
CGCGTGCCCTTCTTCGTGTGCGCCACCGTGGGGAGCACGTCGTCGGGCGCCGCGGACCCGGTTCGCGCGGTGGGCGAGGTGATGGCCCGCACGCCCATGCGTGCGTCGGGCGGTTGGCTGCATGTCGACGCGGCCTGGGCGGGCGCGGCGCTGGTGTGCCCCGAGCACCGGGACCTGCTCGATGGCATGTCCGGGGTGGACTCGCTCGCGTTCAATCCGCACAAGTGGCTGCTCACCAACTTCGACTGCAATGCCTTCTACACGCGCGACAGGAAGGCGCTGCTCGATGCGCTCAGCGTGACGCCGGAGTACCTGCGCAACGCCGCGAGCGCGAGCGGCGCTGTCATCGACTACCGCGACTGGCAGGTGCCGCTGGGACGCCGCTTCCGCGCGCTGAAGCTGTGGTTCGTGCTGCGTCACTATGGCGCGAAGGGTCTGCGGGCCCACATCCGTGAGCACGTGCGGCTGGGGGAGCGCTTCGAGTCGTGGGTGTCCGAGGATGAGCGCTTCGAGGTGGCCGTGCCCCGCTCATTGTCACTGGTGTGCTTCCGTTTGAAGCCGCTCCCTGGCGAGCCTCCTCAGGCCACGGACGCGCGCAACCGGGAGCTGCTGGAGCGGGTGAATGCCTCGGGCAAGATGTTCCTCTCACACACCGTGCTGCATGCGGTGGAGGGCACGCCTGCTCGCTATGTGCTGCGGATGGCCATCGGGGCTTCGATGACGCAGGAGCGACACGTACGCGCCGCGTGGGAACTTCTCGCGTCGTCCGTCGGCTGACGTCCTCCAGGAACACGGCCGAGGGGCGCGCGCCAGGGGACACGTCCGTGTGTCCCTTTACACGGCGTAATGAAATGCGACGGAAGGCGAAGCGTTCTCTCGCCAGCCAGGCAACTGGTTGTCGCGGTACCCCACACCCCCGTCGCTCTCCTGGAGTCCTTCGTGTCACGACGTGCCCTGTTCCTGCCGCTCTGCGCGCTGCTGGCTTGCGCCCACTCCCAGCCGGTCTCTCCTCCATCGGCCGCCGCGGCCTCGACGGTGTCTTCTCCAGAGGCCAGCGCCGCGATGACGCGGGCCTGGATGGCCCAGCACGCGGGGGACGCGGCGAAGGGGCACGCCGAGCTGCGACAGGTGTGGGATGCGGGACACCAGTTCGAGGAGGTGGCTCGCGCCGCCGCGGGCATGGCCGCTGCTTCGGGCGATACGGCCATGGCCATGACCTGGTTGGAGCGGGCGCTCGACAAGGGACTGGCCGACCCGGCGGGCCTGCTTCACGCCAAGGCGCTGGCCTCGCTGCGCACACTGCCGGGTTACGACGCGTTGGTGGAGCGCGCCCGGAAGAACGCGCTGGAGGCTCGGCACGCCTGGGGCGTGGGCGCTGGACTGGAGCGAAGCTCTCCGCGCGAAGCGGGACTGTCCGAACCCGCGTTGGCGGAGCTGCTGAAGGCCGCCGAGAAGTCGGGCTCCGCGGGACTCGTGCTGCTGCGTCACGGCAAGCTGGTGGGGGAGTGGTACTTCGGCGGCGAGACGCATCGCATCGAGGCCATGTCCGCCACCAAGGGCATGGTGGCGCTGGCCATCGGCCTGCTCATAGACGAGGGGAAGATTCCGTCCGTGGACACCCCGGTCTCCACCTTCTTCCCCGAGTGGAAGGACGGCCTCAAGGGCAAGGTGACGCTGAAGCACCTGCTCAATCACACGTCGGGACTGGCCTCGAATCGCACCGCCTTCGACATCTACGAGTCCAAGGACTTCGTGCGCTACGCGCTGGACTCCGAGGTGGTGGACGAGCCCGGCAGCAAGCACGCGTACAACAACAAGGCCACCAATCTCGTCGCGGGCATCGTGGAGCGCGCGTCGGGCGAGAAGATGGATGTGTATCTCGCGCGGAAGCTCTTCACTCCGCTCGGCATCCGCGACTTCCGCTGGGACAAGGACCCGTCGGGCAACCCCGTGGGCATGGCGGGCCTGCAGCTCCATCCCGTGGACTTCGCCAAGGTGGGGCAGATGCTGCTCCAGGGCGGCACGTGGAAGGGCCAGCGTGTCCTGAGCGCGTCGTACATCCAGGCGTTGGGCGGTGCTCCCTCTCAGCCGCACACGCCCACTGCGGGACTGCTCTGGTGGCTCCTCTACGAGCAGGGCATGTCCGTCACGCTCGGTACGGACATGCTGGAGCAGGCTCGGCGCAACGGCTTCCCCGAGGCGCCGCTGGCCCGGCTGCGGGACCTCGCGGACCGCCCCGTTCCGCAGGGCGTGTTCCTGGCCACGTTCGTGGAGAAGCTGGGAGACGCCTCCCTGCTCACTGACTTCATGGAGAAGTCCGCTCCCTACAACTTCAAACAGAACGTGGAGGGCCCGCCCAGCGGCTTCGCGGCGATTGGCCAGGGCGGACAGCGTGTCCTCGTGCTGCCGAAGTACGACCTCGTGGCCGTGCGCATGTCGGACTCCGATGAGCGCGTTCCCGACGAGGCCCTGGAGTTCTCCGAGTTCACCGGCAAGGTGCTCGACCTCGTCCGGCCCGCGCCCTCCGCGCGCTGAGTCGCCTGCTCTCTCGGAGTCCTCGCGGCTGGGGCCATGTGGCATCATGGTGGACGCTCATGGTGCCGCACCGTCCCATCTCGCTCGTCCTCAGCTATCAGTACCCGGGCAAGTACGCCTTCACCGTGCTGGCGGGCGCCGTCGAATCCGACCCCGCGCTCGCGGACGTGAAGCTGTTCTTCCCTCGCGACAGGGAGACCCTGCTCTCCACCGTGAAGGAGCGCGCCGACGCGGGCGACACCGTGGTGGCCGCGTGGTCCTTCTACTCCGCCAGCTTCGCCGTCTCCGCGGAGGAACTCGCGTGGGTGCGCGAGCGACTGGAGGGCCGCTCCGTCCTCTGCATCGCGGGCGGAGTCCACGCGACGGCCGAGCCCGTCCAGACGCTCCAGGCCGGCTTCGACCTCATCGCGATTGGGGAAGGCGAGTACTCGCTGCGCGAGCTGCTCGGGCGCGTGCAGCGCGGAGAAGACCCGCGTGACACGCACGGCGTGGCCCACCTGAAGGACGGCAAGCTGGTGCAGCACGGCCGGGGCGAGGGCGTGAAGCTCGACGACTTCCCTCCCTTCGCGGCCCGTCACGCCATGTTTGGCGCCATCGAGATTACGCGCGGCTGCATCTACGCGTGCCGCTTCTGCCAGACGCCCTTCATGAGCAAGGCGCGCTTCCGCCATCGCTCCGTGGCCAACATCGCGCACTGGGCCCGCGAGCTGCGGCGCTCGGGGCGGCGGGACATCCGCTTCATCACGCCCACGTCCATGTCCTACGGCACCGCCGACGAGACGATGAACCTGGCCGCCGTGGAGGAGCTGCTCGCCGCCGTGCGCGAGGCCATGGCTCCCGATGGGCGGGTGTACTACGGCACCTTCCCCTCGGAGGTCCGTCCCGAGCACATCACACCGGAGGCGCTCGCGGTCCTCAAGCGCTACGTCCACAACGACAACCTCATCATCGGAGGGCAGTCCGGCTCCGAGCGCATCCTCCAGGCCACGCGCCGCGGCCATGACGTGGAGACGGTGGTGCGCGCCACGCGGCTCGCGGTGGAGGGCGGCTTCGTGCCCAACGTGGACTTCATCCTCGGCCTCCCCGGCGAGACGCCCGAGGACGTGGAGGCCACGGTCTCCCTGATGGAAAAGCTGGGGAAGCTGGGCGCGCGCGTCCACGGACACACCTTCATGCCGCTGCCCGGCACGCCCTATCGCGACGCCGCGCCAGGGCGGGTGGATGAGGAGACGCAGCGCAAGCTGGACACGCTCGCCTCCCAGGGCCGGCTGTATGGCCACTGGAAGCAGCAGGTGGCGCTGGCGGAGGGCATCGCCTCGCGACGAAGGCCCCGGGCGGGCTAGCGTCCCTTGCCCGCGTCACTTCCTCGGGCCCGCGAGCGCTCAGGCGCTTAGGATGGGTGCGCGATGTCCTCCGACGAGACCCCTCCCTACTGGTTGCTCATCTCCGTCCTCTTCAGCTCCCAGCCGCTGACGCCCTCGCTCGCCATGACGCTGCACCAGACGGCGTACGAACTGCACGAGCGAGGCGAGGGCGCGAAGGACGTCGCCGGGGACATGCTGAGCGGCAAGGTGCGCAACCTGCGCAAGGACGTGGCGCTCGGCGGCATCGCCGGTCCTGCCTTCGAGGCGGACATCGAGACGGAGCGCGGCTCCGGCGTGGTGCGCTTCATCCTCACGCGCCAGGGCCTGGAGATGATGCGTCAGCAGCCCGCGACGCCTCCTCGCCCGAAGTACCTCAACTAAGGTGACGGGGGGCTGCTCGCCGGCTCTCTGGCTGCGCGAAGCGTCCCGTCGTCCCCACCTTCGAGTCACGGGCTGAGTGCACCCTCGAAGGAGCGACCCCATGGACCCGAAGGAGTATCTCCAGACGCCGCTCGGAATCCCCCTGGACCCCGAGAAGCAGAAGGACCCGGAGGCGGATGGAGACCGGGTGCCCGCCGAGGGGCGCGCCGAGTTCCTCAACGACATCACGGGGCAGGACGGCGGTCAGCGCACGGAGGTGGGCCATCCGTATGATGGCGCCGGGGACCTCCAGCAGGGCCAGCGCGCCGAGTACCTCAAGCGCGCCGAGCGCAAGACGACGAAGAAGCGCTAGCGACTAATCCAGCGACACCTTCGTGCGGTTGCCCATGTGGAAGATGGAGTTGCTCAGCGTCGCGGCGGACAGCTCCGCCAACTCCATCATCACCTTCTGCTCCTCCGCCTCCTTGGAGCCCGCCGCCGGCGTGGACGCGGCCTGCGCGCCGTCCGCGGAGCTGGCGTCCTTGGCGACGGGGGGACGGCCCACGGCCGACAGGTAGGAGTTCAGCAGCCCGCCGTGCGAGGAGCCGCCCACGGAGTTGAGCGCCGACTGCACCACGAGACCGCCCGTGGACATCAGCGGATCACCCGGGCGGTTCGCCGCCGACATCATGTTGTTGTTGTGCTGCTGCATCACCGCGCCGAAGCCCGCGCGCGAGGCCGCGGCGTTGGCCTGCGGCGTGGGGACCTGGACCCGAGGACCGGTGAGGTTGTTGATGCGGCTCATGGTGGGCTCCTTGGCAAACCGAGGGCGCACGAAGCGCGATTCTCGGAGGTCTGCACACATTATCGCCCGAAGCCCCGGGAAGTTGCGTCCAGGCGCGCGGAGCCTGCCCGCTGGCCAGAAAAACGACCGAAGGCCGCGGACTTACGGGCAGGGTGCCCCAGGTCCACGGCCTTCGGATGGATCAGCGAAAAAGGCGCCCGATTAGAACTGGTGGGCCTCGGTGGACTCGTGCAGGGCCAGGGTGCTGGCGGAGCCGCCGGAGATGACCTCGGCGACCTGGTCGAAGTAGCCGGTGCCGACCTCGCGCTGGTGACGCGTGGCGGTGTAGCCGTCCTTCTCCGAGCCGAACTCGCCCTGCTGGAACTCGCTGTAGGCCGCCATGCCGCGGTCCTTGTACTTGCGGGCCAGCTCGTACATCGAGTGGTTCAGCGCGTGGAAGCCGGCCAGGGTGACGAACTGGAACTTGTAACCCATGGCGCCCAGCTCACGCTGGAACTTGGCGATGGTGGCGTCGTCCAGGTTCTTCTTCCAGTTGAAGGACGGCGAGCAGTTGTAGGCCAGCATCTTGTTGGGGAACTTCGCGCGGATGGACTCGGCGAACTTCTTGGCCTGGGCGAGGTCCGGGGTGCTGGTCTCGCACCACACCAGGTCCGCGAAGGGCGCGTAGGCGAGGCCGCGGGCGATGGCGCAGTCGAGGCCGCCGTTGAGGCGGTAGAAGCCCTCGGAGGTGCGGCCGTTCTTGCGGTCGATGAAGGCGTGGTCGTACTCGTCCGAGTCGCTCATCAGCAGCTTGGCGCTGTCGGCGTCCGTGCGGGCGACGAGCAGGGTGGGCACGCCCATGACGTCGGCGGCGAGGCGCGCGGCGGTGAGGGTGCGGATGAAGTGGTTGGTGGGCACCAGGACCTTGCCGCCCATGTGGCCGCACTTCTTCTCGCTGGCGAGCTGGTCCTCGAAGTGGACGCCCGCGGCGCCGGCTTCAATCATGCTCTTCATCAGCTCGAAGGCGTTGAGCGGGCCGCCGAAGCCGGCCTCGGCGTCGGCGATGATGGGGGCGAACCAGTAGCGGTCGCTCTTGCCCTCGGCGTGGTCGATCTGGTCCGCGCGGCGCAGGGCGTTGTTGATCTTCTTCACCACGGTGGGGACGCTGTCCACCGGGTAGAGGCTCTGGTCCGGGTACATCTGCCCGGCGGAGTTGGCGTCGGCGGCGACCTGCCAGCCGGAGAGGTAGATGGCCTTCAGGCCCGCGCGGACCATCTGCACGGCCTGGTTGCCGGTGAGCGAGCCGAGCGCGTTGATGTAGTCCTCGGTGTGGAGCAGCTCCCACAGCCGCTTCGCGCCGACTTCCGCCAGCGTGTAGCTGATGGGCAGGGTGCCACGCAGCTTCAGCACGTCCTTGTCGGTGTAGTTGCGGGTGATGCCCTCGAAGCGTCGAGCGTGGAGCTTGGCGTGGGGAGTGGCATCCGGGGTCGTCGTGGTGGCGTCGTACATCGCAGGCTCCTCGGTGCGGCGGTGAAGGGTTGAAGAAGAACGAAAGGTTTCAGCGAGTGGCATCCAGCGCCGCGTAGGCGGGCAGGGTGAGGAAGTCCTCGAAGGTGGAGGCGGTGGACAGGCGCTCGAAGAGTTCGCGGGCGCGCGTCACGTGGTCGGCGCCGTAGCGCTGCTGGACGCCTTCGCGCTCCAGTTCGGCCATCTCCTCGGCGAGCAGCGTCTGGAACAGCGCGGTGGTCACCTTGCGGCCGTCGTCGAGCGGGGCGCCGTGGTGAATCCACTGCCAGACCTGGGCGCGGGAGATTTCGGCGGTGGCCGCGTCCTCCATCAGGTTGTAGAGCGGCACGCAGCCCAGGCCGCCCAGCCAGGCGGCGGTGTATTGGATGCCGACGCGGAGGTTGTGGCGCAGGCCCTCTTCGGTGCGCGTGCCGGAGGGGACCTTGAGCAGGTCGGCCTCGGTGATGCGGACGTCCTCGCGCTTGTTGGAGAGCTGGTTTTCGCCCTTCATGTTCGCGTCGAAGATGTCGCGAGCGAGGGCGACGAGGCCGGGGTGGGCGACCCACGTCCCGTCGTGGCCGTTCTTCACCTCGCGGAGCTTGTCGGCGCGGACCTTCTCGAGGACGGCCTCGTTGGCGGCGGCGTCACCCTTGATGGGGATGAACGCGGCCATGCCGCCCATGGCGTGGACGTTGCGGCGGTGGCAGGTCTGGATGAGCAGCTGGGAGTAGGCGTTGAGGAACGCCTTGTCCATGGTGACCTGGCCGCGGTCCGGGAGGACGACGCTGGTGTCGGACTGGAGCGTCTTGATGAAGCTGAAGATGTAGTCCCAGCGGCCGCAGTTGAGGCCGGCGGAGTGCTCGCGCAGCTCGTGGAGGATTTCGTCCATCTCGAAGGCGGCGGGGAGCGTTTCGATGAGGACGGTGGCCTTGATGGTGCCGCGAGGGATGCCGAGGGTGTCCTGGGCGAGCAGGAACACGTCGTTCCAGAGGCGGGCCTCCAGGTGGCTCTGCATCTTCGGCAGGTAGAAGTAGGGGCCGGTGTTCCGCGCGAGCTGCTCGCGGACGTTGTGGAAGAAGAAGAGGCCGAAGTCGAAGAGGGAGCCGGAGATGGGCTTGCCGTCGATTTCGACGTGGCGCTCGGGCAGGTGCCAGCCGCGAGGACGCACGAAGAGGACGGCGGGCTTCTCGTTGAGGGCGTAGTGCTTGCCGCCGTCGGCGGTGAAGGAGATGCGGCGGCGGACGGCGTCGCGGAGGTTGAGCTGGCCGCGGACGACGTTGTCCCAGGTGGGGCTGTTGGCGTCCTCGAAGTCCGCCATGAAGACGTTCGCGCCGGAGTTGAGCGCGTTGATGATCATCTTCCGGTCCACGGGGCCGGTGATTTCGACGCGGCGGTCCTGGAGGTCCGGAGGCAGGGGAGCCACCGTCCAGTGGCTGTCCCGGATGGCCTTCGTTTCCGGCAGGAAGTGGGGACGCTCGCCCTTGCGCCAGGACGCCTGGACCGTCTTGCGGCGCTCCAGGAGGGCTTCACGGCGTTCGCCGAAGGCGCGGGCGAGGCGGGCGACGAAATCGAGGGCGGCCGGGGTGAGGACCTCGGCGTAATCGGGGTGCCACGGCCCCTTGACGGCCACGCCAGCGCTGAAGGCCGGGGTCTTCGAGGAGGGGGCATCCGCGGTCATCTCGACTCCTTGGCTTGCTGCGTTGTAAATCAACTTCGACGGGTCGAAAAATGGATCTTCCGAGGGAGGAAAGGAAGTGTCGGTCAATTTGTGCCTGCTTGGCTGTAATGCTGTCAACACCCGCCGGATTAAATCTGTAAATCAACAGACTTGGCGCGGGTTTGGCGGGGAGGGGGCGGCGGGCGGAAGGGATGCAATCAGCGACGCCAGGGTGCGTAGGTAGGGATGAGGGTGCTTGACGCCAAGGGGGTTGCCCCTCTGGGGAGACAGGTCATGGACGCGATGAAGCGGTGCTCGGGATGCGCGGAGGAGATGAGGGCGGAAGCGGCGAAGTGCCCTCGCTGCGGGACGCGAGGGGAGCGGCTTCACCGGGGTGTGGAAGGACGGGCGCTGACGGGCGTGTGCGCGATGCTGGCTCGCGAGCTGGGCATCGACGTGGCGCTGGTCCGCGTGGCGCTCGTCATCGCCACCCTGTTCTCCGGCGGCACGCTGCCCCTCGTCTATCTGCTCCTCTGGGGCTTCACTCCTTCGTCTCCGGTGGGGCAGGCCCCGCTGCAGCGCACGATGGAGTGGCTGTCGGGACTCGGGCAGTCGGAAGCTTCTCGGGTCGAGCGCCGGGTTTGAGGGCGCGGATTCACGGGCCCGCGGCCACGGTAGACACGGCTCGCGGGCCCCTCGGCTCGGCGCGGGTCCCCCCGTCAGCGGACGGGGCCCCCCACGCCGGCCGTCCCGCTCCCTTGCGTCACATGGCGCTGGTGCACACCCTTCGGCTCATTTCGGTCCGCACCGAAACGTTCGTCCTCGGGGACCCGTAGAAGCTCCTCACCGCTTCGCACTCCATCCCGGCGTGCACGGCGGTTCGAGGACTCCGGATGTCACCCCCTCTGGACCCCATCGCCGCCGCGACCCACCCGGACCCGTACCCCTTCTACGCGGACCTCGTCTCCCGACGACCCCTGTACTGGGATGACTCCCTTCGCCTGTGGGTCGCCTCCAGCTCGGAGGCCGTTCAGGCGGTGCTCACCCACCCCTCCTGTCGCGTCCGTCCTGTCTCCGAACCGGTTCCTCGCGCCCTGCTCGGGTCGGCTCCCGGCGAGGTGTTCCGACGCCTTGCTCGCATGAACGACGGCTCCTCTCACGCCTTCGCACGGCGCGCCCTCGTCGCGCTGCTGCGCACGTGGGCGCCGCCTCAGGTCATCGAGGCCTCCGGGCGCTGGACCCGACAGCTTTCGCTTTCGGCTCCGAGTCACACGCTGACCTTTCTGCTCCCGGTGTACGTGCTCGGTGAGCTGCTGGGGCTTTCCTCCGAGTCGCTTCCCCAGGTCGCCTCCTGGACGCGGGATTTCGTGCGCTGCATCGTTCCCGGCGCCCACCCGGACACCTTGGGGCCCGCGACCTTGGCCGCGCGGTCTCTGCTCTCGGTGTTTCGCTCCGCGCTGGAGGCCCAGCTCGCACCGGGCTCGTCCGGCGGCTCCCTGGCTGTGCTGGCCCACGAGACGGCCTCGCTGGGTTCCCAGGACTCCTCGGAGGTGGTGGTCGCCAATGCCATCGGCCTGCTCTTGCAGACGCATGACGCCACGGCGGGGTTGCTGGGGCAGGCCCTTCGCGCCCTGCTCACGGACTCCTCGCTGCTCATGGAGGTGCGGGACGACGTGTCGCTGCTTCCTTCGTTTCTCGACGAGGTGCTCCGGTTCGAGTCCCCCGTCCAGAACACCCGCCGGTTCCTGGCCGATGACGCCGTTGTCGCCGGACAGGCCATGGCCTCCGGGGATGCCGTGCTCGTCGTCCTCGCCGCCGCCAACCGTGACCCCGCCCTTCATCCGGAACCGCAGCGGTTCGACCTCCACCGGGCACATCCCCGGGCACTTGCTTTCGGCGCGGGCGCTCATGCCTGCCCGGGTGATGGGCTCGCGAAGTCCATGGCTCACGGCGCTCTTCTGTCGCTGCTCTCTTCGGACCTTCGCGCGCTTCGGGCGGCCGTCCTCGGGGCTGCGTGGATGCCCTCACTCAACTCTCGCATCCCCGTGTTCGCCGCTGCTGTCCTCCCGGAGGCTCAACCATGATTGCCGTCATCTTCGAGGCCCGGCTCAGCTCCGACGGACAGCGTGAGTACCTGGACCTGGCCGACCAGCTCCGGCCGCTGCTGGCTCGCATCGACGGCTTCATCTCCATCGAGCGCTTCCAGAGTCTGTCCTCGCCAGACCGGCTGCTCTCCCTCTCGTTCTGGCGGGACGAGGCCGCCGTCCAGCAATGGCGACAGCTCGAGGCCCACCGCGCCGCCCAGGCCCGGGGCCGGGAGTCCGTCTTCGCCGACTACCGCCTGCGCGTCGCCACGGTCCTTCGCGACTACGGACCCCACGAGCGCGAGCAGGCCCCCGACGACAGCCGACGGGCTCACGGCTGACACCCGGATTGCTCACGGAGCGACGGTCCACACACCTTCCGGGTGCCAACGGCTCCAGCCTGTTATTCGTGGGCTCACGGACACTTTTCGCCAGGAGCCCCGCGCGTGAGCACCCAGAACGTTCGCATCGAGAAGGACACCTTCGGCCCCATCGAAGTCCCCGCCGACCGCCTCTGGGGCGCGCAGACCCAGCGCAGCCTCCAGAACTTCGCCATCTCCACCGAGCGCATGCCCCCCGGCCTCATCCGCGCGCTCGTCCTCGTCAAGAAGGCCGCGGCCCTCGTCAACGTGGAGAACGGCGGCCTGGCTCGCGAGAAGGGCGATGCCATCGTCCGCGCCGCCGATGAAGTCCTCGGCGGCAAACACGACGCCGAGTTCCCCCTGTCCGTCTGGCAGACCGGCAGCGGCACCCAGACGAACATGAACACCAACGAGGTGCTCGCCAACCGCGCCTCGGAGCTGCTCGGCGGAGAGCGCGGCGAGGGCCGCAAGGTCCACGCCAACGACGACGTCAACAAGGGCCAGAGCTCCAACGACGTCTTCCCCACCGCCATGAGCGTGGCCGCCGCCACCTCCCTCGTCGAGCACGTCCTCCCCGAACTGAAGGCCCTGCGCGATGTCCTCGCCGACAAGTCCCGCGCCTTCATGGATGTCGTGAAGATTGGCCGCACCCACCTCCAGGACGCCACGCCCCTCACCCTGGGCCAGGAGCTGAGCGGCTACGTCGCCCAGTTGGACCTCGCGCGCTCCCACCTGGAGCGGACGCTGCCGCACCTGCATGAACTCGCGCTGGGTGGCACCGCCGTCGGCACGGGCCTCAACGCCCCCAAGGGTTATGCCGAGCGCGTCGCGAAGGAGATTGCCCGCCTCACCGGCCTCGGCTTCGTCACCGCCCCCAACAAGTTCGAGGCGCTGGCCGCCAACGACGCGCTCGTCCAGGCCCACGGCGCCCTCAAGGGCCTGGCCGCCGTCCTCTTCAAAATCGCCAACGACATCCGCTGGCTGTCCTCGGGCCCCCGCTCCGGCCTGGGCGAAATCACCATCCCGGAGAACGAGCCGGGCAGCTCCATCATGCCGGGCAAGGTGAACCCCACCCAGAGCGAAGCCCTCACCATGCTCTGCGCCCAGGTCATGGGCAACGACGTCGCCGTCTCCATCGGCGGCGCCTCCGGCAACTTCGAGCTCAACGTCTTCAAGCCCCTCATCATCCACAACGTCCTGCAGAGCTGCCGGCTGCTCGCGGACGGCATGCGCAGCTTCCGGCTCAACTGCGCCGTCGGCATCGAACCCAACCGCGCCCGCATCCAGGAGAACCTGGAGCGCAGCCTCATGCTCGTCACCGCCCTCAACCCGCACATCGGCTACGACAACGCCGCGAAAATCGCCAAGCAGGCCCACAAGGAAGGCAAGACGCTCAAGGAGGTCGCCGTGGCGCTGGGCCTGCTCACCTCCGAGCAGTTCGACCAATGGGTCCGCCCGGAGAAGATGACCGGCCTGTAGGCCGCCCGTGTCCTACACCCCGCCCGGACGCCCCACCGAGGGGCATCCGGGGGGCCATCCCCCGTCCCAACCGTGGGCCAGCTCACGCTGCGGGAAGAACGAGCGGGCGCGAGGGCGACAGGACGATTAGGGTAGGGGAGCCATGAACGTCCCTTTCGTCATTGAGACCACGCACCGCGGCGAGCGGGCGTATGACCTGTACAGCCGGCTCCTCAAGGACCGCATCATCATGCTGGGCACGCCCGTCAACGACGACGTGGCCAACATCATCGTCGCCCAGCTGCTCTTCCTCGAGTCCGAGGACCCCGACAAGGGCATCAACCTCTACATCAACTCGCCCGGTGGCTCCGTCACGGCCGGCCTCGCCATCTATGACACCATGCAGTACGTGAAGTGTCCGGTGTCCACCATCTGCGTGGGACAGGCCGCCTCCATGGGCGCCCTCCTGCTGCTGGCCGGTGCCAAGGGCAAGCGCTACGCCCTGCCCAACAGCCGCATCATGATTCACCAGCCGCTCGGCGGCGCTCAGGGCCAGGCCACGGACATCGACATCCAGGCCAAGGAAATCCTCCGCCTGCGCAGCTACATCAACGGCCTCATCGTCAAGCACACGGGCCACACCGTCGAGCGCATCGAGAAGGACACCGAGCGCGACTACTTCATGAGCGCCGAGGATGCCCGGCAGTACGGCCTCATCGACGAAGTCGTGGAGAAGCAGCGCATCATCTCTCCGTCCCCGTCCGCGAAGTAACGGCGCGTCGTCGCACCGCCCCCCGCTCTCATGGCGGAGCGGGGGCCGGGTGGGTGCCCTGGCTTCCGCCCGTTGATTCCGCCCCCCGCCGCGCGCAGGCCCTCCGCTGGTGCACCGAGCAGGCGCGAAACCCGCACGCCGCCGTGCCCGCTCCCTTGGCTGCGAGTGTCCTGGCCGATGCCCAAACTTGGACACATGTCCTGGCCCTGCTCGCGCACCCTCCGTCGACTCCTGCTGCCCGCCGCCATCCTGCTTGGAGTGGGCTGCGTGGGGCCCACCGGTCGCCCGCCCGTTCCCCCCTCCTCGGCCTCCGTGCAGGCGGAGCTGGGCGAGCGCGACGTCATCCAGGCCGGTGAGGAATACGCCCGCAACAACAGCTTCGTCCTGGCCCAGGCCGGCGAGGCCGTGGAGATCCGCCCCAACCTCTGGCGCATCCGCTTCGGCTTGAAGGACAAGCCCGGCCGGGGCGTGGAGCTGGAGTTCGACGAGATTGCCCGCCGGGTGACGCGCGCCCAGGAGATTGAAATCCTCCCGGGCTCCACCACCACCCCCGACAACGTCCCCGGACGGGGAGAGGACGTGCCCTCCGGCGGTCAGGGGCGAGGACCCGTCCCCTGACGCGGCCGGAGCCGGCCGCTACGGCAGCGCGGTGATGCGATTCAACGCCGGGGCGGGCAAGGGGCTCGCCGCGCTGCTGTGCGCCTTCAGGTAGGCCTCCATCGCGTCGCTGTCCACGGCGCCACCCAGCCGGTTCGTCCCCTCGGGGAGCACCTCGACGCCATCACCCCCACTCGCGAGGTAGTTGTTCGCGGTGACGCGGTACTCCGCCGTCAGGCTCACTGGCACGCCGTTGATCCGGATGGACGCCGGGTCGACGCGGTTTCCGATGGGCGCCGACGCGCTGAACGCATAGGTGAAGCCCGCCGACGGAAGCAGCATGATGGTGGCTCCCGACGGCTGCCACTGCCCCTCCAGCAGTTGCTCGATTTGCGCGCCCGTCAGCGTCACGGTGACCAGGCTGTTGCCGAACGGCTGCGTGGTGAAGGCCTCGCCGTAGGTGACCTCTCCCTGGCCGATGTCCGCGCGCAGGCCGCCCGAGTTCATGAAGGCCACCTGCGCCCCACCCAGGTTCGCGGGCTTCGTCGCCTCCAACTGTGAGTCCGCGACGACGAAGCCCAGGGTGGACTGGCCCGCGGAGTCCGTCTGTGACCTGAGCGTCTGCGCCACCCAGCCGATGACCCGGTTGGCCCGCTGCTCGACGAGCCCCTGGTACTTCGTCACCAGCTCCTTCACCGCGCCGACCTCCTGCACGTCGCGAGTGACGATGACGTTGTTCGCTCGCGCCCCCACGACGTCGCCCGTCGCCTTGCTCAACGTCAGGTCGATGTCCGTGACGAGCCGCCCCATCGACGAGGCGCTCGTGACGACCTTGCCATCGATGACGCAGTTGTAGGCCTGATGCGTGTGGCCGCTGACGATGACATCCACCGCGTCGTTGAGGCCCTTGGCGATGCCCACGATGGCACCTGAGATGAGGCCGTCCGCACCCGCGCCCTTGCATTCGTTCACCAGCGAGCCCGGGGCCGGATTGCCGCCCTGGTGCACCACCACGATGATGGCTTCGATGCCCTGCTGCCGCAGCTCCGGCACCAGCGCGTTCACCGTCTGCACTTCGTCCTTGAAGGTGAGCCCCGCCACGCCCGTGGGTATGACGGCTTCCGGCGTGTTCTCCAACGTCATGCCGATGAAGGCCACCTTCACGCCCTCGAACTCGCGCACGTCGTAGCGGGGGAACAGCGTGCGGTCCACGCCCGTGGCCACGTTGGCCGCCAGGTACTTGAACTTCGCGCCCGGGAAGCCATCCCCGTCCAGGCAGCCATCCACCGGGTGGCAGCCGCCCGACTGCATGCGCAACAGCTCCGTGCTGCCCTCGTCGAACTCGTGGTTGCCCACCGCGACCAGGTCCAGGCCAATCAGGTTCATCGCCTCGATGGTGGGCTCGTCGTGGAAGAGCGCCGACACCAGCGGCGAGGCGCCGATGAGGTCTCCCGCCGCCACCACCACCGTGTTCGGATTGGTGGCCCGCAGGGCCGCGATGTGCCGGGCGAAGTACGTCACGCCGCCCGCGTTCACCCGCACCGGCCCACCGTCGGGGGCCACGCCCGCCAGAATCTGGCTCGCGGGCTCCTCGAGCTGCCCGTGGAAGTCATTGAACGCGAGCACCTGCACGCTCACCGTGGTGGGACCCGAGTCGGGAGTCCCCGCGTCGGGTCTCCCCGCGTCGGGCGCCCCCGCGTCGGGTGTCCCCGAGTCGGGTGTCCCCGCGTCGGGTGTCCCCGCGTCCGGAGGCGGCTGCAGGACGGGGTGCTGCTCGCAGCGCTTGTCGTCGCAGACCCACTCCTTTCCCTCGGCCGGTGTGCCGTTGTCTTCACGGCAGTCGGCGGCGTCCTGGCACTCGTCACCTCCGCAGCCGCCATGGGCGAAGAGGAACATGCCGGTGACAAACGCTCCGGCGAGCAGGAAGACGCTGGGGCGCGCTCCCGGAAGTGACGAGCGCGGTGTGGCTTGAGGCATCGACGGAACTCCAACGAACGGGGAGGGGGAGCCTACTCAGGTTCGTGGAGGATGGCGCGCCCTTCATGGCGGCACGGTGAAGCTCGCGCCTCGACTTCGTCTCGACACGGGGTTGCGACTCATCGCCCTGCTTCAAGGAGCGGGTGGCGGCGCCTCGCCGCCGCACAGCAGCAACTCCGCGGGCCCCCCGGTGCGGCCCACGAGGACGGCGACCTGTCCGTGGGCGCGGCCGAAGCGCTCCGCCTCCGCGCGGGGCAGGCCCGGCACGAAGAGGCTCTGCTCGGACCAGCTCCCGTCCTCCGCCTCACCGATGGCGGGCGCCACCACCCAGCCGCCCGCGATGAGCTGGGAGGTCAGCCGCTCCTGCGCGCGCTGGTTCTCGTCCTTGCCCCGAGGGCGCGAACCCGGATTCCAGGCTGTCAGGAAGGCCCACTCCCGATGCCCCCGTGCCGCCAGGGCGGCGTCGAGGGCGGGGTGCAGCCTTCCAACTCGCAGCACCTGCTCCACGCCTTCCGTGGAACCATGGGGGCGAATGACATACCGCGTCGCCCGGTAGGCTCCCAGCAACCGCTCCTGGTCGAGCTGTCTCATCGCCTCATTCTCGCGTTGCCGACACCCCGCTGTCAGCCCCGGGGGCGACAGGTTCTGGCAAAAAGGTGTCTGGATATTCCCGGTGAATGTTCAGAACCCCTCAACGTCGGGAGCCCTCGCAACGTTCCAATGAGGGGGCGTTTGGACGTGGGGCGGATCCAGATGATGCGTCGTGCCGTGGTCGTCGCCGCGCTGTGCGGGGGCTTGGGGGGGACCGGCTGTGTTTCGGTGAGTCATGTCCAGACAGCCGACACGCTGGGCGCGGGCAAGTTCCAGTTCGCCATCGAGCCGGGCGTCGGGGGCGCCGCCGTCATTGGTGAGAGCGGGGCGGCTGGCATCTACTATCCACACATCGACCTCGCGGCGCGCTTCGGCGTGACGGAGCGCGTGGACCTGGGCGTGCGCTTCGGCTCGTCGTTGGCCGAACTCCAGTCGAAGTTCCTGCTCACCACCCCCGATGACCCGAACCTGGCCATCTCCCTGGCGCCCTCGGTGATGGGCGTCTTCCTGGGGAACGTCGACGACGCCATTGGCAGCTACGTCAACGTGGCGGTGCCCCTGCTGGTGGGCTTCAAGACGGCGGGTGGCTCGGAGCTGGTGCTGGGGCCTCGCGTGTCCGCGACGCGAATCGCCGCGGGCAGCTCCACCGAAAACGCGGCGGTAAATCTCCTGAGCGTGGGCGCCTCGGTGGGCTACGCGCTGCGCGTCACCGAGGGTTTCCGGCTGATGCCCGAGGTGGGCATCTCCGTCCCCATCGTCGGTGAGTTCAACACCACGGATTCCAGCTCGGAGCTGGGCGCGGGCTTCGAGGGAGGCTTCGTCCAGTTCAAGCTGGGCTTCCTCTTCGGCCGCGGTCGTTCCATCCGGCGCGACGTGCGGGACTACAACACCGCCGACTCGAGCGACGTCGACATCTGACGTGGCTTCCCTTCGGGCCCGGGCAACGGCTGTCCTGGGCTCGGTGGGTGGATGATGGTCCTTGTCTCTGGGTGTGGGGCGCGCGCCCGTCCTTCTTCCGCTAACCTGCCCGGCTCCGGGCGTGCAGGGTCCGGTCAGAAAGAGGCTCGAGATGGACTCGGTGGATGCGCGGCTGGAGCGACTGGAGCGCCGCTGTCGGCGGTTGCAGGGACTCACCTTCTCGGCGCTCGCGCTGGCGGGAGTGGGGCTGGGCACCGCGGCGTTGAAGCCCGCGCCGACGCTGGGGGGAGAGCTGGTGGCCTCGCGCCTGGTGCTCAACGATGCCCAGGGCCAGCGCCGGGCCTCGCTGGGGCTGGATGACTCGGGCGCCGCGGGGCTGGTGCTCCATGACGGCGCGGGACGTCCGCGCGCCTTGCTGGGCGTGGCGGTGGATGGCTCGCCCCGGCTGCGCTTCTCCACGGCCGGGGGCGAGTCCCTGGCCGAACTCACCGTGTACTCGGATGAAGCGCCGCGCCTGACGCTGTCCAAGCCCGGTGGCGTGGACCTGTTCGCGGTGGGGCTCCAGGTGGACGGCTCCTCGCGGCTGGAGCTGGCGGACGCGGACGGGCGGCCTCGCGCGATTCTGGGCGCGGATGAGCACGGCTCGCCGGGGCTGATGCTGGTGGACCGCCGGGGTCAGCCTCGCGTGGAGCTGAAGGTGAGCCCCGCCGACGGCGCCAGCCTGCGCGTGGAGGGCCGCGACGGCGAGGTCTTCCAGGCGCCCGCCGTCCTGCAGTGACGCCACGTCACTGCTGGGGCGGAACGATTCTGTAGCCGCGTTGCAGGAGCGGGGCGAGGCGGTCGGAGATGTCCCAGGACTCCACCACCTTGCCGTCGCGCATCCGGTAGAGCGAGTGGCCGTTCAGCGCGAGGGGACGGGGCTTGCCCGTGTCGTCCGGGTGCTTCACGTCCGTGCCCTCGGCCTTCCAGTGCACCAGCACCATGTCTCCGTCCGCCACCACGTGGAGGACGTCGAAGCGCAGGTCCGGGAAGGCCTGGAACGTTGCCTCGGCCTGCTGGCGCACGGCGGCCGGGCCCACCACGTCCGTGGGCGCTCCCGTGGAGTGGTCCACGTAGTCCTCGGAGAACAGCTCCGCGACGCGGTCCAGCTTGCGCAGGTTGTAGAGCTCCTCGGTGAGCAGTCGCGCCTGCTGGCGGTTCTGCTCCTCCAGCGCGGCGGCGCGCTCCACCGGAGACACGGACGCACACGCGGACAGCATTCCGAGCACGCAGAGCCACATCGTCGTCGTGGGGCTTTTCATGGCCTGGGAAGCTGCGCAGCGCCGCCCAGGCCGTCAGCCCCCCGAGGTCCCCGAGTGTTCACCGCACATCAGGGCGACAGGTGCCCCAGGCCGATAGGCGAGGCGAGGCAGCTGTCCGGAATGCCGAAGGCATCCACCAGCGCCACCGCGTCCGGACGCAACTCCGTGCAGAGCTTCACGACCTCCTTGCGGATGGCCAGGGCCTTGTTGCCCTCCATGAGCCCGTTCTCCTGGAACCAGCCGCTCGACGACTCCAGGCACGACAGGCCATAGAGGTCGCACAGCCGTCCCAGGACGACCTTGAGCCCCTCGTCCTTCACCGCCGCCACGCCGTGGAGGAACTGCTCTAGCACCACCCGCTCGATGTGCGCGTGCGCCAGCGCGACCAGGTGTGCCTGGACCTGGTTGAAGGCGCTGAACGCCTCCACGCCCGCGGACATCCGCTTGCGCAGCCGCTTCGCCACCGAGGCCAGCAGGTCCTCCTCGCGGTAGCGCAGGAGCCGGAGCTGGAAGTCGCCGTCGCGCAGGTGCTCGCTGCCGGTGCGCCGCGTCGCGATGGGGTTTCGGTCCGCCACCGACGTCGCCCTGTCGGCGATGAGCTTGAGCACCGCGAAGACGCGGTCATCCTCGAAGCGCTGCCGGTAGTCCGTCAGCAGGCTCTTGGCGACCAGTTGCATCAGCACCGTGTTGTCGCCCTCGAACGTCGTGAAGATGTCCGTGTCCGCCTTCAATCCTGGCAGCCGGTTGGCTTCCAGATAACCCTGGCCTCCGCACGCCTCGCGCGCCTCCTGGAGCACCGCCGTCACGTTCCACGAGGCATACGCCTTGAGACCCGCCGCCAGGGCCTCCACCTCCATGGAGTCCTCCTCGGTGCGCTTCACGTAGCGCTCCACCAGGTACTCCAGCGCGAAGTCGAGCGCGTACGTCTTCGCCAGCGGCCTCAGCAGGCGCAACTGGTGCGTCTGGTGGTCCAACAGCCGGACTTCCGTTGCGCCCGGAGGACCGAACTGCCGGCGCAAGTCCGCGTAGCGCACGGCGATGGTCAGCCCGCTCTTGGCCCCGCTCAGCGACGCGCACGCCACGCTCACCCGCCCCGCGACGAGCGTGCCCAGCATGGTGAAGAAGCGACGCCCGTCGCTGGAGATGGAGCTGGTGTACTCGCCGTCGGCGCTCACCTGGCCGAAGCGGTCCAGCAGGTTCTCCCGAGGCACCCGCACGTGGTCGAACCAGATGCGGCCGTTGTCCACGCCGTTGAGCCCCATCTTCCGGCCGCAGTCCTCGATGCGCACTCCGGGCAGCAGCCTGCCGCGCTCATCGCGCAGGGGCACCAGGAGGGCGTGCACGCCCAGGCCCTTGCCGCCCACCTCCAGCTGCGCGAACACCGTGGCGATGCGGCCGTGGACCGCGGCGTTGCCAATCCACTCCTTGCGCGCGGAGTCCGACGGCGTGTGGACGAGGAAGTTCCCGGCCTCCGCGTCGTAGCGCGCCACCGTCTCCACGTCGCGCACGTTGGAGCCGTGGCCCAGCTCGCTCATGGCGAAACAGCCGGGCAATTCCAGCGTGGCGACCTTTGGCAGGTACTCGCGGTGGTGCCGCTCCGTGCCGAGGAAGAGGATGCTCGCGCCGAACAGGCCGAAGTGGACACCCGCCTTCACCACGAGGCTCATGTCGAAGAACGCCAGCGTCTCGAACGCGGCGATGAAGGCGCCCAGGTCCGCGCCCGCCTCGTCACCTTCCGGGAAGGCGATGCGGCCCAGTCCCTCGTCCGCCAGTTGCTTGAGCCAGTCGAAGACCTGCTCGCGCTGCTTCGCCGTGTCCTGCGTGGGCTGCTGGCGGAAGGCCGGGTCCTCCAGCCACGTGCGCACCTTCGAGCGGACCTCTGGGTACTTGCGGTCCAGCACCGCGCGCAGTGCCTCCGGGGCGAAGGACGTGGGCTCCGTGGGGCCGATGCGGCGTGGCTCGTGCGCGGCGGAGGGGACGAGGGCGCGCACGGCGTCCCGGCTGGAGACACCCAGCACCGCCTCCACGGAGGCCAGCGCGCGCACCAGTTCGGGGACGGACGGGGGCAGCTCCTTCGTGCCGGAGACCAGCTCGGCCAGCTTCGCGCCCAGCTCCGCGAGGCTGTCCTGGGGACTGAGGGCCAGTCGCGTGGCGGCGGCGCGGATGTGCTCGCGCACCAGCGCCAGCTCGTTGGAGGTGGGCGGCAGCAGCGGGTCCAACCAGCGCGCGAGCACGGAGGTGGAGCGCAGGTCCAGCCAGGGCTGGGCGCGGGCCGCGTTGCCGAGCATCCGTATCTCCGCGGGTGTCAGCTCTCCGTCCGTCCAGGCCACGTACAGCATGGGCACCAGCGGCGCGAGGCGCGGCAGCGACAGCAGCTCCTTCGCGGTTGGACGAATCTCTTCCACCATAAGTCGACACTCCAGCAGGCGAGGGAACGGGCGCAGTGTGGACAGCATGGCGCCGGGCGGCAATGGGAGAGAGCACTCGGCTGTCGGGCAGGCGGGCGGGCCCTGCATGCCGGGGCCGGAGAGTGTCCCTAGCTTGCCACGTCATGGACGAGCCCCAGGACCTCACGGAGACGGAGATTCTGCCCCAGCCGGGCGCCCACGGCTTTGACGGCGCCAGGGAGCGCGGCAGGCACGAGATGCATGGCCCCTTCGTGCTGCCCCCCGGGCCCCAGGGCTTCTCGTTCTCCCTGTACCAGTCCACCGGCGCCGCGTTGATGCCGGGGCACCGGCTGGAGCTGCTCGACAACGGCGCGGTGTTCGACCGGATGCTGGAGGACATCCACGCGGCGCGGGAGAGTGTCCACATCCTCGTCTACATCTGGCGGCCGTGTGACGTGTCGGACCGCATCATCGAGGCGCTGGTGGAGCGCTCCCGCGCGGGTGTCGCGTGCCGCGTGGTGGTGGACCCGGTGGGCAGTGAGGAGCTCAGCGGCGACAAGGACTTCGACCAGAAGGTGGAGAAGGTGCTCTGCGAGGCCGGGGTGGAGGTTCACTACTACCGGCTGCTCGCGGGCAAGGTGATGGGGCGCCTGTTGGGGCGCACGCACCAGAAGCTGGTCATCATCGACGGACGCATCGCGTACACGGGCGGCTTTGGCTTCTGGAAGGTCTGGGAGGGCAACGGTCAGTCGCCCGAGGAGTGGCGCGACACGAGCGTCCGTGTCGAGGGCCCCGCCGCGCGCGAGATGCAGCTCTCCTTCTCGCGCTACTGGCAGGAGTCGGGCGGCGGACTGCTGCCTCCGAGCACCTTCCCGGAGCCCGCGCTGGTGGGTGACTCGGAGGCGTGCTTCGTGGAGAGCTCGGGCAAGCTGGGCATCACGGATGCGGAGCGCATGGTGCGCATGGTCATCGCCGCCGCGCGCGAGCGACTCTGGATCGCCAACGCGTACTTCTCTCCGCCCAACGAGATTCTGGAGCAGTTGGAGGAGAAGTGCCGGCAGGGCGTGGAGCTTCGCATCCTGGGACCCGGACCCATCCATGACGTGAAGGTCATCCGTGCCTCGCAGCGCTCCACGTACGAGCGACTGCTGGACGCGGGCGCGCGCATCTACGAGTACCAGCCGTCGATGATGCACGCGAAGACGATGCTCGTGGATGACTGGCTCGCCGTGGTGGGCTCCACCAACATGGACTCGCTGTCGCTCAACAAGTTGGGCGAGGGCTCGCTCGTCATCAACGACGCGGAGTTCGTGCGCAAGATGGAGCGCTGCTGGGCGAAGGACCTGCGTGTCTCCAAGGAAATCTCGCTGGAGAACGGGGGCCGCACCAACCCGTGGCGACGGTTGGCTCGCAGGGCCACGCAGCTCGTGGGCCATGACCGCTGACGGTCAGCGCGGGTTCGTCACGCCGACCTGACGACAGGACTCGAGCACGGGACAGGTGGAGCACCGGGGCCGTGAGCCGGTGCACACGTGTTTGCCGAAGGGCACCAGCAGGCGATTGAGCTCCACCCAGTACCTGCGCGGGAGCTGCGTCTCCAGGGCCGCCATCGTCGCCTCGGGTGAGCCGGCCTTCACGTAGCCCCAGCGGTTCGTCACGCGGTGCACGTGGATGTCCACGCTGATGGCCTCGTGGCCGCAGGCGATGCCGAGCGCCAGGTGCGCGCACTTGGGGCCCACGCCCTTGAAGGACTGGAGCACCTGGGCGTCACAGGGCAGCTTTCCGCCGAACTCGTCCCGGGTGCGCACGGCGATGGCGTGGAGTTGGTGTGCCTTGGCCTCGTGGAAGGTGACGGGGCGGATGAGGGCGTCGAGGTCGTCGGGGCGCATGCTCGCGAGCGCTTCGGGGGTGGAGGCGCGCTGGAGCAATGCGAGCGCGGCGGGCAGGCTCACTTCATCGAGGGTGCGGATGGAGAGGATGCAGGCGACGAGCTGCTCGAAGAGGCTGTCGTGGCCGCGCGCCGCGAGCGCGAACATCGCCGCGTCCGCGAAGTCGCTCACCGCTTCGCGCACTCGCGCCAGCACGTCGTCGATGTCGAAGGGAACTTTGTCGGCGCGTGGCTCGGGTTCGGTGACCACGCCTGTGTTGTCCGGACGTGCTCGCACGGTTCGCGTGCTGGTCCGGGACGGTGCCTGACGGCTTGTCGCGCGGCGATTCCGGGGTGTCGTCGCCATCCCTCTCCTCCCTGGGTTTCGAGGGAAGATGAGGACCTTCACGGGAACGGGTCCGCGGGTGCCTCCTGCCCGGTGGCAGGGCAGGGGAGCGCGTCAGCCGGGCGGCTTCGTCAGGTCCAGCGCGTACCAGTGGTCGCAGCCGAAGTGCCCGGTTCTTCCCAGGGGCGCGCACAGTGGGGTGAAGCCCAGGCGCCGGTAGAGCTTCTGGGCCTGGGTCATCGAGGCGAGGGTCTCCAGGTAGCAGCGGTGGAAGAACGCCTCGCGCGCGAAGTCGAGGCAGCGGCGCACCATGCGCTCGCCCACTCCCAAGCCTCGGGCCTCGGGCAGGAAGTACATCTTGCGCAGCTCGCACACGCTGGGGTCGCCGCCTTCCAGTGGCGCGATGCCACCTCCTCCCAGGATGCGGCCCGCTCGCTCCACCACGAAGTAGGCGTGGCGGGGGTGCGCGTAGGCGGCGGACATGGTGTCGACCTCCGCGTCATGCAGCGCGAAGCCGGGGCCATCCGCGCCGAACTCCGGCATCACCGCGCGGATGATGGAGGCGATGTGCTTGTCGTCCTGGGGCTGAATGGGGCGCAGTCGCAGTTCGTCAGTACTCATGCGGGGCACACGGTTTCATGGATGCGGACCGAGGGCCAGAGAGACCCAGGGGGCTGACGGGTGCGTCGGGGTGCACGCACCTGTTGTGCACCCGGCTGCACAGGTGGCACACAGCCGGCGCACCCTGAAGTGGGGCCCCGGTTTCCTCCCCTGGGAGAACCCAGGCATTCTGGGTGGCATGTCCGTTGTAGAGGGGGAACCTCATGTACTGCCCTGACTGCCGACAGGAGCGCCTGGGTCAATTCAGCCAGTGCGCCTTGTGCGGTACGGCGATGACCTCGCGCCCCCGTTCCGAGCTGGAAGCGGAGCTTGCTCACGTCCACTTCCTCCTGTCCGAGCTGACTCGCTGGGATTCCTCCGAGGTTCCCTCCAACGTCCGGCGCTTCCTCTCCGAACGCTACGAGCGGCAGTCTCGAATCCTCCTATCCGTGCTCGCTGAGTCGCCCGCTCCTCTCGCGGGGACCGGGCAGCGTGCCGCTCGGGTGGAGGTCGTCGCGGACGCTGGCGAGGCGCGGACGGTCGTGATGGCGGGCACGGGCGAGGCGGCTGCGCGGGCAAGCGCGATGCTCCACACGGCTTCGGGCGAGGACGCGGTGCGGGCGGGCGTGACGAGCTCGGCGGCTTCGGGTGACGACGCGGCGCACGCAGGGGTGATGCGCCACACGGATGCGGACGTGGCGCATGCGGGTGTGAAGGGCTTCGCGACTTCGGGCGAGGACGCGGTGCGGGCGGGCGTGGTGCGCCACACGGATGCGGACGCGCTGCACTCAGGTGCGACGGGCTTCGCTGCATCGGGTGACGACGCGGCACGGCCGGGCGTGATGCGCCACACGGATGCGGATGTGGTGCAGGCGGGTGCGACAGGCTTCGCTGCATCGGGTGATGACGCGGCACGGCCCGGCGTGGTGCGCCACTCGGATGCGGATGTGGTGCAGTCAGGTGTGACAGGGCTCGCGGCTTCGGATGTGGCGCAGGCGAGTGCGGTGCGCCAGGCGGCCTCGGACGAGGCCGTGGCTCAGGTGGATGGGTTGCACCTCGCGGCCTCGGCGCTCTCGGATGAGGAACTGGCGCGTGCGGATGCGACGCCCCGCGCGACTTCGGATGCCGTGGAGTCCTCTGTCGCCTCTCCGCGGGACGCGGCTCGACTTCCTTCGGTGGTTTCGAGGGACGCCGCGGCGCGAGAGGCTGCCGCCGCCGCGAGTGCCGCGCGTGCGGCCTCGGGAGCCTCGGTGGTTTCGGGTGAGGAAGCGGCGCGGTTGCTGGCTGCTTCCGTGGAGGCGGCTCGTGCCTCGCGAGGTGATGCGACGTCGGCGCCTCGCAACCAGGCTTCGGCCGCGCAGCAGGCCCGTCCCGGTGCTCCGAATCGGGTGAAACCTCCGACGCAGCGAGAGCCTGGGGCGGAAGAGCTCCCTCTGCCCGAGAACCCCTCACAGCCTTCGTTCGAGGCGCCTCCGCCCCGGAATGCGACGGCGCGACTCGTCGAGGAAACCTCCACGTGGAATCGCGTGTGGAGGCCGTTCCTCTACGAGAGCATCATGTGGTTCGTCGGTGCCTTCCTCATCCTCTCGGGCACCCTCTATTTCGTCTTCGAGAGCTGGGCCGGAATGTCCTCCGTCACCCGCTCGCTCACCGTCTTCGGCATGACCGTGGGCTACTCCGCTGGCTTCTCCGTCTGGGGCGCGTACCTCGCCCGTCGCGAGGCGCTGCGCAACCCGGGGCGCATCCTCGGAATCATCGGCTCCGCGTCCGCGCCGATCGCCGGCATCGCGCTGGGGCCCATGGAGTTCGGAGACGCGCTGCTGCTCGGGGGCGTCAACACGGTGATGCTCATCCCGCTGCTGCTCGGCTGGGCCGTGGGCGCGGCCTTCCTCGTGCGCAAACCGGCGGATGCGTTCGATGCGCCTTCGCGTCCCTTCGTCCAGGTGGCCCTCGTCGCGAGCACGCTGATGATGGGACTGGCGCCGCTGGCCGCGAAGCTCGGCGGCACCGCGCTGTGGCTGAACATCCTCCCGTGCGTCCTCTTCTTCCTGCTGTCCGCGCGACCCGTGGCCAGACCGCGCGAAGGCGCCGAGCTCACCTTCGCCCTGGGCGCGCCCCTCTACCTGCTCCTCGTCTACGCCGTCCGCCTCCACGTGGCGCTCGTCGATGCCGGAACGCCGCCGGACGTGCGCGTCTATGCGCCCTTCCTCGCGTTCCTCCTCGCCGCCATGCAGCGCTTCCGCTCGCTGCCCGCCGAGCGCGCGGCGGATCCGCTCGCCCTGGGCGTGGCCTCGCTCCAGGTGATGTGTCTGGTGGCCGCCATCGGCGCGCCGCCGCCGACCTTGTTCGTCACCGCCGCCGTCACCACGTGGACCCTGGTGTCCCTGGCTCGCGGCGCCATCGGTCGCCTGCCGTGGGTGTACCCCGCCTATGCGGCGTCCTACTTCGCCTATGCCACCAGCGGGCAGCTCATCCCTGGCCCCGTGAAGCGCCTGATCGCCGCGCTCAAGGCCGCGCTCGGCTACCCCGACGCGGGCAAGCTGCCCTTGCAGTACGGCGCCCTGACGGCGATGCCGTTCATCCTCGCCGGCGTCGTGCTCGCGGTGTCGCGCCTGTGGCGCGGTGAGCGCACGGGCAATGCGCGGGACCTCGCCTTCGCGGAGGTGCTCTTCCGCTCCACCGCCGTGGCCAGCGTCGTCTTCACCGTCTACGGCCTGGCGGGGCCCGACACGCGCCCGGGCTTCTGGAGCGTGCTCGGGCTGTCCCTTCTGTGCCTGGTCACGGGTCTGCTGGTGGAGCGCTTCTACCTGACCGTCGTGGGCGCGCTGCTGTCGCTGTTGGTGCCGGTGCTGGCCGCCGACGTGCTCTCGGTTCCGGCCGCTGCCGTCGTGTCCGGGCTGCTGTCGCTCGCGCTCGCGGGGGTCTGCACGGTGTGCACCGCGCGGACGCGCTCGTTGCTGGCGCCCATCGCGGGGCTCATCGCCACCGCGGGCCTCTTCATGGGCCTCGGCAGCAACTTCGGCTTCGTGGCCATGACGGGCGCGGTGCTGTGCGCGGTGAGCACGCTCGTCGTCGCGTGGGCGCTCCGGAGTGAGTACGCCATGGCCTATGCCGCCCTCCTGGCGGCGGCCCTCGTGCCGAAGTTCGCCATCCAGGTCTCGTCCACCGCGATGGCGTTCTCGCTGGTCTTCGTGGCGCTGACGCTGGCGGTGCTGGCCGAGCGAGGACGGCTGCTGCGCCTGCTGGGCGGGGTCGCCGTCTTCTACGCGCTGTTCGGTTTCGTGGCGGGTGCCGTCGGCCAGGTGAGCGGACTGGGGCTGGTGGTGCTCCTGGCCGCGGCGGCCATCGCCGTGGTGTCGCGCATGTTCCCCCTCAGCCGGCCGCTGGCGGTGTTCATCGCCGCCTTCGCGCTGCTGCCCGACATCTCGAACTTCTATGCGCCCTGGAATGGAATGATGACGCCGGGGATGTCCCTGGGGTTGTTCCTCCTCTGGGGTCTGGGTGCCTCGCTCTGCGCGGCGCGATGGGGGCGCGGCGCGAGCACCACGGTCGCCGGACTGGTGGCGTGGGTCTTCCCGCTGGTCGCCGTGGTGGAAGCGAGAAGCTCACAGGGCGGCATGTTCCTGCTCGGCGCGGCCTTCGTGGCCCTGCTCACCGCGCGGGCGATGCCGGCCGGGCTCAGCGTCGCGGTGGCGGCGCTGTATGCGACGATGGGCCTGTACTCGGAAGGCCCCGTGGTGCTGCTGGGGTTGTCCGCCGTGCTGGGGCTCCTGGCCGTGGCGGAGGAAATCCCGGCGGTGTTGGCCGTCGGCGCGGGAGGAAAGCGATTCGCGTGGGTGGCCACCCTGGCATCGGCCCTGGTGCTGGCCATCGTGGTGGTGCGCTGGGACGATGCGCATCCCGCGTGGATGGTCTCTGGCGCGATGCTGCTTCCGCTGCTGTGGACGCGCGCCACCCGGCAGCCCGTCTTCGCCAGCCTCGCGGTGCCGTATGCCTTCGTCGGCTTCCTGGCGATGGGCGGCACTCCGCCCACCTGGGCGTATGCGCTGCCGCTGGTGTCGCTCGCCGTGGCACGGGCCGTCGCGAATGTGCCCGCGTTCAGCTCCCTGCTGCTCCGCTCGAACGAGGAGAAGGAGCGCGACGCGCTGTCCCTGTGGATGCAGTTGGCCCTCGCCTGCCTCACCCCGATGGTGATGATGGCGCCCTGGATGGGGCCAACGCCCGTGTACTTCCTCACGGCGTCGCTGGCGTTGATGCCCGGGCCGCGCCCGTTCATGCGGGTGTGCGGCGCTTCGCTCCTGCTGCTTGTCATTCCGGAGGCGAGGCCTGTCGTCACCAGCATGCTGCTCGCACTGGCCCTGGCTGAGCACCATGCGCCCTCCGCTGTCTGGGCCTTCTTCCGGAGCCCGCCGGATGTCTACCTGCGTCGGGCCTCCGTCATCACCGCGCTGGCCATCGCGGTGCTGCCGGTGCTGGATGACCCGTCGCCGCCGCGACTGGCGGGGCTCGCGGCCGTGGTGGCGGCGTCCGCGTTCCTGCTGTCGCGCCGGTGGCTGCTGGTGCCCGCCGTCTGGGTGCTCGCGCTGGCGACGGCGGGACGGACCGAGGCGTATGACTTCCTGGAGTGGAGGCCGGAGACGGGGCTCGCCGTCATCGCGGTGGCGCTGGGCGCGGGCCTGTTGTCCGCCCTCTGCCAGTCCGGAGCGGTGCAACGCGCGCTCAGCGCGGTGGCGTTGAAGCTGACTCCCGGTCTGGAAGGCACCTGGAGCGAGCCGCTATGGGTGGGGAGCGCCGGAGCGCTCGCGCTGCTGCTCCTGGGACGACTGGCGGATGCGGGGCCGGGAGCGCTGGCGCCGCACGTGGCGGCGGGCGCGGTCCTCACGTCCTTGGTGCTGATGGTCGCTCGTGAGCGGTGGATGGCGAACGTGGCCACCGTGCTGCTCGCGGCCTCGCTGGTCGCCGCGGTGCCGGTGTTGTGGCTCCCCGCCGTCATCAGTGGCGCGGGCCTGGTGCTGTGCGTGGGGGGCATGGTGCTCGACTCGCGCGGGGTGCGCGTGGGCGCGGCCCTGCACCACGGCGGCTGGGTGCTGGCCCCGCTGTCGCTGGCCTCGCTGAGAGACCTGGAGCACCTGGCGACGCCGCTGTGCTTCCTCTTCGGTCTGGCCTCCGCGTGGACGGTGGTGTGGCGTCGGCGCGAGCGCGAGGTGGTCGGCTGGCTGGCCTC
This sequence comes from Myxococcus sp. CA033, assembly GCF_013336625.1. NCBI lineage: Bacteria > Pseudomonadati > Myxococcota > Myxococcia > Myxococcales > Myxococcaceae > Myxococcus > Myxococcus sp. CA033. The sequence continues at coordinate 159,219 of NZ_JABUMU010000002.1, read as the reverse complement.
ACTCGCGGCGGCGCACGGCGCGCTGATGCACCTGGGCGCGGTGTACTCGTCCGGGCGGGGCTCGGAGTTCATCCTCCCGCACTTCGGCGCGGCCAGTGCCGTGCTCGCCACGTTGGCGCTGTTCCTGGCGGGCGCGAAGCTCCGGCGGGGCGTGGGCCTGGGCTTCACCGTCGTCGCGCTCACCGAGGTCCTCCTCGGGTTGTCGTTCCTGGGCGCGACGGGAGATGCCTTGCGTGAAGCGCTGGTGGCCTGCATCGCGCTGGCGGTGCTGTTCGTCGCGCTGGTGCGCCACGCCGCCGTGGAGAAGGACGAGCCGGCGGCGTTCCTCGCCCAGGCCGTGCTCGCGCTGGGCTACCTGTCCGTGCGCCTGCTGGGCATGGGGACGAGCCCGAGCACCGGGGACAGTCTCGCGGCCCTCGTCGGGGGCGCCCTCTTCACGGGCCTCTACTTCTTCGTGCAGCGCGAGGGCTCTAGCCTGGCCGTCTTCCGCAGGCCCGCGTTGTGGGGCGCGTACCTCTTCCCGCTGGCGGGGTTGTTGTCAGCGCCCTGGGGCGAGCCGCTCCAGGTGGCGGCCCTGCTCGTGGGACACGCCGCGCACTTCGCCGCGCTGGCGTCGCATCCGACGCGTCGAGGGGTCGCCTCGCTCGCGTCGGTGGTGGCCTTCAACGTGGCGCTCTACCTCGTATGGCAGGGCACCGGCCAGGGCGAGCCGCAGTTCTACGTCATCCCCGCGGGGCTCTCGCTGCTCGCGTTGCTGCGCGTGTTCCGAGGCGCCATCGACGAGGACACCTACGCGCGGCTGCGCGCGCTGGCCGTCACCGTCATCTACGTGGCGGGAGCGTGGAAGCCGCTGATGTTCAGCGACGGCAGCGCGATGCTCCTGTGCGTGTTCCTCTGCGTGGTGGGCGTGGGCTTCGGCATCGCCCTGCGCATCCGCTCCTACGTGTACCTGGGCACCGCGTTCCTGGTGACGTGCATCGCGGCGAACCTCGTGCGCTTCGGCATGAGGGACCACCGCGTGGCCGCCGCATCGCTGTTCCTCCTGGGCCTCTTCGTCATCGGCTCCATGGTGATGCTCAGCGCCCACCGTGCCGCACTCCTCCAGAGGTACGCACGGGTTCGCGCACTGCTGTCCACCTGGGAGGGCTGACACTTCGAGTTCTTGGCGGCACCCCCAAAAACGTGGGATTGAATGCGGCGCCAACTTTCGGAAGGTCCTTCGGTTGTCCCGTCTTCGCCTGCTCGCCACCGTTCCGCTGTGCGCTCTCATCGGCTGTGCCACCGTGCAGTCGCGCGAAGTGGGGACCGCCCTGGAGGTCCCGTCACACGCGGCGGTGGCACCCTCCGAGCAGGTCGTGACGGCACCCGCCGCCGAGGGTGTGGGGGCGGTGACACCGGGTGGGTCCGCGGCCGAGGCTTCCGCTCAGGCGCCCACGACGGTGAAGAGCGGTGAGTCGGCGACGCCGGAAGCCGCCGAGGGAGCGCCGCACACAGAGGTGGCGCCGCGAGTCGTGTCCACCGTCGTCCTCGAGGAGAAGGAGCGCCCCCTGGTGACGGGTGTCATCGCGGCCGCGCTGGAGGCCGTCGCCCTCGTCGTGCGCCCCGCCACCGACATGGAGGGCTTCTGGGATGCGTACCGCACGCCGATGCAACTGGCGCGGCTCATCGTGTCTCGCTCCATGCAGCTCGTCGGTGAGCGCAACCTCGCGAAGGTCAGCCGGGGCATGCCGAACGACTGCTCTGGCTTCGTGCGCCTGGCCTATCTCTCCGCCGGCATCGACCTGGTCGCGCATGGCTTCCTCGCGGGAGAGAACGCCGTGTCCGCCATCTTCCGTCGCGCCACGGACGGCAAGCGGCTGCACCACCGCGCGCCGCGTCCCGGAGACCTCGTGTTCTTCCGCGAGACGTATGACCGCAACCGTGACGGCCGTCGCAATGATGGGATGACCCATGTCGGCGTGGTGGAGGGTGTGGCAGAAGATGGCACCGTCACCTTCATCCACCGAGGCAGCAAGGGTGTGGCCCGCAGTCGGATGAACCTGTCGCACCCGGAGAAGCATCAGCTCGCGCAGGGTGGCCCCGTGGTGAATGACTTCCTCCGGCCCGCGACGAAGGGTGCGCGCGCGTACCTCACCGGCGAACTCTTCGTGGCCTTCGCGTCTCCCGATGGACTGTAGTTTTCCAGTCGTCAACTCACACCCCGCGTGGCTTTGAAGCTCCGTGCGGTTGATGCGTCATGACGGCATGAGAATCGTGCTGCTTATCGGTGGGTTGCTGCTCGCGTCGGGCTGTCACCTCCATGCGCGCCCGCCGAACCGCCCCTCGCTCCCGCGGCCTCCTCCGCCCTCGCGTCCGTCCTCCATGTCCTACAATGAGGCGGTGGACCGGGGCTTCGGTGAGTGTCGCTCGCGCCGCTATGACTGCCGCCTCAAGGAGGCGCACCGGACGGGCAACGACATCTGGAAGGTGAAGTTCTTCGCCGCCGCTCCCGGTGCGCGAGGCCACCTGCATCTGGAGTACGACGCCTTCTCCCGCAACCTGCTCAGGGTGGACGAGAAGGTGAAGGCCCGGCGCGATGACCGGGACGATGACGACGACTGGGATGACGACGACCACCGTCATGGCCATGGCAAGGGCAAGAAGAAGGGCCACGCGCGGCGCGACGACTGAGCACCACCGGTGGGGCCGGGGGTGACACGCCTCCCGGGTTTCAGCCGCCCTTCTTGTTCAACTTCTGGATGGCCCGGTTCGCCTCGTCCTGGCCGCAGTCGCCGCCCTTGGTGCTGCCCAGCTCGGCGAGTCGGATGAGGGCGGGGACAGCGTCCGTGTTGCCCAGCACGCCCAGCCGCTTCGCGGCGGCCCTGCGCACGCCGCACTCCTTCGCCTCCAGGGCCTTGGAGTAGGCCACCACCAGGTCTACCTCGGCAGCGAGCTCCGAGGAGTCCAGGTAGCGAAGCGCCCCCCACTGCTTCAGCGAGTATTCGTCCTCGACGAGGGACTCGAAGTGAGGGCGCACCCGTTCCTTCGGGAGGGTGGCCAGCAGTTTGCGCACGGGTTCGTCGATGTCGCCGCGGCCGAAGTCCTCCGCGAGCCCATCCAGCACGGAGTCCTCCACCTCCGCGCGCCCGTCCACGTCCAGCGTGGCGAGCAGCACCCGCTCCTTGTCGTGGTTGCGCAGCGCGTGGTGGGTCGCCGCGAGCGCGCGCCGCACCGAGGGCTGTTTCTGCTCCTCGTTCGACGTCGCGTTCAGCAGCGCCAGCGCTTCGTTACTCTTTCCAGCCTTCAGCAGCGACATGGCGCGCACGGCGGGGCTGTTCAGATGCACCACCAGGGCCACGCCGCCGCCCAGGAGCACCACCGCTCCGAGCACCGCCGCCGCCTGACGCGGCTTCGCGCGTGCGAGCACCACCGTCCTGCCGAGTCCCTCCTTCAGCTTCGGGGGGATTTTCAGGGCCGCGCCGAGTCGGGACAGGCCCGCGCCCAGCGTGCTCGTCGCCGTGCGCAGGGAGCTTCCGAGAGAGCGCACCCGCTGGGAGATGGGGGCCAGCGCCGCGCGCGTCCGTTGGACCGCGGGGGCCAGTCGCACCATGAGGGCGTTCTGCTTCTCGAAACGTCCGCCGAAGGGAGGCCCCTCGGCCGCCTGCTGGCAGCGGTAGAGCTGGAGCTGTTCCTCGCGGCCGGGGAGGGTGATGGAGCCGCACGGCTCGACGTCCGCTCCTGCGCGATTGCGCGCCAGGTTCACCGCCTCCGTGAAGGTCACCTGTCCCGCGGCGGCGACGTGCTCCACCGTCTCCACCACCTCCATGGGCTCGCCCAGCACGGTGTCGGCGGTCAGCAGCACCTCGCCGGCATGCAGACACACGCGCACGTGCAGCCGCTCCTCATTGGGCAGCGACTGGTTGTGGCGCCACAGCCGGTCCTGCATGGCCATGCCGCACAACACGCCGGCGGTGGGCGAGCGGAACACCACCAGCAGGGCATCGCCGCGCTTCTGCACGAGGCGTCCCTCGTGCTCTCGCACCAGGGGCATCAGCAGCCGGTCATGCGTCTCCAGCATCCGCGCGTTCTCTTCGTGCGTCTGCCGGCTGGTGCGCTCGGTGAAGCCCTGGATGTCGGTGAGCATCACCGTCAGGTTCTGAGGCTTCACCGTCGACGTGCTGCCAGACAGCGAGGGCCGCGTGCCGAAGGACGCCGTGCCCGTGCGCATCGCCATCGGCGCGGACGCCGCGCTGTCGGGGCCCGTCGAGGACTCCAGGCCGAACGCGGCGGTGCCTCGACTCGAGCGGCTCGGAAGCGGAGCTGATGCTTCTTCCGCGCCGAAGACGGACGTCCCGCTGGGGCCCGTGCTCGTGGCTTCTCCCGCGCCGAAGACGGACGTGCCGGAGGGCGTGGTGCTGGTGGTGGGAGCGCTGACGTAGGCGGGCGTGCCCAGGCCGGGCGTGAAGGCGGACAGCGACGAGTGCGCGGCGGCCAGCGCATCCGCCAGCTCGTGCGCGCTCTGGGGCCGCCTGGCGGGGTTCTTCTCCAGGAGGCGCATCACCAGCGACAGCAGGCCGATGTAACGCGACAGGGAAGGCGCTGCCCTGTCCAACGGGAGCGGGGCGTGGGAGGCGTGCTGGGCGAGGAAGTGGCGCGCCTGCGGCCCATCGAAGGGAAGCCGTCCGGACAACACGCGGTAGGTCAGCACGCCAAAGGTGTACAGGTCGCTGCGCGTGTCCACCTTCGCGCCCACTGCCTGCTCCGGCGACAGGTACTCCGGGGTGCCGAGCACCACGCCGACCTGACTGACGTTGCTCTGCGCGTCCGGCTCCACCAGTCGAGCGATGCCGAAGTCCAGGAGCCGGGCCTGCTCGCCGCGCACGCCGGGGGAGATGAAGACGTTCTCCGGCTTCAGGTCCCGGTGGATGATGCCCTTCTCGTGGATGGCGGACAGGCCCTCCGCGAGCTGGTGGAGCAGCGGCAGCGCGCGTCCCGGCGGCATGGCGCCCCGGGTGAGCACATCGTAGAGGCTCTCGCCTTCCACGAACTCCATCACCAGGCACGCGTGGTCGCCGGACTCACCGAAGTCGACGATGTGCACCACGGCGGGGTGCTCGACGGCGGAGAGGAGGCGGGCCTCGCGCTTGAAGCGCTCGGCCATGCCGGGCTGGGCGTTGAGGTCGTGGTGAAGGACCTTGATGGCCACCTTGCGGCCCAGGGAGACCTGTTCACCCAGGTACACTTCGCCCATTCCGCCCGAACCCAAGGGACGGAGTACTCGGAAGCGACCGTCGAGGACGAGGGAGTCGGGAGCCAGCACGCCGGGCGCATATTGTCCGACTTCAGTCCGGCGCGCATGACGAACAACACATGCGGCCCTGGGGTCCCCCAGCCCCGTTGGTTGCCCCCCGGGCGGGGGATTGTCATAAATTTCGGGCGCTTGGACCCCGTGGTAGTTTCCAGGCTCCCGCGATGGCCAACGAGAGCGACTCCCCCAAGCCCACCGCGGCGCCCGATGCGCGCGCCGCCGCACCCGAGCTGCGCCTGCTGGACCGCAGGGCGTTCGTGGGCTTCCCGGCCTTGGAAGTCGTGCCGGGACTGCGCATCTCCGACTTCGCGCTCCAGATTCCGGACGTCAGCTTCCCGTTCAACGTCAGCGCCGGTGCCACGCGTTATCAGCGCAAGAAGTTGCACTTCGGCTTCCTGGAGCTGTCCGTCGACGCGGACCTGGTGACGCGGCGGGTGGCGGAGCTGGCGGGGCGGCTCGCGGGCCTGGAGGAAGTGCGGCTGCACTTCCGTCCCGGGTACCTGGAAGGACAGGGCCGACTGCCCGCGCCGGAGCGCACGCCCTTCACGTTCAAGGTGGCCTTCGACGCGGACGGGGAGAAGCTCGCCGTCTATCTCTACGATGTCCGCCTCTACGGGTTCTCTTCCACGCCGTCGGTGCAGGTGCCCGGGCTCCTGTCCGCGGCCGTGGGCGCGCTGGCGCTGGTGCCGGACGTGGAGGTGCGCGGTGCCTCCGGCTTCTCCACCCGCGTGCTGCCCGCGCTGTGTCAGCTCGCGGCGGTGAGCCGTGGGTACAAGATGCCGTCGCTGGACACCGCGCGCCTGTCCGCCGCGGAGGTGTCCAGCACGGGGCTGCGCCTGCGTTTCGCGGCCGGTGGCCTGCCTCCGCCGTCCGCGCCCGACGAGGAGCTGCTCCTCACGCTGGAGGGCGCGCGGGCCTTCGCGGACGCGGAGGGACTCGTTGCCCAGGGCCGGCTGGCTGAGGCGCGACAGCAGTACCTCCAGGCCGGGGACGCGCAGGACGCGCACCCCTTCGCGGCCGAGCGCCTGCTTTCGCTGCTGGTGGCGGACCCGCAGGCGCATGAGCTGGCGCTGGACGTGGCCGCCACGCTGCAGCGTCGTCGAGACCGCAGTCCCGCCGCGCTGTGGGGCGAGGCCGTGGTGCGCGAGCGTCGGGGCGAGGGTGCCCGCGCCGCCGAGCGCTACCTGGCGCTGTGCGCGCTGGCCCGTCGCACCTCGGAGGAGGCCGCGGCCTTCTTCTCCGCCGAGGCGGCGGCGCGCTGCTCGCGAGACACCGCGCCCCAGGTGGCGGTGAAGGCGCTGCACGAACTGCTGGGCCTGAAGCCGGACCACCTGCCTTCGCTCAAGGCGCTGGCGCGCGCGTCGGACCAGGCCCGGGACAAGGCGGGCGCGGTGCGGGCGTACCGTCGGCTGGCGGCGCTCGCTCGCGACCCGCATGAGGCCGCGGACGCGCACGTGCATCTCGCTCGACTGTGCGCGCAGACGGAGGACGACATCGCGGGGGCGCGCCTGCATTGCGAGGCGGCGCTGCGACTGTCGCCGGACCAGTCGGATGCGCTGCTGCTGCTGGGCGAGCTGTGTCACCGGGGCGGCGAGCACCTGCGCGCGCTGAAGGCGTTGGACCGGCTGCGTGAAGTGTCCATGGCCCGGCACGAACTGGACCGCGTGGGCCACGCGGACCTGATGGCCGGCCGCGTGTGGGAAGAGGGCCTGAAGCAGCCGGAGAACGCGCTCCTGCGCTACCGCGAGGCGGTGTCGCTGCTGCCAGGGGAGGCGGAGCCGCTGTTCGCCGCCGCGCGCGTGGCGGAAGGACTGGGCCGGTTGCAGGAGGCGCTCGCGGGCTACCAGCAGGCGCTGGAGCTCGCGGGGCCGGCGCCGCGCTCGGAAGGTGTCCGCCATGCCGCGCACGCCAGCCACCATGCGCTGGCGCGGCTGTACCGCTCCCGCCTGGGAGACCCGGCGCGTGCGCGCGAGCACCTGGAGTCCGCGCTGTCGCTGGACCCGCGCGACGCGGTGGCGCTCGAGGAGCTGATTCCGTACTTCCGCATCACCGGGAAGTCGCTGGAGCTGGCCGACGCGCTGGAGAAGTCCGCCGCGCTCCAGGACGAGCCGGCGAAGCGAGCCGCGTCCTGGGCGGAGGCGGGTGAGCTGTATCGCGGCCGACTCCAGCAGCCGGAGAAGGCGGAGAAGCTGCTGCTGCTCGCGCTGGAGGCGGACGCCGACCACCGTCCCGCGCTGGAGTCGCTGCTGGCGCTGGCCGAGGCGCGGCGTGACGGACCGCTTCTGACTCGGTGCCTGTCCGCGCTGGCGCGACTGGCGCCGGACGTGAAGGAGCGCGCGCAGAAGTACCGCCGCCTCGCGGTGGCGGCGCGCGACCTGGCCTTCGACCTGGACCTGGCGGTGCATTCCCTCCAGGAGGTGCTGCGCGCGGAGCCGGATGACCTGCCCGCGCTGGGCGAGTTGTGCGCCCTGCAGCGCAAGCGCGCGGACATGGCCGGGCTGGCCGTGGCGTTGGAGGAGCGCGCGCGGGTGGCGGAGGCGCAGGGCGACAAGCGGCTCGCCGCCGCGGCGCTGCGAGAGCTGGCGGGTGTGCTGGAGGCCCGCCTGGGTCGGGTGGGTGACGCGCTGGTGGCGCTGGAGAAGGCGGCGCGGCTGGCCCCGGACTCCGCCGTGCTGCTGGACCTGGCGGACCTGTCGCTGCGCTGCGAGCGCCCCGAGCACGCCCGACGCGCGCTGGAGTCGCTCTTGTCCACGCTGCCGCGCACCGCGGCGCCGGAGAAGCTGGCGGACGTGCGCGCCCGGCTGGGGCGCGCGTGCGAGATGCTGGGCGACCGCGAGGGCGCCATCGCCGCGTACGCGCAGGCGCTGCCGCTGCGCCGGCTGGATGACGCGCTGGCCGCGCGGCTGGAGTCGCTCTACACGGAGGCGGGCGAGACGCAGGCGCTGGCCGAGCTGTGGGCGGGCCGTGCCCAGGCGCTGATGGGCGCCGACCGCGCCGAGGAAGCCGCGCCGCTGTTCCTGCAGAGCGCCCGTGCCTTGCTGGAGCGGGGCGAGAAGGCCGCCGCGTTGCTGCGCCTGACTGCCGCGCTGGAGGCCAGTCCCCAGGGGCCGCTGGCGGCCGAGGTGCTGGAGTCGCTGGCCGAGCTGGAGCTGGAGCGGGGCGAGAAGCTGGAAGCCGCCCGGCTGTACGCGCGCCGCGCCGCGCTGGTGCCGGAGGACCGCTCCGGCGCGAAGCTGCTCTACCGCGCCTCGCTGCTGGCGGCGGGAACCAGTCGCGAAGAGGCGTTCCTCGCCGAGGCCCTGGAGCGCGACGCGTCCTTCGCGCCCGCGCGCCAGCGACGCGGTGAGCTGAAGCTGCCCACCGACGCGCGCTCCGCGCTGGAGGACTTCGAGGCGGTGCTGGCGCTGCCTCCGGTGGACGCCGACGCGCCCCGGGAAGCGGAGCGGGTGGCGCTCACGCGCAAGGCCGCCAGCGCCGCTGTGCGCGCGGGCCGGACGGACTCCGCGCGTCGCCTGCTGTCCGAGTACTGCATCCGGGCTCCCGAGGACCTCGACGCCCGCGTGGAGTTGGTCAACCTGCACCGCAAGGCCGGCGCTCGCGAGGCGCTGGCGGACCTGCTGGTGGAGCTGTGGCCGCGCCTGTCCGGCGAGCCCCGGCGCGCGGCCCGTCGCGAACTGGCGGAGCTGTCCCTCGTGCTCGGTCGTGCCGGCGCGGCGGTGGACTCGCTGCGCAGCCTGCGACTGGAGGAGCCGCAGGACACCTGGGCGGCGCAGGCGCTGCTGGACTTGCTGCCGCCTCCGGGCACGGGCTCCTCGGACGAGGAAGCCGAGCGCCTGGAGTTGCTGGGCGCGCTGGTGGCGTCCGCGACGGGCGAGGACCGCTCGGAGCTGCTTGCGCGTCGCGCCGTGCTCCATCGCGCCACGGGCCGGATTTCCGCCGCGCGCGAGGACTTCTCCGAGGCCGCGAAGCTGGCCCGCCGTCCCGCGGCGTTGCTGCTCGCGCTGGCGGAGCTGGCGCGTGAGTCCGGAGACGAGGCCGGGGAGCTGGAAGTGTGGCGTCGCGCCGTGGTCGCCGATGCCCAACTGGGCACGCGCGCTCGGGAGCGGCTGCTCGCCCTGGCCACCGTGCTGGCGGAGAAGGATGAGCGGGGGCTCGCGCGCGAGGCGCTGGTCTCCGCGGTGGCGCTGTCCCCGTCGGACGCCGAGCGCTGTGACGCCTTCTTCACCCTGGCTGACCTGGCCCACCGCGACGAGCGCCCGGACGAGGAAGCCGCCGCGCTCGCCGAGGCCGCTCGCCAGGGCCCCACGCCCCGCCGCGTCGAGGCCCTGCTCGCTCGCGCCACGCTGCTGGAGGCGCGAGGAGAGCTGGCGGAGGCACGTGGGAGCCTTCAGGCGGCGCTGGCCCTGGCCCCGCGTCACGCGCGGGCCACCGTCTCCTTGCAGCGCGCGCTGCGGGCCCTGGAGGACTGGGCGGCGCTGGCGGAGTTGCTCGCGGCCGAGGCGCCTCATGCTCCGCCGTCCGAGTCCGCGGCGATGTACGCGGAGCTGGCGTCGCTCTACCTGGAGCGCCTGGAGCAGCCGGCCCCCGCGGAGGCGGCGCTGCGACAATCGCTGCGGTTTGCTCCCGGCGACTCGGACGTGCGACGCCGGTTGGTGTCGCTGGTGGCCGGGCGCGGAGAGCTGCGCGAGGCCGCGGCCCTGCTGGAGACCGCCGCCGAGAGCGCCACGACGTCCGAGGCGGCCACGCTCCTGCGCGAGGGCGCCGCGTACGCGCGGGATGCCCAGGACCTGGACCGCGCGCTGAAGCTGGCGCGCAAGGCGCACTCCCTGGTGCCGGCGCGCGGCGCGGAGCTGGCGTCGCTGGCGGAGTTGCTCTACCTGCGCGGCGCGGTGCTGGAGGCCCTGCCGCTCCAGGAGACGCTGGCCGCGACGGCGGACTTCACCGCGAGCGCCGACGCGGCCGAGGCCACCTGGCTGCGGCTGGCGGAGCTGGCGGAGAGCGCGGGCGAGACGAAGCGCGCGGTGGGGGCGTACCGGAAGCTGCTCGTCGAGCGTCCCCTGTGCGAGCCCGCGGTGCAGCGGCTCTCCGCGCTGCTGGAGAAGGACGACCCGCGCGGCGCGTTCGAGGTGCTCGTCACCCACGCTCGCGCCCTGGCGCCTTCCGAGGACACGGTGCGGCGGCTCGTGGTGCTCGCGGAGAAGGCGCGTGCCGCGCTCGCCGACGCGGGTGTGGCGGCGTCGCTGCTGTCGCGCGCGGCGGAGATGGCGACGATGCCGTTGCCGCTGCGCCTCCAGCTCGCCTCGCTCTACCGCGAGACGGGTCGCTCGCTGGAGCTGCTCGCGGAGCTGCGCCATGTGGCCGCGCTCAGCCTCCAGGTGGGCGACGTGGCCGCGACGCTCGCGGCCCATGACGAAGAGGCGAGTCTCGCGGAGGCCACGGGCCGCGCGGACGACGCGCTCCGGGCACTGGCGGACGCGCGAGACTTGCTGGAGTCGCGTGGGCGCGCCCCCGAGGCCGCCGCGTGCGAGCGTCGGCGCGCGGAGCTGCTGCGCGATGTGAAGCTGGACCTGGCCGCTGCGGAGAGCGCGCTGGATCGCGCCTTCTCGCTGGCGGAGGACCTGGGCACGGCGCGGCTGGGCGCGGCGCTCGCGGAGCGCCGGGACGATGCCGACGCGGAGGCCCTCTGGCTGGAGCGCGCGCTGCCCCTGCTGGACGACGCGAAGGAAGCGGCGGCGCTGCGACTGCGGCTGGCGAAGCTGCACCTGGGCGTGCTCGCGGATACGGACGAGGCGGAGCGCTTCCTGCGCGGAGCGCTGCGGCAGGACCGTTCGCTGGATGAAGCCGAGACGCTGCTGGCCCGCCTCCTGGAGCGGGACGGACGGCTGGCGGAGCTGGCGGCCTGGTACGAGGAGTGCGCCGAGGGTGAGCCGGACACGGAGCGTCGCGCGGCACTGCTCCAGCGCGCGGCAGTGCTGTACCGCGACAGGGCGGGGCGCCCGGATGCGGCGGCGGCGGCCTTCATCGCCGCGCGGTCCGCTCGCCCGGATGACCTGGACCTCACCGCGCAGGCGGCGGAGCTGCTGCACGAGGTGAAGCGCCACGCGGACGCGGCCGAGTTCGACGCCGTGCTGCTGGAGGCCGACCCCTTCCGCGAGCCTGTCTTCTCGCGGCACCGCGCCTTCCTGGAGGAGAACGAGGACCCGCAGTCGCTCGCGGAGTTGATGCTGCGCCGGGCCCAGCGCCAGTCGGATGCCGACGCCGCGGACAGCTACCTCGCCGCCGCCCGGGCCTTCCGCGCGGCGGGTGCCCGCGAGCGCGCGCTGCTGTGCGAGGACCGGGCCTTCGAGCTGAGCCCCGCGAGCGTGGAGGCCTTCGAGCGCGTGCGCGAGCGCGCGGCCGGAGACGTGCGCCGGCTGTCGGAGTTGCTGGCCGTGCGCGCCGCGGCCCTGCCTCCCGAGGAAGCGTTGCCGCTCTTGCGTGAGCGCGCCACCCGCTTGCTGGACGCGGGCGAGGCGCTGCTGGCCGCCGAGGCGTTCGACGTGTACCTGGGCTCCTCGGGCGACGACGTGGAGGCGCTCTCCGCGCGCGCGGAGCTCGCGGCCCAGAGCGGAGGCCCCGCCGCCGCGCGACCGTATGACCGACGCCTGCTGTCGGCCGGTGGCGAGACGCTGCCCGTGACGGTGCGCGCGCGGACGTGGCTGCGGCTGGGCCATGCCTCGCTGGGCGCGAACGCGTACCACGACGCGGCGGATGCCTTCGAGTCGGTGGTGTCGCTGGAGCCGGAAGGCGAGCGCGGCCGCGAGGCGCTGTCGCTGCTGGCGGAAGTCCACTCGCGCACGGGCAACGCGCCGGGCCTGTACCGGGCTTCGTTGCAACTGGCCCGGCGGGCGGAGGACACGGCGACGGCGGAGGTGTTGTACCGCCGCGCGGCGGACCTCTTCGACGACCCGAAGGACGCCATCGACGCGCTGCTGCCGCTCGCGCGACTGCGTCCGGCGGATGCCTCCGTCATCGACCGCGCGGTGGCGGGCCTGCGCGCGCTGGGGCGCCACGGCGACCTGCTGGCGGTGTACGAGTCCGGCGCCGAGGCCGCTGGCGGAGTGCGCGCCGCCGAGTTGTTGCTGGCCGCCGCCACCGTGGCCGCTGAGTCGCTCGCGGACGTGGACGCGGCCTGGGAACTCACCCAGCGCGCGGCCGAGGCCGCCCCCGAGGATGTCACCGCGCTGCGCGCCCTCGTGACGGGGCTGCGCGAGCGGGGGGAGACGACGCGGCTGCTGGATGCGCTGGAGCGACTGGTGCCTCACCTGGAGGATGCCGACGAGGCGTCCGTCCTGCGGCTGGAGCTGGCCACGCTGCTCCGCGACTCGGACCAGGTGTCGCGGGCCCGCGAGTCGCTCGAAGCCGTCGTCGAGCGTGGCGCCTCGGGCGCGGGCTATGCCGTCGCGCTGGAGGAGCTGGAGAAGCTGCTGCGTGATGAGCCCGCGCGCCGGGCCGAGGTACAGGTGGCTCGCGCGGAGCTGGTCTCCGGTCGCGAGCGGCTGGTGCTCCTCTTGTCCTCCGCTCGGGCCTTCGAGAGCGCGGGGCGGCTGCGGGACGCGCTGAAGGCGGCGAAGGCCGCCGTGGCGACCGAGCCGGACGTGGACGCGGCGATGCGCGTCGCCCACCTGCATCGCGCCCTGGGTGAGGCGCCCCGGGCCGCCAAGGCGCTGCTCCAGGCGGCGCGGCTCGCCTCGCCGGAGGAGCGTCCGCCGCTGCTGCTGGAGGCCGCGGACCTCTGGGAGAAGGCGGGCGAGCACGGTGAAGCGCTGGAGGTCATCGAGCGCATCGCCACCGAAGCGCCGGACATCCTCGCGCCCGCGGAGCTGGCGGAGCGCTTCGGCCGGCTGGGTGCCTTCACTCGCGCGCTCCAGGTGGGCTTCGCGCCCGCCATGGCCGCCGGAGAGCTGACGGATGCGCTGGCCATGGCCGCGCAGGCCGGCGATACGGCGCGCACGCGCGAGGCGCTGTGGGCCCTGGTGGCTCAGCCGGACGCGGATGCGGCCCATGCCTCCGCCCTCGCGGACGGCCTGCGCGCCGAGCGCGACGCGGAAGGACTGCTGGAGCTGGCGGCCCTCTCCGTCACGCGTGACGAGCCCTTCGCCGTCGCCCTGCGTGACGAAGTGCTTCGCGCGGCGGATGCCCCGGCGCTCCAGCGCCTGCGGGCCCTGGACGAGCTGTCGTCCGATGCGAACTTCGGCACCCGGCTCACCCTGTTGTTGCCGGGGCTGGAGAAGCACCCGGAGGCGCTCTCGGAAGCGGTGCTCGGCCGTGTGCGCGCCCTGTCTGATGCCGCGCGCGTGGAAGCGCTGGCCATGGCGGCGGAGGGATGGACGTCGCGCCGCAAGCCGCTGCTGCGCGAGCGTCACACGCTGGAGTACGGGCTGGGCCGCTTCGACGCCGCCGCTCGCTCGCTGGCGCGGCTCATCGAGGTGGAGGAGGACGCCCGCGTCCTGGCCGCGCTGCACCTGGAGCACGGCGAGCTGTTGCTGAGCCCGCTGGACCAGCCCGACCCGGCCCGCGCGGCCTTCGAGCGCGCGCTGGACGCCGATGGCACCAGCCTGCCCGCGCTGCGCAACCTGCTGGCGCTGGTAGACGAGTCGAAGGAGCCCGCTGTCTTCGTGTCGCTCGCGGAGCGGCTGACGGTGGAGGAGGGGCCCGACGCGGCCACGCCCCATCGCGAGCGACTGGCGGATGCCTACGAGGTCCTGGGCCAGGTGGCGGACGCCGTCGCGCAGTTGGAGGCGCTGCCGGAGACGGAGGAGCGGCTCGCTCGCCGCGCGAGGCTGGCGGAGCAGCGCGGCCTCACGGGCGAGGCCCTGGGGCTGCGCGAGCGGCTCACCGACGAGCCCGGGGTGCTGGAGTCCATCCTCCGCGGCTATCTGGACGCGCAGCTCGTGTCCCCCGCGGCCCGGCTCGCAGAGCGCCTCTTCGACGCGGGGGTCCTGTCTCCAGAGGTCCTCCGCCTCGCATGCGAGCGGCTCTCTCCGGTGATTGAAGGCGCGCCGTTCGCCGTGCGCGTCTGGCCGGAGTTGCTGCGCGCGGCGCCGCTGGACGTGGATGGTTGGACGCTCTTCGCGGAGGCCCTGCGGCTCCTGGAGCGTCAGGACGCCGCCGAGCGCGCGGACGGTGTCGGCGCGGCCTTGTCCTCCAGCACGGCGACGGTGCCCGCGGCATCCGTGTCCGCGCTGCCGGTGCCCACGGGCTTCGAGCATGCGCTGCCCGCGGACTCGCTGCAGGTGACGGCCGAGCGCTTCCCCCGACTCTTCGCCGCGCTGCGTCCCCTGCTGTCGTCGCTGGGAGCCAGCGGCCTGCGGGTGTACGTGGACCCCTCGGGTGGCGTGGAGGGGTACCTGGTCAGCTCGGAGGCGCTGGTGCTGGGCGCGGGCGCGCTGTCGTGCTTCGGCTCGGTGGAGCTGGGCTACCTGTCCGCGCTGGCCCTCGTGCTGGGCGAGGACGGCGTGAAGCTGTCTCGTCCTGGAGAGGTGCCCGGCTTCGAGGCCGCCGCGGTGGCGGCCTTCCGAGCGGTGCCCGCCTCGCTCGCCGCGGGGCGCGTCCTGGCGCGTCTGGATGCGGAGGTGCGCGGGAGTGACCCAGCGCGGGTGGATGTGGGCGCGGTGCTCGGACGTGGAGGCGCCTTCCGTGCCGTGGCCCTTTGCGTGCTCGACGTCGGGTAGCCGTGTAGCCTCCGCGCCGTATGCGCCTGAAGCACATTGCCCTCTCCGTCCTCCCCGCCGCCGCCGTCGTGACGGCCATGGCCTGTTATTCGGACCCCGTGTACCCGGGCAATCAGCTCCTGGGCACCTTCCAGTTC
Organism: Myxococcus sp. CA033; assembly: GCF_013336625.1. Lineage (NCBI taxonomy): Bacteria > Pseudomonadati > Myxococcota > Myxococcia > Myxococcales > Myxococcaceae > Myxococcus > Myxococcus sp. CA033. Next base: position 144,082 of record NZ_JABUMU010000002.1, on the reverse strand, counting down.
GAGGCACGGCTGGACCCGGCGAACACCACCTGCGACGCGGCGATGCCGGAGTTCGCGCAGCTCGACGACGGCGGCGTGTTCCGCTTCGAGGGCACGTTCTCCAAGAACGACGACGGTGGCACTGGCTGGTTCACCGTGCAGGGCTTTGACCGCGAAGCGAAGTACGAGGGGCAGCTTGTCGACTCCGCGCTTCGTGCCACGGCGCCGCGCGCTTCGTGCGGCACCGGCTGCAAGGACTCGCAAATCGAGGAGTCGCTGAAGGTGACCATCTTCAGTGACAGCCAGGCGCGCGTGCTCAACCGGGACTGCAACGCGTTCGACGGAGGCGTCCCCGACGGCAGCCCGCCTGCTCCCACGGAGAACGGCTACGACGTGTCCCTGGCGTGCGGTTCGCTGACAGATGTCTTCCTGCCGGGCTCCTGTACGTGTACTCCCGCGACGTGCAAGACGGCGTACAAGGTGCAGGGAGTGCGGAGGGACTGATGGCGAAGCGAGCGGTGGTGTTGATTTCGGGTGGCCTGGATTCCACGACGTGCGTGGCCATGGCGAAGGCGAAGGGCTTCGAGCCGGTGTGTCTCGCCGTGGCGTACGGGCAGCGACACGTGGTGGAGCTGGAGCGGGCGCGGGACGTCGCGAGCGCCATGGGCGTGAAGGACTTCCGCGTGGTGAGCATCGACCTGCGGCAGATTGGCGGCTCGGCGCTCACCGCGGACATCGACGTGCCGAAGGACCGGCCGGCCGATGAGATGAGCCACGGCATCCCCGTGACGTACGTGCCCGCGCGCAACGCGCTGTTCCTCTCGTTGGCGCTGGGGCTCGCGGAGGTGGTGGGCTCCACGGACATCTACATCGGCGTCAACGCGGTGGACTACAGCGGCTATCCGGACTGCCGCCCGGAGTTCATCCGCTCGTTCGAGGCGATGGCGAACCTGGCGACGAAGGCGGGCGTCGAGGGCGCGAGCTTCACGGTCCACGCGCCGCTGTCCGGACTCACGAAGGCGGACATCATCCGCGAAGGCACGCGGCTGGGCGTGGACTACGGGATGACGCACTCCTGCTACGACCCCGATGCACAGGGGCTCGCCTGTGGACGCTGTGACAGCTGTCTGTTGCGCAAGAAGGGCTTCGAGGAAGCGGGAGTCCCGGACCCGACGCGCTACACGGTGGGGGCATGAGCATGACGACGCGGCTGGGGTGGGTGGTGGTGCTGGGGCTGTGTGTGAGCGGCACGGCGCTGGCCCAGAACGGTGGCGCGGCGAAGCCCACGGGCGACGCGGCGAAGCCCACGAAGGCCAAGGGCGCGAAGGCGGGTGACATCGCGCCGCTCGTGGATGCGACGACGGTGGTGGAGGACCTGGCGCTGGACCTCCGCTACGCGACGGCGGACAACTTCCTGAAGAAGCAGGTGTATCCGGACACGGCGCGCTGCCTGCTGCTGCCGGAGTCCGCGCGCAAGCTGAAGGCGGCGGCGGACGTGCTGCGGCCCAAGGGCTACCGGCTCAAGGTCTACGACTGCTACCGGCCCCGGGCCGTGCAGTGGGAGATGTGGAAGATCATGCCCGTGCCCGGCTACGTGGCGGACCCTCGCAAGGGCTCCAACCACAACCGGGGTGGGGCGGTGGACCTGACGATGGTGACGCTGGAGGGCAAGGAGGTGGAGATGCCCACCGCCTTCGACACCTTCACGCCAGAGGCGCACCACGGCTATGCCGGTGGCAGCGAGGCGTCGCGCAAACACCGCGAGGTGTTGCGAGAGGCGATGGAAGGCGCGGGCTTCGCGCCCAACCGCATGGAGTGGTGGCACTATGACCTGCCGGACGCGAAGTCCCGGCCGGTGCTGGACGTGCCCTTCGCTCCGGTGAAGTAGCGCGAGAGTCCAAGGCCCCGGCTCCATGATGGAACCGTGATGCAGCCGGGCTCCACCTGCGGCACGCTGGGCTGAATCCGAAGGGAAGGCTCCGCCCGGTGTCCGCGTTGGTCCCACGATGAAGACCGCTCTCTTGCGCTCCCTGTGCGGTGTCCTCCTGTGTCTCGCCACGTCGGCGTGGGCACAGGTGGGCACGGTGGCGGGCTCGGTCCTCCAGGCGCGGAGCCAGCAGCCCCTCGTGGGGGTGAAGGTCTCAGCGACGTCCCCCATGCTCCCGGCGCCGCGCACCGTGCTGACGGACGCGAAGGGCCACTACCAGCTCGCCCAGCTCCCGGCGGGTCTCTACGCGCTGCGCTTCGAGAAGGAGTCCTTCCAGGCCGTCACGCGCGCGGACGTGAAGGTGGAGTCGGGCCAGACGCTCACCGTGCAGGTGGAGCTTGCGCCCGTGACGTCGTCCCCGCCCGTCGCCGCGACGAATGGCACGGCGTCCCACGCTTTCGCTCCGCTGGCTCCGTTCGCTCCCCCGCTGCGACTGGAGTCAGATGGTGTCGCGTGGATGGTCGTCCCCCGGGCCGGGGACATTCGCGACCGGGCTCCACCGTGGGCGCTGCCCCAGCTCTCGGTGCTCGGGCCCGACGGTACGAACCAGAGCCTCTTCGCTCCTGGCAGCAAGCCGCTGCGCGATTCAGACACGCGGGGCCACGGCGTCAATCCGACCATCGACACGGAGGAGGAGCGCATCTCCACGTATACGTTCCAGGTGAGCACGGCTTCGTACGCGCTGACGCGAGGCTATCTGGAGCGCGACTCCCTGCCGGCGGAGGAGGCCGTGCGGGTGGAGGACTTCGTCAACAGCTTCGAAGTGGGCGAGGACGGCGACGTGGTGGGCCCGTTCGTCATCCACGTGGAAGGCTTCCCGTCGCCAAGTCGCAAGGGCTACCACGTGGTGCGAGTGAGCGTGCGCGCACGCGAGTCCTTCACCGACGTGGGCGTGCAACTGGAGTTCGACCGGAAGGCCGTGGCCCGCTACCGACTGGTGGGGTACGAGAACCAGTCCGCCACGCCGGAGCCGTTCGACGATGACGCGGAGCCAGAGCCCGTGCCGCTGGCGGTGGGCACGTCCGTCACCGCCATCTACGAGGTGAAGCTGATAGGGCCCGCCATCGCCTTCGGCACCCTGCGCGTCCTCTATGAAGAGGGCGAGAACACCATGTGGCGCCGCGTGCAGAAGCTGCTGCCCTCCAGCGTCCTGCGCTCGTCCTCCGCGCGCGTCGCCGCCTCCACGCGGCTGGTGTACGTGGCCGCCGCCTTAGCGGAGAAGCTGCGCGGCTCTTACTGGACGCGCACGCTCGACTGGCCGCGGCTGCACGCGCTCTGGCAGGACATCGGGGAGCCGCTGGTGAGCCGTCCGGACGTGGTGGAGTTGGGCGCGCTCATCAAGAAGGCGGGCGCGTTGGACCAGCGCAAGGACCGCTTCGGCCCCCCGGGCTCCCTCTCCACCATGGACCCCGACACGGGCCCGGGCCCCGGAAGGTAGCCGCGAGCATGCTCCGCAGGCTGCTGCCCATGCTCGTCGCGCTGCTGCTGGGCCTCGTCGGGCTCGGCTGGGGACTGGGCTACCTCCATCGCATCTTCGCCAACGAGCGGGAGGACGCCCGGCTCTCGCTCGACTCGCGGCGCGAGGCGCTGGAGCAGTATGCGCGCGCGTCGCTGACGCAGTCCCTGCACGACAAACTGGAGGCCGCGAAGCCCGCCCTCGAGGCCGCGGTGGCGGACCCGCTGGCTCCCGACACCGGCCTCTATCTGCGCGAGCGCGGCACCCAGGTGCTGCCCCGCCTCGCGCTTCATGACACCGGTGACGTCTCGCCGGCCCGCGAGCGGTATGCGCGGCTGCGCGCCGGCACGGAGGTGTCGGAGGACCCGGAAGACCCGTGGGCGGAGCGGCTCGTGAGGACGCGGGCGGTGGAGCTGGCGCTCGCGCGGGGAGACCGTCGCGCCTCCACGGTGGCGCTGATGGCGCTCTTGCAGCACCGCTCGCAATACGTGCTCGCCTCCACGCGGGACGTGCCGGGCCTGCTGGTGGTGCTGGAGTCGCTGGCGGAGCGCGGCGACCCGGTGCCGCAGCTCATGCAGGCGCTGGTGCGGGACGGCCTGGCGGACGGCAAGGGTGGCCGGCTGGATGGCCTCCAGCGGCTGCTGTTGTCCCGCCGCTCGCGCTTCACTCCGGTGGACTTCCAGTTCCTGCTGGAGCGGGTGGCCGCGCTCTCCACGAAGGTGGGCGCGCCGGTGGACGACTTCGAGTCGCGCGCTCGCGAGCTGACGGCCCGTCCGCTGCCCCTGCCGGCGTCCCTCCCGGGCCCGGCCCTGGTGCGCGCCGGCTGGTACCTGGAGCCGCGCGGTGGCAACCAGGTGCGAGGCGTGGCGGTGGATGCGTCCGAGCTGCTGGAGTCGCTCACGCGCGAGATGCGCGAGCGCGGATTGCTGGACACCGAGGGCAAGGTGCGGCTGCTCGGGGACGCGGCGGTGCTGTCGCTGGACGCGCTGCCGTTGTCGGTGGCCACGCCCGAGTGGGCCCGGGCCCAGGCCGCGCTGGAGAGCCGCTACCGCTTGAAGACGGGCATGGTGGTGCTGTGCGCGGGGCTGGCCTTGGGCATCGCCGCGCTGGCCTTCCTCGCGCAGCACCGCAAGTACCGCTTCCTGGAGCTGAAGAGCGACTTCGTGGCCACGGTGTCGCACGAGCTGCGCACGCCGCTGGCCTCCATCCGCCTGCTCGCGGAGACCCTCGAGTGGCGGCTCGCCGAAGGCACGGACGCCCGGGACTATCCGGCGCGCATCGTTCGCGAGGCGGATGGGCTGGGCTTCCTGGTGGAGAACCTCCTGTCCTTCAACCGCATCGACAAGGGCCGCTGGGTGCCGAGGCTGGAGCCGGTGCGCCTGGACGAGCTGGTGTCGCTGCTGCGCAGGGACCTGGAAGCCTGGTCGAAAATCCCCGTGGAGCTGGAGGCGGAGGTGGGCGAGTTGGAGCTGCGCGCCGACGCCCAGCTCCTGCGCCTGTTGCTCTCCAACCTCGCGCGCAACGCCTGCGCCTACAACACCCGCGTCCCCGTGCGCCTGCGCGTGGAGGCGCTGCCGGGTGGACGCGTGCGCTTCTCCGACAACGGCGTGGGCATTGCTCCGGGAGACTGGGAGCGCGTCTTCGGCGAGTTCGTCCGCCTGCCCGGGCAGGGGCGCGAAGTCCCCGGCAGTGGCCTGGGGCTCGCGCTGTGTCGCCGCATCATGCGCTTGCACTCCGGTACCCTTCGCGTGGTGGCCTCCAGTTCCGAGGGCACCACCTTCGAACTCTCCTTTCCCCCCAACGCGACGCTATGAACCCCACCCAGCCCACCATCCTGCTCGTGGAGGATGACCCGAACCTGCGGCTCGCGCTGCGCGACAGCCTGGAGCATCAGGGAGGCTACGCCGTGGAAGAGGCGGCCTCCGTGCGCGAGGCCCGCGAGCACCTGGCCCGCGGTGCCTTCCAGCTCATCCTCCTGGACGTCATGTTGCCGGATGGCGACGGCTACACGCTGTGCCGGTCGCTGCGCGAGGAAGGTGTCACCTCGCCGGTGCTGATGCTCACCGCTCGCACGCTGGAGGATGACGTCGTGCGCGGCTTCGAGGCGGGCGCGCAGGACTACCTGGGCAAGCCCTACCGCCTGCGCGAGCTGCTGGCCCGGGTGGGCGCGCTGGTGCGCCGCGCGGGTGGCGGTGCTCCGGCGAAGCAGGTGCGCTTCGGCGGCTATCGGATGGACCTGGACCGCCGCAAGCTGGAGACGCCCGAGGGCGCGAACGTGGAGCTGACGCGCACGGAGTTCGACCTGCTGGCCTTCCTGGTGCGCGAGCGTGAGCGCGTGCTGCGCCGCGATGACATCCTCGACGCGGTGTGGGGCCGTGACATCGTCGTGGACCCGCACACCGTGGACAACTTCGTCTCCAGCCTGAAGAAGAAGCTGGGGTGGAACAGCGCCTCGCGCTTCGCCATCCAGACGGTGCGCGGCGTGGGCTACCGCATGGAAATCGAGGCGCCCTGACGCTCAGCGCAGCGGGTTGTTCGCCATCCGCCGCGACAGGCCTTCCAGCGCGGGGTGGTTGGACTCCCGCGTGCGAGCCCGCATCGACTGGATGAGGGCTCCCGTCTCCGGCGCATCCACGCGCATGAGGGCCTGGGTGAGGGCCTGCTGGACGTCTCCGGTGTAGTTCAGCCAGGCGTTGACCAGGGCCTCGGCGGCCACGCGGCGCACGTCACCTTCCTCGGGAGCGGCCTTCGGCTGGGACGTCTTCCACGCCCAGAAGGAGCCGATGTCGCCCAGCGCCACGGCGAGCCGCCGGGCCTCCGAGGGCGCCGGGGTGCGCGCGAGGGCATCCGCCAGCGCCTGGGCGACCACCAGCCTGCGACACTGGCCCATGGCCTCGCGCACCGTCTCTCCGCGGAAGCCCTCCTGGGGGGACAGCGTGATGAGCAGCGCCGCCGCCTCAAGGGACTCCAGCTTCGCCAGGGCCACCGCCGCCGCGCGGCGCGCGGGCCGCCGCGTCTCCGCGCCTTCCAGCAGGGTCTTCCACAGCGGCAGGAGTCGCGCGTCCCGCAGGTCCCCGGTGGCCTCCACCATGCCCACTTGGAGGGCCAGCTTCGCCGAGTCGCGCGCGGGTTGAGTCGCCAGGCCCGCGTCGAAGACCAGCCGCTCCACCATGGGCCACAGCGCCTGCGCGCCCAACTGTCGGAACAGCGGCGCGGCGGCGGCGAGGGTGCCCCGCTTGCGTGAGTCCAGCACCTCTACCTGGGGGATGACCGCTTCCAGGCGCGTGAAGGCCTCGGGCGTCTGCTGCCGCGCGCGGGCGACTTCTTCTCGCAGCTCGCCCAGTCCATCCACAGGGGGCGTCTGGGCGCTGGAGGACGAGGTGAACAACAGCATCAACAGCGCGGCGCCCAGGCCGGCGGACAGTGCGTGACTCATCGGCCGCTCTCCCACCACTTCGTTGAAGGCACTTCGCGCGCGCTGTTCGTCGCGCAATGAACCTCGCCACCTCCCAGGTGGTAGAGGTCCCAGGTGTCCGTCCAGTGCACCCGGATGCCGTGAGGAGCCAGCGCCTCTTCGAGCTGCACCTTGAAGATGTCCTTCCCGTCGATGACGAGCCCGTGCGGGTCCGGCGCGATGACGAGCGAGCGGGACACCGACAGGAGATTCACCGTCCCGGGTTGCAGCGCCGTCGCGCCGTTCGGTGCGTTCTGGAAGAGAAAGGGCACGCGGACAATCTCGTCGTCGGTGAGGCCCGTCGCTTCACGCAGGATGAGCAACTGCTCGTCGATTTCGAGCGCCGCCCGCGCGTTGGCGTCCATCACCCCGGCATGGTTCAACAGCTCCGACACCGTCGCTTCCGCGGGCCGGTCATACGGCCAGCGCATGCCTGTGAAGAGCTTCGCTTCGCCATGTCCCTGGGCCTGGGCGTTCTGCAACATGCGCCGCGCCTGGGCCGGGTCCGCCACCAGCGCAATCCAGCCGCGAGGCGTGTCGGCGGGAAGGAAGCTGAGCGTCTCGTCCACGTGGGCCACGGCGAGCCAGGACGTGTCCAGGTACACCGGCGGCTGCACGGCCTGGGCCTCCAGCATCTTCGTGAAGCTGGGGTCCGGCTGGAAGTCGGGCTCCGAGTCGGGACCCCGGCCGCGCAAGAGCCGCCCCAGGGGATACTTCACGCCGTCCTTCTCGTAGGGCGGGATGACCTCCGTGTTGCCCAGGGAGTTGAGCGTCTGGGATTCGGAGGACATGCCCGTCTGGTATTGCTGCACCGCCGCCTGATTCCTGCCCCGGAGCCAGTAGACGATGCGGCCCGCCTCTCGGAGCGGGGCCTTGGTCGCGCCCCAGTTCACGTTGGCCGAACGGTAGTTGACCTGGATGACGTGCTGGGCGCCGCCACCCTCGAGCCGGGGCATCGACATGTATGCGGGCTCGAAGTAGTCCTGCGCCCACAGGTCCTCCACCGCGAACTCGGAGAAGGCCGTCGGCTCCCCGGACTCGGCGAGGGCCCTGCCCAAATCGCCACGGAAGCGCGACGAGTCCTCGATATCCAACCGCGACACGTAGACGTTCCGCACCGGCGTCAGGTGATGGAACATCACCACCGGCGCGACGCGCAGGCGCACCGTGTCCTGGAACCGCTCCTGCGGCCGGTCCACGTGGTAGATGGACAGCACCACGTCCGCGTACCCGTCCCACTCCGCCGGGTCCCTCGCGATGTCGTTGGCCTCGATGGCGATGTTCACGCCCTCGCGCAGGTTCTTCGCTGACAGGGGCAGGACGTTGGCGATGCGGAACGAGACGAACTCCCCATCGATTTGCTTGAACAGGCGCACCTTGTCGCTCGCGGGCCCCGTCACGGAGATGCTCCCCACCGCGTAGCCCGGCGCGTCCGCCCAGCGCTCGACGCGCAGCCGTGCCAGGTCCAACAGGTCCTCGTCCCCATTCACCTCCGAGTCCCGCGCGTCGTTGCAGGCCGCCAGCGCGTCATCACTCAGGATGGAGGAGGACATGCTGAAGGCGCAGAGCTCCTGGTCATCGTCGATGTTGGCCAGGAAGATGGCGCCCCGGTCGGCGGTCCACGCGTCCTCGCCCGCCTCGTCCTCCGCGTCCACCACGCCATCGCGGTTCACATCCGCGAGCAGATTCACATTCGGCTCGAAGGGCGCGGTGAGCCGGTCCGAGTTCTGGCTCGTGTCGTTGCCCGAGTCGAAGGCGGAGCACCCGCTGAACAGCACCAGCGAGAGCAGCACGCCCAGGGGCACGCAGGAGGTGACGCGCTGTTCGGGAGGTAGGCTCATGAAGGTCCGGGTCGATGGATGACCGGTCCGGTGCCGGGGGGCACCCACCCATCGTTGGTATGCATACGAAAAGCATCTTGGCCTCGGGTTCAAGCAACATCGGGTGCGTCCCGGGGCGACCTTCGCGAGGCAAGTGATGGTTGACATCGCGTCCGCTTCCGTCGAGGCGACCCCGGGGGAGGGCAGGCGAGCGAGGCTGAACGCGCTGTAACTTCGGGCGCCTCCGCGGGTTCAATCTCCAGCCATGCGCCTTGTGTTCCTCTGCTTCCTGGTGGCCGTTCTGCTCTCATGTGCGAGCAGCCCGCACCCCGTCCGTGGTGAGGCGCCGCTCGACTTGGGGCCGGGCGCGGAGGTGCACCTGCTCCAGCGGTGGGCCTTCGGTCCGTCGGAGCGTGACCTGGCCGAGGTCCGCGCGTTGGGCGTGCGGGGCTGGGTGGAGGCGCGACTCGCGCGGCGGGACGCGCCGATGTCACCGGTGCTGGAGGCGAAGCTCCGGGAGCTGCCCACCCTGACGATGTCGATGACCCAGCTCGTCAGTGACTACCCCGGCAAGAGGGAGCGGGAGCAGGCGCTGCTGGATGGCCGGGAGTTGTTGCCGACCGCGCGCATTGGCCTGGAGCTGTCCGCCGCCAAGGTGCTCCGGGCGGTGGAGGGACCGAATCCACTGGAGGAGGTGCTGGTGGACTTCTGGTTCAACCACTTCAACGTGTCCGCGAACAAAGGCGCGGTGCGGTGGATGGTGACGTCGTACGAGCGTGACGCCATCCGCCCGCATGTCCTCGGGCGCTTCAGGGACTTGCTGGGGGCGACGGCGCGCCACCCGGCGATGCTCGTCTATCTGGACAACTGGACGAGCACTCGCGACGGCCTGCCGAAGCTCGGGGAGCGACTGGCGAGGCGCGGCGTGGCTCCGATGATGATGGAGGAGGACGGCGACGGCGATGACGAGCCTGCGGTGTCCGGGCCGAGGCCGGGTCTCAACGAGAACTATGCGCGCGAGCTGCTGGAGCTCCACACGCTGGGCGTGGACGGGGGCTATTCACAGCAGGACGTGCGAGAGGTGGCGCGCAGCTTCACGGGGTGGAGCATCCGGCATCCTCGCCGCGCGCCGGAGTTCATCTTCCGGCGGCGGGCGCATGACACGGAGGCCAAGCAGGTCCTCGGACAGGTCATCCCCGCGCGCGGTGGCGAGGCGGATGGAGAGAAGGTGCTGGACCTGCTCGCGCGTCACCCGGCGACCGCGCGGCACCTGGCGACGAAGCTGGCGCGGCGCTTCGTCTCGGACACGCCGCCGCCCGCGTTGGTGGACCGGTTGGCGAAGGTGTTCCTCGACTCGGACGGGGACCTGCCCACGGTGTATCGCGCGCTCATCGACTCGCCGGAGTTCTGGGCTCCCGAGGCACGAGGGGCGAAGGTGAAGACGCCGTTCGAGTTCGTGGTGTCCGCGCTGCGTGCGACGAGGGCGCAAGTGGAGGTGCGTCCCCGGCTGGTGCAGGCGCTGGCGAGGATGGGTGAGCCGCTCTACCGCGCGCCCGCGCCCACGGGCTTTCCGGAAGGGGCGGCGCCGTGGGTGAACAGTGGCGCGCTGGTGGCTCGGCTCAACTTCAGTCTGGACCTGGTGTCGGGGCGGCTTCCCGGAGCGCGTGTGACACTTTCGTCACTCGCCACGCCAGCGACACCCACGGCGGAGGCCTGGGTGGACACATTGGGGCACACGCTGTTGGGGACAGCGCCCTCGGCGGAGACACGGGCCACGGTGCTCGCGGCGCTGTCTCGTCGCACCGAGGCCGCCAGCGCTGAAGGAGAACCAGGCCCCGTCGACGTGCAGCTCATCGCGGGGTTGCTGCTTGGCTCACCCGAGTTTCAACGGCAATAGCGTTGCGCTCGTCAGGCAACTGGCACTGACTTGCTAGATTTGCCTGTATTGCCGTAATTTTTCGGCATGGGCCTGGGTGTCACATGGATTGCCCGGTCCAAATCGAGTCAGGAGCTTCCTTGTGAAGACGTTTCATCCGAGACGGTGCGCCGGAAGTACATCCATCGAGTCGCATGCGGGGTGCCTGGATTCACGCGCTACCTTGCGTGTCGCGGTGATTTCCATCGTGGTGGGGCTGATGGGTTGTCAGGTCGGAGAGGGCGACGAAGAGGTCGCGAGCCTCGGGGAGGCAGCCTCCACCGAGGTCCTGCTGGAGCGACATCCGCGAGACCTTCCGGTGGCCAGTGGTTATGTGGATGCACGAGGCGTCGAACACCACCTGAGCGCCAATGCCCCCACCGGTCGCACCGTGAGGGCGCAGGTGGACTACCCGGGCTGTGAGTTCGACTACGCCGATACCTCCAGGCCGTCCTACCGTGGCTACACCGTCACGGGGAGCAACGGCGTTCGCAGCGTCCGCGTATCATGGTTGCAGCCTGCCCCGGCCGACATCGTGCTGCTGCCGAGTGCGAGTGGCTCCTATGCGCGGACCCGGCTCACCCAGGCCCCGGGATGCGGGACGAACAGTGCGTACACGACGGCTCCGCTGAGCGTCACTTTTCTCGACAGCTACACGGATACCCTCACGGGTCTGGTCGTCAATCGATACGAGGTCTCGCACACCTTCCAGGTCAGTGATGTCGACTTCGAGCAATACGCCGGGTTCTCATCCACGTACCGGCTCATGACCGACTGTGGAGGCCTGGGCGCAGTATTTCCCCAGACCCAGTCAGATGTCTTCTCTCCCCAGTCATTGCTGGCCGCGGGGGATGATACTTCGCTGGCGGTGCGAGCCGACGCCAGTATCTGGGGCGCGGGCTACAGCGGACATGGCAGCCTGGGGAACGACTTCCCTCCGGACCACTCCGCGCAGAATCCGCTGCGAGTGTCGGTGTTGAGTTGCATGAAGACGGTGTCGACCTCGAACCTGAGCGTAATAGGGCTGCGTTCCGACGGCACGGTCTGGGGATGGGGCAACAACTTCTTTGGCCAGCTGGGCATCGGAACCGAATCCTCTGCCCACTACACTCCCACGCAGGTGCAGAACCTCACCAATGTCCGAATGGTTTCGGCAGGTCCCTTTCATTCCCTTGCGCTGCGCTGGGATGGAACCATCTGGGCTTGGGGGGCGGGTTACTATGGGAAGCTTGGGACTGGAACGGAGGACTCCACCAGTGTCCCTGTCCAGGCAACGGCCCCCACGGGGCTCATCTCGGTGTCGGCGGGAAGCAGGTTCAGCATGGCCTTGAGGTCCGATGGCACCGTCTGGACCTGGGGAATCGATGGCACGACGCCGCAGAGCAACCTCCCCGTGCAGAAGCCGGGACTGAGCGGTGTCATCTCCATTTCAGCCGGGAATGCTCACGCGTTCGCACTCAAGTCGGATGGCACGCTCTGGGCCTGGGGGAGTAACAGCAACGGTGAACTCGGTGATGGCACGACGGTCTACCGGAATACACCCACCATGATTCCAGGCCTCGTCGACATCGTCGCCATGTCAGCGGGGTCGCGTCATTCGCTCGCGCTCAAGGCGGATGGCACGGTCTGGGCTTGGGGGTTGAACGACAAGGGGCAGTTGGGGGATGGCACGGTCGTCACGCGGCTCTCACCGGTGCAGGTGTCCGGATTCGAGCGAGGGGTGGCGGTGAAGGCGGGCTTCGACCATTCCCTGGCCATGCGTGCCGAGGGTGCTGTCTTCACCTGGGGCGCCAACACGCACGGACAGGCCGGCAACGGAACGGAGGGCAACCAACACCTCACCCCGATTCTCTCGTCCTTGCGTTGATGGATGCGTGAATCAGCGTGCCTCCCGCCCAGCCACCTACCCGAGGTGGCTGGGACCTCGATGCATGGCGCTCGTCTGGACCGACCCAGGGCGCGAGTTCCTCGTGAAAGAGGATAGACTTCCAGCCATGGACAGAGTCGCCCTCTTCTTCTGGCTGTGGGTGCTGTTCCTCGCGGTCAACGTGATGTGGGCGCTGGCGCAGGCGGTGGTGGCGAGTGCCTTCGGGGCTCGACCGCTCGCGGTGCGGATTGGTTATGGGCCCCAGTTGGTGGCGTGGCGCATGGCCGGTATTGGCTGGAGCCTGCATCCCATCACCCTGGGCAGCTCCGCGTCGTTCGTGCCGGAGCAAGACGACGCTTCTCCCGAGCCGCCGCTCAAGAGTCGGCTGCTCAAGCTGCCTCCGCCGCTGCACGCCCTGGCCCTGGCCGTCCCCTGGTACGTGCAGATTGGCGTCGCCATGGCGTGCCTGGGCCCCGCGGAGGGCTTCCATCAGTTCACCGAGGGCTTCCCCGCCGTGTTCAACGTCGCCGCGCTGCCGGGCCGCGTGGAGCGCTTCGTCGGGTTGCTGCGAGAGGGCGAACTGGTGCGCGCGTGGGGCATCATGAGCGCCCGGATGGCGGCCCTCAACCTGCTCCCCATTCCCTCGCTGGCGGGGGGCTACTTGATGCTCCTGCCCTGGCGCGACAAGTCCCCGACGTGGGTGCGCCCGGTCGCCGCCGTGTTGCTCGCTGTCTCGCTGGTGTGGGCCGCGTGGGTGGCGTCGCTCTTCGTCCGGGCGATTCTCTGAAGACCCGGTCGCGCTGGGTCCTCCGGGTGGGTCTGGAGGAAGGGAAGTGGGGACCCTGACTTGTGGCCGGGGATTCGGCACGGACGCTCGTAACCTCCGCCCGGGTCCGGTGTTGTGTCGCTTGAACGGCCCCGCGGAATGGACAGGGCCGCCTTTCACTCGCCGGAGCCGCGCAAGCCCATGAGTCCGCTGCTGTCTCGACGCCTCCTGCTGCGCGCCCTGGGGCTCTCGGGCGTGGGGCTGGCTTTCGCTCCAGCGCTGTCGGGCCGCGCGCTGGCCGCCCCGTCCTCACGGCGCACCCTGGTGACGGTGTTCCTGCGAGGCGGCGTGGATGGCCTCTCCCTGGTGCCTCCCGTGGATGACGCGGCCTATCACCGCGCGCGTCCCACGCTGGCGCTGCGCAGGACCGGGGAGGGCGCCGCGCTGGCGCTGTCGGGCCCCTTCGGATTGCATCCCCGGCTGGAGCCCTTGTTGCCCTTGTGGAACGAGGGCCACCTGGCGGTGCTGCACGGAGTGGGACTGCCCACGCCGGTGCGCTCGCACTTCGACGCGCAGGACTTCGTCGAGTCGGGGACGCCGGGCCGCAAGTCGACGCCCGATGGGTGGCTCAACCGCGCCCTCGGTGTCGAGGAGTCCGCCGCGCCGCTGCGAGCCGTGGCCCTGCAAGCCGCGTTGCCCCGCGCGTTGTTCGGTGACGCGGGCGCGCTGGCGATGGGACGGCTGGAGGAGTTCCGCCTCCGCGTGGGCAAGCGAGGCGCCGAGGCGACGCGCGGCTTCGCGGCGCTCTACGCGGGCGCGGTGGACGAAGCGTTGCGCACCACGGGCCAGGGCGCCTTCGACGCGCTCTCCCAACTGGACGCCGAGCACCTGTCACGACTGCCGCCGACGTCGGGCGTGGAGTATCCGCGCGGCCCGCTGGGACAGCGACTGGGGGACATCGCGCGGCTCATCCGAAGCGACGTGGGCCTGGAGGTCGCCGCGACGGAGATGGGCGGCTGGGACACGCACGCGGCGCAGGGCGCGGCCACGGGCACCTTCGCCAACCGGTGCGCGGAGCTGGCGGGCGCGCTGTCCGCCTTCGCGCGGGACGTGGGGCCGCTGCTGGAGCGGGTGACAGTAGTCGTGCTGACGGAGTTCGGCCGCACGGTGCGGGAGAACGGCAGCCGGGGGACGGACCATGGCGTGGGCAGCGCGATGCTGGTGCTCGGCGGCGGCGTGAAGGGTGGCCAGGTCCACGGGCGCTTCGAGTCGCTCACCCCGGACCGGCTCCAGGACGGGCGGGACGTGCCCGCGTGGACGGACGTGCGCGCGCCGCTGGCCGAGGTGCTGCGCGCCTGCCGCCCTGGCGTGGACCTGACCCGGGTGTTCCCTGGCTTCACGCCCGGCGCGCCGCTGGGACTCTTCGCGTAGCGCGGCTCGAGTTCGTGCAGACTGGAGGGGCCCATGGTCCGGCCTCGTCGCGTGCTCGTCATCCTCGTCTCCATCTTCGCGGTTGCCTACCTCGCCCTGTGCCTGGCGGCCTTCGTGCTCCAGCGCCCGTTGATATACCCGGCGCCCAAGGCCCCCATCCCGCTGCCGGCCGAGCTCGGCTTCCGGCACCTGCCACTGCCAGGAGACACGTTCGTGGACGTGCTCCATCTCCCCGCGCCGCCTGGTGCCCCGACGGTGGTGCACTTCCATGGCAATGGAGAGCAGTTGTTGGGTCAGCTCGACCTGGGCACGGTGCTGAACCAGAACGGGCTGGGCTTCCTGGCCGTCGAGTACCCGGGATATGGCGCGTCGCCCGGACAGCCCACGGAGCAGGGCATCTACGCGGCGGCGGAGGCGGCGCTGGCGATGCTGCGAGCGCGGGGCGTGACGCCGGAGCACACCGTGCTCAGTGGCCGCAGCCTCGGCACGGGCGTGGCCGTGGAGATGGCGCGCCGGGGACACGGCTCGCGCATCATGCTGGTGTCGCCCTACACGTCCCTCACGGAGATGGCGGCGCAGCTCTTTCCCTTCCTCCCCGCGTCCCTGCTGGTGAGGGACCGCTATGACTCCGCGTCGAAGGCGCCGGACATCACCTTGCCGGTGCTCATCATCCACGGAGAGCAGGACACGCTCATCCCGGTGGAGATGGGGCGCAGGCTGGGCGCGCGCTTTCCCAGCGCCACCGTGGAGACGGTGCCCGGGGCGGGCCACAACGACGTGTTGGAGAAGTCAGGCCCCGACCTCGTGCGGCGCATGGCCGTGTTCGCCCTGGGCGGAACCTGAGCAACGCCCCGAGGCGCGTGAGTCCACCGCGCCCCGAGGTGTTTCGTCAGTGGACCTGTGAAGGGGACTCGGTGTCGACGGACACTTCGCGCATCAGCTCCGCGGTCTCTTCCGCCTTGAGCTGCTTCACCAGATCCGCCTGCGCCACCATGCCGCAGACGGTGCCGTCGTCGTCGAGCACCACCATGCGGCGGACCTGGTTCTGCTCCATCAACTCCAGGCAGTCCTCCAGGCTGGTGTCTCGATACACCGTCGCCGCGGGCATGCTCATCGCATCGCTCACGTTGAGCATGTAGGGGTCCTTCCCCTTCGCGATGATGCGACAGGTGATGTCGCGGTCGGTGATGACGCCGATGGGCTTGTTGTCCACGTCGATGACCGGCAGGGCTCCGCAGTCACATTCCACCATCCACCGCGCGGCCTGCTCGATGCCGGTGTCGGGCAGGCAGGTGACGGGGTTCTCGGACATGACTTCTTCGACGTTCATGGGGGCCTCCCGGGGCGAGTGTCTCTCCGCTTCAAGGTGGGCCTCTCCCTGGAAGGCGACAGCGTGAGACCCGGGTGTTCGCCGTTCGGTCGGCCCGGGATGCGGGGGCGCGGTTCGAGGACCGGACAGCGGTGGGGCAAGGGTCCGAGCCGATGAAGGGCCCCGGACTCCTTGTCCCTCAGTCGCGCCGAAGCCGCTGCTCGTAGTCTGCTTCCAGGCGGGCGTGCGTGGACCAGAAGCCTCGGGGCGCATGGCCGGAGAGCTGGTCGTCGAGGATGCCCAGGTGGGTGTCCCAACCGCTGGCGACGCTGACCCGGTCCGCGCGCGTGGTGAGCCGTCGGTGCGTCAGGACGAGCAGCACCTCGGTGCCGCGCTCGCTCAGTTCGAACGACACCTCGGAGGGTGCGCCCGTCTGCTCGGCCCAGGTGTAGCTCAGCGCGTGGGGTGGCTCGTAGCGAGTGACGTGGCCGAGGTGCCGATGGCCGTCGCGCATGACCTCGTAGCGCTTCGGCAGGGGCTCATGGGAGAGCGTGGAGTGGAGGAAGTGCAGCTCGACGCGGCCTCCCACGCGCGGCTCCAGCTCTCCGGCGGCCAGCCACTTGCCGCGCTTCTCCGAGTCGGTGAGGAATGCCCACACGCGCTCGATGGGCCCGGGCAGCACGCGCTCGATGCGCACCGTCTGGGGCTCCGTGACGATTCCGTACTCAGCCACGGTGGGGCTCCAGCGCATCGGGTGTGGCGAGCGCGCGCGTCAGGGCGGTGAGCATGGCGGCCCAGCCCGCCTGGGTCCGGTCGGCGTACTCAGCCCACTTGGACGACATGACGTGGGTCAGCGTCAGCTCGCAGCCGGTGCCCTGGGGACGAAACTCCAGGCTCACCCGGCTGATGTCCTCCTCCGCCAGGTCATCCTCCCGGATGGCCCAGGTGAAGACGAGGCGGTGGGGGCGGTCGACCTCCAGGTACGTACCGATGTGGTCGATGTCCATGTTCCGGCGGCGCACGAGGAAGGAGAACGTGCCGCCCACGCGGGCATCAAGGTGGAGGTGGACGACCTGCTCGTCACGCACGCGCGGGCCGAACATCCACTGGCCCAGCAGCTTCGCGTCGACCCAGGCGTCGAAGACGCGCTCGACGGGTACGTCGAAGTGGCGCACGAGCTGGACCTGGATGGGGGCGTGGGGACTCACCGGGAGCGTCCTTTCTTGCGGGGGGAGGAAGGGGGCGTGGGCGCGTCCTCTCGGAGGAGGGCCTCCAGGACGTCGAGGCGCTCGCTCCAGAAACGCTCGTAGTACTGGAGCCAGTCCTTCACCTCCGAGAGCGGCTTCGCGTCCAGTCGGCAGACGTGCGTGCGGCCCTTCACCTCGCGGCGCACCAGCCCCGCGCGCTCCAGCACCTTGATGTGTTTGGACGCCGCGGCCAGGGACATCCGGAAGGGAGCCGCCAGCTCTCCGACGCTGCGCTCATGTACGGACAGGTTGCGCAGCATCGCCCGGCGCGTCGGGTCCGACAGCGCGTGGAAGGTGTTGTCGAGCTGGGCGAGACGTTGTTCAACCATGAGGTTGAATATAAGTCCGTGCGTGGGACTGTCAACCGACGAAGCCCGTGCCGCCGTGGGCCGGGGAGGCTGGTACGCTCGCCCGCGCCTTTCGTTTCCGGGAGAAGACCTCATGTCCGATGCCTCCCCGCCCGTCATCGGCATCATCGGTGGCAGCGGCCTGTACCAGATTGACGGCTTGAAGGACGTCGCCTGGAAGAAGGTGTCCTCTGCCTTTGGCGAGCCCTCCGACGAGCTGTGTTTCGGCACGCTCGAGGGGCAGCGCGTCGTGTTCCTTCCGCGCCATGGCCGGGGCCACCGAATCGCCCCGAGCGACATCAACTTCCGGGCGAACGTGGACGCGCTCAAGCGCAGCGGGGTGACGGACCTGCTCTCGCTGTCGGCGGTGGGAAGCTTGCGCGAGGACCTGCCGCCGGGCGTCTTCGTGGTGGTGGACCAGTTCATCGACCGGACCTTCGCGCGGGAGAAGAGCTTCTTCGGCACGGGGCTCGTCGCGCACGTGTCCATGGCGAAGCCGGTGTGCTCGCGGCTGGGAGACGCGGTGATGGCCGCCTGCGAGAACCTGGGCGTGGCCGCGCGACGGGGCGGCACCTATCTGGCGATGGAGGGGCCGCAGTTCTCCTCGCTCGCGGAGAGCCGCCTGTACCGGACGTGGGGCTGTGACGTCATCGGCATGACGAACATGCCGGAGGCGAAGCTCGCCCGGGAGGCGGAGCTCTGTTACGCGACGGTGGCCATGGTGACGGACTTCGACTGCTGGCATCCGGACCATGACGCCGTCACCGTGGACCAGGTGGTCTCCGTGCTCCTGGGCAACGCGGGCAAGGCGCGCGGTCTGGTGAAGCAGGTGACACCGCTGCTCGGTGGGCACGAGGGACCTTGTCGCCAGGGCTGTCAGCGCGCCCTGGACCACGCGCTCATCACCGCGCCCGAGGCTCGAGATTCCGCGCTGGTACAGAAGCTGTCCGCCGTGGCCGGCCGGGTGCTGAACCGATGAAGGTCCAGGGCAGGCCCACACGCTCCATCTGGCTGGAGCCCGACGGACAGGCGGTGGGCATCATCGACCAGACACGCCTTCCCCATGCCTTCGTCACCGCGCGGCTGGGCACGCTGGAGGAGGCCGCGCATGCCATCCGTGCGATGCGGGTGCGAGGCGCTCCGCTCATCGGCGCCACCGCCGCGTATGGCGTCTGGCTCGCGCTGCGCGAGGACGCTTCGGATGCGGCGCTGGCGCTGGCCCTCGAGGTCCTGGGCGCGACGCGTCCGACCGCCGTCAATCTGCACTGGGCGCTGGAAGAGATGCGCCGGCTGCTGGAGCCGCTGCCCGTCTCGGAACGTCAGTCCGCCGCGAAGCAGCGCGCGGCCGAGCTGTGTGACGAGGACGTGGCCATCAACCGCGCCATGGGTGGGCACGGGCTGAAGCTGCTGGAGGCCGCTTGGGAGCGAAAGGGACGCCAGGGGCGGCTGGAGGTGCTCACCCACTGCAACGCGGGGTGGCTGGCGACGGTGGACTGGGGCACGGCGCTGTCACCCATCTATCTGGCGCATGACGCGGGCCTGCCCGTGCATGTCTGGGTGGACGAGACGCGTCCGCGAAACCAGGGCGCGGGGCTGACGGCCTGGGAGCTGGGACAGCATGGTGTCCCGCACACCGTCATCGCCGACAACGTGGGAGGCCACCTGATGCAGCACGGACAGGTGGACCTGTGTCTGGTGGGCACGGACCGCACCACGGCGCACGGGGACGTGGCGAACAAGATTGGCACCTACCTGAAGGCGCTCGCGGCGAAGGACAACGGCGTGCCCTTCTACGTGGCGCTGCCTTCGCCCACCATCGACTGGAGCCTGCGGGACGGGGTGCGGGAGATTCCGATTGAGCAGCGCGACGGCACCGAGCTGAGCGATGTCACCGGGCGGCTGGCCTCGGGCGAGGTGGCCACGGTGCGGGTGACGCCGGAGGGCAGTGCTTCCGCCAACTACGCCTTCGACGTGACGCCGGCGCGGCTGGTGACGGCGCTCATCACCGAGCGAGGCGTGTGCCCCGCCACCGAGGAGGGCCTGCGCTCGCTCTTCCCGGAGCGGGCGGGGAGGGCTTCGTGAACAGCCGGGATGACCGCGCCTCGCGCGAGGCGATGATCGCCACCTGCCGGAAGATGAACGCGGCCGGACTCAACCAGGGGACGTCCGGCAACCTGAGCCTGCGCGTGGCGGAGGGTTTCCTGCTGACGCCCACCGGCATGGACTACGACGCGCTGGCGCCGGAGGACATCGTCCTCATGCGCCTGGACGGGAGCCATGAGGGGCGACGTCTTCCGTCGTCGGAGTGGCAGCTCCATCGGGACCTCCTGGTGGCGCGCCCGGAGGTGGGCGCGGTGCTGCATGCGCACTCCATGTTCTGCACCACACTGGCCTGTCTGCGCCGGGGCATTCCCGCCTTCCATTACATGGTGTCCGCGGCGGGCGGTGTGGACGTACGGTGCGCGGCCTATGCGACGTTCGGCACCGAGGAGCTGGCGCGGCGCGTGCTGGAGGCGCTGGAGGGACGCAAGGCGTGCCTGATGGCGAACCACGGCATGCTCGCGCTGGGCGCGGGCCTGGCCCAGGCCTTCAAGCTGGCGGTGGAGGTGGAGACGCTCGCGGCCATGTACTGGCGGGCGCTCCAGGTGGGCGAGCCCGTGCTCCTCGACGATGAGGAGATGGCGCGCGTGCTGGAGAAGTTCAAGACGTACGGGCAGCAGTCGCCGCCCGGAGGTCGCTGAAGGCGCGCCTACGCCGCGCGCAGCGTGAGCACCGTCACCTCGGGCGGGACACCCAGACGGAAGGGCAGCCAGTGGCCGGTGCCGCCGGACACGTAGAGCTGGTGGTCCCCGCGCCGATAGCGGCCGAGCATGTACTGGAAGGCGAACCAGAAGGCGGGCACGCCGAAGAACGCCACCTGGCCGCCGTGGGTGTGGCCGGCGAGCGTGAGCCGGGCGCCGCGCTCGGCGGCGTGGTTGAAGAAGTCGGGATGGTGGGACAGGCAGAGGACGACTTCGTCCGAGGCGGTGTCCTGGAAGGCCTTCTCCGCGGACTGGCGCATGCGCTCGGCCTTCACGCGGTGGCTGCGGCCGGACATGGGGTAGTCCACGCCGACGATGCGCACGCGCTGGCCGCCGTGCTCGATGACGTGGGAGGAGTCCACCAGCAGCCGCACCGGGCCGCCGCGCTCCTGGGATTGGGCGTAGGCGCCGAGGACCTCGTCCAGGCCACGCCAGTGCTCGTGATTGCCGAGCACCGCCAGCATGCCGTGGCGGGCGCGGCAGGACTCCAGCGCGGCCATGGTGCCGTCGAGCTGGTCCAGGTCGTCGATGAGGTCACCCGTCATCACCTGGAGGTCGACCTGGGCCTCGTTCATCGCGGCCACCGTCTCGCGCAGGTAGTGGGTGTCGATGAAGGTGCCGACGTGGACGTCGGTGATTTGCCCGATGCGAAACCCGTCCAGCGCGGCGGGCAGGCCGGGCAGGCGCACCTCCACCGACTTCAGCGTGAAGCCCGTGGCGCCGCCCGCCAGGCCCACCGTGCTCGTCCCCGCCGCGAGCAACGGCACCGCGCGCCCCGCGTTCGTCAGCAGGCTGCGCCGGCTCATCCCACCCAGGGCGGGGGGTGGAGTGATGGGGGCAATCGCGTCGGAAGCGAGCGGGGCGGAGGGCACAAGCCCCGGGCTCTTCCTGTCCACCCACTTGCGCAGCAGGGCGATGGGCGTCCCGGCGAGCACGACGATGATGGCGGAGATGGACCACCCGACGGCGAGGATGCGCAGCGCGGCGGGCAGCTCCACGTGGGGGCCCGCCAGCAGGGGGAACAGCCACACGGCCAGGGACATCACCGAGCCGCCCAGCAGCACCCACCGCCGCCACCCACGCAACAGGTCGGGCCAGAGCGCGCGCAGCACGGCCCATGCGCCCACATAGACCAAGAGGAGAAGCAACGGCCTGACCATCCACACACTCCCACGCGCTGAAGAGCGGGAGTCATAGCGGCGACCCGCCTGCCTCGCCGCACGAAGTGGCTCAATGTAGGAGAGGACGGGGCCTCGCGCGAGCCGGGCTCGGCCGGGAGCAGGGGCGCGCCGGGCCGCCCTCCCTACGCGCAGGCCGGGTGTGGCATTCCCGCGAGGAGCGAATCAGCGGTGGGTGCCGGGGCTGGCCATGCGCAGGTGCGCGTGCAGCGTCTCCGTGCGCAGGTAGAGGAACTGGGCGTCGCCGAAACCCAGCGCGTCGCCGTCCGTGAGCAGGACCTCCTGCTCCGCGGTGAGCGACGAGGCGTTGACCCACGTTCCGTTCATCGAGCCCACGTCCTTCACCGAGCAGTCGCCCCGTGACTCGTGCCACTTCAGCGTGGCGTGGTGCTTGGAGACGGATGGGTCCGGGACGAGCAGCGTGCAGCCCTCCATCCTCCCCACGGTGAGTTCGTGGCCATCCATGGCGGGACGCAGGAAGTGGACCTCCAGCGCGTCGAAGCCCCGGAGCATGACGAAGAGGCGGTCCACCAGTCGGCTGCGATGGGCCATGCCCACGGTGCGCGCCTCACCCAGCCGCATCGCCACCTGCTGGAAGACAGGCTCGGGCGGCTGTTGGACAAGGACCACGGGCCCGGAAGCGTCGAGGAAGGCTTCCAGGGTTGCCAGGGCGAACGGGCGAAGTTGCTTCACGGACGGCATGGTGGCCGCAACTTAACCTGGAGGACGCGGTGGACGCTCGCGCCGTCCGCGCGCTCCAGGCTCCCGTCCACCAGACAACGCTCCTGTGCGAGGGCGCCGGAGCCCGCGCGACCAGGATGAGCGGAAGCTTTCACGACGGGCGTTCTCGCACCCAATCCATACGCAGTGATTGCGGCGGGCTGTAATCCCAGACTCGGGAATGGGCTGAAAACATTTCAGATAGTGGCAATCAACGATAGAGGAGTAAATACAAACATTGCATATGGGCAGTGGGGCTCAGGTCGGTGAGCTCCATCACCAGGAGAACCCATATGAAAGCGCTGTCATTCATGGTGGTCGCGGGGCTCGCCGTTGGAATGCTCACGGGCTGTGGTCCCGAGACGTCTTCGCCCGAGGCCGTCTCCGGAGAGCTGGGCCCACGTTATGAGGCGACGCGCGCCGATGGCACGCCCGTGACGGTGCGGGATGCCTCGGGAGAGAACAACCTGAGCGCGCAGTCCATCGAGGGAGAGCGCACCCTCACCCAGGCGGCGTGCTGGGTGACGCTCCAGTGGTGTAGCGAGCCGGGCACCGGCGACATCGTCTGCACCCAGAACGGCGGCTGCACCACCGCGCAGTTCATCGCGGCGTGCATCTCGCTGGCTGAAGATATCTGCGGAATCTGAAACATCCGTGGATAGACAGCGTCAGTCCGTAAATCGGGCTGACGCTGTTCCGCTGCTTGCCTGATTCCTCTCACTTTCCGTGGGGCCTGACATGGTTCCAGGGAGGCGTGGGTGTGCGACATTGGACAGCCGAGCGCGGGGCCCACGCACGCGGGGCATGCCAGGGTTGTGCGTGGTGCGGTGCGTCGTGAGACAAGGCTTTGCTCGGGTGACGTCTCCGGTTACATCCTCGTGACACAAACATCTGTGTTCGCACGAGGAGTCCTCGGACCATGTGGGAGCGAATGAAGAAGCGCGGCGCGTGGGTGCTGGCGTTGTCGTTGCTGGCGATGACCGCGTGTTCGGATTCGGAGGATGACGCGCCGCCGGACGCCGGGCAGGAGCAGCCCGACGGTGGCGGCACGCCCGACGCGGGGGACTCTGGGACGCAGCTGCCGGCGTTGGAGGTGCCTGAGGGCTGCAACCCGCTGGCGTCGGAGCACGACTGTCTGTTGCCGTACCCGTCGAACTACTTCCTGCAGGAGGACGCGGCGCTGCCGTCGGGTCACCGCGTGAAGCTGACCACGGCGGCGAAGCTGAAGATGAAGGACGGGACGCCCTTCGACTTCACGGACCTGCATCCGGCGGATGGCTATTCGCATGGGACGCAGATGCTCGCGCTGTTCCCGGGAGGCGTGGACGCGACGAACCTGCCGCCGGTGACGCAGCCCACGGCGGCGACCACGGGTGCCACGGTGGTGCTGGACGCGGAAGCGGGCACGGGGGTGCTGCACTTCGCGGAGCTGGACCCGCGCGCGCCGGATGATGCGCACCGGGCACTGCTGGTGCGGCCGGCGGTGCGGCTGCGCGGTGGCGCGCGCTACATCGTCGCGTTGCGCGGGCTGAAGGCGAAGGACGGGACGGCCGTGCCCGTGCCGGAGGGCTTCCGTCGCATCCGGGATGGGCAGACGGCGGGAGACCCGCTGCTGGCGCCCCTGGCCGCGCGGTACGAGGCGGACATCTTCCCGGCGCTGGAAGCAGTGGGTGTGGCGCGCTCGGAGTTGCAGCTCGCGTGGGACTTCACCACGGAGACGGAGGAGAACGTCACCCGGGACATGATGGACGTGCGGCGGCTCGCGATGGAGGCGCTGGAGGCCACGCCGCCTGTCGTGACGGTGACGGAGGTGAAGGACGAGGTGGACGCGAACATCTTCCGCCGCATCAAGGGGACGCTGCGGGTGCCGCTCTTCACGGAGACGGCGCAGGCGGGGGCGCTGCTGGCGCGTGACGCGCAGGGCCGGGTGAAGCGCAATGGCGAGGCGGAGGTGCCCTTCACGCTCCAGATTCCGCGGAGTGTCTGGGGCCAGTCGGTGGCGCCGGTGCGCTTCCTCCAGTTCGGGCACGGCTTCTTCGGCAGCCAGGGCGAGTCGGACGGCTCGTTCGTCCGGCCCTTCGTGCAGGCGACGAAGATGGTGGTGATGACGGTGGACTGGTGGGGCATGTCGCAGGCGGACGCGCCGGGGGTGATTGGCGCCATGTCGCAGCAGCCCGCGCAGACGCTGCGTTTCACGGACCGGGTGCACCAGGGCATGGTGAACCAGATGGCCGTCACCTACGCGGCGCGGACCACGTTGAAGGACCTGGCGGAGCTCAAGGACAACGGGGTGCTCGTGTATGACCCGGACCAGACGTACTTCTACGGCATCAGCCAGGGGCACATCCTGGGTGGGACGTACGTGGCGCTGTCGCCGCACATCTCGCGCGCGGTGTTCAGCGTGGGTGGGGCGGACTTCTCGCTGATGATGTTCCGGGCGAAGCCGTTCGCGATGTTCCTCCAGGCGATTGCGGCGGCGGTGCCGGACGCGTTGGACCAGCAGAAGTTCGCGGCGCTGACTCAGACGAGCTTCGACCGCATCGACCCGATTACCTATGCGCCGCACGTGGTGACGACGCTGTACACCGGTGGACCGGCGTCGCGTCGGGTGTTGGTGCAGTACGGGCTGGGGGATGCGCAGGTGCCCAACGTGGCCACGGAGCTTCACGCGCGGGCGATGGGGCTGACGCAGCAGTTGCCGGCGACGTGGCGGGTGCCGGAGCTGCCGGTGTTCGAAGGTGCCATCGACAGCGCTGCGCTGGTGCAGTTCGACTTCGGGCTGCCGGCGCCGCTGCCGGGCACGGTGGCGGACCTGCCGGCGCAGGACAATCCGGTGCATGAGGGCGTGCGGCGCAACGTGAAGGGCCGCGAGCAGGTGGACCTCTTCCTGCGGCCGGACGGCAAGGTGGAGACCACCTGCGGCGGCGTCTGTCTCGGCGCCAACTGACGTCAGGCTCTGTCCGGCCAGGGCGTGGTGCTTGCAGGAATCACGGTCCGCGCTCATGCGATGGGCGCGGACCGTCCAACCTGTGAGACTGCATGCGTCCCTCTATCGAAGCGACTTCCTCGTCCCGTCCTCCTCCGATTCCACGAACTCCGGTAGGGAGTAGACGCCGCGACCTGGAGGGTGAGAAACAGGGCTCGGACCTCGCGCCTGTACGGGCTCCCGTCCGTCGGGGCGGCGCACGGCCTCGTCAGGGAGGATGCATGACACGGTACTGGCTCTCGTTCGATCTGGGGCTCCGGGGGAACTACGACGACCTCTACAGGTGGCTGGCGAAGCTGGAGGCACGTGAGTGCGGTGATGGCATGGCGACCTTCACGACGGCGCTGACGCCCACGCAACTCAAGCGCGCCCTCAAGCCCATCATCGGGAAGAAGGGCCGCGCCTATCTGATTGGGCCCGACAAGGATGGGAAGTGGAGCGGGAAGTGGCTGTTCGGCAGCAGGCGTCCAGCCTCCTGGGTCGGCTACTCCGAGGTGGCGGGAGAGGAGCAGGACGACGCATGAAGGTCTGCGTCGATGCCTGTTTCCTCATCGCGCTGTACGACTCGCGGGACGGTCTGCACGGTGTCGCGGAGGCCCTCTTCGAGAAGCTCTTCGACTCGGCCACGCATGAGCTCGTCGTCCCCTGGCCCATCCTCTATGAAACGGTGTCGACCCGGATGGCCCGACGCAGTGACTCGCTGGGGCTGCTGGAGCGGGACTTGAAGCGCTTGCGACAGCGAAACCGGTTGTCGATGTTGTTCGACCGCAAGATGCGGGAGCAGGCGCTGGGCGAGTGCTTCGAGGAGCTGAAGAAACAGGGAGGCAGCTACCGCGCCTTGAGTCTGGTGGACCGGGTGGTGCGCCTGATGCTGCTCAACCCGAAGAACCGGCTGCACGCTCTCATCACCTTCAACCGAGGTGATTTCGAGGATGTGTGCCGGAGCCGGAAGATTCAGCTCATCGACCAGCACGGCTGAGCCCTGGACCCACCGCCTCGTCGCGAGGACGGCGGGTCCGGATGCCGTTCAACTCACCCTGTGGCGCTCTTGAGCAGGTGGTCGCCGTAGTCCTCGCGCAGCTTCGTCTTGAGGAACTTGCCGGTGGACGTGCGGGGAATCTGGGCGATGAAGAGGTAGTCGTCCGGCAGCCAGAACTTGGCGAACTGCTTCGCCA
Source organism: Myxococcus sp. CA033 (assembly GCF_013336625.1). NCBI lineage: Bacteria > Pseudomonadati > Myxococcota > Myxococcia > Myxococcales > Myxococcaceae > Myxococcus > Myxococcus sp. CA033. The sequence goes on along the minus strand of NZ_JABUMU010000002.1, from coordinate 117,644 downwards.
GGTGCTCGGCCAGCTCCTCCTTCGTCGCCGTCTGTCCTGGCTTGAGCACCACCGCCGCCAGCGGGCGCTCGTCCCAGCGGGTGTGCCTCGCGGCGAACACCGCCGCCTCCAGCACCGCCGGGTGGCTCATCAGCGCGTTCTCCAGCGCCACCGATGAAATCCACTCGCCGCCCGACTTGATGACGTCCTTGCTCCGGTCGCAGATGCGGACATACCCATCCGCGTCCAGCGTGACGACGTCACCCGTCTTGAACCAGCCGTCGGACGTGAAGCGGTCCTGGCCCTCGCCGCCGTAGTACGAGCCCGCCACCCACGGCCCGCGCACCTCCAGCTCGCCCATCGTCGAGCCATCCCACGGCAACGGCTTGCCCTCCTCGCTCATCACCCGCGTCTCCACGAACGGCAGCGCGAAGCCCTGCGAGCCCTGCGCCGCCAGCTGCGTCTTCGCGTCCGCGTGGCGAAGCTCCTGCTTCACCTTCGCCATGGTGCCCACCGGGTTCATCTCCGTCATGCCCCAGGCGTGCGTCACCTCCAGCCCGTGCCGCTGCCGGAAGCCGTCAATCATCGCCGGAGGCGCCGCCGAGCCCCCAATCAACATGGTCCGCATCGCGCTCAGGTCCCACTTCTTCGGGTCCTGGTCCAACAGCGCGAGAATCCCCAGCCAGATGGTGGGCACCCCCCCCGCCACTGTCACCTTCTCCGTCGCCATCAACTCCAACAGCGACGGCGGGTCCAGGTGCGGCCCCGGCATCACCATGCGCGCGCCGGTGATGATCGCGTCGAAAGGCAGTCCCCACGCCGCCGCGTGGAACATGGGCACCACCGGCAGCACCGAGTCCGCCTCGCCAATGCCTGTCAGATCCTTCATGCAACACACCAGCGTGTGCAACACGATGGAGCGGTGGCTGAACAGCACGCCCTTCGGGTTGCCCGTCGTCCCCGACGTGTAGCAGAGCATCGCCGCGCTGTTCTCCTCCAGCGTCGGGAAGTCGAAGTCCACCGACTCCTTCGCCAGCAACTGCTCGTAGTCCAGCATCCCCTCTGGCGCGGGCCCCGCGTCCGGAATGACGATGACGTGGCGGATGCTGGGCACCTGCGCCGCGAACTTCTCGAACAGCGGCAACAGCGAGCGGTCCACCAGCACCACCGAGTCCTCCGCGTGGCGCGCGATGTAGGCCAGGTCGTTCGGGTGCAGGCGCAGATTCAGCGTGTGTACCACCGCGCCCATCGCCGGAATGCCGAAGTACGCCTCCAGGTGCCGGTAGTGGTTCCAGCTCAGCGTCGCCACCCGGTCGCCCGCCTTCACCCCCAGCCGCGTCAGCGCGTTCATCAACTGACACGTGCGCCGGTGGAAGTCCGCATAGGTATAGCGGTGCGTCGTCTTGTCCGGATTGCGGCTGACGATTTCCGAGCGCGGGAAGTACGTCCGCGCGCGCTCCAGGAAATGCGTCAGGGTGAGCGGGAAGTCCATCATGCGTCCTGGAAGCATCGGCACCGTCCCTTCACTGCGAGGGGTAGGCCACCGATGCTACCGGATGCGCACACGAGCCAGCGTCCCGCGTCATGCGGCTCGTTTGTTATCGCACTGCGTCAGCCGAAGAAGACCTGGGCGACCTCGAAGAACTCCTTGGGCACCTTCTTGAGCTCCTTCGTCGCGGCGGACAGGTCCACGCTGATGATTTCGTTGCCCTTGAGCGCGGCCATCTTCCCGAACTCGCCTCGGGCCACCATGTCGCAGGCGTGGACGCCGTAGCGGGTGGCGAGCACGCGGTCATGCGCGGTGGGTGCGCCGCCGCGCTGGATATGGCCCAGCACGGACACGCGCGTCTCGAAGCCGGTGCGGCGCTCGATTTCGTGCGCGACGATGTTGCCCACGCCGCCCAGGCGCGGCCGGCCTGCTTCGTCCAGCGCGCCGCTGGTGACGAGCTGCTCGTTCTGGTCCGCCGCCAGTTTGATGCGCGTGCCTTCCGCGACGACGACGATGGAGAAGGTGCGCCCGCCCGCGTGGCGGCGCTGGATGTGCTCGGCCACGCGCTCCAGGTCGGCGGGAATCTCCGGGACGAGGATGACGTCCGCGCCGCCGGCGATGCCCGCGTAGGTGGCAATCCAGCCCACGTGCCGGCCCATGACCTCGCAGACGATGACGCGCTTGTGGGACTCGGCGGTGGAGTGCAGCCGGTCCACGGCCTCCGTGGCAATGGCCACGGCGGTGTCGAAGCCGAAGGTGAACTCCGTGCCGTTGAGGTCGTTGTCGATGGTCTTCGGCACGCCGACGATGCGCAGCCCCTCTTCCGACATGCGCGTGGCGGCGGACAGCGTGCCCTCGCCGCCGATGGCGATGACGGCGTGGATGCCATTGCGTTCAATGGCGCGCTTGACCTTCTCCAGCCCGTTCTCGACCTTGAAGGGGTTGACGCGCGAGGTGCCGAGGATGGTGCCGCCCCGGTGGAGGATTCCGGAGGTGGTCTCCCGCGTGAGGCGGAAGTGGTTGTCCTCGAGCAGGCCCTTCCATCCGTCTCGAAGGCCCATCATCTCGAAACCGTGGGCGGTGGCGCGGCGGACGATGGCGCGGATGACGGCGTTCAGGCCGGGGCAGTCACCCCCGCCGGTGAGCACGGCGACTTTCATGGGGAAGGTTGTATCGCGCCCGGCGCCATGCGTGCTCGCGAAGTTTGCCCGAGCGCTCTCCGAAGGACGTGGCGACCCCTAGCCGAACACCGAGGGGCGCCGGTGCGTCCAGGGGTGCGCCGACTCGAGCTGCGCGGCCAGCCGGAAGAGGGTGGCCTCGTCGCCGAATCGGGCGATGAACTGGACGCCCACCGGCAGACCCTCCGGGCTCCAATGGAGGGGCACGCTCATGGCCGGGTTGCCCGCCATGTTCGCCATGGGGCAGTAGGGCGTGAAGGCCGCCGAGCGGAACAGCGGAGCGAGCGGCTCGTCGGGCGGGGCGGTGAAGGTGCCCAGCGTGGGCGCGGGCTCGGTGACGGTGGGCAGGAGCCACACGTCCACGTCCTCGAAGCGTCGGGCGAAGGCGCGGCCGAAGCGCAGCACTTCCGCCTGGGCGTGCAGGTAGGCCGTCAGGCCCTGGCTCAGTCCGAACTGGTAGAGCGCCCAGGTGAAGGGCTCGAAGTGCTCGGGCTCCGGGGTGCGGCGCATGCGCCGGCCCAGGCCCTCGATGCTGTTCACCACGCTGGCGGCCCACGCCGTCATGAAGTGCTGTCCCAGCTCCTCGTCGCCCGGTATCTGCAGGCTGCCTTCGAGGACGGAGTGGCCCAGGCCCTCCAGCAGCCGGGCGGTGGCGGCGACCGCGGCCAGGCACTCCGGGTGGACGGGGGCGCCCACGGCGTTGCGCAGCGTCAGGCCGATGCGCAGGCGTCCAGGTGGCGCGCCGACCTCCATGCTGTAGGGCCGCGTCTTGGGCGGGGCGATGTAGGGCGCACCCAGGTCGGGGCCCTCGGTGGCGTCCAGCAGGGTGGCGCTGTCTCGCACCGTGCGGGTGAGGGCATGCTCGCCCACCAGCCAGTGGACGCTGTCCGTCAGCTCCGGTCCGGTGGGGTTGCGGCCCCGGCTGGGCTTGAGGCCGAACAGGCCGCAGCTCGACGCGGGGATGCGGATGGAGCCGCCGCCGTCGGATGCATGCGCGAAGGGCACCATGCCGCTGGCCACCGCCGCCGCGGCGCCGCCGCTGGAGCCTCCGGGCGAGCGCGTCACGTCCCACGGGTTGCGACAGGGGCCGTGCAACGCGCCCTCCGTGGTGGGCAGGAGGCCCAGCTCCGGCGTATTGGTTTTTCCCAGCACGACGAGCCCCGCGCGCAGGTGGCGCTTGACCAGCTCACTGTCGTGGTTCGGTGAGAAGTCCTTCGTGAAGCGCGAGCCGAAGCTCAGCGGGTAGCCCTCCTGTGCGGCGAGCAGGTCCTTGAGCAGGAAGGGCACGCCGGTGAAGGGGCCCTGGGGAAGGGGCGCCTTCGCCCGCGCGCGCGCCGTGTCGAACTGCGTCTGCACGACGGCGTTGAGCTTCGGGTTGCAGCGCTCGATGCGAGCGATGGCCGCGTCCACCAGCTCCAGCGGCGTGACTTCACCGCTGCGGACGAGCTCGGCCTGGGCGGTGGCGTCGAGGCTGACGAAGGGGTCCATCCGTCGACTCTACCGCTTTCCTCGTCGACACCTTCGCATGCGGGCCGCCACGCATGACGCGTTGCGTTTGTGCGGTATCGGAAAGAGACAGTTGCAGCAGTTGTCACAGACGCGCCTCGTGGTGAACGCGTTCCTGACTCAGGGCTCGTGTTGGAGGTGGGGCTTCTATGCTCGTGTGCGCGCCTCTTTCGCGAGCGGAGAGCCTCCTTGCACCTTCGAGTCTTCGAGTCCGAGCAGGACGCGGCCGTCGCATGCGCCGCGCGAGTCCGCGAGGCGGTGATGTCTCATCCGTCGCTGGTGCTGGGGCTTCCCACGGGGCGCACGCCGCTCAACGTGTACCGGGAGCTGGTGGCGTTGCATGAGCGCAAGGCGGTGGATTGGTCTCGCGCGCGGACGTTCAACCTGGACGAACTGCTCGGGGTGTCGGCGGAGGACGGTGGCAGCTTTCGCGCGTACATGGACCGGCACTTCTTCCGGAAGGTGAATCTGTCGGAGGAGCGCATCCACTTCCTCGACGGCGCGGCGCCGGACGCGGAGGTCGAGTGCGCGCGCTACGAGGCGGAGCTGGCGGCGGAGGGTGGGCTGGGGTTGGTGCTGCTGGGCATTGGCGCCAACGGGCATCTGGCCTTCAACGAGCCCGCGGAGCAATTGCAGGCGCGCTGTCACCGGACGCGGCTGAGCCGGGAGACGCGGGAGGCCAACGCGATGCTCTTCGGTGATGACTCGAGCCGCGTGCCGCTGGAGGCGCTGACGTTGGGAATGGGAGCGCTCATCCAGTCGCGGCGCGCGATGCTGCTGGCGTTTGGCGAGGGCAAGGCGGAGGCGGTGAAGGCCATGATGGAGGGCCCCGTGACTCCGCGCTGCCCCGCGTCGTTCCTGCAACTGCACCGCGACGTGGAGGTGTGGTTGGACAGGGCCTCGGCGAGCGCCCTGTCGGCGCGGACTCAGTAGCGCGTCGAGTTCGCGTTGCGGACAAGGCGCGGCGACATCAGCTCGCGCAGCTTGCCGAGCAGGGTGAGGAACTCCTCGCGGTCCTCCTGGCCATCCACGGCATCCTCGGCGAGCGAGTGGATGCGCGCGAAGCCGCGGTCATCCGTCGGGGTGGTGCCGCGCAGGAGGTCCGCGGTGCCGGCGACGGCGAGGGCGAAGCGCAGGTCGGAGGAGGCGGTCGACAGGGACTCGCGCACCTGGTGGCGCGGCAGGGTGAAGCGTTGCTCGGCGACCTCGGAGTCGCCGGGCTTCTTGGCGCGCACGCGGACGGTGGCCACGGTGGAGCCTTCTCCAGTGAGGTCCAGTTCGTAGAGCGCGGTGACGGTGTGGCCCGCGCCGATTTCGCCCGCGTCGACGGCGTCCTTGCGGAAGTCGTTGTCGGCGATGGCGCGGTTCTCGTAGCCGAGCAGCCGGTAGCCGCGCACGGCGGTCGGGTCGAACTCCACCTGGATTTTGACGTCCTGGGCGATGACCTCCATGGTGCCGCCGAGCTGCTCCTGGAAGACGCGGCGGGCCTCGCGCTCGGAGTCGATGTAGTAGCAGTTGCCGTTGCCCTTGTTGGCCAGGCGCTCCATCAGGTCATCGCGGTAGTTGCCCATGCCGAAGCCGATGGTGGAGAGGGTGACGCCTTCCTTCACGTAGCGGCTGATGCTCTCCAGCATGGCGTCCGCCGTCTGGTTGCGGCCGAGGTTGGTGTCGCCGTCGGTGAGGACGACGACGCGGGAGACGCGGTTGGCTCCGGCCATGCGGACGGCGTGCTGGTAGGCCAGCTCCAGGCCGCTGCCCATGGCGGTGCCGCCGCCGGAGGAGAGGCCGTCGATGGCGGCTTCGATGACCTTGCGGTCGCGCGCGGGCGTGGTGTCCAGCACGGTGCGCACGTCACCGGCGTAGGTGGAGATGGTGACGGTGTCGGCGGGGTTGAGGCCGGCGACGGCGAGCTTCATCGACGTCTTGGCGAGCTCCAGCCGGTCCTCGCCGTTCATGGAGCCGCTGGTATCCACGAGGAAGACCAGGTGCGTGGGCTTGCGCTGGGCCTTGGCGACGTGGCGGCCCTGGAGGCTCACCTTGAGGATGTGCTGGCTGGGGGCGAAGGGGGAGGGCGCGGCTTCGAGCGCGACGTGGAAGGCGCCCTCGTCGGGCTTGGGCTCGGGGACGCGGTAGCGGAAGTAGTTGACCCATTCCTCCACGCGGACGGTGTCGGCGGAGGGCAGCCGGTCACCCTTCACGGCGCGGCGGAAGAGGGCGTAGGAGGCGGTGTCCACGTCCACGGCGAAGGTGGAGAGCGGGTCGTTCTCGGTGCGGGTATAGGCGTTGGAGGCGAGGCGCTCCTCGCGCTGGCTGGGAGCGGGAGCCTCGGCGTAGGCGCCCGAGTTGAAGTGGCGCATCGGCTTGCGTTGGAGGGAGTCGACAGTGGAGGGCGCGCCGTCGTTGCCGTAGGCGGTGTTCTCTCCGAAGGTGCGCATGCTCTTCCTGTGGGCCACGTCTGGGTTGCCGGCGAGCGCCCCGCAGGTCGCGCCGAAGTACTTGCGGATGTTGTCGCCGAACAGGGTGACCACGCCCACGAAGGCGAGCACGAGGGACAGCAGGGAGTAGAGGACCTTCAAGCGCTTGCTCATGGAGCCTCGGGGCGTGGAGGGAGTCGTCATGCGTGAGCTACTCGTCGCACGAGTGCTTCACGCCGCGCGTCCGTCATTCGCCCGAGGTCGGTCAACGGGAGGAGGTCGGTCATCCGACCGATGCGGCCTCCCCGCACACGTCGGGTTTCAGCTTCGATTCGACTCCTTGGGTGGAAGGCGACTCAGGCGCCACACGTTCCAGGCCTCAAGGGCTGTCGTGGCCGCGACGTAGAGGATCAGGATTCCTATGGTTTTCGCGGCCCACGTCACGCTGAAGAACATCGCGCACAGACACAGGGCCAGAAGGAACAGGGCCAGTCGGCTGCCGCTGCGGACGCGGATTGCGGACTGACGGATGCGGGTGGCTCGCTTCATGGTCGACCCGGGACTCGTTTCAGCGAAAGGGTTCGAACCCAACATGCCGCGCGCAAAGTTGTCGAGTGCTTCGTGGCCACGCGGCGTGTCACGGCGAAGAGGACTCGAAAGACAGGTCGCCATGGTGGCGACCCTTGAGGCCGGTCCCTGTTCAGCCCGGTCGCGTGTTCGCGGTGACGGTGGGCTTCGCTTGCGTCGCGCGAGTCGGCGCTTTCGCGGGAACAGCCTCGCTCTTCGGCTTCGCCTTGGGTGCCACCGGTTTGGCGACGACCGCGGTGCGTGCTGGCGCCGTCACGGGCTTTGCGACGACCTTGGGGCGCACGGGGGCCACGGGCTTCGCCGCCACCCTGGGCCCCGCCTTCTTGCTCACCGGCGCCACGGCGGGCCGCGCGGGAGCCACGGGCTTCGCCACCACGGCCACCACGGGCCGAGCACGCGCCGCGACCACGGGCACTGGACGAGGCGGCGGCTCCGGCGGCCGTGTCCGCACCCAGGCCGTGAGCACCTTGGGTACGTAGTACTCCGTCTCCCCATTCCTCGGCACGCGCCCATCCACCGCGCCAGGCCCCGCGTTGTACGCGGCCACCGCGAGCCTCACGTCGCGAAACCGCCGGAGCTGTTCGGCCAGATATCGCGCGCTCCCATCCAGTGCGGGCTCCGGGTCGAACGGGTCCTCCACCCCCAGCATCACCGCCGTGGTGGGCATCAACTGTCCCGGTCCCATCGCGCCCGCCGGAGAGATGCGGTGCACCCGCCCCTCCGACTCCACCAGCACCAGCGCCTGCAGCAGTCCCGCGGGCAGCCCATGGCGCCGCTCCGCCCGTGCGATGAGCGGCTCCAGCGGCTCGTGCCCATCCAGCACGCACGACGGCCGGTGCGCCACATACGTGCGCAGCGCGTTCACCTTCATCTCCAGGAACGACAGCGACAGCGGCGACACGTGCGTGTCACCCAGCCACGCAATGGCCGTGTTGATGAGGACCACCGGCGTGACAGCCGCCAGCCCCACCCACGCCCACCACGGAATGCTGAAGCCACCCAGGGCCCGCTTGCGCGCCACACTCCACCCTTAAGTGCGCTTGGCTCCCCCGTCCAACTTCCGGCGCCCCTCCCGTGTCCCAGGCGGCACCCGCAGTCCGTCCAGCACCAGCGTCGTGAGCGCGTCCGGCAACTCCAGCGGATTGCCGATGTCCTCCTCACTCAACACCGCCAGCAGCAGCCGCTCCACCGCCCCCACCACCGCGAGCCCGCTCACCGCTGGCCGTATCGGCCGCAACAGCCCATGCGTGTGCGCCTTCTGGGTGATATCCACCGCATGCCGCGACACCTCCCGCGCCAGCTGCGCCACCTTCCGCCGCGCACCCACCGCTGGCCCCCGACTCTCCTGGAGGTACAGCCGCACCACGCCGGGGTACTGCAACAGCGCGCTCGCGATGACGGCAGCCATGGCGCGGTACGCCTCGAACATCGCCTCCACGCCCCGCGCCTTCCCGAGCGCCTGGCCGCACGCCTCCAACCCCGAGAGCAGCTCGCCCCGCACCGGCTCCAAGAGCGCCTCCACGAGCGCCGCCTTGTCGACGAAGTACCGGTAGAACGTCCCCTTGGCCACCCCCGCCGCCTGGGTGATGTCGTCGATGGTCACCGCGTCCAGCCCCCGCTCCACGAAGAGCCGCAACGCCGCGTCCTCCAGCTCCTTCCTCCTCTCCCGCCGCGCCGTCTCCCTCGGGCCCCCCGGCCGCCCCGGCCGCTTGTCCGCCTCCACGCCCCTGGCCTTCGTGCCGTCGCGGCTCACCATCGTGCGCTCCGACTCATTGCGTGATAGAAAAAGAGTGACCAAATAGTCATGATATTGAGGGCGGGGAGTCGGCCGGGCGCCCCGCTGGAGAGCGACGATGATCGGCATCCCTCTGGGCTGGGCGTACTCCAATTTTGGCGAATGGGCGCTGCACAAGTACGTGCTGCATGGCCTGGGTCGACACCGGGGAAGCTTCTGGGGCTTCCACTGGCACGAGCACCACCAGGCGTCCCGCAAGCACGACATGCTGGATGACCAGTACCTGCGCTCGCTGTGGACCTGGTCCGCGCAGACGAAGGAGCTCCTGGGGCTGGCCGCGGTGGCCCTGGCGCACGCGCCGCTGTTCCCGGTAGCCCCCTTCTTCGTGGGCACCGTGTGGGCGTGCGCGGTGAACTACTACCGCGTCCACCGCCGCGCGCACCTGGACCCCCAGTGGGCCCGGGAGCATCTGCCCTGGCACTACGACCACCACCTGGGCTCGGACCAGAACGCGAACTGGTGCGTGACGCACCCGTTCTTCGACAACCTGCTGGGCACGCGGCGCGAGTACCTGGGCGTGCAGCCCTCGGCCTCCACGGTGCCGGTGCCCATGGGCACGGGGGAACGCCTGACGTCCGCGTCCCCCGCGCACCCGTGACGCGGGGTTAGAAGACGAGGTCGAAGTAGTTCGCCTTGGCACGCACGCCCGCGCACGCTTCGATTCTCGCGTTCCAGTCGCGCGTGGGCAGCGAGCCCCGCGCCTCGAAGGTCAGCTCGAGCGCGTCCTCGCGGGCCATGTCCAGCAGGTTCACCGCGCCGCTGCCGGTGAGCCGGATGGACTGCGTGGGCGACGTGTTGGTGCGGCGGTACTCGCCAATGAGGATGCTCTCGCTGGTGCCCGGGCGGACCACGGAGACGCTGGCGCGCTCGATGCCACTCAGGTCCGTGCTGGACGTCACCTCGAAGCCCTTGAGCCGCAGCTCCGTCTCCACGTCGGTGTCCTGGGGAAGCACCTCGTCGAAGTCACCCAGCGGGAACTCCATCGAGTACTCGATGCTGAGGGTGCCGGGGAAGGCCGCCGGGAAGTCGACGTCGGGTTCGGCCTTGCAGATCTCCTCGGCCTCCGCCTCGATGAAGAAGAGCGAGTCGCAGCCGGTGGCGACGAGCGCACAGGTGGAGAGCACCAGGGCGCGGAAGGAATTCGTTCGCATGGTGTGTCTCCAGACTCAGAAGAAATAGAAGAGGAAGCCCACCTTCACGGAGGGGATGGTGGCGCGCACGGTGAGGTTTCGCGCGGTGATGTCCGACTCGTCCGTGGCGTCTTCGATGAGCGCGCTCGCGTCGTCCACGCCCATGCGCACGTAGCTCAGGCCCAGGTGCAGGAAGAAGTTGAACCGGTTGGCGGCGCCGATTTCGAGCCCCACGCTGCCGGCGACGTAGTCGTAGCTGATGTCGCGGATGGCGGACGTCGCCGATGTCGGCGTGGCGCCCAGCCAGTCCACCACGTCGTTGTAGTCGGAGCCGAAGTAGTGCCCGCCCTCCACGTTGATGGAGGGGGAGATGAACGTCTGCATCGGAAGGAGGCTGAGGCCGCCCCGAAACCCCAGGCTCAACGTGTTGGTGGTGGGACCTGCTTGCAGCCGCAGCCAGGGCAGGGGCTTGAAGACCGCGGACACGCCGATGCCGTGGGGCGCGCCCGCATCCACCAGCAGTCCCAGTCGGTAGGGCTCCGCGCCCGCCGTCTCCTGCGCGTGGGCGGCGGCCCCGGTGGCCACCGCCACGAGGCAGGCCAGGGCCGTGCCATGTCGTCGGAGGGATGCCGCACGTCGTCTCGTCGAAGGTGTTGCCATCGTCATGTGCTGTTCCACGAAGGATGTCCGGCCCGGCGAGCATCATTCGGCGGCGAGCGCGGAAACGGAAGTCGCGGGGATGAAAATGATGAGCCCTCACGGCCGAGGCGCGGAAAGCCCTGGGTTCCTGGCGCGAGGATTCTCGGTGGAGCGGAGCGCTGCCGCGTCATGCGGGGCAGGCAGGCGCGAGTCACCCACGCGCGTCGACTTCTTGCTGGAGGGACTCGCACGCGCGGTGAAGGAACGACTAGAGTTCAACTTCCAACAACAGCGGTCCGGGGGGCGAGGATGTCTCACAGCAAGGTCACCGCGCGGAAGCTCACAGCGGGCCTCGGATTGCCCACGGGCGAAGCCCACACCCTGGTCCTCAAGCGTCGCGCGGCCGTCGTGGTGGAGCTGGACGACCTCAACTTCCACTCCGGAAGCGCCGTGCTGCTGCCCGCGCCTCATGCGCGCGAGAACTGGCGCCAGGGCCACACGGGCGGACTGACGTGTGTCATCCGCGCGCTCGAGTATGCGCTGGAGAAGAAGCAGACCCTGCTCGTCGCCGGGCACACCGACAGCGTCGGAGGGGATGGCTCCAACCGCGCCTTGTCGAAGGCCCGCGCGCAGAACGTCCATGACTTCCTGACGGGCGACAAGGCGGGCTGGGCCTCCTCGTGCGCCGAGCACACGGTGCAGGACTACCAGACGGTCCTCACCTGGGTGGCGGACGAGTACGGCTGGAACTGCGACCCGGGTGGCATCGATGGCCAGCACGGCAAGCGCACCACGGCGGCGCTCGAGGCGTTCCGCAAGGCCGTGGAGGCCGCGCACGGCTCGAAGCCGCCGGACTCCCGCGCGCCGGGCGTGGAGGATTGGAAGGCCGTCTTCCAACTCTATGAGACGTATGTCGCGGGCCGCGTGGACCTGAAAGCCGCGCGGGGTGCGCTGAGCTTCGCCACGCCCGCGGTGCTCGGGTGCGGCGAGGACTGGCCCATCGAAGGCCAGGGCCAGGACAACCTTCGCTCCCAGGTCAACCGACGCGTGGAGCTGGTCTTCTTCGAGGAGCCGCCGCCGGACTTCTCGCGCCAGAGTCCTCCGGGCGCGCAACTCTACGGGGCCCAGGGCGGCTACCAGCGCAGCTATCTGCCCATCACCCCGCGCCACACCTTCTTCTTCTCTGTCTGAGGCGGCCGTCCTGCCTTCAGCTCGCGTGGAGCCATCATGCCCGTTCCGGAAGTCCTGAGACTCTACGGACGTACCGATGTGTTGACCGCGGTGGGAGACCAGCAGCCGCCCACCAGCACTCCGGCCTGGAACGCGGCGACGCGCCACCGGAACGTCACGCGGACCATCACCCTGCACTACACCCACGGCTGGGTGGCGGGGAACTGGCAGGCGCCCGCCACGGACTGGTACGGCGCCACCTTCAACATCGACCTGGATGGGACGCTGTTCCAGTGCGAGGAGATGATTGTCCGCACCAACCACGTGGGCGGTGCGCCCGACTTCTCCGGGCAGTACAGCTTCGTCAACCTCACGTCCATCGGCGTGGAGCTGGCGCGCTTCGGCAAGATTCAGCAGGGCCCCGCGCTCTACAGCGTCAATGGCTATCCCGGCATCGACTTCCAGACCGTGACGACCTTCCCGGACGAGTGTAATTACAGCACCCATCCGGGCTCGAAGACGGGCGGCACGCGCCGGTACAAGCTGGGCAAAATCAATGGCGGGACGGTGCTCCAGAGCACCAGCGCCAGCCGCTCCTACTACTACATCAAGGTCGCGACGTTCGACGACGAGCGCAATGACAACCGCGCCACGTACCCGCTGGACGTGCTCTTCACCGAGGAGCAGTACCAGACGCTGGTGAAGTGGGCGAAGTGCATGTGCGAGATGAATCGCATTCCCAAGGCCTTCCTGCTGCATCCGGCCACCGGCGTCGAGCAACCCTGGATTGACGTTCAGGACCTCATCGAGCTCAACACGCCCGCGGTGCTCCAGAACAAGGAGCGGGTGCGCTCCTTCCAGGGAATCATCGGGCACAACAACATCCAGGCGGACCGCTCGGACCCGGGCGCGTCCATGGACTTCTACCGGCTCAAGCGCGGCGTCAGCGACGAGTGGTGGTACCCCGTCAACCTGGACGACACGACGCGGGCGCTGAACTACCTCGAGACGGCGCGCTCCGCCGACTACATCGCGATGACGGCGTACAACGTCGCAAGCCGTCGCGTGGATTACTTCACCGAATGCGAGGGCACGGGCGGCGGCTACTTCCCGGTGGGCCTCAATCGCTTGTGGCACGGCGGCATCCACCTCCCCTCGGGGGAGAACGCGCGGCCCGTCTATGCCATGGCCAACGGCCGCATCGTCGCCGCGCGGGTCGTCAACGGGCTGGTGCAGGGAGTCGAGCCTCGCTACAGCCGCTGCTTCGTGCTCGTGCGTCATGAAGTACACGTGCGCGAGGACGCGAACCGCGAGGGGGAAATCGACTACGGGGCGGACTCCACGGAGACCGTCTACTCCCTCTACATGCACCTGCGACCGCAGGTGATTGCGCGCAGCGACGCGGGGGTGGCGGTGGTCGACTACGCGGCGCATCCGGACTGGCTCAATCACTACTTCATCGACCATCCGACGGACCAGGCGCCCGACAACGGCGACATCTTCTATCCCGACCAGACCGTGCTGCTCAGTGACCTGGTAGGCCACTCGGGCACGTACATCACCGGGATGGATGCCACCGGGCCCGTGTATGGGCCCACGGTGCATGTGGAGGTCTTCACCACCGCGGACGTGTCCCGGTTCGCCGACAGCCCGTGGGTGGATGCGGCCAACCGGATGGAGGACACCACGGAGGACCTGGTCTGTGACTTGCCCGCGCTGGATGACTGGCTCCAGGGACGGGGTTATCCGCCCATCACCCAGGTCGATGTCCGCACGGCGGTGAGCGACTTGCGCCAGGTGGCCGTGCGCTTCCGCAGCGAGTGGAGCCTGCAGACGCGTGAGCAGCTCACGCAGACCATCGTCGTGGGGCAGCCGGCCGTCGAGGTGGCGCTGACGCAGGCGCTCACCAACGAGCAGTGGGAGGCGAACATCCGGCCCCTGTGCTTCCACACGGACATGCAGGGCGTCGCCACCGAGGCTGTCATCGGGCCCTTCCTGGGCGACTCGCATGTCTGGCACCTGCACCCGCTCGTGTTCATGCAGTGGATGAACGAGCGTGTCGCGCGGCACGAGCAGATTCTCCGCTCCCAGGACAAGACGCGTGGACAGGTGACGAGCACCATCGCCGTGGAGAACGGGTACGTGGTGCGCTTCGTGAACCCCGTCCCCTCCGTGGCGCCGCCCCAGGGGTACGCGGAGGTCCGGTGGAACGACAACCTCTACGAAGTCACGGTGGACCGGCTCTGTGATTTGACGGCGCTGGCCGCGGCGCCGCAGCAGACGACGCGCTTCCGGATGCGCCTGCTGGATGCCCTGGAGATGATCAACGACCGCCAGCACGGCGTCACGGTGCTGCTGAGCCATGTGGCGGTGGAGGTCAACGCGCTGAGCGCTCGGGCGGGCCGGCACCTCGCGGGGAACGCGGTGGATGTCCGCCCTGGTAACGGCACCACGGTGGCGGCCTGGTACGAGTTCATCCAGACGGTGCGGCGCGTGGTGACGTATCTGAACAACCGCGAGGGCGTGGGCTCGGTGGAGATGGAGATGTTGCAGGACGCCGACGGTGCGACCCGACCCCAGGTGGATGCGACGGCCAACAGCCTGGAATGGCTGACGCGGCTGCTCGCGGCGACGGCCGCCACGGATGCGCAGTTGACGGCCGTCACGCCCGAGTTCGCGACGCTCCAGGCGGAGCTGGGGCAGATGCGGCTCCACCTGCACGCGCCTTGAGGTCGGTGACAAGATGGTCCCCATGAGCGCGAGCCAGGAACGACAACGCCCCGAGTGGGGGCCGTCACGGCGGGTGGTTCCGTGCCGGCGGCCCGGCGCAATCCCGAGTCGCTCTGGAGTCGAGGGAGGTCGTCCATGGGGCGTCGGGTGAGTGTGGTTTCGCGAGGGGCGGGTCGTCTGTGGGCGGGCATGGCGTTGCGTCTGGCGCTGGGGTGGATGGTGGCGGTGTTGCCGCTGCTGACCGGTGCCTGTCGGCAGGCGGTCGCCGCGGAATCGTCCTCGACGACGCCAGGGCTTCAGCAGCGGACCTCGGTGGCGACGCCTGGCACCGCGCCGTCCACGTCGGCGCCAGTGGTTCAGCCGCGAACCGTGGGGACGTCGCTTGCCGGCGCGACCACGGGTGCGGTGCCTTCACAAACCGGGGGGACCTCATCCTCCGCCCCGTCCTCTCCATCCCCAGCGGGCCCGGCGCTGCTCGGTGTGAACCCCGCGCAGGCCCTCCAGGACACGGAGTCGGCGCTGCAGCCCGTGCGCGCGGCTGTCGGACGCAAGGACTTCATTGCGGCGGCACGGGATATCGAAGCGCTCCTCCAGGCGGACCTGCCGCGCTTTGTCTCCCTCTGGGCGACGGACCCGGGGCTCGCGCCGCTGCGTGACAGCGAGCCGGGACGGGCGTTGGCCGCGCGGCTGCCTCGGCTCGAGGCTTCCTGGCGGACCGCGCTGACACAGGGCCTTCCCGTGGTGTGGTGGAAGCCCGCGGCGCCACGGAGCGAGGAGGGCGACGACTCGGGAGCGTTCACGACGCCGCCTCCCGCGGTGCTCCGTGCGGGCGTCTATCTGCCCAAGCAGGGCCGCTTCGTGCCGGCGGGACCGCTGGAGCCCGGCGCCATCACCGCGCGCCTGTCGACCGACCGCGCGAGTGTGCTGCTGGTCCGAGGGGCACTGGGGTTGGGCCTGACGTCGATGCTCACGGACCTGGAGGTAAGCGTCCGTGATGCCGTCACAGGGAGCCCGATGACTCCCGTGCGGAGCCCCACTCCGGACTATCGCGGCCCCCAGGCGCTCCAGTGGAGCGAAGTCCGAGGCAAGTGGGCCTTCCGCGTCCAGAACGGTGACCAGACCAATCCCACACAACCCCAGTTCAGTGGGTGGCGTGACGTGGCCACTGAGAGCGGTCATCGCAATCGTTCCGTGTCGGCCCAGGGTGAACTGGTCTCCGAGGGCTCGGTGCTCATCGGGTTCCCCGACGGCTGGATGAGGGACGGGGGGAAACTCGTCGAGCAGTCGACGCAGCGGAGCATCCCGCACGACACCGTGCCCGCGAAGCACCCTTTCCTCCAGGCGGTGACGGTGGGTGATGCGGTCTGGGTGTCGTCCGTGGAGTCCTGGTGCGATGCCTCGACGCCGGAGCCGACGAGCATCCTGCGCCATGTCGTGGAACGCGTCGCTCGCGACAACAAGCGCGTGCGCATCCACGAAGGGTCGGGCGGCGCCTCGCTGATGTCGCTGCCGGATGGTGGCCTCATCATCCAGGTCGACAAGGAGGCGCGGCTGGTGCCCGCGAATGTGACGACGTGGAAGGCCGCGACGGCCTTGCCGGAAGGCGTGCTCCTGACCACGCCGCTCCAGCCCAAGGTCTGTCACGCGCTCTGACGCCGTCCGCCTGTGTCGGGAGGCAGAAGTCGGCTCAGGGGGCCGGAGGCTCCCGCCATAGGGGCAGGGTGATGCGGCTTCCACCGAGCCAGGTGATGTCGAGCGGAACCTTCGCGTCGGCGATGGACTCGCTGCTGACGTCCTTGCCGGTGCCGTAGTTGACCTGTGACTGCGCCTGCTTGTTGATGGCGAGCACGATGACGACCTGGCTCCCCGCTTCGAGCTTGCGGCTGGTCATCCTGCCGCTCTGGAACGTCAGGCGCTGGGGCTTGCCCGGCGTGAGCAGTCGTCGCTGGGCGCGGTCCGCGACGTAGCTGGCACGCGCCAGCACGTACGACAGGTAGAAGTACTCACCCCCCTTGGTGCGCTCGAAGAGCACCACGTTGAAGTCGAAGTCCTTCTTGTTGGTGATGAAGTCGAGCTGCCCTGAGAACAGGCCGCTGACCTCCACGGGCGCATCGAGCGGCTCGCTGACGAAGGTGAAACCGTTGCGCGCGTCCACGGTGGTGTCGACGATGCGCGCGGGCTCGGAGTGTCTTCCCTCCGAGCGGTCCTTCAGGTCCACACGCTGACGGAGCACCGTTCCCGGCGCGGGCGGCTTGAGGGCCAGCCGGTGCGCGTCACCCGAGGGCGCGGGGTCCAGGTACAGCTCCAGCGAGGCATTGCTCAAGGCCTGGAGACCCGGCGCGTGCTTCCACGTGTTCGTGCCCATCACCTGGTGGTTGATGCGGTCCTTGAGCAGCTCAGGCCGGGGCCCCTTGCGCAGCACGTGGTTCAACCACTGGTAGCGCAGCTCCATCACGTCGAGCCGGGCGACGGGGTCGATGCGGTAGCCCATCAGCTCATCGCTGGAGACGCGCTGCGCGCCGACATGGTCATACGGCCCGATGACGAACGTGTGGTTCGCGTCCTTCGCGTACTTGAGGTGCTCGGTGAGGTAATACATCGCGCTCAGCGAGCAGCCGTCGTAGTAGCCCGTGGTGGTGAGGACAGGGATGCGGATGCGCGCGAACTCCTCGCGATACGGAATCATCTTCCGCCAGTAGCCGTCGTAGCCCGGGTGCTTCAGCCAGCGCTGGTAGAAGGGATTGGGACGGCCATCCAGCCGCTCCAGCGCGCGGTAGGGCTCGCCACTCGCGAACCAGCGCTCGTCGAGCGCGTCCCACCGCGCGCCATCGAAGTAGTCCGCGTCCGCCAGCCCCTTGTCGAGCGTGACGTAGCGCGGCCACTTGTAGAAGAAGCTCTGGAAGACGTTGCCCTGCATCGGCACATCGATGCCCGGCGCGACCGGGACCGACGGCATGATGGTCTTCAGCGCCGGGTGCCCGTGCTTCGCCGCCGCCCACTGGGTGAAGCCTTCATAACTGCCGCCGAACATGCCGACCTGACCATCGCTCCACGGCTGACGGCTCACCCAGTCGATGACGGCGGTGGCGTCGGCGCCGTCGTGCTCGAAGGGCACGGGGGCCTGGGGACTGCCTCGCTTGCCGCGCGTGTTCGCCGTCACGCCCGCGAAGCCATTCGCCGCCGAGCGCACGGCCTCGCGAACGTTGTCGTCCTGGGCGTAGATGGTGAAGGACATCGCCGTGGGCAACGGCCCTGACGCCTTCCGGGGCCGCGCCACGATGACGGACACCGAGGCGCCATCCGGCGTGCGCACCAGGAGGTCGCGCTCGATGACGTAGCGACGCGCGTCGTCCTCGGTCCACAGGGCGTCGGCCTGGGGGAGCAGCTCCTGGAAGGACTGGTGCACCTGGTACAGCCGCACCAGCTCCAGGGCCTGGGCCAGCGAGACGCGGCCTGACTTCCGCGCGTCCTCGACCCCGGCCTCCAGCTCTCTCCGCGCGCGCTCCAGGTCGAACCGGAACATGCCCGTGGCCTGGAAGGCCGCCCGGTCATCCAAGGCGCCGAACGTCTGTTGGAAGGCCGTGCTCAGCGCCTGTGCATACGGCGTCCCGTGGGTCGCCTGTTCGAGCTTCGCCCGCGCGTGGGCCTCGTATTGAAGGAAGGTGATGCCCTTCACGGGCGACTTCACCTCGCGCAAGGGCCGCAGGGCTCGAATGGACTCGAGCGCGCCCGCGAAGTCTCCCGCTACGAGCTGGAGTCGGAACACGTGTCCCAGGCGCGTGTCAGCGTCCTGCTCCGGGTACTGCGCCAGCACCTGCCTCGCGAGGGCGGGCATGGCCTGGGCCAGGACGTCGGGGGCCGCGGAGGTGGGAGCGGCGAAGTCGCGAGGCTGGGCCTGGGCGACGGTGACGAGGAGGAGGAGGGGAAGACAGAACAGTCGGGGCATGGAGGCTCGGCGAAGGGTCGTGAAGATAACGCTCCCGCCCCGCCTCCTGGTGGCCCCGCATGCGTGGATTTCTTCACGGACATGAGCGTCCACCGGGGCCTCTCACGGTGGAGGTGTGCGGGGAGCCCACCCGTTCGGTTCACGAGTTCGCGTTGGCTGTGTGTTCCGTCCGACGAAGCGCGTGCCATGGGCGAGGGCGTGTTGGGACCGCGACGGCGGCTCCATCCTTCGGACCAGTTACCGTTCCCCGCAGCCGATGCGACCTTGCGAGCCCGGACGTCACTGGCGATGCAGGAAGCTGAGCGCCGGCCCAGGGCCTTCGGGGGGGACCGGATGATCGACGAAGTCGATCTGCGATTGAAGTCGTGGGCAGGCCGCATCTCCGGCGACGCACC
This sequence comes from Myxococcus sp. CA033, assembly GCF_013336625.1. Taxonomy (NCBI): domain Bacteria; kingdom Pseudomonadati; phylum Myxococcota; class Myxococcia; order Myxococcales; family Myxococcaceae; genus Myxococcus; species Myxococcus sp. CA033. The sequence goes on along the minus strand of NZ_JABUMU010000002.1, from coordinate 98,685 downwards.
CGTGTACCTGGGCGTGCCGGACCGCGACGCCGTCGAGCGCGGCGTGTGCCTGTACCTCTTGGAGCTGGGGCCCGCGCCTCCCGCGAGAGGCGGACGCCGCGTGCCGCTCCAGATTTCCGTCTGCTACCTCGTCACCGTGGGCGCCGAGTCGCCTGAACTCGCCCACCGGCTGCTCGGGGAGCTGGTCTTCGCGGCCATGGAGGAAGCCGAGTTCGAGGTGGACCTCACCCCCGTGCCCGCCAGTGTCTGGGCGGGGCTGCGCATCCCCCCGCGTCCCGGCTTCCGGCTGCGCCTGCCCGTGCGACGCGAGCGTCCGCAACCCGTGGTCCACCGGGTGCGCTTCCCCATCGTCACCCAGGCGGTGCCCGCCGAGGCGCTGCTGGGCTGTGTCGTCGGTCCCGGTGACGTGCCCATTCCGGGTGCGCTGGTGGAATTGCCCGGGCTGAGCCTGGCCACGCGCACGGACGACAAGGGCTGCTTTCGTTTTCCCCGCGTGCCGCCAGTGGCCACGCTGGGGCGGCTGGAGGTGCGAGCGAAGGGGGAGTTGCTCGCGCTGGGTCCGGAGGCGCTCGCCTCCGAGCCCCAACCGCTGCTCATCCGCTTGCCGCTGAAGGAGGACTGACGTGCCGAACTACCTGACGCCCGGCGTCTATGTGGAGGAGGTTCCCAGTGGGACACGCTCCATCCAGGGCGTGGGCACCACCACCGCGGCCTTCGTTGGCCGGGCGCCCGCCAGGGATGCTCGGCTCCATGAGGCGGTGCCCGTCAATGGCTGGGCGCAGTTCGTGAAGGAGTTCGCGCCCCCCGGCTCTCCGGGCACCTCCCTGGCCCGCGCCGTGTACGGCTTCTTCGAGAACGGCGGCCGGCGCTGCTTCATCGTCAACATCGGCGACAGCGAGAGCGTCATCGGCGACGCGCGCAAGCGTCAGGGCGTGGCGGTGCTCGAAGAGGTCAGCGAGGTGGCCATGGTGGCCGCGCCCGGCTTCACGGACGCGGCGGCCTGGGACGCGCTCTTGTCCCACTGCGAGAAGATGCGGGACCGCATCGCCATCCTGGACGCGCCCGAGGACGTGGAGGAGGTGGAGCGGCTCACCAAGGTCTCCACCGGCGCGGAAGGCCCCGGCCTGCGCTGCCGCTTCTCCGACCAGGGCTACGGCGCCTTCTACTACCCGTGGTTCTCCACGCCGGACCCGCTCGGCGACGGCAAGGCCATGGTCAACGTGCCGCCCTCCGGGCACATCGCTGGCATCTACGCGCGCACGGACGTCACGCGAGGCGTGCACAAGGCCCCCGCCAATGAGGTGGTGCGCGGCGCCATGCGGCTGGTGCGCGACGTGACGCCCGAGGAGCAGGGCGAGCTCAACCAGGTGGGCGTCAACTGCATCCGCTACTTCCCGCGCGGCGGCATCCGCGTGTGGGGCGCGCGCACGGTGGCGGACGCCGCCAGCGAGTGGCGCTACGTCAACGTGCGCCGGCTCTTCAACTTCGTGGAGGAGTCCATCGCGCTGGGCACCAACTGGACGGTGTTCGAGCCGAATGACCCCACGCTGTGGAAGTCCATCCACCGCGACGTGAGCGCCTTCCTGCTGCGTCTGTGGCGCGACGGCGCGCTGATGGGACGCACCAAGGAAGAGGCGTTCTTCGTGCAGTGCGACGAACAGACGAACACGCAGGAGACCATCGACGCCGGCCAGGTCATCGCGGTCATCGGTCTGGCGCCGGTGAAGCCGGCGGAGTTCATCATCTTCCGCATCGGCCAGCACGCGGGCGGGGCGGAAGTGGAGGAGGTGTCGAATGGCTGAGGCCAAGGCCCCCGAGGCAGCCCCCCCGGAGCAGGAAGCGGGCGCCCAGCCCGGCGCGCTCGCGGACCCGTTCCGTGCGTACAACTTCAAGCTGCTCATCGACGGAGTGAACGAGGGACACTTCACCCAGTGCACCGGGCTGGAGGTCGAAGTCACCGCGCTGCACTACCGCGAGGGCGGAGCGGGCCCGGTGACGCGCAGGCTGGCGGGGCCCGTCACGCACGGCGACATGACGCTGCGCTACGGCGTCACCGTGTCACCCGAGCTGTGGAACTGGTTCCTCGCGTCGATGAACGGCGTGCCCCAGCGCAAGAACGTGTCGGTCCTGCTCCTGGACATGGATGGGGTGACGGAGAAGCTGCGCTGGAACCTCAATGAGGCGTGGCCGAAGAAGTGGCGGGCGGCGCCGCTGGATGCGCTCGGCCAGCAGATCGCCATCGACTCACTCACCCTCGTCTTCGAGTCCATCACCCGTGGCTGAGCCCACGCGCAGACCCGTGCCCGGCGCGTGGCTGCGTGCCGTCGCTCGGAAGATGAAGGCGTGGGCGGAGTCCGTGCTCTCCGAGGAGGAGAGCGACTTCGCCGCGGCGCTCGCCCAGGCGCGCGTGTCGCTGGACGCCCCACGTGCCGACGCGAGCCCGGACGGCGCCGAGGTTGCCCGTGTCCCCGCCGCGCCCGCCACCGTGACGGCGCCCGCGGTGGGGCTGGGGGCTCCGGAGCACTGGCTCCGCGATATCCAGGCGCGGCGCACCGGGGGGCCTCCCGCCGACTGGGTGGCCCGGGTGCGGAAGGTCGCGCCCCATCTCGTCGAGGGGCTTCCGGAAGCGGAGGCACCGCTGCCGGTGAGTGACGCCCACCTCTCGTTCCGCGCGCGGATGTTGCTCTCGGCATCGTCGAGCGCCGCGCCTTCCTCCGCGAGTGCTCCGTCATTGGCTCCTCCGCCCAGACGCGACGCCGCGCGTCCGTCAGCCGGCCCTGAGCGGGTCTCGCACCGTCCCGCCGCGCAAGCGCCCTCGGAGAAGGGGCCCTCCGCGTCGGCGCGCGGTGAAGGGGGCTCCGAGACGCCCGGGCGGCAGGGGCCCGTGGGTGTTCCTCGCGAGGCGCCTCGACACGCCTCGAAGGTGTCGCCCCTGTCGATGCCGAATCCCTTCGCTGCGCCATCGCCTCCGACGCCCGTTCCCATGGACGCGGGGCGGCTCCTGGCCGAGGTGGCCATCACCCCCACCCCGTCGTTGATGCATGGAGGGCCGGCCTTCGCCAACCCGGTGATGGTGGCCTCCACCCCCGCGTCGCCTTCGGAGGTGTGCGTGCCGCCCCTGCGGGAAGAGGACCGCGAGCGGAACCTGTGCGCTTCGGGATATCCCCAAGGCATCTCCGCGTCCCAGGCGCTGGGGCTGCAAGGCGTCCCCGTGAAGGCGGCGCCCCCGGCGCCTCGGCGCGCAACGCCCCGGTTCACCGGCGAGCCGTGGGGGCCACGTCGACGTCAGGCCGAACTCCAGGAGGAGGCGCGCCCGGCGGTGCAGCGGGACGTGTCGCTGGAGCGCACACCCCCGTTCGCTCCCTGCACCTGGACGGAGGCAGAGGAGGACGGGAGGCGCGGCGCGAGCGCACGGGAGCAGGAGGAGGCTTCGACGGCGCGCTTCGCCACCCCCGTGAGGGAGGAGCCACCGGGTGCGCCCGAGGAATCGGCCACGGCCGACGCGGCTTCCTGGCCGGAGCTTCCGTCCGCCCTGGCCCCGGAGTCTCCGGACGTCGCCCAGGAGCTCCGGCTCTGGACGCGGCTGCGCCGGCTCGAGCGCGAGCAGCGGGGTGAGTGATGGAGCGCGTGGCCTTCCTCATCGAGCCCGGCGGTGAGCGCATCGGGTGTCTGCTCAACCCGGAGACGCTCGTCGTGCGTCGAGAGGCGGGGCTGCGCCCGAGGCGCGCGCTGGGAGGCTCGCTGCCGTGGGGTGGGCCCGGAGACGACCCGCTGCTCTTCACCGGTGGCGGCACCACCGAGATGACGTTGGACCTGCTCTTCGATGTCTCGCTCTCCGGCTCCACCCTGGAGACGGAGGACGTGCGGGAGCTCACCGAGCCTTTGTGGCGCCTGGCGGAGAACGGCCTGCGAGAGGACGGCGGCATGCGCCCCTCGCTGGCGCGCATGGTGTGGGGCAAGCGGCTCAACTTCCTGGGCGTGGTGGCCGCCGTCGCGGAGCGACTGGAGCACTTCACGGCGACGGGGGCGCCGCGTCGCTCGTGGCTGCGCCTGCGCCTGGTGCGCGTGGAGGACGAGACGGGCCTCAGGGAGCCGGTGGAGCGTGGCGAGCCGCCAGACGCGGACGCCGTGGAAGCCGCCCTGACGCCTGAGGACTACGAGGCCCACACGGTGCTCGGGGCCGAAGAGGGGGACGACGGCACGCCGGCCTCCGGGCAGCGCCTGGATGAAATCGCGCACCAGCGCTACGGCGACCCGTCGATGTGGCGCCTCATCGCCGCGCTCAACGGCATCTCAGACCCCTCGCGCATTCCCGCCGGACAGGTGCTGCGCCTGCCCACGCCCGAAGCGCTCCGGAGGGTGATGTGAGCCAGTTGCGAGGGCTGCCCGAGCTGCGCATCGAGGTGGACGGCGCGCCGCTGCCGACGGGGGATTTGCGCTCGCTCTCGTCCATCCAGGTGTCGCAGCGACTGGCGCTGCCCACGCAGTGCGAGCTGACCTTCACCGACCCGCGCGGCGTCCTGGCGACCTCCGGTCTTCCTCCGGGGACCTCGCTGCGCGTCGCGGCCTCGTCGTCGCTGGAGGACCTCTTCCTGGGGGAGGTGACGGCCGTCGAGTTCTCGCATGCGCGAGGAGGCGCGCGAGAGGTGCGGGTGCGCGGCTATGACGTCCTGCACCGCCTGCGCAAACGGCAGCCGGTGCGCGCGCACGTCCAGGTGACGCTGGAGGACCTGGCGAAAGAGCTCGTCTCTGGACTGGGGCTCTCCGTGAAGGCCGCGTCGTCCGGGCCGCTGTGGCGCTACCTCATCCAGCATGGCCAGTCAGATTTGGAGCTGCTGGTGGAGTACGCGGACCGCTGCGGGCTGTTCCCCATCCTCCACGGCGACACGTTGCGACTGGTGACGCTGGAGGGTGAGGGCACGCCCGTGTCGCTGCGGTTGGGCGAGTCGCTGCTGGAGGCCTCCATCGAGGTCAATGGCGACGCGGCCTGTCGCGAGGTGTCCGCCGAGGGTTGGGACGTGCTGCGCGCGGAGGCCCACGCGGGTCGCGCGGACGTGCCCCGGGTGGGACGGGACGTGGAGGCGGGAGTCTCGCCGGAGCGCGTGGGTGGCGAGTCGCGTCGCTCGTTGGTGGATGAGGCGGCGGAGGGCATCCCCCACGTCGAGTCCGCGGCGCAGGCGGAGCTGGACCACCGAGGCGCGCGCGAGGTGGTGCTCACCGGCCTTGCCGAGGGCGACGCGAGGCTGCGGCCCGGCGCGCGCGTGGACGTGGCGGGCGTGGCCTCGCTGGTGGCGGGGCGCTACGTGCTCACCAGCGTCACGCACCGCATCGACGCCAGACAGGGCTTCGTCTCGGAGCTGTCCTCCGAGCCTCCCGCACGAAGGCCCCGGGCGCGGGCGTCCGCGGTGACGCTGGGCGTGGTGAGCCGGGTGGATGACCCGGATGGGCGGGGCCGCGTGCGGGCGACGCTGCCTTCATATGGGGGCGTGGAGACGGACTGGATGCAGGTGCTGGCGGCGGGCGGCGGCTCCGGCAAGGGGCTGATGCTGCTGCCGGACGTGGGGGACACGGTGCTGCTCGCGCTGGGTGGAGAGGACCCGGCGCGGGGCGTGGTGGTGGGAGGGTTGTATGGCGGCGGGGGGCCTCCGGACGCGGGCGTCGAGGGCGGCTCGGTGCGGCGCTACACGCTGCTGACCACGGGTGGGCACCGGCTGAAGCTGGACGACGAGAGCCGCACGCTGCGCCTGGAGGATGGCACCGGCAGCTACCTGGAGCTGTCACCGAAGGGGGTGCGGTTGCACTCGAAGGTGGCGATGGAACTCGAGGCGCCGGGCCAGGACGTGGTCATCCGTGGACGGTCCATTGACTTCCGGAGAGGCTGAATGCGGCTGCTGACCGTGGACGCGCTGGTGGTGTGTGCCCATGAGCTGGGGCGGGTGGGGCTCGTGAACTCGCAGCCCTGGGTGACGGTGGAGCGCCGGCCGCTGCTCGTGCGCGCGGACCCGGAGGGGCGTCCCATCGGCGGGTGTCCCAACATCGGCCCCACCATCAAGCCCTGCACCACCACGTTGAAGGTGCAGCAGGGGTACTCCACGCTGGTCACCATCGACGGCAAGCCCGTGTGCCTGGACACGCTGACGGGGCTGACGGACGGCACGCCGCCCGGCATCGTGAAGTACAAGGTCAACGCGCCCGGCCAGATGCTGGTGACGGAGGAGCGATGAGCGCCCCCCGCTTCCGCACCTGGCGCTTCGCGCACCCGGACTTCGAGATGGCGGAGAAGTCCGGCCTGCGCGTGGCGCCGACAGGCCGCGTGGAGATGGTGGAGGAGCACGCCGCCATCCGTCAGGCCGTGCTGCTCCTGCTCACCACGGTGCCCGGCGAGCGCGTCATGCGCCCGGACTACGGCTGTGAGTTGCACAAGCTGCTCTTCGCCAACAACGACGACACCACCGCGGGGCTCGCCATCCACTACGTGCGCCGCGCCCTGGACCGCTGGGAGCCGCGCATCCAGGTGCTTCACCTGGACGCCACCCGGAGCGCGGAGGACGGCTTCCGACTGGACGTGTCCGTCGAGTACCGCGTGCGCTCCACCGGCCGCACGGAGCGGCTGGCCTATCCCTATTCGCTCGCGGGAGGCCCGACATGACGTCGCTGCCGACACCCCGGCTCGACGACCGGAGCTTCTCCCAGCTCGTGGAGCAGGCGCGCTCACGCATCCTCGCCCTGTGTCCGGAGTGGACGGACCTCACGCCGCACGACCCGGGCATGGTGCTGGTGGAGGTGTTCTCTCACCTCACCGAGACGATGCTCTACCGGCTCAACCGGCTGCCGGAGAAGGCCTACGTGGAGTTCCTCCGGCTGCTCGGCGTGCGCCTCCAGCCGCCCGCCGCCGCGTCGGTGCGCCTGCGCTTCTCGCTGGCCCGCGCCTCCGAGCGACCGACGGAGATTCCTCGCAACACGCCCGTCACCCTGTCGCGCGCCGGCGCGGGCGTGGAGCCCGTCGTGTTCCACACGGCGGACGCGGTGACGATTGCGCCAGGGGACACGCAGGTGGAGGTGCTCGCGTATCACTGCGACCCGGTGGACGGGGAGCTGGTGGGCGTGGGCACGGGCCTGCCGGGCCTCACCGTGCAGGCGAAGCGTCCCCCCATCGTCGCGCCCACCGGGGACTCGCTGGACCTCGTCGTGGGAGTGGAGGCGGGGCCCGGGGAATTGGATGCGCGCGCGCCGGCCCGCCGCCATGACGGCCGCACCTACCGCATCTGGCGCGAGGTGGAGAACTTCGCGGCGCTGGACTCGAACGAGCCCGCGTACGTGGCGGACCGGATGACGGGCACCATCACCTTCGCGTCCTCGGTGCGCCTGGCCAACGAGACGGGGGCGCTGGACGAGCCGCGCACGCTGGCGGCGGTGCCGGGAGTAGGGCGGGAGATTCGCCTCTGGTACCGGCGCGGTGGAGGCGCCGCGGGCAACGTGGCGGCGGGCACGCTGGAGGTGCTCAAGGCGCCCATCCCAGGCTTGAAGGTCACCAACCCCCGGCCCGCGACGGGCGGCCGCGTGGCGGAGACGCTGGAGAACGCGCTCCTGCGCGGGCCCCAGGAGCTGCACTCGCTGCGGCGCGCCGTCACCGCGGGAGACTTCGAACTCTTGGCGCTGCGCAGCTCCGGCGCGGTGGCGCGCGCCAAGGCCGTCACCCTGGCGCAGTTGTGGTCCCACGCCCCCGCGGGCACGGTGGAGGTGTTGCTGGTGCCGCACCTGCCGCCGGAGGTGCGAGGCGCGTCGGGTGAGGGAATCACGGAGGCGGCGCTGCGCGAGCACGAGACGGAGGAGGCCCGCGCGCGCATCCACGCGGAGCTGGACCTGCGCCGTCCGCTGGGCACCTCCTGCCATGTGGAGTGGGCGCGCTACAAGACGGTGCGGGTGCAGGCGCGCGTGGTGGCGCACCGCGAGGAGGACACGGCTGCGCTGCGCGCGCGGCTCACCGAGCGGCTCCATCAGGTGCTCACGCCACTGCCCTCGGGACTCCAGCCGGAGGGGTGGCGCTTCGGCCAGGCGCTGCGCGCTTCGCATGTCTACGACGCGCTCCTGGCGGAGCCGGGCGTCAGCTACCTCGACAAGGTGCGGCTGCTGGTGGACGAGGTGCCCCGCGAGGTGCGCACCCTGGCCGCCGACAGCTTCCAGCCGGGCACCTTCTACGCGGGCGGCGGCGAGACGCTGTTCCGCACGGTCAACGACGCGGACGGCTGGGAGCGGGCGGGCCTGTTCCCCGGCGAGGACGTGGACGCGGTGGAGGCGCATCCCCAGCGCGCGGGCCTCGTCGCCGTGTGCGCGCGGCTGGCCGCGGACTCGAAGCGCTCCCGCATCCACCTGTCCTACGACTGCGGCGAGACGTGGGACGACACCACGCACACGCTGGACGCGGTGGAGGACCTGACGTGGGCGGAGCGCGACGGTGTGCCGGTGCTGCTCCTGGCCACGCGCGTGGGCCTGTTCGAGCTGGTGTCGCGTCCGGGCGCCACGCCCATCCAGGTGCTGGTGGACCCCGCCAATCAGGACCTGGGCTTCTACGCGGTGGCCGCGACGACGGACGTGCGCGGCGCGGTGAATGTCGCGGTGGCGGCCATGGGCACTCGGGGCGTCTTCCTGTCGAGCGGCGGTGGACGCGGAGGCACCTTCCGTCCCATCGGCCCCAAGGGCCAGGACGTGCGTGTGCTGGAGGTCCAGAAGGACGGGCCTCGCTCCTTCCTCTGGGCGGGCCTCGCCGCGGCCAGTGGCGCGGACCCGGGCAGGGGCGCGCTGTGCTGGGAGTTGATGGGCAGCGCGGACCCTCCGGACGGCTGGCGTCCGTTCGACAGGAACTGGGATGGCGGCAGTTGTCTGGCGCTCGCGTTCAGCGGCTCCACCGTGTACGCGGGCAGCCACCGCGTGGGTGTGTTGTGGGTGGACTCGAGTCGCCCCGGTGCCTCCTGGCGGCGTCCCGACGTGGGCTGTGGCCTGCCGCTGCGCGAGGCGGAGCGCCTGTTCCAGCCCGTGTCCGCGTTGGCGTCCTCGCCCACGGGCGCCCCGGTGCTCGCGGGAGGACCGGACGGCGTCTTCCGTCGCCCCCGAGGCAGCGAGCGCTATGAGCCCGTCTCCACGCGCGAGTTCACCGAGAAGGTGACGCTGCCGCCCACGTGGCTCCTCAGCTCCGGCGCGCACACGCTGGAAGTGGTGACGGACGATGCGGAGCCCTGACATCCAGCGGCTGTTGCCGGGCGTCTTCCAGCGCACCGTGCTGCCGGGCTCTCCGCTCACCGCGCTGCTGGCGGTGATGGACGCGCTGCACGCGCCCAGCGAGGACGTGCTCGCCGGGCTGGAGTCCCACTTCGACCCGCGCCGGGCGCCGGACCGCTTCGTGCCCTTCCTGGCGCGTTGGGTGGGCATGGACCTGCCCGTGTCCACGGGCCTGGGACGGCTGCGAGAGCTGGTGGCGCAGGCGGTGGAGATATCGCGCTGGCGCGGCACCGCGCGCGGCCTGCGGTTGTTCCTCACCACGGCCACCGGCCGCACCGACTTCCAGGTGGACGACGCGGTGCCCGGCGAGGACGGCAGGCCGCGGCCCTTTCACGTCCTGGTGCTCGCGCCCTCGGCGGTGTCCTCCCACCGGCTGCTGCTGGAGCGAATCATCGAGCGGGAAAAGCCCGCATACGTCACCTATGAGCTGCGTTTCGCGCAGCCGCCTCAAGGAGCCAGTTGATGCCCCGCGCCTTTGACATCACCGCCGTGACGGACACCGTCCGTCTGAATGCGACGGGACAAGGGGAGGTGGCCTACACGGTGTCCAACGCGCTGCGTGCCCCCGTCCGAGCCCGGGCCTCCATCGTCCCGGGCCCCGGCGCGAAGGCGGAGTGGGCCACCATCTCCGGAGGCGACGAGCGGGACTTCGCGCCGGACGGCACGCAGCAGCTCAGCGTGCAGCTTCGCGTCCCACCGGGAACACCGCCGGGACGCTTCACCTTCCACCTGCTCGTGGTGGACGTGACGAACCCGGACGAGCGCTACGCGGAAGGGCCCGCCACGGCCTTTGAAGTCGTGGCCGCGCCGCCGCCCAAGAAGCCCTTCCCCTGGATGTGGGTCGCGCTGGCGGCGGGCGTCATCCTCATCCTCGGGACGGTGATTGGCATCATCTCGTCGAGTGGGGGCGCCGAGCTGGGCCAGCCCTGCCCGGAGGGAGACTGTGACAAGGGGCTTACGTGTACGGACCCGGATGGCGGCTCGTGCCTGGTGTCCGCGGGCGAGGCGTGTGACGGCGGCGCGATGTGCTCCACCGGCTTCTGCAACAGGAGGGGCGAGTGCCAGCTGGCACTGGGGCAGACGTGCGCGAGTCAGCGCGACTGCCCGGGGCCGCTGAAGTGCACGGAGGTGCCCGGCTCGCGGCTGTGCCTGCTGGAGTCCCTGCAGGACTGCGAGCGCGACAGTGACTGCTCCAGCTTCTACTGCCGCGCCGACGGGAAATGCAGCCGGGACGACGGGCGCTGCGAAAGCAACGCCGACTGTCGCCAGCCGGCGCAGTGTGGCCCCACGAAGCTCTGCCAGCTCGCGGATGGACAGCCCTGCCGGTCCAACGAGGTCTGCCTCTCCGGCTTCTGCGCGGGGACGTGTCAGGTCGCCCCGCTGGGCTTCCAATGCCCGGGCCCGTGCCCCGACTTCACTGTCTGCAGCAATGGCCAGTGCGTCAACGTCCGGGCGACGGTGCTCAACCAGGAGATGCTCCAGGTCTCCCCCCGCAAGTCGGAAATCATGGAGCAGATGCAGGAGCAGCAGCGTCTGCAACTGGAGATGCGTCGGCGGGAAGAGGGCATCATCCGGTAGCGCCGCGCCATGCCCGAGCTCAAGCCCCTCCATGTCGTGCTCATCCTGGCCATCGTCGCCATCGTCGCGCTCTATGTCCTGGGCGTGGGCCTGGGGGCGAAGGATGAGTCCTCCCGTCGCGAGAGTCCCACGCAGTCCGCCCAGGAGCTCCGGGAGCGGTTCATCAAGCCCGAGCCGGTGGATGCCACGGAGTTGGCCGCGACGTGTGCCTTCCAGGAGGGGGTGCTCGTCCTTCCGAGCGGGGGCTCCTGCCGGGTGGACGTGAAGGCGTCCGACACGCGGATGCGCTCGCTGGAGGTGGTGCCCCGCCCCCTCTCCGTGGTCCGGGTGTCGCTGGCGTCGAGGGGCAAGCCGTCGGTGCCGGCGAAGTTCGACCCGCTGAAGGAGGCGAAGAAGCTGGACGTGGCGAAGGAGGGCGCGGACCTGGAGGTGACGTGTCTGTCGGCCCCTCCGCAGCGTCCCATCTGCGAGCTGGGACTGCGGTGAGCAGGAGCGGCCTCAGGCCGGCGCGGCGCGCTTGAGGCGCAGCACCTTGAGGATGGACACCAGCGCGCCCACCAGCAGCAGCACGGCCCAGATGAGGCCGAGGATGGCGACGATGATGGCGCTCACCGCGTCGGTGATGCTGACGAGGATGCCGGGCACCAGTCCGTGGAGGAGAGACACCACGGCGTTGGCCAACAGCGACGTGAGGTAGAGCAGCACCAGGCCCTTGTTCTGGAGGAAGCGCTGGTGCGCGAGCACCAGGCACACGCCCGCGGCGAGCTTGAGGAACATCAAGAAGCCCAGCGTGCCGGCCGCGCCTCCCCGGTTGAAGAAGCCCCACACGGCCAGATAGGCCAGCGTGCCGAAGGGCACCGACGCGACGAGCGTTATCATCGTCAGCGTCAGCGCGATGGCGGCCATGAGCAGGCCGAAGCCGGTGAGCAGCGCGACGATGGAGCCGATGAGCGTCGCCAATCCCTGCACTCGCCCGTGGACGCGCTCGGGGATGATGAGGCTCGCGCCCATCAACCCGAGCGTGAGCAACAGCAGCGCATCCACCAGGGCGAGGTAGGGAATGCCCAGGCCCGGCGTGGGCGGGTTCTCCTTCTGCGTGCGCACCACGTCGGAGGGGTCCACGTCCTCGCCCTCGCAAATCGCGGCGTGCAGGGGGCGGCAGTCCTCGGGGAAGCCCGGAGGCAGGGGCGCGCAGGGCTTCGTGCCACTCAGCACCGAGCAGTCCGGCGACTTCTGGGGGAGCAGGATGGGCGAGCCCACCTCCACGAGCACACAGAGCGCCAGCAGCACCAGCGCGGCGATGAGGAAGGGTCTTCGCATGCGGTCCATGCCGCGCCCCCCGGCAAGGCGCGCCCCCAGCGGCGCGTGAGCGCGAGCCTAGGCACGGTGGAAGGGGATTCCCTCGTGCCGTCGTCGGGACTGTCCTGGGGCTCACGGGCTCTGCTCCCAGAGGGAGGGCCCGACCGGATATGCTGCGAGGGCAATGTCCGAACGCAACCGAACCGGTGCCGTGGTGCCCGAGTCGCGACCGTCGGAGGGGGACCTGCGCCGCCGCCTGGAAGGGCGCGTGGAACTGATTGAGTCCGCCCTCCGCCGCTATCGCATGCTCGACAGGACCCTGGATTCGCGCGGCTGGCGGCGGACGTTGCAGGACGAGCCCTCGTTGATTCAGGACGTCCTGGAGGTGGAGCCCACGTTGCTGGAAGCGCTGGAGCGCACCGAGCGGCGCGGTGAGCAGGAGGGCTGGCCGGAGGGCTCGTCCATTCCGAAGACCGCGAGTCGGGTGCGGGAGGTCCGCGAGCGAATGGCGCTGCGCGTGCGCGACGCGCTGCTGACCCGGGGCCTCGTGACGGAGTCCCTGTCGCTGGAGGAGAAGTTGCGCGAGCTGAAGGAGGTCTGCGCCCAGGAGGTTTCCCTCCAACGGACGCCGACGGAGCCCTTCGCGCTGCGCATCGCCTCGGTGGGTCGGGCGCCGCAGTACGTGGTGGCCTTCGTCTTCGTCCTGGCCGCGCTGGGCCTCGGGGTGGGGATTCTCTGGCTGCTGCTCCTCGGTTCGACGGGAGTGGCGCTGGTCGGTGGCACGCTGGCGTTGGTCGCGTTGTTGATGGGGACGGTGACGCTGCTGCGAATGAAGGCCCCGGGCGTCGTCTGGCTCACGCCGGAGCGCGTGGTGTGGATGGCGCCGGGAGACGAGCCCCCGGTGGCCGTGCGGCTGGACTCGCTGGAGGAGGGCGGACTCCAACTGGAGGACAACGGGGGAGCGCTCAGCCTTCGCGGAGATCACTTCATCCGGCTGACGCGGTTCGATGGCGCGAGCGCCGACCGGCTGCGCGTCCTGATGGAGTTGTTTCGCGATGCCCGCGTCCGGGCGCAAGCGGCCCGGGTGGACCGGCGGGTGGAGCTGTTGACCTTTTCGGCGCTGCTGCGTCGCAAGGGGACGTGGAGCTCCGGGCAGGCCGTGTTGCTGGGTCGTGGCGTCTTCTTCCTCCCCGCCCCCGACGCGGGCGCGGCGCTGTTGCATGCCGCGACCGGCCGGAGGTTGCTGTCGAGCGTCGAGCTGGAGTGCGTGCTCGATGGCCTGTGCTGGCAGCCCGAGTCGGAGCTGGACGCGTACCTCGTGCGGGCCACGGTGGCGACGGGGGGCGCGGCCTGGTCGTCTCAGGATGCGCGGGTGGCTCGGGACATTCCCCTGGAGCAGGAGGTCCACATCACCCGGGGCGAGGAGGTGCTCGTCGGCAACGTGGGGCTGACGCAGCGGGAGCTCGCCTACCGATTGGTGCACGCCTGGAGTGAGGGCCTCCAGGGTTCGAGCGAGGACGTTCAGCCCAAGTTGAGCAGCGGGTCATGACCGAGCGCGTCCACACCGCGAAGGAGTCGTCGGAAGGGCCCACCGCCGAAGATGTGCGCGTCCAGTTGGAAGGTCGCGCGGAGGTGCTTGAGGCGGCGCTCCGGCGAGCGGCCACCCTGGAGGCGGTGCTGCGCGGCCGGGGATGGAAGCGTCGGTGGCGCGCGCATCCCACGCTCGTCTCGGAGTGGCTGGCAGAGGAGGCCACCGTCGAGGAGGCCCTGGAGCGGACGAGCCGGCGCGCGCGGGTGGAGGGCTGGTCCGACACGCTGCCGGTGATGGAGGGGCTGCGCGAGCTGGAGGCGCGCCGGGAGCGGCTCAAGACACTGGTGCGCGCGCGACTGTCGCGGTTGGTGCACGTGGCCGGTCCTCCCGTGCTGAAGGTGGAGCTGGCGCGGCTGGACGGGTTGGTGGGCAAGCGGGCGACGATGACGCTCGAGCCCGGTGAGGTGCTGCTGTTCCAGGCGGACCGGTTGTCGCCGGTCTCCTCGGGACAGACGCTTCCGCTGCTGGTCTCCATGGCCCTGCTGTATTGGGGCTTGTATGTCCTCCTCCTGGCGTTGCTGCGAGGAAACGGGAGTCGGGCGGGGGTGGCGCTGGTGGCGTTCATCGTCGCCCCGCTGTTCGTGGCGTGGGCCCGGGCGGGTCGCGTCTGGATGACGAGCAGGCGGCTGTTGTGGATGCCGACGTTCGGAGAGACCGTCTCCGTCCCCCTGGCCACCATCGCGCCTGGAGGTGTCCACCTGGGGCCCACGCACGACTTGAAGGTGGAGGGTGAGCCCCGGCTCCAGGTGGCTCATCTCGCGGACGCCAAGGCGCTCGCGACCCTTCTCGAGCTGCACAGCCAGCCTCCGCTGCTGGGGCGGGTGCGCTCCGGGGTACGGCTCGCGGACGTGGTTGTCTTTCCCGCATCGCTGCGGGAGGCGGCGGCGGCGCCCCGCTCGGGGTGGGCCGTGCTGCGGCCTGGCGGCGTGTCCTTCATTCCGGAGGGGGCCGGTCGTCAGGTGCTCTCGACGGTGACGGGGCGGGAGTCGACGCTCGCGGCGGATGTGGGCCGGGTGTTGGAGCAGCTCCGCTGGCTGTCCGGCACGGAGTTCGACGCCTGTCTGACGCGGCTGGTGACGGCCACCGGAGGCGTGAGCTGGTCGGCCTGGGACTCCTTGAAGCGGGAGGAGGCCCCGCTGTGGAAGCCGTTTCGAGTCAGTCGCGGCAGGCAGGTCCTGATGGGGCAGATGGAGTGGTCCGCGCAGTCCTCGGCCGAGTTGATTCTCCGCTCCTGGCCGGACGCCGTCACGCCGGGAAAGGCGAAGAGCGCCCGGACGTGAGCGCACTCACGTCCGGGCACCCTGGAGCGCGAAGGCTCAGTGCTTGATGGCGTACTGGAGCAGCACGACGCCGGTCCGGTAGACCTTGGTCGACAGCAGCTCCAGGCGGATGTGTGAACCCAGCCGCGAGACGAGGGGGATTCCCGCGCCGAGCAGCACCGGGTTCAGTTTGATGAGGACCTCGTCCACGAGGCCCGCGGTGAGCAACTGCGTGGCCAGGGCTCCGCCTCCCGCCAGGTAGATGTCCTTGCCCTCCTGGGCCTTCAGCGCGCGCACGGCGCCGACGACGTCGTCGGAGATGAGGCGCACGCGGGGGTTCGGGCTCTCTTTCAGCGTGCGCGAGACGACGTACGTCTCCAGGTACGGGTAGGGGTCCGTGACGTTGAACTTCAGGCCGATGTCATACGTCCGGCGGCCCATCACCACCGCGCCATAGGTGCGCAGCGTGGCGAGGTACTCGGTGACGTGGTCGCCTTCGTTCGCGAAGCAGTCGAAGGAGTCGTCCTCTCGGGCGATGAAGCCGTCGAGGGTGGTGGCGACGTGGTACGCGAGCTTGCGCTTCTGGGGTTGCATAGGAGGACCTCGGATTCGAGAAGTCCCACCGCGCACGGGTGGCGCTCCGCGCCGGAAGGGTGCGGTGGGGACGTGAATGCGGTGCTGTGGGAATCGCTCACGGGGAGCGCCTCACCCGCCACCTCGGACGCATGGCGTCGAGGGCGAGGAGGAGCGCTTCGAGGAGCGAAAGCTGTCAGTGAGAAGAGGTCATGGACAGCGCGGTTTCCCGCGCCGGAAATGAGGATGGCCTCAACCCACTGACGATGCAAGTCACGAGGTGACGCAGTCCCGCCCCGACTCCAGGCAAGGGTTCGCCTGTCGTCAGATGGCGGGAATGCGGCTCACGGCTCCAGGATGAGGTCCATGTCGCTGTCGTCCTCCGTGGCCTCCGTCACGTCCGGGTCGTTGTCGTCCAGGTCGTAGCCGTAGATGGACATGCCCGGAGGTATCGTCGCGCCGATGCACGGAATCTGCCGGGGCTCGGCGCCCACGCCGTCGCCATCCATGTCCGGATAGAGCACGACCCAGCGCGTGCGCTCCGGGTCCGCGTCGTCGCAGTCGTTGCCCGTGGCCTTCGTGAAGTACGGCGCTGGCAACGCGCTGCCCACACAGACACCGCCCTGCTCGGGCATCGTGGCACCGTCCAGGTCCCGGTCCACGTGGGTGTAGTTGCGCTGAACCCAGCGCGTCGCATCGTCGTCCGCGCAGTCGGTTCCCACCGCCGACCGGGAAGGAGGCGTCTGCCCGTCGGTACACAGCGTCTCCGACGTGCCCGCGCCCACGCCATCTCCATCCAGGTCCGGCCAGGACAGGAGCGACGTGTGTCGTGTGGGGCTCGCGTCGTCGCAGTCCCGGCGTTGCTCGGTCCACGCATAGCCGGGAGGCAGTGCGGTGCCACCACAGACGTTGCCCGCTTCGGGCACCGTGTAGCCATCCCCATCCGCGTCGCGATGCCGGTACTCCCGGAGCTGCCACCCGCTGGCGTTCGAGGGCGCGCAGTCGGTGCCGAGCGTCGAGTAGCCCACCGGCACCGTACCTCCCGCGCACAGCGTCACCGCCGTGCCCGCGCCCACCAGGTCCCCGTCTTCGTCGGGATGGACGTTCCAGCTCACCCGGACGGAAGCATCCTGGTCGTTACAGTCGAGCCCGCGGGGGAGGTGGGCGTAGCCCTGGGGCAGAAACTCGCCGCTGCACCGCACTCCATTTTCGGGGACCGTGTCTCCATCTCCATCCGCGTCGCGGTACGTGTAGCCCCGCCACTGCCAGAGCGTGGCGTCCCCGGGGGCGCAGTCATCGCCCTGGAGCGCATGTCCCGGAGGCGCCATCGCGCCCGCGCACCGGGCCTGGGGCTCACCCGTGCCGAAGCCATCGCCATCCGCGTCCACGTAGACGTCGCGCGTCCGCCACACCGTCGAGTCCGAGTCGTCGCAATCCGCGCCGAGGGACTGGAGGGTGTAGCTGGCAGGCAGTTGCTGAAGGGGCGCGAGGCAGAGCGCGCCCGGCGCATCCACGGTGAGGCCATCCCCGTCGACATCCCGGTACAGATAGGCGAGAGACACCGCGCGAGTGGCATCGAGCGGCGCGCAGTCTCCTTCCTCGATGGAGAACCCCAGCGGTGGCGACTTGCCGGCGCAGACGTCCACGCGAGGGCCCTCGCCATACCCGTCCGCATCCAGGTCCGGCCAGGCGCCGCGAGCCACCGTGAAGCGCGCATCCTCGTCATCGCAGTCCGAGGGGCCCGCCTGCTCGCGATACCCCCAGAGGGTCTCCCCCAGACAGACCTCCACCGGACCCGGGCCCGTGGCGCCGTCGCTGTCCCGGTCCGGATACAGGCCGGAGACGGTGCGCCACCGGGAGCTGTCCTTCGGGGCGCAGTCTCCCGGCACCGAGGTCCAGCCCAGGGGCAGGGCGTTGTCGGGGGCGCACACCTTCTTCAAGGCCCCGTCACCCCGACCGTCACGGTCCACGTCCTCGTAGGCGGAGACCTCGTGCCAGTTCGCCCTGTTGAACGGCTCGCAGTCCGCGTCGTTCGCCACGCCGTCGCTGTCCGAGTCCTTGCCGCCAGTCCCGAGGCCATCGCCACCATCGGCGCAGCCAGACTGGAGCCCCAGCAGGGCCAGCGCGAGCGCCAGCCAGATGCTTCGCGTCGTCGCCATGAGCGGGAGTCCCGTCTTCCGTCCGTCAGGGAGCCGGCGCCGCCGTCCGGCGGGTCAGTTTGCAGGTGACAATCGCCCCCTGGTACCGGAGCGACAGCTCGAGGAGGTAGGCCCCTGGCTTGTTCATGAGCAGCAAGGCCAGCCGGTCGCAGCGAGCGATATGCGGGCTGGCGCCGTAGTAGTTGGTGGACGGGTAGGGGAACTCGAACTCCAGGGTCCGGGGCGTGTTCTCTCCCTGGAGGACGCCGGTGACCTGGATGGTGTCCGCCTGGACGAGGGAGTAGCTGTCCACCGTCACGAAGACGTAGGGCACGTTGGGCTGGGGTGTCTCGGCCGCCAGCGCGGAGGGCGTCAGCGTCACGGAGGCGAGCAGCAGGGCGGCGGCGCGGAGGACTCGGCTCGGATGCATCTTCGGAATCCTGGAGGGTGGGGTGGGATACAGGGACGGCCCGACAGAACCCGACGGGTGTCGCCTGGGTATACGCAACGAGCCCATTTTCCTGTCCGTTTCCCGGTGAATTCCGGACGACCTCCCAGCCGCCGGGGCCCTCGCCGCACCTTGTCACCGGGTGGGACCTGCAATACGCCTGGGGCATGTCCAGCGCCGCGCTCCCCGCCGACTTCCTCCGCGCTCTCTCCGAGGGCTTCCCCGTCGATTTCCTCACCCAGGAGCCGGAGGAATTGAAGGAGTACGGCCGCGACTGGACGCGCGTGTATGCCCCGGCCCCGAGCGCGGTGGCGCTGCCCCGCACCACGGACGAGGTGTCCCGGTTGCTCGCGCTGTGCCACCAGCACGGCGTGGCGGTGGTGCCCTCCGGAGGCCGCACGGGCCTGGCCGGTGGCGCGGTGGCGGCGAAGGGCGAGGTGGTGCTGTCGCTGCAGCGCATGGCGCGCCTGGGTCCGGTGGACCTGCTCGGCAACACGGTGCGCGTGCAGGCGGGCGCGGTGACGGAGGCGGTGCACCGCCACTGCGCCGAGCATGGCCTGACGTGGCCGGTGGACTTCGCCTCCAAGGGCTCCAGCACCGTGGGCGGCAACATCGCCACCAACGCGGGCGGAGTGAAGGTCATCCGCTACGGCCTCACCCGCAACTGGGTGCTGGGGCTCCAGGTGGTGACGGCGGACGGCCGCGTGCTGGAACTCAACGGCGCGTTGGAGAAGAACAACACCGGCCTGGATTTGCGCCAGCTCTTCATCGGCAGCGAGGGCACGCTGGGCGTCATCACCGAGGCCACCCTCAAGCTGACGCAGCTTCCCGGCAAGCAGGACGTCTTCCTCTTCGCCGTGCCGGACGTGGCCGCCGTGCTGAGGCTGTTCAGGGACGCCCGTCAGCAGACCGCCTTCCTCATCTCCGCCTACGAGTTCTTCACGGACCGCTGCCTTTCGCGCGTGCAGCGCCACCGCAAGCTGCGCTCCCCCTTTGAAGCGACCAGCGGCTGCTACGTGCTGCTGGAGGCGGAGTCACGCGACGCGGCGGCGGTGGAAGCGTGGCTGGGCTCGCTCTTCGAGCGGGGGCTGGTGACGGACGGCACCCAGGCGCAGGGCGCGGCGCAGGCGGCGGAGCTGTGGGCGCTGCGCGAGGGCATCAGCGAGAGCCTGTCCGCCACGGGCCTGCCCCACAAGAACGACATCTCCCTGCCCGTCGCGGGCCTGGAGGCGTTCTGCGCGGAGCTGGAGGCCGTCTTCCAGTCGCGCTACCCGGGGTGGGAAATCTGCCTCTTCGGCCACATTGGCGACGGCAACCTGCACGTCAACGTGATGAAGCCGGACGCGCTGGACAAGGCGGAGTTCCTGGCCCACACGAAGCAGGCGGACCCCACCATGTTCGAGCTGGTGCGCAAGCACGCGGGCAGCATCTCCGCGGAGCATGGCATCGGCCTGTTGAAGAAGGACTACCTGGGCTACTCGCGCTCCGAGGAGGAGCTGGCCCTCTTGCGCGCGCTCAAGCGGACCCTGGACCCCCGGGGCGTGCTCAACCCCGGGAAGATTCTGGACGCCTGAGCGCGCAATGGGCGCGCGCTGACGTCAGGAGACGATGCGCGTCTTGATGTCCGTCGTCAGGCCGGCGATGGCGTCACAGACGGGGCGCGACACGTCCTGGTCCAGGTCCATGACCAGGTAGCCGATGTTCGCGTCCGTGCTGAGGACCTGCGCGTGGATGTTGGCGTTCAGGTCGGAGACGATGCGGTTGATGTCGCGCAGCACGCCGGGGATGTTGCGGTGCACGTTGAGGATGCGGTGGGTGCCGGGGATGAGCGGCGCCTCCACCATGGGGAAGTTCACCGAGCCCGTCGTCGCGCCCGTCCGGAAGAACTTGGAGAGGCTGACGGCCACCTCCCGGCCGATGGACGCCTGCGCCTCCTCCGTGGAACCGCCGATGTGCGGCGTGAGGATGACGTTGGGCAGGTTCTGCAACTCGGTGACGAAGCCATCCGAGTTGCCCTCGGGCTCCTCCGGGTAGACGTCCACCGCGGCGCCGCCCAGGTGCTTGGAGCGCAGGGCCGCCGCCAGCGCGCTGATGTCCACCACCGTGCCCCGGCTGGCGTTGATGAGGCAGGCGCCCTTCTTCATCTTCGCCAGCTGCTCGGAGCCCATCATCATGTGCGTGGACGTCAGCGCCGGGACGTGGAGCGTGACGAAGTCCGACTCGGCCAAGAGCTCGTCCAGCGAGCCCACCGCGCGCGAGTTGCCCAAAGGCAGCTTCGTCATGACGTCGAAGTAGAGCACCCGCAGGCCCAGGGACTCCGCCAGCACGCCGAGCTGCGAGCCGATGTGGCCATAGCCGATGATGCCCAGCGTCTTGCCGCGCACCTCGTGGCTGCCGGTGGCGACCTTGCGCCACTGGCCGGTGTGCACCTCGCGGCTGCGGTCGAACAGTTGCCGCGTCAGGGCGATGATTTCGGCGATGACCATCTCCGCCACGCTGCGCGTGTTGCTGAAGGGCGCGTTGAAGACGGGGATGCCGTGCGTGTTGGCGGACGTCAGGTCCACCTGGTTGGTGCCGATGCAGAAGGCTCCAATCGCGAGCAGCTCGTCCGCGTGCACCAGCGACTCCGCCGGCACCGTCGTCTTGCTGCGGATGCCCAGCAGGTGCACGCCCTTGAGGCGCTCGGCCAGCTCCGCCGGCTTGAGCGCCGAGGACGTGCGCTCCACCTGGAAGCCCTCGGCGGCCAGCAGCGCCTCGGCGGACGGGTGGATGTTCTCCAGCAGCAGGGCGCGGAACGGACCCTCGTTGAGAATCGGGCGCGTCGGGGACGGCGGGAACCGGGCAGTGCTCATGTCGCCGTGCGTTAGACCCCGGCCCCAAGGCTGTCAAGCGCGGGGTGAGGGGGCTGGAGGGCCCGGTGTCGGGAGCCGGGAAGGAGGGCGGCCCGCCGTCCGTGACCTGGGGGGGGGGGGTGTCCGGAAGACGAAAACGGGCGGCCCGGCTTCCCGGACCGCCCGCGAGAGGCCGTGAATCAGGATGGATGCGTTACTGGACGGTCCACGCCACGGTGCCGCCGCAGGAGGAGTTGCCGAAGCAGCCCGCGCGAACCTGGTAGGTGCCGCCCGCGCCCGCGGGCACGGTGTAGTTGGCGTAGGACAGCGAGCCGCAGGAGTCGTCGTTGCTCGTCACCTGCTGGCCCGCGCTGTTGTACAGGCGCAGGAAGGTGTCGCCGGTGCCAGCGGCGCCCGTCACGGTGCAGGTGCCGAAGGAGATGCTCTGGCCGGCGGCCACGGTGATGCCCTGGTTCGTGGTGCCCGTCTGCGCGCTGTTGGTGGCGCTGGCGGTGTACGCGAAGGAGCCGCTCGACGGCGCGGGGCCGGTGCCGCCGCCCTCCAGCGTCCACGCCACGGTGCCGGAGCAGGCGCCAGAGGAGTAGCAGCCGGCGCGGACCTCGTAGTTGCCCGCCTGCGTCGCGGTGAAGCTCAGGTTGGAGCCCCGGCCGCCGCAGCCATCGTCGTTGCTTGCGACCTCGGTGCCGCTGGGGCCGAACAGGCGCAGGTAGGAGTCACCCGTCACGGCGGCGCCGGTGACGCCGCAGGTGCCCAGGGTGATTTTCTGACCGGCCGTCAGGGCCACCGTCTTGTTGGTGGTGTTGGTGGTGGCGCTGGCGGTGGCGCTCGCGGAGAAGGTGAAGTTGCTGCCGCCCGTGGGCGGCGGACCGGAGCCGCACAGCCGGGCGTTGGTGGTCGCCTGGCAGAGCGCGGTGATGGCGTTGCTCACGTAGGTGATTTCCTCGCCGTTGCAGCCCGTCTCCGTGCAGGTGTTGACGACGTTGCAGCTGCCGCTGCCGATGTAGTCCTCGTCACCGCGCACGAGGATGCCCGCCAGCGTGTGCTCCGCCGTCTCGTACACGCCCGAGCCGGAGTTGCCGGCGAAGGTGTCCGTGGTGGCGACGAAGTAGTCCAACGTGCTGGCGCGGGGCGTGCGCACCGAGCCGCCGGAGTCAATCTTGAAAGGGATGCCGCTGCCGGAGCCGATGACGGCCACGTTGGCGCCCGTCGCCAGCGCGGTGTTGCCGGCCCGGACGGGCGCGGGCGTGAAGCGCGGCGTCGCGGCGCGGTCCAGCTTGAGGATGGCGAAATCCAGGTCGCGCCCACCCGTCGTCGACTTCTTGCGCACGACGATGGACTGGCAGGAGAAGATGTCCGCCGTCGTCACCGTCTTCAGCGTGTTGGCGGCGGTCCGGTAGTAGTTGAAGACGATGCGCGTGTCCCCGCACTCGGCCGCGCTCTCGACGCAGTGGCCCGCCGTCAGCACCAGGTCGTCGTCGATGAGCGTGCCGGAGCACCAGGCCGCCGTTGGATCACTCCGGAAGCGCTGGCTGGTGCAGAGGTTCTCGGACGAGCCCAGGTTCGGGCCATTGAAGGTGACGTTGTTGGGGTTGCTGGCGTTGAAGTCCGACGGGGACATCAGCGCCACGGTGGCCTGCTCCGCCCGCGCCTTCAGCGTGGCGTTCGTGTGCTCGAACACGTCCTTGCGGTCGTCGTTGCCGTAGACCACGGGCTGCTCGCCCGCCCCCGTCGCTGGAGCCTCCTCGCCGGGCTCGGCCTCGGGGGCCGGCTGACAGGCGGTGAAGGCAAGGGTACACAGCAGCGCGCCAAGAAGCTTCCTGGCGGCGCCATTCCGGGTGTTGTGCATATGGAGACGACTCCTGATGATGGATCGATGCCCGCCCGGGGGACGAGCGGGTCGCCACTATAAGGGAGCCGCCAGTGGAGGGCAGAGGGCCCCCGAGGCAATGCTCAGTCCGCGTCCGGATTGCGCAGCCACTCCAGGGCTTCCTGCCGCGTCTCGAACGTTCGCGTGGGGATGGTCAGCATGGCCCGCTTCGTCATGCGCCAAGCCTGGAGGCCGGAGGGGGCGTCCGTGACGACCCGCGCCGAGCGCTGCATCCCATGCAACTGCGCGTACGCGTTGAGCGCCGCCATGGAGGCCACGACGTCCGTGGGCATCACCCTCAACTGGGACTGGTCCACCAGCGCGGACCACTCCCCCGCGAACCCGACAATCGCCTTCTTCACCTCCGTCAGATACTCGGACAGGTCGGCCGAGGTGACCTGGGCGGGATAGACGACCTCGAGGATACGGTCCTGCGCGTGAACGTTGATCTGGAATGGCATGGGTGGTGACGGCTCCGAAGGCGCAGCATCCTAACCCCAGCCGGTGACACTCCGATACCCGACGCTTCCAATGTCCTTGGGGGAGGTAGGTCCGCCCGGCCTGTCCGGAAGCGCCAGGAATGTCAGACCCCCCGGCTAGTGACGTCCCTGCCGCCGAACCGGTACTGGCCGCGTCGAAGGGCGTGGCCCCGGGTCCAGGTGTCGCGCCGTGTTGTCGGGGCCGTCACGGGCGCTCGACGCCGCCGTGACGAGCGCTTGGGAGTGTGCCGAGGAGATTCCACCATGCAGACCGAGCTCCATTCCACCCCGCTGGCTCCACCCTCGTGGGGGGTGGACACGCTCGTCGGCCAGGTGCTGCACGGCCGCTTCCAGGTGTTGGAGGCCGTGGGCCCCAGCGGCCCCGCGCGGCTGTACCGGGCCCTCCACCTCCCGTTGGAGCGGGAAGTCGCGCTGCGGGTGTTGAGTGCTCCACTCACGGACCAGGAGGCGCGGCAGCGCTTCTTCCAGGAGGCCCGCGTCGCCGCGAGGCTGGCCCACCCCAACACCGTCACCGTGCTGGACGCGGGCAGGACGGACGACGGCACGCTCTACGTCACCCAGGAGTGGCTGGAGGGGCGCACGCTGGCCCACGTACTCACCTCGGGGGCGCTGCCGTGGGCGCGCGCGGTGGAGCTGGCCCGGGGGCTGGGGCGCTCGCTGCGCCAGGCACACCGGCGGGGCGTGGTGCACGGGGACATGACGCCGGCCTACGTCATGCTGGTGACGGACGCGGCGGGGCGGGAGTGCTCGCACGTGAAGGTGCGGGGGTTTGGACGGCTGCGGCCCGTCGTCGCGGAGTCCGAGCGGCTCTCCGTGCCGGACCTGACGGGCAGCGGCTCGTTCCACGGCGCGCACGCGTACATGGCGCCGGAGCGGGCGCGCGGAGTCGCCGACGCGCGCGGGGATATCTATTCGCTGGGTGTCGTGCTGTTCCAGATGCTGATGGGACGCGTGCCCTTCGAGTCGGAGGATGCGCTGGAGCTGGTCTTCGCGCACCACAAGGAGCCGGTGCCGGGCTTTGGCGAGCTGCGTCCGGACCTGGCCATCCCCGCCTCCGTGGAGGCCGTGGTGCGCCGCTGTCTGGAGAAGCGGCCCGAGCAGCGCTTCGCCTCCATGGACGCGGTGCTGGAGGCGCTGCGGGACGTGGGCGTGGAGGAGGATGAAGCGGCGGAGCCGGTGCGCGCCATGCCGCGCGCGCACCGGACCCGGACGGCTCAGTTCGTCGGGGCGTTGGCGGGCTTCTTCAAGTACTGGTCCAGGAACGCGCGGGTGCGGGAGTAGGCCTCCGCTTCGTTCTTCTTCTTGGTGAAGCCGTGGCCCTCGTCGGGGAAGAGGACGTACTCGACGGGGACCTTGCTCTTCTGCACGGCCTGGACGATTTCGTCCGACTCCGCCTTCAGCACGCGCGGGTCATTGGCGCCCTGGATGACGAGCAGCGGCTTGCGAATCTTCTCCGCGTGGAACAGCGGGGAGACTTCGCGCAGCATCGCCTCCTGCGTCTCCGGGTTGCCGACCTCCTGGTAGAGCGCCTGACGCCGCGACTCCCAGTGGGCCGGCATGCTCTTGAGCGTGCGCAGCCAGTTGGACACGCCGAAGATGTCCACGCCCACGTTGAAGACATCGGGCTGGAAGGCCAGGGCGGCCAGCGTCATGTAGCCGCCGTAGCTGCCGCCG
Organism: Myxococcus sp. CA033; assembly: GCF_013336625.1. NCBI lineage: Bacteria > Pseudomonadati > Myxococcota > Myxococcia > Myxococcales > Myxococcaceae > Myxococcus > Myxococcus sp. CA033. The sequence goes on along the minus strand of NZ_JABUMU010000002.1, from coordinate 73,630 downwards.
ATGATGCCCACGCGTGAGCCGTCCACGTACGGGAGGGTGGACAGGTACTTCTTCGCCTCGACGCAGTCCTGGAGCGGCTCCTTGCCGTGCTTCTGGTCATCCGCGGTGTAGAACGTCTTGCCGTAGCCGGAGCTGCCCCGGTTGTTGATGGCCAGCACCACGTAGCCGTGGTTGACCAGGTACTGAATCATCGGGTTGTAGCCCTTGCGGGACTGGCCGCCGGGGCCGCCGTGGACCCACACGAGCGCGGGCGCCTGCTGCTTCGCGGTGGCCTGATGCGGCTTGAAGAGGATGTTCGGAATCTCCATCCCGTCGAAGGACTTGAAGCGCACCACCTCCGCGTCCACCAGGTCCTTGGCGTCGATCTCCGGGTTGAGGGTGTCCGTCAGGCGGGTGACCTTCTTCGTGGCGAAGTCGAAGACGTACAGGTTGCTGGGGGAGCGGTCCCCGTTGTGGTGGAAGGCCATGCGCTTCTCACTGCGGCCAATGGACACGCCGGTGATGTCGCCTTCGGGGAGCTTGGGCAAATCGAGCTGCTTGCCGGCCTTCACGTCGTGCAGCCGGATGGCGGTGCGGCCGTCCGCGTTGATGCCGGTGACGCGCAGCGCGCCATTCTTGGAGAAGTACGTGTACATCACGTCCCAGTCCGTCTTCTCCACGTCCTCCATCTTCCCGGTGGCGAGCACGTAGCGCACCGCGCGGGTGAACTCGGTGCCCTCGTCGGTGATGAGGTACAGCGAGGAGGACGTCGGGTCGAACGTCGCCGACTCCCAGGTCGCGATGCCCTTGTGGGGGGAGAGGTGCTTGCTCTCCTTCGTGGCGACGTTGAAGAGGTAGACGTCGCTGTCGGACGTGGTGTTGGTCTTGCCCAGGGAGAGCCACTTCTCGTCCGGAGACACGTCGCCCACGTCGAGGCCGCCCTCGTTCTGGTAGAGCAGGGTGCGCTCGAACGTCTTCGCGTCGTAGCGGTACAGGTCCATGAAGCGCTCGTCGCGCTCATTGGTGAGGACGTAGAAGGCGGACTCGTCGCGGCTCCAGCCGAAGAAGGACGCGCGGTGCTTGTCGCCCGGCGTGAGGTCCTTCTCCTTGCCGTCCGGCGTGCGCACGTAGAGGTGGTGCTGCTCGTTGCCGCCCTGGTCCTTGGTGAAGAGGATGCGCTCGTCCTGGGGGAAGTAGCCCACGGCGAAGGTGCTGTCCGTGGTGGAGCGGGTGAGCTGGGTGGGCTTGCCGCCCTTCACCGGCACGGAGAAGACGTTGTAGATGCCCGTCTGGTTGGACGAGTAGAGCACCCGCTGCTCGTCCGGGGAGAAGGACGCGCCCCGAATCAGCGTCGTCTTCATGAACTGCTCGATGGCGTAGTGCTTCGACGGGCGCGCCGTTTCACGCACCGCACCCGGCTTCTTCTCCGTCGCGGTCGGCTCCGGCTTGGGCGCGGCCAGCGCGAGGGTGGGGACGAGGGCCACGGCGGTGAGCGCTCGTGACAGGGAAGACCAGGTCGGCATGACGGCTCCGGGGGAAGTGGGGTGCGCAGAGGGGGACACGCGCGAGGCGGCGCTGGCGCATCGTCCCCGTGCCTTTCTACACGAACGGCGGGAGGCGCCATTGCGTGGGCGCCGCCGTGAGCGGTCTCAGGGCTTTCCCCGCAGGTGTTGCTCCAGGAAGGAGAGGATTCGCAGGGAGGTCTCCGCTTCACTCTTCTTACCGCTGAACCCGTGGCCATCCTCGGGGAGGACGAGGTAGTCGAGGGGGGTGGTGTTCTTCCGGAGGGACTCGACGAACGTGTCCGTGCGCGCCTTGGGCACGCGCGGGTCATGGGCGCCCTGGATGATGAGCAGCGGCTTGCGAATCTTCTCCGCGTGGAACAGCGGGGAGATGTCGCGCAGCATCGCCTCCTGCGTCTCGGGGTTGCCCAGCTCCTGGTAGAGCGCCTCGCGGAGCGCAGTCTTGTGGGGTGGCAGCTCGCGCAGGGCGCTCAGCCAGTCGGTGATGCCGAACGCGTCCACGCCCACGGCGAAGACGTCCGGGTGGAAGGCCAGTGCCGCGAGCACCATGTAGCCGCCATAACTGGGGCCGAGGATGCCCACGCGCTCGCTGTCCACGTAGGGCAGGCCGGCCAGGTACTTCTTCGCCTCGGCGCAGTCCTGGAGCGGCGCCTTGCCGTGCTGCTGGTCGTCCGCCGCGAAGAACGCCTTGCCGTAGCCCTCGCTGCCCCGGTTGTTGACGGCCAGCACCACGTAGCCGTGGTGGACCAGGAACTGGAAGAAGCTGCTGTAGCCCTTGGAGGACTGGCCTCCCGGTCCCCCGTGGACGAAGACGATGGCGGGGGCGCGAGCTTTCGCGGTGGCCGGGTGGGGCTTGTAGAGCAGCGCCGGAATCTCCAGCCCGTCGAAGGACTTGAAGCGCACCCGCTCCGACTCCACCAAATCCCTGGCATCCAGCGCCCGGCTCAGCGTGTCCGTCAGGCGCGTGACTTTCTTCGTGGCGAAGTCGAACACGTACAGGTTGGCCGGCGCGCGGTCTCCATCGACCAGGAAGGCCATCCGCTTCTCGCCGCGCGACAGCGCCACGTCGGAGATGGCGCCTTCGGGGAGCCCTGGGAGCGCCAGGGGCTTGCCGGCCTTCACGTCGTGGACGCGCAGCGCGGTGCGGCCGTCCTCGTTGACGCGGGTGACGCGAAAGGCGCCGCGCTTGGAGAACGTCGTGGACAGCGCGTCCCAGGCGGGCGCCTCCACTGACTCGCGCTTCCCGGTGGCGAGTTCGTGGCGCTCCACGCGGGTGAACTCGGAGCCCTCATTGGTGAGCAGGTACAGCGCGGAGGACGTCGGGTCGAAGGTCGCCGCCTTCCAGGTGGCCGGGCCCTGGTGCGCGGTGATGTGCTGGCGCTCCTTCGTGGTGACGTTGAAGAGGTAGACGTCGCTGTCGGACAGCGTCCGCGACTTCTCCAGCGCCAGCCACCGCTCGTCCGGGGAGAGGGCGACCGGCACGTGCTCGCCGTCTCCCGCGTAGAGAACGGTGCGCGTGTAGGTCTTCGCGTCGTAGCGGTAGAGGTCCAGGAAGCGCTCGTCGCGCTCGTTGGTGAGCACGTAGAAGGCGGTGTCGTCGTGGCTCCAGCCAAAGAAGGACGCGCGGTGCTTGTCGCCCGGCGTGAGGTCCTGCTCCTGGCCGTCCAGCGCGCGCACGTAGAGGTGGGGGCGCTCCTGGCCACTCGTGTCCCGGGTGAAGAGGATGCGGTCATCGGTGGGGAAGTAGCCGACGGCGAGGGAGGCGTCCTTCGAGCGGGTGAGCTGGGTGGGCTTGCCGCCCTTCACCGGTACGGAGAAGACGTTGAAGACGCCCGTCTCGTCCGACGAGTAGAGCACCCGCTGTTCGTCCGAGGAGAAGGACGCGCCGGACACCGTCGTTGTCTGCATGAACTGCTCGACGGTGTAGCGCTTCGCCGGGGCCTTGGGGCGCGGGAGGGCCAGGGCCAGGGCGGGGAGGACCGCGAGGGTGACGAGTGCTCGCGAGAGGGTGGACCACGAGGTCATGGGCAGCTCCAGGAGACGCAGGACCGAAGGCGCGCGGGACTGTGGCGTGAGCGGGGCCGGGATACGAATACTCGCTGCGTTTTGAAGAGCACCTCTGGAAGGAAGGCTCCGGGGGCGCGCTCGGATGCCCGCCTCCAGGACCGGGCGGGCGAGAGCGCTTCTCGTGGGAAGTGCATACATACCCCCCCGGGGTTGTGTTGGACGATGCACGACCCCCAGACGATGCCCCGCCCGCCGAGGCCAACGCCTGTCCCCTCCGTCCAGCGCAACCAACTGGTCATTCCCGTCCCGGAGCGTCCAGCCCACGAGGCGCTCGCGGAAGCTCGAGGGTGGCTCGATGGCATCCACGAGCGGATGATGGCCGCCGAGGACGAGGTGCTGCACCAGGACATGCACTCGCTCCACCTGGGCCTGCTCACCTTGCGGCGCCGCTGGAGCGAGGAGGATTGGAAGTCCTTCTGCACGGACACCGCGCGCAAGCACCCGCTCCGCTCGTTCGTCCACCAGTGTCCCTTCACCCGCCGGGCCTTCGAGCGCCCCCGGGGCTACGCGGGGGACGCGGCCCTCATCGACTACCTGTACATGGACCGGGCCGCGGACGAGCTTCACGCGGGCCGCGAGGTCTACCGGTACATGCACCAGCAACCCAGCGCGGTCAGCGTGCGGGAGCGCCGCGAGCTGCTAGCGCGCGCCCTCGACGCGACGGCCGAGCGTGTCCCCCAGAACGCGCGCATCCTCTCCGTCGCGTGTGGCCACCTGCGTGAAGCCGAGTCCTCCGCCGCGGTGCGGGAGCGCCGCGTCCAAGAACTCATCGCGTTCGACCAGGACCCGCTGAGCCTCGCGGAGATTTCCCACCACCAGCCGCTCGACGTGGTGCGCCCCCACTGCGGCTCGGTGCGCGCGCTGCTCGCCGGCAAGGCGACCTTCGCGGACCTGGACTTCGTCTACTCCGCGGGCCTCTACGACTACCTCTCCGCCTCCGTTGCCACGCGGCTCACCGGGCTGCTCTTCGGCATGCTGCGCTCGGGAGGCCGTCTGCTGGTGGCCAACTTCGCGCGCTTTCCTCCGGAGACGGGCTACATGGAGGCCTTCATGGACTGGTGGCTCACCTACCGTGAGGAGGACGAGATGCGCGCCCTGCTTGGTGAAGTGCCGCTGGAGCAGCTCGACTCCGTGCGGCTGTTCCGGGACAGCCAGGACAACGTCATCTACCTGGAGCTCACGCGCCGCTGACCGTGGCACCTGGAGCGCGCTTCAGTGCACGGGCGGGCCGGGAGGCTCGAGGTGCGACGGGGGCCCGGAGCAGGGCAGGGTGACGGTGAAGGTGGAGCCCGTGCCCGGGGTGCTCTCCACGTCGATGGTGCCGCCCAGGGCCTGGACGATTTCGCGGACAATCCACAGGCCCAGGCCGAAGCCGCCATAGTGGCGCACGGACACCGCGCGCTCGAAGCGTCCGAAGATGCGCGAGAGGTCCTCGGTGGCGATGCCGATGCCGGAGTCCCGCACGCGCAGCCGCGCGAGGCCGCCCCTCTCTTCCAGGGTGATTTCAATCGGCTGGCCTGCGCCGTACTTCATCGCGTTGGACAACAGGTTTCCCACCACCTGCTCCAGTCGCATGGCGTCCCAGTAGCCCGCGAGGCGGTGCCTGGGTGCGTGCAGCCGCACCGGGCACTCGGCGCGGGCGAGCGCCTCGCGGCTGCGCTCGAGCTGGCCTCGCACCAGCGCCACCAGGTCCACCTCGGAGAGCTTGATGTGGAGCTGGCCCTGGGCGAGCCGGGAGATGTCCAGCAAGTCGCTCACCAGCCGCCCCAGGCGCTGGGTCTGCGCGGAGGCGGACTCCAGCTTGGCGGTGAGCTTCTCCGGAGGCAGGTGGGTGGTGGCGCGGGCCTGGGCCTGGAGGCCCTGGATGTGGAGCTGGAGCGAGGTGAGCGGCGTCTTCAGCTCGTGGGCGGCGATGGAGAGGAAGTCATCGCGGCGGCGCACCGCCTCCTGCTCGGCGCGGTAGAGGCGGCCCTGCTCCTCGGAGAGCGCGGCGATGCGCGCGAAGTTCTCCGCGTTCTCCAGCGCCGCTCCGGCCAGCACGGTGACGAACTCCGCCAGGTGCTCCTCCAGCTCGCCGAACAGCGCGCCCACCTGACGATGCGTGGCGACCACGCACGCCACCGTCTTGCCGCGCACCTGGATGGGCGCGCAGAGCAGCGAGCGCACGCCGAGCAGCTCCATGCTCTCGCTCGCGCGCCCGGGCAGGCCCTGTCCCAGCACGGTGATGCGGCCGGTCTCCAGCGCGCGGGCCATGGCGGTGCGGCTGATGCCCACCGCGTCCGAGTCCTCTTCCGTGGGCAAATCGCGAGGGTCCACCACCGCGCAGTGCTCGGCGCGCAGGAGTTCCAGCATCGACTGGCGCGCGGCCTCGAACACCGCCTCGCGTGACAGGGCGGAGGCCAACCTGCGGCCCGCCTCCAGCACGCGAGGGAAGCGGTCCACCAGGGAGAGGGTGCGCGTGCCGCCTCGCGCGGCGACCTCCGGCGAGAGGCCTTCTTCCATCTCGTCCAGCGCCCGGGTGGCCGTGGCCAGGTCCACCTCCGCGTCGGGCCAGCCCAGCGCGTGTCCCAGCGCTCCGCGGGCCTTCAGGCTCTGGGCATGCTCGTGCCGCATCTGCTGGGCCTCGGCCACTTGCAGCGACTGCTCCAGCCAGCGTCGCGCCTGTCGGGGCTGGCCTCTCAACGCGGCAATCAGGCCCCGCTCGCGCAGCGCATGAGGGAGGTTGTTGCGGTAGGTGCGCGCCAGCGCATGGGCGCGTCGTGCCACGCCCTCGGCGCGCTTGAGCAGGGCCTCGCGGCGCGCGGCGGCCAGGGGCGAGGTGACTTCCGCGAGCTGACGCAGCGCCGTGGCCAGGAGGGGCGCGATGGGGGCCACGTACTCCTGGCGCAGGTTCGCCTCGTCCACCAGCCGCGCGGCGCGCTCCAGCACCTCCACGGCGCCCGCCGCGTCCCCCTTGTGCATCCGGCGCAGGGCCTCCGCCTGGAGGACGCCCGCGTAGCTCTGCGGGTCCGGCTGGTCGGGGTTGCCCAGCTCGCCCTCCAGGAGCGTGCCCGGAAGCCGCCCTCCCGACGCCTTGGCCCAGGCCTCCAGCCCCAGGCGCGCCGAGTAGCGGTCTCCCAGCGCCAGGGCCGCCGCGTGCAGCCGCTGACTCGTCTCCAGCGACTCGCGCAGCCGGCCCAGCCGATAGAGCGCCATGGCCACCTGGAACGTCGCGTTGTTCACCTCCCAGGGGTCGCCCGTGCGCTCCAGCAGCCGGATGGCCTCGGTGCACTTCTCGATGCAGTCGTTGAAGCGGGACGCCGCGTAGCAGGCCAGGCCGTAGAAGTGCAGCGTCTGTCCCTGGCCCCAGACGTCGCGCTGCTCCTGGCGCAGGGTCAGGGACTTCTCCGCGTACGCGAAGGCGCGCTGGAACCATGGCAGGGTGGTGAGCGCGGGCGAGTGCTCCGAATACGCCTGGGCCAGCTCCGGCGTGGGCGGGTAGCGCTCCGCGAGGTTCAAGTCCCGCAGGTGCGCCCACAGCACCGCCATGCGTCCGCGCCGGTACCAGTAGCCATAGGCGAGCCGGCTGTAGAGGCGCACCGCCTGGAGGTCGCTCTCCCCACCCGCCAGCGGCCTGCGCGAGAGGAACCTGCGCGGCGCCACCGTGTGCGCGGCCTGCGCCAGGATTTCCCAGACGGCGCTGGCGCCGGTGAGCAGTCCTCCCGGAGGCACCCAGCGCCCCATCAGCTTCAGGCCCTGCTCCAGCGCGAGCGTGGCCTCGCCGAAGTCGCCCCGCTTGAAGGCCAGCTCCCCCACCTGGCCGAGGATGCGCGCCTGCTCCTGTCGGTCTCTCGCCAACGCCTGGGCGCGCTCGAACTGCTGGCGGGACTCCTCGTAGCGACCGCGCAGCATGAGGACATTGCCCAGCCCCGCCGCGACGCGAAAGCGGGTGCCCGCATCCGCGCCCGAGGCGCCGCGTTCGGCGATGCGATAGTTCAGCTCCGCGGTCTCCAGCGCGAAGCGCCGCCGCGCCAGCTCCGCGGCCACGAGCGCGTGGGGCAGTGCCTGCGCGTATTCGCCCGCCGCGTCGAAGTGATAGGCCAGCTCGAACGGGTCTTGGGGCAGCTGGTTCGCCGCCGAGCGCGCCGCCAGCCGGTGCAGCTCCCTCCGCTTCTGCGGCGTCAGCATGTCCAGCAACACCTCGCGCAGCTTGTCGTGCACGAAGGTGTAGCGCGTGCCTTCCTCCCACAGCATGTGCCTGCGGCGCGGCGCCTCCAGCGCGGCGCCCAGCTCCTCGGCGGAGACACCCGACAGCGTCGCCACCCGCGCCAGCTCGAAGGACTTGCCCAGCACCGCGCCCACGGACAGCAGGCGCCGCGCGGCCAGGGGCAACAGCCGCAGGCGTCGCACGAGGAAGGTGGCCGCCTGCCGCGACGAGCGCGCGTGCGCCATCGCCTCCGGTTGCACCTGCCACCCGGAGGGGCCGGGCACGAGCACGCCGTCCTCCACCAGCCCGTGCAGCACCGCGTTGGCCATGAAGGGGTTGCCCTCGGACAGCCGCGCCACCAGCTCGGTGGCCTCGGGGGGCAGCGCGCCGGCCATGGACTCCGCCAGCCGCGTGACTTCCAGGGCGCCGAAGGCGGCCAGCTTCAGGTGCGCGGTGGGAGCCAGTCTGCGCAGCACGTGCGTGGGGCCGATGTCCTCGCCACGGAACGCGACGACGACGAGCACCCGCCCCCGCCCCTGCTTCCTCGCCAGGGACCAGCCCTCCAGCGCCCGCAGGGTCAGCTCATCCGCCCACTGACAATCATCCAGCACCACCACGGCGGGCTCGTCCCGGGTGCCCAGCGCGTTCAGCAGCGCGGTGAGGGCCCAGATGCCCCGGCTCTCTCCGAGTGACTCGGGCCCGAGGCCTCTCGCGGGCGCGCGGGCCTGGGCGCACAGCACGGGCTCCAACTGCGGCAGCACCGTGCACAGGCCGGCCTCCTGCCCCGCCAGCCTGTCGCGCAGGAGCTCCGCGAGCGCGGGCTTCGCCTGGAGCGCCTGGGTGAGGTCCGAGGCCACGCCGGCGAAGAGCTGGAACGGGCGCCGCGCGGCCTGGTCCTGCGCCTGGCCTTGCAACACCCACGCGTGATGCCGCGCCGCTCGCGCGCGGAGCTCCTCGAGGAGCCGGCTCTTGCCTCCGCCCGACTCGGCCTCCACCAGCACGAGCCGTCCGGGGTCCGTCCGCGTGAGGTCCAGCTCCCGCTCCAGCGTGGCCACCTCCTCGTGACGGCCCACGAAGGACGGCTCGGCGAGGCTGCGTCGCGCATCCCTCGCGCCGGTGATGAGCGCCGGCTCCGACTGTCCCCGCGAGAGCGCTTCCTCCAGCTCCGTCAGGTCCGCCAGCGCGGAGCTCGCGGTCTGGTAGCGGTCCGACGGGTCCGTCTGCAGCAGCCGGGAGATGACCTCCTCCAGCGCGCGCGGCGCCTCCACGCCCACGGCGCGCAGCCGGGGCCTCGCCGCCAGGTGCTGACGCAGTACCTCTCCCACGGAGTCACCGTCGAAGGCGGGCTCTCCGGAGAGGGACTCGAAGAGGACGACGCCCGCGGAGTACAGGTCCGAGGTGGCCTCCACCGGACGGTGGAGCAGGCCGGCCTGCTCCGGCGACAGGTAGCGCGCGGTGCCCACCGGGAGGTCCCTGAGCGACGGGTCCAGTCGCTCGCTGCGCGCGAGGCCGAAGTCAATCAACGTGGCGCGGGAGAGCGGCTGTCCGGAGACGATGATGTTGGTGGGCTTCACGTCCCGGTGCAGGACGCCGTGACGGTGGGCCTCGGCCAGCGCGGACAGCAAGTCTCGGCCCAGGGACAGGGCCTCCGGAACGCTCAGGGCTCCGCGTGACAGGCGCGCATCCAGCGACTCGCCCTGGAGCCAGGGCGCCACCAGGAACAGCCAGTCGCCCGAGGTGCCCAGGTGGCGCACCGGCACGATGAAGGGACTGTCGAGGTGGGAGAGGACGGTGGCCTCGTGCTCCAGCCGGTGCCGCGCGGCCGGGACGAGCGCCGTGGTGGACGTCACCTTGATGGCGACGCGCTCTCCGGTGCGCAGGTCCACGCCGTCCCAGGTGGAGATGCCGTGGCCGGCCTTGATGCGGTGGGCAAGCTCGAACCGGTTGCCCAGTCGGCGGCCGGACTGCGGCTCTCCTGGAACGGCGCCGGCGTCTTGGAAGCCTTCAGCCATTCAGTGTCCTCGCGCTCCACCCCCGCATCGCTCCGGCGATGAGGTTGGCCTCGCGTTCCGTCCTTCCGGCAACGTTGGGTGTCGGACGGGGCGCTGCCAAGGGGAGAGGCCGACGCACGTCCCCCGTGTGCCGACTCAGCCTTCAACAGCCGCGCGCGCTCCGCTTCCCTCCTGCCCCACGAGCATGCTGTGTGCCCGCTCGCGAACCAGGGGAGCGAGCGCCCAACGCCACGGACTGTCGAGGAGGCAAGGCCGTGCGGGCGGCCTTGTCCGTCCGGCGGCCGACGAGGCGGGCGCCCGGTCTTCCGGCATGTGGGTGACACATGCTACGCCGGTGCGTGAACTCGCTCCTGCTCGAGGACACACTCATGAAGCTGTCGCAGACGTTCCTGGCCGCGCTCGCGCTGTCCCTGCTGCTCCCTGTCTCCTCGGCGCGCGCCTCCGACTATCCGCCGGACTACCCCATCTGCAGCGTGTACGACTCCGCGACGACGGGGCCCTTCGAGGTCATCCGCCACACGCGCCGGCTCCCCGGCCGCCTGGCGACGCTCACCGTCAGCTACCGGGGCTACCTGCGGGGCCTGTACCCGGACAATCAAATCTCCATCTACATCCAGCTCAACGGCCGCCAGCAGACGCTGAGCGCCAGCGCGGGCACCAACAACGATGCCTATGTCTTCCTGAACGCGGGGCCGCGCGCCTGCATCAAGTGCATGCAGTACCAGAACCTGCCCCAGTGCACCGAGCACTTCGCCAACGGTGGCCAGGATGGCGTCTGGGTGTGCCAGCAGCCCACGGCGGTGGAGAACGACCTCTTCTTCTACGCCTTCAACTCCAATGGGAATCAGAACGCGTGGGACATCTCCCTGGCGGCGACGTCCCATGGCCAGTGGGACAGCAACCTGGGCAACAACTACTTCGCGCAACTGCCGGCACGGTCGAGCTGCTGGTAGATTTCCGCCGCGAGCGGTTCGACATTCTCCACGCCGTGACGATTGTCGCGGCGCATCTGCGCCCTGTGCTTGACACCCTGGGGGCCCCGGCGGAAAAGCCGAGCACATGAGGCGGCCCCCGCTGTTTCCACCGGGCCGCGGGGAGCCCGGGATTGAAGCTCGCGACGCTCAAGGATGGAACCCGTGATGGGCGGCTCATCGTCGTCAAGCGGGACAACTCGGCCTATGCGCTGGCCACCAACGTCGCCCTGACGCTGCAGGCGGCGCTGGACGACTGGGACACGAAGGAGCCGCTGTTGCGCGCGCTCGCCGCGCAGCTGGAGGCCGGCGCGGTGCAGAGCCGCCCGTTGGACCAGACGGCCCTGCATGCGCCGCTGCCGCGCGCCTACGAGTGGATTGACGGCAGCGCCTACATCAACCACGTCATGCTGGTGCGCAAGGCGCGCAACGCGGAGCCGCCGGCCACGCTGAAGACGGACCCGTTGGTGTACCAGGGCGGCTCCGGGGACTTCCTGGCGCCCACCGCGGACATCCCGCTGGCGGACGAGGCGTGGGGCCTGGATTTCGAGAGCGAGGTCTGCGTCATCCTCGGCGACACGCCGCAGGGCACGAAGGCCGCCGACGCCGGCAAGCACGTCAAGCTGCTGATGCTGGCCAACGACGTGTCGCTGCGCAACCTCATCCCGGACGAGCTGGCCAAGGGCTTCGGCTTCTTCCAGAGCAAGCCCGCCACGGCCTTCAGCCCGTTCGCGGTGACGCCGGACGAGGTGGGCCCGGCCTGGCGCGAGGGCCGCATCCACCTGCGCCTGCGCTCGGTGCTCAACGGCGTCCAGGTGGGTGACACCGACGCGGGCCCGGAGATGCACTTCTCCTTCTTCGAGCTCATCCAGCACCTGTGCAAGACGCGCGGCTACACCGCGGGCACCATCCTGGGCAGCGGCACGGTGTCCAACGTGGACCGCGCCCGGGGCATCTCCTGCCTCGCCGAGCAGCGCATGATTGAGACGATTGAGGAGGGCAAGCCGAAGACGCCCTTCATGAAGCCCGGCGACACCATCGACATCGAGATGATGGGCGAGGACGGGCAGAGCGTCTTCGGTCGCATCTCCCAGAAGGTGGTGAAGCCGTCATGAAGGACCTGCGCCTGCACAACTACTGGCGCTCGTCCGCTTCGTGGCGGGTGCGACTGGGGCTGAACCTCAAGGGCCTGCCCTTCGAGTACGTCGCGGTGCATCTCTTGAAGGACGGCGGTCAGCAGAACTCCGACGCATACCGCGCCGTGAATCCCATGCGGACGGTGCCCACGCTGGAGTGGACGGAGGCGGACGGCACCGTGCGCCGGCTGTCCCAGTCGCTCGCCATCCTGGAGTTCCTCCAGGACCACGCCCCGTCGCCGTCGCTGTACCCCGAGGATGCGTACCTGCGCGCCCGCGCGAGGATGCTGGCGGAGTATGTGAACTCCGGCATGCAGCCCATGCAGAACCTGTCCGTCCTGCAGCGCATCAAGGCCGAGCTGAACGGCGACGACAAGGCGTGGGGGGCCTACTGGAACACCCGGGGCCTGGAGGCGCTGGAGAAGATGGTGCAGCCCACGGTGGGTCGCTTCTGCGTGGGCGACTCGGTGACGCTGGCGGATGTCTGTCTGGTGCCGCAGCTGTACGGCGCGCGTCGCTTCGCGCTGGACCTGTCGCCGTACCCCACGCTGCTGCGGATTGAAGCGGCGTGCGCGGAGCATCCCGCCTTCCAGGCGTCCCACCCGGACCGGCAGCCCGACGCGACGCCGGGCTGAGGCCCGAGGCGCGTGAAGGTCGTCCCCGCTCGAGTGAGAGCGGGGGCGGCCCTCTCGCGGAGTTGTCAGGGCGTGGGCACCGCCGGGGCGAAGGTCGTCTCGATGCGCAGGGCCCGCGAGAGGGTGAGCGTCACCGGCGTCTTCGCGGAGATTTCGAGCAGGCGCGCGCGCTGCTCCTCGCTCACGGCGGGGCCGCAGGAGAGCACGCGCTCCACGCGCTCGGTGTCGTTCTCACGGAAGAGCTTGAGCTTCACGGTGAGCGGGCCCAGGTCCCAGCCCTTGCGGGCCGCGTACATCTTCAAGGTGATGGCGGTGCACGCACCCAGCGAGCCCATCAGCAGTTGATAGGGCGCGGGGCCCTGGTCCGCGCCTCCCAGCGCCGCGGGCTCGTCCGCCTGGAAGTGGTGCTTGCCGGTGCGAATCGACTGCGTGTAGCCGGCCTGGCTCTCGACGACGGCCGCCGCGAGCAGCGTGGTGTCATGGGTGGTCATGACGGGCATGAATCCAGGACGGGGCCCGGGTGACAAGGCCCGTGCTCGGGTGGGAAGTCGCCAGGTTGTTTCGAAAGCGCATCCCTCTTCCTGGGGTAGCTTTCGTGCAGATGCCTCCCCAGGAGCCCGCGAGCCCCGCGCCTTCCGCGCCGAGAGACAGCGCACCCGTGCTCCGGGAGCTGGCGCTCCTGTTCCTCCGGTTGGGCACCACCGCTTTCGGCGGCCCGGCCGCGCACATCGCGCTCATGGAGGACGAGGTGGTGCGCCGTCGGCGCTGGCTCACGCGCGAGGAGTTCGTGGACCTGCTCGGCGCGGCCAACCTCATCCCCGGCCCCAACTCCACGGAGCTGGCCATCCACATCGGCCACCGACGCGGCGGGTGGCCGGGGCTGCTGGTCTCCGGCGTCTGCTTCATCCTTCCGGCGTTCCTCATCGTCACCGGCTTCGCCTGGGCCTACGCGCGCTTCGGAGACCTGCCGGACGTGGGCGCGCTCTTGTACGGCGTGAAGGCCGTCATCATCGCCGTGGTGTTGCAGGCCCTGTGGGGGCTGTCGCGCACCGTGGTGAAGACGCGGCTCGCCGCTGTCGTGGCCGTGGGGTCCGCGGCGGCGGCCTTCCTCGGCGTCAACGAGCTGTGGCTCCTGTTGCTGTCGGGGCTCGGCGTCCTCGCGTGGCGCGCAATCGAGCACCGCCGGGAGCATGGGCCCTCGGGACGCTCCGCTTCGTTGCCCGTGTCGCCGTGGGCGCTGGCGCTTCCCCTGGGCGCCGCCACCACGGCCGTGCCCTTCACGCAGCAGGGCCTGTTCCTCTTCTTCCTGAAGGTGGGCTCGGTGCTGTACGGCAGCGGGTACGTGCTGCTGGCGTTCCTCCGCTCCGAGCTGGTGGAGCGGTGGGGATGGCTCACCCAGGCGCAGTTGCTGGACGCGGTGGCGGTGGGGCAGGTGACGCCCGGTCCCGTGTTCACCACGGCCACGTTCATCGGCTACGTGCTCGGGGGGATGACGGGGGCGGTGGTCGCCACGGTGGGCATCTTCCTGCCCGCGTTCTTCTTCGTCGCGCTCAGCGGGCCGCTGGTGCCGCGCCTGCGTCGCTCGTGGAGGGCGGGGGCGTTCCTGGATGGCGTCAACGTGGCGTCGCTGGCGCTGATGGCCGTGGTGACGTGGCAGCTTGGCCGGGCGGCGCTGGTGGACGCTTGGACGGTGGGGCTCGCGCTCGCGTCCGCCGTGCTGCTCATCCGCTGGCGCGTCAACTCCGCCTGGCTGGTGCTGGGCGGAGGCGCGGTGGGGTGGCTGGTGAAGAGTCTCAGCGCGGGGTGAGCTTCGCCCCGCAGCGGGCCACTTCGACGCCGGACAGGTCGTCGCGCCGGTCGATGCACGTCAGCACCAGCGTGTTCCCATCCAGCTCGTTCTCACAGTGGCGGTTGGCCTGGACGCTCGTCGAGGAGCCCGCGTCCGGCCGCACGACGCCCCCATCCGCGCCCAGGTGCACGGTGAGGCTGGGGTCATGCAGCGACCATTCGCCCTTCGGAATGTCCACGCTGTCTCGGGTCGAATCGCCGAACTCGGGGAACCCCAGCGCGGAGGCCCCCTGCGTGGTGATTTCGCACGCGTCCTCACCCGACAGGACGCGGAAGGTGCCGTTGGAGCCGCAGGTGTTGCCGGTGACGTCGAAGGTGACGTCTCTGGTGCCGTGCTCGCATTTGCGCGACGAGTCGGCGAGGAGCAGGAGCCCGGTGGTGGCCAGCACCGCGACGGACGCGAGGTTTCTCAGCAGGGGCTTCATGACAAGGCTCCGGGGGGTGTGAGGGACGCGGCTGGCGTCCGGGAGAGCACCGTGGCGCGGCCGTACAGCACCGCCACCGCGATGAAGGGCAGGGTCAGCAGGTCGGTGGGGTCGGCCACCGCTCGGAAGCTGTCGAGGCCGAGCGGCGCGCCCAGGGGACGCAGCCACTGACAGAAGAGGTCCGCGAGGGGCTGTGACACCTTGAGCGCGGTGAACAGCACGGCGGTCAGCGCCGCTCCCGCGCCCAGCCGGAGGCTCCGAGGCCAGCGCGTCACCAGGGCCAGCAGCGCGGACACGTAGAGCGGCAGGAAGAAGCAGATGGCCACGTCCGACAGCTTGCCGGTGAGCGTGTTGTGGAAGGTGG
Organism: Myxococcus sp. CA033; assembly: GCF_013336625.1. Lineage (NCBI taxonomy): Bacteria > Pseudomonadati > Myxococcota > Myxococcia > Myxococcales > Myxococcaceae > Myxococcus > Myxococcus sp. CA033. The sequence continues at coordinate 58,484 of NZ_JABUMU010000002.1, read as the reverse complement.
GCTTGAGCCAGCGGTCATTCACCGCCATCAGCGCCACGGCCGCCAGGGGCAGCGGCGCGAGGAACTCCGGCATGCGAGGCAGGGGCTTCACTTCAGCCCCTCCGTGCGCACCAGGGCCCGCAGGAGGATGACATCCGTGAGCAGCTCCACCGGGGCCCGGTCATCCGTGAGGGGCTCCGCGGAGGCCACCGCGCGCAGCTCTCCGACGACGCGCGTCGCCAGCGGGCGCAGCGAGAGTGGGAGCCGCTCCGTCCTCGCGGCCAGTCGCTCCGCCATGCCCTCCTCGCCCGCGAAGAAGAGCGTGTTGCTGGGGTTGCGCGCATCCGCCGCGAGCACGTGAGGAAACACGGACGCCAGCGTGCCGCCCACCGCGTCCACCACACCGCGCTCCTCGCGGAAGCGGCCCACGTTGAAGCACGCCACGCCTCCGGGAACCAGGTGGTCCGCCACGCTCCGCGCGAACTCACGCGTCGTCAGGTGGAAGGGCACATAGGGAAAGCGGAACGCGTCGACGATGATGACGTCGTAGCGCCGCGAGTCCGCCTCCAGGAACGCGCGCGCATCGCCAACGTGTACCTCCACCTCGGCCCCCAGCCCGAAGTGTGTCCGCGCCAGCCGCACCACCTCCGCGTCCAGCTCCACGCCCACCACCCGCGCCCCGAGATACGTCTCCCGCAGCCCGCGCGCGCTGGTGCCCGCGCCCAGGCCCAGCAGCAACACCCTGGGCGCCCGAGGCTCCGCGCGCGCCATCGCCGGCGTCAGCAGGTAGTGCCCGAAGACCTCCTCCCGCACCGGCTGCCCGGGAAGCCACGTGCTCTGCACCGCGTAGCCCTCGTTGAACACCAGGCTCCGCGTCCCCTCGGGTGACTCCAGCACCTGTACGAAGGCATGGGGCGACTCGGCCACGTCCCGCGCTCGCGGATGTCGCGGCAGCGCGTGGACTCCCAGCGCCAGCGCCACCACCGGCACGCCCACGGCCACCACCCGCCACCGCCAGCCGAGCCCATGCGCCGCCGTCAGCCCGAGCACCCCCGCGAAGCAGGCCATGGCGCGCGCGGTGCCCAGCCACGGCAGGACGACGAAGGCCGCCAGGAGCGTCCCGGCGATGCTGCCCAGCGTGGACGCTGACGACAGCCGCCCCGCATGCGCCCCCGCCGACGCCACGCCTCCCAACCCCACCCTCACCAGGAACGGCCCCACCGCCCCCAGCGCCAGCAGCGGAGGCACCGCCACCAGCACCACCAGCCCCACGCGCCCCATGGCCTCCAGCGGACGCCCCGTCATCACCGCCGCCGTGGCCCCTGACAGCAGCGCCCGCGCGAGGAAGGGCAGGGCGGCCAGCAGCAGCGCCGCGACACACAGCGCCATGCGCAGCGGCTCCAGTCGCTCCGCGCGGTCCGCCCAGCGCCCGCCCAGGTGCGCCCCCAGCGCCAGCCCTCCCAGCACCAGGGAGATGAGCGCCGCCCACACGGGCGTGCTGCTCCCGAAGTAGGGGGCCACCAGTCGCGAGGCGGCCATCTCCGACGCCATCACCGTGGCGCCGGAGAGGAAGGACAACCACGTCAGTGAAGAGGGCTTCATGAGCGGGGGCCGGATGAGCAAGGCCCGTTCCATACTCAACAGCCCGTAACTCCGCGGCCCCAGGGGGAAGTCCCCGGGGCTCGGGTGACAAAGTCGTCAGTGGCTCACGGCTTCACTGACAGCCGTGTCGCGCTCAGCCCTTGAAGGGCAGTGGTGCGACCTTCACGGTGTCGGGCCCACCGGCCAGCGTCAGCTCGGTGCCGGGCTCCAGCGAGTCGCGGTGCACGTAGCCCAGGGCCACGCGCTGTCCCTGGGACGGGGAGCGCACCACGCTGGTGAGCCAGCCCACCTTCTTCTCGCCCCGGCGCAGCTCCGTGCCGGGCGCGGCGTCGGCCTCGCCCAGGAGCAGGCCCGTCAGCTTGCGGTTCATGTGCCCGCGGAAGGTCGCCCGGGCGATGACCTCCTGCCCGATGTAGCAGCCCTTGTTGTAGGAGATGGCCCCGGTGAGGTTGGCCTCCATGGGGATGGTGGTGTCCACCATGTCCTGCCCGTACCGGGGGACTCCGGCCTCCACCCGCAGGAGCTCCAGCGCCTCGAAGCCCAGCGGCTTCAGGCCTGGCTCCGCGCCCGCCTGGCTCAATGCGCGCCACACGGCCTCGACGCCCGCGCGTGGCACCCACAGATCGACACCGTGGGGCTCCACCGAGGTGTTGCCCACCAGGATGACGTCCTGGCCGGCGAGCGTCAGGGTCCGGGTGGCGTGGTGCGCCAGGGGGGAGAAGCCCTCGCCCAGCACGCTCGCCGTCCGGGGACCGAGCAGCCGGAGGATGGCGTACTCGCCCGTCGCCTCGTGCAGCTCCGCGTCCTCGGAGATGAGGTATTTCTCCAGGAACTCCCGGACCTTGGCGCCATGGCCCGGCTCCACATCCATCAGGAGGTCTGCCTCCCGCTTGAGGATGCGGGCATCCGCCACCATGGCCCCTTTCACATTCACCAGGGCGGCATAGGTGGCGGCTCCGACGGGGAGGTTGTTCACCTCCTGGGTCACCATTCCATGTAGGAAGGAGGCCCTGTCCTCCCCCGTTATCCGGAGGATTTCGCGGTAGGAGGCGTCGTGGAGCGCCACGGCCTCCCGGGCGGCGCGGTAGCCGTCCTCGCCGTTGCCATATCCGGCCACGACTTCCCGGCCGCGCACATCGATGAAGCGGGCCCCCGCTTCTTCGTGAAGAAAATGCAGAGACAGCGGTTCCATGTCCGTCGCTATATAGAGGCGAAGGAGCGAATGCCACGATGGATGTGAAGCAGCTGTCGTCCTTCCAGGACTTCTCCCCGGAGAAGCTCCGGAAGCTCAACGTCTTCCAGTCCGAGCGCTTCTTCCTCGACGTCTACTGCCTGGCGCCCGGGCAGGCGCAGAAGCCGCATCACCACGCCACCTCCGACAAGGTCTACGTCGTCCTGGACGGTCGCTGCCGCTTCCGCGTCGGTGCCGAGGAGGAGGTCCATGGTGTGGGCGCGGCTGTCTTCGCCCCCGCGGGTGCCGAGCACGGTGTCGCCAATGATGGCCCCGCCTCCGCCCGTTTGCTCGTCCTGATGACCCCGCCCCCGGAGCACGCATGAGTCCGAAGTCCTCTCCCCAGAAAGCCGCCACCCCCGTTCCCTTCCGTGTCGGGGTGGTGTTGCTGGTGCTGGGCGTGGCCGCGAGCGTCCTGTCCGTCTTCCAGTGGAGCCAGTTGCTCACGCTGCGCGCCGGTGGTTCCACCGTGTGCGGCGTGTCCGACACGGTGAACTGCGAGACGGTGTGGAACTCGCCGTTCGCCACCCGCTTGCATGAGCTGTTTGGCATCCCCGTGGCCGGCCTGGGGCTGGTGTGGGGCCTGACGGTGGTGGCGCTGTCGGCGCTGTACCTGGCGCGCGCTCGTTCGGGCAAGCCCGTGGCTCCGGCGGCGCAGGGGCTGAAGCTGACGGCCGGCGCGGGTATCGCGTCGGTGCTCGTCTTCGCGTTCGCGAGCTTCCAGACGGGCGTGGTGTGCCCCACCTGCCTGGGGACGTATGCGCTGGTCGCGGCCATCGCGGCTGTCGCGTGGAAGGGGCTGCCGGCCGCCGGTGCGGGCCAGTGGGTCCCCGCGCTGCAGTGGACGGTGGGCGTCACCGTCGCGGTGTTCATCGCCGTCTTGCTGCCGGGCCGCTCGCTGTCCTCGCCGCAGCCCAAGGCGGGGTCGCTGTTGCCCGTGGCTTCGTCGTCGACGACGACGCAGGCGGCCACGCCCGCGTCGCTGGAGGCGTACCTGCGCGGGCTGCCGATGGAGCAGCAGCAGTTCATCTCCAACGCGCTGGCGTTGTACCGGCGGGACGTGCCGAAGGCCGCCGCCGCGCCCGCGCGTCACCGCTATGGGCCGGTGGACGCGCCGGTGAAGATTGTCGAGTGGACCGACAGCAAGTGCCCCCACTGCAAGGCGTTGGTGGAGGAGCTGGCGGTGCTGAAGAAGCGCGTGCCGGAAGGCAAGCTGTCGCTGGAGGCCCGGCAGTTCCCGTTGGATGGCTCCTGCAACCCGGCGATGCCCAAGCGCGGGCCGGACGCGCCCAGCGTGCGGTGCGTGGCGGCGAAGGCGCAAATCTGCCTGGAGGGCGCGCCGGACTTCTGGGAGCTGCGGGAGAAGCTCTTCGCGGCGCAGGCGGTGCTGGATACGGAGCGGGTGATGGAGATTGCTTCGTCCGGCTCGATGTCGCGGATGCAGTTGGATGCGTGCATCTCCAGCGCGGCCACGGCGGCGAAGATTCAAGAGGACACGTCGTATGCGCTTCGCTACCAGTTCACCGGCACGCCGCTGGTGGTGGTGAACGGGCGGCAGGCGATGCCGTCCGCGCCGTTCCTGTACGCGCTGGTGATGGCGGATGGGAATCCGAGCGCGCCCGCGTTCGACGTGCTGCCTCCGCCGCGCGCGATGCCGCAGGACGACCACGCGGGCCACAACCACTGAGCAACGGCGGGCGGTCTCGTCATGGGCAAGCGTGACAAGAAGGACGAGCCGGCGGCACCGGTGGGGCCGTTCCACAATCCCTTCGCCGCGCTGGCGGCGAAGCGGGAGGCGCTGCCGGTGGGCCCCGCGGCGCCCGTCGCTGCGCCCGCGCGAAAGCCCGAGCCGAAGGGCCCCGCGCGCGCGGTGGTGCGGATGGAGCGCAAGGGGCGGGGTGGCAAGGAAGTCACCGTGGTGGAGCACCTGGAATTGCCCGTGCCCCAGCGCGAGGTGTGGCTCAAGGCGCTGAAGAACTCGCTGGGCTGCGGAGGCGTGGTGGAGGACGACACGCTCGTGCTCCAGGGAGACCAGCGCGAGCGACTGCCCACGCTGCTGGAGGCGCGCGGCGTTCGCAAGGTGACGGTGGGCTGAGGCGCGGACACGAAAAAGCCCGGGCGCCTTGAGAGGCGACCCGGGCTCGTGTGACGGCGTGGGCCGTCGTGACTGCTACAGCGCGGCGATGAGGGCGTCCGTGAACTCGCGCGTCGTCGCGCTGCCACCCAGGTCGCCGGTGCGGATCTTCCCCTCACCGTAAACCTTGTGGAGGGCACCCTCCATGCGCCGGGCCTCTTCGCGCATGTCCAGGTAGTCCAGCATCATCACCGCCGACATCATCAGCGCGGTGGGGTTCGCGATGCCCTTGCCCGCGATGTCCGGCGCCGTGCCGTGGACCGCCTCGAAGACGGCCGTGCGCTCGCCGATGTTCGCGCCGGGCACCATGCCCAGGCCGCCCACCAGACCGGCGCACAAGTCACTCACGATGTCGCCGTAGAGGTTCTCCAGCACCATCACGTCGAAGCGCGTCGGGTCCTTCACCAGCTGCATGCAGAGGTTGTCGACGATGACTTCCTCGTAGTGGATCTCCGGATACTCACGGCCCACCTTGCGGCAGCAGTCCAGGAACAGACCGTCCGACAGCTTCATGATGTTCGCCTTGTGGACGCCGGTCACCTTCTTGCGACCGTGCTTCCGGGCGTACTCGAAGCCGAAGCGGGCAATCCGCGTGGACGCCTTCTCGGTGATGATCTTCAGCGACTCCACCACGCCCGGGACGATGATGTGCTCCAGGCCGGCGTAGAGGCTCTCCGTGTTCTCGCGCACCACGACGAGGTCCACGTTCTCGTAGCGCGTCTTCACGTTCTGCACGCTCTTCACGGGCCGCAGCGACGAGTACAAATCCAGCCGCTTGCGCAGGCCCACGTTCGCGGAGGGCAGACCGCCGCCCACCACCGTGCCCGTGGGGCCCTTCAGCGCGACGCCGCTGCGCAGCACCGCTTCCACCGTCTCGTGGGGCAGGTTGGTGCCGTACTTGGCCACCACTTCCGCGCCCGCGTCCTTGTGCTCGAACTCGAGCGGTACCTTGAGCGCCTCGAGGACGCGGATGGTGGCCGCCATCACCTCGGGGCCGATGCCGTCTCCATTGATGACCGTGACAGTGCGGGTGTTCGCCATGGGTGCGGATTCACAGCACAAAACCCCTGGACCCGAAAGGACGAAAACTTCCGGCGTACAGGGCCAGGCATGGGGTCCATGAGCCAGGCCCTGGCCCGAGGCAGGCTGGAGGCCGTCCAGGGAGGAAAGGGGGCCTCAGTGCTCGGACGCGGAGTCTGGCCGCCGGGCGGGTCTGCGGGTCGGCCGGTGGCGCCGGCGGATGGCGTAGGGCCGGTAGAACGACTCCCACAGCGCGGCGCGTCGCCCCCGGGGGCGTGTGCGCAACTCGCCCAGGGGCGCCCGGATGAAGAACGAGGAGATGAAGAGGTAGGTCGCGGTGATGGTGATGAACACCAGGATCAACATCACGATGGGGCCCGGAATCCAGGCCACGTGGGCCCGGGTGACGAACTCCAGGAAGTCCACCGGCGGCTTCGGGTGGCTGTAGACCTTGAAGAACCACGTCACCAACAGGACCATCAGGATGGGCCCGTAGGTGCGGTTGAGCCGCGTGGAGATGGCGGAGAGCAACGAGAGCTGGATTTGAGGGCGGGACATCTCCACCGCCAGCTCTCGCAGGGCGTCCGGGTCCACCGGCTCGCGGCGCAGCATGGGGGCCCACCAGCCGTCCTCCAGCAGGCGCACGCGGCGGTTCCACAAGTCGTAGTAGCGGTAGCGCCGCGCCTCGACGAGCAGGAAGGACACCACCATCCAGATGCCGACGAGGAAGGTGACGTGGGAACTCTGCGGCGTCGCGAAGCCGAAGGAGATGACGGCCGCCGTCGTCGTCAGCGCCCAGTTCGTCGTCGTGTCCAGGCGCGTGCGCCAGGTGTCGGAGCGGCTCAGCTCGCCCCGGAAGAGCTGCGCCATGGCCTGCTGCGACAGCCAGGGCGACTCCAAGAGGTCGTTCTTGATGGGCTCGTTGAGGGGCATCCGTTCCCGGAAGGTGGGACGGGGCGCGGGTCGATGCAACGGCTCGTCCGGATGATCGCCCCCATGTGAGCGCGCCCGCGCGCACGCCCTGCCTCCCGGTGGGCGAGCAGGCGGCCTGGGACACCGGCGGCATCGGTCCCCTGAAGCGGGCGGACAGGCGGGGGCACGGGTGGCCATGGCGGGCGGGCATGCCCACCTTGGCGACTTGAACGTGGCCCGGCTCAATCCCATCGAAGCCCTGTCGGAGCTGCTCCAGGGGGAGCAGGAGCGCGTGGCGCGCCTGTGGGCCAAACGCCTGCGCGCGGAAGTCTACGAGGTGGAGATTCCGGGCAGGGACTTGCGTGCCCCACTGCGGCGACTGGTGGGCGAGATGGCGCGCCTGCTCAAGGACCGGGGCGAGGACGCGGTGCGCCTGTGGCCGGAGGTCGCCCGTTCCCACGGCGCGGACCGGTACACGCAGAACTTCGAGCCCGAGGACCTGACGCGCGAGTTCAAGTCCCTGGAGTCGGTGCTGCTGCACGTCTACGCGCGCCACCACGGCGGGCTGATAGAGCCGGAGGTCGCCGGCCTCATCGCGGAGCTGGTGTGGGAAGGGGACGCGGCGGCGCAGGCGTCCTATGCGCGCATCCTGAAGACGGAGGAGGTGCGCTTCCGCGAGGCGGCGGTGATGGAGTCGGTGCTCAACCACGTCGACGTGGGCATCCTCCTGGCCGAAGTGGACGGCACCGTGTCCTTCGCCACGCCGCCGGTGAGCCGGCTGATGGGCGTGCCCATGCGCGCGGTGGTGGGCGGGCGCGCGGTGAACACCGTGTCCCCGGTGCTCACGCAGGTGAACGCCCGGCACCTGACGGGCGAGCCCTTCAAGGTCGCGGACATGCCCTTCGTGCGCGCGCTGAAGGAGCAGGGCCCGGTGCGCGGGGTGATGATGGTGGTGGAGCGTCCCGGCGGCGGCGAGGTGACGCTGGAGATGAGCGCCACGCCCGTCTGGGAGGAAGAAGGCGAACTGGCCGGCGCCATCCAGACCTTCACCGACCGCACCGAGTCCGCGAACAAGACCAAGGCGCTGGAGAGCGCCTACGGAGAGCTGCGCAGGCTCCAGGGGCGGCTGCTCCAGCGCACCCGGCAGCAGGCGCTGGGACAGCTGGCGGGGGGCGCGGCGCATGCGCTCAACAACTTCCTCAACGTGCTGCGCCTGCGAATCACGCTGCTCCAGCGTGAGTACAAGCCCGAGCACCTGGAGGCGCTGGACAAGACGGTGCAGCAGATTGGCGAGCTGGTGGCGCGGCTTCAAGAATTCAACGTCCAGCGCACCGAGGAGCGGCCCGTCGACGTGAAGGTGGACCAGACAGTGCGCGAGTCGCTGGAGCTGGCGCGCGGCGAGCTGGAGCAGCGCGAGCACCCGGTCTACGTGGAGCTGGACCTGCATGACCCGGGCGCGGTGCGCGCGGACGCGGCCTTCTTCCGCGAGCTGGTGGTGAACCTGCTGCTGGCGGCCAGGGACCGCATGGAGGAGGGCGGCCACCTGAAGCTGACGACGCGCGCGGAAGGCAGGGAGTGGCTCATCCTGCGCATCCAGGACGAGGGCCCGACGTACGCGGCGGAGGAACTCTCGCACCTGTTCGACCCGCTGCGCAGGGACCCGGGGGCGCCGCAGCTCTCCTTGTACCTGGCGGTGGCGCGCGCGCAGGTGCAGCGCTGGGGCGGCGAGCTGACGGCGGAGAACGCGACGACGGGAAAGGGCGCGGCCTTCGTGGTGCGGCTGCCGCGCGTCCACGAGCAGTCGTCCACGTACGAGCCCACGCGCACCCCGCCGAGCGGCACGAAGGCCGTGGCTCCGGCGGCGCCCCGGCGCTTCCAGCAGACGCGCCGCGTGTTGGTGGTGGACGACGACCTGGACAACGCGCGGATGATGGCCGAAGTCCTGGGGGAGGAGGGCTACGAGGTGCAGGTGGCCCATGACCCCCACGTGGCGCTGGAGATGTGGGACCGGCGCCGCTTCGACGCGGCCCTGTTGGACGCGGTGATGCCGGAGATGAGCGGCTGGGAGCTGGCGCGCGCGCTTCGCGAGAAGACGCCCCACGTGCTGCTCGCCATCGTCACCGGAATGGACGTACGCGGGCAGAACCGCGCCAGCCTCGCGCTGGTGGACGCAGTGTTCCGCAAGCCCATCGACGTGGGCGCGCTGGATGACTTCCTCGCGCAGACGGAGGGCGGCTCGGGCGGTGAGGCCGCGCAGGCCGCCGGAGAGTCGTCTCCCGATGCCGGCGACAGTCCGGATACTCCGCCACGGCACTGAGGCCCCGCGGGTGGACCACCCCGAGGTCCAAGGAAGGAGGGGCAACGGGGGCCGCCGTCGCCTGGAGACCCTCGCCGGCCGCCCTCGCGGACGGTCGCGGCGTCACCTGAGCCGTGCGCACCTACGGCTCATGTCGGGTCAGAACGTGCTCCACCGCGACTTTCGGCGCGGTCTTCATTTCGTCCCGGTGGTGAATCACCTGGTCATGCGGAACGCCGAGGGACTTCGCCACGTCCACGAAGCTGAACTCGGGATGGCTCGGGGTGCGGTATCCGGCTGCGAAGCAGGCGCATCCTGCCTGACGGGTTTTGCTCAAACCATCCAACCCCAGGGCATGTGGGTGTCGACTGGGGCGATGTCTGTGTATGTCGAAAGCCCATCGTGTCTGGGTGGGTTGGAATGCTTGTCTGCCAATGGAACTCGGGGTCCGGTGCGGGGTGGGTTCGTGAATCACGGCCGGGCGTCTAGAGTCGTGTGGGTGAGCGTCTTGCTGGAAGTGGAGCGCATCCGCCGCAAGGTGGAGGCGGGTGAGGTCCTGAGTGACGCGGAGCTGGAAGCGCTCCGCGCGCAGGCACAGGGCAGTGAGGGGCCGACGCCGAGGCTGGCGCTGGCGCACGCCCTCATCAACGCGGGCGCGGACCGGGAGGCGCTGCCGCTGCTGGAGGCGTTGCGGCGCGACTTCCCTCGGGACGTGCCAGTGATGTTGGGGTTGGCTCGGGCGCTGCTCGGGCTGGAGCGAAATGGGGACGCGGAGGCGCTGCTGCGGCAGGCGCGCGCGCAGGAGCCCGGGGACCCGGAGGTCCTCAAGGTGCTCGCAGTGCTGGCGCTGCGCAGGGGCGAGGTGGAGAAGGCCCAGGCGTACGTCACGGATGCGCTGGCCAGAGACCCGTTCGACGCGGAGACGCGGCTGTTGAAGGCGGAGCTGGAGGCGGCGGAGCTTCCGCCCCCGGCCGTGCCCGAGGAGCAGGTGCTCCGGCCGGAGTTCACCGCCGCGCTGGCGGGCGCGCTGGGTCGGGCGCGGGTGGTCTTTAGGCGGCAGGGAAAGGACCTGCTGGTGAAGCTGGCCACGGGTGGAGTGGGGCGCGTGGACGTGGGCTCGCTGTACGCGGCGTATCGCGAGGCCCCGGGCTCAGCGGGGTTGGGCCCCTACGTGGAGGCCCTGGCCGCGCGATTGGGCGGGTTGGCCTCGGGGCTGGGCTCGGAGGGGGCGTCGCTGGAGGCTCGGCTTCGTCCGGTGCTGCGTCCGGCGGACTTCGAGGCGAAGGCGGTGGGTGCCCTTCACAGACAGGGGCCCGCGAGGCTGGAGGTCTTCTATGTGCTGGAGGACGCGGACTTCGTGCGCTACCTGCCCGAGTCCGCCCTGGGTCCGGCTGGGTTGACGCGGGAGGCGGTGGACGCGGCGGCGTGGCGCAACCTGGAGGCGCATCCGGCGCCCGTGCGGCCCGTCGTCATCGACCGGGGCGAGGTCCGTCTCGCGGAGAGCTTCTCGGGGCTGTGGGCGGTGGCCGCGGGAGACGGGCTCGACGGTGCGCGGCTGCTCACCGCGTCCCAGCGGCGCTTGCTGGCGGAGCAGGCGGGAGACGAGCCCCTCTATGGCTCCCTGGTGCGGCGAGAGATGGCGCTCGTGGCCCGAGTCTCCGACCCCTCGGCCTGGGAAGTGCTGGCGGACCTGGAGCCGACTCCGGAGGGAATCGCCGGCTTGTTCTTTCTGTCGGACGAAGGGCTCACCCGGGACCGGGCCGCTGGGGACTGATACAGGTCGCTCTGGAGGTGGCGATGACCAGGGCAACAGTCCTGTCATACGAGGAATGGGCGCTCGGACCCCGCGCCACGCATCCTGGATGGGATGCGGTCGAGAAGTTCATGTCGAGTGAGGCCTTCAGGAGGACTGCTTCGGGGGTGCTCATCTTCGACAGACCCACTGAACGCGGTGACTTTGTCTTGTCGATGAGGGTGGCTGTTCCCCTGGGAGGGGATTCGGGGCGCGGCGACGTGGTCCAGGCGATGAGGCGAGACGCGCTCTCGGTCTTGCTCCTGGATGACGAGCTCGCGGTCCCGGAGCATTTCCCCGCCTACGACAGGGTCGCCATCGGGGCCCTCACGGACCCGGAACATCCGAACCTGTTTGGCGGGCATGTCGCGGGGCTCGCGAGCGCCGTGGAGTCATCCCGGTCCGCGCTCGTGATTTCACATGATGGCGACCCGGTCATCCTGCTCCATCATGGTGCGCCACCGGAGTGAAGGCTCCAACGGTGGGAAACGTAGGAGGCATACCCGTGTCAGCAGCCGAGTGGTCCGCCGCGGTAAAGGAGATGAGGAGGCTTTTTGACCATGACCCCACGGACAAGAAGAGCCTCAAGGAGTGGGTGGACGCGTCCATCGCGCTGTGCCTGCGACTTCGCACTGTTCCAGAGAGCTCCGATGTGGAGGAAATCGTCTGGCATTTCCTCTTCGACGCGGACATCCGGGTGAAGGCCCCCGAGTACGCCCAGGCCCAGCGCGAGGCGTTCGAGAGCTGGCTCCAGGACGCTGAACGCGCCTTGCTGTCAGAGCCGTGAACGTCCATGGGGCCGGCTCACCCCGCCGTGCCGGTGGGCAGCCGGTCCACGAACACCACCTCGCGGTAGCCCAGCGTGAGCAACAGCGCCCGTAGGGCCCTTTCGGCGGAGTCCCGGGCGCGCTGCTGGAGTCTCGTGTCGGCGCGCACGTCATGCTCGAAGGCCAGGCGCGCCTTCTCCAACAACTGCGCCGTCTGCGCGCTGTCCAGGTTGGAGTCGATGATTTCCGTCTCCCCGGGCCGCAGCGCCACGCGCACGTCGATGGGGGGCAGCACGACGTGGACCTTCGTGCCGGCGACGTGGAGGCTGGAGGGGCCCAGGCGCTGGAAGTCGAAGCCCAGATGCGCGTCCGCGAAGACGATGGCGCGGCCGTGCGGGTTCTGGAGCGTGTACGCCGCCCAGTTCACCACGTCCTTCCACAGCGCATCCGTGGCCTTGGGTTCGGGGGAGAACGTCACCTTCTTGTAGAGGGCGACGTCGAGCGTCTCCAGCCGCGCCACCTCGCGCATCTGCTGCACCACGGAGGCGGTGTCCGGCAGGACAGGGGAGGTGGGCCTCAAGAGCCAGCCCGCGCCCAGGGCTCCGGCGACGATGCCCAGCAGGACCGCGAGGATTCGCGAGAGGTGCGCCATGGGCCCAGTGTATCTCCTTCCTCGCGGCACGCGTCTGGGGCACGGTGCGCGCGTGTGGGCGGCACGTTGCTGGAAGGAGCACGTGTGGAGCTGACCGATGTAGAGGTGGAGGCACTGGGGACGCGTGGCTATTTCACGCGCCCTGATTTCCTCGGGGATGTGGCCGCCCTCGCCGCGCGGGCTGAAGCGCTGGCGAGGGCTGAATCTGGAGTGCTGCATGCCGCGGGCATCCGCCGGGGCGCCGAGCGGACCCTGGACTCCCGCGTGAGAGGAGACCTCATCGGCTGGGTGGAGCCGGAAGCAGGAACAGGACTCGGCGTCCTGTGGGAACACTTCGCCAGGCTCGGTCAGGCGCTCTCGTCGGCGGCCTATCTCGGCCTGGGACGCTTCGACCTCCAGCTCGCCTGCTACCCCGGCGGCGGAGCGCGCTACGCGCGTCACTTCGACTCATTTCCCGGACAGTCCAACCGCCGCGCCACCGCCATCTGGTACGCCAACGCGGGCTGGGTGCCCGAGCACGGAGGCGTGCTGCGGCTGCATCCGGAGGGCTCGGCGCCGGTGGACGTGGCCCCCATGCTCGACACGCTCGTCGTCTTCCTGAGCGAACGCATCGAGCACGAGGTGCTGCCCGCCCACGCCTCGCGCCTGGCCCTCACCGCCTGGTACTACGGCCGCGACGCGGGCTGAGCCGTCATCACAGCGGGGGCGCGAGCAGGACGACGGAGTAGCCGACCGCCGTGCGCGTCCCTGGATTCTCATACGAGTGCTTCTGGTCCCCCCGGAAGACGACGACGTCTCCGGGCTTGAGGACGAAGCGCTCACCGCTGGCGACGAGGGCCATCTCCCCGGACTCGCAGGCCAGGTATTCGCGGGTGCCGGGCGTGTGGGGCACGCCGGTGATGCGCACGCCGGAGGGCAGCTCCACGCGGTCGAACTCCATGCCGGGCAGCGGGTCCGGCAGCAGCTTGCGCAACTGCCCCGCACCTCGCATGCGCGTCGTCAGGCTGTCGCGCGGGTAGTGCCGCGCACTGGCCCGAGGCCTCGCCACCAGCTCCTCCAGCGACACCTGGAGCGCCGCCGCCACGCGGTGCAGCACCGACAGCGTGGGGTTGGCGGTGCCCGACTCCAGGTTGGCCCACGTCGCCCGGGGCACTCCCGCGAGCTTGGAGAGCTGGGCCTGCGTGGCGCCCCGCGTCTCCCGCAGGGTCCGGATGTTGCGCGCCAGTCTGCTCGGCAGGTCCTCTTCGTCGATGGCCATGGGTTGGCAATCTGCCAAAGGATTGTCCGAGACGCCATTTCATCAACGCGACGGACGTATCCCTCCAGGCAAGGAGGACATTCCAATGACGCTGACCGGAAAAGCGGTCCTGGTGACGGGAGCGAGTCGGGGGCTGGGGCGGGCCCTCATGGCAGGGTTCGCGAGGCGAGGCGCGCGGGTGGTGGGCGTGGCCCGACACGCCCCGGAGATGGAGGCCGCCGCCGAGTCCCTGAGAGCCGAGGGGCTGGAGGCGCACGGCGTGGCCTATGACGTTGGGGACAAGGAGTCCATCTACCGGCTGGTGGGCGTGGCCACGTCGCTGGTGGGCCCGCTGGACGTGCTGGTGCACAACGCCAGCATCCTGGGCCCCACGCCGTTGCCCCTGCTGCTCGACACCGCGTGCGAGGACTTCCAGCACGTGCTGGAGGTCAACGTGGTGGGCCCCTTCCGGCTCACCAAGGCGGTGGTGGGCAACATGGTGGTGCGAGGGGGCGGGCTGGTGCTGAACATCAGCTCGGACGCGGCCCTCTCCGCGTATCCGCGCTGGGGCTCCTACAGCGTGTCCAAGGGCGCGCTGGAGCACCTGGGCCGCCTCTGGGCCGCGGAGCTGGAGGGCACGGGCGTGCGCTTCCTCAACGTGGACCCGGGGGAGATGGACACGCGCATGCACGCGGACGCCATGCCGGAGGCGGACCGCTCGACACTGGCCCGGCCGGAGGACGTGGCGGCCCGCATCGTCGCGATGGTGGAGCGCCGCGCGCAGTCGCTGCCGTCGGGCTCCCGCCTGGTGGCGGAGAGTCTGGAGGCCGCATGAAGCCCGCGCGCTGGCCCGTGGACCATCCCGAGGAGGGACGGCTCCTGCACATCGAGCCCCGAGGACGCCGCTTCTCCGACGCCCGCGTGGCGGACCTGCCGTCGCTCCTGCGCGACGGAGACCTGCTGGTGGTGAACGACGCCGCCACGTTCCCCGCCTCGCTCCTGGGGCGCACGGCCTCGGGAGAGCGAGTCGAGCTGCGGCTGGTGTCGCGCGAGGAGGACGGCACCTGGACGGCCGTCCTCTTCGGCGCGGGAGACTGGCGCAAGCGCACCGAGGACCGCCCGCCGCCGCCCGTGCTGCCGGTGGGCACGCGCTTCACCGTCATCGGGTTGCCGGTCCAGGTCGTCGAGGTGCTGCCGCCCTCGCCCCGCCTGCTGCGCGTGGCCTTCGACGAGGACGGCGCCGCGCTCTGGTCCGCGCTGTACCAGGGAGGCCGTCCCGTGCAGTACGCGTACACCGTGGCCCCGCTGTCGCTGTGGCACGTGCAGACGGGCTACGGCGCGCGGCCCTGGGCCACGGAGGCGCCCTCGGCGGGACTGCCCCTCACCTGGAACGTGCTGCTGGCCCTGCGTCGCCGGGGCGTGCGGCTGGCGTCGCTCACGCACGCGGCGGGGTTGTCGTCCACCGGGGACGCGGTGCTGGACGCGGCGCTGCCCCGGCCCGAGCGCTCGGACATCCCCGTGGCCACGGTGGCGCAGGTGGAGGCGACCCGCGCGGCGGGAGGGCGGGTGGTGGCGGTGGGCACCACGGTGGTGCGGGCGTTGGAGGGCCGGGCGGCGATGAACGGCGGGCGACTGGTGGCGGGCGAAGCGGTGACGGACCTCCTGTTGGGGCCGGGCTTCGTGCCCCGCGTGGTGCACGGGCTCCTCACCGGCATGCACGAGCCGGGCAGCAGCCACCACGCGCTGCTCCATGCCTTCGCGCCGTCACTGCTGTTGAAGGAGGCGGCCGCGCACGCGGAGGCGCGCGGCTACCTGGGGCACGAGTTCGGGGACTCGAGCCTGGTGCTGGACGCGTGAGGGCTCACTGGAGCTGATTGGGCTCCAGCTCCACCTTCACCCAGCCCGGCTTGCGCAGGTCGAAGTTGCGGTAGGCGTCCAGCGCGCCGCTCATGGGCTCCACATGCGAGAGGATGGCGGTGGGGTCCACCTCGCCGGTGCGCACCAGCTCCAGCAGCCGGGGGATGTACTTGCGGTGGTTGCAGTTGCCCATCCTCAGCGTGAGGTTCTTGTTCATCGCCATGCCGATGGGGAACGTGCGCACCTGCGCCGGGTAGACGCCGATGATGGACAGCGTGCCCGCCTTGGCGAGCGCCTCCACCGCCCAGGACAGCACCTGCGCGGGCGCGTCGCCGGGCACCCAGTTGTCGCCGTCCGGCTTCGTCTTCGGCGCGGCCTCCTTCGCCTCGCGCTTGAGCTCCGCCTTCTGCGCGCTGGCCTGCTTCGCGGCGGGGCCCGCGTGCGCGTGCTCGGCGTCCACGCCCACCGCGTCGATGGCGCGGTCCACGCCGATGCCGTTGGTGAGGCGCAGGAGCGTCTTCACCGGGTCTTCCTGGTCGAAGTCGATGATTTCCGCGCCCTGGCCGCGCGCCAGCTCCAGCCGGTCCTCATGGCAGTCGATGGCGAAGACGCGGCCGGCGCCGAGCAGCTTCGCGCTGACGATGGCGAACAGCCCCACCGGCCCGCAGCCGAACACCGCCACGGTGTCGCCCGGCTTAATTTCCGCCAGCTCCGCCCCGAAGTAGCCGGTGGGGAAGATGTCGGAGACGAGGATGGCCTGCTCGTCGCTCACGCCCTCCGGAATCTTCACCAGCCCCGCGTGCGCGAAGGGAACGCGCACCTTCTCCGCCTGCATGCCGTGGAAGGGGCCCGTCTGCTCCGGCCCGCCGAAGAAGGCCGTTCCCGCGGAGGCGCCGTGGGGGTTCGCGTCGTTGCACTGCGAATGGTAGCCGGCGCGGCAGTAGACACAGTTGCCGCAGGCGATGGTGGAGGGGATGACGACGCGGTCGCCGACGTTGAAGTTGCGCACGTCGTCGCCGAGCGTCTCGATGTAGCCCACGCCCTCGTGCCCGAGAATGGTGCCCGGCTTCATCCCCGGCATCGTCCCGCGAATCATGTGCAGGTCCGTGCCACAGATGGCGCTCGCCGACAGCTTGACGATGGCATCCGTCGGCTTCTCGATGCGCGGCTCCGCCACCTCGTCGAGCCGGATGTCCCCAATCCCATGGAATACGACGGCCTTCATCGCGCGCTCCTTCCCCCGTTAGGGGCCCTTGCGTCCAAAGTCGAAGAGGCCCGTCTGGTGACGACGGACCCGTGCGATTTTGAGCGTGGGCATCTGGAGCAACGCGGGCAGGGCGCGACGTCTCCTCTGCTGGCCAGCAGGCGGAGTGCCGGGCGACTAGCGGGCGGCGGCCTGGTGGACGTGGAAGGAGAGCTTCTTGCCGAAGACGCGGCGGAAGGAGGCCACCTCGTGCTCCGCGTTCCACAATTCCAGGTCCACCGGCTGGCGCGCGTGCAGGTGCAGGGCCACCCCGTCGCGGCCGTTGGTGGCCTTGAAGTCCTTGATGGGCTGGTGGTGGCTGTGGTCCAGCGAGTTGGCCACGCGCAGCAGGGTGGCGAGCTTTCGCACGGTGCGGGCCTCGGCGGGAGTCAGCCCCGCCATGCCCGAGTGGGCCAGCTCCGGAGGACTGCGCCGGTGGTAGCGGGCGACGCGGGCCACCAGCTCTCGCTCGCGGTCCGCGAGGCCGGGGAGGTCCGCGTGGCGGATGAGGTAGTACGTGTGCTTGTGGTGCCGCTCGTAGTTCACCGCATGGCCGATGTCGTGGAGCAGCGCGGCGACTTCCAGGTACGGGCGCACCGACAGCGGCAGCTGGTGCAGGGCGGCCAGGTCGTCGAAGAGCGTCAGCGCGAGCCGTGACACCTGACGCGCGTGCTTCTCGTCGAAGAAGAAGCGCTGGCCCATGGCGATGGCGGCGTCCGCGAGGCTGTGGTCGTCGGGCTGGTGGTGGGCGTCCTGTCGGTAGAGCAGGTCCACGAGGATGCCGTCGCGCAGGCCCCGGTTGACGACGCTGACGGACTCGATGCCCAGGTACTTCGCCACGCCCTCCAGGATGACGGCGCCGGAGACGATGATGTCCGCGCGCTTGGGGTCGAAGCGCTTGCGCCGCCGGTCCGCGGGCATCTGCGCCAGTGTCTCCACCGTCTGGGTGAGCTGGCGCACGGTGGCGTTGCCGCTGCTCTCGCTGGAGGCGAAGGACACCACGGCGTTGATGGTGCCGGACGAGCCGAGCGCCACCCGGGGAAGGAGCGGCAGCTTCTCCGGCAGCGTCTTGCCCAGCACCTCCTGGACGAACCCGCGCATGATGCGCAGCTGCTTCGTCGTCACGGTGCGCGACGCCTCGAAGACCTCGGTGAGCCGCACCGAGCCCAGCCCCAGGCTCCACAGGTTGTCGGGCTTCTCGCCCACGGCGGTGGCCACCTCGGTGCTGCCTCCGCCAATGTCGATGAGCAGCGAGCGCGTGCCGGGGGGCTTGCGGTGCAGCACGCCCAGGCAGATGAGGCGCGCCTCCTCCTTGCCGCTGACGACCTCCAGGTTGAGGCCGGACTCCTCGCGCACGCGCCGGACGATGTCCGGGCTGTTGCGGGCCTCGCGCAGGGCGCTGGTGGCCACCGCGCGCACCTGGGCCTTGTGGCGACGGCAGAGGGCGGAGTAGCGCCGGAGCGTGGACAAGAGCCGCTCCGCCGTGGCCTCCGGCATGGTGCCGGTGGCGAAGACGCCCTCACCGGGGCGGATGGGGTCTCGCTCCTGGTGGAGTGTCTCGAGCGCCCCGTCGGCGTCCGGCCGGGCGAGCTCCAGTCGCACGGCGTTGGTCCCCACATCGATGGCTGCGAGGACGGGCGGGAGGGCGGGGCGGCGAGTGGGCATGGTTGGACGTGGAACAGTGTAGAGCGCCGTGACGGCTCGTGCAGCACGACATGGGGGGGCTGCTGCCGGGCGGGGGCCTCTTCACGCGCTCGCGTGACGCCAGCGTGACGGCCTCACCGCTTGCGCCGCCGGCCGATGAAGCTGGCGAAGCGCTCCGCGAAGCGCGCCACCGCCAGCCCCACGACATCCAGCAGCCACCGCTGGAGGCTGGAGCGGCCGCATTGCTCCAATTGCACATGTCGCGACAGGGCCACGTGCTTGTCCAGCCACAGGGCCGCCTGCGCCGCCACGCCGGGCTCCTGGGCCTCCACCAGCGTCTCCAGATTCACGAGCGACAGCGGGTCCAGGTTGAAGCTGCCCACCAGCAGCGTCTTCCCATCCACCACCGCCGCCTTGGCGTGCAGCGTGGAGGCGGTCCATTCGTGGATGTTCACCCCCGCGCGCAGGAAGGTGCCGTACAGCCGCATCGTCGCCGCGCGGGCGAAGATGACGTCGCTTCTTCCGGCGAGCAGCAGCGACACCTTCACGCCCCGCCGCGCCGCCCGCGTCAGCGCTCGCACGAAGCCCGTGTCCGGGAGGAAGTACGCGTGCGCGAGGATGACCTCGTGTTTCGCCCCGTCGATGGCGGACAGGTAGCGCTTGCGCAGCCGGTGCCCGCCGCCGATGCCGGACAGGTACAGGCTCACCGCGCCGGACGTCAGCGCCGCCGTGCCCGCGGTCAGCTTCGCGCCCAACTGCCGGCAGATGTCCCCCCGCAGCTCCACCGCCAGGTCCGCCCAGCCGGGCACGTCGCCGTGCGCCGCGTAGGCATCACCGATGTTGATGCCGCCCAGGAACGCCACCGTGTCGTCGACGAGGAGGATTTTGCGGTGGTTGCGCCAGGAGCGGCCCAGGCACAGCGAGGTGAGCGGGTTGTAGACCCGCACCTTCGCGCCCGCGGCCAGCAGCGTCTGCGTGAGGTACTTGCTGGCGCCGATGCTGCCCCAGCCGTCCACCACCACCTTCACCGACACGCCCCGCTTCGCCGCGGCCACCAGCGCGTCCAGGAAGAGCGCGCCCACGCCCTCGCGCTCGAAGGTGTAGACCTCCAGGTGGATGCGGTGCCGGGCGAAGGAGATGGCCTCCAGCATCCGGGGAAACGCCTCCGCGCCCCCATCCAGCAGCGTGCAGTGCTCGCTCGCATGCTCCCGGGAGAACGACGGGGCCAGCGGAGGCACGGGCTGCGGGACGACGGAGGCTTCGGTGCGCATGAGCACACCCACCCTACAACTCTCCCGGGCGGCACGGGACACGCCCCCAGTGACGGCGGGCCTGCCCCACGCGCCGGGACTTCACCCGTCGTGCTTGCGAGCGCCCTTGCCCTTGCCCTTGTGGCGGCACTCGTCGCCATCCCAGTACTGGCTTGGGTGACAGTCCTTGCTGTTGCGCTTGGACTTCTTCGACTTGGGCGGATGCGAGTCGTGCCCGTGGATGTCTCGGTGGACGATGCATCCTCCGAGTGACCAGAGGGCGAGGAGGGGGACGAGGAGACGGAGGTTCATGGGGGAGGGGGGCCGGAATCGGGGGGGAGCCCATGGTCCAGACCCGCCGGCGCCGGGGGTGGCCACGTGAGACATCGACGGTCCGCGTCCAGTTCTGTACCCTTCGCCCGTGCCTGCCGCAGAGAAAGCCGTCCGTCATCGCAAGATTGGCGCGTATCGAGTGCTCGGAGAGCTGGGCCGAGGTGGGATGGCCGTCGTG
The DNA here is from genome assembly GCF_013336625.1 of Myxococcus sp. CA033. NCBI lineage: Bacteria > Pseudomonadati > Myxococcota > Myxococcia > Myxococcales > Myxococcaceae > Myxococcus > Myxococcus sp. CA033. The sequence goes on along the minus strand of NZ_JABUMU010000002.1, from coordinate 38,357 downwards.
TATCGCGGCCTCCACGAGATGATTCAGCGCGAGGTCGCCATCAAGGAACTGCTGCCGGAGGGCAAGCGAGACAGGGAAACCTTGTCTCGGTTCCGCCGGGAGTCGCTCGCGCTCGCCGCCTTCCGTCACCAGAACATCGTCACCCTCTACGATTTGGTGGAGAAGAACGACAGCATGTTCATGGTGATGGAGCTGGTGGACGGGCCCACCCTCCACACGCTCATCAAGGAAGGGCCGCTGCCGCCGGACGTCACGGGCGTCATCGCCGCGCGCATCGCCAGCGCGCTGGACCACGCGCACTTCCGCCACATCATCCACCGCGACTTGAAGCCCGCCAACGTCATGCTCACCAAGTCCGGTGACGTGAAGCTGATGGACTTCGGCATCGCCAAGGACGTGGGGCTGGAGGCGCTCACCCAGGCGGGCATGGCGGTGGGCACGCCCTCGTACATGTCCCCGGAGCAGGTGACGGGCGCGCCGCTGGATGGCCGCACCGACATCTTCTCGCTCGGCGTGCTGCTCTATGAGGCCCTCTCCGGCGCCCGGCCCTTCCACGGCAAGACGGCGGGCGAGGTCTTCGCGAAGATTCGCGACGGCAAGTACACGCCGCTCAACAAGGTGGCGCCCAACGTGCCCATGCCCCTGGTGCGCATCATCCAGCGCGCCATGGAGGTGAAGCCGGAGGACCGCTTCCCGGACGCCGCCGCCATGCGCCGCGAGCTGGACGTCTTCCTCGCCCAGGAAGTCCAGGTGTCGCATGCGGGGCTCTTGGTCGCCTTCCTGCGCCACCGCCAGAAGCTGACGGAGACCGAGGCGCAGCAGTTGTTGCGGCCCCAGGAGCTGGACGCGGCGGTGGAGGTCTTCGACACCTCGCGCTCGCGCTCCGGCGGCGCCTTCAAGTGGGCGCTCGTCGCGCTCATCCTCGCCTCGGCGGCGGGGACCGGCCTCTACTTCACCCAGGCGCAGTGGGCGCCGCTCGTTCAGCAACTCACCCGCTGAGGCGGGAGGAGGCAGTCCATGGGACGCATCGTGACTTTCGTGCTGGGTATTGGCGTTCTCGCCGCGGCGGCCTGGTACGTCCTCAACCGCCCGGCGCGCACGGACCCTGAAGCGGCCGCCGCGCGCAAGCTGGAGAACGTGCACAAGGCCGCCGACCGCATCGAGACGGACCTGAACAAGAACGCCGACGCCATCTTCGACAAGGTGGAGTGAGTCGCGAGAGCGCCGTGCGAGCGGCGCTCCCTCCTCCATCCGGCTACTTCTTCTCGTGCGTGACGGTGACGATGGTGCCGATGCCGCCGCGCACGAACCAGTCACCTACCAGCGTCAGCTTGCGCGGCTGGATGGCCTTGATGATGTCGTCGGCGATGGTGTTGGTGACCTTCTCGTGGAAGGCCCCCTCGTTCCGGTACGCCCACATGTAGAGCTTCAGGCTCTTCAGCTCGATGCAGAGCTGGTCGGGGACGTACGTAATCTTGAACCGGGCGAAGTCCGGCTGCCCGGTGAGCGGGCACAGACACGTGAACTCCGGGCAGTCGAACGCGATTTCGTAATCGCGCTCGGGCGCCGGGTTGGGGAAGGTCTGGAGTTCCTTGGTCGGCTGCGAAGGCATGGCGGTGTCGTCTACCACACCATCGCTACGTGTCATCCACGACGTGGGCCCCAGCCCTCCAGGCTGCCCCTGGAGGGTTCTGTCGGCCCCTCAACGCGGCGGTCGTCCACCAGCGGGGAATGCGGGGGGCGGGCCGGTTGCGCGCTCGGAGCGGGGTTCATAATCCCGAGCAGGCCCCCCGCCACCTCCCGAGCACATGACGCTTCCCCTCGACGCCGAAGAAGCCTTCTCGTGTCTCCCTCAAGCCCTGGTGCGCGTTGGACCCGATTTATGCGTCCAGTGGTGTGAGGACGGCTTCGCCCGCAAGACGGGAATGACCCTGCGCCCAGGCACCAGCCTCCTGGACGCGCTCGAGCGGGGGAGGAGCCTGGATGCCGTGGAGCTCGCCATCCGCGAGGGTCGCCCGCACACGGGCCATGTCATCACCCGCGCGCTGCACCAGGTGCGAGTGCAGGTGAAGCCGGGCAGGGAGGCGGAGTCCCCTGGCGCCTGGCTGGTGGTGGAGCCCTCCGGGGTGGATGACGAGGGCGCCTTCTCGCTGGCGGTGCGCGAGATTGCCCGGGCCGTGGGTGAGACGCTGGAGGTGGACACCGTCTGCGCGGCGGCCGTCGTGGCGCTGGTGCGCTGCGCCCAGGTGCGGCGCGCGGAGGTCTATCTGTGCGAGGAGGACGGCTCGGAGCTGCGGCGCTCGGCGGTGTCGGACCTGGCGGGGACGGAGTCTCCCGAGGACACGTTCGACCCCGAGGACGACCCGTTCCGACAGGCCATGGCCTTGCGTCAGGCGCAGCTGGGCATCCAGCGGGGGTATGGGGATTCGCTGGGCTCCATCTTCGCGGCGGTGCCGCTGTGCGCGCCGCGCCGGACGGTGGGGCTGTTGCTGCTCTACAAGGAGCAGGGCACGTCCTTCTCCGCCCGGGAGCTGGAGCTGTGGACGGCGGCGGCCAACCAGCTCGCGGTGGCGGTGGAGAACGCGCGCCTCCTGCGCGAAGCGAAGGCGGCGCTCCAGGTGCGCGAGGAGTTCATGTCCATCGCGAGCCACGAGCTGAAGACGCCGCTCACCCCGCTGAAGCTGGGCCTGTACACCATGGAGAAGCGGCTCACCGCGGGGCAGCCGCTGGAGCTGTCCACGGTGCTGAAGTCCAAGCGGCAGGTGGACCGGCTGGCGGGGCTGGTGGATGACCTGCTGGACGCCTCGCGGCTGGACGTCGGGAAGCTGGCGTTGGACCTGGCGCCGCTGGAGGTGGGGCAGCTGGTGGCGGAGGTGGTGGACCACTTCCGCGCGGCTTTCGACAGGCCCTTCGCGGTGGAGGTCCCCCGAGAGCGCGTCTGGGTGCGAGGGGACCGCGACAGGCTGGAGCAGGTGCTGGTGAACCTGCTGGAGAACGCGCACAAGTACAGCCCGCCGGGCGAGCCCATCACCGTGTGCGTGGAGCGGCTCGCGGGGGAGGCGCGCATCCACGTGAGGGACCATGGCATCGGAATCCCCGGCGCGGACCAGTCCCAGGTGTTCCAGCGCTTCTACCGGGCGCGCAACGTGTCGCACCGCAACTTCGGAGGCCTGGGGCTGGGGCTGTTCATCAGCCACTCCATCGCGAGGCTGCACGGGGGCTCGCTGTCGCTGGCGAGCGCGGAGGGCCATGGCAGCACCTTCACGATGAGCCTGCCGCGCATGCCGTCGCACGAGGTGAAGCGGCTGCCCCGGCGGGTGTTGCTGCTCGACGAGGACTCCGCGCAGGAGGCCCTGGCCGAGCGCGTGTTGTGCGCGGAGGGGTTCGAGGTGCTCACGACGCGGGACGGCGCGGAGGCGCTGCGGCGGGCCACGCACCTGCCGGTGGACCTCATCGTGCTGTCCACCTCCGTCACGCATGGGAAGGCGGGGCTGTTCCTGGAGACCTTCGCCACGCTGCCGCGCGCGCGGCCGGTGCCCATCCTCCTGGCTGGCGATGCGCGGCCGTGGTGGGCGCAGGAGGAGACGTCCCTGTGCACGCGGCCGTACGTCGCCGATGAGCTGGTGGCGCGCGTGCGCAACGTGCTCACGCAGGAGCGGCGCAGGCCCTCCGGGGGGACGCCCGCCGTGGGCGAGCCGCCGCCGCTCGTGGGCTTCGGCCCCAGAATCTAGGCGCGCGCGGCGAAGAGGCCCTCAGCTCGCGGGCGTGAGGACCCGGTAGTCCACGGGGGTGATTCCCAGGCGCGACAGGGTCTCCCGGGCACGAGGGTTCTGGAAGGTGGCCAGCTCCACCTCGCGCTGCGCGCCGTAGCCGCTCTTCACCGTCTCCGGCCGGTAGCCCGGGTGGCACATCAACTCGATGATGCCCTCGGAGGGCAGCGACACCAGCTCCGCCTCCAGGCGCTCCAGCGTCCAGTACGCATCCGAGCCCGTGTCGCCCAGGAAGTGGGTGTTGGTGGGGATGCCCTGCGCCTTGAGCGCGTGGCGCATGATGGAGTCGATGGAGCGCACCGGCAGCTTCTTCTCCCTCGCGACGCGGGACAGCCCCTCCAGCACGGTGGGCTGCAGGTGCAGGTGCATGTGGACGTCCACATGTGTCGCGGGACGTCCCGTCAGCGCCGTGAAGCGCTCGAGCTGCGCGCGGGTCTCCGCCTCCACGACTTCGGCGGGCATGCTGGCGGCGCGCGACTCCACGAAGTTCCCATTGGCGCCAAGCAGCTCGCGCGGGAAGTCGCTCCCCACCGGGGTGCCCCGGGCCAGGTTCAGGTGCAGTCCCAGCGACAGGCCCTCGGCTTCGTGGGCGGAGGCCTCGGAGAACGGGGTGTTCACCAGGAGGGAGGCCGACGAGACGATGCCGTCGCGCATGGCCTGGAGGATGCCTCGGGTGACGGCGGGGTCATACCCCAGGTCGTCGGCGTTGATGATGAGGGCGCGTGTGCTCACGAAGAACTCTCCTGCGCTTCAGGGCCGAGGCCGGGTTTGGAAGAAGCGCCAGGCCTCGAGCGTGGCGTTCAGGTCCTGCGTGGGGTTGCCCGCGCTGACCGGACTGCCAGGCCAGGTGTGTCCGCCGCCCCGCACGGTGCAGAGCGACGCGGTGGCGTTCTCCGGAGAACATCCGGTGAAGGCGCTACAAGTGCTGTCCCCCTGGCGGTACGTCTCCACCACCGCGCCGCCGCAGCCATTGCGCTCCGCCTGGCTCCGGACGGAGTCCTCGGCCGAGGGGTAGGCGCGGCCGAAGGGGATGTTGTTGCCACCCTCGTAGAGGATGACGGTGTCCGCCGTGCCATGGATATGCAGCACGGGCACCGGGCGGGAGGGGCGGCACCCATTCAGGGGCGACATTCCGGAGACGGGCGCCACGGCGGCGAAGCGCCCCGCGCGCTCACAGGCCAGCCGGTAGGAGAAGAAGCCGCCGTTGGAGAAGCCCGTGGCGAAGGTGCGGCGCGGGTCCACGCACACGCGGGTGTCCAGGTCCGCCAGGAGCGCGTCCACGAAGCCCACGTCGTCGATGTTGGACAGCTGGGCCGTCCCACAGCACGCCCCCGCGTTCCAGCCCCGGGTGTTGTCTCGCGGGGGGGCGGTGCCGCCGGAAATCTCCTGGGCGCTCAGCCCGCACGGGTACACGACGAGGAAGCCCTCCGTGTCCGCGAGCGTCGACAGGCCCGTCTGGACCTCCAACTGCTCGGGGTTCGAGCCAAAGCCATGGAAGGCCACCACGGTGGGCGTGGGCCGCGTGGCGTCGTAGCCGGGGGGCACGTGGACGCGGTAGGTCCTCGCCCGTCCGGCGTGGCTCACTGTCCATTCGTGGGTGCCGGGCCCCTCGGAGAGTCCGGTGCAGGACGCGCGCTCCGGGACGGAGGGCTCCTCGTTGGAGGGCTCGGGGCCGGTGTCGCCCGGGTCTTCCGGGCGCGAGGCAAGGGAGGATGAACAGCCGAGCGCCCCCAGGATGAGGGCGACGAGCACGAGGCGCATGTGCGGGAAGCTAATTCCCCGCCTTGCACTCTGCCGCGAGGACGTTCGCCCGTTCGGGGAATCGTTCCTCCAGCGTACGCTTCACCTCGGCGACGGCCGTCTCATTGCCACCATGGGCATGGAGCTGGCATCGCGCCGCCAGGGCCCGAGGGTCCTCCGGGGCCAGCCTGTCCGCCTCCCGATAGGCGCGCTCGGCGCCCGTGCTGTCGCCCTGACGGAAGAGGACGGCCCCCAGGTAGTAGTGGGCCACGGCCAGCTTGCCGTCCTTGCGCAGCGCGCGCTTGAGCAGCGCGGCGGCCTCGTCCACGCGCTCCTGCCGGAAGCGCACGAAGCCGAGCTCCGCCAGGCTGGCAGCGTCGTCATGCTCCCGCGTCCAGGCGGACAGCACCGAGGCGGCCTCGTCCAGCCGGCCATTCTGCGACAGCATCCGCCCGTAGCGAGGCGCCACCCGCGCCACGCCCGGCTTCTGGGCGTACGCCTTCGCCAGCGCCGCCACCGCGCCGGGCAGGTCGCCCTGGCGCTCGCGCAGGTCCGCCAGCATCAGCGAGGGGCGCAGGTCCTTGGGTGCCAGCGTGAGGGCCTCGTCCAACGCGCGCTCGGCCCGCTTGCCCCGGTTCAGCTCCGTCGCCGCCCGGGCCGCGAGCAGGTGCGCCTCCACGTCCTTCGGAAAGCGCGCGACGTAGGCCTCCGCCAGCTCCAGCGCCTTGAAGTGTGCGCCCGCGGTCAGCAGCACCGTCCCCGCCTGGGCCAGCTCCTCGGCGGTGGCGCGAGTGTCCTCGCCCAGGCCGGAGAGCAGCGAAACCTTCGCGGTGGGCGCGTCGGCGGCCTGTGCCTTCGCCAGCCGCTCCGTCGGAGACGACTCCGTGCGCGTCAGGTACCACGTGCCTCCGGCGCCGAGCGCCGCGAGTCCGAGCACTCCGCCCAGGACGAGGCCCCACCGCGAGCGGCGTCGAGGGCCGCCCTGGGTGATGCCGGAGTCGTTGCGCGTGGGCGGCGTCGAGTCCGTCGGGTTGCGCGCGGGAGGCGTCGAGTCCGTCGCGGAGCCAGGTCGAGACGGCGACACCACGCCCGGAGAGCTGGCGCGGAAGCCGGTGACGGTGGCGGCCTCGGTGGAGCCCGGGGACGTGGGCGTGGGCGGGCGCACGGAGTCCGGGGGCTCGCCGCCGTGGAGGGTGGCGCCCACGTCGGGCAGGAAGACCTTGGGCCACGCGGCCGGCACCGTCATGGCGTTGTGGGGCGCGGCGTTGGGGTCGAAGGCGCGAGGAATCGGCGGCGTGCCGCCATGGGACGGGTCGGCCATCCGCGCGCGGCGCAGGGCCTGTCGCTTCGGGTCCCGGTCCGGTGGGAAGAGGGTGTCCACGTACGCGGCCACCTGCTCCCCGGTGGCGACCTCGGCCTGGCCTCCAATGGCCTCGATGGCGTCGATGAAGGACTCGAGGCTGTCGAAGCGCGCGGCCGGGTCTCTCTGGAGCGCGGTGAGGCACACCAACTCCAGCGCGGCGGGCACGGACGGGTCGAACGCGGTGGGAGGCCGGGCGCGCCCCTCCGCGATGCGGCCCAGCACCTCCTCGGCCGTCATGCCGGTGAAGGGCCTGCGGCCACAGAGTTGCTCGTACAACATGACGCCCGCGGCGAAGAGGTCCGCGCGGTGGTCCACCGGCTTGCCGGCGATCATCTCCGGCGACATGTAGAAGAACTTGCCCTTGAGGACGCCGGGCTCCGTGCCCGCACCGAGCGCGTCCGCCTTGGCGATGCCGAAGTCGATGACCTTCACCGCGCCATTCACACCCACATGGATGTTGTCCGGGGTGAAGTCGCGGTGGACGATGCGCAGCGGCCGCCCCGCTTCGTCCACGGCGCGGTGGGCCGCGTCCAGGCCCCGGCAGGCCTCCACCAGCACGCGCAGGGTGATGCCCAGCGGCACGCGCTGGCCCCGCTCCGCGGCCTCCTGGCGCAGCTCCGCGAAGGAGCGGCCCTCCAGCAATTCCATCGCGATGAAGGGCTCGGTGCCCTCCATGCCCAGCTCGAGAATGGAGACGACGTTGGGGTGGCGCACCTGCGCGGTGATGCGCGCCTCGTTGAGGAACATCTGCACCACGCGCCGGTCCGAGGCCAGGTGCGGCATCAGCCGCTTCACCGCCACCGCGGGCCCGCGCGCGCCGTCATCCTCGAAGCGGCGCCCCAGGTACACCTCGGCCATGCCGCCCGTCGCGATACGCGCGGACAGCCGATAGCGACCGACCCAATAGGTGTTCGGACCCGACTCCAAGATGGCGCCAGTCTATGTGCAGAGCCGCCCCGCGTCCCCCCTCAGAAGTTCGAGGGGGGAAGCCTGCCCGTCTCCGTCCCGAACTCGGCCGCCCGGCGCATGCGCCACCGTGGCTCGCGGGCCCGGGCCAGGTGTGGGTTTCCACCACGGCCGCCGCATCACCCGCGTCATCAAGGAGGCCCACGGTGGTGGCGTGGGGGTGCCCGCATGGAAGGCGTGGGCGAGCCCTGGCGCGGTGAAGGCGGTGAGGTGCTCCGGGGTGGGTTCGACCCCGTGACGCTCCGGGGCCCCGCTGCGCACCGACACGTCGCGCGGGGTGCGGTGGGCCTTACGCGGGGTGTGGGCGTGCCATCTGCTGGCTCGCGCGATGGGTCGGGTGGAGTGCTAACCTCGCGCCGCGCTGACCCGCCACGCGCTTCGTTCTTCGTTCTTCGTTCCTCGGAGGGATGTTGGGCACCGTCCTCAAGGGTGGTTACGTCGTCGAGCTGGAGCCCGCGGTGGTGGAACGCGTGGACTTGCGCGTCGAAGGAGAGCGCATCGTGGCGCGCGGGCCGGACCTGACGCCCGAGGCCGACGACGAGGTGGTGGCCCTCTCCGGCAAGCTCGTCTTCCCGGGGCTGGTCAGCGCGCACCACCGGCTGCACGCCGTCCTGGGTCGAGGCATGCCGAACACGGCGATGGAGACCTACCAGGACATCCTGGAGAAGGTGCTCTGGCCCTACGAGGACGCGCTGGACTTGGACGCCGTCCAGGTTGCGGGGTGCGCGGGCGGCCTGGAGGCGCTCCAGTGCGGCACGACGACGGTGTGCACCCTGCACTCCTCGCCCAAGGCGGTGTCGGGCTCGCTGGTGCGGCTGGCGCGAGGTCTCCACGAGGTGGGGGTGCGCGGCGTGCTCGCCTACGCGGTGTCGGACCGCAGCGGAGCGGTGGGGCGCGAGGAGGGACTGGAAGAGACGGTGGGCTTCGCGCAGAAGGCGAAGGGGAGATTCCGGGGCCAGGTGGGCGCGGGGCCTTGTTTCACGTTGGGGCAGGACGCGCTCCAGGGGCTCGCCGAGGCGCTGAAGGCGGCGAACACCGGCCTGCACCTGCCGCTCGCGGAGGACCCGCTGGACGAGCGGCTGTCGAACGAGCGGCATGGGGCCTCGCCGGTGCCACGGCTCCTGGACGCGGGGCTGTTGTCGCCTCGGAGCCAGCTGGCGCACGTGGGGCACCTGGCGTGGGCGGACCTGGCGCAGGTGATTGCGACGGGGGCGTGGATTGTCCACACGCCGCGCGCCAACCAGGGGTTGGAGGTGGGGTATGCGCCGGCGCTGAAGTTCGGCGCGCGCGCGACGTTGGGGGCGGACGGTGTGTCGGCGGACCTGTTCGCGGAGGCGCAGGCGGCGTATCTGCGCTCGCGCGAGGCGGGGCAGCCCATCGACGTGCTGCGCTACCTGGCGAACGGGCATCGGTTGGTGTCGCAGCACTTCGGGGTGCCGCTGGGGCCGATGCGCGAAGGGGCGCTGGCGGACCTGTTGGTGCTCGACTACCTGCCGGCCACGCCGCTGACGGCGGAGAACCTGGCGTGGCACGTGGTGTTCGGCCTGGGCAGCCGGCATGTGGAGGCGGTGATGGTGGATGGGGTGTGGCGCATGTGGGCGCGCCGGCCGCTGTCCGTGAACCCCTCCGTGGTGGCCGAGCAGGCGCGCGAGGCCGCGTCGGCCGTGTGGGCGCGCATGGCCGAGTCGAAGTAGCGAGGGCGTCGCTTGCCTGGGAGGGGCGGGTCCGCTCAAATCCCCGGCATGCTCGCTCCCGTACTGCTCGCAGGGCTTCTGGTCGCCGCCATCCCCAACGTGGGCGACACCGCCCCGGACTTCACCGTGAAGGACACGGACGGCAAGGTCTACATCCTGTCGGAGCTGGTGAAGCAGGGGCCCGTCATCGTCGCCTTCTTCCCCAAGGCCTTCACGGGAGGGTGCACGAAGGAACTCAAGGCGTACACGGCCCGGCACGCGGACATCGAGAAGCTGCAGGGGCGCGTGCTGGCCTTCAGCACGGATGACGCGGAGACGCTCAAGCGCTTCAAGGCGGAGCTGAAGGCGCCGTTCCCCTTCATCCCGGACCCGGACGGCAAGGTCGTCGAGGCGTACGACGTGAAGATGCCGCTGGTGACGGTGTCCAAGCGCTACACCTTCGTTGTCGGCGAGGGGCGCAAGGTCCTCAAGGTGGACTCCGGCGGTGACGCCATCGACCCGGCGGGCGCCATCACCTCGTGCTCGCAGGGCAAGCCCGCGACGCCGCCCGCCACGAAGGAGCCGTCGCCGGCTCCCGAGGCGAAGCCGTAGCGCGCACCCGGCTATCGCGTCGTGGGCGGTCCAAGGCGAAGGGGTGGCAGTCCCCGGTTGTCGAAGAGCTGGGCCGGGGAGTCCTCCACGTAGCTGTCCTCGAACTGGCCGCCGGTGTACTCGCGGATGACCTTCCTCCAGAACGAGGTGGCCGCGTGGTTGGCGGGCAATTGGGACACCTCCCACAGGCCCCGGAAGCGGTCGAACACGGCCATGGCCGCGCGCCGTCCCAGGCCGTAGCCCCGCTCGCCGCGCAGGATGAAGAACTCACTCATCCGGAAGTCGCGCCCGGGAGTCATGTACGGGAAGGGGGCCTGCGCCACGAAGGCGAAGCCCACCGTGCGGCCCTCCCAGCGCAGCAGCAGCGGGTGGACCTCGTCCGAGGCCGCGAGCCACGTGGGCAGGAAGTTGGGCACCCACTGCCCTTGTGGGTCCAGGCGGTACTCCACCCCGAACTCGCTCAAGTCGTGCAGGTAGAGCGGGTACAGGTTTCGCAGCAGCGGGTGCTCGGCTGGACTCGCACGGAGTAGCTCCACGGACGCCTCCGGGCGCCCAGCATGTCCCATCCCATGCGCCGCGAACAGGACGAGCCTCCCTCGTAAAAAAGGGGGGGTATCCCGGACCCCAGGCCCCGCACGTCAGTGCGTCACCTCGGTGGCGCTGACGGGGCTGTCGCCGCGCGCATGGGCCTTGGCGTGCTGGGCGAAGAGGAAGCGCCTCACCGCGGCGCGCGTCAGCAGGCCCCGGGTGGCGATGCCCCCGGGAGCGGCGACGGGCAGGGAGTCCACGTCCTCCTGGTCCATGATGCGCAGCGCCTGGGCCAGGTCGGCATTGGGCGCCAGGAGCGGCAGCTTGCGCGCCAGGTCGCTGGCCACCAGCAGCGGGTACATGGCCTCGTCGCGCCACACCTCGCGCAGCTGCTCCACCTGGACGATGCCGTAGACCTCGCCGTGGGTGTCCAGCACCGGCAGCGCGCCCGTCTCGGAGGTGAGCAGCAGGTCCGCCAGGGGCCGCATCGGAAGGCCCGCGGGCACGGGCGCCACGTGCTCCATCAGCGCTTGCACGGGCGTGCTCTCCAGCAGGTCCGTGTCGCTGGGGGCCTTGGGCGCGTTGCGCTCGATGAGGTAGTGGCACAGCGCGGAGGCGATGGTGCACGTCACCATCAGCGGGAGGATGATGTCGTGGTTCCCGCTCAGCTCGTACATCATCATCATCCCGGTGAGCGGACCCCGGTTGAGCGCCGCCACCGCGCCGCCCATGCCCACCAGCGCATACGCCCCGCTGGGGCCGGTGCTGGCCGGGAAGAAGTAGTGCACCAGCGTGCCGAACGCTCCACCCGCCATGGCGCCGATGACGGCCGCGGGGAAGAACGTCCCGCCCGAGCCCCCCGAGCCGATGGTGATGGCCGTCGCCACCAGCTTCAACACGCAGGCGGTGACGAGGAAGAAGAAGGGCAGCTTTCCCACCGCCGCCAGGTTGATGAAGTCGTGCCCGCTGCCCCACACCGTGGGGCTGACGAAGGCCATCAGCCCCGCGCACAGCCCGCCCAGGCCCGCGCGAAAGGGCAGCGACTTGCGGCCCAGCCACGGCGACAGCGTCCCGCCCATGCGCCCCTGGAAGAAGTGCTCCACCCCGTGCAGCAGCTTCACGAAGGTGAAGGCCAGCAGGCCACAGCCGATGCCCAGCACCGCGTACGCCAGGACTTCCGAGCCGCTCACCAGCTCGTACGGCACGCTGCGCAGCATGGGCGCCTCGCCCAGCACACCCTGGCTCACCAGCGTGCCCGCCACGCTGGCCAGGATGATGGGCGAGAAGACGCGCAGCTCGAACTCGCGGAGGATGATTTCCATCGCGAACACCGCCCCGGCGATGGGGGCGTTGAAGGACGCGGAGATGCCCGCGCCCGCGCCGCACGCCAGGAGGATGGACAGCTCCCTGCGACTGAAGCCCAGCACCCGGCCCACGCTGGAGGCGAACGCCGCGCCGCCATAGACGATGGGGCCCTCGCGGCCCGCCGAACCGCCGCTGCCGATGGTGATGGCGGACGCCACCAGCTTCAACAGGCCCCGGTCCGCGGGCACCACGTTGGCGCCACTCTTCACCGCCCGGACGACCTCGGGGACGCCATGGCCATGCGTCTCCGGCCTGTCCCGGAGCAGCCGTCCCACCGCCACGCCGCCCAGGGTGGGGGCCAGCAGCATCAGCCACCAGGGCAGGAGCGGAATCGCCTCGGCCAGGGCGTGGGGGTGGCCGAAGACGCTGTTGAGCGCGGCCAGCGCCACCAGCGGGTAGTAGAGCGACAGCGCGCCCAGCGTCAGCAGCGCCAGCAGGCGCAACCGTCGCTTCACCTCGTCCCGAGGGCCTCCGGGCTCGATGACCCGCGCCAGCAGCAGCGCGCCGAGCGCCAGCGGCGCCCCGACGATGGCGTACTCCAGATGCCACCGCGCCGAGCCGAACGCGTCCATCAACGTCAGCAACTGGCTGCGGCGCAGCGTGTGCGCCAGCTCCGCCGCGCCGAACGTCAGCCCGCTCACCAGGCCAATCAGGTTGGAGAAGATGCCCGCGGCCAGGCCGCTGTAGAGCCCCACCACCGCGCCCGCCACGGGCAGCACGGACGGACCGGGCAGCCGCAGGCGGTTGGAGGCTTGAAGCGCCGCGTGCGTGAATCGGCTCAAGTGCTCCCGAGCGCGGACCCACACCGCGCGCTGGGGCATCACCCCAGGGGGAGGTTCATCGACATTCATTGGTCCTCCCACTAACCCATCCCGAACGGGGAAGCTTCAACGTTCGAGAGCGGCCTGTCGGGCCGGTGGCACTCCTCGCGGCCACACGGCGCGAGGGGGCGAGCGGGAGGGCGGCGGGTGGCCTGTCTTCAGGGGGCGTAGCTGCGCGTGGGCAGCAGCGAGCGCAGCAGCACGGCGATTCCCGCGAGCCCCAGCCAGGGCAGCACATGGCCCCAGAGCAGGTGGGCCGCCGTCCCGTCGGGGCAATGCACGTGGAGGACAAGCAGGCTGACCGAGCCGGCGGACAGCCCGGCAGCCAGCGCTCGCGCGGGGTGGTAGGCGGAGCGGCTCAGCAGCACCAGCGTGACGGCCAGCGGCACCACCGTCACCGCCAGCTCCGTGCCCGCGCAGCCGAGGACGCCGGCCAGCAAGGCCCGGCCCTGCTGTCCGGACCCGGTGAGCACCACGGTGACGCCCAGGGCTCCCGCGAAGGCGAGGACTCCCGCCCAGGGCACCACCCGACGGCGGGGCGACAGCGCGACAAAGGCGCCCGCGCCGAGCAGCGCGAGGATGACGACTCCCACGCCCACCACCAGTCCCGGCGGGGACGCGTTGCCCACCCATCCGCCTCGGCGGCTCAGCAGGGTCAGCCCCACGCCCACCATCGCCGCGTGGACGCCCACCAGCAGCGCCAGCCCGTGCCACCAGGGACGCGCCATGGGCTGCTTCGCCAGGGTCTCCAGGGCGAAGCGTCGCGCGGTGTCGTGGCCGGGCAGCGTCTGCTCGTCATCCTCGGTGGACGCGAAGGCCGTGGGGAGCATCGACGCCGCGGCGTGACTCGGACCGCCGAGGAGGTCGAAGCCGCCCGTCACCACCTGGCAGTCCTCACAGGACGCCACGTGCTTCGTCAGCTCCGGGGGCAGGGCTTCGCCCAGACAGTCCATCACCCGTGAACACTCCGGGGTCATTCCAAGGTCTCCGTGCGCAGGGGGGCGAGCAGCTCGCGCAGTCGCTCATAGCCTCGATGGGCCCGGACCTTCACCGCGCTCTCGGTGAGGCCCAGGGTGTCGGCGATTTCGGCGAAGCCCATGCCCTCGAAGCGGTGCAGGAGGATGGGGATGCGCTGGCCCTCGGGGAGCATGTCGAGCGCCTGTCGCACCGCGCGCTCCAGTCCCACGTCTCGGGGCGCGGGGCTCTCGTCGGCGATGCCCGTGGGCAGCTCTCCCTCGGCCGTCAGCTCCTCGGTGCGGCGGCCCCGGCGCTGGGAGTCGCGCGCGGCATTGGTGGCGATGGCATACAGCCACGGCTTGAAGCGGGAGCCCGCCTGGAAGCGCCCTCGCGAGCGGACCAGGGACATGAAGGTGAGCTGCACCAGGTCCTCGGCGGTGGACGCGCTGCCCGTCAGGCGGGTGAGGTATCCGCGCACCTGTCGGGAGTGACGCTGGAAGAGCGCGTCGAACGCCGGAGCCTGCCCTTCACAAAACCGCGCCATCAGCACCTCGTCTGACTCGGGTGCGACGGAAGTGCGCACCGAATCGTCTCCGGTACGCACGGGCGCGGAGGCTGGTTTCATCGACGGAGGCGGTGACACGCGCGCGGCACTCTAGCCGGTTGCATGAGACCCAGGGTGGGTGTGCCTCGGCCCCGCTGCCATCACTGCTTGAGCATGGGCTGCGGTGTGGGTGCGGAGGAGGGCAGGTGATCCGCGGCGGCGGCCAGCGCCTCGCGAACCTTGCCCTCGGCGGCCGTCCTGGCGGCGACCAATTGCGCGCGCGCGCCTCCCGCGCCGAAGAAGCGGGTGGGCGTGGCCAGCGCCGCGCGGTCCTCCGCCGAGTACTTCCGGTACGCGTACCTGACCGAGTCGGAGGGCAGCCGCAGGCCCTCCACGACCTTGAACCAGGAGAGGACCTTCAACGAGTAGAAGCTCAGGTCCACCTCCCACCAGAACCAGCCCTGGTTGGCGGTGTTCTGGTGGTAGTGGTGGTTGTTGTGCCAGCCCTCGCCGAGGGTGATGAGCGCCAGCAGCCAGTTGTTGCGGCTGGTGTCCGTCGTCTTGTAGCGGCGCTTGCCGAAGATGTGGCTCAGGGAGTTGATGGTGAACGTCCCGTGCCACAAGAGGGTGGTGCTGACGAAGAAGCCCCACACCAGCATGGAGAAGCCGCCGATGAAGTAGAGCGCCACCGCCAGCAGGACGGGCGGCACCAGGTGGAAGCGGTTGAGCCACACCAGCTCCGGGAAGCGCGCGAAGTCCTTGATGCCCTCCATGCGCGTGGGCCCGTACTTGTCACACAGAATCCAGCCCACGTGGCTGAACCAGAAGCCCTTCTGCACCGGCGAGTGGATGTCGTCCGCCTGGTCCGACGTCCGGTGGTGGTGGCGATGGTTGGCCGCCCACCACAGCACGCCCTTCTGCGTCGACAGGGTGCCCACCAGCGCGAGGATGAACTGGAAGACGCGGCCCGTCTTGAAGGCCCGGTGGGAGAAGTAGCGGTGGAAGCCCACCGTGATTCCCCACATGCGCAGGATGTACAGCCCCACACAGACCGCCACGTCCACTGGCTTCGCCCCGACAGAGAAGGCGAAGAGGCACATGATGTGGACGGCGAAGAAGGGGATGGACGACAGCCAGTTCAGGCGCTCGTTGTCCGAGGGCAGGGCGGGAGCAGGAGAGGAAGTCTGCAAGGGAGCCTCTTGAGCTGGAGCAGGAGCGCGCCCGAAGGTGCGCAGCCTCGTCCCGCATCAACACCCCCTCCTGTCATCGCTCTGTCAGGAGGCGGCGGATTGCCGCAGCTCCGTCAACCACTCCTCGAAAGCGGGGTGGCCATGCAGGGGCGCCAGGTCCGCGTCCGAGGCGGCATAGGCCCCGTCCTTGAATCCCAGCTCGCTGGCCCGGCGCAGCAGGCGCACCGCGTCGGGCACGTTGCGCGCCTTGGCATAAGCGCACGCGGCGTCGTAGGCGATGCTGGCGCTCGGGGCGTGCTCCAGCGCGGCCTCGCCCATCGCGGCGGCCTCCGAATAGACGCCTCGGATGAAGAGCACCCGCTCCGCGCAGCTGAACGCCGCGGCGGCCTCCACGCCGGGCAGCTTCAGGGCCTCCGGCGTCCGGCCCAGGCGGATCAACGTCCCGGCGTACTCGTGCATCACCGTGCGGTCCGAGGACGTCTGCCAGGCCTGCTTCCACCAATCCAGCGCGCGCGCGTCGTCACCGACGAGGGAGAAGGACGCGGCCACCGCATGCGGCTCCACCTGGAGCCCCTGCACCTGGGAGAAGTGGTCCAGCGCCTGTCGGCCCTGGCCTTCTTTCAGCGCCACCCAGCCGAGCAGGTGGTGGGCGTGGCTGGCCATCTCGGGGGTGAGGCCGTCGCCGCCCTCCAGCACCGCGGCGCCCAGCCGGCGTGCGTCATCCAGGCGGCCCGCATCCAGCGCGATTTTCGCCTCGCGAAGCTTCCCCGCCACGGGGCTGTCCAGCGAGCCTGTGCCACCGACGCGCGGGGCGTTGCCTCCGGAGCTCAGGGCCTCCGCCACGGTGCGGAACGCCTGGACGCCGTACATGGCGAAGAAGATGGCGGGGAAGAGCCACCCGATGTTCAGGCTGTAGACGACCACGGCCACGCACACCAACAGCGCCAGTCCCTGGGACGCGAGCAGCCCCCGCCGGGGGCCGAGCACCCGGGTGGCCAGCGTGGAGACCAGCCGCCCACCGTCCAGCGGCAGCACGGGCAGCAGGTTGAAGATGGCCCAGATGAAGTTGGCGCCAGCGAAGGTGCGCAGGAAGAAGTCCAGCGCGGGGGAGTGCCCGTTGAAGACCAGGTAGCCCACCAGGCTCACCACGCCGAGCAGCAGCCCGAAGAGGGGCCCCGCCACGGTGATGACCAAATCCCTCTTCCATGGAAGCGGGCCGGGCATGTCGGTGGGCAGGGTGTGCCCGCCCAGCCAGACGAGTGCGATGCTCGGGTGGTAGCCGAAGAGGCGGCTGGCCAGGGCGTGGCCCAGCTCGTGGACCAGCACGGACACGAAGACAATGAGCATCCACGACAGGACGAACACCACCATGGCACTGGCCTGGCCCAGGGCGGGCGCCTCGGACACCTGGCGGAAGGGCCAGCCATCCTGCGAGGCGCGGACCGAGCTGTAGGCGAGCACGGCGGAGACCAGCAGGTGGCTGGGGTGGACGTCGACGGGAATGCTCCCGAGGCGAAAGCGGAACATGGGCACGGACCTTAACCGTTGAGGCGCGGATGCGCAGTCCGTAGCGCACATCCCGCAACCGCTTCCTCTTCATTTCGGTAGGTTCCCAGAAGCCCCATGCTGCGACTCGGCCCTTATTCCCTTCCGAATCCTTTTGTCCTCGCCCCCATGGCCGGGGTGTCCGAGATGCCCTTCCGGGTGCTCGCCTTCCGCATGGGCGCCGCCCTGTGCCCCACCGAGCTCGTCAGCTCCCAGGGGTTGATGCGGGCCAACCAGCGCACCCTCATGTACCTGCGCTTCGACGCGGAGGTGGAGAAGCCCTACTCGCTCCAGCTCTATGGAGGCGACCCGGAGGCCATGGGCCTCGCGGCCGCGGTCGGCAAGTCCCACGGGGCGCAGATGCTGGACATCAACATGGGCTGCCCGGTGAAGAAGGTGACGAAGAACGGGGCGGGCAGCGCGCTCTTGAGCGACCCGGAGCGCGCCGCCGCCATCGTCCGGGCGATGCGCGAGGCCTCGGGCCTGCCCGTCACCTGCAAGATTCGCTCGGGCTGGGACGCCAAGACGCGCAACTACCTCCAGATGGCCGCCGCGCTCCAGGAGGCCGGCTGCGCGGGGCTTGCCATCCATCCTCGCACCCGGGAGCAGGGCTACTCGGGACAGGCGGACTGGAGCGTCATCACCGACTTGAAGCGCCACTTCCCGGAGCTGCCCCTGTTCGGCAACGGGGATGTGCGCACGCCCGAGGACGCGCGGCGCATGCTGGAGACGACCGGCTGCGACTACGTGATGATTGGCCGCGCGGCCCTGGGCAACCCGTGGATATTTCGCGAGCTCGCGGGCGGGGACGCGCCTTCGCCCGAGGAGCGGTGCGCCCTGGTGCTGGAGCACTTCCACGCGCACCTGGCCTTCGTGGGGGACCCGCTCGGCGCCGTGCGCTCCTTCCGCCGACACCTGGGCTGGTACGCCCATGGCCTCGCGGGCGCCGCCGCCTTCCGTGCGCGCGCCAACACCCTGGATGCACCGGAGGCGGTGGCGGACGCCGTGCGCGCCTTCTTCTCCGCCGCCGACTCGGACCGCTCCGGGGACTCATCCGAGGAGCAGGACGTCGACTACCGCGCGGCGCTCGGTTGACGAGTCCCAGGCCCCACGGTTTCTCACCCGAGGGGCGCGGAAGTTCCTACAGGGACGCACCGGGCGGCACGAGCACGCGGCCGGTGGCGACCGCGCGGAAGTAGTCGCAGGCGGGGGTGGGGCGCCGCTCCAGCGTGTCGAAGTCGACGTGGTAGAGGCCGAAGCGCGGCCCCCAGCCCTCCAGCCACTCGAAGTTGTCGAGCAGGCTCCAATAGAGGTAGCCGCGCACGTCCACGCCCTGGGCCCGGGCGGCCAGCACCTGGGAGAGGTGGGAGTGCAGGTAGTGGGGACGGCGGGCGCCCGCCCGGTCATCGATGCCGTTCTCCGTAATCCACACCGGCTTGCCGTAGCGCTTCACGTCGCGCAGCGTCTGGAGGAAGCCCTCGGGCCAGTCCTCCCAGCCGATGTCGGTGAGGCCCCGGCCCCGGGTGTCGCGGTACTTGAACTCGATGAAGGGCGGGCGCGGCACGAAGCGCAGGTGCGCGCGGCTGTAGTAGTTCACCCCGATGAACTCCACCGAGTCCCGGGCCTCGGGGATGTCGGCGCGGGTGGTGGCCACCCCGGGCATGTTCACCCGGAGCTTCCCCGTGGAGAGCGCCTCGTGGAAGGCGTGGTTGTAGGCGGGCGAGGCCAGCCGCACGAGGGCGCGGTCCAGCGGGTTCCACCAACGGTCCGGCGCGAAGGCGAGCATGTTCTGGGAGATGCCCAGCTCCACCCGGCCCAGGCGCTCCAGCAGCTCCCGCCTCGCCGCCGCGTGGGAGCGGACCATGTTCTCCAGCGCCCTCATGGTGAGCGCCCCGTCGGCGATGCCCGGGGGGATGGCGCCCTGCAGGTAGCCGCCCAAGAGCAGCACCATCGGCTCGTTGAAGGAGATGACGAGCGCGTCCAGGCCCTCCAGCAACGCGGCGCACCGGCGGGAATAGCGGCGGAAGACCTCCACGCTCTCGGGCGAGTGCCACGGCGTCTCCCGGTGGAACCATGTCGGATGGGTGAAGTGGTGGAGCGTCACCACCGGCCGCAGGCCCTGGGCCTTCATCTTCAGGAGCCGTTCCCGGTACGCCTCCAGCGCGGCCTCGTCGAACCTCCCGCGCTCCGGCTCGATTCGCGCCCACTCGAGGGAGATTCGGAAGGCGGTGGCGCCCACGGCGCGGGCCAGCGCGTAGTCCTCCTCGTAGCGGTGCCAGTGGTCCACCGCTCGCCCGCAACGGGCGTGGGGCTCCTTCAACTTTCCCGCGCGCTCCCACTCGGCCCAGTCGTTCTCGATGCCGCCCTCCACCTGGTACGCGGAGGTCGCGACGCCGAAGGTGAAGTCCGCGGGGAAGGTCATCTCGGAGGTCCTCATCGTGGCCGCGCACCGTAGACGCGACCCTCCATCGCGAAAAGTTCGGAGTGCCGCGAAGGCCAGTGCGCGGCAGCCGACAGTGCGCTCGCGAGGCGCGCGCCGCGAACGGCTCCGTCGCGTCCGGAGCCTAGAATTCGGCCTCGCGCGCGTTTTCGCGCGTCGCTTCGGAAGTGTCCTCGAAGCGCCTTTCGCGACCTCCGGCACCGCCCGATGCCGAAAAATCGGCCTCGCCGCGCGATGCAATACATCACCATGCGTTGACACACTGGTGTGTCGCCCGTACCATTCACTTCAAGCACTCACTCCATCAAAAGAAGAGTGCAGGCCCTCGGTTCACTGGGGCCAATTACATGGAGGGTTCTGATGGCCGCTAAGAAGAAGACCGCCGCGAAGAAGAAGACCGCCGCGAAGAAGACGACCACCCGCAAGACGGCTGGCAAGACCGCGAAGAAGGCGGCGGCGAAGAAGACGACTGCTCGTAAGGCCACCAAGAAGGCCCCTGCCCGCAAGCGCGCGAGCAAGGCCAAGACGGCGGCGGCCCCGGCGACCCCGGAGTCCTGAGCAGTAAAGCGTCATTCGCGGACGGTGTTTGACGTCCGGTGAACGGCTCGGCGAAATCCGCCGGGCCGTTTTTCTTTTGTCCGGACAGGAGGTTGCCCATGTCACTGCGTCCCTCGGAGCTGGAGCAGGTGGTGGCGGAGGTGGGGGCGAAGCTGACGGGAGCGGTGGCCCAGAAGGCCTGGTGCCCGCTGCCGAGGCTGGCCTACCTGGAGCTGCGAGTCCCCGGGCGCTCCATCCTTCTCTGTCTGTGCGCCGAGGGAGAGCTGTCCCGGGTGGCCGTCGCCGAGACGCGCTTCCCCACACCGGGCGAGCCCGCGCCCTTCCAGCGGTGGCTGCGGCACGAGCTGACTGGCGCGAAGCTCCTGGCGGCGCGTTTTCGCGACGCGGAGCGGGTGGTGGAGCTGGACTTCGAGCGCGAGGAGGTGCGCCGTCGTCTGGTGATGGAGCTGGGCTCCCCGGGTGGACTGCTCCTCTTGAGTGAGCAGGGGCGGGTGTTGATGCTGTCCGGCGAGGGCTTCGGTCCCCGGCGCAATCTCTACGCAGGCGCGGCGTGGACGCCTCCGGAGTCGCTGCCCCCGGACGCGCTGGCCAAGGCGCGCCTCGCGCCCTCGCGGCTGGTGCCCGCCGAGGGGGACACGCTTCCCTACTCCCACGCGGCGGAGCTGCTGCTCGGAGCCAAGGACCAGGCGAGCCGCGCGGAGTCCATCCGCCGCCGACTGGCGCAGCCGTACCGCGCTCGCCTCAAGCGCTCCTCGCGCACCCTGGAGAAGGTGAGGGCGGAGGCGGGGCGCGGGCCGGACGCGGAGAAGCATCGTCGGATGGGGGAGCTGCTCGCGCAGAACCTCTTCCGCCTAAAGCGGGGCGCCACTGAGGTCACGCTCACCGAGTACACCGAGGCCGGCGCGGAGGAGGTCCAGGTGAAGCTGGACCCGAAGCGCACGCCCAAGGAGGAGGCGGACTGGAACTTCCACCAGTACCGCCGGCTGCTGCGAGGCGTGGAGCAGGCGCGCCACCGCGAGGCGGAGCTGGCGCGGGAGGTGGCTCACGCCCAGTTGTCGCTGGAGCAGGTGGAGCGGATGGACGAGGCGATGCTGCTCGCGCAGGCGCAGGTGCTGCACGTGCCCGTGGGCGGGGAGGCCACCCCGGAGGGCAAGCCCTTCAAGGAGTACGTGGGCCACGCGGGCTCGCGCATCTGGGTGGGGCGGGGTTCGGAGGACAACGACACGCTCACCTTCAAGGTGGCCCGGCCCTGGTACCTGTGGTTCCACGCGCGCGGTGTGCCGGGCAGTCACGTGGTGCTTCCCCTGGAGAAGGGGCAGGAGCCCACGCAGGAGGTGCTCCTGGACGCGGCGCACCTGGCGCTGCACCACTCGGGGGCGAAGGGCGAGCCGCGGGGCGAGGTGAGCTACGTGCAGGCGAAGTTCGTGCGGAAGGTGAAGGGTGGGGCGCCGGGGCAGGTGACGTACACGCGCGAGAAGACCTTCGTGGTGCGCATGGAGGCGGAGCGGCTGGAGCGACTGCTCAAGTCCCGTCACACCGAGTTGCCCGCTCCGTGACGAAACTTCCCCCCGGAGTGTGAACCTCAGCGCGGAGGGGTGGGGCGCGGTTGACGGGCTGACGGAGAGCAGGCGGGCAAAGGCCGGCGGCCTTGAGTCCGGGAGGTTGCCGGGTACGATGCGCGCCGAGTGACCTCCGAGTTTTTCCGTCAGATGTCCCTGTTTCCACGCGGCCTCTCCGCGGCCAGTCGGGCCACGGCGGCGGTCGCGGAGCCTCGTGCCCTGGAAAAGGAGGTCGCGGAGGTTGTTCCGCGGCTCGAGCCCGTTCCGCAGCTCCGGCCGCCTCCGCCCCGGCATCGGGCTCCGGAAGAAGCACCGCGCATGCTCACGGTTCCCTCTCCTCGTGAGGAGATGTGGACCCGCGCGGAGTCCCTGGCCTGGAGGCTGAGCGCGGAGCTGGGGATGCCGGTGAAGCTGGCGGTGACGGACAACCGCTCCACCATGGTGTCCTTCCGTCGAGGGGGCAACGCGCTCCAGCTGCGGCTGCACCACATGTTCCTGGACGCGCCGGAGTCCATCGTCCGCGCGGTGGCGGACTACGCGGGCCGGGGACACCGGACGGCGGGCGTGCTGCTGGACGAGTACATCCGGGGACAGCAGCCGCGAATCCGCCAGGTGCGTCGTGAATCCGACGCGGACCTCAACCCGTTGGGGCGCTGTTTCGACCTGACGGCGCTTTACAACAACGTCAACGCCACTTTTTTCGAGAACGTCATCCAGGCGCGCATCGGCTGGGGACGGATGCCTCCGAGGCGTCGGCGCAAGTCCATCCGCCTGGGCGTGTACGACCATCAGACGCGGGAGATTCGCATCCATCCCGCGCTGGACAGGCCCGAGGTGCCGGCCTTCTTCGTGGAGTTCATCGTCTACCACGAGATGCTGCATCAGCTCTTCCCGAGCACGGGGCGAGGCGGGCGTCGGGTCCACCACCCGCGCGCCTTCCGGGAGCGCGAGCGCACGTACCCTCACTACGCGGCGGCGCTGCGCTGGGAGCGGGAGAATCTGGGCGTGTTGTTGCGCGGTTGATGGCTCCGTTGCTCGCTGGCTCATTTACCGTTTTACCGAGCGAAGCGACGCGTGGTGCGTGCTTGACGCGTTCGTGAGGGACACCCATCCTCCCGAGCCATATGCGACGAGCGAAGATTGTCTGCACCCTCGGGCCCGCGAGTCAGAGCCAGGAGATGTTGGAGGCGCTGCTGGAGAACGGCATGGACGTCGCGAGATTGAACTTCTCGCACGGCAGCCATGAGCAGCACGCGGAGAACATCGCCAAGCTGCGCGCGGCCTCGCTGAAGGTGCGCAAGGCGGTGGGAATCCTCGGTGACTTGCAGGGCCCGAAGATTCGCACGGGCCGCTTCACCAAGGGCAGCACGGACCTGAAGGAAGGCGGCATCTTCCACATCACCACGGACGAGACGGTGCCGGGCACGGACGAAATCGTGTCCACCACGTACCCGTTCCTGGCGGCGGACGTGAATCCGGGCGACCGCATCCTGTTGGACGACGGCTTGCTGGAGCTGAAGGTCCTGCACACGGACAAGCAGAAGCTCATCAAGACGGAAGTCATCCACGGCGGCGCGCTGAAGAACAACAAGGGCATCAACCTGCCCGGTGTGGCGGTGCGCGCGGATGCGCTGACGCCGAAGGACCGCGAGGACCTGGTCTTCGGCATCAAGGCGGGCGTGGACTTCATCGCGCTGTCCTTCGTGCGGCAGCCGTCGGACCTGGACGCGGCTCGGCAGGCGATGGCGGAGGTGGGCCGGACGGTGCCCATCATCGCGAAGCTGGAGAAGCCGGAGGCGATTGCCCGGCTGGACGCCATCCTGGACAAGACGGACGGGGTGATGGTGGCGCGAGGCGATTTGGGCGTGGAGATTCCGCCCGAGGAAGTCCCGGCCGTCCAGAAGGACATCATCCGGCGTTCGAACCTGCGCGGCCTGCCGGTCATCGTGGCGACGCAGATGTTGAACTCGATGATCGACAACCCGCGGCCCACGCGCGCCGAGGCGAGCGACGTGGCCAACGCCGTGTTCGATGGCGCGGACGCGGTGATGCTCTCGGGCGAGACGGCGAGCGGCAAGTTCCCCATCGAGTCCGTGCAGATGATGGAGCGCATCATCCTGGCGGCGGAGTCCTCGCAGCGGGTGCAGCCGGTGTTGCGCAACATCGACGCGCCGCTGGGGTTGCCCACGCACTTCCCGGATGTGATTGCGCGCGTGGCGTGCGAGGCGGCGAAGGCGAGTGGCGCGTCGCTGATTGCCGCGTTCACG
Source organism: Myxococcus sp. CA033 (assembly GCF_013336625.1). NCBI lineage: Bacteria > Pseudomonadati > Myxococcota > Myxococcia > Myxococcales > Myxococcaceae > Myxococcus > Myxococcus sp. CA033. The sequence goes on along the minus strand of NZ_JABUMU010000002.1, from coordinate 14,459 downwards.
CTGTCTGGCGTGACGGCGCGGTTGTTGTCGCACTACCGGCCGTCGGTGCCGATTGTGGCCTTCAGTCCGAACCAGGAAGTCCGTCGTCGGCTGGCGCTCCTGTGGGGCGTGGTGCCGCGAGTGCTGGAGCCCATCCAGGACACCGAGGCGATGGTGCGCCGCGTGGGTGAAGAGCTGGTGGCGCGGGGCCTGGGTCGCAAGGGCGACCGCATCGTCATCGTGTACGGCGCGCCGGTGGGACAGCCCGGGAAGATCAACAGCCTGCGGCTGCACACCATCGAAGGCTGAGTCGACGTCGAATCGAAGGCTTGGGCCTGAGTCTCATCGAAGCACCGTGAGGGGAGGCCCGTGGTTAGGGCTTCCCCTTCGTGCGTGATGGGGCCGCTACTTCGGCGCGTTGGGCAGCGCGCGGCGGGGAATCTCCGCGTCCACGAAGATGTGGAACAGCTCCTTGTCCAACTGCCCGTTGTCGGCCTCGCGCTTGAGGATGTCGAGCGCGAGGGTATGGGGCACGGCCTTCTTGTAGGGACGGTCGCTGGCGGTGAGCGCGTCGTAGATGTCGGAGATGGACATCATCCGCGACTGGACGGGGATGGTGCGCTCGGGGATGGCGCGTGGGTAGCCGGTGCCGTCGAGCTTCTCGTGGTGCGCGTAGGCGATTTCGGGCACGCGGCGCAGGGCGCGCGTCCACGGAATCTGGGTGAGGAAGCGGTAGGTGTGCTCGACGTGGCTCTCGATTTCGCGGCGCTCCTCGGAGGAGAGGGTGCCCCGGGTGATGGAGAGCGATTGGATTTCGCGAGGCAGCAGCAGCGGCTGGGTCTTGCCGTCGGCGTCCTCGAACTGGAGGTGTCCCAGCTCGTTCAGGCGCTCGAACCCGCCCTGGGCGAGCACCGTGGGACGGTTGCAGGTGAGGACGAAGTCGAACACCTCGTGCAGGTGCTTCAGCTCGGTGCCGAGTCGCTCGGTCTCCTCGGCCTCGATTTCCGCCAGGTGCTTGTCGCCGCGGTGCTTCACGGCCTCGAAGCGGCGGCGGTAGCTCTGGAGCTGGAGGTCCTTGCGCGCGAGCTGGAAGCGGGCGCGAAGTCCCTCGAGCTCATGCGGGTAGAGCTTCTCCGCCTTGACGAGCACGTTCTCCCGCACGCCCACCTTGCCGAAGTCATGGAGCAGCGAGGCGTAGCGAATCTCCTGAATCTCCGTGGAGGAGAAGTGCGTCCGGGCATAGGGGCCGGTGGACAGGTGCTCCAGGGCCTGGGCCAGGGTCACGGTGAGGTCGGCGACGCGACCTGAATGACCGGCCGTCGTGGGGTCCCGCGCTTCGATGGCGACGACGGAGGCGGAGACGAAGCCCTCGAAGAGGCGGTTGATCTCCTCGTGGAGCAGGGCGTTCTCAATCGCGCCGGCGGCCTGGGCGCCCAGGGCGAGCAGCAGCTCCTCGTCCTCGGAGTTGAAGCCCTGGCCATCGAGCCTGTTGAGGGCCTGGATGACGCCGGTGACTTCGCCGTTGGCGTCGCGCATGGGGACGCAGAGGATGGTCTTCGTCTGGTAGCCGCTGGAGACGTCGAACGAGCGGTTGAAGCGGGTGTCGGCGTAGGCGTCTGGGATGTTGATGATGGCGCCGGTGTGGGCCACCTGTCCGGCGATGCCGCTGCCCACGGGGAGCCGGATTTCGCTCTTCGAGCCCTGGGCGACCTTGCTCCACAGCTCATTGCGCTCGCGGTCCAGGATGAAGAGCGAGCAGCGGTCCGCCTCCACCACCTTGGTGGCCTCGAAGAGGATGAGCGGGAGCAGCAGGTCCAAATCCCTCTCGGCGCTCATGGCCTTGGCGACGTCCAGGATGGACGTGAGCTTCGCCAGTCGTCGATTGAGGTCGGGGAGTGGCTGCGGAACGGCGGGAGAGCGTGAGAGCACCGAGCGGCTCCGGGCGACGTGGCCTGCGGCCGTGCAGGACGTCGAGGTTGTAACATGCCCAGCCAGGTGACTGCCTTCAGGCCCGACCTGCTCGGTTTCCTGCTTTCGAGTGGACGTCCGGGAATTCAGCCCGTGCCGGAGGGAGTGGGAAGCGGGTATGTAGCGCCCCCATGAGCCGTCGCCCTGTGCGCATTGCCCCCTCGCTCCTGTCCTCTGACTTTGGTCGCCTGGCCGAGGAGGTCCGCGACATCGAAGCCGCGGGAGCGGACCTGATTCACGTCGATGTGATGGATGGCCGGTTCGTGCCGAACATCACGATTGGGCCGGTGGTGGTGGAGGCCATCAAGCGAGCGGCCACGAAGCCGCTGGACGTGCACCTGATGATTGTGGAGCCGGAGAAGTACGTGGAGGCCTTCGTGAAGGCGGGGGCGGACGTGCTGACGGTGCACGTGGAGGCGAGCCCTCATCTGCACCGCACCCTGCAACAGATTCGTCAGGCGGGGGCGAAGGCGTCGGTGGTGTTGAACCCGAGCACGCCGCTGTCGGCGATTGAAGAGGTGCTGGGGGACGTGGACATGGTGTTGCTGATGAGCGTGAACCCGGGTTTTGGCGGGCAGGGCTTCATCGAGGCGACGGTGGACAAGGTGCGCCGGCTGCGAGCGATGTTCGACGCGCGTGGCTTGGACACGGACATCGAGGTGGACGGGGGCATCAACGCCGACACGGCGAAGCGCGTCGTCGCGGCGGGGGCGACGGTGCTGGTGGCGGGCAGCTACGTCTTCGGGGCGAAGGACCGGGCGGCGGCCATTCGTTCACTGCGCTCGTAGGCGGGCTTCAGGCGCGGGTGCGAGCGACGGTGCTGGCGAGCCGGGCGACGCGGGTCATGAAGGTGGGGTCGAAGGGCTTCACCTCGTAGTCGTCCGCGCCGAGTTCGAAGCAGACGTGGCGGGTGAACTGGTCCTCGACGCCGCTGAGGATGATGACCTTGCAGTCGCGGGTGGACGGGTCCTGCTTGAGCTGGGCGAGCAAGTCCCTGCCGTCCTGGTGCTGGTTGATGTCCAGGATGATGACGGCGGGGCGGTGGAGGCGGGCCAGCTCCAGGACGCGCTCTGACGTCGTGTCCGAGATGCACGTCAAGCCGGACCGCTTCGCCTCCCGGGCGAGGGCCGACACGATGAGCGGTTCATCATCGGAGATGAGGACGACGGGGGGCATTTTCGATTCGAGCTGCACGGCCCACTGCCTTTTTCGGCCCGGAGAATCCGTGAATATATCCGGAAGTACCGGAATGTCGGGGAGTTTAAAAGGGGGGAGGGTGGGAGAAGGGGCGAGTGAGGGTCTTCAGGGACTCGTGGAGGGGGCAGGCGAGGGGGCGGGGAACGAAAAGGTGATCCGAGGACGTTGACTCAGCCAAGGGGCACGGGTATTACCGCCCGCACTTTTCGCCGGTCCCGAGGAAGACCACCGGCGGACGGACGTATCGGGGAGTGGCTCAGCCTGGTAGAGCACTTGGTTCGGGACCAAGGGGTCGCAGGTTCAAATCCTGTCTCCCCGACCATTAAAAGGGCGCGGAATCCTTGGAGAAATCCTCGGGTCCGCGCCCTTCGTTTTTTCTGCGGCTCGCCCGGTAGTCGCGGCTGGGGAGCGGAATCAGCGGAATCCGTGAGAGAGGGGGCACACCCAGGGCTCGTGGACCGCGAGCTCCGAATCTCAGCGCGGACGCCCGGCAGTACCGTTGCCGCCTGGAAACGGGCATTCCCGGTGAGCGGCTCTTGTTCTTCTGCGCCGCCTGTCTGTAGGTCCCTCTCGGGTGACTCGGCGTGAAAGTTCTTAGGGAACAAATTTTGGGCATGGCGTCCTAGGTGGGCTGCGAATCGCGCTGCCTTCTTGACCTTCGGCTCCCATGCACCTACCCACCGCCATCAGGCTGGTTGCGAAGAACTCCCCCAACTGTTCGGATCGCCCATGGCGAAACACGCTCCAGGAGCCCGGGCAAGTGGGGCGTTCGGAGTCACAGGGGGCCATGCGTCAGGAGAAACAACAGCAGGCAGGGGCGTTTGCCATGCAACGCCAGGCCCGCCTGATGGCCCAGGCGATGAACTTGTGCGGTGACGAAACCGACGCCGAGGATCTGGTTCAGGAGGTCATCCTTCGGTTCATTCAGGAGTTCGGTAGGAAGGAGAACCTGCCCTCCGCGCCAAGTGGCGAAGCTTGGCTGGTCAGGACTCTCGCCAACTTGTTCTTCGGACAGTGCCGGAGGTTGCGAACTCGAATGAACGGGGCGCGAGATCCTGCCCTGAGTGCCGAGGCTCTGGAGGTCGAGCCTCCTCCTGCGTATGAGGCCATCACCTCCGAGCAGTTCTCCGAGGCGCTTGATTCGCTGAGTCCGAAGATACGAGAGACCCATGACCTGCGTGCAGCAGGGAGGAAGTACGAGGAGATCGCGACCCTTCTCGGAATCCCCGTCGGCACCGTCAAGAAGCGTCTACACGATGCGCGCACGAAGCTGCGCGAGTATCTCCAAACCTTCCTCACACCGGGTGTTCCCTGATGGCTACTCCATGCAACAACGTGGAGGCGTTTGTGGATGGGGAACTCTCGCCCACGCAAGCCCAGGACTTCCGTATCCACCTTGCGGACTGTACGCGTTGCCAGACAGAGGTGGAGGCACTTCTTCAGCTGCAATTCTTGGAACAACGCCACACCGTGAATGGAAGGACTCGGAACTCTGCCCGGAGACATCTCTCCACGGTCTCCTGGATTCAGCGGCGCACCTTGATGCTGGCTGCAGCATGCTTTGCCACTTTGTTGTTAGGACTTGGCATGGTTCGCCATTTCCTCTCCGGACGGTACGTCCCGGCGAGTGAGGTCCGTTACCGCGCGACGGAAGCGCGCCTGAGCGGTTCAGGGGCAGAGACCTACAAGCCCCTGGTGCCTGCAATGGCGGGGGCTACGGAGGCTGGACAGCTGGCCCCTGAGTCGATGGGTGTGTCCGTGCTGACGGATGGAAAGGACCCCGTCGCAAGCGCTCTCATGCAGGGCGACCGCAACGGGGCGGAACTGGCCCTAACCCTACTACGCGAATTCCCCCAGACCCCCGACACCGAGAGCCGGCGGGCGATGGCTCTGCTGCGACTGGGTAAGCCGGAGGACGCACTTCAGCGCGCGGATGCAGCGCTCGCGGCTGCTCCTCGACACGCGGAGGCTCTGTGGAACCGCGGGCTCGCACTGCGTGATCTCCGCCTCCCACTTGCCGCAGCCAGGACCTTTACGCAGGTGGCGTCCTTGAAGGAGCCAGGTTGGGCGGATGAGGCCACGCAGCGAGCCGAGGGACTTCAGCGTGACGTCTTCACGCACCGCAATCGATGGACAGCCGTCTTCAAGGCGGGAACCGCGCTGATCGCGAACGCGGATGTCACTCTCCCCGAGGATTTCAGCGATACACCCATCGCTCGGCTCTTTTTCTATGACGCGGTGCGGGCCGCACCCACGTCCGAGGCTGTGCTGACCTTGCTCCCGCTGGCCCGGAAGTTAGACGAGCGCACCCTGTCCCATGTGCTTGAGGCGTACGTCCAGCGTGTTGCTGCTGCGGACTTCACGCAGCGGGGGCCGCTGGCGCGGGGCTATGCGGCCCTGGTGCTCGAGCGTCCCTCGGCCTTGAAGAAGGAGCACTGGATGATGCAAATCCTCTCCTCGCAAGAGGATGATCTCCTCTTGGGGGCGCTCCTACGCACCGATACCGTCGCTGGTCACTTGGAGCTCTTCCAAGCGAAGGCCAACGCTATGAAGGACCCCTGGTTCCAACTCCTAGCGGCCCAGGAGCGTGCGGCGATGGACAAGAGGGCAGGGCGCCTTGCACATGCGGTGGGTACGTTGCGCGAGGTGCTTCCGCTCTGCGAGAGACCCGGCTTGGAATATCGCTGTCTCTCTATCGAGAGTGAGGTGTCCACGCTTCTCATCAAGCTCCATGAATTCCAGGACGCGCGCCAACATGCCGAGAAGGCTTGGCGCGAAGCGCGCGCGACTAACGAATGGCAACTGGAACAGGATCTGCTGTGGAATCTGGGGCAGATCGCACGGCTTGTGAAGGATACTTCCCTCTCTCGGGCATACCTTGAAGAATTCCTGGAGCGGAATGAGCGGAGGCCGGACGCCGTGAGGCGTGTCCATGAGAACCTCGCGTCCATCGCCTTCCAAGGCCTTCGGGTGGATGAGGCCCGGCAGGAGATTGATGCGGCGCTTGCTTCAGGGCTCCCACTCTCTCCCAGCGGTGCCTTCACGCTCTCGGAGATCGCGCGGGTGAAGGGGGCCCCTGGCGATGATGCCCACCTATTGAAGGCTCTGACGAATCCCTCAGTGAGGAGGAGTCCGGGCGAACGCGCCGTGGGCACGCATACGCTTGGGCGGTTCTTCATTGAACGGGACCTGGCGAGGGGACGCGAGTTGCTGTGGCGCTCCATTCAGGAAGCTGCTGCCCCGGGATTGGAGGAAGACCTCGCTGCAAGCCGAGCGCGAGCCTATAGCTTCACCTCTCTCATTTTCGAGACAGGCCGACGCGGCAGCTTCAAGGAGGCCCTGGAACTTTTCTCGCAGGAGCGTGGCCTGCAACTGCCAGGCCGGTGCCTCCTTGTGGCCACCGCGGACTCAGAAAGGACGCTCCTCATCGTTCGGGGTGAGGACGGGAAACTACTTAGTTCGCATGACGAAACACGGCGAGAGCCTCTCCCAGAGCGATTGGATGGGCTCGTGCCAGAGGAACTCCTGGCGGCACTCCGGCCTTGTGAACGCGTTGAGGTCTTCGCTAGGCCTCCGCTTCATGGCCGAGCAGGGCTACTTCCGCTGTCAATGGCCTGGAGTTACCTCACGCGTACCTCAACGCCGCGCGTCCCTCGGACGGGGCCTTCCGTCCACCTTATCGTCTCGGACGTGGAAGTTCCCCCTGGTGCGGACGTGCTGCCCCTGCCTCACTGGGTTCCTTCGTTCGGTCCTGATGAGCAGCACATCATGCGTTCGGGCGCAGACGCGACACCTTCTAGGGTGCGCTCCGCGATGCGGGATGCGACGGAGATAGACCTCGTGACGCACGGCTTCATCTACGAGCGTGCGGACGCGTCGTATCTTCTTTTGTCGCCTGAGCGGGGCGCACGTGAGCTGACGGTTCCTCAGGTGCGTGAAACTCGCCTAAGAGGGGCCCCGTTCGTCGTCCTGTCTTCATGTCATGCCGCGCACACATCGTATGCGCTGCACGAGCCTCTTAGTTTGCCGGCAGCATTCATTCATGCAGGGGCGCGCGGAGTGCTAGCAGCGACCGCGCGGATCCCCGGCCATGAGGCAAATGTCTTCTTCAACCAGGTGCGGGACCGCATGCGCATGGGAGTTCCGCCCGCAGTCGCGCTGCGCGACGTCCGCGCCCAGTGGCTGGGGAAGGATGCAAAACAGGAGTGGCTTGCGAGCGTACTGCTGTTCGAATGAGCCACGGACTTCGGGAGCGAGGGAACAATCAAACCGAAGGGCATCTTTAAAGGCAGGTGCATCCAGAATGCTCACCCGCCACAAGGAGCCCGTCTTGAGCAAGCCGCAGCTCACCCTCCATCACCTTGAGTTCAACAGCGATATCGACTTCTGGGCCGGACTCAGTGCATCGGGGCGCTGCGCCTTCCTGATGCCCATCACTCCGCCCTCTGAATTCCTGGCCTTTGGGGTCCTTGAGCCTTCAAAGCGAGTGCATTTCGTGGCACGAGGCAGGGTCAAGGAAGATCTGGCTGACTTCATCACGCGCATGAATCAGAGCGATGCGGGGGTCGAACTCTACGTCCAGGCCCCGGTTCCGGCGAGCATCCTCAGGCGCTACACCTCCGGTCCCCCGATTGAGGGCCAGGAGTCCGAGGAGCCACCTGGGCCGCTCGTTCGAGGATTGGTTCCTGACCCGACGACTCCTACTGCGGACTCGTTCGCCGGACCGTCCTGGCCCAAAAGTGAGGCCTCCTCACGGCGTGTCCTCCTTATGCCGGCGTACGAGCCCGCCGAGTTCCTTGCGGTGGGGGCGTTGGCCTCCTCGAGTCAGGTGCTCTTCAATCTTCGAGGCTCCGTGCGAGAGCATCTCGCTGTGTTCGTCACCAGGATGGTGAAGGACCAGGCCCGAGTGGAGCTCCACCCCACATTCCCGAAGCCGTAGCCGTCCGCGCACTCACGACTGCTGCCCAGGAAGTCCAGCGCCTGGCGTCGCGCTGGCCCTCGGCGGAGCATCTGCTTCTTGAACCCAAGGGGTACACCGTGTCGCTCGAACTGCTTCTCGCTCGTGCTGATGACCACCAGCCCTTACTTCCACGAGGGCTGACTCTGGAGAAGTTTCCAGATCTTCCTTTCCCCAAACTTCGGGAGCTTCCGGAATCGCTTTGGGATGCCGGCGGTGACTCCGACTTCCTTCCGAAGCAGCGCTGGGGGGTGGTGGCACCTCTGGGGCCCGAAGGGGACAGGCTGTTGGTGCACATCTCTCCACTGGTGCGGTGGCGCGAGAGGCAGCAGGGGGCTTCGGTCCATTCTTACCGTGCACCGGTGGGAATGGATGCCGCCACTGCGGCGCGCTGGAAGCGGCGCGAGTTCAGGAAGGAGGCGGTGGATGAGTCGGACCGTCCTCGGTACCTGCTGCTACTCGGCGACATGGATGGGCTCTCGCTCGATCTGCAGCAGGTGCTATCGACAGACGCCTTTGTGGGGCGGCTCGCCTTCCCTACAGGGGAGGGGTACGAGGCTTACTGCGCCAAGGTGTTGAAGTGGGAGGCTTCCGATGCCCAGCGCCCGGTGCGCCCCCGTGTGCTCCTCTACACCGCACGGGATGGCACACGGGCAACAGGCATCGCACATGATGTCTTGATGGGGCCGAGCTTCGAGGCCCTTCGGGATCGGCAGCCGAAGGACTTTCCGGATGCAGAACTCCTTGAGATTATCGACGAGAAAGGGGCTTCCACCGTACAATGGCTGAACTGTGTGGCCGAACCTGTGCCGCGCGTGATGCTCTCCTTGAGCCATGGATTGGGCTCAGGCTGGAAGTCTCCCGAGCAGCAGCGAGAACTTCAGGGGGCCTTCGTGCTCCCCGACAAGAGCCTGCTTACGGGAGCGGATCTGGTCTCACGCCCATTCCTTCCGGGTGGCATTTGGTTCTATCTCGCCTGCTACGGCGCGGGGACTCCGGGGCGGAGTAGCTACGAGCCCTGGCTCCAACAGCTTCGAGATGTCGACATGGATGCTGCGCGCATCCTGGCCGAAGGGTTGCCACGAGCAGGAACCCAACCTTTCACGGCGGCGTTACCCCAGGCTGTGTTGACCAATCCCTCTGGCCCGTTGGCCGTCATTGGCCATGTGGACCTCGCATGGACCTCTACGTTCAGTGACGAGGGCAACCTCGCTCACTCGCGCTTTCTCGGCGTCCTTCGGACGCTGATTCAGGGACGGCGCGTGGGTAATGCCCTTCATACATTGCTTCGGTTCTTCAGCGAGTCCCTCGTTGAGTTGACGGCGCTCTTCAAGCAGGACGAGCGGGAGCGCGCTGCGGGACGCGATTCTTCCGTCGACCCGAAGGTAAAGGCTGGCCTGTGGTTGCTATGCCAGGATCTGGCCAACTACGTGTTGCTGGGAGATCCGGCGGTGCGCCTGCCTGGCCTCGCAGTGAGGTAAGGGCCCGCTCGCAATTTACCTAGCCATGAGAGGCGTTCCCGCCCTCGGAAAATCGGCCTCCGGGCGCGAAAAGCGGACAGGTAATTTCTGAGCAGACCCTAACCAGCACCTCGCAATGCATCTTCTTTCAAGCACTGACCCACTTTCGTTCTCCTTCCTTGATATGGATAAGAAACCGCTCAGCGTCAGTCTTGAATTCAAGCGCACGGTCAAGGCGTTCTCAAGAAATCGCTTGGAGTATGAAGTTCGGCATACGCGCGGTGAGCGTAGCCTTGCCTCGTTCCCTTGGGATGACCCAAAGATTATCAAGGCTCTTGACGAACTAGAGAAGTCCCACCCTTCGTCTGAAGTGCTTGAGTTGTTTGGTGATCGCCTGTTTGAGTTCCTGGAACAGACTAGGTGGCCTCGCTATGAGGCTGCCATCGAAGAAGCACAGCGGGAAGGTCGGCCAATCGACCTCACGATACGTACGGATGCTCCGGAACTCTACTATCTGCCTTGGGAGTTGCTGAAGCTCAGTGCTTCCGGAAATCAGCTTGCGGAGCTTCCTGACTGCTTGGTTCGTTGCGAATGGTTGCCAAAGCCTCTGTCAGGAACTCCTCCACTGAACGGGAGGCTCCTTTTTGCCTGCTCCGCCGCTGGAGGAGGCGTTCCTTTCCAGGAGCACCTCGAAGCGATCCAGGATGCCTGCCAGAAGGGGGGGCTTGAGTTCGATCCCCTCCGAGATGTGCTCCGGAGCGCGAACCGAGGAACGCTAGCAAACGCACTGGCTGATACCGAACGTCCCGTAACGGTGCTGCACCTGCTCTGCCATGGGGGGCTGACGCGTGAGAACGCGTACGGACTCCTTCTCAGCCCGGAGGACCCCTACGAAGAGCCAGACCGGCTCGACCCCACAGACCTGCGAAGACTGCTGCCTGGACGCGTGACCTCACTGCGTCTCGTAACGCTCTGCGCGTGTCAGAGCGGGGACGCGGGCATCCCAGCCCACATCCTCGGGAGTGTCGCGCGGGTGTTCCACCGCGTAGGCGTTCCCGCGGTCATTGCTTCGCGTCTTCCCTTCTCGTGCAAGGGCTCCGTCACACTGGTGAAGCAGCTCTATGCGGAGCTGCTCTTCGGCAGCGGCAACCTACGGAAGGCCCTTTCCTCCGCTCGACGCAAGCTGATGCTTGAGCCCGGAGCCAGGGATTGGGCAGCACTTCAGTTTTACGGGCGTGAGGAGGATGAGGCCGGGCTTCGTCCTTTCGCTCCGCCGGAGCTCCCGAGCGATTCCGTTCCTCGCTCAGATCTTGTTCTCGTCTGCCACCAGGCACTTTCCCAGGTCCGTAAAACTCCGGGCCACATTGACGCGCCAAGGCTGCTCGAAAACCGGCGCTTGGAAGAGGTCTCCGTCGATCAAACGCAGGCTCTTGGAAAGAACCGACGCTCGAACTTGAGCGAACAGGTGAGACGTCTGACCAAGCCCGGGAGCGAACTCCTGCGCACCTTCTCCAGGCCCGGCGTCGAGTTACTCTACTACGGCTTCCCGCTGGTCCCGTTTGCGGTGCTCGCGGGCTACCTCGCCCGAGCCACGCAGCACGTCCACGTCATTGAGTATGACCGAGAGAAAAAGCGTTTCACCTGGGACGAAACGCCGGGTGGCTCCTATGCCCCCCTGGAGATGGAAGGACCCGTTCAGGGCACGGGAAGTGCCCTCCAGCTTCGCGTGTCCATCTCCTCGGAGGTCAAAGCCGCGGACTGCGAGACGGTGCTTCCGGCTCGTGACGTCCGGGCGGATCTCCACTTCAAAGTGGCCAGCCCCTCTTTCGGAATCGTGCAGCGTGAGGAGCAGGCGCAGGCCTACAGGCAGACGCTACGGTCAAAACTCAACCAGTGCATGGCGGAACTCGGCGGCATCGAATCCATTCACGTCTTCGCCGCTATTCCTGTCAGCATTGCATTCCTTCTCGGGCAGGTGCTCTCCGCAACGGTGTTTCCGCGCTGCTACGTCTATAACTTCAACGCCAAGGCTGCACCGAAGCCTGGCTATGAGTGGCGGCTTGGTCTGGATGATGCTGTCCATAACAAGAAGCCCTTCATCCACATCTTCAAGACCCCTCATTCATAGGAGATGCCCCATGACTCAGTTGAGCACCCGAAGTGTGCTTCACGGGCGGATGAGTGCCTTCGTCGACTGGATCCGCACGGACGACGCCAAGATGGATACCATCCGCGCGCAAGCTGCTGAGATCCGCTTACGCATCCGGGGGCAGGCAGACACGGATGGCCTGACTGTGTGCTCGATGCCGAACGCCGGATCGTTCGAAAAGAAGACCGGACTGAGACGGCACCTCCAGGGCGACTCCGAAGTTGAGGGCCAGGACGTAGACCTGCCATTCGTGGTCTCCCCTCAGGACGAGGACGGCAAGCGGATAGACGAGTTGCTCAACCGGTTCTACCGCTACGCTGAATCCACCTATCCTTTGACCCGGCGGAAAAAGACGCGGAGTTCCATTCAACTCGACTTCGTGGGGACGAAGCTCCGCTACGACCTTGTTCCCATGCTTGCTGTGCCCGGCAACGACGAGTCGCAGCTCCTCCTGCGGGCGAACGGAGAGCAGCGACGGACTTCCGTTCAGAAGCACATCGAGTTCGTCACCCGACGCACCGGCGAGAGCAACTTGCTGAAGGGCCGGGTCAAGTTCAACGAGTGTGTGCGGCTCGTCAAGTGGTGGCGGGAGTTTCGACAGATGAATGCCCGCATTATTGAGGACGTTCCCTCCATCGTCCTCGACCTGATGTGTGCTCACGCGTATGACCGTGTCCAGGTCAAGGAGACATACGCGGAGACCCTGGCGCAGTGGTTCAGCCTGCTCGCCGCTACCGTCCAGAAGCGAGAACGAATCGCTTTCAAGGACTTTGTCTCCATCCCCGCCGCAGACCAGATGGTGGTGTGGGAGGCGCTGGACCCCGTCAATCCCGGAAACAACGTCATCTCCCAATGGGGCACGGCGGAGGTCGACGAATTGGGAGACTGGTTGGAGGAGGCTTGCGACACGCTCCATCGCGTCATTGCCGCAGATCTCCGAGGGGATGACGTGGCAAGCCTGGAATCCCTGGTCGAACTCTTCGGAAACCCCTTCCTCCATCATTGCGAGGCGGAGGAATGACCTCCACCCGCACTGGGACAGGAACCTTCACGGAGGCTCGAGTTCGGGAAGTCATGAATCTTGTCTTGGATGACTTTGTTGGATGCGTGCTGAGAGGTTTTGTTTCGCAGGAGAGGGCACAGAAGTGGTACGGCGACTTGACCTACTTACTGACACAACAGGCTATTTCTGCATTTGAGCTTCAGTTCACTCGTCCCAATGGAACCGAGGGAGCATTCAGGTATGAGGTGAGCGATGACGGCTCGCTTCTGGGGTCCTCCCCATCAGGTGGGCAAAAGCTCCACATGCAGCCCGCAGGCACGACGTGCAGCATCTATGTCGATTACCGGGATGCCGTTCAGGGCCACGTGCGTGAGGAAATGCGAAGGCGAGGCTGGGGTCCAGGGGCCAGTGTGGGCGGGGATGCTGTTCGAGATCGTGCGTATTCGAAGGATGGCTACGGACTCATTCGCAGCCGGATAGGAGAATGGTGATGGCGGAGTTGCAACTCCTAGAGGCAACACATCCCGACCGCATGGCGAAGCAGCATTTCGATGCGTTGGTTGGTCTCGATGCACACAAGCAGAGACTGATTGATGGGCTGGTCCTCGTAATGGCCCACAATCGGCTGGAGACCTGGGTCCACCGTCATCATCCCAAAGGATTGCTTCTCGTGGAGACGTTTCGCTCCGCCTCTCCGCTCGTGCTGTTGGCAGGGGAAGTTGGCTGCGGGAAGACAGCGCTGGCGACGACGATCGGAACGCCGCTGGCGCATGAGCTCAAGGAGAAGGTGCTGGTTCTTGAAACGCCTTCCAATATCCGAGGCACTGGAATGGTGGGAGAGCTATCAGCCAGAGTGACGGACGCATTCACCCAAGCCCGGGCCAAGGTGGGGAAGGGCGCGGGATTGCTCATCATTGATGAGGCGGATGATCTCGGTCTGAGTCGCTCGGAGCGTCAGGCCCATCATGAGGACAGAGCAGGGCTCAACGTTCTCATCAAGCAAATCGATCTTCTTGTTCGCGAAAAGACCCGAATGGCGGTGCTGATGATTACCAATCGTGCGCGGGCGATGGACCCTGCGCTTCTGCGGCGTGCAACGTTGACGCTGGAGTTCACGCGTCCAGGCCCTGTCGAGCGCCGGCACCTTTTTGAACGGATGCTCGAGGGAAGTCACTACAAAGCCCAGGACGTGGAGTTGCTTGTGAGCCGGAGTGAGCGGCCAGTGCTGTTCTCGTACTCGGACCTGACGCAACGTGTGGCACGCACGGCGCTCCTGGATTCCTTGCGGAGAGACACGCCATTCGGCACTGAGTCTCTGCTGGCGGCGCTGGAAATAGTTGAGCCATCGCCGTTGATGGAGGGATGACCCTTGTATCGCAGCCCACGACGACGCGGTAGGTCGAAATTGGCACGGCCATACATCTGACGCTTGATGAGCTTGAGCTTCGTGATTTGGCCCTCGGCCTGCGCATTACTACCCGGTTCACTCCGGCATGCGACGACCCAATCCGAATGAGTGGAAGCAGTTGGTGGAAGAGTTCGAGGCGAGTGGGCTGAAGCAGAGGGAGTTCGCGGCCAGGCACGACGCCTCACTCGTCGCCTTCCAGTATTGGATATACCCCCCTGTGTCAGGGAAGAAGTCGCCTCGGCTGAGATGCCGAGCTGACCACCCGAAGGGGGCGAGTGCAGGCGGTTGAAGTGCCGTACACAGACGCATTCAAGGCGCAGATGGTGAAGCGGATGGTG